>NZ_ML762426.1:103071-109957 GCF_009498735.1 Gracilibacillus oryzae
AATGATCTTATCACTGAATATCAAGCATCTGTTTATAAAAAGGAAGAAATTTGTTTTGTTGCTGCGGCATATCAAGAAACAATCCTGCCGCCAATTATTTTTTCATCAATTCTGTTTCCGGAATTGTTAAAAGTAACAGGAGATAAAGGAGCTCGATCGCTTATAAAACAATTCAAAAATAAAGGATATGTAAAACGATTCGATGATTGGCTTAGTTTTTATGATATTGATACAAAGGATGATTATTTATGGGCACAGAAACTTATGTGTTAAATCAGAAAGAGGCAATGATCTTATGGGAACCGGATAATCTAGAAGAGGCAATAAGGAAAAAACTCCAATTGGCAGATGAAGCAATGTATATCGCGGGAGGGACACTGATCCAGCTGAAAAAAGAGCAAGGGGTTATCCAGCCTGAGCATATAATACGACTTGACCATCTGCCAGAATTAGCCAGCTTGCAAATGGTTGAGGAAGGTGATCAAGTCCAATTGGAAATAGGATCACTAGTCTCATTGGCTGACTGCCATTCCAATCAGCTGATAAAAGATAACTGGTGCTTATTATCAGAATCGGCACTGCAAGTTGCATCGCCTGCGATACGAAACAGAGCAACGATTGGCGGTAATATTGCTTATGGTATCGGTGATCTAATCCCAGCGTTACTAGTGCTGGATGCCAAAGTAACCTGGGTCAATGCGAATGGACAACAAACGGGCGAGTTGTCGTCTTTTTTAAAAAAAGATGCTAGTAAGAATGCATTAATTACAATGGTGATTCTACCGGAGTCATCTCAAGCTACAAAAGCATTCAATTGGTATCACAAAGTTGGCCGTAGAGAGGCATTTATTCCATCTCTTGTAACAGCCGCTGGTTTTGGTTATTGGAATGAAGACCTGGAATTAGAGCATATCCGGCTTGCTTTAGGTGGTGGTGCAAGTCTGCCTAACCGTTTAATAGAATGTGAAGAATATCTGCAAGGTAAAAGGATGGAAGATATTAGATTAGAAGTGTTGTATGAATTAGTATTAGCGGAATTTCAGCCAGCATCAGATCCGTTTGCATCCACATCATATAAGAAAAAGGTTGCTGCAAATCTGTTAGTGTCCGAAATGGAAAAACTTATTTAGGAATGGAGGGGGAGAATGAGTAAAAGTAAAGAAAGAATTAGACCTGACGGAAGAGGAAAAGTGACAGGTTCATTAAAATATTTAACCGATTTAACATTTCCGAATATGCTTTATGCCAAGGTTTTAAGAAGTGAATATCCTCATGCTGAAATTCATTCGATTTCAACGGTAAGGGCGGAAAAACTACCTGGTGTTAAAGCTGTCATCACTCATAAAGATGTTCCTGGGCTTAATCGCTTTGGAATTGTTACACCAGATCAGCCGGTATTGTGTGAAGATAGAGTGAGATACGTAGGAGATGCCGTTGCGGCCGTTGCAGCTACTTCGTTTGAAATAGCTGAAGAGGCAATTAAATTAATTGATGTGGAGTACAAACCATTACCTGTATTGGATGCTCCGGAAAAATCACTGGAAGATGGGGCACTGAGATTACATGAGGAAGGAAATGTCTTACATCAAACAGGGTATAAGCATGGAGACGTGGGAAAGGGTTTTGAAAAATGCACATTTATTGTGGAAGAGACCTATCATCTCCCGCGACAAATGCACACATATATGGAAACAGAAGGTGGAGTGGTTGTTCCTGAAAATGATGGCAGCCTTACCGTTTATATCGGTACACAGCACGGCTATAAAGATCGGTTTCAATTGTCCCGGATACTAAATATGCCTGAAGATAAAATACGGATCGTATCAAGTCCGATGGGCGGGTCATTTGGCGGGAAGGATGAGCTTAATATCCAGCCATATGCTACACTGCTGGCTTTAAAAACAGGAGTGCCGGTTAAAATCCATCAAACAAGGAAAGAATCAGTCATTTCCGGGATTAAGCGTCATCCAATGAAAATTACGATGAAGGTTCAATTATTGCACATCAAGTAAATATTATTGCAGACACTGGCGCTTATGCCACTCTGGGGCCAGCGATTCTGGATTTTGCTGTGGAACATGCTGTCGGCCCATATCAGATGGAGCATGTTGCGGTAGATGGTGTATCTATTTTTACCAATAATGGTGTATCGGGGGAATTTAGAGGTTTTGGAGGTAATCAAGTAACATTTGCGCTTGAAGGACAGATTGATAGACTGGCAGAAAAACTGGCGATTGATCCGATCGAATTAAGGAGGAAGAATCTTAGAAAGACGAGTAGTCTGGGACCAATGGGGCATCGAATTGCACCAACAAGTGGGGCGTCAGATGTTTTAGAAAAAATTAATGCACATTCCTTCAATAAGCAGCTGGAAATTGATAGTAATAAAACTAAAAATGCACAGAAGGTGAGTGGGATAGGAATAGCGATTTCCATGCATGGTGGTGGGTTAGGTTATGGAAGGCTTGATCCTGCTGGTGGAAGTCTTACTTTCACGGAAACAGGGAAAATTGAGATCGCCTTTGGTTTTGAGGAAGCGGGTCAAGGAATTCTCCATGTTATTGAGACGATTTTGACTGAAGAACTTGGGTGTGATGTGAAAGATATCAATGTATTAATCGGCGATACAGCAAAAGTGCCCTCATCTGGATCTACCACTGCATCAAGAGGAACGAGTATGGTGTGGCATGCAGTTAACAAAATGAAGCGGCCATTTAAGCAACAATTGTTACAATCGGCTGGAAAAGTCTTGAAAATACCTTTCGAACAAATGGTATTAGGGATTGGTGGAATCTATAGCAAAGACAAATCAGACGGAATGTTGGTAAGCTATGCACAGCTTGCAAGACAGATGCAAAATTTGCCGCCGATCCATGTTACAACAAGTTTTGATTTTCCTACAACACCGGATGAGGTCGATGGTGGCCATTTTCTATATACTTTCTCTTCTGTTTTCGCCCAAGTGGAAATTGACTTATTAACAGGGAAATTGCGAGTGATCAATTTGGATCAGGTAATTGCTGCAGGGCCTGTTGTCAGCTTGAGGGGCTACACAGGACAAATCGAAGGAGGCGGCGTGATGTCGCTCGGATATACCCTTATGGAAGAAGCGGTAATGGACCAAGGCTTTTATCGTACAGAAAACTTAGATAGTTACTTGATTCCTGGAATGCAGGATATCCCTTCTATGAACGTTACGGCAATTGAAAAACTAGAAGCGGGTGACCCTTATGGACCAAGAGGAGTAGGTGAAATTGGAACGGTTGCTGTTGCACCGGCGATAGCAAAAGCGATCCATGATGCGATTGGTTATTGGCCGACAAAACTGCCTGTCTCCTCGGAAGAACTGTTAACTGCGATAAGCAGAAAGGAGGAGCACCAATGGCTGACAGCAAAAAAACGCTTTTAAACCCGCCAATTGCTATGAAAAAAATCATGATAACGATCAATTGTCAAGCAATTGAAGAGGAAGTAAATCCAACTACTCGATTAGTTGACATACTAAGAAATCACCTTCATTTAACGGGAACAAAAATTTCCTGCGGGATTGGCCGCTGTGGTGCCTGCTCGGTATTGCTAGATAATAAGCTGGTGAATGCTTGTATGGTTATGGCTTATCAAGCAGAAGGTTCGCAGGTTATTACAATCGAAGGGATTGAGCAAGATGGATTGCTTCATCCGATTCAACAGGCATTTCTGGAGGAAGGTGGATTTCAATGCGGCTATTGTACACCTGGAATGGTGCTGGCAACTAAAGCATTACTAGAAGAAAATGCACATCCTGATGATAATGAAATAAAAACAGCACTATCAGGCAATCTCTGCCGCTGCACGGGTTATGGTGGGATTCTTCGCGCTGTCAGGAGTGCTCGAGACAGAATGTTGTGACAATAAAAACAAACTCGCGAACATTTAGCTATTTCTCACAATTCTATGATACTTCTTTAGTTGACATGTCTAATGACAAACCTCCTGCAATCTTATAGGATATGTTTAAAGTTAACTTGAAATGTCACATTAACTAACATAACGTTTTGTGACAGGAAAAAGGAGGAGAAACGTATGGCGGCATCTTCAATGGAGGTTGTTAGTTATCAACGAGTTAGTAAAGTGTTTAACAGTGAAACAGTAGCATTAATGGAATTCGATCTCAGTATTAAAAAAGGGGAGTTTGTTAGTTTCCTTGGTCCGTCCGGGTGTGGGAAATCTACCGCCTTACGTCTAGCTGCAGGTCTTGAACGACCATCAAACGGTACGGTTAAAATTTTTGATAAGTCTCCGAAAAAAGTGATCAAACAAACGAATGATATTGCATTTGTTTTCCAAGATGCAAATCTATTACCATGGCGAACAATTTTAGATAATGTGCTTCTGCCTTTAGAATTAAGAGGCGGGAACAAAAAAGAACAAAAAAAAGAAGCGATCAGGGTGCTTGAAATGGTTGGTTTAAAAGATTACCTCGATTATTATCCGCGACAATTATCAGGCGGGATGAAAATGAGGGTGTCTATTGCCCGCGCATTAGCGGCCAAACCTAAAATATTGTTAATGGATGAACCATTTGCAGCATTAGATGAGATTACCAGACAAACATTGCAGATGGAATTACTGGATATTTGGCAAAAAGAAGAGATGACTATATTGTTTGTCACACACAACGTATTTGAAGCTGTATTTCTTTCAACTAGAATTGCCGTAATGTCCGCACGTCCTGGCAGATTATCATCTGAAATGGAAGTAGATTTACCATTTCCTCGAAAGCTAGAACTTCGGACAGATCCGAGTTTTTCACAATATGTTGAAGATGCATCCTTATTACTTGAAGGTAGTTCCATAAAAAGGGAGTTGATCTAAATTGTCTATACCAACATCGGAAATAAACAGCAGGCAAAAGTTATTAATAGATTCAAAAGCAAAAAAGCAGGAAAGTAAAATATGGCAAAAATTCCGCCAATTTTATCTAGGCCCAATTATCGCATTTGTTGTGTTTCTTGCATTATGGCAGTCTGTTCCTGTCTTACTAGGTTTAGAACATTATATTTTGCCAAAACCGACTGATGTAGTTGCTGCTGCGATAGAAGATTGGAGTTTATTATGGCCGGCGGTTCAAATTACAGTTGTCGAATCTGTTCTAGGATTTTTCGTTAGTGCAGTGGTTGGTATTGGTGTATCTATCCTGCTTGCAAGTTCAAAAGTGTTAGAAAGAAGTATCTATCCCTATGCGATTGTGCTGCAAACCATACCGGTAGTAGCAGTTGCACCAATTGTTGTTATCTGGTTTGGTGCTGGATATAACTCGATTGTTGTCATTTCTTTCTTGATTGGTTTCTTTCCAGTCATTTCGAATACATTAATGGGTTTGAATTCTGTAGATAAAAATAAAGATGAATTATTTACTTTGTATAATGCAACAAAATGGCAAAAAATGTGGAAACTCCGCATACCTTCTGCCCTGCCTTATATGATGACAGGCTTAAAGATCTCCTGCACATTGTCAATTGTTGGTGCCATTGTTGGTGAATATATCGCTGGTATCGGCGGCGGTAAAGGCGGACTTGGCTACTCTATCACTGTTGCAGCAATGCAAGTTAAAACTTCTTATCTGTTTGCTTGTGGAATAGCTGCAGCCATTTTAGGAATTGCGTTTTATTTGTTAGTAAGCATGTTCTCCAATTATATGTTGAACTCTTGGCATGATTCAGCAATAAAGGCGGACAAATAAAATAAAAAAGGGGATACGTCAGATGAGTAAAAAAAGCATGTTTTCTAAAATTCAAATCTTCATTCTTGGTGTTTTCGCAATATTAGTATTGGCAGCATGTAGCGCAGAAGGAGCAAGCGATACAACGGATTTAGAGGAAACGGAAGGAGAAGGATCATCAGAATCGGTTAAAATCGTATTAAATTGGTTTGCAAAAGCGCAACATGGCGGGGTTTATGCAGCAAAGGAAAAAGGATTTTTTGAAGAAAATGGTTTAGATGTTACGATCGAGCCTGGTGGACCGCAAGTATCCTCCATTCAAATGGTCGCTTCCGGTAGTTCTGAATTTGGATTAGCTCACGGTGATCAGCTGGTGATGGCGAGAAATGAAGGGATAGAAGTTGTCGCAGTTGCTGCAACTATGCAGGGGAGCCCGCAAGCCCTAATGTTCCATGAAGGTCATGGAATAGAGGAATTTGAGGAGATGAATGGCCGCAAAGCATATATTGAACCTGGGATTGTTTACTGGCAATATTTGAATAACCAGTATAATTTAGAGGAAGTACAAGAGTTAAGTTATTCTGGTCAGCATACGAATTTCATGAGTGAGCCTGAATCAATCAGCCAATCATTTGTTACGTCTGAGCCTTATTTCTTAGGTGAAGAAGGAATTGAAACAGAGACAAAACTTATCTCTGATGCGGGTTACGATCCATATAATATTGTTCTATTTGTAACAAAAGAATACTTAGAAGAAAATAAAGAAACGGTACAGCAGATGGTTTCAGCATATGTGGAAGGATGGGATTATTATAAAGAGTCTCCAGATGAAATCACAGAGATTGTCCATAATGCAACAGAAGACATATCATTAGAGGCATTGCAATTTGAACAGCAAACACAAGAGGAATTTATTTACGGTGGAGATGCAGCGGAAAATGGTGTTGGTTACATGACCGAAGAACGCTGGTCCACATTAATCGATCAGCTTTACGAGCTGGATTTGCTTGATGAGAAGTTTGGTGCAAACGAGATGTTTACAACAGAGTTTTTGCCTCAATAAAATGGGAAGAGCTCGGGACAAAACCGAAAAATCTGCATAATTCATTGAGGGGAATAAATAGATGAGTGAAATGGTGATGTCTCGCCATTTCCTTTTTTATTGAATTCATGGTTTATTGCATT
>NZ_ML762426.1:110012-114424 GCF_009498735.1 Gracilibacillus oryzae
GAGACCTTCTGAATGCATTGAGCATAGCATATCTTTGTTGTCATGGTATTCAGAGCCCTTTTGAATGCCATGAGCACAGCATTTCTTTGGCGTCATGGTATTCAGACCCCTTTCTAACAGCACAAAAGAGTCCATTAAAAATGAACTAAAAAAAGAAGAGGACAAGACTGGTCCTCGTCCTCGCTAGAAGGGAAGTGTTCCACCAGAGCGGCCAATCCGCACGCACATTATTAAGAACGTAAGTAAGTCTTTGCTATCCACCTCCTTAAATATGGAGAGGTTTTTCAGTGGCCTGGAATAGATCGATCCGAAGCTCCTTTTGGTAAAGTGATTGGGGGAAATTATTTTTGTATCTGTATCTGTGTGTTCTGTGAATCGTATACCACTCTGCCTCGCAGAAAAGTTTTCTTGACCCGGCAAGGGAAATGATGATCCATATAAATGCTCTGTTTATGCCGTGCAAAGTAGTTCTCCGGAGTCACGATTGTTTCTTCGTTCATGGAGATTATCGATAGATCTGCATCATACCCTTCTGTAATGATGCCTTTCTTTTGGATGGAAAAACGGTTTGCGGGATTTTTCGCGGTCCATTTCGCAATCTTCTCGAATGGAATAGAATACAATTTTGCCAGCTCAATCATGGCGAGCAGAGAGAATTGTCCCCCGCTGATCCCTCCCCATGCGCTGAAAATATTGTGGGTGTTTGGATCTTTTAAGGTAAAAGGAGCAGGAGAGTGATCGGAAGCGATGATATCAAATTGATCCTCGATCAAAAGCTCTATCAACTTTTCGTTCTCCTTTTTTCTGCGTATGGGGGGAGCACATTTCGCAAGATTTCCTTTCACTTTTATGTCTTCATGGTTGAATAAAAGATAATGAGGACAGGTCTCCACAGTAATATTCAATCCTCTATTTTTTGCTTCATTAATTACTTTGATTGCTTCCCAGCTGCTAATATGAACAAAATGTAATGGACATCCCGTGATTTCTGCATAATAAATAGCCCGCTGGACAGCTTCTGTTTCTGCAATAATCGGTCTGCTTGCTAAATAATCATCCAAATCAAATTGCTGATTTGCCAGTTTTTTTTCTTTCAAAAAATTGGTGATAGTATTGCTTTCTGCATGGAGGGCGAGGATTTTATTTAATCTAGCAATTTCCTGCATACCTTGGAGTAATGTGGAGTCATCTACTGCTTCGAAGTCTTCATTTCCTGAGTCTGATAAAAATGCTTTAAACCCTATTGCACCAAGATCGGCAAGTTCAGAAAGATCAGCGATATTGCCTGGTACTAACCCTCCCCATAAATAATAATCCAGACAAGATTTTTGTCTGGCTAGTCTATCTTTTAACAGATATGCTTCACTGGTTGTTGTAGAAGGGACACTGTTTAAAGGCATATCAAAAAATGTCGTATATCCGCCTGCTGCTAACATATAAGAACCAGTCTCGAAACCTTCCCAATCCGCTTGTCCTGGCTCATTAAAATGAACATGTACATCGATTGCTCCAGGGAAAATATAATTTCCCTGGATATCTATTATTTCTTTGGCAGATCTATCTTGCTCCTCATTGATTGAGAGAATTTTTCCATCTTTGATCGCAATATTTACTTGTTTTACTCCATCTGGCAGTACGGCGTTCCCGTTTATTAATAGCAAATCCGCTGCATGCTTATCCATTTTTCTCATCCCCTTTTTAATACGTTAGGCAAGTATAAAGTTTCTGCAAGGAAGTTTTGTTCGTCGTAGTAGAATTTTTAAAGATCCAAGTATAAGAAAACTAACACATTCGCAAAAAGACGAGCGAATGCGAGTTTTTCTAAACAATTAAAGAACTTCGGCATGTACGATCAGCTGGGAATTATGATAAATATCTAATGCTGCCTGCATTGCTTTTCCTGTTTCTACTTTTGCTCCATGTCGGATAAGTACAGCTTCTAATGCGGCTAAAGTGAACAATACATTTTCTTTTCGGCAGCTATAGCCCATTGTCCCGATCCGCCAGATCTTTCCTTCGAGCGGACCGAAAGATTTGGCGATTTCGATGCCGAATTGGTCAAGCAGCATTTCCCTGACAGTCTCTGGGTTAACACCTGTGGGGACTTCAATGCATGTAACGGTAGGCAGTTTTGCAGCAGGATTTCCATACCGTTTCAATCCCATTGCTTCAATCCCTGCCATTAACGCCTGCTCATGCAGTTGATGCCGATGAAACCGGTTTTCTAAACCTTCTTCTAAAATAATCCGCAAACCTTCGCGCAATGCATACAGCATTGATGTTGCTTCTGTATGGTGGTTCAATCGGCGTGGGCTCCAGTAATCCTGCAGCATACTTAGATCCAAGTAATTACTTTTGACAAATGAATGACTCCGATCAAGCTCCTCGAGGCGATCTGTTTCTGTTGAAATCCCTTTTTCTACTTTTTTTCTTTGCGTTATCACTTTCTCGACACGCTCATTATAGGTGACAGGAGCCATTCCTGCTGGTATGGAGAGACATTTTTGTGTACCTGCAATTAATGCATCAATCTTCCATTCATCTACTTTGATATCCACGCCGCCAATCGTAGCAACTGCATCTACAATAAACAGTACCTCTTCTTCTCGGCAAATGGTTCCTAATTTATCGATCGGCTGCATACATCCTGTCGACGTTTCTCCATGAACAACTGCGAGAACTTTCGGCTGAATGTCCCGGATGGCTGCTATGATCTCCTGCTGGTCAAATACTTCTCCCCACGAACATTCAATCGTATGAACGTCAGCACCGTATCTTTCGCAGATTTCTGTCAGCAAATAGCCAAACCGTCCAAAGATTGGTACCAATACTTTATCTCCAGGTTCGATGACACTGCATAGAATTGCTTCAATTCCGGATCTTGACGTACCATCAACCGGAAAAGCCCATTGATTGGTAGTTTGAAAGATGGTCCGGAGCATTTCCATCACTTCATTCATGATATTGGTGAATGCGGGATCAAACTGGCCAAGAATCGGGGTACTCATTGCTCTTAACACACGAGGATCAACTTCGACAGGCCCTGGTGTCATAATCGTTCGGTTAGGTGTGTTTAAATCAGTATATTTCATCTATTTAATCTCCCTTTATTAATAGGCTAATTGATAAAGAAATTCGGTGAGGATTCTAACACCATTCTCCAGATCTGCTTTATTGGTAAACTCCTTTGGAGAATGACTGATGCCATCTTTACTTGGTACAAATAATAAGGCAGTAGGACAGTATTCACCAAATACTTGGGCATCATGTCCAGCGCCGCTCATAAGCTTGCGATAAGAGATTTGCTGCTCTTTTGCTATTTTGGTTGCTAATGCTGTTAAAGGGGTATTCATCGGAACAGGTTTAATATCCAGCCATTTGGACATTTTGGCACACATAGTTAACTCTTTTGCCATTTGATCAAGCGTGTGCCTTGCTTCGTTACAGAATGTTTCTAAAACAGCCTCATCATGATGGCGAATGTCCAATGTGAATTCCGCGTTGCCTGGAATGACATTTGGAGTGTTTGGCATCACATTCATTTTTCCTGCCGTAATAACTAAATCCTGGTCCAGCTTCATCGCTTTGTTGGTAAGAAAATAAATATATTTTGAAGCGAAGTATAAAGAATCTTTTCGATAGGACATAGGTGTGGTGCCGGCATGATTGCTTTCTCCAGAAATTTGTACTGTAAAGCGGCGCTGTCCAACAATGGAGTCAACTATTCCGAGCGAAGTTCTCGTTCGGTCCAAAATGATTCCCTGCTCTACATGTAGTTCGATAAATGCTTCGAGATCTTTTCTTACTGGTGATTGATAGTGTTCTGGGTTAAAGTCTGCTTCGTTCATCGCTGTTCTTAAAGAAACACTGTTGGCATCATGAATATTGTTTGCGTCAGTGATCGAATATTTTCCTGTAATGTTGCCAGATCCCCAGAAGGTGAGTGGAAAGCGGCTTCCTTCTTCTTCGCATAATGATACGACTTCAATATTTTTCTTTGGTTTCCCATATTTTTGATAAACAAGCTGGGCAGCTAAAAAACTGGCAATAATTCCATAGGTTCCATCATATTTTCCTCCGTTTATTACAGAATCGATGTGTGAGCCGGTCAATATCGTGACAGTGTCTTGTTTACCCTCTAATCGTCCAAAGAGGTTGCCAACACTATCAAAATAAGTGTGCAGTCCAGATTGTTCCATTTTCTGCTTTAAGGCAAGTTGAGCTTCTAACCAGGAAGGTGTATAAAGCAATCGGCTGACCCCTCCTCCTTCTGATTGACCGAAAGAGGACAACCAAGGAAGCAGCGGTTCTGTATCTTCAATAGAAAAGGGGCTATTTTTCGTTGTTATTGTCAAAGCTCTTTCACCTCCATTTTTATTCATATTTTACCAATCGTGAGGATAAGGATCATT
>NZ_ML762426.1:114444-124456 GCF_009498735.1 Gracilibacillus oryzae
ATGACTAAAGCTTTCAGAATGGTTATGCTAAGCTGAAAAAAACGGGGGAGAGGTTGATTGTTGTGAGATTAGCAGATGTTATTCAAGTTCCTTCATTAATTAATTGCAGTTTGATAGCGGGGAAAACCGGACTGGAACGGGAAGTGCTTCATGTCAACATGATGGATGCACCTGATATTGCAAAGTTCTTGAAACCTAACGAACTTTTGGTTACAACCGCTTACCATATGAAGGACCAGCCAATGTTATTAAAAGAATTAATCACCGAAATGAATGCCCAGGGCTGTGCTGGACTGGGAATTAAGATGAAACGGTTTTTAGATGAAGTTCCGCCAGATGTCATCCGGTTAGCTGACGAGCTGGCTTTTCCGATTATTGAAATTCCAGTTCAAAGCTCTCTTGGAGATATTGTGAATCAAACCTTAAGTAATATTTTAAACATGAGGACAAGTGAGCTAATCTCAGCGATTGATATTCATCGCCAATTTTCGGACCATATTATGAGCGGCAAAGGAATAACTAGATTATTAAAAGATTTATCCCAATTAATTGGATCAACCGTTATTTTATTAGACCAATATTCCAAACCGATTGCTTCAGCGGTGCAAAATCGGCAAACTGTACAAATATTGGAAAACTTATATATGAAAGATATTGTTTCACTATTTCCTGATACGGCTTGTTTTAGTTTTTCTACGATTCATGATCAGCAAACCTATTCTGTTTTTCTTGTCTACACCCATAATAAAAAAGTTGGCTACTTACTTGTGTTGGGCGATATAGAACCGACAGATCATTCGACGGTTTTAACCATTGAGCAGGCAACAAATGTTATCTCTTTTGAGTTGGTAAAGGAGAATGCATTAAATCAATATTCCAAGCGTGTAAAGAATGAATTTTTCTACAACTTCACTGAAGGTAATTTTACTTCCAGTGATGAAGTAATTAATCGGGCGATGGAATTTCAGCTTGACAATAATAAAAGCTATATTTGTGTAACAGGAAAGTTGGAAAAAAATGAAAAACTGTTAGCCTCTTATGCTCAGAGTCATTATGAAATGGATAAAATCTTTGAATATATTGAAGATGAGTTAGTCAGCATTTCATTATCGACACATCATTTTACAAGGGGAGATTTATGTATTTTATTGTTTGAAAAAAAGGATCGGGAAGAAGCATTCAATTAATATATTTACAGCTTATTACAACTGATCCAGACGAAAGTGAAAGAACGTTTTGACCGGATAATTTCTTTTGGTGTAGGGAATTTATCGCGGAATTTTTCCCAAGTGAAAAACAGCTATAAAGAGGCGATTGATGCACTGGAGTCAGGGCTTTTGGCAGAGAAGAAAGGGTTTATTCAAAGTTATAAAACAAAGGACATTCTGGAGATCTTACGCATTATCTCTGAGGAAGATTTAAGCGAATTTTACCAGAATGTGCTGGGACCACTTGTCAGTGATGAAAAGCAAGAAAATAATACATTGCTCCAGACAGCTTTTGTCTATCTGGAAACCCATAATCAAATTTCGGAAACGGCAAAAAGACTGTTTGTTCACCGTAATACTGTGATTTACAGGCTGGAGAAATGTGAGGAATTAATTGGCCGCAGCCTCAATGACCCTGAAACCTCATTACAGTTTCGTTTAGCGCTGAGAATAAAGAATGTATTAAATCTATAAAACCAGCTTTGTGTAAAATGATAGAAACTGATGAGACGATTGTACAGATTAACTAATGACAGTCGCTTTTTTACCAAATAAAATGGAAAAAAGATGAACAGGGGTGAGCGTATAATGTATGTGAATGATTTAAACAAAATGGATGAAACAGAATTTGTGGATCAGTTAGGATCAATCTTTGAACAATCGCCTTGGATAGCGCAAAAAGCACTGCGATATCGGCCATATACATCACTGGAAGATCTCTACCAAAGAATGTGTGAAATTGTACACAATGCTACAGAAGCGGAAAAGCTGGAGTTGATCCGTTCTCACCCTAACTTGGGGGAGCGGGTGAAAATGAGTCAAGAGTCTGTAAATGAGCAAACTTCAGCAGGGTTGAAAAACTTAACCAAAGAAGAGTATGACAATTTTCATTTGTTAAATCAGCGTTATATCGATAAATTCCAATTTCCATTTATTTTTGCTGTAAAAGGAAAAAAGAAAACAGATATAATGCAAGCGATGCTGTTGCGTGTAGAGGAAGAAGAAACGAAAGAATTTCAGACCGCATTATCTGAAATCTTTAAAATTGCGAAGTTTCGTTTAGACGAGAAATTTAATTCTCACTTTATTTGTTGAAGGATGTGTTCGTATGGCAGGCTTAACTACACATGTGCTTGATTTGGCAAGTGGTGTTCCGGGAGCAAACATCTCGATTGACTTGTATAGGTTAGAAGAGGGTGAAAGAACGTGGCTGAAAACAGCGGTCACCAACCAGGATGGAAGGATAGATCAACCTTTTTTAGAAACAGAGGCTGTAAAAACAGGGATTTATGAATTTATGTTTCATATTGGAGATTACTATCGTGCTAAGGGAGAAGTTCAGCACGATCCATATTTTCTGGAAGAGGTTCCTGTTCGTTTTGGCATTCACATACCTTATAGCAGTTACCATGTGCCGCTATTAATAACTCCATGGGGTTATCAAGTGTATAGAGGCAGCTAGTATGATAAAGGGATAATGCATGCAACAGGTATTTTCGTAAGAATAATGGCATTGGAAGTTAACAATTGTTAAAATGAAGCGGCACTTCCTTGACTTTTCGAAACATACATAGCATCCTAATGATAGACAATGCAGAAAAAGGATGATATGGATGAAAATCGATGAAAAGGATAGAAAGATTCTTGACTTATTAGCTAAAAACGGCCGGATGTCTTATGTCGATATTGGCAAGGAATTAGGTCTTTCAAGGGTAGCTATTCGCGAGCGTGTGAATCAGTTGATTGATAATGGGATCATCGAAGGGTTTAGTGTAATTATTAATTCAGAAAAGGTAGGGAAAAAAGTATCTGCTTTTTTTGAGGTGGATTGTGAACCTGCATCATTGGTACGAGTTGCTCAGAGCTTGGCAGATCATCCTAGTGTTGCAAGCTGTTACCAGATGACAGGCCCAAGCACACTGCATATGCATGTGTTGGTAGAGGATTTTACAAACTTAGAGTCTTTCATCAATGAGGAACTGTACAGCCTGGAAGGTATCACAAGGGTAGAGAGTCATATCTTGCTGCGCAGATTTAAAAGCCGCAAAGGTTTAAAACTATAATAAAAAGCGTCCGAATGGAAAGGGACGCTTTTTACTTACCCTAAAAACAAAGCTCCATAACCTAAAGCGGCCATAATAACAAAAGCAGGGTGGACCTTGAACTTTACTAACAAGAGCCAGCTGAGTCCAATTAACAATAAGGTTTGCCATACCCCTTCATTTTCATAAGACTGGAAGAAAAATTGGAAAGTTAAGAGTCCTAACAGCACACCGATTGTTGGTCTGATAAACATTGTCATTCTCTTTACTTTTGGTGAGTTTTTAAATTTATATAAAATGCTTAATAAAATTATCATTAAGATAAGAGAAGGTGCCACTGTTGCAAAGATGCCGACAATTGCACCAAGCACCCCTGCCTGGTCGTAACCAATATATCCAGCCATTTTTGTAGCAATTGGTCCGGGCAATGCATTTCCAATTGCCAGCACTTCGCCAAATTCCGGAATGGTCAGCCAGCCAAATCGATCCACCACTTCATTCTGCACAAGAGGTATACTTGCCGGGCCGCCACCATAACCAATAATCCCTGGTATGAAAAATGCTATAAAAATTTCCCAATATATCATAATAGCTTACTCCTCTCTTTTTTCCTTAGGCTTCATGGTAAAAGCAACAATGAGTAAGACGAGAATAATGATCGCAGGATGTATGTTTAAAAACTGCAATAAAATCAGACTGCCAGCTGTGAGTAATAGGCAAGGTATCCAGCCTAAGTCTTTCTTTGACTTTACTAAGAAGTCCCACGTTAATATTGCCAGCATAACACCGACTACTGGCACAATGGCATTGGTCATCCCGTTAATCCAAGGTAAATCACTAAAGGAATTTAATGAGATAAGCAGCGCAATCATGGCAATGATACTTGGAACGATTGTTGCCAGCACTGCATTTATGGCACCAAGCCATCCTGCCATTCTGTAACCGATATAACCAGCCATTTTGGTTGCGATCGGGCCTGGCAGGGTATTACCAATTGCCAGTATATCGGAGAATTCATCATCATCTAACCATTTGTAATGATCGACCACTTCTTTATGTACAAGTGGAATAGAAGAAGGGCCTCCACCATAACCGAAAATACCTACTTTGAAAAACGCCCAAAAAATTTGAAGATGTTTCATATAATCTCAGTCCCTTTCTGAAGAATATAAGTGAACTTGTGATATAATATTATCATATATATTTACTATTGTTAATATATTTATTTATTTTTATTAACAAAAGAAAGTGATTGTTGATTTAAGTATAAGGATAAGGAGGAATTCAAATGATACGACCATCGATAATCGCACGAAACGCTGCTGTTACATCACCAAACTATCTAGCCTCACAAACCGGATTGAAAATTCTCCAAAATGGAGGGAATGCGATTCATGCAGCGATTGCTATGGCTGCAACATTAAGTGTTGTCTACCCGCATATGAATGGAATTGGGGGCGATAATTTCTGGTTAGTATACAACTCAAATGATCAAAAGTTAAAAGGGATAAATGCAAGCGGCCGTTCTGGTGAGAAAGCATCCATTATGTATTATCGGCAACTTGGCTATGACAGTATACCAATGCGAGGCCATTTAGCGGCTAATACGGTTCCTGGGGCCTTGTCTGGATGGGTTGAAGCTTATCATTATGCCGACACACATACCAATCAAAAAATCGAATGGGCTAACTTGCTGGAAGACGCAATTGACTATGCGGCAAATGGTTTCCCTGTCACCAAAAGCCAGATTAAAATGGCAGAATCCTTTCTTGTCAATAAGATGATTGATGACAGGAATGATTTTGATGCTATTTTTATTCAACCGATTAGGAATGGATTAAAGGTGGGAGATTTATTTTATCAAAAAGATCTGGCAAGGACATTACGCAGGGTAGCTGAGGATAAAGGAAGATCCTTTTACTCTGGAACTATTGCAGAGCAAATTGAGAGATCCTGCAGAATTAAAGGTGTGTTGACAAAACAGGATTTTCACTATCACACTGCTGACTGGATTGATCCGATCTGTACACAGTATCGTGACTATGTTGCCTGCAATTTACCACCAAACACTCAAGGCATAGCTTCCTTATCAATTTTAAATATACTGAATCAATACGATTTATCGACAATAAGTGAGCATGACCCGGAATATTATCACCTGATTATTGAAGCGACTAAATTAGCTTTTGAGCTTCGGGATAAATGGGTTACTGATCCGGGACAAATAGAAGTTCCGCTAGATCAATTATTATCAGATAGTTATGGCAAGAAAATGGCAGACCAAATCGATGATAGTATTTCAAGAAAGTACCAGCCATTATTAGATCCAAAAGGTGATACAGTATGGCTCGGGGTTGTAGATCAATGGGGAAATGCAGTATCTATGATTCAAAGTATTTATCATGAATATGGCTCTGCAGTAGTACCTGAAGGGACAGGCGTCTTATTACAAAATCGGGGAAGCTTTTTTTCACTACAAGAGGATGAACTGAATCGGTTAGAACCGAGAAAAAGGCCATTTCATACACTTAATCCTGCGATGCTATTTAAGCAAAATCGACCATATTTGATTTATGGTACAATGGGTGGAGAAGGACAGCCGCAAACACAAGCGGCTATTGTGACTAAATTAGTTGATTATGGCTATTATGTTCAACAAGCATTGGATGCTCCACGTTGGTTATATGGAAGAACATGGGGAGCAGTGTCCAATTCTTTAAAAGTAGAGAAGCGAATTTCACCTGCTGTATTAGAAGCGTTAGTCAATAAAGGACATAAAGTTGAAGTAGTCAGTGATTACAGCGATCTGATGGGCCATGCCGGTGCGATTAAGATTAATGATGCGAATATTAAGTTTGCCGGAAGTGACCCTAGAAGTGATGGTCTGGCATTAGGGTATTAATAAAGTATGTTAACTCCACTGATAAATGTGTCCCTTTATTTTATGAAAAATAGCGAATTTCCATTAACCCCCTATTTGTCGAATGGATAGGCAGTTACAATTCATGATAATCTATATAATGTAACGTAATTGTTAGAATATTTTCATCAATTTTTGTTTACATTTGACGAAAAGTTGTGTAAGTTTTAGATTGAGTGTTATTTTGAAGAGAGAGGGAAAATCATGGTTGAAGGCAAAAGAGTGATAGTAAAAAGAAAGCGGAAGAAAAAGAAAAAACGAAAGCTGATTCTGTTCGTAATACTTCTGCTTCTTATAAGTGCTGTTGCATTCTCGGTTTTTCAATATTGGGAAGGAAAGAAAGCAGCAGAAGATAGAATTAATGATCCTGAACGCAATGAAGAGATGGAAGAATATGCGAAAGATTTTGAAGCGTCAGAGCCAGTTGATGGGAAATTGAATATGCTGCTTCTTGGGGAAGATTCAGATGAGTATGGCATATCCAGAACAGATACGATAATGATCGGTCAATATGATGTCGATAATGATCGTGCGAAATTAGTTTCGATCATGAGAGATACGTATGTGAATATTCCAGGATATGGTTATAATAAAATTAATGTCGCTTATGCTAATGGTGGGCCTGAGCTTTTACGTCAAACGATTAAAAATAACTTTGATATAGATATCCATCATTATGCAATTGTCGATTTTGAAGGATTTGGACATATCATTGATACAATTGCGCCTGATGGAGTGGAAATTGATGTAGAAAAACAGATGAACTATACAGATAATGCTGGCGGTTTGCACATTGATCTTGAGCCGGGGATGCAAACCCTGAGCGGAGAAGAACTGCTAGGTTATGCACGATTCAGACATGATGGAGAAAGTGATTTTGGACGAGTCAGACGTCAACAGCAAGTAATGAGTGTATTAAAAGAAGAACTGCTGTCATTTTCCAGTATCATTAAAATACCTAAAGTTGTCGGTACCTTAATTCCATATGTTAATACAAATATGTCAGAAACAGATATTGGCAGATATGCTGTATCATTTTTATCTAATACACCGGGGGAAATAGAAACATTACGAATACCTGTTGAATTGCCGAATTCATATTGGCCTGTAGACCATAGTCATGCAGGAGAAGTATTAGAGATAGATGAAGCAATGAACAGACAGGCGCTGGAAGATTTCCTTGAAAGAGGAATTAATCCATTAGAGGAAGATAGTAGTAATAGTGAAATGGAGACACAACAATAAGGAAAAGACTCTAGCCAGAAATGGTGAGGAGTCTTTTTTCTTTTTTCGGTCAGAATAGGTGAAAAACTATTTGAAAGCGTTTATGATTATAATAAGGAGGGGAAAGAAATGAAATATCGAAATCTAGGCAACAGTGGTTTGAAAGTAAGTGAAATTGCACTTGGTAGCTGGTTAACATACGGAAAAGCAGTAGAGGACAAGACAGCAGAATCGTGTATACATAAAGCGTATGAACTTGGTATTAATTTTTTTGATACAGCAAACGCTTACGAAGGCGGGCAGGCAGAAGAGGTTCTTGGGCAGGCACTGCAATCATACGATAGAAGCAGCCTTGTAGTAGCAACAAAAGTATATTTTCCAATGGGAGCTGGTCCAAACGACCGGGGACTTTCAAGGAAACATATCATCGAACAGTGTGATGCAAGTTTAAAAAGATTGGGAATGGATTATATTGATCTCTATCAATGTCATCGTTTTGATGAAAATGTTCCCGTTGAAGAAACCTTGTTGGCATTAGATGACTTGGTGCGACAAGGGAAGATATTATATGCAGGTGTGAGTGAATGGTCAGCTGCCCAAATTCAACGGGCAACAGGGTTTGCGAAAGAATGGCGCCTTCACCCGCTTATTTCCAATCAGCCGATTTATAATATGATTGAGCGTTATATTGAAGAAGAAGTAATCAAGGTATCTGATGAGAATGGGATCGGACAGATTGTGTTTTCTCCGCTTGCCCAGGGTGTGTTAACAGGGAAGTACAAACCAAATGCTGAAATTCCGGCAAACAGCAGGGCTGCTAATGACAGCACGAATATGGTGATAAACAGCTACTTTGATGAACGTGTCTTAACTGCTGTTGCTGCATTAAACGATTTTGCTGAAGATAATGGGATGAAGCTGTCACAGCTGGCTCTGGCATGGATATTAAGACAGTCGAATGTCAGTTCAGCTATCATCGGTGCAAGTCGTCCAAGTCAAATAGAAGAGAACGTAAAAGCGGTTGATATTGAGTTGACAGATGATATGTTAAGTGAAATTGAATCGATTCTGGAGCCGATTAAAGATTTTCATCCTGCACGGTAAACATGGGGATAATTATGAATTGCAAATCTTTCATACAAAAAAACAGTGACAGTTTTGCTGAAATTTGTTATAGTTTTTCTGTCACTATCCTTTAATAGAAGTAATCCCAGATTATTGCAGGAAGAAGTTCCAGTATTCTCAAGTCACTGGTTGACAATATAAGTATAGCATGTTAAGATAGCAAGAGTGAATTAAATATGATCTCAAAAGACAAGTAGAAGCACCCGCTTCTCACCTGATTGACACAAGTCTTGTCGTTAACAGGTATTTATCCGATGTTATTTGTAATGAAATCAAGGATGTGTGGGTGCAGTATGTGTACCGACACTTTTTTTATGGAGCAAAAACGATATCAGCAAACTTGATATCTATTATAATGATACGCTTGTCTCATATTAATGATCATGTTTCATTACGCTTTTATTAAAATTCGGAGGTGGCTGATTATTAGCAAAGATATGAATGTCAATGAGAGTATTCGAGGTTCGTCTCATTGATTCAAATGGGGATCAATTAGGAGTTAAATCTCGTCAGGATGCATTAGAAATTGCTCAAACAAGAAACCTTGATCTTGTATTGGTGGCACCAAATGCGAAACCGCCAGTATGCCGTATCATGGATTATGGTAAATTCCGTTTTGAGCAGCAGAAGAAAGACAAGGAAGCTCGTAAGAAACAAAAAGTAATTAACGTGAAAGAAGTAAGATTAAGTCCTGGGATTGAAGAACATGACTTTAATACAAAACTTCGCAATGCACGTAAATTCTTGGAAAAGGGAGACAAAGTTAAGGTCTCTATTCGCTTCCGCGGACGTGCGATTACCCATAAAGAATTAGGTCAGAAAGTATTAGAACGTATGGCTGATGAATGTAAAGATCTTTCCACTGTAGAGCAAAAACCGAAAATGGAAGGACGCAGCATGTTCTTAATGCTTGCACCTATTACAGAAAAGAAATAGCTAACAATTTAGTTTTACAAGGAGGAACTATTATGCCAAAGATGAAAACACACAGCGGTACTGCAAAACGATTCAAAAAGACAGGTTCTGGGAAGGTAAAACGTTCCCATGCTTATACAAGTCACTTGTTTGCTAACAAGTCTCAAAAGCAAAAACGTAAATTACGTAAAGCAGCAATCGTATCTGCTGGAGATTACAAACGAATCAAACAAATGTTGCCTAAATAAGTAAGAAGTAAGAAAAGCGAAAGTGGCCGATTAGAAACGTAGCGGGTGGAAGGAAGCAACTGAGATAAAAGAATCACAGTGACGAAGGAACTGATGATGACTTATCGTAGGGCGCTATCCTGAAGCTGCCTAGTTTCTGGCCACTCCGAGCTAGACAAGAAAAGCGAAAGTGGCCGATTAGAAACGTAGCGGGTGGAAGGAAGCAACTGAGATAAAGGAATCACAGTGACGAAGGAACTGATGATGACTTATTGTAGGGCGCTATCCTGAAGCTGCCTAGTTTCTGGCCACTCCGAGCTAGACAAGAAAAGCGAAAGTGGCCGATTAGAA
>NZ_ML762426.1:124556-163019 GCF_009498735.1 Gracilibacillus oryzae
ACGTATGACTTAGACCGAAGGAAAAAGCCATAGTTTTTAATCACATTGAGCGAAAGCCGCCGCTCTGAGCGGGATAAACGTAAAAACTACAATCTTAGAATCGTCGATATATATAGGAGGGAATTATTATGCCACGTGTTAAAGGTGGAACAGTTACGCGTAAACGTCGTAAACGTATATTAAAGCTAGCTAAAGGTTATTATGGAGCGAAACACTCGCTATTTAAAACAGCAAAACAACAAGTTATGAAGTCAGGTCAGTATGCTTACCGTGACCGTCGTCAGAAAAAACGTGATTTCCGTAAATTATGGATCGCACGTATCAATGCGGCAGCTCGTTTAAACGATCTTTCATACAGCCGTTTCATGCATGGTTTAAAATTAGCTGGTATCGAAGTAAACCGTAAAATGCTAGCTGACTTAGCAATAAATGATGACAAAGCATTTGCGAGCTTAGCAGAGCAAGCAAAAGCAGCATTAAAATAAATACCAATTTAGACAGTTGAAAGGATTGTTTCATCACTATAGATGGAACAATCCTTTTCTTATGAGGTAAGATAGTATAAGATTTTGGCTATATGATGTTCGCTGACAGAAACGTCCACGTCCGGATACAGCGCCCAGAGACTAGGCGACTTCCCGAAATAAAATAGAAGAAAAGTTGGTGAGATAATGGATACAGGCATGATAGGTATATCGATCCTAATGGGATGGGTGTTAACTATTTACGGTGGTTTAACATTCCTTATTGTTAAAAAGAAAAATTATGATCTTATTAGCGGATTTGCCAATAGACCGGAAGAAGAAAAACAATATCTGATAGAAAATGGTTACACCCAGTCTCTGGGAAGAGTATTAGTTATCAGTTTTTTTCTGCTGTTCATTTCCATTATTCTTATGTTCATCCCCATTTCATTTGGTCTGGAATCAGGATTGGCCATTTTCATCCTCTTTCTTTTTGGTGGATTGCTCTGGATTCAGAAATACGAAGTGCCAGCCAAACGAAAGAAAGGTTATTGGACTGCAGGCATCGTTTTTACAGTGATTATCCTTCTTTGCATTGGATTGACCATAATAGGATTAAGAGAAAACGAAATAACAGTAGAAGACCAATCTTTCACTATTTCAGGTCTTTATGGAGATGAATGGCCAGTTGATGAAATTAATAGTGTAACGAAATTAGACAGCTTACCAGATATTGAGTACAAAACAAATGGATTTGCCATTGGTCCTGTCTATAAAGGTAAATTTAAAGTGGAAGGATTAGGAATTGGGTTATTATTCCTAACTGGGAAGTCTTCTGCTTATGTTCTAATCGAAACAGAAGATAGTTTTATCTTGTTTAATCGCAATAACGAACAAGAATTAGAAAAGATATATCAAACACTAAGATAGGAGAGGGTCATGCTGCTAATTATATATTTTATTGTAATCAATGTAATTGCATTCATGGTAATGGGAATTGATAAGAGAAAAGCGAGGAAGCATAAATGGCGTATACCAGAAAGCAGGATATGGCTTATTGCAATTATTGGCGGTGCAATCGGGGCAACATTTGGTATGAATTTTTTTCGACATAAAACGAAACATAGAAGTTTCCGGTTCTTCTTGCCTGTATTAGCTGTTATAGATACAGGTCTTCTGATTTGGTTGAAATTCTTCGTGTCATAACAGCATTACCCTTGTCATAAGCTATAAGCAGGGGGAGTGATCTGATTATGCATCTAGATTGGCTGACAGACATCAAGGTTATTGAAGAATACTTCTATCTTGCTCCATTTGCTTTTATTTTGCTTCATTTGCTGCGTCCGGTTTTCTTCCTGCCAGTACTATTGTTATGTGTTACGGGCGGGATACTGTTCGGTACAATTGCAGGTACGATTTATTCTGTAATTGGGCTTGTCTTATCAAGTGCTGTTTTTTATTTTATTATGCGTAAGTTTCCAGTCCTCTATCGAAGATGTCAAAGAATCGAGCAGAAGTTTTTTGGGAAATCAACAAAATTAACGATATGGCAAATCAGCCTTTTAAGAATGTTACCATTTATGCACTTTCATCTTTTATCATTCTGTATATTTGAAATGACGGATAGCTTTTTTGCATATTTAAGGACAACAGTCGTTACTGTTATCCCATTAGCTGTAATCTACACGGCCTTTGGCCAGACATTGCAAAGTCTCTCCATCATTTATATGGCTCCATTATGTGCCATCATTCTCATTCTTACATATATTTGCCGCCGCCGTCAGACGATCATTAAATGGCAGACATTTTTTTCGCCTACTTCTTAGGAAATTAAAGATGTAGGCGATTAATCGGATGCTTCCAATCAATTTCAGCATGAGGATAGCGGATAAGAATTTCTTTTTCTAAAAAATAGAGATCCTGTCGCTCAAATCCTTTTAACCGTTCCGGATTATGTGTGTGCATCACAATATGTGTTACCTCAAAAGCTTCTTCTGTTGTCCCTAAATATTTCTCCCCTTCGAAAAGGAACCCATTATAGGTAATAAAGAAATTCTTCTTG
This sequence comes from Gracilibacillus oryzae, assembly GCF_009498735.1. Taxonomy (GTDB): domain Bacteria; phylum Bacillota; class Bacilli; order Bacillales; family Amphibacillaceae; genus Gracilibacillus; species Gracilibacillus oryzae. Next base: position 127,083 of record NZ_ML762426.1, read on the forward strand.
ATGTTATCATTGTAATCAAGAAAAAAGAATTCTTTCTTTTCTTGTGCCACTTCCAATTTTCGTTTAGGATTAATTAAATATTTATATGCTGTATAAATTAATACTATGATTGCAATAAGAACAAGCAATCGAAATAACAGGACAATCATCTCCGGTCCACTCCTTTTTTGTATGTAGGGCGTGTCTTTTAATCTCTTTATACGAATGAGCAAGGGCAAAGGTTTCAAAAAAAATAAAAAAACATGCTATAATAATAATAGACCAGCAGAAAAGAGGTGCGAAATGGACTGGCAAAAATTATTCCAGATGCAGCAGGACTTAGATCATTATATCTTACAACAGCATGATTTGAAAAATGAAGAGGTCTTTGAAAAGAAAGTTTTAGCCCTTCTTGTCGAGATTGGAGAACTTGCCAATGAAACGAGATGTTTCAAATATTGGAGTCTGAAGTCAGCAAGTCCCAAGAAGGTTATTGCGGAAGAATACGTTGACGGCATACACTTTATTTTATCCATTGGTCTTGTGTTAGGCATAGAAGATTACCAAGATCATATTTCCAGGGCAGAAGCTGACACGACAACAATGTTCCTCCATGTTTATGAAGCTGTTACTGTGCTGAAGAATGAACGGACAAAAGCTTCATTTGATAAACTATTCTATACATATTTACAATTAGGTGATAATTTAGGCTTTACTACAGAAGATATAAAGAACGCATATATTGAAAAAAATAAAATCAATTTTGATAGACAAAATTCAGGATATTAAGCTTAGGAGGATGATAAAATGGATGAAATGTTAACAATGCTGAAAGAACTTACTGATGCAAGAGGGATTCCAGGGAATGAAAAGGAAGCACGCGAAGTAATGTCCAAATGGATCACACCATATGCAGATCGTGTTTATACAGATAATTTAGGAAGTCTGATCGCAGAGAAAGTGGGACAAGAAAACGGACCGAAGATTATGATTGCTGGTCACTTGGATGAAGTAGGATTTATGGTAACAAGAATTGATGATAAAGGCTTTGTCTATTTCCAGACAGTTGGCGGCTGGTGGAGCCAGGTAATGCTGGCACAGCGTGTAACCATTATGACGAGAAAAGGTGATGTGACAGGGATTATCGGATCAAAGCCACCACACATCTTATCACCGGAAGCACGCAAAAAGCCTGTTGATATAAAGGATATGTTTATTGATATCGGTGCAACAAGTAAAGAAGAAGCAGAAGAATTTGGTGTGCTTCCAGGTGATTCAATTGTCCCGTATTTTGAATTTACCCAAATGAAAAATGAAAAACTGTTGCTTGCAAAAGCGTGGGATAACCGGATTGGCTGTGCCATCGCGATCGAAGTATTAAAACGATTAAAAGGAGAAAGTCATCCAAATATCGTTTATGGAGTGGCAACAGTCCAGGAAGAAGTAGGCCTTCGCGGTGCCAAAACAGCAACAAATACAATCCAGCCAGATATCGGATTTGCAGTGGATGTTGGAATTGCTGGTGATACACCTGGAATCTCTGCTAAAGAAGCTGATAGCAAAATCGGGGACGGCCCGCAAATTATTCTGTATGATGCTTCCATGGTTTCCCATAAAGGGTTGCGTGACTTTGTTGTGAAAACAGCTGACACTCACAATATCCCTTATCAGTACGCAACGATGGCTGGCGGTGGTACAGACTCTGGCTCGATCCATGTTACGGCAAACGGAGTTCCAGCACTGTCGATAACAGTTGCGACAAGATACATCCATACACATGCTGCTATTTTACATCGTGATGATTTTGAGAATGCAGTTCGATTAATTGTCGAAGTTATTAAAGATCTAGATAAAGATAAAGTAACGAATATTACATTTGATTAATAATAAAAGAAAGCTTGTAATAGCAAAAGCTGTTGCAAGCTTTTTTTATTGGTTAGAAGAGAATAGTATAGAAGAACTATAAGATAGAAAAACAAATAAAAATAGTGATAGAGTAACTTGTCATTCCAGCTAATCTGTTGTAAAGTATAGTTAACTTATGCGTATATCAAATTGATGAATACTTTACTTAGTTTACAAAATAGTTAATTAAGTGATAGAGATATTAATTTACTAATTTGAATTCTAAATGCTTTTATTTCTTTCACAGGGAAATGAAAACGTTTAATAATTATACGTATAAGAAATATACTTAGGAGGTAAAACATGAAAAAATTATTTGTGTTGTTCATACTTGTTATCGTACTAACTGGGTGCACAAATGTAAGCGCAACCGATCTGCCTGAGGAGGAAAAACCGCAGTTTACGAATGTTTCTGTTCATGATCCATCCGTTATAAAAGCAGAAGATTCCTACTATATTTTTGGTTCACATCTTGCTGCAGCAAAAACAGAGGATTTACTACAATGGGAGCAGATAGAAGGAGATGGAGCAACACCTGCAAATTCGCTATTTGAAGATGTTACAAAAGAATTGGAAGAAGCATTAACCTGGGCACAGACAGATACATTATGGGCACCAGATGTCATCCAATTGAAGGAAGACGGGAAATATTACATGTATTATAATGCTTGCCATGGAAGTTCACCACGCTCTGCAATGGGGATAGCGGTCAGCGATCATCCAGAAGGCCCTTATGAAGATTTAGGGCTCATTTTACGATCAGGGATGACTTTAGAAGAGTCAGCGACTGTTGATGGAACTCCATATGACGAAGCACATTATCCAGAGGTCTATGATGCAACAGTCCATCCTAATGTTGTAGATCCTAGCGTATTTTACGGACAGGACGGCAAGTTATGGATGGTTTATGGTTCCTATTCAGGTGGTATTTTTATTTTAGAATTAGATCCTGAGACAGGTTTTCCGATTGAAGGGCAAGGATATGGGAAAAAACTGTTAGGTGGAAACCATAGTCGAATCGAAGCACCGTATATTGTTTACAATGAAGAGACTGAATATTACTATTTATACTTATCATATGGCGGTTTAGCAGCTGATGGCGGATACAACGTGAGGGTTGCTCGCTCTGAGAATCCTGATGGACCGTATGTCGATATTCAAGGTAACGAGATGATTAATACAAAAGGGGCAGAAGGGACATTTTTTGATGATGAATCAATTGCGCCTACAGGTACCAAACTAATTGGCAATCACCAATTTGACACGAATTTTGGTGAACAAGGGACTCCAACAGGATATGTCTCACCAGGTCATAATTCCGTTTATTATGATCAAGAAACAGGAGAGCAGTTCCTTATTTTTCACACACGCTTTCCAAATCGTGGAGAAGAGCATGAGGTACGTGTGCACCCTGTTTATATGAATGGTAATGGCTGGCCTGTTGCTGCACCATACCGATATACTGGACAGGAAGATACACAAGTAACTGAGGCTGATATTGTCGGCAGTTATAAATTTGTAGCATTCCGTTCGGAAATCTCAGCAGAATTAGCTCATTCCGTTCCGATCACTTTACAAGAAGATGGTACAATAACAGGAAATGCAGAAGGAACATGGCAGCTGACAGAAGATAATTTAATCACATTGCAGATTGATGAGACAGTATATGAAGGTGTTGCATTAAAACAATGGGATCCAACTACACAATCAAAAACCACTACTTTTACAGCAGTTGGAGAAAATGGTCTATCTGTATGGGGAAGTCAGTCTCCTGAATTGGATTATACCGATCAAGAAGTTGCAGATATTGTCAGTGGAAATTTAACACTTGGTGATACGTCAAATGTGGCTGGTAACTTAACATTACCAACAGAAGGTGCACAAGAGACAGTCATACAATGGGAATCTTCTAATCCGTCTATTGTAACAGAGGAAGGGATTGTTAACCGTCCTGCATATGGAGAAGAAGCAGTAACAGTCACATTAACAGGAACTGTTACAAAGGGAACCGCGTCTAGTACAAAAACGTTTGACCTTACGGTGATACCTCAATCATTACAAGGTCTGGCGGCACATTACCAATTTGAACAAGACTTAACAGATTCAGAAAATCGTGTGTCGGCAGGTGTGGAAACAGGACCTTTACTTAATGATGTAACAAACGGAAATATCTCATATGAACAAGGAAAATCAGGTTATGCAGCTAAGTTCGACGGACAGTCAGGAATCCGGTTAGCAGATGGGTTAATAGCAAGTGATCGTTATACTGTATCATTCTGGATGAAACCAGAAGCTTTAACGGATTTTACGACAACATTTTTCGGGGCAGAGACCACTGAAAAATGGGTAAGCTTTGTTCCAGGTGGTCTAAATAATAATGACCAAGCTCTTCTGTGGGCTGGGACGAACTGGTTTGAAGGCAGTTCGGAAACAACACTTCCGTTAAATGAATGGAGTCATGTTGCCTTCTCAAATAATCAGGGAGAATTATTGATTTATATCAATGGTGAGCAAAAAGCGAACATCTCCAATTTTCCGGATCAATTCAATCGACCGGATAGTGTTTTCAGTCTTGGGGTAAATTACTGGGATCAGCCATACAAGGGATTGATTGATGAGGTAATAGTTTATAATAATATGACGTTATCCAATGAAGAAATTCAGTCATACTATGAAACAATGCAATTACCTGTTGATAAGTCCAGCTTATTAGCTGTAGTCCAGGAAGCGAAGGAAAAAGTGAAAGATGATCGATATGCCTATGGTTTAAGAAAGAAATTGGCTCGTAATCTTGAATCGATTGAACCGGTGATGGATGAAATGTCTCAAGCAGAAGTGGATGAAGCAACAGAAACGTTGCAGAAAGCCATTGATAAATTAAAACTAAAAGGTAAATATAAATAACAAAAAAAGCGACAGATTCCGTCTGTCGCTTTTATGCTAGATAGCTACCCAATACTTTTTTTACATAGTTTTGAGTTTCCTGAAATGGCGGGATACCATTATATTTGTCCACATTTCCGGGACCTGCGTTATATGCGGCCAAGGCTAAAGTTTTATTGCCATTATACTTGTCCAGCATTTGAGCTAAATACTTAGTACCGCCAAAAACATTTTCCTTTGGATCAAACGAATTGGTTACACCCAGGCCAGCTGCTGTTCCTGGCATTAACTGCATTAAACCTTGTGCACCTGCATGGCTGACAGCTTGCTGATTGTAGCCTGATTCAGTTTGAATAACGGCATCAATTAATTTCTCATCAACATTAAAACGTTGGGCCGCTTCTTTGATAATTTCTGTTATGCTGGCATCTTTCGCTACTGCTGTATCTGCTGGTAGGGTGTATGTTATATTATTGGCTGAATGTGGTATGGTTGACTGTAAAAAGTAAGAAGCAGGAATTGCCTGATTGGAAGAATAGTTTCCTGCCCCTGATTCTGCCATATTCATCATTAACTGTTGGAAAATAGAGCCGAATCCAGCACTTGTGCTTGATGGCTGTGTATTGGAAAAGTTAGACATTGCCTGCATTTGCATCACATGTTGAATGTATTGTATATTCAAAATTGCGTTCCTCCTATTTCCGATATAGGAAATATTGTCTGAAAATAGTGATTTTAAGACTATTTTCTATACTATTAAATATACAATGATCCATCCAAACATGCAATGCCTTTATGACTTATTGTACCGCTTTTTCTAATGCATCCAGGACTTCATGCTTATCTTCTTCTGTGGCATTTTGCCAGTACAATTCAAATAACACGCCAAGGCCTGGCAGCATTTTTTCTTCACCGCTCTGGATCGCATCAACAATTGTTGCTTCCAGATCGTTTGCTGAATTTCCATGAATATTTGATTTAATTGCTTTTCTTAAGTTTAAGTTCATTTTTTTCACCTCATAATGACATGATTTTTTCATTATAGTTTGACCTTGAGAAGCAAATATATGTATGATAAAACTAATTAACAAACGAGGATGAAGCAAATGATTACATCAGTGAAAAATGAAAAAGTAAAAGAATGGCGAAAGTTAAAACAGAAAAAGGAACGCGATCAAAAAGGTCAGTTTTTAATTGAGGGATTTCATTTAATTGAAGAAGCGCATAATAGTGAATGGGAAATTGTAGAGGTCATTTATGAGGAAGACAAAGTGGATATTGGTGAATTAGCGCAATATGAACATTTCGGAGTGTCTGATAATGTGATGACAGCCATAACAGATACAAAAACACCGCAAGGAATTGTTGCAGTTGTCGAAAAAAAAATGATGACAAGTCATGTTGAAAAGAGAGCCTTATTAATTGACCGGGTTCAGGATCCCGGGAATGTCGGAACGATGATTCGAACAGCAGATGCTGCCGGATTTGACACGGTAATGTTAGGGAGAGGCACTGTCGATTTATATAATGAAAAAGTCATCCGTTCCACGCAAGGATCTTTGTTTCATTTGAATATCGTGGAAGTTGATTTAGCAGAAGAAATGGAGCATTTAAAAGCAGAAGGTATAACCGTCTGGTCGACTGGATTAGAGCAGGCGACTGGCTATCATGAATTAGCAGTACCAGAAAAAGTGGCCATTATTGTCGGTAATGAAGGCTCAGGAGTTGCGAAAGAGTTGATGGCAAAAGCAGATCAGAATGTACTGATTCCGATCTATGGCCAGGCAGAATCACTGAATGTCAGCATTGCTGCAGCGATTTTGATGTATCATGTTGGAGGAAAAAGAGCATAATTTACATAATAGGACTTGCAACCTTTCGTTCGATTCATTATACTATATGAAGTAAAACTTGATATAAGGCTGAGAAAGAGCTAGTAAATAGGCGAATCATCGTTTTAAGGGAAGAAACACCACCTGACTGAAAGTGTTTCTAACGATCACCTGTTGAATTTCACTCTGGAGCTGACACTTGGACCTTCGCTTAAGAAGTAAAGGTGTTCCGGAATTTTCCGTTATCAAAAACCGAGTGGATACAGCAGAAGCTGTGTCAACAAGGGTGGTACCGCGATACATACAAGTCTCGTCCCTTTTTTAGGGGTGGGGCTTTTTTTATTATTCAAAAGGAGGTCTCATTGATGAAAGAACAATTACAAGCATTAGAACAAGAAGCACTGGCAAAAGTAGAAGCTGCTTCGACACTTCAGGAACTGCAAGATGTTAGAGTTGCTTATTTAGGAAAAAAAGGCCCGATCACAGAGGTTTTACGAGGAATGGGTAAATTATCGGCAGAGGAACGTCCGGTAATTGGTGAACTTGCCAATACGGTGAGAGGAAATATTGCCAATGCGATTGATGAGAAGAAAGCAGGAATTGAAGCAGAGCAATTGGAGAAACAGTTAGCAGAAGAACAGATTGATGTCACATTACCTGGCCGTCCTGTTGCGGTAGGTGGACCACACTTATTAACAAGTATTGTGGAAGAAATTGAGGATTTATTTATTGGGTTAGGCTTTGAAATAAAAGAAGGTCCTGAGGTAGAGACAGATTATTACAATTTTGAAGCATTGAACTTGCCAAAAGGTCACCCGGCACGAGATATGCAGGATTCTTTTTACATTACAGAAGAGCTTTTATTGCGTACACACACTTCACCTGTTCAGGCACGTACGATGAATGCACTTGAAGACAAACGTCCTGTGAAAATGATTTGCCCAGGAAAAGTGTACCGTCGTGATACGGATGATGCGACACACTCACACCAGTTTACCCAAATTGAAGGACTTTATGTTGATAAAAATGTGCGCATGAGTGATTTGAAAGGTGTGCTTGACCGTTTTGCAAAGCAGATGTTTGGTGAAGATCGCGAAATCCGCCTGCGCCCAAGCTTTTTCCCATTTACAGAGCCGTCTGTTGAGATGGATATTTCCTGTAAAGTATGTAATGGCAAAGGCTGCAGTGTTTGTAAAGGAACTGGCTGGATTGAAATTCTTGGAGCAGGAATGGTACACCCACGAGTATTAGAGATGGCTGGTTATGATCCGAAAGAATACAGCGGTTTTGCGTTCGGAATGGGTCCAGAACGAATTGCGATGTTGAAATATGGTGTGGATGATATTCGCCATTTCTATACAAATGATTTGCGTTTCTTAAAGCAATATCATCAAGCATAAGGAGGAGTTGAAAGAATGTTTGTTTCATTAAATTGGTTAAAAAATTATGTCGATATCGATCAGTTAACACCAGAAGATCTGGCAGAACGGATTACAAAATCAGGGATCGAAGTGGAAGGGATCGAACGCTTTGCGCAAGCCAGCACCAATGTAGTTGTCGGATATGTGGAAAGCTGTGAAAAACACCCAGATGCTGATAAATTAAATTTATGCCAGGTGAATGTTGGGGAAGAAACATTGCAGATTGTCTGTGGTGCACCGAACATTGCCGAAGGGCAAAAAGTGGCTGTAGCAAAGCCGGGTGCTGTGCTGCCAGGAAATTTTAAAATAAAAAAAGCAAAATTACGCGGAGTAGAATCCAATGGTATGATTTGTTCATTGCAGGAGCTCGGTGTGGAGGAAAAGTATGTTCCAAAAGAATATGCAACTGGAATTTTTGTTTTTCCTGAAGATACGGAAGTTGGGGCAGACGCAACAGATGTATTAAACTTGGATTACATTATCATTGAGCTTGGTTTAACACCAAACCGTTCCGATGCATTAAGTATGTTAGGTGTGGCTTATGAAGTTGCAGCAATCTTGGATGTGCCAATCCGCCTGCCGCAAACATCATTAAGACACTCAGATGAAGTGGCAGAAGATCATGTTTCCGTAAGAGTGGAAGCTCCGGAAGTAAATCCATATTATGGTGCCTTAGTTGTACGGGATGTGAAAGTCGGCCCAGCGCCATTATGGATGCGTAATTACTTGATGGCTGCAGGAATTCGTCCAATTAATAATGTTGTAGATATTACCAATTATGTTTTATTAGAATATGGCCAGCCATTACATGCATTTGATTATGATAAATTCGGTAGCAATGAAGTGGTTGTCCGTAAAGCAAGTGAAGGCGAAAAAATTGTGACATTGGATGATGTTGAAAGAACATTATCTGCTGAGCATTTAGTGATTACAAACGGCAAAGAGCCTGTGGCACTTGCGGGTGTGATGGGTGGAGCAGATTCTGAAGTTTCTGATACAACGACAAATGTATTGTTAGAAGCGGCATACTTTGACGGACAAACGGTTAGAAAAGCATCGAAAGCATTTGACCTTCGCAGTGAAGCATCAAATCGTTTTGAAAAAGGGGTAGACCCGAATCGTGTACGTGAAGCAGGAGTCCGTGCTTGCCAATTGTTAAGCGAATATGCTGGAGCAACTGTTTTGTCAGGTGTTGTAGAATTTGACCAGATGGATTATTCTGAGAAAAAAGTAACGATCTGGACAGATAAAATTAATGATCGTCTGGGAACATCGATTTCCAGTGACGAGATTGCTGATATCTTACGCAAATTGCATTTCAATTTTGAACAAGATGGCGAAACATTTGTTGTATCAGCACCAACACGCCGTCAGGATATCGTTATTTTTGAAGATATGGTCGAGGAAGTTGCGCGCATTTACGGTTATGATAATTTGCCATTTACCCTGCCACAGGGAGGAACACAGGCAGGCGGCTTGACGAAAGCACAAGAATTAAAACGCCATGTCAAGCGTTTCTTGGAGGGTGCAGGATTGTCTGAGACTGTTACCTACTCTTTAACAAGTAAAGAACGTGCGGAACAGTTTGTCAGCCCAGAGGTAAAAGAGGCGACAGTATCAACTGTATCACTTGCAATGCCGATGAGTGAAGAGCACAGCACATTGCGTGTGAGTATTTTACCAGAAATGCTTACATCAGCAGCATATAACTTAGCCCGTAAACAGGCTGATGTAGCTTATTATGAGCTTGGAAGCATTTTTATTACCGATGAAGAAAAAGTAACCAGACAGCCTGAAGAAAAATTACGCCTTGCTGGAGCATTAACTGGACAGTGGCTGACACATCCCTGGCAGCAAGAGAAAAAGCCAGTTGATTTCTTTGTCGCAAAAGGTATTCTTGAAGCATTGTTTGCATCACTCAAAGTGGATGTTACTTATAAACAAGCGAAAATTGACAACATGCACCCAGGCCGTACAGCGCAAATCTTTGTCGGCGACCGTAAGATTGGTTTTGTCGGCCAGGTTCACCCGGCAACACAGAAAGCATATGGCTTGAAAGAGACGTATGTCTTTGATGTCGACTTTGATTATTTATTGGAGATCCATCATAATGAACCAAGCTTTGCCGTGATTCCGCGTTTCCCAAGTGTATCGCGTGATATTGCCTTAGTTGTTGATGAAACAGTGCCAGCAGGAGCTGTTCAGGCAGTAATTGCTGAAGCAGGTGGCGACCTAGTCAAAGACATTCAAGTATTTGATGTCTATCAAGGCGAGCATTTGGAAGCAGGCAAAAAATCGATCGCCTTCAGCTTGTTCTATCAAGATCCAGAACGAACGCTGACAGATGAAGAAGTAGAAGCATCCTATCAGGCGATTTTAGCAGAAGTAGCGAAGCATTTTGGTGCGGAGTTAAGAGGATAAAAGGGAAGGAGCTGTATCCGGGAGGATGCAGTTCTTTTTTTTATGGAAAGGCAATGGAATTGTAGCAAGAAGAGAACGGGAAGTCGCAAGAAGAGAACGGGAAGTCGCAAGAAAAGAGCAGGAGTCAAGAAAAGAGCGGGAAGTCGCAAGAAGGGAGCGGGAAGTCGCAAGAAGAGAGCGGGAAGTCGCAAGAAGAGAACGGAAGTCGCAAGAAGAGAACGGAAGTCGCAAGAAGAGAACGGGAAGTCGCAAGAAGAAAGCGGGAAGTCGCAAGAAAAGAGCAGGAGTCGCAAGAAGAAAGCGGGAAGTCGCAAGAAGAGAACGGGAAGTCGCAAGAAGAGAACAGGAAGTCGCAAGAAGGGAGCGGGAGTCGCAAGAAGAAAGCGGGAAGTCGCAAGAAAAGAGCGGGAAGTCGCAAGAAGAAAGCGGGAAGTCGCAAGAAGAGAGCAAGAAGCGGAAAAAAGAGATAGAAAAAGAGCCCAATAATGAGCTCTTCCTATTTCACATATTTCATCGCTTTATCGGTATTGGCAAAATGCATTTTCGCAGCTTCATTCAAGGCATCTATGCCATTTTTTTTGATCAAATAGCCTGCTGTCTCGTCAACCCTCGATGAAGCACCCTTTGGAATGGTGACACCAAATCGCTTAGATAATGCGTCCATCTCTTTCACAAATTTTGCTCGTGCAATAATGGAGGCTGCTGCTACTGATGTAGAATAACTTTCTGCTTTTGTCATAAAAAAGGTGTTCTGGCGCAATTTCGCACCTTCTGTACCAATATATTTCATATAAACAGACGGCTGGCAAAATTGATCAATTAAGACAGGCTGCTCTTCACCAATTTTTGCAACAAGTTTCTCGATTGCATGATGGTGCATCATTGCCTTCATCTTGCCTTGATTCCAGCCTTTTTTCTGTAACCTGTTATATTTGGCATTATCCATCGTCAGCAATGTATAAGGAATCTTAGCCTGTACCAGTTCTTTCGCTAACACTCCAATCCGGTCATCTGTCAATGCTTTCGAATCAGTGATCCCTAATTCTTTCAAAATATCAATTTTCTCTTCCGATACATACACAGCACTGACTGTAATCGGTCCAAAATAATCGCCAGTTCCTGCTTCATCTGTCCCGATATGTCCACTTGTAAAAATACCGCTCGGCGGGGCGAATTGATGCTCATTAACAGTTGGCTTCTTTTTATTCGATGCAGTGGCAGTTCCGCCCCCGCCCAGTTTCGCCCATTTATTTGCTTCACCTTGAGCATTTTGTCCTTGAAACATTACCTTGCCTGATGCATATGCTGTTATCGTTGTTCCATTAACTTTCGCTAAAAACAAAGCATTTTGCGGTTTGCTGACAATTGCGTCAAGATAATGCTCTTTTACAGAGGCCAAATCGCCCTTTTTTAATTGAAGTACTACATTTGACAAAAATATCGCTCCTTCTATTCAACTACCATATAGTATATCAAAGTTGATCTTATCAGAATAGTTTTCTAATTGGCCTGTTCATGTTAATATTAATTTTAAGGTTTTACTAGGTTATACCACTTAATAGTAGTATAATCAGATAAGTGAATAGAAATTGTAGGGGGTATCAAGGTGACCCAACCGAAAAAATCACGTACTACCGTTAATATATATGGAAGATCTTATAAAGTTGTAGGAGAAGAAACGGAAGATCATGTTAAATTAATTGCAAACATGGTTGATGAGAAAATGCATGAAATTCATCAGGTTAATAAATCGCTGGACACAACCAGCTTAGCCGTATTAACAGCGGTTAATAAAATGAATGATTACATAAAATTAAAAGAAGATTTCGAAGTACTGCAAAATCTTCTGGAGGAGAAAGAGGAATAAAATTGTCATGGTAACTTTAGTTATTTTGTTTTTTCTTGTAATTGGTTTTTTTGTTGGATTACGAAGGGGATTAATTCTGCAAGTGCTCCATTTAACAAGCTTTATTATCGCATTTATCGTTGCAGCACTCTATTATGATAAGATTGCACCACATCTGGAAATGTGGATTCCATATCCTCAGCTTTCTGATGACACTCCCTGGGCTATCTTCTTAGATACACTGCCACTCGAAGCAGCATATTATAATGCAATCGCATTCGGTGCCTTATTTTTTGTCACAAAAATTATATTGCAGATTATTGCAACAATGTTGGATTTTGTAGCAAACCTGCCACTGTTAGGTATTGTAAACAGCATACTTGGTGCTGTGTTTGGCTTTATTGAAAACTACTTAATTATTTTCGTTATTCTATACATTATTGCACTTGCACCAGTTCCGCAGATTCAGGAATGGCTGGATCATTCTTCATTAGCTACATTTATTGTTGATCAGACACCAGTATTGTCCGAAAAGCTGAAAGAAATTTGGTTTACGAATGACCCGACTGTGTAAGACGAATACTTAAAGAAGATACCCTTGCCACCGAGAAATCTGCAAGGGTATTTGCACGCGAAAGGGGATTTATCATTTATCATGCCGGTTAATAAGAAAGATGTAATAAAATTATTAGAAAAAATCGCAACATACTTAGAATTAAAAGGTGAAAATCCATTTAAGATATCTGCTTATCGAAAAGCGGCACAAGCATTGGAAAGGGATGAGCGATCACTGAATGCGATTACTGATTTCACTAGTCTGCAAGGTGTGGGAAAAGGTACAGCAGCTGTAATTGCAGATTATATTGAAAACGGGACATCTGAGACACTCACCCAATTAGAGCAGGAAGTCCCGGCAGGGCTGATCCCGCTCTTGCATGTTCAGGGATTAGGCGGGAAAAAATTAGCGAAATTGTATCAGGAACTTAATATTACAGATGAAGCAACATTGCGCAAAGCATGTGAAAACGGCCAGCTTCAGGATTTGAAAGGATTTGGCAAGAAAACAGAAGAAAAAATCCTTGATGCCCTCAATAAAGGAAGTGAACGGCCGGAACGATTGCCAGTTGCCTCAGTTTTACCAATTGTCGATAAAGTGGACAATTATTTAGCAACAATTGATGAGATTATTCGATTCTCTATTGCTGGCAGTATGCGCAGATTCCGCGAAACAGTAAAAGATTTAGATTTTATTATTTCAACAGACAAGCCTGAAGCTGTACAGCAGAAATTGCTTAAAATGGATGGGATTGTGGAAACCATTGCTGCAGGAGAGACTAAAGTTTCGATAGTGGTTGAACACCATCATGATATAAGCATCGATTTTCGCATTGTAACAGATGAAGAGTTTCCAACAACCCTGCACCATTTTACCGGCTCCAAAGACCATAATGTGCTGATGCGCCAATTAGCCAAATCACAAGGTAAGAAAATCAGTGAATATGGAGTTGAAGATGCCGAAACAGGGGATGTGGAGACATTTGCATCAGAGGAGCAATTTTTCCAAAGCTTCGGACTTTCCTATATCCCGCCAGAACTGCGCCAGGGAAAAGATGAACTGGAGCTTGCGAAACAAGAAATTGAGGTTTTGCAGGATGATGATATTAAAGGCGATCTGCACATGCACACAACATGGAGTGATGGCGCACAGTCTGTAGAAGAAATGGTCGAACGCGCAATTGAAAAAGGGTATGATTATATTGCGATTACGGATCACTCGAAATATTTACGGGTAGCCAATGGTTTAAATGAAGAAAGATTACGCAAACAGGCGGCAGAAATTGAGCAAGCAAGAGCAAAATATCCTGACATCCATATTTTCCGCGGGGTCGAAATGGATATTTTGCCAGACGGGTCACTAGATTTCGATGATGATTTTCTGCAGGAGCTTGATTTCGTAATCGGCTCGATTCACTCAAGCTTCAGCCAAAGCGAGAAACTGATCCACCAGCGCCTGCTGACAGCATTGGAGAGTCCATATGTGAACATGATTGCCCACCCGACTGGCAGACTTTTGGGAAAACGTGACGGGTATCGCGTTGATGTGAAATGGCTGATTGAGCAAGCGGAACGGACCAATACGGTACTCGAGTTAAACGCGAATCCAAACAGGTTGGATCTTGCCGCAGAATGGGTGGCACTTGCCCAGGAAAAAGGCGTCAAAATCGCGATTAACACAGATGCCCACAGTTTTGATATGCTTGAACATATGCCAATCGGCTGTGGAACAGCACGCCGGGGCGGGTTAACAACAGAGACAGTGATTAACAGCTGGCCAAAGAATAAATTGATTGAGTTTTTACAAACGAAGAGAAGTTAAAGGGAAAGTTTTCCTAACAAATATAGAGAAAAATAGGAGGAGTGCGACTATGAATGCGCGGATTTTTAACGTATTAGAGTTTAGCAAAATAAAAGAGCAATTAATCGCACAAGCAGCATCATCACTTGGTGTAGAGAAAGCACGATCACTTGCTCCTTCTACTGATTTAGCAGAAGTTAACAGATGGCAGGACGAAACAGATGAAGCATATCATGTGATTCGTTTAAAAGGCAATGTCCCGCTTGGCGGTATTTCTGATATAAAGCCACATGTTAAGCGGGCAGCAATTGGCGGTGTGTTAAGCACACAGGAATGTCTGGATATTGCCAGCACGATTTATGGCGGAAAACAGTTAAAAATCTTTATCGATAAGCTGGATGATCTGGAGCTGCCGATTATTCGGGAAATTACAGAAGAAATAGTGCCACTAAACGAGTTGGAACGGGAAATAAAAAGCTGTATTGATGATCATGGCCATATGATGGATGGTGCCTCAGATAAATTGCGCAGCTTACGTTCCCAGATCAGAACAAATGAAAATAAAGTGCGTGACAGGTTGGAAAATGTAACCAGAACGAAAGCGAAGATGTTGTCAGACGCGATTGTTACGATCCGAAATAACCGTTATGTGTTACCAGTAAAGCAAGAATATCGCTCTGCTATTGGCGGGATTGTCCATGACCAGTCCGCTTCTGGCCAGACACTTTTTATGGAGCCACAGTCTGTTGTGGAATTGAATAATCAGTTGTCTGCAGCAAAAGTGGAGGAAAAACGTGAAATTGAACGTATTTTAAAAGAACTGTCTGTCCGTGTCGCAGCAGATGAAACATTATTAATCCAGAATGCTGAAGCACTTGCTGCCCTTGATTTTATTTTTGCACGGGCGAAGTTGAGTCATGTAATGAAAGCAAGCCGGCCAAAAATGAATGACAATGGTGTGATCAAAATGAAACAAGCGCGTCATCCACTGATCGATTCAGATGAAGTTGTGGCAAATGATGTGGAGCTTGGCGAAGATTATACCGCGATTGTGATCACAGGACCAAACACTGGGGGTAAGACAGTTACCTTAAAAATGGTCGGGCTTTGTACATTGATGGCACAGTCAGGCTTGCAAGTTCCTGCACTTGATGGCTGTGAGCTTGCGGTATTTTCCAATGTATTCGCAGATATTGGGGATGAGCAGTCGATTGAGCAGAGTCTTAGTACGTTTTCTTCCCATATGACGAATATTGTGGATATCCTAAATACATTCGACTACAAGTCATTAATATTATTTGATGAGTTGGGTGCAGGGACAGATCCACAGGAAGGTGCCGCACTTGCGATGTCGATACTGGATTATGTGATCCAAAGAGGGGCACGTGTTATTGCAACAACCCACTATCCTGAACTGAAAGCATATGGCTATAATCGTGAGAATGTGACGAATGCTTCTGTTGAGTTTAATGTCGAAACATTAAAACCGACGTATCGCCTGTTGATTGGTGTGCCAGGCCGAAGTAATGCGTTCGAGATCTCGAAACGGCTCGGACTGGATGATGCGGTGATCGAAGAAGCGAAAACCCATATTGGTGCAGATTCGAAAAGTGTGGAAAATATGATTGCCTCACTGGAAACTTCTCGCCGAAAAGCAGAATCTGATTATGAACAAGCAGAGCAAACGTTACAAGACGCTGAGGATCTGAAGCGCGAAGTGGAAAAACAATGGCAGCAATTTGAACAACAGCGTGAAGCTTTATATAAAAAAGCGGAAGAAAAAGCAGAAAAAGCGGTAGCAAAGGCGCGGGAAGAAGCAGAAATTATTGTATCAGAACTGCGTAATATGCAAACAGAGCAGGAATGGAAAGAGCATGAATGGATTGAAGCGAAAAAACTTCTGCAGGATGCACAGCCTGAATTATCGAAAAAAGAGAAAAAACAGCAAGCAAGTTTTAATGAAGAGAAGGCGAAAGAATTAAAACCTGGTGATGAGGTGCGTTTATTAACACTTGATCAAAAAGGAACAGTGATCGAACAATCAGGCAAAAACGAATTCCAGGTTCAAATTGGGATTATGAAAATGAAAGCCAAGCGCAAAGATTTACTGTTTATCCGCAGAGAAGAGCCAACTGTCGAAAGGCCGCTGGCAACAGTAAGAGGATCGAATTATCATGTAAAACCAGAGCTTGACCTTCGCGGAGAGCGTTTTGAAGAAGCATTACAGCAATTAGAAAAATATATGGATGATGCTTTATTGGCAGGATATAATCATGTTTCCATTATTCATGGAAAAGGAACGGGAGCTTTACGGAAAGGTGTCCGTGATTATGCCCGCAAACACTCAAGAATTACTCACGCTCGTGACGGGGAAATGTCAGAAGGTGGATCTGGTGTCACTGTACTTGAATTGAAATAAAAAACAGGGGGAAAAGCAATGGCAGAATTCTGGTCGAACACATTTGTTGAGACAGCAGCAAGATACAGTGTCGCAGTCCTGTGTTTAGTTGTCTTCCTTGTCATCTTTGAATTAGTGACATCATATAAAAATTGGGATGAGATCAAAAAAGGTAATATGAGTGTAGCAATGGCTACAGGCGGGAAAATATTTGGGATTGCGAACATTTTCCGTTATTCGATTGAACATAATGATACGGTTATTGAAAGTATCACATGGGGCGGATTTGGTTTTATATTATTATTACTTGGGTATTTTATTTTTGAATTTCTTACACCGACATATAAAATTGATCAGGAAATTGCCAATGATAACAGGGCGGTTGGCTTCATATCCATGGTGATCTCTGTCGGTTTATCGTTTGTAATTGGTTCGAGTATTGGTTAAGAGGAGTGGCATACGTTGAAGACATTGGCAATTGTGCTCATTGCAGTGGCGATTATTTTTCTTATCGTTGGTATATATTATGTCATGTCAGTATAAAACTGAATATGGGCAATAAGCAAAGTATTAGCAAGTTTTTCATCACTAATGATATACTTGACTAGAAATTTGGAATACAAAGGAGGAATTACAATGGCAATTGTAAAAGCGACAGATACAACTTTTAATACAGAAACTGGCGAAGGCTTAGTTTTAGCTGACTTTTGGGCAACATGGTGTGGACCTTGTAAAATGATCGCACCAGTGTTGGAAGAAATAGATGCAGATATGAGTGACACTGTAAAAATCGTTAAATTAGACGTAGATGAAAACCAGGAAACTGCAGGAAAATTCGGTGTGATGAGTATTCCTACATTATTACTTTTCAAAGATGGTGAAGTAGTGGACCAAGTAGTCGGCTACCAGCCAAAAGAAGCACTTGTTGAATTAATCAACAAACATGCTTAATAAAAAATTCAGGATCCCTTATTATAGTGGTATACTATAATAAGGGATTGTTTTTTGTTAAAATATAATGACTGGCAATACTGGCAATAGCATCAAAACTAAGTGCAATAACAGGAGTTATGCATGTATGAAACCATCATAGCGTCAAAACTAGATGACAAACCGATTGAAATGCATTTATAGAAGAATACAGTATCAGTAAAGAGGAAGAGAAGTGAAATATCTATGAACGGTGGTGAGCCCAATTGAATGAGCATATTCAAGAAAAGCTTGCGGTCTTGCCGATGCAGCCTGGCTGTTACTTGATGAAAGACAGGCATGGAACAGTCATTTATGTCGGTAAATCCAAAAAGCTGCGCAACAGGGTCAGGTCCTACTTTATCGGGGCAAATGACCAGAAAACACAGCGGCTCGTTCGCGAAATTCGAGATTTTGAGTATATTGTGACAAGTTCAGAAATTGAAGCACTTATCCTTGAAATGAATTTAATTAAAAAATATGATCCAAAATATAATGTTTTATTGAAAGATGATAAATCTTATCCTTTCCTGAAGATTACGAATGAGCGGCATCCACGCCTTCTGATCACAAGAAAAGTGAAAAAGGACAAAGGCAAATATTTCGGACCATATCCGAACGTGATCGCAGCACGGGAAACAAAAAAATTATTAGACAGACTCTATCCGCTCAGAAAGTGTAATAATCCGAAAGGGCGGCATTGCCTGTTCAGAGAACCCGCCATCAAAAGAAGAATATAGCAAAATCGTACAAGAACTGGCCAGTTTTCTAAACGGTGGTCATCGCAAAATTAAAGAACAGTTGACGGAGAAAATGTTAAAGGCGTCAGAGGATTTGAATTTTGAGCGGGCTAAAGAATTGCGTGATCAGATCCAGCACATTGATGCAGTGATGGAAAAACAAAAGATGGCAACGGCTGATCAGACTGATCGTGATATTTTCGGATACAGCTATGATAAAGGCTGGATGTGTGTGCAGGTTTTCTTTATCAGACAAGGAAAGCTGATTGAGCGGGACGTATCACTGTTTCCGTTTTTTGATAGTGCGGAAGAAGCTTTCTTAACATTTATCGGAAGTTTCTATCTTCATCATCATCATCCAAAGCCAAAGCAAATTCTCGTACCAGCTCCGACAGATGTGGAGATTGTAAAAGAGCTGCTGGAAGTGGATGTCCATATTCCGATGCGTGGACAGAAGAAGGAACTTATCGATTTAGCAAAGAAAAATGCAGATATTGCATTGCAAGAGAAATTCTCCTTAATTGAGCGAAATGAAGAGCGGACAATTAAAGCAATTGAAAGCTTAGGCGAAAAACTCAATATCGAAACACCGTACAGAATTGAAGCATTTGACAACTCGAACATCCAGGGAACAGATCCTGTTTCAGCAATGGTGGTATTTATTGACGGGAAACCTGACAAAAAAGAATATCGCAAATATAAGATCAAAGAAGTGGAAGGTCCGGATGATTATGATACAATGCGTGAGGTCATTCGCAGACGTTATTCCAGGGTGTTAAAGGAAGGTGCTCCATTGCCGGATTTGATTGTGGTTGATGGTGCGAAAGGCCAGATGTCAGCAGCAATTGATGTCCTGGAAAATGAATTAGGGTTAGATATTCCCCTGTGCGGTTTGGCGAAAGATGATAAACACCGGACGAGTGAATTGCTTTATGGGGATCCAGTTGAGGTGGTGCAGCTTGACAGGCGCTCACAGGAATTCTATTTTATACAACGGATTCAGGATGAAGTACACCGTTTCGCGATAACATTTCATCGTCAGTTACGGGGAAAAAGTGCATTCCGTTCACAGTTAGATGATATTCCGGGGGTTGGAGAGCAACGGAAAAAACTTTTACTTACACACTATAAATCTCTGAATGAGATTAAAAATGCAAGTGTAACAGATTTAATAAAACTGGGAATACCCGAACCAGTTGCTGAAAATATTCAGGAACAGCTAAAAAAAGATGATCTTTCCGAATAGAAAAGATCATCTTTTTAATCATGAAAGCCATGAAAAATAAGTGCAATAGATTTAATCACTGTAAATAACATGAAATTCTACGCCGTCCTTTTTTACTTCGGCAATACATTCACATTCCTTATTTAATAACTGTTCCATGACATATGCCAGAAAACCAGCTTCTAAGCGAAACTCGATATCTTCGATTGTTTCGATTCTGGCATCAACAACTTCTCCGCTTAATTGAAAAATCAAACCACGGCGTTTTTCTTTCATTAATTGTAACTCACCCCAGCCGACATGGCGGAAGAATTCGATCACTTCTTCTTGTGATACCCAATCACTTTTCTCAGCCAGATTTTTCCCCATTACATATAAAATTAAATGTGATTCTTTTCCAAGCATATCTGGTAATCCAATATAACGTATTAAATCGTAGCCGCTTCCGGTAATATGTAGGTTTGCGATGATTGTTGCGATATTCGTCTCTTTACCTGTCAAAATTGGTCCCCTCTCTAACCTGCTGTACATATAGTTTTATTATCTACTTTTTTGTCAAATGGTGCAATAAGTAATATGAAGTATTTCTTATTTCAAGTAATACAGAATACTAGTTTCATTCCCTTAATATCGACAATTAATCATGAGAAAAAGTATTCGTTTTCTTGACGCTTTCTTGCGATAGAAGTACAATAGTTGTGTTGACAATATACGAATTTCTTTGGATGGGATGTCTCGCCCGTAAAGGATGAAACGAAAAGAGAAATCTGGCAGGTCGGGATGTAAAGCGCTTTAAAATAAGCGAAGCAAAAGATCCGTATGTTGGTATGTTAACAACTTATCTATTTTAGAGGGGGGTACAAGAGATGGAGAATAGGGATTTTTTTTATCGTAGGTTACACTCATTATTAGGGGTAGTGCCGATTGGTATCTTTTTAGTCCAGCACTTGATTGTCAATCATTTTGCGGTGTATGGGCCGGAGAGCTTTAACAAGGCAGCACATTTTATGGAATCCTTACCATTCCGCTACGCATTGGAACTTTTTGTTATTTTCCTGCCGATTTTATTCCATGCGGTGCTAGGGGTGTATATTGTTTTTGTTGCAAAGAATAATGTGAGACGTTATGGTTTCTTCCGTAACTGGATGTTCTACTTGCAGCGAATTACAGGGATTATTACATTAATTTTTATCGTTTGGCACGTATGGCAAACACGTGTACAAATCGGACTTGGAAACGTGGAGTTGGATTACAGCTTAATGGAAGATATTCTGGCTAGTCCAGTAATGTTCTGGTTCTATGTACTTGGTGTTGTTTCGACAACATTCCACTTCGCTAACGGCTTGTGGAGCTTTTTAGTAAGCTGGGGAATTGTCGTATCACCACGTTCACAGAAGATCGCAACATATGCAACTTTACTTGTTTTCCTTGCAGTAACATATATAGGTATTCGCGCATTGTTCGCATTTGTTTAATAGATTAAGAGAATGGTAGAAATAGAAGGAGTGAGTAAGAATGAGTGATCGCAATATCGTTATTGTCGGTGGTGGTCTTGCGGGACTAATGGCCACAATCAAAGCAGCAGAAGCAGGCGTACATGTGGATTTATTATCAATTGTTCCTGTAAAAAGGTCTCACTCTGTTTGTGCTCAAGGTGGAATTAATGGTGCGGTAGATACAAAGGGGGAAGGAGATTCTCCGGCAATCCACTTTGATGACACAGTTTACGGCGGTGACTTTTTAGCCAATCAGCCTCCAGTTAAAGCGATGTGTGACGCAGCGCCTGGTATTATCCATATGTTTGATCGCATGGGTGTTATGTTTAACCGGACTAATGAAGGTTTACTAGATTTCCGTCGTTTCGGTGGAACACAACATCACCGTACAGCATTTGCTGGTGCAACAACAGGACAGCAGTTATTGTATGCATTAGATGAACAGGTTCGTCGATACGAAGTGCTGGGATTAGTTACCAAATATGAAGGCTGGGAATTTATTTCCGCCATCATAGATGAAGAAGGAATTGGCCGTGGCGTCATTGGCCAGAACATCAAAACACATGAATTTAAAGTGTTTAAAGGTGATGCCACGATTTTTGCTTCTGGTGGTCCTGGAATTATCTTTGGTAAATCTACTAACTCTGTTATTAATACAGGTTCTGCAGCAGCAGCCCTTTATTTACAAGGTGCCATTTATGCCAATGGAGAATTTATTCAAATTCACCCGACAGCCATCCCTGGTGATGACAAGCTTCGTTTAATGAGTGAGTCTGCCCGCGGGGAAGGTGGCCGAATCTGGACATATAAAGATGGCGAGCCATGGTATTTCTTAGAGGAAAAATATCCTGCCTACGGAAACCTTGTACCTCGTGATATCGCTACACGTGAGATTTTCGATGTGTGTGTGAACCAGAAGCTAGGTATCAATGGCGAGAACATGGTGTACCTGGATTTATCCCATAAAGATCCGAAAGAGTTGGATATTAAACTTGGTGGAATTATCGAAATCTATGAAAAATTCGTTGGGGAAGACCCTCGTAAAGTACCAATGAAAATATTCCCTGCTGTTCACTATTCGATGGGTGGACTGTGGGTAGATTATGACCAAATGACAAATATTCCTGGTATTTTCGCTGCTGGTGAATGTGATTATTCACAGCACGGGGCAAACCGTCTTGGAGCTAACTCACTGTTATCCTCTATTTTCGGCGGTATGGTTGCAGGTCCGAATGCGATTAAATACGTTGAGGGATTAGAAAAAACAATCGACGATGTACCATCAACTCTATTTGATTCTCTATTAAAAGAAGAAGAATCAAAGTTTGAGCAGCTTCTCAACATGCGTGGTGAGGAAAATGCATATCAAATTCATAAAGAACTTGGTGAATGGATGACAGATAATGTAACAGTTGTTCGTGATAATGCGAAACTGTTGAAAACAGACGAGAAAATCCAGGAATTACTTGAACGCTGGGAAAATATTAATATGGATGATACGTCCCGATGGAACAATCAAGGGGTTATGTTTACCCGTCAATTAAAGAACATGCTTCATCTTGCACGTGTAATTACCCAAGGTGCTTATAACCGTAATGAGAGCCGCGGAGCCCATTATAAACCAGAATTCCCTGAACGTAATGACCAGGAATGGTTAAAAACAACAATGGCAGCATTCGATCAAGCAACAAGTGCACCGAAGTTCACTTATGAAGATGTAGATGTATCACTAATTGAACCAAGAAAACGTGACTATAGTAAGAAAAAATAATCAAGGGGGTAGCAAAAGATGGCTGAAGATAAAATAACGCTGATTATAACAAGACAAGACAGCCCTGACTCTCCTTCTTATCAGGAGACATATAAGATCAACTATCGTAAAAATATGAATATCATTTCAGCGCTGATGGAGACCCAGAGCAATCCTTATAATGCTGATGGGGAAAGACGCCCTCCAGTTAATTGGGAGTCTAACTGTCTGGAAGAAGTGTGTGGTGCGTGTTCGATGGTTATTAACGGTGAACCGAGACAAGCATGTTCCACACTTGTCGATAAATTGGAACAGCCAATTCATATTGCACCAATGTCCACATTTCCAGTTGTCCGTGACTTAGTCGTTGACCGCAGTCGCATGTTCGATTCCTTGAAAAAAGTAAAGGCATGGATTCCGATTGACGGAACGTACGATTTAGGTCCTGGACCAAGAATGCCAGAGAAAAAGCGTCAATGGGCATATGAATTATCCAAATGTATGACATGTGGTGTCTGCCTGGAAGCATGTCCAAATGTGAACAGCAAATCTGATTTTATCGGTCCTGCACCACTATCTCAAGTGCGTTTATTTAATGCCCATCCAACTGGTGAAATGCATAAGTCAGAACGATTGAATGCATTAATGGAAGACGGCGGAATTCAAGGCTGTGGAAACTCACAGAACTGTGTGCAAGTTTGTCCAAAAGGTATCCCGCTAACTACTTCAATCGCGGCACTTAACCGTGATACGAATATTCAATCATTTAAGAACTTCTTTGGAAGTGACAATAACTATTAAGCGAAAAACCTTCTTTCCGATTTGGAGAGAAGGTTTTTTTATGAAAAGATAATTCACACTGATTTCACATTTTTGTTGTATAATCATAGCGGATACTAGTACAAGTCTACTATCCTGTTACACTTATTGGGAATGGGACAAAGTTATTCCACAGTGTGCCGAAAAGGAGGACAAATGAAAAACTATTGCTTTATACTAGTAATGCTTGCTGTATTCTTAACAGGATGTGGTAACCAAAAGATATTACTGCCAGATCATGTGGATGAGACAGTTATGATTTCGCATTTAAAAAAACCGCTATTATCGTTTGTTCATTTAGACAGCTATGAGATTGATTCGAGTGAACTGGAGTACCGGATTACCGCTATGGAAAAGATAAACCATAACCATGTTATTCTTTCTGGTGAAGAGCAAGAGGCAGTCCAGAAACTTAATATGGAGGACGGGTCTGTCACAGAACTGTTTGAAACTGGTAAAGGGGTCAATGGATTATTGTTTCAGTCGGAAAATAATCGACTTTATTATTCAAATGGCCAGGAGGATAAGGTTGGGGTGGTCTCACTCGATAACGGGGAATTAGAAGCAGAGATCTCAGTAGGGAAGTTGCCAATAGCAATGGCAATTGATCCTGTCAGTCAATTATTGTATGTGGTCAACTCGGAGAGTTCAAGCATCTCAGCAGTGGATTTGGAGTCCCATGAAGAAATCAACACCTTCTCCATTATCAATCGGCCGAATGGTTTATTCTTTGATGGAAAATACCTTTGGGTTGGCGGCCATGGCGATTATGGCACACTGAATGAATATGTATACATATATGATCCGGTTACGGGGAAAGAGGTAGATCGAATCAAGGTTGGTTTAATGCCTGTTGTCCTCTATCATCATCCCAATGATTCCAATGTTCATGTAATCTGTCATGGATCTAGCACCGTCTACAGTATTAACATAGAAAATAGAACGATAACCAATAAAGTAGAAGTTGATGCAAATCCATATGCTGTCACGGGTGATAAGCAAAATCTTTATGTGACCAGTATGGACGGCAATTCGCTTTCCATTATAAACAAATCTACTTTTCAAATAGAGAAGAAAGTTTCATTAGCAGATGGACCATATCAAATGATCTTAGGTGAAGAAAATGAATAAGTATAAGATTTTAATTGCAGATGATGAAGAGCAAATGTTAACACTGTTAAGCTCTTATTTAGAGAGTTTAGGATATCATATCGTGACTGCTGCTAATGGTGTGGAAGCTTTGGCGCTGTGGCGTGAACAATCATTTGATCTGGTTGTTTTAGATATTATGATGCCAGAGCTTGATGGCTTTTCCGTATGCCGGCATATCCGGGAAGTGTCTAATATTCCGATTATCATGTTAACAGCAAAAGGAGAAGAGTTGGATCGTGTCCATGGACTGAAAATTGGTGCCGATGACTATATTGTTAAGCCATTTAGTACAAAAGAGCTGGCAGCACGCATTGAGGCATTACTCAGAAGATCGATCAGCTTTAATCAGAATCAGAATATGTTCTCATTAGGTAAATTAATGATAGACTTTACAGGCCATCGAGTGACAGTAAGAGGACTAGTAATTAATTTAACAAGAAAAGAATTTAGTCTCTTGCAATTTCTTATTAAGCACAAAGGACAAGTTTTTACAAGAGAACAATTATTGGATCAAATATGGGGATTAGAGAATAATGCTACATTAAGAACAGTGGATACTCACGTAAAAACACTGCGACTAAAGCTGGATGAGGCTAGTGGATATATTAAAACAGTATGGGGAGTTGGCTACAAATTCGAGGACTGATAGATTGGAATAAATTTGGCTTAGGGCAAAAAATCTGGTCAACCATCATTGTGATTGCACTATTTACAATAGTGATTGGGACAGGCCTGACTTACTATTTATATGAGAAATTTTATGTAGAGAAGCAAAAAGATGCCTTACAAATGCAAGGGGAGGAATTATTGTCCTTTTATTATTCTGCAAGCCAGGAAGATGAATTTTTGCAAAGAATCGAATGGACTGATCAAACGTCGGATAGCAATATTATTTACACAAATGACCCGATGATGCTGAGTGCAGGAATTCCGCTTGAAGGATTCGCTGATACTAGTTTAATAACATTTGAAGAACGGCAACAGCTGTTAGAAGGCAAGCAGATTACATTCATTCGCAGGCACCCCAGATTTGATCAGGACATCCTAGCTGTTACCTTGCCAATTATTCAAAATCAGCAGCTAGATGGGGCAATCTTCCTCTATCTTCCGCTCACTGCTATCTATGAGCCATTTCACTCGATTCGATTAATTTTAATTGGTCTCATCATCCTGTTGCTGATTGTGATTATTTGGATCGGCTTTAAAATGACCAATCATCTGATTCACCCATTAACAGCGATGGAAAAGGTATCCTACCAGATGGCGAATGGTGACTTTACAAAGCGTATTAATGTGACAAAAACAGATGAAATCGGTAATCTTGCCAATTCATTTAATGTTCTCGCAGCATCACTCGAAGAAGTGGATCAAAAGCGTAGGGAATTTCTGCAAAATGTGTCCCATGAACTAAGAACCCCTCTAAGCTATATTCAAGGCTACACAGAGGTTCTGCAGGAAGCCAACATAGAGGGAGAAGTTCGTGAGCAGCATTTGGCTGTCATCCATCAGGAAGTCAGGAGATTAATTCGGTTAGTCAATGATTTACTTGATCTGGCTCAACTGGAAGATGATTCTTATCCTATGAAAAATGAGCCATTTCCGTTTGCGCAGCTTATTCTTGAAGTTGCCGAACGGTTTGAATTGTTTGCCGGTAAGAAAAATATCCGAATGGTTACAGAAGTAGATCACGAAACTATCATCAGCGGTGATCCGGACCGTTTAGAACAAGTGATTGGCAATTTGTTAGATAATGCGATCCGCTATACACCTGCTGGAGAGCAAGTGAAAATTGAATTAACACAAAAGGAAAGTTTTGCTGAGCTGATGATTCAAGACTTTGGACCAGGAATACCAGAAGAAGACTTGCCAAAAGTAGTCGAACGCTTCTACCGCGTCAATCAGGCCAGAACAAGAAAAGAAGGCGGTACGGGAATCGGTCTGTCAATTGTTTATCAGATTGTGAAAAAGCATGGTGGAGAATTAGCAATTTTCTCTACTCTTGGAGAAGGAACGAAGGTTCATGTAACCATTCCTTTGCTCCCCTAGAAAAACGGTTTCAACAGGCTTGAAAATAGGTATTATTATTCCTGCAGTCCCGAGCGTGTTCATTTCAATTGACAAGCAACTAATCTTATTGATAGTTTTATGTTAATAGATTCTCAGGAGGACTTTCATGACAATTCTTATCTTTCTTATTACTGCTGTTATTGTAATTGCTGCTGCTATTCAGTTAAATAAATATGGCGATGTGATCAATCAAAAGTCTTCATTAAGCGGGGCGTTGATAGGTACACTCCTGATTGGCGGTGCAACAAGTTTACCAGAATTAACGACGAGTTTAACGGCTGTTTACATTGATAACCCTGATATTGCTGTAGGTAATATGCTTGGCAGTAATGTGTTTAATATTATGATATTAATGGTCTTTGATTTTATTTACCGAAAGAAAAAAGTATTCAATACAGTAGATAATCGCACGCATTTGCCAGTAGCAAACACCGGATTTTTTATGTCGGCCATATTAGCAGTATTTATTTTTTGGGATAGTTCCCCCAGTTTCTTTCAAATTGGAATAGAAATGTACTTACTGCTTATTATTTATATTGTGGTTATGAAAAGATTGGATAGTGAGGATGAAGAAGTGGAACAAACTTCTAATCTTACATTAAAGCAGGGAACGATCGGTTTTATTATTGCAGCACTTGTGGTATTTGGGGCAGGGAGTGTTTTAACGATTGCAGGTGATGCGATCGCCCAGCAGACTGGGATGAACTCGAGCTTTGTTGGGAGCTTTCTTATTGCAGCATCGACTTCTTTGCCTGAATTAGTGACAGTGCTTGCTGCCTTTCGTTTGGCAAAATACTCGATCGCAATTGGCTCCATCTTAGGAAGTAATCTATTTAACATTCAACTGCTTGTTATTACAGATATCTTTTATCAAAAAGGGCCAATCTTAAATATTGCGAGTATGTCGAATATTACCACAGCGCTGCTCGGTATTGGAATGACTGCGATCATCATCTATACGTTACAGCGTCCATCTGTGAAACGACTGGTAATCTATGCATTGCCATCAACTGTAACGATTATTCTATATTTTGTTGCTTCATATATGATGTTCTAATGAACGGGAGAGCGGCTTAATTCATGCCGTTCTCCCGTTTTAACTCCGCTACATATTGCGATGAAGCTGTAACAGCTTGAGGGTTGTTTCCTCTCCAATCCCGCTGAATTCTTCTACTACTTTTCCTTCTTGCATAAAATAAATTATATCCCCTAAATCAGCAGCAACGTCCATCATGTGTGTGGAAAAAATAACGGTAGTACCCTTCGTTTGTACTCCTTTTACAATACGGACAAATTCATTAATCCAATAAGGATCCAATCCATTGGTTGGTTCATCCATTAGTAATAAATCAGGAGCACCTAGGAGCGCTTGCCCGAACAAAAGACGCTGCCTCATTCCTTTGGAAAGATTTTTTATCATTTCGTTTTTTTTTTCTCGAACAACCCAATCTGTTCTAAGATAGTTTTTACTTGTTCTTTCGAGATTTTCTTGGTTAGTAAAACAACTTAATCATAAACAAGAAATGTGAAATATGAATGAAGTTTCTTTGAATTATTCTTGATTTAGCGCAGTGCCGGTGTCTGTAAGACCTTCCCATGTATCTTCTAACAAATTGTTCGACATCTATTACTTTACTTAACCATTATTGGACAAAACTCTTTCATTCTATACATTCAGTATGGAATAAATTTCAATTTACTAAGGAGTTTCGCTTACTTTAAGAGCTGCTTGGACTTAGGAATATTCTCACAATCTCTAAATCTTGCACAATACTTTTTCACTATTCTTTTTTACAAATAGAGATAAATATTTACATTTTTACCAAGCGTATAATATAATGATGAATGTTTACTGGAGGTGGCTTTATAAATGGAAAATGAGTCAAATCAATCCTGGTTTTCTTTTTTAACACAACCTAAGAACAGTTTTGAGGTGTGGCGGGAGAAACGATTAACTGGATTGCAATTATTATTCTTATCAATCGGTCTGGGTGGAACGAACATTTTAAACAGGTTTTATGCGGTGGAAATGGGGGAACATTTCTCAACTGTTACGCTGATTATCCTGGCAATAATTCTCGGACCGCTTGCAGGCTTTATCGGCATTAAAGTTGGTGCTTTTTTTGCAGAGAAAATCGGCCGTCTTTTTAAAGGAAAAGCTACGTATCGGCAAATGGAGAATGTTGTAGGCTGGTCTGTATTGCCGTATATCTTGATGATACCACTATGGATTGTAGAAATTATTCTATTTCCCGATATTTTTACAGCCGAATTATTCAATTCGATGACAGAGCAGGAAGCATTTTTATTTAATCTGCTTTTATTTTTTGAAATGATTGCCTACGGCTGGAGTATGCTTATATTTGTTATCGGCTTTGTCAAATATCATGAATTTAAGAAAATGAAACCATTTGTTTATATCCTTCATGCCTTTGTATTTTTTCTATTGATCTTCAGCTGGGGAGCTGGCAGTTTGCAAATTACTGACACTATTCAGCAAAATCAGGCAATTGAAACGGATGATTATGAATCGATCCTTACTAATGCGGAGGCAGAATTAGAAGACGAACCAACAGATCTGAGAGCATTAAATAATAAAGCATATGCATTAATCAATGAAGGAAAATTTGAAGAAGGTCTGGAAGCAGTAGAAGAAGTACTAGCAATTGAACCGGAAAATGATGTTGCCTTAAATAATAAGGGTTGGGCTCTCAATATGATGGAACGCAATAAGGAAGCATTAGAAGCAATCCAGAAAGCTCTGGAAATAGAACCAAATGATGCTTATGAATATGTTAATCTAGGAAACATTTATTATGGTTTGCAAGAATACGAGCAAGGAATTGAAGCCTTTCATATGGCCATTGATTATGGTATTACGGTGGATACTGCCAGTGCTTATTACGGGCTTGGATTAATTTACTATGATTTATCTGAATACAATAAATCCATTCAGAATATGGAAACTTACTTAACTTATATGCCTGATGATATTGATGCTTTTTGGGCCTTAGCTAACAACTATGATCTTCTTGGAAATCAGCCAAAAGCAATTGAAATGGTTGATGAAATACTTGGACGTGACCCACATAATGTTCCTGTACATACTTATAAGGCAGATCTCCATTTGTATTATGACCAGATACAGGAAGCGGAAACAATGTATCAGGAAATCATCACAAGTTATCCGGAGTACCCGGATGGATACTATGGAATGGCAGCAATTGCAGCATATAATCAGAATTTAACAGAGGCAGTTGCTAATTTGGAAATGGTATTACAATATGATTCCTATTATTTCGAAAATGCTTTACATGATCCATTCTTTGATAGCATTCGCCATACAGCTGAGTTTCAAGCATTAGAAGCGAGTTATTATGAGAATGATGGAATATATGATGGTAACGGAGAGTTTGAGGATGAGACGATCCATTATGATTGATGAGAAAATGTCCGGGCAAAGGCTGCGGGCATTTTTGCATTAATCAAGGAAAGGATATATTTGATATAGCTGATGGTCCTTAAAAGAATAATAAGTTTCTTCATTTTGCTTCTTTTAACTTTAGTATCTTTCGGGTAAAATAAGAAATAAAAGGAGTCAGCTATCATGTATGTAAAAGATCTGAAGGTAACCAGATATTTAGGCTCAAAGGACATTGCTGCACTGACAAATTTGGCGCGGAATTATGAAAGCGATATCAAACTTCAGTGCAGACACTACAAAATTGATGTGAAAAGCATCTTAGGTTTACTTGCACTTAGCCTTGATAAAGGAACAGAGATTACGATTATAACCAAAGGTGATGATGATAAAGAAGCATTGCAGGCAATTTGTGAATTTCTCCAAACCGATGCTTGAGTGTTAGGTAAAAGAATGAGTCGATTTCTGTCATGGAAATCGGCTTTTTTAAATCAAACTACTCATTAAATATACCTAAATAATTTACATATTATTGCAGTTGTTAATAAGAAGGTTACTTACTTTTATCAATGTATTGAGAGATTCTCATGTTGATTTATGTTAGACTGGAGATGAATTAACAAAAGGAGGGGACTAAAGTGAGTGAAAATATTTCAGAAGTAGATTATCGAGAAGTGATTGAATATTCACTGGATCCACTCATTATCCACACAAACAACAGAATTATTTACATAAATCAGGCAGCTGAAACGTTTTTTCGGACAAACAAAGAAGATGTTATGGATAAAAGTCCATTGGATATTTTCCAGGATAGTTCCAAATCTGCTATCAGCAACAGAATTCAGGCAGCATATGACCGTCCGGCAGAAATCATTGAAGAAAGAATATTCAGATGGGACGGTACAGAGGTTGATGTAGAATTATATTGTCATCCCGTATTGTTGGGAGACACCAAAGCGATCCAAACATATGTAAAAGACATATCGGATAATAAGCAGTATGAAAAAAGACAGCAAGATATGCAGAAAGCAATTAATGAATTATCTGCTACGATTGTACCAGTATTAGATGAAATAGGGATACTTCCATTAACAGGAAAAATAGATCAGGACCAGGCTGCCCAAATATTAGAGGTAATTCCCAATAAGGTGCAGGCTCAGAGCATCAGTTATCTTATCATTGATTTCTCCGGTGTCTATACATTAGATAATGTGGTAATTGACAACCTTTTCAGAATTTACAATGTGTTATCACTTCTTGGTGTTCAACCTATTATTACAGGTCTAAGGCCAGATTTAGCTGTGGAAGCAACCAGCTTAAATATGGATCTGTCCTCATTCGAGACAATGGCCACAGTAAAAGAGGCACTTTCTTCCTTCGGTTTAACAGCAAATCTTGACTCTGCATGATGAAAAGTATAAATTTAGAATGTAGATTAGTAATGGCTGTATAAAACAGTCGCTAGGCAGCTTGATCAGTGGGGCTCAAAATTCCCCACTGATCAATATCTTACTCTATGCACACTATAAAAATACATAGGAAGTGATCTTTATGTTCGGCACAGCAATTGGTCAGTTCAGATTTGTAGGTTTTATTGAAGGTTTGTCTTTAATCATCTTATTATTTATTGCAATGCCACTTAAATATTGGGCAGGTTTCTCAGAAGCTGTTACAATTGCAGGCACTCTTCACGGTATGTTGTTTATTATCTATTTAGCTATGATCACTTATGTAACCTTTAAGATTAGGTGGTCTTTTCTATGGGTAACCTCAGCAGTTGCTGTTGCGTTCATTCCTTTCGGCAATCTTCTACTTGATACAAGACTGCGCAAGGCACAGTTTAAGCGGGCATAACAGGGGGAGGAAAGGGCAGAGCTTCTGTCTTTTTCTTTGCTTTCATATGTTTAGAAAAAACAGGAGTGAAAAAATGTACATTCTGTTTTTACTGTTTTTACCTTTTAGCACAGTGCTAAGCATCCTGATAAGTTTCGCCACTGATCAAAGTCTCCCTTTATATTTTCATCTTTTTAATCTATCTCTTCATCATAGATCTTTTACATATTTCTTACGGTTCTGTCACTATTTTAGTTATCATCCGGCCTCTGTAATTATTGATGGGTTTTGTTCTGACATTATGGAAAGAACCACATCATACTCTATCTCGACTGAATAAAACACTATTGATTATCATTACAGTAATTGGGC
Organism: Gracilibacillus oryzae; assembly: GCF_009498735.1. GTDB lineage: Bacteria > Bacillota > Bacilli > Bacillales > Amphibacillaceae > Gracilibacillus > Gracilibacillus oryzae. The sequence continues at coordinate 159,968 of NZ_ML762426.1, forward strand.
TGGCTTTCCCAATATACAGTACGATTATGATGAATATCAGGATTTAATAATGGGAGTGTGAGAAGATGAGTATGACTTTTCTTATTTTATTTTGTATTGTGATTATCTTTTTGCTTTGGTTTTTTTTCTATCGATTTGGATTCCATCAATCTAACAAACTTATAAAATATATCCTGTCTATTATTTCTGGTTCGGGTATTGTCTTAGTGTACTTGAAAATGAGCTTTTTTTCGCAAGGATATCAGCAGATCTTTGATATGATTATTATTATTTTACTGACAGCAGTCTTTGGGATTTCTTTGCTTTTTGCGATTTCTATTGATCTTTTATTAAGAAAGAAATAGTACATAAAATATAAGAGGAAGTGAATATTATGACAAATTTAGTGAAGAAATTAAAACCTTTTATTAACCGTGATTTCTCTATTGAAATATTGGAGGATGAGTTTTTCCTCCATATAATCGATAGAGAAACAGAGGAGATGTATGGAACGGTATTAATAGATGAAAATGGACAATTGGAAAGTATTGATATAGAAGGTTATAGTGATGAAGAAATAGAATTAGAAAGCTTGGAGACACCAGTCCATACAGAGGAAATGATGAGGCTTTCTCAATTATTTGTTGATACGTTTGTCCAAAAAGAAGTTCACTTCAGCATGTTAAATGAGTTCACGGAAAACAGTTTTATGATTACATATGAAGAACGAGATCCGAAGCTGGATGTTTTGATTCCTCATACAGGATGTACGCTTCATTTTACAAGAGAGGGAAAGCTGACATCTGCTTCAGTTGGACAAACAGATTTCACACTTGAATATCCAGAAATAGAAATTTCCAAGGAAGAAGCGAAAGAACGGTTAAGAAGTACAGGTTATCTACAGATTGCTATTGACTTACCTGATCAAGAGGAAGAAGGTTACGGAAAAGCGGAACTTATTTATCGGGCAAATGATGAGTATATTGGTGTAAATGTGGATGGTACAGTGGATTCCTTGTATGAATTTATGGAGACAGAGGAATTGGGTGTTAAGAAGATACCTGCTGCTAATCCATCTGAAACCATGGAACAAATGTTGCAAGTGAACGATCATTTAGTGAAGAAGACCGGTGAGGATCATTCTCTGATATGGGTTGATCCGACAATGCCGGTGGACGAATGATCAAACTGGTCATTTCAGCTATTCCAATCTACCATTTGAAGAAGACAGGTATGATTCACCGTTGCCTGTAGATCAATTGAAAAAGAGAGCCATTGAATATCTGGAATTGGTTGTTGGAAATGTTCATGAAAAATATGTGATTGAAGACTTAGATGATGCTGATCCAAATGCAGATCAAGTCCTGGAGGAACTGGAAGACTTAGTTGACGAATTAATTGATGAGTTGGAAGAAGAAGAGCATGAGATGGCGGAAGACTATCCGGAAGAAGACTGGGATGATGATATGCCTGAACCAGAGCCGACGATCATGTTTACTTTTTACCGTGAACATAAAGGGCTCCGCCTGGAAAGTTATGAGGCTCATGTTCATGTAGGAGAATTTACAGGGATTATTCGTGAATGTTCGGTAACACATTTAACCAAGGAACAATTCCAGAGTCTGGAGAATTTAAACACCACTCCAACGTTATCATTGAAAGAAGCTGAGGAGCGATTCTTTGAAGAAGTGGAGATGAAACTGGGCCGTGCAGTTAAATCTCTTGCAGAACCGGAAACCTATACACTCACTTATCTTGTTGATTTTCCTGAAACAGGCGGACATATGCAGAAAATTAATGCCCATACTGGAGAAGTCACATATATAGACACTGGAATCTTAAAAGAAAGTGAATAGAAAGAGGCTGAGCTGAACCCATTTGTCAAATTCATAAGAAGAAGAGGTGCTTTCATGAAAAGCAAGTTATGCAGAGTTGGGACAACATATATTCCTGTAGTCGATGTTAATCGGTCTGCTGATTGGTATGTAAATAAAATAGGTGCAGAGCTAGGCTATAAAGATGAAGATAAAGCAATTGTAAATTTTGCTAATCAAAGCTTCTTTCTTGTTAAATCAAATGGGCAGCAAACGTCCAATTTTGTTGATATAAATGGGGAAGAATGGTTTTCCGTCACATTTGAAGTAGATGGACAGGATGCTTTAATAGCATTACACAGGGAATTTGCTGAAGCGGAGATTAAAGTTGGGGAAATAGAAAACAGAGGGCATGCCGGAAGAAACTTTATTTTCTATGATCCTAATGGCAATCAATTCGATGTGTGGAGTGAACTTAGCTCAGATTTTAAAAACAGGATGAAATGAACATTTAAGCCACTCCTTGTTCTGCCTTCTCCTGTCTTAAGAGAGCATAAAATGACAGGAAAGTAAGATTGGGTAAAGGTATGATTAATTGGAAGGGGAGGTTTTGCTGTTGGATGGGCTTAAACGAATGAATGATGCGCTTCGGTATATTGAGGACCATTTGGACAAGAAACTGGAAATTGATAGACTGGCCGAAATTGCTTTTCTATCGAAATTTCATTTTCAGCGGTTGTTTCATATGGTCACAGGGGTAACGGTGGCAGAATATATCCGGAGAAGAAGGTTGACCCTGGCTGCCCAGGAACTTATTTCTACAGATATCAAAATAATCGACATTGCCTTCAAGTACGGATATGATACGCCTGAATCGTTCTCCAGAGCTTTTCGTACTATTCATGGTATCAGTCCGTCCCAAGCACGCGAGGTGAAGAAAAACATAAAAGCATATCCAAAGCTTTCCTTTCAAATCCAATTAAAAGGAGAAGAAGATATGAATTACAAAATTGTAAAAAAAGAAGGTTTCAAGGTAACAGGAAAGTCGATAAGAACATCAACAAAAAATGGAGAAAATTTTAAAAGGATACCGCAATTCTGGGACGAATCCTATCAAAATGGAACAATGGATAAACTAATGAATCATGCCGGTGAACTAGGTGTTCTGGGAATTTGTATGGAATTTAGTTCTGAAATGGGCGAGTTAACCTATGTGATCGGAATTGAAAAACCAGAAACAGAGACAATGCTGGAATTGG
>NZ_ML762426.1:163029-198854 GCF_009498735.1 Gracilibacillus oryzae
AATGCCTGATGCTATCCAGAATGTATGGAAACGGATTTTCTCCGAATGGTTCCCATCAACAGGGTATGAGCATGCAGATGCCCCAGAACTGGAAGTATATTACCCAGGAGATCCTGCCAGTGCAGATTACCGGAGTGAAGTATGGATTCCTGTGATTGATAAGAAATAGAAGATAGAGAGCAAAGCAAACATCTGAACCTTGATATAGGCGTCTTGGTTCAGGTTTTTGCGATTACTTTTACAAATATTACACAGGGGCTTTTTATTCAAGTTAGGTTAAATGCCAAGAGAGAAGATAGGAAGTTAGCTGAAGGTATTGGAAGGGCGTCTGAATGCCAAGAGAGAAGGTAGAAAGAGAGCTGAAGGCATTCGCAGGGCGTTTGAATGCCAAGAGAGAAGGTAGAGAGTGAGCTGAAGGCATTAGAAAGGCATCTGAATGCCATGATGGATAGCAAAGAAAGAGCGGAAGGTATTGATAACAGTGTAAAATCGTTTATAAACTGGTTTGGCAGAAGAAATTCGAAAGGTAAAAAAACTTCATCAATACTAGCTCTTCATAAGTCATTATTATAGGAGGATGATCCCAATCATAACGAAAATTAATACTCCATATATTTACTTTTTGTCAGAAGCTGACCTGGTTTTCGTCTATCCGTTTCATTTTACAGATTATATAACCTCTGCAGATTTAAGTGAAATAGGAACTACTTATAAAATTAATGATAAGAATGAATTTCAGACCTTTGATCATCATGATTATGAGGAAAGTAAAGAAATGGGTTTCAGTTACTTTGTAAAAGAAGAAACGCTAAATTACATGGTAGAAGAAATTAATAAGCAGATTCAAAAATATAAAAATCAGAAAGGAATAGACAACCAGTCTGATCCTGTTCATATAGTCACATCAGAATCTGTTGCTGGTTCGCTAAAAGTAGCCTTGAAAAGACCAAAACATGTGATTGGTTTTCCTGATAGTTTTGCAATAGGACCTCTGTGGAAATTAGAAACAAAGGAAGGTCAAACTTACCGGAGTAATTGGTTGCTTGATCATATTAACATGGAGGATGACGAATACCAGATTAAGTGGAACAATGCTCTGCGTGAGATAATAGATATTTCGGTTAATGTTCCGATTTATCTCTGGTATGGCAATAATGCGGACGAACAATCAGGATTGCGATTTTATCTTTATTTATTGAGAGACAAGACAAATCTAATCTATCTAATCAATACAACAGAACTCTATGAAAAATTCTATGCAAGCAAAGAAATTCAAGGTATCTGTAACAGTGGCCAACTAGAGCCAAACCAGTTAGCATTCATTTTTAATGAAACAGCACATGTTCCGCTGTCATTCGAACAGCGAAGTGATTTTCAGGAGCAATGGGAAAAGCTGGCGCAATCGCAAGATGTGTTGCGTATTTGGATAAATAATACTGTTCAGCCTTTGGAGGAAGAGCATTATGATTCTTTCATTCTGTCAACAATTGATAGGTTGCATCAAAAGCAAAAGAAGCAAGATTTTATCCTTACTGCTGATGTGATTGGCGAATTATTGATCGAAATGGAGGAATATATTGATTACGCTTTTTTGGAATATCGAATTCGTCACTTAATCTATAGTGGAATATTGGAGTTAAAAGGGGTGCCTAAAACGATGAGGCACTATAGTGTGAAACTCAGATCCTGACGATCTAGAATGGGAGCGAGCAGTTTGGAAACAGAACAATTAAAAATTTTTGACGATAATCGAAAGGAAATAGGAATTGCTTCACGAAGCGATGTACATAAGTTTGGCTACTGGCATGAAGTGTTTCATTGCTGGTTTGTCAGTACCGAGAATGAAGTAAATTATATTTACCTGCAATTGCGCAGTGCAAATAAGAAAGATTACCCTAATCTCTATGATATAACAGCAGCGGGTCATCTTCTGGCAGATGAAACAGTCAAAGATGGGGTTCGGGAAATTGAAGAAGAACTGGGGATAAGTGTAGCTTATGATGAATTATTTCCATTAGGGACGATCGATTATTGTGTCATAAGAAAAGATTTTATCGATAAAGAGATTGCGAATGTTTTTTTACATAAGTTTAATATGAAAATGGATGATTTTACTTTGCAAAAAGAAGAAGTGGCAGGTATGGTGAGAGCTGAATTTACTGATTTTGAGGCACTGTGGAATGGTGGGAAAGACACAATTGAAATTAGTGGATTTGTGCTGGATCAGGCAGGGGAAAAGGTGATTAAGGAAGATCGTATAGGGAGAGAGCATTTTGTACCACATCAGTCTTCGTTCTATCAAGCTGTTATTGGCAAGATAAAAGAAATTGTATAAGGTGGTATTGTATGCAAACTATTGATAATTTAAAAGTTGTCATTGGTGCCGGTGACCATAATAACAATCCAACATGGCTTCAAACACAGGAAAGTGAGCTGAATCTGTTAAGGAAATCGGATTGGGAAAAAAACTTTTCTTCAAATACACTTCAAGCTATTGTAGCAGAACATGTCTGGGAACATTTAACCTATGAAGAAGGTGTGAGTGCTGCCGAGATATGTTACGAATTTTTGAGACCTGGAGGCTATGTTCGTTGTGCTGTCCCTGATGGCTATTTTCCAGATAAAGAATATCAAAATGTTATCAAAGTAGGGGGTCCTGGACCTGAAAATCACCCAGCTGCCAGTCATAAAATCGTACATAATTACAAAACCCTTCGTTCGCTGTTTGAAAAAGCAGGGTTTATTGTTGATCTATTGGAATATTGTGATGAGAAGGGCAATTTTCACGAAAGTCAATGGGATGAAAAAACAGGATTTATTTACCGTTCTAAACGTTTTGATCATCGGAATAAGAGTGGTAAATTAAAATTTGTTTCAGTTATAGTTGATGCTGTAAAACCAAGTTAATGTGGTTCATCAAATAAGTGTGTACGGATGAATCACATATAAAGATGAAAGAAAATTCTAATTATATAAAAAGAGTCTTTCCATACGAATAGCATGTTTTGATAGCAGGTGCTGATCAGAACATGCTTTTTTTATATACAACAAAAGAATTCTCTAAAGTTGAAACTTTTCGTCACACCTCTTCGCTCTAATTAAATGAAAGGAGGGTTACATTGTGAAACATGATATAAAGACAGTAAAAAAAGCCATTAACGGCGATAAGAGCGCTTTTGAAAAATTACTGATTCAAGAAGAAAAAATGCTCTACTACAAAGCGTTATCTTATGTTCGAACAAAAGAAGATGCATTGGATGTGATCCAGGAAACCGCATGTAAGGCTTTTTTAGCAATAAGCCAATTGAAGAATCCGGAATATTTTTCTACATGGCTTTTCAAAATTCTTATTCGGGAGTGCTACAGTCTGCTAAAAAGCCGGGATAGAATAATCCCATATGAAGAAAATGAGCTGTTAAAGAAATTAGATCGTGAACAGGATGAGGAGATCGAATCGTTTCACCTGAGTGAGGCATTATCCAGACTACGGTCTTCTTATCAGACATGCCTGATTTTGTTTTACTATCATGACTTGTCAATTAAGGATATTGCTGAGGTGATGGAAAAGCCTTCTGGCACAATCAAAACCTATTTACGCAGAGCGAAGAAAACTTTAAAGAGCGAATTAGAAAGGAGTTACAAATTAAATGAAAAGACTTCATGATCAGATAGAAGAGTTTCCGAAAGAGGATGTTCGATCAGCGATTCATAGAGGGATTTCTCAGGCAGAAAAGCAAAGGAATGATGACATTATGCAACCAAAAATAAACAAAAAAAGAAGAAAGGTATTATACACATTAGGCAGTGTTGCAGCAGTATTTATGATATTGGTGGGTTCCTCCTATTATTCACCGGCATTAGCAAGCAGTTTGTCTCAAATACCGATTATTGGATCCGTTTTTGGGAACTCTGATTTAATAGGATTACAGCAGGCTCAAGAGAATGGCTTAACTAATAAGGTTGGGGAGACACAGACAGTTGATGGCATATCTGTAACGCTTGATGAGGTTTTATATACACCAAGCAAAATTACTGTCGGGCTCATTATTGAAACAGAAAAAGAACTTGAGGAACATTACTTTGGAGCTGGGATGGATATAACAATAAACGGAAAACTTCCGAAGGGTTCATCAGGCAGCTATGGAGAAGAAATCCAGTCTGACACCGTAATTACTGCTATTCAGGAAATATCGGTATCAGAGGAAATGCCTGATGCCTTTGATCTTGGTTTAATTTTGCATGGGGAGAATGGAGAAAAATGGTACTTCACAACTCCTATCGAAAAAATTACCGATGTTCAGCAAATTCCGCTTGATCACAGCCAAACGGTTGATGGCGTTGAACTGACAGTAAAAGAGTTATCGTTAAGTGAAGCAGGTGGAAGTATATCATTTGAGAGTTTAGAAGATGGAACAGACTTTGCATTAAGCAAGGGAAAATATATTGAATTCAAGCTGGTTGATCAAAATGGCAATGAAATAACAAGTTATTCAGGAGGAGGATCAGGGGAAATCCGTGGGGACAAACTCTTCTATCAAAGCAGTAAAGATTTCGATCCAATTGACAATTCTGTAACTGAACTAACAATCACACCATATTTAGCTCTTCCAAGTGGTGGCGGCAGTGTGGAAATTGATGAAAATGGGGAATCAAGAGAGCTGGAATTGAATTTCGATGTTTTACAGCCTGTTGAATTTGAATCAATTAAAGTGGAGATACCGCAATAAATAAGCTAAAAACTAAGGCTTTTGTCGGAAAAATTGGCAAAGAGCCTTAGTTTTTTAATTGAACTATGGTTTAAACATCAAAGAGTTCAAGGCTGAGCTCCAAATTGAAAAATAAAGGCAGTTTAAAGAGATCATAGAGCTCCAAACTGTTCTCTCAAAGATGAATAAATCCAGTTAACCATCAAACCAACTGCCCTCTCATAGGCTGTTCAATATTCTCTCCGCATTTTCTATTCTGTCAGCTGTTGGCGGTTCGATGCCTTCTAGGGGATAAGGAATGCCGAGCTCCTCCCATTTATATATCCCGAGTTTATGATATGGCAAAACTTCAATTTTTTCCACATTGGATAGTTTTTTAATAAAAACAGCTAATTGTTGTAGTGCCTGATCTTCATCACTAATGGTAGGCACCAGCACATGCCTTATCCAGACAGGCACTTGTCTTGTGTCCAAGTATCTTGCGAATTGTAAAATATGCTGGTTGGTCATTCCTGTTAATGCTTGATGAGCTTCTTTGTCTATATGCTTCAAGTCAAGCAGGACAAGATCTGTTACCTGCATCAGCTTATCTAATTTCTCTATATAGTAGGGAGAGGAAGAGAAACAGCCTCCACAACTGTCTAATGTTGTATGAATCCCGTTCTTTTTGAGTGTTGTAAACAATTCGATGAGAAAATCGATTTGCAATAGCGGTTCACCACCGCTCACCGTTACTCCTCCGCCAGAGGCCTGGAAGAAAGGCAAGTATGAAGAAATGTCGGTGAATAATTCTTCTGCCGTTACCTCTTTACCTTTACTCCTGTTCCAAGTATCGGGGTTATGGCAATACTTACATCTCAATAAACACCCCTGCATAAATATCACGTATCGTAAACCTGGTCCATCGACGGTACCACATGTTTCGACAGAATGTATTCGGCCATTCATCATACTCACCTCTTCTGTATTTTTATAATCGGTTGTCCACAGTCGCTTAGCTACATGGATTCATGGAATGTACGATTAATCACATCAATTTGCTGTTCACGAGTTAATTTAATAAAGTTGACAGCATAACCGGAAACGCGAATAGTCAGCTGTGGATATTTTTCCGGATGATCCATGGCATCCATTAACGTTTTACGTTCAAACACATTGATGTTCAAATGATGCCCTTTTTTCACAGCATAGCCATCTAACAAGCCTACTAAGTTATTCACACGAATTTCTTCTTCTTTTCCTAAAGCTTTCGGTACAATGGAGAAAGTGTTGGATATTCCGTCTAAAGCATAGTCATATGGCAGTTTTGCAACAGAACTTAGTGATGCAAGGGAACCTTTCGTGTCACGGCCATGTAATGGGTTCGCCCCTGGTGCAAATGGTTCGCCAGCTTTTCTGCCGTCAGGTGTGTTGCCCGTTTTCTTTCCGTAAACCACATTAGATGTAATCGTTAAAATTGACTGGGTAGGCGTTGCGTTTCGATATGTTTGATGTTTGGCGATTTTGTTCATAAATGTTTTAACAAGGTCTTTTGCCATATCATCGACTCTGTCATCATTATTGCCGTATTTCGGATAATCACCTTCGATTTCATAATCTACTGCCACCCCATTTTCATCCCTAAGTACTTTGACTTTACTGTATTTTATTGCACTTAAGGAATCTGCCACAACAGATAATCCTGCGATACCACAGGCCATTGTGCGATATACATCCCTGTCATGTAATGCCATTTCCAGTCGTTCATAGCTGTATTTATCATGCATAAAGTGAATAACATTCAAAGCATTCACATAAAGACCAGCAAGCCAATCCATCATTTTATCGTATTTTTCCATTACTTCATCAAAATCTAAATATTCAGCTGTAATCGGTGCGAAAGAGGGACCTACCTGTATTTTCAGTTTCTCATCTACACCACCATTAATTGCATATAATAATGCTTTCGCTAGATTGGCCCTTGCTCCGAAAAATTGCATCTGTTTGCCGATCTTCATTGCCGATACACAACAGGCGATACCATAATCATCGCCGTATTGTTCACGCATCAAGTCATCATTCTCATATTGGATCGAACTGCTTAAAATCGACATTTTGGCACAATATTGTTTAAATGCTCTAGGCAATTGTGTTGACCATAATACGGTTAAATTCGGTTCAGGTGCCGGGCCTAAGTTTTGTAATGTGTGTAAAAAGCGGAAAGAGTTTTTTGTTACCAATGGACGGCCCTCCAGCGATATTCCGCCAATTGATTCGGTTACCCATGTTGGATCACCACTGAATAATTCATTATAATCTGGTGTTCTGGCGAATTTAACCAGTCTTAGTTTCATGACAAAATGGTCAACTAATTCTTGTGCCTCCATTTCTGTTAAAACGCCTTCATCCAGGTCTCGCTGAATATAAATGTCAAGGAAAGTGGAAACTCTTCCTAAACTCAGTGCAGCACCATTTTGCTCTTTAATTGCTGCGAGGTATGCGAGATACATCCACTGTACCGCTTCCTGAGCGTTTGTAGCAGGTCTGGATAGATCAAACCCATAAATATCTCCTAATTGTTTTAATTCATCTAATCCTCGTATTTGTTCTGCCAGTTCCTCACGGTCGCGGATTACCTCTTCCGACATGATGCCATTTCCGCCAATAATGAAAGCTTGTTCCTTTTTATCTTCAATTAAGCGGTCGACACCGTAGAGAGTAACACGTCTGTAATCACCGATGATTCGGCCTCTGCCGTATGCGTCTGGCAGCCCTGTGACAATGCCCGCTTTTCTTGCTAACAGCATTTCTTTTGTATAAGCATCAAATACCCCTTGATTATGGGTTTTGCGATAATCTGTGAAAACATTCACAAGATTGTGGTCAATTTTATAGCCATAAGACTCTGCTGCTGCCACCGCCATTCTTATGCCGCCAAATGGCTGCAAAGAACGTTTGAAAGGTTTATCTGTTTGGACACCGACAATCTTCTCTTTCGATTTATCCAGATACCCGGCTCCATGGGAAGTAATCGTAGAGACAATAGCTGTATCCAGATCATAGACCCCGCCTTTTTCCTGTTCTTCTTTTGTTAACTGCATGACCTGCTTCCATAATTCCAATGTACTTTCTGTTGCATCAGCTAAAAAACGTTCATCCCCTTCATACAAAGTATAGTTTTTAAGAATAAAGTCCCTGACATTTACTTCTTCTTGCCAGTTGCCGTTTACAAATCCTTTCCAAGCTAAATCCGTATGTTTCCTTTCTTCAACAACTTTCATGAAATGTACCTCCTTAATAAGTTTGTTCAAGAGTGATCATTCTTATCTTCTCTTTTAGTATATCGCAATAGAACGAGGAAGTCATGTGAAATATTGAACATAATCATAATGCTATTTGTTTGATTCATATTTTTGACACATTTGGATGAAAGCAGAGACACAAGCTTTTAAATGAAGGGGCCGAATAAGCAAAACACCATTGTTTTTTTCATCTTGCAATTTCTGTATAGTTGTATATAATTAGAAACAATACTTTTTAAAATCAGTGACAAAGAGAGTAGTTATTTGTATGGACAAAAGCGAGTCAAGGATGGTGAGAGCTTGACCAAATGACAAATAATGAACCGCACTTTGTAGATGCTTTCCTGAATAGGAGTAGGGAAAGCCGGGGGAATCCTCGTTAAAAATGAGAGTGGTTTTGTGTAAAACAAGTAGAGTGGTACCGCGGGCGAAATGTAACCCCGTCTCTTTTCAGTTGGAAAAGAGGCGGGGTTTTTTATCATGAGGAGGAAAATAAATATGAATTATAAAAATATGTTTGTTGAGGCACTCTTTATACAATTACAAGGAACTTTGGAAAAAACGGTATTAGAAAACATGATAGAGAAACCTAAATACGAGAATATGGGTGATTGGGCCTTTCCATGCTTTGAATTGGCTAAAGTGTATCGTGAGTCACCGCAAACTATTGCTGACAAATTAAAACAGAACCTGGAATTACCTGCATTATTCGAAAAAGCCGAGACAGTTGGTGGATATCTAAATGTATTTCTTCATAAATCAGACGTATCTACTTACATTATTAATAAAATTCTTTCAGAAAAGAGTAATTACGGTTCCAGCAACACCGGTCATAATAAAGTCATTACCATTGATTTCTCCTCACCGAATATCGCCAAGCCTTTTTCAATGGGGCATTTGCGCTCCACTGTTATTGGCAATGCATTAGCAAACATTGCCGAAAAATCCGGCTATACAACGGTGAAAATTAATCATTTAGGGGATTGGGGAACACAATTTGGCAAGCTGATTGTTGCCTACAAGAAGTGGGGCGATGAAAAGAAGGTAAAAGAAAAACCGATAAAAGAATTATTAAAATTATATATTCAATTCCATGAGGAAGCAGAACAATATGAAGATTTAAATAACGAAGGGAGAGAATGGTTTAAGAAGCTGGAAGAGGGTAATGAGGAAGCATTATCATTATGGCAATGGTTTAGAGAAGAATCACTAAAAGAGTTTGCGAAAGTTTATGACCTCTTGGGTGTCAAATTTGACTCATATAATGGGGAAGCTTTCTATAATGACAAAATGGATCATGTTATTCAGCTTCTTGAAGAAAAAAATTTATTACAAGTCTCAGAAGGAGCAAGAATAGTCGAGGTAAGCAATGATATGCCCCCTTGTCTAATCAAGAAGAAAGATGGAACAACGCTATATGCAACTCGTGATTTAGCTGCAGCTATTTATCGTCAGGACACGTATCAGTTTGCGAAAGCATTATATGTGGTTGGCCATGAGCAATCTCTGCATTTTAAACAGCTCTTTTCTGTCCTGGAGAAGATGGGCTGCACATGGCACAAAGGTCTTGCCCATGTACCTTTTGGAATGATATTAAAAGATGGTAAAAAAATGTCCACTCGTAAAGGAAAGGTTGTACTTTTAGAAGAAGTTTTACAAGACGCAATCAAGCTCGCGGAGAAAAATATTAGCGAAAAGAATCCAACCCTTGCTGGAAAAGATGAGGTTGCTCGCCAAATCGGAACTGGGGCTGTTATATTTCACGATCTGAAAAATTACCGCTTAAACGATATTGAGTTTTCTCTTGAAGATATGCTGAGATTCGAAGGGGAGACTGGGCCATATGTGCAATATACACATGCCAGAGCTTCTTCTATTTTAAGAAAAGGAAATTTTCAGCAGACGGATGAAGTGATGCAACTAGACGATGATCAGGCATGGACGATCATCACAACATTAGTCGAATTCCCGAATGTATTGAAACGTGCATTGAATGATTATGATCCTTCACAAATCGCAAAGTATACACTTGACCTTGCCAAATCGTTTAATAAATATTATGGTTCAGTTCGTATCCTGGAGGAACATGAGCAGAAACAGGCTAGACTTGCTCTTGTATATTCTGTTCAAACAGTCCTGCAGGAAGCTCTGCGGTTATTAGGAATACAGGCACCTGACGAGATGTAACAGTGGACATGGCTCTAATATCTCACATAAAATCGTGTCTGTGATCCATACTATATCTTGGGAGGGCATGTGATATGAAAACTTATGGTATGGTGATCGTTTTATTATTATTCAACAGTATTTCTCTTTCTGGCGCAACAGCAGACCTTGTGATAACACTTAAAGAAGAGCAGATTACAAGTGTGAACAGAGAGGAACTGAGGGTACTTTTTTTTGATGAACCAGTGATTGATGAAGATAAATATCAACAGTTTGTCCAAGAGCTTGAGCAGAAGATTTACCAGGAGCCTGTTGATGCGACAATTGATGATAACAATGTCATTGTGCCAGGAAAAGCGGGTTATCAGTTAGATCGTAAAGAATTCAGGGAGAAGTTTTACAGCTACTTTTTCTCGGATAATGCTGACAAGATAGAAATTCCTGTGATGGAGGTATTTCCAAATGTAGATAGTGAACTGCTGGCAAATATTCGCACACAGCAAATCGGCCATTATACAACCTATTTTAACAAAAATAATGAGGAAAGATCTCATAATATTTTCCTTTCATCTGAAGCAATTAATAACCATGTTGTATTTCCCGGGAAGACCTTTTCCTTTAACAAAGTGGTTGGCAAAAGGACAGCAGAGAAAGGATATTTGCCCGCACCTGAGATTGTAAAAGGCGAATTAACGGAAGGGATAGGCGGAGGCATTTGTCAAGTGTCTTCCACTTTGTATAATGCGGTCGATCGTGCTGGTGTGCAAATGGTTGAACGTTATTCTCACAGTAAGCGGGTGCCATATGTCCCGCCAGGCCGTGATGCAACTGTCAGCTGGTATGGCCCTGACTTTACATTCAAAAATAATCTGAACCAGCCCATTCTGATTCGTTCAGAAGTAAAGGGAGGAAAAGTAGACATTGCTATCTATTCTTCTGATCAGATTGAATACACCCCCCGAGAAGTTCCAGCAGCTTCTTAGCAAGAAAAAGTCGACCTGTTAATAGATCGACTTTTTTTTAATATTATTTAAAAACGAGAATATGATAATATAAAATATTTGAAATAAAAATGATAAACAGGGGGGCTTTAAGATGAACTTGATAGGATATGCAAAAACTATACTATTTCATGCTAGATATACACAATTGAAAGCGGTTACCTAACAATTAACGAAAGAAGTTTTTACAATAATTGAAAACTCTGCGTAAGATTCCTTAACATGAGTATTGCTGGATACTGGTTTCGAACATACAATTATTTCAAATCATACTAGAAAAAAGAAATAAAGGTTTGCCTGAAAAAAGAATGGAGGGGTCAGAGAATGTCCGATGCTTTGTTGAATATTCAAAATTTACAGACTTCTTTTAAAATAAAAGATCACTATTATGCAGCAGTGGATGATGTGACTTTGGAAGTAAATAAAAACGAAATTGTCGCAATTGTTGGGGAATCAGGCTGCGGTAAAAGTGCGCTCGCAGCATCCGTAACCGGTTTACACAACAAAGACAGAACGAAAATTGAGGGCCATATTTATTATAAAGACAAGGATATTGTCAATACATCTGCCAGTCAGTTAAATCAATTGCGCGGCTCAGAGATTGGCATGATTTTTCAAGATCCATTAACAGCTCTTAATCCATTAATGATTGTCGGCGAACAGATTGAAGAAACATTAATATTGCACCAGAAAATGTCTAAGCAGGAAAGAAAACAAAAAGTACTGGAATTGTTAGAAGATGTAGGGATCCCCCGTCCTGAACAGACATTTCATCAGTATCCGCACCAATTATCTGGCGGAATGAGGCAGCGGATCGTAATTGCGATTGCGATCGCCAATAAACCCGGTTTGTTAATTGCTGATGAGCCAACAACCGCTCTTGATGTAACAATACAATCACAAATCCTTGACTTAATCTTGAAATTAAAAAAAGAAATGCATGCAGGCGTCATTTTAATCACCCATGATCTAGGAGTGGTCGCAGAGATGGCTGATCGCGTTGCTGTAATGTATGCAGGACAAATTGTGGAAGTGGCACCAGTTGTAGAACTATTTGACAACCCACAGCATCCATATACTCGCTCATTGTTCCATCCGCATTGTCCAAACAGGAACGTTTATATGTTATTCAGGGAGTTGTCCCGCCATTACCAAGCCTGCCGCGTACTGGCTGCCGTTTTCAATCACGAATTCCCTGGATCACAGAAGATGCTCACGAGAAAGAACCTTCCCTGCATGAAATCAGTCCAAATCATTATGTCAGATGTACTTGTTACAAACATTTTCACTTCTTGGATATGGAGGAAGGGGGAGTTGATCATGGCGTTTCTTAAGGTAGAGGATTTACATGTCCATTTTCCGGTACGCAGTGGTGTATTTAAAAGAATTGTTGGCCATGTGAAGGCTGTAAATGGTGTTTCACTTGAATTAAAACAAGGAGAAACATATGGATTAGTTGGTGAATCAGGTTCTGGTAAGACAACAACAGGGCGGGCAGTAATCGGGTTAAATGAGATAACCTCAGGCAAGGTTTTATACAACAACCATGATTTGGCAGGACTGATACGATCAAAGGAGATTCAAAAAGAAATTCAGATGATTTTTCAGGACCCTTACTCTTCCCTGAATCCGAAAAAGCGGGTGTTGGATATTGTGGCAGAGCCGTTAAGGAATTTTGAAAGCCTGACAAAACAAGAAGAATTCAGTCGTGTCGGGCAATTACTTGATCAAGTTGGATTAAGCAAGGAAAGTATCTTTAAATACCCACATGAATTTTCCGGTGGGCAAAGGCAAAGAATCGGGATAGCAAGAGCGATTGCTTTACATCCTAAACTGATTATTGCTGATGAACCTGTTTCTGCACTGGATGTATCTGTACAGGCACAAGTTTTAAATTTTATGAAAGATTTGCAAAAAGATTTGAATCTGACATATCTGCTTATCAGTCATGATTTAGGGATTATTCGGCATATGTGTGATCGAATTGGAATTATGTATAAAGGGCGTCTGGTGGAGGAGGCGAGTGCGGAAGAAATTTATCAGAATCCGCAACATATTTATACGAAACGATTAATTTCATCGATTCCAGATATCGATCCGAAGAACAGGGAGAAACGGGCTGCATTACGAGACGAAGTAAAGCGGGAGTTTGATAAGAAAATTAACAATTATTTTGATTCTGACGGAATTGCGTATGATTTGAAACCAATTTCCGACAGTCATTTCGCTGCATTGCCAGGGGAGGGACTTTAAAAATGTGGACTTTTACCATCCGGCGTATTTTGATCATGCTGCCGCAAATTCTTTTGTTAAGTATTGTGATCTATCTGCTGGCGAAAATGATGCCAGGTGATGCATTGACAGGATTAATTGATCCAAATATCGGTCCTGAAGCAATTGAAGCACAGCGGGAAAAGCTTGGCTTAAATAATCCATGGTATGTGCAGTATTGGGACTGGATAACAAATGTGTTTCAAGGGAATTTAGGACAGTCCTTTCAGCATAAACTTCCTGTAACAGAATTAGTAAGTCAGCGTCTGATCAATACATTCTGGCTGTCTGTCATGACACTGATATTAACATATGCCATTGCGATTCCATTAGGATTAATCAGCGGCCGTCATAATGATACATGGACGGACAGAATGATTACTGGTTATACGTACATTGGATTTGCTGCCCCTATCTTTATTTTTGCCCTGCTTATGTTGTTTGTTTTCGGTTTTCATTTTGGCTGGTTTCCAACAAGTGGCAGTGTCGAACCAGGAGCAGTCCCTGGAACGTTCGATTATTTTATAAGCAAAATCAATCATATGCTGCTTCCGGCACTTTCGATGGCTCTGATTACAACTGTGTCGACAGTCCAGTATTTGCGTAGTGAAATTATTGATACAAAACAGAAAGATTTTGTCTTACTTGCACGTTCCAAAGGAGTAAGTGAGTCACGTATTTATCGAAATCATATTTTCCGTAATTCGTTATTACCAGTTGCCGCCTTTTTCGGTTATGAAATTACCGGTTTAATTGGAGGCTCAATCTTTATTGAGAATATATTCAGTTACCCTGGAATAGGACAATTATTTTTAAATTCAGTAATGCAGCGTGACACAAGTGTTGTTACAGCACTTGTTCTCCTGTTCGGTATTGCGTCCATCCTGGGAACATTGCTATCTGATATTATTCTGAGCATTGTCGATCCAAGGATTCGGATGAAATAGTATGGAGGTGTAAATGATGTTGCAATCAGAAGCTGTGAAACAAAAACCGATGCGTAGTCCATCAAGCTGGAGTATTTTGTGGCGGGAAATAGTACGAGACAAACTGGCGCTAATTTCACTTATTTTCCTAGTGATTACCATGGCATTTGTTTATGGTATATCCTTAATTCTTAATCAATCAGAAATTGTAAAAGTTGATTTATTTGCGATTCATGAGCCGCCTTCTGAGAATTTTTTGCTTGGAACGGATTATGGCGGCAGGGACGTTTTTGGACAATTGATTATTGGAACAAGAAACTCCATTTCTATCGGCATCCTGGTAACACTTATCAGCGGAATAGTCGGCATTATAATGGGTGTGGTATCAGGTTATTTTGGTGGTACCGTTGATAATATTTTGATGCGTATCCTGGATTTTTTTATGATTCTTCCGACACTAATGATTGTTATCGTCTTTGTTAGTGTTGTACCAAATTATGGGGTAATGTCCTTTTCCTTTATCATGTCGGCATTCTTATGGATGGGGATCGCTCGTTTAATCCGGTCAAAGGCCTTGCAGGAGAAAGAGCTGGATTATGTTCAGGCATCAAAGACACTTGGCTCTTCTCATCTAAAGATTATTTTTACCCAAGTCCTGCCGAATATCAGCTCATTGATTATTGTTACGATGACATTAAATTTAGCGGCAAATATCGGACTGGAATCAGGCCTTTCCTTTTTAGGTTTCGGGTTCCCTGAGAGTACTCCAAGTTTAGGGACTCTCGTCAGTTATGCAAGAAACCCGCAAACATTGGAATACCGCTGGTGGATATGGTTACCTGCATCATTATTAATTCTAATTCTGATGTTGAGTATAAATAACGTCGGTCAAGCATTAAAGCGCGCGACAGACGCAAAACAAAGAAGAGGATAAAAAAGGGAGGAATGAGAATGTCAAACAAGAAATTTCGCTGGTTGTTCTTCGCATTGGTTACAGCTTTTGTTATGATTCTGGCCGCATGTAATGAAAGTACAAGTCAAACAGAGGAAGAACCAGAAACAGAAACAGAATCAGGTGAAACGGAAACAAATGAAACAGAAGAAACTGCAGAAGAAACAGAGGAAGAGCCAGAAGACACAGAACAAGCAGATGGTCTCTATTCAATTGATAATTTTTCTAATGTGAAGGGCGAGGATGCAACACCAATTGAAGGTGGAGAGCTGACATTTGGCCTGGTTTCCGATACAGCCTTCGATGGAATTCTGAATTTCAACTTCTATGACGGTGATCCAGATGCCCAAGTCCTGGAATGGTTTGATGAAGGTATGCTGACGTGGGATGAAAACTATGTCTATACTAATGATGGCGCTGCAACTTATACGATGTCAGAAGATAATAAGACAGCAACCATTACGATTCGTGACAATGTTAACTGGCATGATGGAGAACCGGTAAAGGCAGAAGACCTGCTCTTTGCTCATGAAGTAATTGCAGATCCTGAGTATGATGGTGTTCGTTTTGATGGAACACTAAGAAATGTGGAAGGAATCGAAGAATATCATAATGGTGAAGCAGACACAATTTCAGGTATTGAGATCGTAGATGAAAAAACGTTAAAAATTACTTATAAGGAAGCAACACCTTCGCTTATTACTGGGGGAATCTGGACCTATCCATTAGCAAAACATATCTTCGGTGAGATGAATGTTGCTGACATCCCTTCTTCTCCGGAAGTACGTCAGAATCCAATCGGTTTTGGTCCGTTTAAAGTGGAAAGCATTGTACCAGGTGAATCTGTTGTTTATACAAAAAATGAAGATTATTGGAGAGGTGAGCCAAAGTTAGATAAAGTGACATTAAAAGTAGTCAATCCCAATGTGGTTGTAGAATCATTGAAAAATGGGGAAGTCGACTTAGTGAGCAGTTTCCCTGTTGATCAATTCCCTGATAATGCCGAAATGGCTAATGTTACATGGCTTGGTGTGACAGATCGTGCCTATACGTATATTGGATTTAAGCTAGGAAAATGGGATGAAGAGAATAGTGTCAATGTGTATGACCCTGAATCAAAAATGGCGAATGTAAACTTGCGTAAAGCAATGGCACATGCGCTTGATAACAATACAGTTGGTGAGCGGTTCTACCATGGTTTAAGATGGGCAGGTACAACATTGATCCCGCCATCACATCCAGAATATCATGATAGTGAGAATCCAGGTTTAGCATATGATCCAGAATTAGCGAAACAGCTTTTGGATGAAGCAGGTTATGTTGATACAAATGGTGATAATTTCAGGGAAGATCCTGAAGGAAATGAGCTTGTGATTAACTTTGCTTCCATGAGTGGCGGCGAAATTGCAGAGCCACTCGTTCAATATTATATTCAGGCATGGGGGCAAATTGGATTAAATGTACAAATGCTGGATGGTCGCCTGCATGAATTTAATTCTTTCTACGATCGTGTGGAAGCAGATGATGAGGCGATTGATATTTATCAGGCAGCATGGAGTGTTGGCATTGATGTAGATCCAGGCGGATTATGGGGCGAGCAAACTTTCTATAATATGACAAGATGGACCAACGAGGAGAATACACGCTTAATTGAGGAAGGATTATCTGAGGCTGCCTTTGACCTCGAGACACGTATCAAAACATATAAAGATTGGCAGCAATTAATGGTAGAAGAAGTACCAGCCTTCCCGACCGTATATCGTGCAATACTTGTTCCAGTAAACAACCGTGTCCAAAACTATGCAATTGGTGATGGCACAGGTATTTACCGACATCAATTAGCTGTATCAGCAGAAGCGGCGGAAACAGCAGAATAGTGAAAACAAGGTTAGGCTCCTTGTCCCAGTTAATAGGGGATTAGGAGCCTGATTCCTTTGTTATTGTTGCTGCTGGTCGTGTGCTTCGTCTTTAATTTCTGCTCTCATAGCCGCAATTGATTCTTCTCTGCGGTGATTCTTCGCAATAATAGCTTCTTTTTCTTTTCCTGAAGCAAATTGCATTGTTTCATGTGTTGCTTCAATATTCTCTATTGTGTCTTGCACTTTTTGCTGTAATTTTTCCACATTATCAGATCTGTCATCTGGATTTGGCTGGTTATGTTGTTTTACCACTTTCATTCCTCCTTCAACTTTTGATCAATTTTATTATGGGTAAAGAGAGTAGAAATATGTAGAGACTATTGTATTTAAAGATATGGTATAATTTTTCTTAATTGGAATAAAGGGAGGCGTTGTATTATGAAAAAAATGTCCAGTGCAATCGGGGTAAAACTTATTAAAGGGTGAACGTATCATTCCCCTGTAAACTACGTGATCCCTGTATTACAAGGAGGATCATTTTTGTGAAACAGATGACAATTGATAAGGCGGATTTTCAATTGCAAGAGGAACATTGCTTTGACTGGTTAAAGCCGCTTGGTGAAGTTTTTTGTGTCTTTGATCAACAAGATTCAGGCAATATCAGTTTTGGAGTAGAGAAAGACGGACAAAAATATTTTGTGAAATATGCTGGAGCAAAGCCGATCGATTTTACTGGAAACCCGGAAGAAGCAATGGAACGGTTAAGGAAGGCAGTACCAGTTTATGAATCATTAGCACACCCGCATGTAATCATGTTATTAGATCACTTTTCCACAAAAGAAGGTTATGTACTGGTATTTGAATGGTTTGAAGGGGAATGCCTGCATTCTCATTGGTCCTTTGGCGGGAAAGCTAAATATACTAATCCTCTGTCACCATTTTATCGGTTTAAGAAGTTATCAATAGAAAAAAGGTTAAAAGCATTAGATGCCATTTTTGCATTTCATGCGTATGTTGAAGCTCAAGAATATGTTGCCATTGACTTCTATGATGGCAGTATTTTATATGATTTTGAGAACGACGAAATTAAAATATGCGATATTGACTTTTATCAGAAATCACCATCTGTTAATGACAGAGGGGAGCATTTTTGGGGTGCATATCGATCAAAGTCACCAGAGGAGTTTCAGCTTGGTGCTCCAATCGATTCCATAACAAATGTCTTTAATCTCGGCGCGATCGCATTTGGGTTGCTTGGTGGAGAGATGGATCATTCCTACGCAAAATGGGAAACGAGTAGTGGGCTTTATGATGTGGCAATAAAAGCGGTAGAAGAAGATAGACAGAAAAGGTATGCAACGGTGAAGGAATTCTATCATGCCTGGAGCTTGGAATTAGAGGGAAAGCGGATGAAAATAACAAAAAAGACGGAGAGATTAACATGAAATTAGAATTCAAGAAAGTTGATCAAGACAATTATAAACAATGTGCTGCTTTGAATGTAAAGGCTGAACAAAACAATTTTGTTGCACCAAACTGGTACTCCCTTCTGGAATCACAATTTGAAGATGGTCAAAGACATCCATTGGCTATTTACAAGGAAGGAAAAATGATCGGATTTCTTATGTATGTTTATTATCAGGCCGATGAGGACTACCCTGTGGATTCATGGTGGATCGAACGATTTATGATTGATAAAAAGTATCAGAATAAAGGGCTTGGATCTGCTTCCCTTAAAGAATTTCTCCTTTTTTTCAAAGTTACATATGGAGATGTGGAGATCAGAATTTCAGCTGAACCGGAAAATGATGTTGCGATCAAGCTTTATGAAAAGATCGGCTTTGGAAAAACGGGTGAGATGGTAGGCGATGAAACTGTGTTGCTTCTGAAATAATAAGTGAAAGGAACAGATGGTGTGATATCTGTTCCTTTTTGACATTAACAATCTTCAGAATGGCTGTGATGCAATGGTGGTGGAATTAACCAGCCTTTTTCTTTGTTCAGGCGAAGGACTTTTGCCCCTAGTGTCGCTTTTTGTGTATGAAATTGTCCGAACATCATGGCAATATCTTCACGAATCGATTGCCCCATAATCTGGCTGCATGTTACTAAACCTGCTGCAATGGATGCTGATAAAGCAGCCGCAATCTCCTGGTCCATAAAACGCGCCCCAGCAGGAATGTCTTCTAAACGTGCATGAGGACGTTCAGGTGGTGTTGGAGGCAGTCCAATCCCGTTTTCTTTTAATAACGTTTCGATTTGCTTCATTTCTTGATTACTCGCATCTATTGCTTCCTGTAGTAATTTACGAAGGTCTTCATCCCCGGCATGATTCAATTTCGTCTGATAACCTGCTACCATCCCTTTTGCTCCAGAGAGAAATGACCAAGCTGAAAAAACTTCACCATAATGCATCGGCTCATTCGCAGGATTTCCACTTAAAACTCCCATAACTACACTCCTTAGTTTTTCTTTGAATTTCATTATAATACTCCTTGCCGAAGCGATATACTTAGATAGTTTTCTTAATGTAAGAAAATTTATGCAAAGTAAATCCCTGCTTTTAGAACATACTATGAGAAAAAGAGGTGGCGTATATGAATACTCCAGAGCTTCTGTTAAGGGTTGTAATTGCATTTGTTGTTCTGTTTACACTTGCCAGAATTATGGGAAGAAAAGAGATCAGCCAGATGACATTTTTCAATTTTGTTTCTGCAATTGCGATTGGTTCCCTTGCAGCTACTTTTGTCCTGAATCAAAATATTAGTATTCTTAATGGGGTTCTTGCATTAATTGGATGGGCCATTTTCACTCTTGCCATGGGGGTTATCGATATTAAATCAAAAAATGGTCGTAAAATTACAACAGGTGAACCGGTCATTCTGATAAAAGAAGGGGAAATCATGGAAAATTCATTAAGAAAAACACGATTAGATATGGACTCGTTAAATGCCTTGCTTCGTGAAAAAGATGTTTTTTCATTAAAGGATGTAGATTATGCAGTTTTTGAAACTAGCGGGAAGCTATCTGTACTAAAAAAGATGGATCAGCAGCATGCAACAAAAGGTGATCTGCAGATTCAGACAACCCCTTCTGTTTACCCGACTGCTACCCAGGTGGTTAGTGATGGGAATGTTATTCTTAATAACCTGAAGCGGTTGAACCTTGATGATAACTGGTTAAATCAGCAGCTTGAGAATAATGGAATTAATAATATTAATGAAGTATTTTATGCAGAAGTGCAGCAGGATGGGTCTCTTTTTATCGATCAGAAAGACGATAAGATGGTTCATTAGAAAGGAAGCTGAACGGAGTAAGTGGAAATGGAACAGAGGCAGACCAAATCAGATGCGATTTGGTCTGCTTTCTCACTTTATTCTTTAGTTAATTCAAACGTTGGGTAATTCTAGTAATACCCGCCGCCGTAACCGCCGCCATACCCGCCTCCGAATGCACCAGCACCTACGATGATAAGCAGGATAAACAATACAACAACAAATGCGAAGCCGCCACCAGCTCCATAACTCATATAAATTCCTCCTTTTGTTGGGGTAATAACATCTTATGAATCAGGGATAAATGTGGAAGGGCTAGTGCGGGTTATAAACGATTGGACCTGCCCATATTCTCTCATCAAAATCTCATTCTCCTCTCACTTTTCTATCAATAATGTAGTGTATCATCTACATTAGAACAACAGGAAAGGAGATAAATATGAAACAACGGATAATTTTACTTTGCCTGCTTATTGCAGGGCTTACTGCATGTGATGAGGGACAAATTGATGGCCAGAAATATACAGAAGAATCTAAACAAGCGTTAACTGCTGATCAGTTCCAGGAATATCATATATTGAATCAAACAATTGATTTGCAAAATTTAACTCAAATAATAGTTGAAGATAATGCTTCAAAAAGAGTGATTCTTTTTGAAACAGAATTGGGAGAAGAAATCTATAAGAGTATCTATATAAAAGAAACCAGCAGATTAAAAATCATTCATCTAGGGGAAAAGGGGTTAATTTTTAACGAAACGATAATGAAAGGATAAATTTCCAAAAAAGAAATCACTTTTTTGGAATAATATGTTACTATAAGGCTGGTCATATATTTTTGGAAGAAGAATAATTAGTTGTTTTTTTGACTTATGGAAGGAGTGGAACAGAATGAAAGGACTCTATAGTTTTGATCAGACAGAATATCCATTTCAGATGTTTTCTCTTTCTCATTTTTTTATGATATTGGTTACTTTGGTGCTGCTTTTGTTTTTGTATAATTATCGGGAAGGTATAAAACGAAGATTTAAGCGGGAATTAAAATATATGTTGGTGGTTTCTCTCATTTTAGGTGAAGTTACGTTCCATTTGTGGTACATACTTGATGACAGATGGAATGCTGTAACCAATTTACCACTTCAGTTATGCTCAATTTCATTATATCTGTGTACCATCATGTTGCTGACAAGAAATTACAGAATATTCGAAATTTCATTCTTTGTAAGCATGACAGGTGCATTCATCGCCATTGTTACTCCAGAGCTTTTTTTCGGTTTTCCTCATTTAAGGTTTTTTCAGTTTTTTCTTGCACATATAGCAATTGTTTTATCCTGTTTTTACATGGTATGGATGGAAGAATATAAACCAACTTTCGGTTCTGTGATTCGATCATTTACCGTCCTGAACATCATCGCTTTCTTTGTTTTTATTGTGAATCAGACGGTAGGCTCCAATTATATGTTTTTAGGAAGGAAGCCTAGCAATGGCAGTATTATAGACTTCCTGGGTCCGTATCCATGGTATATTCTATCGCTTGAAGTGGTAGCTTTTGGGGTGTTTGTCATCTTGTATTTTGTTTTGTTTAAATTGCCGAAAAGACATTGAAGGGAAGGGTAGGAGAAAGATGGGTTCAAGAATGATGCATATGATTATTGGGAATAAAGTGGCAGAGTCTTTGTCCATACAAGACAAGACTGCTTTTCTGCTTGGAAGTATTGCACCAGATGCGGTATTTACTCATGATGAAAAGAACTTATCACATTTCTTTATTGGTAAAGTAGAAGACTATACAAGAAGCATTGACTACAAAGGGTTTCTGCAGAAATACCAATCGGAGGAGGGGAACGATTATATCCTCGGATATTGTGCACATCTGATTGCTGATGATATATGGCTGAGAGGGTTTAATCTGTCCTGGCTAAGAAACAGAATGGCTGCAGATGAGGGCTTGTACAAGTTATATCATAACGATTTCCGCTTACTGAATGGGAAATTGCTAGATTATTATAATATAAAAGATGAATGGAAAGAAAGTCTCCAGCCATTTTCCCCTGTATTAGACCTGGAAGAAGTGAAGTCAGAGGATGTGGAACGATTTGTGCCTTATGTTTTAGGTGATATGGATTATCCTGAGGATGTTGTGAAAGAAAAGCTGAATGTTTTTACATTTGATCAAATCGTTGGTTACATAGAAACATCTATAGAAGTGGCGATAGTGAAATTAGAGCCGATTGTTAACATTTGAGAAAAACTGGAGGAGAAAAAATGAGTAAATACAGTATCTTTGGAAAGTTTCTCGTACAGGAACAAAATCGAGGAACCTTGGTTGAAATTTTATTGGAAGCAGCTGATTCTATGAAAGAACTCGAAGATTGCGAGATTTACCTTGTGAGTGTATCAGAAGCGGAACCAAATGCTGTCTATGTTTATGAAATATGGACAAATGAAACTGCTCATCAGGCTTCTTTACAACTTGAAGTAACTCAAACCTTAATAAAACGGGCAAAACCGATCATTAAAGGAATGGAAAGAATCAATACGCTTGAGACAATTGGCGGGAAAGGGGTTTAATGAAGGATTGTGTTTAAGTAAAAGAATTTATATGATCTTATTTTTCTTGCTTGTTTTTTTACTGGTGGGTAGTGGGTGTTCTGCTGAGGAAAACACGGGAGACCAGCCCACCATAACGAAAAATCCTGATTCCGAGTATGAACAAACGTTTTCGGACTTGAACTTAGGGGTTTTATTCCATTTTGACTTTTATTTACCTCAAGCGGATAACAGGTGGGTAGACATATGGGTAGAAAAATACAGTGATGGAAAAATGAAAGCAGAGCCTCTAATTCAACTTTCTTATGGTCATAGTCCTGATAGTGTACAGGAAGGTCGTTTAGGATTTGGAATGATTAATCATGATACACAAACTCCGCTTTTATTTCTTTTTGCACCTGGTATGAGTACAGAGCCTGAAGTAATAGATAAGCAATCTGATACAGAAACTATAACTTGGAATTATACCATTGGTGAGGAAAAAACCGAATTGGAATTAGGGGAAGAAATAACATTAGCAGCTTATCGTGAAAAAGAAGGAAGCTCAATTAGAACAGAAGATTTCCAAGATGAAGAATCTATTAATAGGATCATTGAAGAAGGAGACATGGTTATGTTGCTAAAGTTGAAGGTGACGGAAGAATCTCCTGAACAATAAGAGAATGCTAATGGAGGACAGGAGAAGTTGACATGAATTCTAAATGGAAAAGTATTCTTGTTTTTCTAGCTTTTTTAACTGTTTTAGGCTGTTCTGACAGAGAACCACCTGGTTTAACTATTTCTGTTGGAAAGGAGACTGTGAGAGCAACACTTGGAAGCTATAATTGGAGTTATGACCAGCCTTTAAATGGTACCAGGGCAGAAATAGATGCTCATTCTGCTGTTCCGCCAGAATTAGTGAGCGGAGATAATACAATGGAAGTAACAGCTAATGCAGAGGTTGAACTTGATTTTGAAAAAGAACCAATTAGTTATACCGTGAGAATATGGGATGATGATCATAATATTATTAGCAAATCTGATAATGTTGTACTTTCTGGTGAAGGCAAGGTTGTTTATGAGGTGTCAGCAGAGTGGGAACAAGGTACGGCGAGTTATACTTTTGCATTAAACATTCAAAAATGAATGAGGTGAAATGATGAAGTTAGCGGTGAACTATTCTAAAGAAGCTCATCAATTAGTAGAAGATGCTGTCATTGAAGTTGATATGTTTAAATGTCCTGACTTTAGTAAGGAGCTGATTGAAAATGCAGAGAAAACCAAGCCTTGTTATGTTCATTTCGCCCTAAATGTCGGCGATAAACAGATGAACAATGTGGATTGGGATGCAATCGAAACATTAAAACAACAGACTCAGACACCATTAATTAATGTGCATGCGGTTGCTTTTGCAAAGGATTACCCTGATATGGATGTTTTTACAAATAATTCTGCTGACAGGAATAAAATTATCGGAGCAGCAATCGCAGATTTGGAACCAGTTATCGAGAGGTTTGGTGCGGAAAATGTGGTAATGGAAAATGTAGTTTGCAGGGGCAAAAATGAAAATATGATAAAGGCAATCATCGAACCAGAGATCTTAACGGAAATTGTCAAAGAGACAGGATGCGGATTCTTACTGGACACGGCACATGCGCAAATGACATCCAAATGTCTTGGATTTGATGTGAAAAGATATCTCTCCCAATTTCCATTAGATTATTTAAAAGAATTGCATATTACCGGAATTCAATCTGATGAAAAGGGCCGATTGCGTGACAGTATGCCAATGACAGAGGATGATTGGGATCTGGCCAAATGGGTGATTGACGGAATCAAAGCAGGATACTGGCAGGAGCCATGGGTGGCAGCATTCGAATATGGCGGTGTTGGGCCGAAGTTTGAATGGAGATCAGAGGAGACAGTTTTGATAAGACAGGTGCCTTTTTTAAGAGGGTTATTATAGGTGCGGACATACTCATGGTGGGCAGATTCGTCTATTTGGCAAAACGGCAGGTGCTTATAGAAAATTTCACACAGGGTTGAAGTGCATGGAATCGAATCAGTATTTTTTTATAACTAGAGGACTGGGTACAGTGAAAATTCCGTTGCGACTTAATTGTTATCCTGAAATAGGCATATTTCGGATAAGGTAGCTTGTGTTGTAAAGAACACTACATTATGCCAATGGGGAGTTTTGGAGAAGTTACATTGAAATAACAGGCATATTGGAGTTGAAACTAATGAAAATCATCGAAACAGATAGACTATATTTAAGAGAGCTAGTTTTAGAGGACGCACTTCGATTAGCAAGTGTCCTCTCAGATCCAGAATCCATGCAATACTATCCAGCACCTTTTACTTTTTGGAAAGTTGAAAGCTGGATTAAATGGAATATAGAAAATTATGAAAAGTATAACCATGGCTTATGGGCAGTAATTTTAAAAGAGCAAGATATTTTAATTGGTGATTGCGGGATTACGATGCAGGAGATTGACGGTGAAATTGTCCCTGAAATCGGTTTTCACATAATAAAAGACTACTGGAATAAAGGGTATGCAACGGAAGCAGCAATGGCGTGTCAAAATTATGCTTTTGATGTTTTGCAATATCCTGTAGTGTATTCCTACACGACAGTAAAGAATGTTCCCTCCCAAAAAGTAGCAGAGAAAATAGGAATGAGGAAAGTAAAGGAATTTGAAAAAAATGGAGAAAAACAGGTTGTCCAAGCAGCACGTCTTTTACCTGGTTAATTTTTTTGTGGGAAAGACCAGCGTTGAGGATAGGATAAGATAAGAAAGGTCCTTTTAATCATCAAAACGGGAGAGGCACGTGGGAGATTTGATAGGAAAAGTCTGTTTAACTATCAAAACAGGAGAACCATGAGAGAGATTTGATAGGAAAAGCCTGTTTAACTATCAAAACTAGAGAACCATGAGAGAGATTTGATAGGAAAAGCCTGTTTAACTATCAAAACAGGAGAACCATGAGAGAGATTTGATAGGAAAAGTCTGTTTAACTATCAAAACAGGAGAACCATGAGAGAGATTTGATAGGAAAAGATCGTTTAATTATCAAAACTAGGGACACATGAGAGAGATTTAACAGAAAAGCTCATTTGATCGTCAAAATCATAGTGCATGAAGGAGTTGGAAATGGATAGACGCAATGTTTACATTATATCTGGACCAGCAGGTGTCGGAAAATCAACGACATCTAAGGAGCTTTTGAAAAAATTGAAAGATAGTGCCTATATTTCTGGTGATGCTGTTTCTCATATGCATATTGGCGGGAGGCAGAAGCCATGGGAAAGCAAAAAGGAAATCTCTTTAATATGGGATAATATTTTATGTCTGACAAGGAATTTCCTCAGTTACGGGAACGATGTTGTGATAGATTATGTTACCTTTCCATCTGAAGCGAACTGGCTCTTCAAGAATATAATAGATTTAGATGTCTCTGTTCATTATGTTGTTTTGTGGACAGACAAGGAGACACTTTTAAAAAGAGATCTCATGAGAAAGAAAGAGTATCAAATGGGGGATCGGTGTCTTATATTGGTTGATGAATTTCTGGATTCTGGTTTGGATGAGAAGTTTAGATTACCTAACTGTGATAAAGAGCCTGAAGCAGTTATTGGGGAGATCTTAAATAATGGAAAATTTCGATTGACAGAAAGTGATGAATGAAGAATGGAAATGTTTAAAGATACATGGAATCCAACAAAAGCAGAGATTAAATACTGGGCATTTAGTGATGAGCATATTCCTGATCAAGATTGGGAACTTGCGATAATCAGTTTTGAAAATTTACCCTTCATCATTTCATTGGCTGGAAATAAACATTGTAAGCAGACTCTTTTTTTTCTCAGTTGTTTATACGTATTCACCGGTGATATTGTTCGTCGAGGTATACGGGAAGAAGTAGATAGATTAGCAGGGTTACTGGAAGAAATAGGGAAAAATGCGCGCACTAAAGAACTTAAGTTATGGGTAGACCGTTCTAGATCCTTAATCCATAGCCCAGAAAACTATCATTATGATTATTGGGGTTTGGGTTCTAAGTACATTTATCAGTAACCACCATTCATAATGCTCAACCAATAAAACTACAGGAAGTGTAAGCAATGACCTCTTTCGTAAATAAAAAACTAGCCAATATGATCGAAAAATCAGAAATAGATGCCCTGACATCAAGACTTTCGGCAATTCAAAAGTTATCCGGAAATCCGATGAAGGTAGAAATCGAAACATTTGGTAATGCCACCGCTTTTTCCGTAAAAAACATCCCTGGTCCATCCTATAATACGGTGAAAGGATTAGAAGCTTGTGATGAACCTTTTTTAAAGCAAATTATTGAATTTTACAAACAAAAAGATATCCCGGTCAGATTTGAATTAACCCCTGCTAATACATCTCCAGAATTATTTACATCATTACATCAATCAGGTTATTACCAAGTCGATTTTCACACATCGTTATATAAGGAAATAGATAATGAGATGGAAAAAGGAGATAATTCAACTATTTCCATTCAGGAATTAAGAGAACAGGAGTTTGATATTTTTGCGGATGTTTATACACAAGGATTTCACATGCCAGCCTTTTTGAAAAATAGTATTGCACAAAATAATCAAATACTCTACAACAGTGAAAGCTGGACATTTTATCTTGCTAGTATCAACAATGAACCAGCAGGAATTGGAGTTTTATTTAAACAAAATAATGTAGCTAACCTTGCAGCAGCTGCAACGTTGCCAGCCTATAGAAATAAAGGAATTCAAAGTGCTTTAATTGGCATGCGGATTCATCAAGCATTTATGGAGAATTGCAAATTAATCACAGGACAGGCGAAGTTTGGTTCTGTCAGTCAAAACAATATGGAAAGAGCTGGTATGCGAATTGCTTATACCAAGGCGATATGGGAGAAACGTTGAGAAGGAGGGTTCGATGTATATTCTATTATCCATTATTTTGTGCTCTGTTCTAGGATATGTCCTGTTAATGCTGGGACCAATATTTGGCGGCATTATTGCATTCGGCATTGTGGCAGGATGTTTATTTCGGGGGATATATTTGCTGAATCAGATTAATACAAAATTATCTGCATCTGAGGAAGAGGTAAAAGAGCATGTGAATCCTTTGGATAGTGCGAGCAGTTATAAAAAGTACAGAGAAGAAAGAGATGCTGAGTAATTTATAGACAGAGTAAAGGGAGGGTGTGGATTTGAAGAGAGTAAAGGTTTTTCATTATGATGCATTTAGCAGGGAACCAAATAAGGGGAATCCTGCTGGGGTTGTTTTGAATGGTGATCAATTAACGGAAGCGGAAATGCAGGAAGTTGCGTTACAAGTAGGCTTTAATGAGACTGCCTTTGTTGTTCCATCCGAATTGGCAGATATTAGAATACGCTTTTTCACACCAGGCCATGAAATGAACCTGTGTGGACATGCAACGATGGCAACTGTTTACGCACTGAAGAGCAGAGGCTTGCTGGATGGTAAAGAACAGATCACCCTTGAAACAAGGGCGGGGATTTTACCAGTAACAATCAAAAATACTGAAGATGATATTAAGATTACGATGAAACAAGCTTCTCCTCAATTTAAAGAATTCAATGGTTCAAAAGGTGAGTTGGCGAAAACAATCGGCTTGGAGGAAAAAGACATTGATCATACTTTGCCGATCCTCTATGGAAGTACAGGAACCTGGACCTTATTAGTACCAATCAAAGAGCTGAGTTCTTTTGACAGGATGAATCCGAACAATAAAGAATTCCCTCACATTTTAACAGAAATGCCGAAAGCATCCGTTCATCCTTTCTGTTTGGAGACCTATGATCACAATGCTGACATGCATGCAAGGCATTTTTCTTCACCATATTCAGGTACGATTGAGGATGCGGTTACTGGGACTGCATCTGGTGTAATGGGAGCATATTTTGCCAAATTTCTCAATAATGACGGTCAGGAATCTGTTCATTTGATTGTGGAGCAAGGGCAGGAGATAGGAAAAGCTGGAAAAGTTTTTGTTAATGTTTCACAGAAAATGGATGTGGAAATTACAGGCGAGGCTGTTCATGTTCGGGATTTTGAGATATTGCTGGATTCGTAAAAATAAAAAGGAGGCGGCATGTTATGGAGATTGGAAGTGCCAATGTTGTTATTCCAATATTCTTCTTTGCACTTATTATTTTGAGTGCCGTGTTTTTTACGCTGTTGATTCGATGGCTGCTTATCAGTTCTTCTGCAAGCAGAAATCAATCAGCACAAATGGAAGCGAAATTGGACAGAATTATTGAATTGCTTGAGGAAGATAAGAATAGATGACAATTTTGATAGATGTAAGTTGATTGAAATTCATCATGAATTCAAAACAGGAGCATTCCTGTCAAGTTATGCAGTCAAGAAGCAGTCATAACGTCAAAACAGAATAGCAAGTGGAGAGTTATGCAGTCAAGAAGCAGTCATACCATCAAAACCGAAGAGCAAGTGGAGAGTTATGCAGTCAAGAAACAGTCATAACATCAAAACCGAAGAACAAGTGGAGAGTTATGCAGTCAAGAAGCATTCATACCATCAAAACCGAAGAGCAAGTGGAGAGTTATGCAGTCAAGAAGCAGTCATAGCATCAAAACCGAAGAGCAGGTGAAGAGTTATGCAGTCAAGAAGCAGTCATAGCATCAAAACCGAAGAGCAGGTGAAGAGTTATGCAGTCAAGAAGCATTCATACCATCAAAACCGAAGAGCAAGTGGAAAGTTATGCAGTTAAGAAGCAGTCATACCATCAAAACCGAAGAGCAAGTGGAAAGTTATGCAGTCAAGAAGCAGTCATACCATCAATTATTTGTGAGTGAGAAATTAGATGTTGACTTAAATTTAGCAAAATGCAATAATTAGTTAATTCTATAACGTTAAACAAAAGCAATGATGGGAAGAGTGAAAGGAAGCATTGAATAGTTGATTGAATATGGTCTCAGAGCTTCACGGCTGAACTTTTGAAAGTAAGGCTGTGACGAGATTTGGCACTCGTTATAAATGTCAGGGTATAAGAACATGAAAATGGTTCCGTACTTTTAGAGGCTGATTATGTGAGTAATTAGTGAAATAAGGTGGTAACACGGGTATAACCTCGTCCTTAGACAATTTTGTCTTTGGGCGGGGTTTTTTGTATTTAAATAAAGGAGGATTCTCAATGAATGTATTAATTGGAGGAGCATGGCCATATGCCAATGGATCGCTGCATTTAGGACACATAGCAAGTTTATTGCCAGGCGATATTTTGGCTCGATATTATCGTTTGAAAGGGGAGAATGTGCTGTATGTCTCAGGGAGTGATTGCAACGGGACACCCATTACAATCAGAGCAAGGCAAGAAGGGTGTACGGCTAAAGCAATTGCTGATCGATACCATCAGGAGTTTCGAGAGTGTTTTGAAAAGCTTGGTTTCACTTATGATTACTACACACGGACAGACTCAGAACATCATCATAAGATTGTTCAAAAGATCTTCTTAGAATTACTGGATAATAAAAAAGTCTATAAAAAAGAAATGGAGCAAGCTTTTTGTGGTACATGTGATCAATTTTTACCTGACCGATTCGTTGAGGGAAAATGTCCGAACTGTGGCAAAGATGCAAGAGGTGATCAATGCGATCATTGTTCCAAAATATTAGATCCGCTGGAACTGCTGAAAAAGATATGTAAGCTATGTGGCGAATCCCCGACAACAAGAGCTACTGAACACTTTTATTTTCAATTAAGTGCATTTCAGGCTCAATTAGAATCATACGTCAGATCTGTCAGCGAAAAAGGATTATGGCGTGATAATGCGATTAAGTTAACAGAACGATACTTAAAGGAGGGATTGCATGATCGTGCAGTTTCAAGAGATTTACCAATTGGGGTTCCTGTCCCTGTAAAGGGGTATGAGGATAAGAAGATTTATGTCTGGATGGAAGCAGTTTCCGGTTATTATTCTGCCAGCAAAAAGTGGGCGGAAGAGAATAATGAAGATGATTCGGCTTTCTGGAGAGAGGATACAATGTCTTATTATATTCACGGGAAAGACAATATTCCATTTCATTCGATCATTTGGCCTTCCATTTTATTAGGGATAAATAATCATAGCCTACCTTCTCAGATTGTTTCAAATGAGTATTTAACTGTAGAGGGGCGAAAACTCTCCACAAGTAAAAATTGGGCCGTCTGGATTCCGGATTTAGTCGATCATTATCACCCAGATTCCATTCGTTACTTTTTAACCATTAATGCTCCAGAGAATCGGGATACTGATTTTTCCTGGAGAGAATTTGTATACAGTCATAACAGCGAATTATTAGGGGCATATGGTAATTTCGTTAACAGAACGTTGAAGTTTATTGAAAAATCATTTGCTGGTGTGATACCAAATGGCAAAATCGATGAGCAGATTGAGGTAAAAGTTAAGACACTGTATTCTGAGGCAGGGGTACTGATAGAAGAAGCACATTTTAAGCAAGCATTGGAAAAGTTATTCGAATTTGTGAGAAGTGCCAATAAATATTTTGATGTGAAACAACCATGGGTTCAAGTTAAGGAATCTCCTGAAGAATGTAAAGCTACTTTAGCGACATGTGTCTATATTATTGCAAATCTTGCTCAATTGTTAAGTCCATTCCTGCCTTTTTCAAGTGATTGTGTAAGAGAGTTTTTAGCCATACAAGAGTTAGAATGGGAGCCAATTGAGGTGAATTCAATAACAATAAATGATGTTCAGCCATTGTTTGAGAGACTGGATGTTTCTGTTATTGACTTGGAGGTTAGAAAGTTAAGAGAACAATCCAGCATCCAATAACTTTACAATTTTAAACAGCTAGGAAATCATACCTGTCAATGAATTGAATTTATATTGACTATAGAGTTAACTCCAATGTTATAGTTGCTTTGAGGTGAGGAAAATGCAAATAAAAGATTTTGCAAAGGAATATCACATCCAGACAGATACGATCCGATATTATGAGAAAGAAGGCTTATTGAAACCTTCAAGAAAAGAGAATGGATATCGTCACTATGATGAGAACTGTGAAAAACAGATTCAGTTTATTATTGCATTAAAACAAATAGGATTCACATTAAAAGAAATTAAGCAGCTGCTCATAATGGAAAGTAAACCAATCTCCATGGAATGTAATGTTTTAACAGTAGACTTTCTTGATCAGAAATTAGAGGAACTTGAGCAGAAAATTCAGTTTTACCAGCAAGCAGTCAAAACACTGCAGCAAGTTAAAGACATGATAAATGATGGAAAATTTGAAGAAAATAAAGGACAGGTAGAGCATATGATGCTGCAGCTATTTGAAAAAAGCCTGGAGAGGAATAAAACATGAAGGCTCAGTACTTGATACGATTGGAAAATGGATTAGCATTCGCAGCTTGTTTCTTTTTATACGTGAACCTGAATTTTTCGATATGGGTTTTCTTCCTTTTTTTACTGGTTCCTGATCTTAGCATGCTAGGTTATTTATTCAATCATAAAGCAGGCGCAATTATCTATAATTTGGGGCACAGCTTTATTATCCCTATTTTTATTGGGTTCAGTTATTGGTATTTTTCAAAAGATTATTTATTAATGATCTCCTTAATCTGGCTTGCTCATATATTTATGGATCGACTCTTTGGGTTTGGTTTGAAATATAACCACTCTTTCAAAATCACGCATATACAAAAAATATAACCAAGGAAAGAGAAAAAACGACTCTTTCCTTGGTACTTATTTTTTACATCCACTAACAGCTAATAAATACATCTCCATTGACTCAGCAGAGGTATTGATCCAGTCTCGATATTCTTCAACGGCACCAGCTCGTTCTGTTTCTGTGATATAACCGTCAGCAACTAATTGATGTCCTCTCGAATCAGCAACTTCCGCCCAAATAGAAACTCTCTGCTTGAAATCATGATCACTTTTCGTTACTGTTTCATGCTGGACTGACGTTTCTATATTTGTCAGTCCGTTTGCTGAAAACATGTCAGCTAAATGATCAGCAATACGATTATCCATCCCGGCATCAGACCTCCATTTGAGAAATGCCTTGTAGAAATACTGCATGCTTTCGGGCGGATCAGGACTCCATTTAATTTTTTCATGATTATAATCAAGAACTACGATACAGCCATCTGTTTTTGTTGCCTGGATCAATTTATTAAGCGCTTTTTCAGGAGAGGTAAGCCATTGTAAGACTCTTGAAGCAGTGACGACGTCGAATTGATTGTGATAATCAAGCTGATAAATATCTTTTGCGGCAAATGATAGATTGCTAAGTTCAGCATGTTTTTTGGCTGCTGAATCAATAAATTGTTTATTCTCATCAATACCGACAACTTCTCCTGGTGCAACTGTTTGAGTAATATCTGCTGTAATCGCACCAGTTCCACAGCCGATATCAAGAACACTTATCCCTGTTTGCAAAAAGTCTGTTAATCGTTGATGAGAGCGCTGCAGTGATCGACGTCCAATAATGGATGTTGTCCCTTCAGGCATCTGGGCACGATTACGAGCGATTTTTTCATTTTGCATATTAATGCACCACCTTATTAATTTTATAAATAGAAAAAGCCCCGTCTCTAAAAATATCTAGAGACGAGACTCTGCTCGCGGTACCACTCTAATTAGTTATCATGGATAACTCACTTTTTGTTATAACGGAAGAAATCCGAAAGCCCTTACTTTCTTTTCAGGGAGTTGCTCCTGGACGAGTTCAAAAGAGATAACTGCCGATTTTCACCACCCATCAGCTCTCTAAAAGATTATCTGCCTTTTACTATTTCCAATCTTTGCATTATTAGTATTTAATTATAAAATAGCATATAGGAATGGAAATCAGTTGTCAACGGTAATTTTTCGAATTATCTGATTATTTTATGAGGTATGGCAGAGCGATTTTGGAAAAAGTGTAAATGGGATTGGGATATTATGCTATTATGAAATGGTAATACTTGTTTGTAGAAGGACAGATTGACTGAGAATTACATAATGACTATGACACGCTGAAAAAATGTACATAGCACATCCCTGGTGGCTCAGGAGTATGGTATGAAGGGTATCCGTTAGAACAATATGCAACTTGCGAAAATGATGATGACTTACTTCTTTTTTTGATAAAAAGACATGTTGGGAGAGAGAATAATGGAATTACATATCACAAATGAACTGGATAAAAAAGCCAAGGATTATGTTAATGATGGGCTCTATCAATTTAATAGGAAGCATTTTCCTGACGATTTAGGAGGCAGGTACGAAGATATTGGCTTGTTTATCAAGGATGAGAATGGTCTTGTTCATGGTGGATTAATAGCAGCAGTTTGCTGGAACTGGCTTGAGATCTATCAATTATATTTGGATGAAAAGATCAGGAAACAAGGCTATGGAACGAAATTATTAGAAAAGATTGAAAGAATTGCCATAGAGAAAGATTGCGATTTTATCAAGCTGGATACTTTGAGTTTCCAAGCATTAGACTTTTATAAAAAACATGGATATGAAGTGTTTGGCAGCATTGATAACGTTGGAAGAGAGCATCAGCATTATTATTTGAAGAAGGATTTGAAATAAAATGGAGATTCTGCTGATAAGACATGGAGAATCAGAAGCTGATATTTTAAAAGTTCATGAGGGGAGGGCGGATTTTTCTTTAACAGATTTAGGAAATAAGCAAGCACAGGTAATGGCTGACAGAATATATGAAGAATTCCCGCTGGATGTGATATGGTCAAGCACGTTAAAAAGAGCAAGGGAAACAACCTCTTATCTAAGTAAACTCATGGATTGTGAAGTCCATTATGAAGATAATTTGATGGAACATAATAATGGATTATTTGCTGGAGTTGCTTTTGATAAAGCTGATCATCTAGCTATGCCACAACATTTACATGACCGATTTCCAGAGGGTGAATCATACATAGAATTCAGAATGAGAATTGAGATAATATTTTCCAAAATTATTACTGCATCCACCAATATGAAAAGAATTGCAATTGTTGCACATGGTGGAGTGATTAGTAACATACTTCAAGCTTTTCTGAAAAATCCAGTAGCTAAAGACTATTGGTTCAAAACAGGGGATACGGGAATCCATCTGGTTGAAATAAAAGAGAATGAAAGAGTGATTCATTTTCTGAATGATACGAACCATCTAAAATCGATTGGGGAATAAACAAAATGAAAAGAGTAGATGTCGCGTATGTAATGTTATTTGATGAGCGAGATGAAAAGATATTGATGGTGAAAAATAAAGGCAAAAATGGTTCATATTTTACTTTGCCTGGTGGTGCGGTAGAAGATGGTGAGACATTAGGAGAAGCAGCTGTAAGGGAAGTGAAGGAAGAAACTGGCCTCGAGATAGAAGTTGGTAATCTGCTTACAGTAAGTGAGGCTTTCTTTGTGGGGAGGGGGCATCATGCGATATTATTTACATTTATCGGCTCTATAACTGGTGGTGCTGTCGAGATTATTTATCCAGATGAAATTGAGCAGGTTACATGGATGAAAGTTGAAGAGGCGGAAAGATATTTAGATATTTCAATAGAGAATATAAAAGAAATGACAACTGTGCCATATATAATGAGAGGTATTGTAAATTAAAACGTCTCAGCAATGGACGATCCATAAAAGGGGCGTCTTTTTCACTTATGGGGGAATGGATAGAAAAGATGAGATAGTTAGAATTAGTTTACCTATCATAACTCCTCAATGGCAGTGCAGATATGATAGTTAGAAGCGTTTATCCTATCAAAAGTTATACAAGGCAGTGCAGATATGATAGTTAGAAGCGTTTATCCTATCAAAAGTTATACAAGGCAGTGCAGATATGATAGTTAGAA
>NZ_ML762426.1:198954-246174 GCF_009498735.1 Gracilibacillus oryzae
GCGTTTATCCTATCAAAACTTCTGCAAGGGAGTGCAGATATGATAGTTAGAAGCGGTTATCCTATCAAAACTTCTGCAAGGCAGTGCAGATATGATAGTTGAAGCAGTTAACCTATCATGTCTTATCACAAAACAGTTGTTTTAGCGGATTAGAATAAAGTATTTACCAGACGGTCGAATGGATCGTCTTTTTTATAAGGACAATAACATTTATGGAATATTATGTTAGGATAGAGGGAAGGAAAAATATTAACACAGAAAGGTGATTCCATTGACTAAACATTCTTATGATTCTGAGAAACCTATCAATGATGCCACCGACCACCTGCGACAGCATCAGGGACTGCCGGCAAAAAGAGGAGGAAAACTTCCTGTTCCGATAAAGGTTCTTGGCTTTATCTTATTTGGCGTTTTCGGTATCATTTCTATTATTGGAGTAATTGTTAGTTTGCTAAACTAGGGGGATTCAGGTGATTAAACGAAAATTGTTGATGACATTGGTAGCGTCTCCACTTTCCATGTTCGTTATTGTTGCAGCCTTTTTTGATGTATGGCAATGGCCTCTCGGAATGTTGATGCTGACAGGAATCGGTGTCCTTATGGCATCCCCATACATTTTACTGTACGGGGTTCCTGTGAGTTTTTTCTCCGACTTTATAAGTAAGCGTTTCATCGGGAGGGTGCGTATGCTGATCGCTTTTCTTGTGCATATTCTGTTTGCATTCCTATTTGGTTTGATCGGTGTACTAAACAATAATATTCCTTTGTTGGGATTAGAAGTCGATGCAGGGATTGTATTTGCCGTGATAGTAGCATTTTTCTTCTGGTTAGTTGATGAGTTATTAAGAATAAAGTTAAAAAATATACGGAGGGATTAGATGGTCCGCAAAATATTTGGATGGACTGGCGCGGTATTTTTTCTTGCAGCGATTATTAGTGGGATTGCTGGTGTGAGGGTATATGGATCAGAGTTGTTTGTTTTTTACGGGCTTGGATTGATTGGCTTTGTTTGGAGTATTGCTGGCCGGTTTTGGAAGGTAGCAAAACCTGTGCCAGAAACTCCACTGTTTCGAGCTGTGGAAAGAGTCAGTTTTTATGGGAATTTAGTAATTACTGTTTTCTTTTTTCCGCCGTTGTTAATGTTGTGGGGGACATTGTTAGATTGGTTAATCGCTTGGTTGAAGGGGATGTTAGAATGAAAGTGGCAGGGACTTATATGTTTTGAGTATTTAACATGTTTCTGGAAGTCTTCTGGTTAATTACAGATGTTGGTGGTTCGAACATGGAAATTTTCTATGTATTTTCTTTAGTTGTTGGCGCAACTGGACTGAAACTGTACAGTGATCATCCAAGAAATTAGACGATTGGATGAAACTTTCTCCAGGTATCTTTCGTATTCAAAAGTATGGAGGCGATAAAATGAACAAAGAGAAAGAAACACCTGAAGAAAGAAGAGAGAGAATGAGACAGGAAGAATTAAAGCAGCCCTCCAGCAGTGTGCATGGCAGTGGATTACAGGATTTAGTCGGCGGTATTGGTTGGAAAGGCACTTTCATTATTATTATTGTAATTATTGCAGCATTTATTATTTATCAAGTATTTTTCTAGATAGAAGACAAACACCTAATGAAAAATAGAAAATAAGATAGGATAAAGGGGAAAATACGAATGTTTTACGATTTGCAAGGGGAAGCAAAAATGGCACCAATTGTGGGCATGTTATATTCCATGGTTAAAGAAAATACGGAAAGACTGCAATGGATCACAAGTGGAATGATTCAGCAGGAAGTCGATTACAAGGGACCTAACCAAGAGTATAATAGTACGGCACAATTAATCAGACACCTTACATATGTTGATATTAATTGGGTGTATCGCATCAAAGACCAGCCAATTCCCAAGTCTCTAAAACAAAAATACGGACCAATGTTAGATAAGAACAACCGACTTCCCATGGTTCAAGGAGTGTCATTAAACAGCCTCATATCAGATTATCAATCAGTTATATCATTGTTAGCTGAAACGTGTATACAATTATCGGATAATGAACTAGAGAAAGTTGTGACATTTGGGCATGAAAATGAAAAGCAAGCAACGATTCGGTGGGGATTATGGCATATGGCTGATCACAACCGCTATCATCAGGCTCATATTAATCAACTTAGAAAGTGGTATGGGAAGGGATGATGAATACTATGAAATATGATATAAACTTAGGTTCACCCATAGCAAAAGGGAATACAGCAGAAATCTATCTATGTAAGGACTGCATTGTCAAGGTTTTTAACGATTGTTTACCAGATACAGAGTCCTCCTATGAAGCTGATAAACAAACATATGCCTATTCATGCGGACTGGCTGTGCCTAAAGTGTTTGATGTGACGAAGATCAATGGCAAACAAGCGATTGTAATGGAATATATCAAAGGAAAGACTCTAGGAGAGTTATTATTAGAAGATAGGGAAAATGCGGAATATTATTTATCTCTCTCCGTTGATATTCA
The DNA here is from genome assembly GCF_009498735.1 of Gracilibacillus oryzae. Classification (GTDB taxonomy): domain Bacteria; phylum Bacillota; class Bacilli; order Bacillales; family Amphibacillaceae; genus Gracilibacillus; species Gracilibacillus oryzae. Next base: position 201,458 of record NZ_ML762426.1, read on the forward strand.
ACAAAAATTGCATCAGATTATTCCAGATAACCTTGAATCAATGCAGGAAAAGCTTCAACATCAAATCGAGAGATCTCCTCTCGTGGGAAAATGGAATAAAAATTATCTAATAAAAAAATTGCATGCACTGACATATGAAAACAGACTCTGTCATGGGGATTTTCACTTGTTTAATTTGATTATGACAGACACTGGAGTTTCGATAATTTATTGGGTGGATTCCACTGCAGGAGATATCCGCGCAGATATTTACCGTTCCTATCTGCTTTACTCCCAATTTTCAGCGGAATTAGCGGAGATGTATCTGCAAATCTATTGTGAAAAAAGCGGATTACTAAAGACCGAAATTTTGCAATGGGCTCCAATTATAGCTGGAGCAAGGTCAGCTGAAGGTGTGTCATCAGGCAATTCGAAACTGCTTTTGGATATTATCCATCATTATTCTCCTATAAAAGATTATAATTGGGAGGTCAGGCTGTGAAGGCAGCTGAGATAAAGAGGAAATTATTTAAGTCTGCAACCATTTTTGAGACAGCGCCGGCTTTTGAATTGGATGCTCTGCCAAAAGATCCAGCGCTTGGATTTATTTTTACCAAATATATACTCATTACCTGTAAAGGGGCGTGCTATTAAACGATCAATTGCTTAGTTAAGAATATCGCAAAAAGGTGATCATGGAAGTTTCTATGGGTATGGAAGCAGGAAAGAAAAGGAGAATGAGTAAATTAGTAAATAACATGTAATAGGCTATGACCTTGTGTAAGCTTCCTTTTAGCTTTTTATCCTAATGAGGAACTCAAGGTTGTTGTTTGTTCAAATACATCGAGGGGGTGCTGTGTGATGATGGAGTCTATAGAAAGAAATCAAATGGAAGTTTTGAAAAAAACAAAAAAAAAACCAACCATTCTCAGCAAATAGTTGGCTCCTCCAAATCACTATTTAAGTTTCACTATTTCTGACCGATCTTCATAAATGGAATAGAGAAAGACATGTAAGGTAAGATCTTGTTCATTAATATCAGTAAATGTCTCTACTTGTTTATTGCTTCCATTTAATCCGTCATTAGAGCGACTATCAGCGAAAATTCTCTTATCACCTTCATAAATCACACTTTGCGAAATAAGAGCAAATCGATTATCTTCACTTCTTGATTCGACAGTTAAGCTGCTACCATCAAGATAATACGTAAATTCAACTGGATATCCATTCACTTTCGTTTCCACTGTTTTTGGTTCATTCGAAATGTTCTCCAACAGAACCTTGTCTTGCTCAGAACCTTCATAAGAGACTTTAGCATCTTCTAAAGCGAGTGAAATGGATTGTTCATCTATATCATTTAACACACTTTCCGTTTCAAAAGTTAAGTAATCCTCTCCAGAAAAATAACCATCCCATTCTTGATCACCGATCTGCAGTTTCATTGTATTGTAATTGACAAAAACTTCTTTACTAATGATCTTCTCCTCATCATAATAAAGTCTGGCTTCAGTTAGAGTAATCGCTAATTCTGTAAATTGAAGCAAGCGGCTTCCTAGTTCTACTTCTTCATCGACATCCATCACAAAGGTAGATTTTTGGGCAAGGTCATGATTGTATACAAAATCCACTGACCATGATGCCGGGTGATAGGCTAAAGTATCCTGGTACTCTAATGATAGATCCAGTTCATTGATTTTATCTTGAGCGATTTGTAGAGATTCTCCAATCTTTATCACATTTGGTTCAGGTCGTTTATATACAACACGTGAACTCTCCACAGTTTCCCCATTAAGTTGAAAATTTAAGTTGGCAAAATCCGTTTCGTTTAGTTCATCTAATTCAATTAGATAATGTAATTGATAGATACCATTACTATGATCATTATTTAGAATGTTTATTTGTGAGATCCCATCTTTTTTAATGGGGATTGAGGTCATATTTACAACTTGATCATCAGATAAATCTATTTTCTTAATTTCGAACTCCTGCAAGCCTGAGAGGTTAAGGGTAACAGACTCATCTGCTTGAATTTCTTTCTCTGTATGAAGGAAGCCTACAATTTTTCCAGCACTTTCTTCATATACAGCAGTTGCCTCTAAAGTTGTTTCACTTCCATCCGGATTAACAAGCGTCGCCTGATCAAATTGGGCTGCGCTGACATCTTGGCTGTGTTCCTTTTCTAAACTGAAATTAATCGTTGTTCCATTTCGATCTGTCACTACATTGTGAACAGTTAAAGTTCCTAAATCATTTTCGCTTGTTTGATTAATCTCTTGTCCAAATCCATTCTCTAATGATGTGATGACACCTGGTCGATTCACTTTATGCATCCAGTCCATAATTTCGCTAGAGTATGCAGCTATAACTGGTGTTGAGGTAAGAACAATTGCGAATATAATCGCAGGGATAGCTACTTTTAATTTCTTACTGGACCGTTCTTTTTTCTGTTGTTTAATCAGTATTTTATTCCACATATCATCCTCCTCAGGTATATGATGATCATCTTTTTTTACATGCTTTTTAAAAATATCTGAGAGATTATTCAAAGCTACTCCTCCATTCTAGAAAAAAGTTTTTGTCGTCTTGAAACAGTGTTTTGATTAATTTTTTTCCTTTGAAATGTCTCGATTTAACTGTTCCTTCAGGGATCTTTAGAATTTCTGCTATTTCTTTATCTTTACATTCATGCACATATTTCAATATCATGACTTTCCTGATTCGAACAGGCAGTTTTTTCATCAGTTCGGCTAGTTCACTTCTATGTTCACTAGTTTCTATTGCTGGCTTATTTTTAAAAGGTAAGAGCTGAACCGTATCTTTTACAATCATTCTGTTACTTTTCTTCAAGTAGTTTCGTGACATATTCATCGCAATACTGAGCAGCCAGGATTTCTGATTTTCGATCGACTGAAAATCTGCAGTTAGCGCTTTTGCAAAAACCTCCTGGCAAAGATCTTCTGCATCATGTGTATTGTGAACCAAATAATTGCATGCACGAAAGACGTCTTTATAATATTTTTGGAATAATGCTTTTGCGTTAGTGACCTGTTCCATCATTCCACCTCCTTTTTTTGTATCTACACTAGTAACAATTTCTTATGGCAAATAGTTCACTTTAAAAAAAATGTTCTAAACAGAAGATGTAATTTCCATTTTAAATAAGCCTCTCAACCAATGTGAGAGGCTCAATAAGTCGGATTTTATTTTTTTACAGCGTGGATGTAATGAATTGTCTCGAAAGCAGTTAAGTAATCTGTTCTGTTTGAAAAGAATTGTTCATTAATTTTGGTCGGTGTTAAATGTTCATAGACTAGCAGACCAGCACTTTCTAGCATTTTCTCGATTTCTGTAAAAGTAAAACTAGATTTCATCGGTTCCCCGCTGGCCGCAGCCATTTTTACCATATTATCCACTCTGTTGTATTTTCCTTTTTCTGTAAATAAGGTTTCATCTGCATAATCGAAAACAATGGAACTGCCTGAAGGAACATTAGTAAACAAGTGATAAATCAGGTTTTTATTCTGTTCTTTGGTTAAATAATAGGAAACGCCCAACAGGCTGAAGAATGTTTTGTTGTTGGCAAAACCTTGATCTGTAAGGGACTTGTAGGAAAATGTATCGGTAAAATCAGTAGGAATAAAATGAATATTTCCTGGGACATGAAGTTTGTTATCGTTTATTCTTTGCTGTTTCATTTTCTGTGTTGCTGGATGATCCAGTTCGTATATTGCTAAGCTATTTTCAGATTCAGGGTATCGAAAGGCAAATGTATCTAACCCTGCACCAAGGATAACGTACTGCTTTACCCCTAATTTTTGTTCATGCAGCAACACTTTCTCACAGTAAGCAGCACGTGCTAAAGGTGTCGGGGAAAGCTGGACTTGCACAATCCATTTTAATATTTCCTCAGGATTTTCTTTCCACTTATGGGCGATTTCCTGGTTGAAAAATGGGATCCCATCTATCATACTTTTACTGATAGACTTGAATTCTTCTTGAGAAATGAATTCTTCTGCAAGAAAATCGTCAAAAATCTTCGGTGAATCATTTTTACTGTGATAGGCTCGGACAAACGCTGATACAAGAGAAGTCATGCTGGACTCGTTCTTTTTCATATCAAATTCCTCCATAAAAAAATAGATTCCCCCGGCCGGGAGAATCTTATAATAACAGTAAAAATGGTTTATGTGAATAATAGCACAATTGAATTTTTTTGTCAAATCTTTTGATTGGATAATTCAGGAAGGAAAGTTAATAGATTATAAGTATGAGAAATGCTATGTTAATTATAAGAAAGTGGGGAATATTATGACCTTAAAGTCGAGACTTAAGCGATGTGATTTGGATGCAGATAACGATAAGCTGGATCTGTTGATAGAGGAGATGCTGAACAACATTGGATCAACAGATTCGGAATTGCGAGATCAATTAATTTATCAGACTTTTGGTAATTTGATCATGGAAAATTATTTGAGCAAAGAACAGGAGATCCATATATTAGAGGGTTGCAGAAAAAGGCTATTCTATCAGATAGGTGTGAAAAACGATGATTCTGTTTTTACACGTTCTTTTTCAGCATTGGTGATTGTTCTTATTCTGGAAAAAGATACGGTAAACCGGAACCTAGCTGATGAACTTGTTCTGAAGGTAATCGAAGACAGCATTTGCTATGTAAAGTTGGAAGAAGATGTGCGGGGTTTTGTCCAGGATAAGGGGTGGGCACACAGTGTTGCCCATGGAGCGGATTTATTAACAGCAGCAGTGAATCATCCCTGTTTTACGATTGGTTATACTTCAGAATGTCTTGATGCTTTGAAAGCAGCTTTATTCAAGCAAAAAGAAAATAATCTTCCTTTTATTGATGATGAAGACGAGCGGCTTGTTTTTGTAATGGAAGCCCTGATAACGAAAGGGGCGAGTGAGGATAAGCTTATTTCATGGATAAAAGAAATTTCTGAAACATTACATCACTTTTTGGAGTCAGAAGATTTTTATCCTGGTTTTTTGATGAAAAAGTCTGATGTTATTCATTTTTTCCGATCATGTTATTTCCGGTTATTATACAAGAATCAATTTCCTGAACTGACAAGGAGTATTGCCTGTGTGCTGGAACAGTGGCATATGAGACTTTATCAGTCAAATGATTAAAAAAGTGTTTTCAGATGTAGTAGAACCATTCAAGCTTTAGTGCTGAATGGTTTTTACTGTTTCCATATAATGTTTTCCAGAAGGATAGAAACTGATGATAAGTAGCATAACAGAAAATAATACCATGAAAATTACGCCGATCATCACAGTCATCTGAATAGATATAAATTGAGTGGCAATTCCCATCAAGCCAGTTGCTATGATGGTGATAAATGCTTCCATCAGTCCATAAATACTGCCAACCCTCCCGATCATTTCTGTGGGGATATTGTTCTGATAAAAAGTAAGAAACCCTGTGTTGGAAAAAGAAAGGAAAAAAGCCAAAATAAAAAATCCGCTACCTGCCATAAACAATGTTTCTGAAATGGCGTAAATCACATATCCTGATGAAACAAACATTGTTCCAAGACCAATTAACCATGTTATTGGCACATGTTTGACAATAATAGAATTGAGAACAGCACCTGAGAGAATTCCTGCACCTGCAATAGAGACTAACAGCCCATACTCACTATCTTTTAATAGCAAAACTTCCTTCGCAAAAGCTGCTTCCAAAGAATCAACCGCACTTGCCATAACCACCATCACAAAACTAAATAATCCATATACAATCAGTACATACCGATTTTTGCTGCTGTATTGCACAACAACTTCCCAATCTTTTCTTAAAAGCGCGATCGATACTTTTTCAAATGGAATGGTGTTGTTTTTCGTTTCTACATTTGGCATAAAGCATGTGATCGTACCAGAAATGAATAATGCAAGTACATTTACATAGATGGCAATTACAGGTGTACCAATCAGAAATAAGAATCCCGCAATAGCTGGCCCAAGTAAGAATGCACCTGATGTTAATACACTATGAAGAGAATTAAATTGTTTTCTGTCTTTTTCAGGTATCAGTTTTGTGAGATAACTTATGCTTGCAGGCTCAAACAAGGCACTGGCCATGTTAATCATAAAGACTATCAGATAGATAAAAAGTATCGACGGGAAAGCAGGCAATAACATAATAAGAACAGCTCGCACCATATCTAAGAAAATCATCAGCTTACGTTTGTTTATGCGGTCGACAAGACTGCCTGCCCAAAAGTTTGTAAAGAGAGCAGCAAGTGGTTTCATGATATACAATCCGGAAACCGCAAGAGGTGATCCAGTCATATCCAGAACGATTAGGTTGAGCGCAATAAAGTAGACCCATTCTCCAATATTGGATATACCAATTCCAAAGAGTAAAATAAAACGATACTTCCATATTGTCTTCTTCTCTTTCCAATTCATGTAATTCCCTCCCTTGTTTTTTTAAACAATAAAAAAATCCCGCTCCCCAAGACTTTAAGCCTTGGGGGCGAGATTGTATCTGAATCGCGGTGCCACCCCAGTTTGTGAATATGTCGCCATATTAACCTCTTCAAGTACAGCAACAGCTTTACTCTAGCTCAATAACAGGAGCTCCTGTCACACTATCATTCTCTAAATCCAGTGTGAAACTCTGAGGCTTGGTTCAATAAAATCATTCATGCTTCTTTTCAGCTGCCGAAGCTCTCTGTTATGAATTCTTTCTATCTACTCTTCTCTTCATTGTCAATTACTATTTAATTTTATCTAGATTATCATTTGGAATAGGTATTGTAAATAAGTTTTCGTAACTTTTCTCCCCACAAACCGTCTAATTGATTAAGATTGCAACAATATGGGGAGGCAATGCAGTTGTGAAAAAACAGTGGGTGTCTATACTGCTGGTTATGTGGATTGGTATATTCATATTTCCGCTCAGTGCGAAAGCTTTAAGTTGTGAAGAAGTAAGAGAACCTGTTATTGATCATTATGATCTCGCTGTTATTGGAAGTGTTCTGGATGTGAATGACTTTACAGGATTAGATATATTTTTTCAGCAAGAGGAGCCGTTTCGCTATGTATGGCTGGAAGCAGAGAAAAGCTGGAAGCAGGGTGTTCCGTCACAGCTGACTTTTACTGCTGATTTCACCTGGGGAACGGATTTTGAAAAAGGACAGAAATACCTCATTTATCTTAATGAGGAGAATGGAGAATATCAGAACAGTCCATGCAGCCCTGTCCAAAAAGTGGAGGAGGATGTGGAAATAAAGGGCAATGAAGCATTGTTCCCAGATGAAGAGGGTACAGTTGGATGGAAAAACTGGCTCACATTTCAGGCAGATATTATTGGAATAAGTGGGCTGATTATTTTCGGCTTGGCGGTTATTCTGGGAATTGTTATAGTAAGAAGAAAAAAGAATGAGGTGACGCCTGTGAAAGGACAGCGAAAAAGCAAAATAATTGTGATTACTTTGTTTTTCGCCTGCAGTTTCTCTTTTGTTTTGCTATGGCTGTATTTGTACGTAATGTCTGGCACTTAATTACTTGTAGTAATCCAAAAACGGTTCACAACATTAGCATCATCCGTCATAAAGTCATCATCCTGTATTCCACCATTTTTCAGAATCGTTTTCTTTGAACCAATATTTGTCTCAACACAAACAACCAAGACTTTTCCCAATCCTAGTTCTTTTGTTTTTTCTAATGCTAATGATAAAAGTGTTGTGGCATAACCCTTGCGTCTTTCTGATGGTCTGATTCCATAGCCGATATGACCGCCAGACTGGAATAGCTGGTATGTTAGACGATGCCGGATATTTACAACACCAAGCACTTCTTTGTCTTCATTCACTAACCAATAGGTTGAATCAGGCACCCAGTTTTCCGGCAGATTCTCACCACGTTCTGATTGATAGAGTGATTCAAGCATTTTTTCGAAATGGGAAGGATCCTTGCCGATTACCCATGGCACCATAGTTTCACCGCTGTCCTTCCACTCCTGATAAAAGGAAAGGTATGCTGTTTTATATTCGATGGTTGGTTTAATTAGATATAGTTTCTGCAAAATTCCCACCTGCCTGTTTCTTAAGAAAATTGATTAAAATACGATCTGTCTCTCTGGCTGTATTACCAAGCCAAATCAAATGGCCCCATGAATCCACTATATGCAGTTCTGAGCTTGAGATAAGTTTATGAGCCAACTCTGGGTGCTCAGGCGGAACCGACCCATCATGTTTACTGTGCATAATAAGAGTGGGGCACTTCACTGCATGCAAATCTTCTGTTGTGATTGTATTCACTTGTTCTAAATCGATGAAAAAACCATGGCCTGAACGTTGGCGGTTGTTCATTTTCCTGATTTCTTCCACATCTGTCTCACTGAATTTTGCCTTTGCATCGCGGAATTTAAGCAGACTGAATGATGGGAACATTTGTCTGAAAATAAAGCCGGGGAAGATGTTATTCATTGTCGCAATCATTTTCCATGTGTATTTCTCTGTTTTGGGATGGAACAAAACTCTCGCTGCTTTATATTCCATATCTTTTGGGGTGAGCCATTCTTTTGTAACAGCTGATTGTAATGTGAGCGTTCGGACATATTCCGGATAGTGTGCTGCAAAATAAATACCGCTTGGCCCGCCTGCTGATATCGCTAAAACATGTACCTGCTCTATTTGTAAATAGTCTAATAATTTTTTGTAGTGTTCACATGCTGTTGCCAGATTTTCTCCGATTTGCTGTGAAGTTTTGCCATAACCAGCTCGTGAAGGGGTAATAATTGAGAATCCTGCTTCCACTAGCGCATTATAGCCAAATTCCTCCGAGCAATTGGAATGCCCGCCATGAAATAAAAGAATCGGCTCACCTTCTCCAATAATAGAGTATTCAAGCGTAAATTGATCCATTGTGAATGTTGCGACTTTTCTATTCATCCCTTTTCTCCCTTGAATTTTTTTATTTTCATAATATCATAGTTTGTTATTGAAAAATAGATGGTTTCCTGTAGAGTTAATTTATGGAATAATTGAGAGTGAACGTAGTAACGGTTGGTAAACACAGAATATTGGGAAAAAATTGTGAGGTGCGATAAATGGAGAAGTGGCGAGGTTCGGCAGGTGTATGTATAAATGAAAGCGGTAAATTACTGATGGTCTTACAGGGGAAACCTGATGAGAGGAAGACATGGTCAGTACCATCAGGCGGATGCGAAGGGGAAGAAACTTTTGCAGCATGCTGTGTTAGAGAAGTCTGGGAAGAGACAGGGTATATGGTGGAGATGGAAGAAAAAATAAAAGTCAAAAATGGCAGTAATCCAAACATTCCTATTGATTATGAAGTACATTATTTTTCAGTCAAAATTATTGGTGGGAAAATGCAGATTCAAGATCCTGATAAGTTAATTCATGAAATCGCATGGAAAACAATGGATGAAATAAAAGAATTAGAGTTGAGTTTTCCTGAGGATTTGGAATTTTTGGCAGAATGGATGTTACAGAATTCGATCACCAGTTAAAAGCTATGGGGAATGGAGAAAATATGAGATTACTAATCAAGTCAGTAATTTGTTCCATCGTTATTCATGTGGTAGTTATTGCAATAGTTATAGCAATCATACAATTGTTTCATCGTAAAAATACGATCCCGCCAGATATTTCTGCTCGTTATGAAAATGTGGAGATACTTCAAAGCGAGGTAGCATTTGGATTCTCTTTTTCACCAATGATTATTTGTCTTTCGTTCACTCTGATTTCATTTTTAAGTTGGCTGGTATTTAAGATGTTACAGAATTCTAACGTAGCATAAATAGACTCTTATCATAGGGGGAAAAAGTATGGGTTATGTAGAAGATCTGCGTAAAGTTGTTGGCAATCAACCAGTAATACTTGTTGGAGTTGCGGTTGGAGTGGTTAATGAGAACGGGGAAATTTTGTTACAAAAGCGATCAGATGGACGTTGGGGTGTTCCGGGAGGATTTATGGAATTAGGTGAGAGTGCTGAAGAAGCTGGAAGAAGAGAAGTATTTGAGGAAACTGGATTAGAAATTGGTGAGATGGAACTCGTAAATGTGATGTCAGGTGAACAGTATCTTGTTAGATTACCAAATGGTGACGAATTTTTTCCTGTAACGATCGTCTATCTTTCGAAAGAGATAAAAGTTGGTGAACTAAAACCAGATGGAGTGGAATCTTTAGAAGTAAATTTCTTCTCAATGAAGGAATTGCCAGATGAGTTGAATCCACTGATAAAAAATTTGATCCATCAATATTTGTGATAGGAGGAAATAGCATGGGGAATAAATTACCGGCTTGTGATGCTGCAAAGCGATTTATCGAAGAATTTTTTCCGACTTGTCAAGCAGCAGTTCTCGCTGGAAGTGTTGTTAGAGGAGAAGCTACGGAAACATCCGATTTGGATATTGTTATTTTTGATAACAAGATTGACTCATCTTATCGGGAATCATTAGTGGAGTTCGGCTGGCCGATCGAGATTTTTGTACATAATCTTTCTTCATATCAACACTTTTTTAAAATGGATTATCAAAGCGCCAAGCCCTCCATGCAGCGAATGGTTGCAGAAGGTATTGTGTTAAGAGATGAGGGAATATTACCATCAATTAAAGCAGAAGCGGAACAAATGCTGGAAAAAGGTCCAGAGAGCTGGACGGAAGAAACGATAACATTGAAACGTTATTTTCTCACCGATATGCTGGATGATTTTATTGGCTGTGATAGGCGTGCGGAGGAAATATTCATTGCAGGAGAGTTGGCGCAACAGTTGCATGAGTTTGTGCTGCGAACGAACAATTGCTGGATAGGTTCTTCGAAATGGATTGTTCGCGCGTTACGTCAGTATGATCCTGTTATTACGGAAAAATTCGTGGAGGCATTTGATTGTTATTACAGGACAGGTGAAAAAGACAAGGTTGTTCGGTTGTGTGATCAAGTGTTGGCGCCATATGGCGGAAGGTTATTTGACGGGTTTTCTTTAGGGAAAAAGTCAGATAAAGGGGAAGGATAAATATGGGGCATTTATTGCCAACTTTGCTGCATTTTTTGATGGGTGTATGTATCTGTTTCCTTCTCTTCAACCAGGAAATCAGATCAAAGAAAAAGCGTTTCATCATATTTCTCTTTGGCGGAACCTGTGCGATTGCACCAGATATTCCTAAGTATTTCGGCGACTTCTTTGGTCACTCCATTCTTGCTGTACCTCTATTTGGTTTATTATTTTCAGCAGTCTTCTACATCTTCATCAAAGAATTTTCACTTCTAAAAACCTGGCTGATTTTTTTCTATAACTGTATTGTCTGGACAAATACTAATCGATTATCTTGGAAACGGGGCAGCATTTCTTTATCCGTTTATAAAAAGGGAGATTGACTTTCATATTATTGACAGCACAGATTATATTATCATCATAACTCTGCTGATTACGTCTTGACCGGATTTTTCTCAAAAAAAGGGAGAGCAATTATTTTAACAGGTACCATCATTATCTGCTCCTATCTTGCCGTTTTAGCCATTTCCAAGTTTCAATTAGAATACAGCTTAAAAAGTGAGTATGATGAGAATAAAATTGAACTCTTGCAGACATATCCAAGTGAGCGACATGGTTTCGCTATGTGGGATTTTCATGTGAGAACAAAGGAGATTTGGGTAAATGGCTATTCGCCGATGTACAACACAGAACTCCATATTGAAACTGAACGGAAAGTAGATTTTAACTAATACACTGAACGGAGGATTAAGATGCATCTAACCATTGAGAAAATGGATGAAAATGCAGCTGGAGAAATAACTGGCTGGAGATATGAAGAACCTTACGATTTTTATAATCATAAAGATGAAGAAACGGGTGAACTGCTGGAAGGCTCCTATCGAGCGATTATGGATGAACATGGTGATCTTGTCGGGTTTTTATGTACTGGAACTTCTGCCCAAATACCGGCTGGACATAAAATTGGTGCCTATAATGAGAACTGTGTCGATATCGGCTTGGGAATGGCACCAGCGTTCACGGGGAAAGGGAATGGTTATGCTTTTTGTACCTTTATCATTGAGTATATCCAGCAACAGTATCCAGATGTTTCCTTAAGATTATCTGTTGCAACGTTTAATCGAAGGGCGATTCATTTATATCACAAACTTGGATTTGTGAAAAAGGGGAGAATTTCAACTGAAACGGCAGATTTTATGACAATGGTGAGAAGGGGAAGGTGATCTTACATTTTGAAGTGTTGCCAAGCGATCTTTTAGGACCCCAAAGATGCAGAGCAACCATACCAGCAAACTAAAAGGTGGGAAAATAATTGTATAAGTTTTATATTGCTTCAGGCTTCAAGAACATAGAGAATGTTCGTCATGTTAGCGATAAGCTAAAAGACGCTGGTTTTATTCAAACATATGATTGGACCCAAAATCAAAGGGCCACAACAATTGAGGATTTAAAAGAAATAGGAACACTAGAAAAAAATGCAGTAATGGAAGCAGATTTTTTCATTATCTTATTACCAGCAGGGAAAAGCAGTCATATTGAACTTGGGATGGCACTAGGGCTGGGAAAAAGAATATATCTGTACTCAGAAAACGCTGAATATAATCATTTCGAGACTACCAGTACGTTTTATCATTTACCTGAAGTTAATAGATATAATGGATCCATTGATGGATTGGTTGCAACTTTAAAAAGAAATGCAGGCTTATAGGACTGCTACGGTGATCTGATGACCATAAAATCATAGCTCGGGTGTTACCGGCCTTTTTTTAGCGGGTAATGTTTAGAAGGAAGAGTTTTTTTCATAAAAAACAGGTATGAAAGCAGGATTTTAACTAAACTTATTGAAGGATATTAAGTGAAAAGGTGGGGATCCAATGATTTACCGCAGAAAAACGTATCAGATTGACCGGAGTGTGCTGGCAAGTTTTAACGAACATTTTAACAAAACGCTTTTGCCGACCCAGCTTAAGTATGGTGCCAGACTAGTTGGCAGGTGGATGACAAAAGAGAAGGACGGGATTGTTGAGATTTTTGCCATTTGGCAATATGACAGTTATGAAGATTATGAAGAGATTGAGAAAAATGTAAAAAGTGATAAAGAACATGTGGATCTTGTAAAAAGCTGGTATAAAAAAATGGGCGGGAAAGAGAAATTGAAAGAAGTATTTTTGGAAATTGAACAGGATTTTATTGAATCAACTGTTCCGCCAGAGAAAACAATTTGCGATTAAAGCTTGAGCAGTAGGGATGTGGAATAAATTTGAGTATGAAAAAATATCATCGAGCTTTTGGCGTTTATGGCATATTAATTGAGGAAGGCAGGTTATTAGTGATTAAGAAAAATGCTGGTCCTTATATTAATCGCTTTGACCTGCCTGGAGGAAGTCTGGAAGATGGAGAAGGTTTAGCTGAAGCGATGAAAAGAGAATCTCTTGAAGAAACCGGTCTGGAAATTGAAATTAAGGACAATATTGGTGTGGTAGACTTCAAGCTTCCCTGGATGTGGGGAGAGTATACAGATGTCCATCATATTGCTGTTTATTATACGGTGAAGAAGGTTGGAGGAAAGCTTAGTGTACCCGAACAATTCGATGGGCAAGATTCGCTTGGTGCGATATGGGTCTCTGAGCATGATGTATCATTGGAAAATGCTTCTCCATTAGTGCTGAAGACGTTTGAATGGTTTAGAACGAAAAAATTAGGCATAGATTCAGAGATTTATGAAGAGTGGACAGTCTTGGAATAACGGGGGGGAATTTATGGGCATTACTCAGTTAACAATTGCTAATCATGATGAGGTTCTCAGACTTTTTGGCTCTGAAATAGATAATTATCATTTTATTATCAATGATTTAACTGTTAACCATTATGTCGGTGATCAATTTAGGTATTTGGGGAGTATGAAGAGGGAGTATTAGTATCAATCGTCCTGAATAATTTTGGCAATATCACTTATTATTCCAGACAAGATAGAAAGATAGATGCATATAGTGACCTGTTAAAAACATTATCGTTCCATAAGTTGTCTGGACCAGCGGCTTTCATTCAAAAGTTTATCCCCTATGTTGATGTGAAAAGAAACAGGAAATCCCATCTTGGTGTTGTTAAGAAACTATCAACGAATAGAAAATACCCGGAATTAGAGGTGAAACTCGTCCGATCTGACGAAGAAATTGGCATGCAGTATGATTTGTTTCACTTAACTGACGAATTTACTGGCAGTTTACCGGAAAAGAAAGCGGATTATATCAGAATGGAAAGTGAGAGATTGAAGGCGACTAATGATCGCACAGCATATGTAAGTATTGATAATAAAATGGCAGCATCTTGTGCTACGATTAGAGAAGGGATAAAGAGCGCGATCATTATTGGTGTTTTCACGAATCCTGAATATCGCGGCAGAGGATTTGGAACGGAAGTCTTAACAGGGTTATTTGATATGCTTTTACAAGAGGGCAAATATCCTTATCTTTTTTATAGTAATCCTGTGGCACGGAAGGTTTATAAGAAGATAGGGATGACAGAGATATGTGAATGGTGTGTGTTGGAGGTTTAGATACAGGTAAAATATCTATTATGGAGGGATCTGATTATGGATTTGTTCCAAACATTGATTATCGCACTCAACATCTTGATGTTAATCGGAATTATCGTCTCGGTTATGAAGCGAAGGCAAAATAAACATGCTGCTGCATCTTATGATTTATTCACCGCACATTTTGTATTGTTAGCGGCTGCGGGATCTGGATTTTTATTGGCAATGCGTACTTATTTTTTTCACAATATTGAACCAGTTGGCCAGATTTATTCGACAGGTTTTGTATGGATCATTAGTGTTATCTGTTTGTTTTTAGGGATTGTAAAGACGAAAGGCAAAAATAAAGAGGAAGATCGTCTATGAGAAAACTTCCGGTATTAATATTTATTATTCTGTTGTTTGGTTGCAGTAACGAAATGGCTGATAAGGAAAGATTAACAATCATTGAAGATAAGAGCCGTATGGTTTATATAGAAAGTGAAGATATATTAGCTCCACAAGTATGCTTGGAAAATCAGCAAAACAAAGAGACTGTGAAACCTTATCTGGTGACTTTTGAACTTACAAAAGATCTTGAAGCTATAGTAGATCAGTCATATTATGAGCCGATTGACAGTCGGAGTATATTTAATGGAGAGATAAACTTCCCCGCAGATGTCCCTTTTTTTTGCACAGGCAGCAATTTTATCGTAACTGAAGAAGTGACCCGGAATAACTTAGAGGCAATGATGAAAGAGGGTGCGTTTACGGCAATCATTACAGAGTTAAATGGTGATGTGATAACCTCCCTTCCTATTGAAAAATTGATGATTGGCAAGCCAGAAGGTACAGAAGTGAAACCATAGCAAGGTCAAAGAATGGAATTACTTTCGTTATGTTAATTATGTAAATTTTTCTAGGTCATCAATCACTAACTTGTTTACCGATTCGTAATATAGTATAGAACGATTTTCCCCTTTTTTCCTAGAGATCCTTGTTGTGGAAGAACTCTTTCTATTAAAAACTGTTGTAATATATACTAAACTTCTCTTTAATACAGCGTTAACATTTCCCCTATATACTTTTTATTGTACATAAAAAAGGAGGAATGGTTAATGAAAAAAGTATTACAGTCGGTTTTTGTCTTGACAGTGGTAACAGTGTTGGTAAGCAGTGCTTTTGCGAGCGCATCAACAGTGCAGGCGTCCGGAAAACCGGACAAAGCGGAGGAAGTTGATTTACAGGTGATGGCCTTTAATTTAAGGTATCTGAATGACAGTGATCCATCACCACACACATGGGCAGAACGAGTTCCTGCAATTAAAAAACTCATCCGCCAGCACAAACCTGATATTATCGGCACACAGGAAGTTGTCTATCAGCAGCTTCAGGATCTGGAAACGAATCTGAAAAATTACAGCTGGATTGGGTTAGGGCGTGAAGGTGGAAGCAATGGCGAATACTCCGCAATTTTTTATAATGACAAGCAATATTCCCCGCTTGAATATGATCATTTCTGGTTATCTGATACTCCTGCAGTAATCGGCTCCGCAACTTGGGGTAATACAATTCCGCGTATGGTAACATGGGCAAAGTTCCTCGATAAGAAAAGTCAGCAAAGCTTTTATGTTATCAATACTCATTTTGACCACAGATCAGAAAATGCGAGAGAAAAGAGTGCAGAATTGATTGTGGAAAAAATCCAGGACTTTGATCCAGAACTTCCGATTCTTTTGACAGGCGATTTTAATGCAAGCCCGGAAAGCGCTCCCCACACAGCTTTAACAAGTGAAAATGCTTTCGATGACCTGTGGAACACGGCAGATGTCAGAATCAATGAAAATCTGGGAACATTCAATGGCTTCGATGATCCTACTGGTGGCGGGCCTGAAAAACGAATTGACTGGGTGCTTGCGAAAGGAAACATAGAGACACATTCGATTGAAATTATAAATGATGAGAAAAAAGGACAATTCCCTAGTGATCACTATCCTGTTATGGCAGATGTGACGTTGTCTTACTGATTATTTGTCTGGGCTGTTGAGAGAATAAACTCTTGACAGCCTATTATATTAGCAATGTGTAAGTGATACAATGATGAAACTTTTTAGAAAGAGTGTATCCTATCAAAACGAGGAGGTTCCGAGTACGTTTTGATAAGAAAAAGCGATAAACCTATCAAAACAAGTATCCGCCGGGACAGATGTGATAGGAAAAAGCGATAAACCTATCAAAACAAGTGATCGTCAGGATAGTTTTGATAGGAAACCGAGCCTGCAGAATGAAAAATAGGTTGGAAGTGTCACAATGCTAAAAACCGACATCTGGTTTATTTTTATGCTGAAAGCTGTTTTGGTATATATCGAAAAATTTGGAAATTTCCACACCTTGTTGTTGAATAGTTGAGTCGGAAGTAGTTAGTTGCCAGGCATATGCAAAATACTGTTTATAGTTATTATGACTGACAGGCTCCAATTCAAATTCCTCCGCTGTTGCTTCAAAGCCGGCTTGATAATCCACTTTCGCCTGCTGTAAAGCTTTCTCCGTATTTTTGAAAATAGGCATTCCTTCGACATTTGCTCCAATTTCATATGCTGTTTTGTTAGTAAATTCACTGCTTAATTGACTGGTATCATAGTCATCAACGACTGTTGATAAAGACTGGTTACCACAGGAAATCAACAACATAATGGAAAAGAGAATAGGCAGAATCTTCATCTATGTCCTCCTTTTTGAGATATATTAGCTATTCTATATAGACGTATGACGGCAAAATATGTTACAAAATAATGGTAACAAAATAAAGGTATTTTCAAGAACGTATCGAAATAGTATTGGAGATAATTCAATATTGGGAATGAAAGTGGGGGTGTACCTGATGTTTTACCAACACATTACGAAACATCTCAATATAAAATATCCAATCATCCAGGCACCAATGGCTGGTGGTGTGACAACATCCAAATTAGTGGCAGAGGTTTCCAATGCCGGTGGGCTTGGAATGATTGGGGCAGGTTATATGCCACCAGAGAAAATCAGAGAACAGATCAGAGAGATCAAACAATTGACAGATCGCCCGTTTGGTATCAATCTTTTTGTTCCGAATGAGTTTCATATCTCAGAAAGTGTAGTCGAATTAGCCGACAAACTGCTGCAGCCGATTCGTGCACAACTGAATATACAGAAAAAAGATCAGCTGGAAATTCCGGATTATGAGAGCGTTTTAGAAAACTTTCTAGCGCAAGTTCAGGTAGTAGTGGAAGAAAAAGTGTCTGTTTGTTCATTTACATTTGGAATCCCATCTGATGAAATAATAGAACAGTTGAAACAGCATAACATTGTCCTTATCGGCACTGCCACAACGGTGAAAGAAGCTGTGGAAAATGAACGGGCAGGAATGGATTGTGTCGTGGTTCAGGGCAGTGAAGCTGGAGGGCATCGCGGAAATTTTCTCAGCAAAGATGACGAATGTGTTGTTGGCTTGATGTCACTTGTTCCACAGGTTGTTGATAATATAAAAATTCCTGTTATTGCAGCTGGTGGAATTATGGATGGCAGAGGACTAATGGCAGCACAGTGTTTAGGAGCACAGGCAGTTCAGATGGGTACAGCTTTTTTGACATGTGAAGAGAGTGGGGCACACTCGATACATAAAGAAGCAGTTCTAGATGCTGCTGGGGAGGAAACAGTCTTAACTCGGACGTTTTCAGGAAAATGGGCGCGCGGTTTGAAAAATGATTATATCTCGCTATTCCAGGAATATGAGAATTTTTTTCCGACGTTTCCAGTTCAGAATAAATTGACACAAGATATCAGAAAAGCTGCTGCTGCTCAAAATAATAAAGCCTTTATGTCGCTATGGTCTGGACAAAGCACAGGTTTAGCCAAAGCGCAAACTGTTCGATCATTGGTGGATAATATCGTATCTCAAGCCGAAAAAATAAAGAAGGGAGAATAAAATGAAGAAAATCGTTTGTTGTGCTGTTCTTTTTGTTTCCTTGCTTTTGGTTAATGTTGCTGACTTGAAGAGTGAATCACCACAGTTGTTGGATAAGCATATTTTTGAACCTGTTCCTTCTGACAAAGAAAAGCAGAAGAAAGAGAAAGAATTGGAAGAGTTCCTTGCCAAAGAAGTCAAGCCGAACAGTCTTTTACCATTGCCTGATCCAGGTGAAAAGATGATTTTGCAAGGGATGCCTTTGCCAAATGGGGAGAAGGCAGAGGTTGAAAAGATTCAAACTGAGGAGGAGAATCGATGAAACAAAACATTGTTCCACATTTATGGTATGACAAGGAAGCACGGGAGGCTGCTGAGTTTTATGTATCAGTCTTTCCAGAGTCCAAGATTACAAATTTGAAAACAATCCATGACACCCCATCTGGTGATGCAGAGGAAGTAGCTTTTGAACTATGGGGACAGAGTTTTATGGCAATTAGCGCAGGCCCTTATTTTTCATTGAATCCTTCGATTTCGTTTATGGTAAATTTCGATCCAGCGAGGGATAAGAATGCTGCTCAAATGATAGAGGAGGTTTGGCACAAGTTGTCTGAAGGCGGGAAAGTATTAATGCCATTTGATACCTATCCATTCAGTGAGAAATATGGCTGGATTCAAGATAAATATGGTTTGACATGGCAGTTAATTCTTACCAATCCAGAAGGGGAAGAAAGACCGACTATCATGCCTTCTGTTATGTTTGTCGGGGAAAACTGCGGCAATGCGGAAGAGGCGGTGAATTTTTATTTATCCGTATTCTCAGATGCAAAGAATGGAGAAATAGCTCGCTATCCTGCAGGCATAGAACCTGACAAAGAAGGGACAGTCATGTTTTCAGATTTTATGCTGGAGGATCAATGGTTTGTGGCAATGGACAGTGCTCAGGATCACCGTTTCCAATTCAATGAAGCCGTCTCGTTCATGGTATTTTGTGATACCCAGGAAAAGCTTGATAACTATTGGGAAAAGCTGTCCGCAGTTCCGGAAGCAGAGCAATGTGGGTGGCTGAAGGATAAATACGGCATCTCATGGCAAATTGTACCGAGTGAGATGGATGAAATGATGCGTGAGGGCAATCCTGATCAAATCTTACGTGTTACACAAGCAACACTTCAAATGAAAAAGCTCGATATTAACGAATTACGGAAAGCATACAAAGGAATGTGATAAGGAGACCGGCGGATGAAGAACAAAATTCATATATTAGGAGCGTCAGGTGCAGGAACCTCAACACTTGGGGCAGCTTTATCTAACGTGTTGCCACACATCTATCTTGATACAGATGATTATTTCTGGAAAACAAAGTTTACAGAACAGAGAACAATTCCTGAACGAAGGCAGATGCTTGAAAACGACCTGTCTTTTAATGAAAAAGTGGTTCTTTCCGGCGCGGTTTGCGGATGGGGAGATGATTTTGGCGAATTCTTCGATCTTGTAGTTTTCTTATGGATACCTCAAGATTTAAGGTTAGAAAGACTGAAGGAGAGAGAATTCGAGCGCTATGGTGAGGAAATATTAGCTGGTGGCAGCAGATATGAGCAATCGAAGACATTTCTGGAGTGGGCAGCTTTGTATGATACAGCAGGGATGGAAGTTCGCAGTAAAACGTTGCACGAGCATTGGATGGCAGACTTGGCATGCCCGATTTTAAGATTAGAGGGAGATTATACGGTGGAGGAGCGGGTGGAAGCAGTGCAAAAATATTTAAATGCTGATGGCGTAAAGTTATAGGGTGCAGAAAACGCTTGGAAGGGAACGGTATCCAAGCGTTTTTTTGGGCCCATTATTCAACTTCAATTACAATTTCACTTGTATCAAGCTGTAGCCGTTTTTTTAATTCATCTGAAATTTGAAAGGAAATCTGCTCACCTGCTTTGGCATTGGTTGTTTTAAAGCCCCGTGAGGAATTAACCGTCCCATCTGTTCCTGCTGGAGACCAACCGGCGCTATCAAAATTTAAGATTTGGTCGATATAATCTCCACTGATTTTCCCTTTTTCTGACCATTCAGGCTGCAGAAATTCATATCCCATACTCTTTTCTGATAATAAAATCTCTATCTCTCCTGAGGGTACAGTGATTTTCCCGCTTTGTGGAATGGATTCTCCGTTCACCTGTAACTCATAAATGAACTGGGCCTGGGCAAAGGCCAACATCTCTTCATCTGAAAGACTTCCAGAAAGTGTATTGATGACAGAGATTAAATATTGGTTTTGCTCTTTCAACGATTCTGTTTGTGTTTGGAGTGACTCTATTTCAGTGGTGTAGTCTGTGATTTTTTGTTCCAGTTTGTTTACGTTATTTTCTTTTTCTGTATTTTGTGTTTGTTGTATCTCTGGGGCTGGGGTGTTGGTGCAACCGAGTAAAATGACACTGATGCATAGAAAAAAGATGACCAATGGTTTTTTATTTCTTTTCATGTGTTCATAACCTCCCATTCGGTAATGCGCTTTCATGGAGTTAACTTATTTATATCATAAGAATATATTTTAGATCAACCTGATTTTTCCAAAATATATGGTGGAGTATATCTGTTTGGGTTCCGGATAGCATTGATTGTATTCATGAAGGCGTCATAACATCAAAAGTGGCAGGAGTCATGGGAGTTATGCAGTTATGAAGGCGTCATAGCATCAAAAGCGGCAGAAGCCATGGAAGTTATGCAGTTATGAAGGCGTCATAGCATCAAAAGTGCCGGTAGTCAGAGGGGTTATGCAGTTATGAAGGCGTCATAACATCAAAAGTGGCAGGAGTCATGGGAGTTATGCAGTTATGAAGGCGTCATAGCATCAAAAGTGCCGGTAGTCATGGGAGTTATGCAGTTATGAAGGCGTCATAACATCAAAAGTGCCGGTAGTCAGAGGAGTTATGCATTTATAAAACCAAACTGTCATGCTCACATATATAATAGAAGCTATATATGCTTTCTGCCATTCGTGAATTTTCTCAGCCAAAAAAGAAAACTGCCTCATAAGTTAAATATGAAGCAGTTCCTTAATCTTATACTAAAACCCATCTAACGGGATAGTATACTGAAGTTTTTCAAATACCTCTGGATATGGATACAGCCATGAAGCTACCTTGAGTGGGCTGGATTCAATACCTGTGACAGGGAATTCTGCAATGTAAGTATTATGCAGACCGACTGGTTTTACTTTGCCTAACAGATTGCGAACAATATAGACAGATGACACATTTTTATGGGAATTATTTTCTAACCAAATATTATTACCTGGATATACCTGGGAGATTGGATATTTCAAATGGTCTTCATAGGTAACGATCGTTTTATCATCTTTATATTCTATATCTGTAATTAGCAGGCTGCCGATCTCTCCTTGACTTAAAGTGATAGGTAATTCTTTCGGATCCAACTTTTCTGATGACTTTGTTAAAGTTTGATAAAATTCTGCGTCTATATGAGGACTGAATGTGAGTTGACTGACGCCATCTTCTGGTAATGCGAATTTGAAAAAGTATTCAGTGGTTACCGTATTATCCTCTTGATTAATCTGTGAAATTGATGATTGATATCCAGTAAATAATTCTAAAGCATCACCATTGTCCGTGATTAAATTGAATGCCACCATATCTGCATTTGTTAAACTTCTTTCCTCAGTGAAATTCACGGAAACCTCTGCATCGTTCCATTTAATATGATGGAGCTCGAGTTTTACATCTCCTTCTTTTTTTGCTGCATTATCAATTTTTATTACATTATTGTCTGCTTCCTTAACTGGCATTTTAAAATTCCAATATCCTTTTGTGTTCATCACCTGATTGAAAGTCATTTCAAAAACCTCGTTATTTGAGATTTTAGTATTTGGGTGAACCTTCAATATCATTGCGACCTTCTTATCGGACACTTTTTCATACCATAATGAACTTGCGAAATTTATCGTTTTACCATTATATTTGATATGTGGTCTCCCTAAATACCGAAAAGGCTCTGCGATCAAGTTATTTTCCGTAGACTCTTCGTTGGTAAATTTTTTCTTACTTTCAACAGTCATCGAGTAGCTCAATTCATTGTCAAAATAATAAATTTCGTTTAGAGTTACTGTGATACCATTATCAGTTACACTTTGATTCAGCTTTTCCGTTAGATTTTTTTTGCTGGCAGTCATTAATTGTCTGTAAATAGAGTTTTCGAATATAGTTGATCGGTCTTGCAATTCCTCTTGGGCATTGGCAGGAAAGATGACTAAGCCTGATAGGATTATCACGAAACTTATGATTGTTAATCTCTTTCTGAAAATCATTCCAATTCCCCCTTTTTTATCAATTAAGTTAGTTTATACAAATTTAAGTCACCTATTCGATAAATAGGGAAATATCCGATTTGGAAGCATTCAAATGATTTTAATGTTATAATAGATTTTTCACTTGGGAAAAAATCTTAAAATGTGAGTAGGTGAATGACATGATTGAAATAAAAACATCTGAATTAAGTGATGGAGAATTCAATAGAGGCGTGTTTGCTGTTCGCGATATTAAAAAAGGGGAGCTTATTCATGAAGCACCTGTTATTTCTTATCCAAATGAAGAGCATGAACACATTGAGAAGACCTTACTCGCTGATTATGCTTTTGAGTATGGCATAAATCATTCTGCTATCCTGCTTGGTTATGGCATGCTGTTTAACCATTCATATGAGCCGAATGCCAATTATGAAATTAATTTTGATAATCACACGTTCGAATTTTATGCTTACACAGATATAAAAGCTGGTGATGAAATATTGATCAACTATAACGGTGATGTGGATATTCAGGATCCGCTCTGGTTTGATCAGGAAGATAAGGAAGAGAAAGACCTTTAATTCATATTAGAGGTCTTTTTTCTATAAAGAAATATGTTATGATAAAATGGATATATTGACCATTTAAGGTAATTATGAAAACACATGCTGATTGGAGTCCCGTCACAATGAAAAGTATCAAAACACTGCTTTTCCTTGTATTAGCAGCTTATATACTTATTATTACCGATTTGATTCTATTCAAATATACTAGTTTAGAAACGTTTGTACAACGTTTTCATCTAGACTTCCAGGATAATCTCTTCCACTGGCAATCACACAATTTTATCCCATTGAATACGATCAGCTATTATCTGTTCCAATCCGAGCTTTCTTTTTCAATAAGATTCCGAAATCTTTTCGGGAATTTTGCTGGTTTTATCCCGTTTGGCTTTCTATTTCCACTCATTTTCATCAAATTTCAAAGTTTGAAAAATATTATGTTCGCCACATTTTGTTTAAGCCTGCTTTTTGAGCTAGTCCAACTTGTTTTTGGATTAGGTACATTTGATGTGGATGATTTAATCTTGAATACACTTGGCGGAGTGTTTGGTTATTTTCTGCTGTTTTTGTATCTCTTATTCAAGAAATCTATTAAAAAAAGTACTCTCAGAAAAGGGGGAGGATGATGGGGTTTTCTGTAATTCTATTAGGGATGGTCTTGGTTGTGCTGCTTGCAGTGTCTGTAATTGCATTCATTATCGTGCAGACATTTGGGAATGGAGCAGCACCTCTTAAACTGTCTTATATCTCTTTTGGATTACTGGTTATGCAATGGATCTTATTTTTGACCGATTTTTATGCAATCTTTCCAAATGAAATAGGAGACGTTGTATTTATGCCCGCATGGTTTATTGCATGTGGATTCGGCGCCATAGCTATCATTCGGGAATGGAAGAATAACTCGGCAGTTGCAGTGGTTTTGGCAGTTTTGACAGGATTAAGTTTTATTATGGCGGTCTTTATTAATGGAATTGGGAATATGTAGGAGGAGAAAAGGATGAAACAGAATATCTATGATAATGAGACATTTTTTCAGGAATATAAAAGATTGAGAAACAGCGGCATTTCATACAATGACTTTGTAGAACAGCCTGCGATCCATCACTTTTGCCTTCACTTGCTGACAAAACGGTACTGGATTTAGGCTGTGGCTTTGGACATTTTGCCAGATCCTGTATTGATCAAGGTGCAGCAAAGGTGGTTGGGATCGATATTTCCAGCAATATGATTACATATGCAGAGACAGAAAACAGCCATCAGAATATTGAGTATATTTGTGCCCCGATTGAAGAGGCAGACTTAGGTGAAAGAAAGTTTGACCTGATTGTCAGTTCATTGGCAATTCACTATATCAAAGATTACGATCGTGTTGTTAAGAAAATCTATCATTTATTAAGACAACATGGTGAGTTTATTTTTTCTATCGAACATCCGATAGTTACTGCACGAAAAGGGATGGGTAATTGGGTGAAGGATAAAGATGGGGAGAAGTTGCATTGGGCTGTAGATCACTATCAGCTAGAAGGTGAACGCGGGAGGCACTGGGTGATTGATGGAGTGATCACTTATCACCGGACAATATCAACGTTAGTCAACACATTAATTGAGAACGGATTCATTTTAGAAAAGATAGTCGAACCACAATCAACTGATTATGGATTAGAGCAGATGCCGAAATTGATCAATGAACAAAGAAGGCCTTCTTTTCTTGTGATCAAATCAAAGAGGTGAATTATATGGAGCAATTGGAAAAGAGAAACCAGCAGTTAATTGATATTGTGATAGAGAAAGTACAGCAGGATTACGCGGAAGACATTGATTTAATCGGTGTTTACGGATCTTTCATTACAGGGGATTATCATGAAAGGTCAGACTTGGACCTGCTAGTTGTTTTAAATAATGATAAAGGATATGGCTTTTCCACTTGTTTTATCTTACATGAAATTGGTTATGATTTATATGGTTCCACATGGTCGAAGCTTGAGGATATTGCTACATTTGATCATACTTTTACGGCAGAATTGATTGACGCAGAGATCGTGTATTATCGGAACAAGGAAAGTATGGAAAGGTTCCAACAGTTGCAACAGCAGGCGCTTGATATCATCAACAGTCCAATGACACCTGATATGGTTCAAAAGGCAAAGAAACATTTGGATGACGGAATCCTTGCTTATGGAAAAATGATGTTGGCAGAAGACATTGGGGCAGTAAGAATGGCATTAGGTGATGTAGTATATTATTCGTTTAATGTGATCAGTCTGCTGAATCACAGTTATTATAAATATGGAGTGAAGCGGCAGCTGGAGGAAGCGGTTGCGATGGCATACGTTCCTGAAAACCTGAGAACACAAATAGATGAATTTTTGCAGGCAGAATCTGTTAAGAAGATTAAGGATAATGCAGGAAAGTTAATCAAAAGTGTGAAGAAACTGTATGAGGAAATTGCAGCGGAGACAATTCCGAAACTTGAGCCGACAAAAGAAAAACTGCGAGGAACTTATGAAGAAATATGGTCGAATTGGTACAATAAAGTGCTCTATGCAGCAGAACAAAAAGATACTTTACTGGCATTCTCTGCTGGTGTGAGTTGTCAGGATTTTTATGATGAGATGCATAATAATTGTGGAACAGTGCGCATTAATTTAATGCAGCATTTTGAGCAGTGTGATCTTGGCAGTTTTGCGGCTGCTTTTGAGAATGCGATGAATCAATACAAGATGGAGTATGACAAGGTTGGACTCAAGGTGCGGAAATATGACTCTGTTGCTGCGCTTAGGGCGGGCTATCTTTAGAGGGTTTATACAAGGAAATAAATCATCAATTATAAGAAAGGTGGTTAAAAAATGGCCCAGTTAGCTTTTAGTAATTATTTCTTTTTTGCAGTTGTACTTGTTTTTGCCATTTACATCTCATACTCCATATTAAGAAGGTTTGTTGAGAGGAATGAGAAGGATTTTACAAGGGAAGAAGGACAGAGTAGTGGGGATATTAAGTGGAAATCTATTTTTGCCTTCTTAAGTGCGGCAATGGTTGCCAGTTTTCTTTACTTAATGAATAACGATCAATCAGACGCTATCATTTTTTTCGTAATATTCTTCCTGTTTGGATTAACATCAGAGAGGAGACGCGAGCCAAGTCCCAGCCCATCAACGACTGATAAAATTATTAATTCCATTGTTTATGCAGTTATAATATGTTTCTTTATATTTATCACCTTTACCTCGACTGCCGGTATGGTCAGTAAGATTGGTGCCTGGGTGATTTTTCTTCTTACTTTTATAGTTAGAAAAATGGAAAAGAAGTATTTGATTTCAGATAATACGAACAGTCATGGTATATAGACAGGGGAAAGTGTTGCTTATCTTAAAAAAGATATTAATCTAGTTCAATGAGAAAAGTCAGTTATATTTAAGAAGATAACAAGAGGAATTTTTGTAATGGCTATTGAGATTTTTTCAGGCTTTCAGCAATATAAAAAATGAGTATGTTAGAAAATGAATGGAAAGAAATAAATTAAGGGAACATTTAGTACAAACAAGGGTGAAAGTTAATCAACCGCAGACTTAACTTACAAAAATTCTGAGAATATCAGACCTTCAGGAGTTGAATTCAACTTGACTAATTTATATTTTGTTAGGCATGCACACTCTATTTATACACCAGATGAATTAAATAGGCCGTTGTCGGAAAGAGGTTTCATTGATGCTGCACAAGTTACGAATCTATTAGAAAAAGAAGAAATTAATATGGTTGTTTCAAGTCCATATAAACGTGCTGTACAAACGGTCGAAGGCATAGCTAAATACATAAATAGGAACATTGAAATAATAGACGGCTTGAAAGAACGTACGTTAACCAAAGACCCTGCCGCAGATTTTACTTTTGCAATTACAAAAGTATGGGAAGATTTCAGCTTTTCGTGGAAAGGTGGAGAATCTAACCTTGTTGCACAAAAAAGAGGTGTGGATGCTACTTATGATATTTTAGAGAGGTACAAAGACGAAAATGTTGTTATCGGCACACATGGAAATTTGATGGTTCTAATCATGAACTTCTTTGACAATCAATATGATTTTTCTTTCTGGAAAAATCTCGATATGCCTGATATATATAAATTAACGTTTGATGGCAAGGCCTTAATAAATGTAGAAAGATTATGGGAAAGAAACTAATATTATTTTTCAATTAGAGATATGTCCAGAGAAAAATATGATGAAAATTAATTAGCAGGAGGCAGTGATTATAATGCCAATTAAAAATCTTAAAACCAATGAATCTCATGAATTAGAAGGAGTAGCCTACTTAGAATTATTTGATCAGAAT
The DNA here is from genome assembly GCF_009498735.1 of Gracilibacillus oryzae. GTDB lineage: Bacteria > Bacillota > Bacilli > Bacillales > Amphibacillaceae > Gracilibacillus > Gracilibacillus oryzae. The sequence continues at coordinate 229,063 of NZ_ML762426.1, forward strand.
ATTAAGGTATACATAGATCAAGAATCGGATATTGAATACGCGGAATTATGTATAACATACTTAAACACTATGCATGCGGGACTAATTGATGAAATTTGTAAAGCATCTATTAGATACTGTAATGAATTTCTTGATGATATTGGAGAAGATGTTATAAAATTTTCTAAACCGACAGATGTTCTAGCTTGTATTACACCAAATACTATATGTATTCCGAACCCTGAAGATAAAACTCAACCTGTCATAGATTTGGAACTACTTTGCACATGGGAAGAAGAACATGGGATGGAATGGGTCATTCGAAATGGAAAAGTTATGTATGTCGGACCTTATAATGGGATAAACCCTTATGGAAATTGTGATATGGGAGAAGATTGGAATTATGCTCAAGGTCTATTATAATTTCATTATGCATATTAGGATGTTCTAGCAGGAAAGGAAATAACAAATGAAATATTTAGTAGATGAAGACCACTGGGATTTAGCTGGTTATGCAGCAGAGAAGCAGAAACTATTAACTAGATTTAATCAGGAAACAGCAAATTTTTTAAAAAATAATTCATTTCATGATGGTAAAGTAGTATCGATTAATATTATGAATCAGGAAAATGGAACTACCAAAGACCCGACCACAATTAAAATGGATATCGAGCATTATAGCGGTGAATTATATGAAATTCAGTGGAAAAATGTCCGTAAGTTTATGATGGATTATGATATAACCCGAAATGTTTACGCGAATAACCCGCATGAGATTGTATTTGGCGGAAGGAGGGGTCTTGATGAATGGGGCTATGATGAGATCCTTTCATTGAGTAAGAAAAAACTGCAGCATGAAATTTTTTTGTTCTCGCAAACAACTATCATTATCCATTGCTCGAATATTAAAATCAGGAAAATAAAGGCTTAGCCTAAATATGGTAATAAAGAAGGGGTATTTGTGTGATGAATAAATTCTTAATATTATTGATAGGTACATATTTCCTGGCATTTGTATTTAACTTTATGCCTGCGCTGAAGCACCCTGATTTAGATATGGGTATTCTCAACGTCCTTGTAACGGTATTGTTTATGTTTTTGTTACTAATGTACACTAAAAAAGGCAATAGGTTCTTGAAGTTATTTTCTGTATTCGGCGTTATCTCCAGTGTAATTGTATTTATTATAGCAACATTTGAACACACAATGATTGGGAACGGTATTTTTGATATCAGTGCAACAATGCAGTATCCCTTTTATCTAATCTTTATTACACCTTTATTTGGCGGTAATATCCTATTTGATCTAAGTTATAGTTTTTACTCCCTCTTAATGTCATTGTTTTATGGAGTGGTATTCGTTCTAACAGCTTATTCAAAGAAAGAACATGCAAAATCTGTTGCTTCATTTTCCTAATTAACAAGGCAATCAATAATTGTATTCTCCTTTTTGAAAGGCTTATGCAATTTTACGTTATTATTGAACGATGATTTTAAGCATGGCAGAATTGTTAAATAAGCAGAAAGTAATCAATGATAAGAAAGGCGGTTACTGATGAAGGTGTCACTTATTCACATAGGTTATTTCGTTGCATTAATTATCCTCTCTGTCGTATCCTTTTTCGTCTTGCTTGGTGCAGGATTTGCGGGTCATCTCAATACATTAGTTTTATGTATCCCGCTTATTCTTAGCGTGTTATGGCTTTGTGATTATATCTGGCGAATTTTCAGTGTGAATACAGATAAAATCAGGCTGATTCGGCCGGCTAAGAATTGGGCATTTATCAGTTTATTTCTATCAGGAGTTTTTACAGTATATAGTCTGTTTCTAACAACTTTAACTCCATCACCGACAGAAACTGCTCCTGTATGGATGTTTCTAGGGACACCTCTTATTCTGCTTCTCATTTGGTATTGGCTGCTTTATAGATACCTAAAGAACATAAACCATTTCTCTCAACAGGTTTTGTGTACGGTATTGTTTATCATCTCCTTGATATATTCTTATCAGATTTTTAAGTTTATTATTTTGAATACATAAAGAGCCAAAAAGGACCAGATTTTATCTGATCCCTCTGTCTTGCAATGTTATTAATTTTCTTTCGGTTTTTGGTATTGATCAATCAGTTTCTCCAACTTCTCTAAATGAAAGGAATAATCAATAATGGATGAAGCAATGATCATATGGCGAAGTTGCTGCTCTTTATTCAGGTGATAGAATTCTAGAACCTGATCATAGAATTTATCTTTCTCCTTTAAAATATCTTTTTCACTTCTCTCATGCTCCAGTTTGATTTTACCAGAGTATTTAAGCAGCAAGTATTCATGATATTTGATTAGTTCTTCCAGCTGATGGTCAAATATTTTACTTTCATCTTTCAACGATTTGCTTTGAAAATAGTGTTCCTCAATATTATCTAAAAGCTGATTGCCTTCTTGTAAGACCTTAAGCATTTGTTTGAATAAGATGATTTCTCTTACATTCAATCGTTTTGTCTTACCAAACTTCACTCTTTCTTCATCAAACATTTTGAATTGGTCTTCTAATTTTACCAGGTCCTTTTTAAACTTATCATTGATTTCCTGATAGGATGTTTCTTTCATTTCATTTGAGATCACTGTCCTCAAGAGGAGTGACATATTCTGAAATGTGTTGTTAACATCCTGAATAAATTTCTTTTTGTATTTCGGCGGAAAGATAAATATATTTACTATCACGGCAGTGCAGGTCCCGATTAAAATGACGAGAAATCTTTCTAAAGCAAAATCATAGTTTTCCCCACCGGTTGCACTCATAATTGCTAAAATGGTAACTAGTGTTAAAGGTATGGTATTTTCCATCTTTAATTTAATGTTTACAGCAATCATTATTGTAATAACAAGTCCTATACTGATAGCATTTACTCCAAAGAAATAAATGAAAAACAAGGAAATCGATGCACCTAATGTATTGGTGATGATTTGATCAGATAATTGCTTCCATGTTCGGTAAACGGAAGGCTGGACAGCGAGGATGGCAGCAACGCCTGCAAACACATAGTTCTCCATCCCAAAGAGCATACAGATATATATCGATAATGTAACTGCTAAACCAGTTTTTAGAATTCTAGGGCCAAAAGTAATCTGGATCTCCCCCTTGTGTATATGTAAGATACTTTCTAGTAAGTTATCGATTCTATTTAATACAAAATAAACTCATTAGTCAACAATTTCTATCATTATGGATAGTGGCTTTTACAATAGCATACGTAAATCCTCGTTATTTCAGATGTGATTTTTCTGTAAAAGAGATAGAAAAAAGCCATTGATTACTAAATGGTCTTTATCTGTACCACAAACGTACCCTCTTACATTAATTGTTTGTAAAACGAACTGATGCAGCGGTTTATCAACATGCATACCTGTCTGCTTCCCAAATAAAATTTTCAATTAAAGGTTTGCAATACAGTGCCACGTCCTTTATCCAATTCGATTTCAGCATAAGCTCCGTTTATAAAAGTAATTTGTGGTGGTACGTGACCACAATCAATATCGTATAAGACAGGAATTTGAAGCTCTTCCGAAAGGTCTATATAAACATCTTCAACTGTATAATTTGTAACAGGCGTATTAGCTGAACTTCTACCAAACAAAATGCCGCTGCAATTGTCGAACCAGCCAGATAATTTCATTTGGACAAGAGATCGACGTAGATCAGTTGTTGATAACTCACAGTTTTCTAGAAACCAAATGACAGAATCTCCTTTAATATGCCTCTCTTCAAAATTATGAACATCCCCATATGGTGTACCAGCTAAATGCCTTATTGTGTCAATACATCCACCGAGTAGACGTCCTTGTAATTTAACTTTATCGCTCACAGTTGATTTCCAGTAAGTTTGCTCTGTCAGATTGAAAATAAAAGGAGTTGGTTTATCAAATTGCCATTCCTTTTGATATCTATCTGATGAATGCTGGAGGATTGATTCTCGTTCCTTAGTAGCCAAAACTGATTGCCACATTGCTGTCGTATCATCTGAATACTCACCTCTTAAATCTACCAAATTAGTTCCGTGAGCAGTAGCAATACCAGTTTTCAATGTGATTGCTAACAACAGTAAACTAATATCAGAATAGCCTAACACCCACTTATTCTGTATATTATCAAAGTCAATATATTCAAGGATCTCAATAAGCAGTTCTCCGCCCCAGGGAGGAATAATAAGTTGAATATTATCATTAATCATCATTTCATTAAATTCTTCTGCACGCTTTTTTGCAGACGCAGACTTTGCCTTATCCTGAGTCCAGGCAGTTTCACCACTGATGATGTTAAAACCTTTCTTTTCCATACTTTTCATTGCAGAATGCAACAATTTATGTAATTCACCTGGAACCCCGGATGATGGTGCAGTTACCCCTATTGTTGCACCTGTTTCTAAGAATGGATACTTTATCATATTTGACCATCTCCCTAAGTTTTTGTAATATCTTAACATTAAACTTAAGTTAAGGAAACTTGTTATTGACTAGCTTTCGATGGATATTTGAGTTGTAAATCACAATTGTTTTGGTTTTTTTATATAATAAATGGAATATTATGTTATTATTGAATTGGAGATGATGAGTTAAGCGGGCAGGACTTTAGAAGGAAAACATGCGATGTTTTTATAACAATCCACTTTGAAGCCAGCAATATTAGGAGGAAACTAAGTTGATAATCGAAAGAGTTGCATCCCTCGAGGAGTATAATTTGGATTTACTCATAGATGACAGTATATCAGAGGGTTACAAATTTATAAATAGACTTGTTGATGAATATACATCTGGTAACAACAAATTTGATAAAACCGGTGAGTCACTTTATGTTGCTAAAATAGGTGGCGAGGTTGTTGGAATTGGAGGTTTGAATATTGATCCATATCTTAACCTTCCCGATGTAGGGCGAGTAAGGCATCTTTATGTTTTGCGTAAGAACAGAGGTGTTGGTTTAGGGAAAGAATTGCTGAACACAATCATTGCTGAAGCAAAGGGGAATTTCAGGACAATAAGGTTATCCTCTACTGATGATCCAGCTGCTCAACAATTATACATAGCATGTGGATTCTCGAAAGTGGAAGGAATCTATAAGGCTAGTCACATATTGGAAATATCAAAAAGTTGGTAATGAGTGAAAGACAGGGAGAGATGAAAGGACGGCATTTGAGAATAGGTTGAAGAATGAAATCCAATTAAAAAGGGAGACAAAATGAAAACACAAAATAATAATGGTTTTGAATTTCTTGATTTCCACTTAATAGAAGAAGCTGAAATATATAATTATCACAGATTGGCTGGTTCATATGCCGTAATAAAATGTAATGGTAAGTATCTTTTATGTTATAACATTTTAAGAAAACAATGGGAACTGCCAGCTGGACGAAGGGAAGCGAATGAAACCCCAAAGGATTGTGCAATAAGAGAACTTTATGAAGAAACTGGCCAAAGTGTAACCAAATTAGAATTTAAAGGATTATTAAAAGTAAAAAATTTATTCCTTGAAGACATTAAGTATAACCCAGTTTATTTTGCAACTATAGAAAAACTCCAGCCGTTTATAGAAAATAAAGAAACATCTGATATACAGTTATGGGATCAAAAGCAAGAGATCGGAGATATTGATGCAGTGGATATGAAAATATTAGATTATATAAATTAAGTTGTACGTTTTTTATAAAGTGAACAGAACCGTATAATAATAAACTAGCATTTCTTCCATAGTAATTTTGTATTTTTATAGTACGAATAGTGGACATTTATGCCCGGATACTTGATGATCTGTATTACTTATACTTAGTTTGATAGATTAGTATGTAAAGTAAAGTGTGTATAATGGTATGCAAAATGGCAATTTCATTAAATTGGGATTGAGGTGAAATGAAAATGTTAAGCAGGATTAAGGAAAAGTATAGAGAAAGTAATAAGATATTTTTATTTCTTAAGCTTATTATAAGTGCATTTGCCATTTACTTTGCTATCAGAATTTTATTTATTTCTGTTTCAGGGCTGGTAAGTTCGAATCCTTCAAATGATTTCCCCAAATTATTAATTTTTGGTATGTTGTTTTGCTTGGGATTATCTAATACTGTTCAGCTTGTTGAAATGTCAGTTACCAAGAAGAAAGAACATTTCACAATTTTACTAATTTCTACAATTTTTACTTTTGGTGTGTCCGTGTATATTTTATGGTTATGAATCATAATAAAATTGGATCCATTTCTTTGGGCAGGATTGCTGCTTAGAGGTAACTATTAAAATCTCGACTGCTTCAAATCTTAGGGGGTAAAAGATTGGAATTAAAACTTGAATATTATGTTTTAGCATTACTTATCATATCGTTTGGATTTTTCTTTATTGTTGTTACGTTATTAGGGGGAACAGATCAAGCGTATAGAGATGTACTCCTTACCATCGCAGTGGTCCATTTTGTTATGTCAAAACTTATAACCTTAAAAAGATAAATAAAGAAAATAGAGTATTTCGGGTGCTAGTTTGCCAGTTCAAATTTGAAGATAATTTCGAGTAAAATGCGTGACAATGTTAGCGTTTACTGTTTCATTTTTTGACGGTCAGTCACGGCAGTATATTTACCTGAATAGACAGAGGGGTGATTTTGTGATTATAAGGAAAACGATGACTACTATACTCGCTACTTTTATTTCTATGACCATTCTATCAATCTTTATATTTGGTGAAATTGGTGCGGATCTGTTTCAAGTGGTTTTATTTTCAAGTATGGTTTTTTCTCCATTTATTTTGTTTTATGGTGTACCAGTAACATTCTTTTCTGACTTTGTTACTAAGCGGTTTTCAGGAGCTAGAAGAGTTTTATTGGCGATGGTTATTCATGTACTGTTCGGAATCATATTTGCGTTTCTATTCACATTATTAGGCGATCCCAGCGAGGGCGAATTTTTAGTAATGTTTTTTGTTGGAGCTACAACAGTTGCCTTTTTCTTTGGTGCAATAGATGAAATATTATGACGGTCATTAAAAGATAAGAAAGTTATGAAATATCAAATCTCCAAGTCAAATAAGTGGAAATTCTGGCTAATTAGTTTCTTGATTTTATTTCTAATTATTGGTCTGGCTTTTACCTTGCAAACTTTAATAGAAGCTGAAATTTACAATAGACAAAATGTTAATTGGGATGGAGTTATTTTATTTAATATTCTCTATTCATTAGGTTTGGCTTTAATTCTGTCACCAATTGGTTATGTTGGCATTAAAGCACTATATTATAAGAGAAATAATAAAAACGGTGTTGATTTATCACGAATTAAAACATAAGAAGGGAGCATTTCTAATTAAAAGTATTATTATTTGATGGTGGTTCAACATACTCCATTTTAACAGAGGAACAAACTAGCCAGTTGAAAAGGATTTTAGAACAGTAGGTTTACCTTTTAGTAAAAAGATCTAATTAATTTCCGAAAACTTATTAAAAAAAACATAACACGAACATATATTCTTGTTATAATAAAAATAAATAAGTTGATGAGGGAGCATAATATGAGACTGAAAAATATTGATATAGAAGAAAGAATGAAGCATTATCGTGTAAAAGGGATATGTATGGCATTCATTGAAAATGGTCAGATCAGCGGAACAGAAATTATGGATTGCTGGAAGTGGAAAGTGAGAGAACTGTAAAGGACCATTCGATCTTCAGTGCGTGCTCCATTAGCAAATTTCTAACGGGACTGCTTGCTGTGAAGCTGACAGAGGATGGAATGCTTGATTTAGATGAAAATGTTAACGAAAAGCTTGTAACATGGAAAGTGCCTGAAAATGAATTCACCATACATAAGAAAGTTACATTAAGAAGCCTGCTGTGCCACCAATCTGGAATCAAGGATCCTGAAGGGAGCTTTTCTCGCTTACAACCAGATGCTGGCATTCCTTCCATGATTGAATTGTTAGAGGGAAAAACGGTTTATTGTAAAGTTCCGATGGAAGTACAGTGTGAACCGGAGAGTGAATTTCATTATAGTGATGCTGGCTTTTGTATTATCCAGCAATTGATTGAAGATGTCACGAAAAAGCCGTTTGATCAAGTGGCAGATGAGCTTATATTTAAGCCATTGGTTATGGAGAACAGTCATCTGAGCCTGTCTAAAGTGGATGATGGAGATCTGGCTTGTGGTCATAATAAAAATGGGGAAAAGATTGATGGAAAATACCCTCTCTACCCTAATCCAGCGGCTTCGGGATTATGGACGACTTCATTGGATTTAGCGTCATTAGTTGTCGAGCTCATGGATGCTCTGAATGGCGAAAGCAAAATTGGCATTTCAGCAGAATTGACGCAAGAAATCATCACACCTCCATTCGGCAAAAGCTGGACTGGTTTAGGTGTTTTTTTAGAGAAAGACGAGACCAAATTAGAGATTACCTCAATGGGGTGGGGAGCAGGCTTCCAATCAATGCTGGCTGCATATCCGCACTCTGGTAAAGGTGCTGTCATCATGACAAATGCGGAATTAGGCGTGCATCAATTGGATGGGATTATAGGAGAGATATATCGGTCGATGATTTTATAAACATTTGAAAATATCATGGTTGAACTATCTTACACATACCTATCATTCCGCTTTATGCTCAAGCTGTCGCGCTTGGTTTCTGCTTTTTATATACCGAACCAGAGAAAAAGTTCCCCAGACAAAACCTATTATATTCACTATAATTAAGTATGTACTAAAGTCATTTCTCAAGTTCATTAAAAACAGTGTTAACAAAAAGATAATATAAAAATATATGCTGGAAATGACAAAGAAATACTTATCAAAAAATCTCTTCATACATAACATCCTTAATTTTTAATTTCATGATACAAAAAATGATAATATATGTAAATCTTTTTTGATTTTCTACACAAATTCTTTACAAAAGTAGCAACTGGTATTGTCTAATGAATTTTTTCTAGGTAAATACGAATAGTAGAGATTATGTGTTGAGAATCAAAATGGGAAGAGGAAATGCCCTCCAGAGGCCTTTTCTCTTTTTTGTTAGTTCAAATCTATCAGCGAGCGTGTATTCCTGCAAAATCACTCTATTAATTGTTCTGGCAACCTTCATTCTATCTGAGTAGTAGGTATTTATTACTTTAACTCACGAATAGTTTTCGATGTTGTGTATTAATTCCTATATAATAATACCCATTTAGTCACAAATAGGGTAAATATTTACAAAATGTTTATATAAAAACAGGTTCTACTTAATAATAGCTTCTTAGAATAGAAGGTGGGATTTACTAAGTTAAATCTTAATTTATATTTTAGGAGGTTAGAAGATGGATCTTAAACTAACCAAGGTTGGGAGGAACAAGAGGAAAAAGGGAAAGGCACTATACATACTTCTTATTTTTGCACTAGTGTTTTCTTCTTTTGGCCAAATCGCTGCCGCTCCACTTCCGGAAACGGAGTATGGCACAGTCTTGGACACACGACAGGTGGAACTGGTTCCTGATGTGAATTATTCGTGGCGTAATATGGAAACAGAGCATGGATTACAGAAAATGCACATGGTGGAGTTTGACCCTGCAAATGAACATCTAGAATTGCAGGGAGGGACGAGCAAGGGAAAAGTGCGTGGTTTTCAACAATTGACCGGCATGGCAGAAAATGTTGATGCACCGGGCAATCGTGTTATCTCTGGGATTAATGGTGATTTTTATGAAGTGGCAACAGGTATACCAAATGGGATGTTTATCAATAATGGCGAAATCTGGAACACAGCAAACTCTGATAACCGCTATGCATTTGGGATTACAGAAGATGGAAGAAGTGTATATGGACAACCGAATAAGCATCTGACAAAGGAATTGCTGATTAACGGTCAAACACACAAAATTAACCATATCAATCGTTCGCGTGGAGATAATCAGCTTGTCTTGTATACGGATAAATATTTCACTTCTACCCAAACGAATGGCAGTGGAGATGAAGTTATTGTAAAAATCGTATCAGGTAACGTGAAAAGTGGCGAAACTTTGGTAATGGAAGTTGTGGAAGTTAAGAAAGATCAAGGGAATACGAAACTTGTTGAAGGACATGCTGTATTGTCTGCTAGCGGCACAGCAAGAAACGCCTTAGCAGGCCTAAAAGCTGGAGACCAGATCGAAGCAAGTTTTCAATTTGAAGCTCCATGGGATGAAGTAGTGACAGCAATCGGTGGTTCTGCCATGCTTGTTGAAGATGGTGTGGCAAACACAGATGCAACCAATGGGGTACACCCCCGCAGTGCAATCGGTACGAAAGCAGATGGGTCCATTGTTATGTTCGAAGTGGATGGACGTCAGCCTGGATTTAGTGAAGGATTAGGACTTGGAGATCTTGCGCAAGTAATGAAGGATTTAGGTGTCGAAAATGCGATTAATTTAGATGGCGGTGGATCGTCAACTTTTATTGGAAGAATGCCTGGTGATACATCTGTGCAAATGTTAAACAGCGGTTCAGATGGCGGGGAACGTAGTAATGCGAACGGATTGCTGCTCGTTAGTACAGCGCAGGAAACAAATGTAGCGGAAAAGTTGGTCATTGACCCTTCATTTGAGCGGATTTTAGCTGGATCAAGTCTTCCGTTAGAAGCATCTGCTGTTGACAGTAATGGACATGCTGTTTCATTTGATGGAGAGTTAAACTGGAGTGTTGCTGAAGGACTTGGTTCTATAGCAAACGGGCAGTTTACAGCAACTGACAAGTCAGCTGCAGGAGAAATTCGCGTATCATCAGCAAATGTAAACGATGGAGTGGCAACTGTTGAAGTTGTCGACCAATTAACAGATTTACAGTTGGAAACAGCGGAAATGGCAGTTATGCCTGGTGAGTCAGTTAAATTGGATGTTACTGCATTAAGAAATGGACAAGTCATTCAGTCGGATGCAGGCCAGTTTGACTGGAAGGTTGAAGGGGATATAGGTTCGATAACTGACGCAGGTGTTTTTACAGCTACTGAGCAAGATGCAGTAGAGGGAAAAATTATTGTAAGCTATGGCGATATTGTGACTGAAATGAGCATTAATGTTGGGATGCCGCCAGTGGCAGTGGAAGATTTTGATGGTTTTAAAGAAGAATTTGTATTTACTGATCGTTATTACACTCAGTCTGGGGCGGCATATGCATCCGTAAACGCTGGATTGGAATCGAATCCGGATTACGTCCGTTCAGGTGATCATTCCCTGCGTCTTGACTATGATTTTAGAGGGAAAACAGGAACATCGGGAGCCTACTTGACAGTAAGAGGAACTAGCAATCGACTAGAGATTCCAGGTTACCCGACAAAGTTAGGTATGTGGGTCTATGGTGATGGCCAAGGACACTGGTTGCGCGCTCAGTTACGTGATGGTGATAACAACGCCGTTCCGGTGAATTTAACTGGCAGCAATCCAGGAGTAGACTGGGTTGGCTGGCGATATGTTGAGGCGAGCATTCCGCAAGGCCGTCCATTGCCACTGTCGATTGATATGCCAGTTCGTTACATGGAAACAAGTAATAATAATAAAACAGCTGGAACTTTGTATGTTGATGATATTCGCGTAATGTACGGGGAAGTGGAAGAAGACCGTGAGCCGCCGGTTATCCGTGATATTTATCCAGCTGCCAACGAAACGATTGATACAAATATGCCAACAATTCAGGTATTTGCCGAGGACGCGCATTATGATCCAGAGCTGCATCCTGCCAATACTTTAATCAATCCTGATAAAATCCGGATGTATGTGGATGGTGAACAAGTGGAGCCTGCATTGTATCCACTTAATGGACAAATCAGCTATACACCAGAGGAGAGCCTGAGTGACGGTATTCACCATGTTAAGCTTGCGGTACGCGACATGTCTGAGAATGAGACCATTCATGAATGGCAGTTTAATGTCGATACCGGCTCATCAAAATTTAGTTACACTACTCCAGAAAATGTGTATGCGGGCCATACTTATACTGTCGACATTACAGCAAATCAGGTTGAAAGATTGAGTGGTGGTCATTTAGCTTTCCAATTTGATCCGAATCAAACGGAAAATTGGTCAGTTTCACCGCATTCTTTGCTTGCAGAAGGTCAAGTAAGCAGCGAAATGGATCAGAATGGGCTAGTTAAGGTTATGTTTGAAAACCTGGAGAATCAGAGTTTAACAGATGAAGATATACTTGCACAGATTCACTATACGGTTAAAGGTGCGGCTGCAGGAACAAATCAGATTCAGTTCGTTTCTGGAGATATGCTGCAAGTCGGAGGTTCCGAACCGCAAAGCTATGCAGGTGAAAATCTTGCATCACAAATTGGCCATGAGCTTAGCCTCGAGTGGGATAACCAATATGCACAAGGGCAGACGACAACTTTTACAGTGAAGGATGAACAAGGACAGCCTGTTGCTGGTGCAGCTTTGTATGCGAACGGTGAGCGTGTTGGTGATGAAAGTGTAGTAACTGATGAGAACGGATTGCTGCAAACAGCGTTATTAACGCAAGAAGTAACAACACACAGTATTCAGGCAGTGGAAGGCATCCGTCACAGTCAATTGCAAGAGTTTGAGATTTCTGAACTTTCGGGAAATATGGAACCATACAATATTAGTGTTGCGATGGGTGTGGAACCTGCAACGGAGAGAAAATTCAACTGGAATACTCACCCTGAGATTGATAATACTGTTGTAGAAGTTGTGAAAACAGAAGAGTTTACTAGTTTTGATGCAGAAAATGTAATAATGTATCGAGGATCCAACTATTCGTACAATACAACATTAGGTGGAACGATCCGTGTTCATAAAGCAAGTGTGGACGGTCTGGAATCAGGAACTTCTTACACGTACAGAGTAGGAGATGGAGAAGGGTATTACAGTCAGACAGGTACATTTACAACAGCACCTGCTGCTGGTAATGAAACAAAATTCTTGGTGTTTGGTGATTCACAGGCTGGTTCACTGGAAACTTTCCAATTATGGGGAAATACGTTGGACCAAGCGATGAACAATAATCCGGACAGTGAATTCATTCTTCATATGGGCGATATGGTCGACCATGGCCATAACGAACAGCAATGGAACTGGTGGTTTGAAACAGCACAGGAACATTTGCTTCACACAACGGTTCAAACGGTTGTAGGGAATCATGAAGTGACAGGAACTCGGATGAATGAAGATTATTTGGCACACTACAACAATCCCAGTACAAGTGCTCCTAATGAAGCGTTGGACGGAACAGTTTATTCATTTAATTATAACAACATTCATTTTGTTTTCTTAAACAGTGAATATGATTATGCAGCACAGGGTGAATGGCTGCGCAATGACCTTGCTCAAAGTGATAAGGATTGGACAGTAGCCGTATTCCACCGCAGCCCATATGGCAGTACTTATGTAACAGAAGCTGTACAGGAACACTGGGTACCTGTCTTTGATGAGTTTGGGGTTGATCTTGTTCTGAATGGCCATGATCATATCTATTTAAGGTCCCATCCAATGAAAGGTGGCCAGCAGGTTGCCGAAGGAGAAGGTACTACTTATATGACGCCTGGTGCGACAGGAAATAAATTCTATGGTCTTACAGAATATCCTTGGCAAAAGATTGTCGATGACGAGAATACTCAAATGTACTCGTCTGTAGAAGTGAATGGAGAAAATCTTCATGTTATAACAAAAACAGTTGGTGGCAGAACAGTGGATGAATTTAACCTAACACCACTTGATAAGCCGCATGCTGATGAAGAAGTTTTACCAGATTCTATTACACTTAATAAAACAGAAGTAGAGTTAGCAGTAGGCGAGAGCGAACAACTTGAGGCAACAGTTTTACCGGAAGATGCTTCGGAAAAGAGTGTAGAGTGGAGTGTTATTGATGAATCGCCAGTGGTAAGTGTTTCTGCTGAAGGAAAGATTACAGCCCTTGCTGCTGGGGAAGCGACAGTGAGAGTCACAAGCCAAACGAATCCAGACATTTTTGCAGAAGCAGTGATTCGCGTAACAGAAGATACTGGCGGAGAAGAACCAACAGAGCCTTCTATTACTCTTAACAAAACAGAAGTAGATTTACTCGTAGGAGAAAGTGAACAGATATTAGTAACAGTTTTACCGGAAAATGATACTGACAAAGAAGTAGAGTGGAGCGTTGTTGGTGAATCTCCAGTGGTAAGTGTATCTCAAGATGGAATGATAGAGGCACTTACGACAGGTGAAGCAACAGTGAGAGTGGCACTCAAAGGGAATCCAGAAATATATGCAGAAGCAGTGATACGCGTAACAGAGGATACTGGGGGAGAAGAACCAACAGAGCCGTCTATTACTCTTAACAAAACAGAAGTAGATTTACTTGTAGGTGAAAGTGAACAGTTAGAGGCCACAATTTCAGCGGAAGATGCTGCAGACAAAGAAGTAGATTGGAGCATAGTTGGCGAGTCTCCAGTGGTAAGTGTATCTCAAGATGGGATGGTTAAGGCACTTGCAGTAGGTGAAGCAACAGTGAGAGTGGCACTCAAAGCGAATCCAGAAGTATATGCGGAGGCAGTGATTCGCGTAACAGAGGATACTGGTGTAGAAGAACCAACAGAGCCAGAATCTATCAAACTTAATAAAAATTCATTAGATTTAACAGTAGGAGAAAGTGAACAGATTTTAGCAACTATTTTACCTGAAAATACTACAGATAAGGGAGTAGAGTGGAGTGTTGTTGACCAGCCTTCTGTAGTGAGTATCAATGCAGACGGAGAAGTTACAGCACTTGCAATGGGAGATGCAACAGTAAGAGCAACAAGCACGGCGAATCCAGAAGTTTTCGCAGACGCAGTGATTCATGTAACAGAAGATGGTAGTGAAGAGGAACCTTCTGATGTGACAGCACAGTTTACAGGTCCTGATCAAGTCCAAGCTGGGGATGAACTCACTTTACTTTATGGACTAAAAGGGATAAACGGGCAGCTTCCTGCTCAGCATGTTACGATTCATTATGACGAAGCGCAACTTACCTTTGAAGGTTTTGCAGAAACAGCAGAGAAGGAAGGATTCAGCATCTTATCTCACGAGCATACACCTGGTGAAATCCAATTTGTCGCTGTAGATCAGTCAGAAGATGCAGAGGCCTTAAATGAAGCATTACAAAAGTTAACTTTCCGTGCGAATGAAACAGCTGAATCAGGCATTACGGAAATTAACTTGGATGATGTGCTGATGGAAAATGAGAATGGGGAAGAAGTCCGTATACCAGGTATGACTTTCGCAGTTACCATTCAAGTTGACGATAAAGCGGAAATAAACGATTTAATTGCAGAAGCACTCAGGTTGCATGACAACACCCAAGAAGGAAATGATCCTGGAGAGTATGAACAAGGATCGAAAGAGAAACTGATGGAAGCAATCAAAGCAGCACAGCTTGTAGCAGATGACAGCACTGCAACAAACGAAGAATTAAATCAGGCGGTTAACAAGCTTACAGAAGCAATTCACGAATATCGGAATGCAGCAAATCCTTCACGCCCTGATGAAGACGATGATGATAATAATGATGGAGGATCGAACCAGCCTAGTGACCCTGAGCCAAATGAGCCTGAAGAAGAACCAGAATATACGGTAGGTGATTTGGATGAAGTATCGAACACTTATGGTATTACAAGGGATCATCCAGATTGGGAAGAATATGAAGAACTTGATTTTAACGACGATGGAGAAATTGGGTTAGAAGATCTTGTGCATATGGCCCGTCATATCCTGAAAGATTGATTCAGAACGGGAGCGGCTGTAATAGCCTCCCTCCCGTTTATTTCTTAGTTGGAAAGGAGCGTTTATTGTGAAACAAAAATCTATATTCTCATCGATACTATTCAGCTTTCTTCTGCTTTTCATTCTGCCATTTGGGTCAGTCTCAGCGGCTGCATCATTTGATTGGAAAACAGATGCAGAAGAAGTTATTATTGACGAGGAATTTACTGTTGAGATTAATGGCCAGGACTTGGACGATATTTACGGATACGAGATTTTGCTTGAATATGATCCACAATACTTCCAATTTGTAGAGGCAGACAGCAGCTTATCTGATCAGATGTTTCATATTGAGGGAGAGAACGGAAATCAACAAATATTGTTAGGTACAAAAATTGGAGAAGTAAGTGGAGATAACGGGGACCTTGAGCTGATTAAGATTGTGTTTAAAGCTTTGAAGGAAACCGATGGAAGTGAAATGACATTAAAAAGTATTAAAGTGGCGGACTCACAGGCAGAATCGGAGTTTTATGAGTTGAATAAGGAGCTAAGTCTTGTTGTTACTGAGGAAAAGCCAGCAGAGGAAGTACCAGTGGAGGAAGAGCCGGTTGAAGAGGAACCAGCCGTACCAACTGCTGAATTTACAGATATTGATGGCCATTGGGCGGAAGCAAAAATCGGTCGTGCGGTAGAACTGGGAATGATTCAAGGTTATGGCGATGGAACATTCCGTGCAGATAACAAGGTGTCCCGTGATGAGTTTGCGGTTATGCTGCAAGCAATACAACAGTATGATACTAATCCTGGAAATGTAGAGTTGCCAGCAGATTATAACAGCATTGGTCCATGGGCAAGAGATGCAGTCATTGCTTTGATGGGAGAAGGAATTCTTTCAGGCTATGATGATGGTACTTTCCGTCCTGAACAATCTCTTCGCCGCAACGAACTTGCGACAATTTTAGCTGCTACCCTTGATTTGGATGTTTCTGAATGGATCGAACCAGATTATAAAGACGCAGAGGATATTCCAGCATGGGCTGCACCTTCTATCGGCGCTGCTAGTGATGCCGGCTTACTGCATGGTCGTGACGGTGGCTATTTTATGCCAAATGAAACAACTACACGTGCTGAGGCAGTTCAAGTTCTGTTGACAATTTATGATTATTAAAAATTATATTAAAAAAAGAGCAAGCTGTTAAGGCTTGTTCTTTTTGTTATAAGGAAAGATGGACTGGCTCCTGCTAATCTGAAGATAAACAGGAAAAGTAGGAGAAGAAGCCAGCGGATTTCCTGTTAATCCGGAGATAAAGAGGAAAAGTAGGAGAAGAAGCCAGCAGATTTCCTGTTAATCCGGAGATAAACAGGAAAAGTAGGAGAAGAAGCCAGCGGATTTCCTGTTAATCCGGAGATAAAGAGGAAAAGTAGGAGAAG
>NZ_ML762426.1:246274-253780 GCF_009498735.1 Gracilibacillus oryzae
AAGCCAGCAGATTTCCTGTTAATCCGGAGATAAACTGGAAAAGTAGGAGAGGAAACCAGTAGATTTCCTGTTAATCCGGAGATAAACTGGAAAAGTAGGAGGGTAAGCCAGTAGATTTCCCGTTAATCCGGAGATAAACTGGAAAAGTAGGAGGGTAAGCCAGTAGATTTCCTGTTAATGTCGAGATAAACTGGAAAAGTAGGAGAGGATGCCAGTAGATTTCCCGTTAATCCGGAGATAAACTGGAAAAGTAGGAGAAGAAGCCAGCGGATTTCCCGTTAATCCGGAGATAAAGCGGAAAAGTAGAAGATAACGATGGAAATCTATGAAAAATATAATGATTGGATCTTAGATTATGACAGAAAGACAATTGAGAAGATTTTTGCAAGATAACTACAGCCAGAACAAGCAGACTAATCGCTCGTTCTGGCAATTCTTTAGAGAGAAACCGGGACACACAATTCACAAAATTCATTTCTGATCATTTCAGCAGTATATCTTTCTAAAATCGGCTTCTGCTCAATTTGGTAATTATTTTTTGCTGCAAATGGGATAATGTCTGCCCATGCTTGCTGAACAGCTTTAGTCGTATGCTCTACTTTGCATACCAGATAGGTCCCGCCATTAAGTACCCCCTCTGAAACCTGATGATCAACAGGTTCTTTATCTGTAAGGACAATACAGGCATCATAGCGGCATTCTTCTGGTGGCGTTGTCTCAGGATTGTCCTGTGCCATGCCGAATATAGTTGCCGTTGAAAGGAGATTTCTCTCAGCTGCCCATTTCTTCAGATTTTCCATTGTTTGTTTATTGGCAGATCCATATGGCCCGACTTTGCGTATATATGCGATTCTTGATGTTGGTATTGTTTCGATTTTCATTTCCATAATCATTCTCCTCTTATGGTTTTTCAGTACTTATCGAATGTAACATGATATAAAATGATATTCACTGATTTTTTTAAAATTATAGGAGCATTCCTGTAATGAAGAAATTTGAGGTTTGAATACAAAAAGCCTCCTTGGTATGATACGAGGTGTCCGATCGTTGCAACGAAAAAGGACCCTTAATTAATACCCAAGGAGGACTCAAGATGAATTATACGCAAAACGAAAAGATTTCGCAAATCACACCATCCACATTGATAGTAGGTATCGATATTGCGAAAGAAAAACACGTGGCAAGAGCACAGGATGATCGAGGAATAGAGTTTGGAAAGCGATGGATCTTTGAAAATCGAGAACATGGATTTGAAAGGTTATTGGAATGGGTGGTCCAACACCAAAAGAAACAGGAGAAAGACCATGTCATCTTTGGTGTAGAACCGACTGGCCATTATTGGTTAAGCCTAGCTTATTACCTAAAAGATAGAGGCTATGATTTTGTGATCGTCAATCCGATGCATGTAAAAAAGTCCAAAGAACTGGATGATAATTCACCAACGAAAAACGACACAAAGGATGCAAGGGTGATTTCACAGCTGATCAAAGATGGGAGATACTCCGTACCGAACCTCTTAGAAGGAATTTATGCCGAACTAAGAGAAGGCGTCAAAGTTAGAGATCAACTATCGAAACAGCTGATGATCATAGAAGGACGTATACAAAATAACCTTCAGCGATATTTTCCAGAGTTTTTCGATGTATTCAAAGACTGGGAAGGAAAAGCAGCAATGTGTAGCTTGCGTAATTTCCCGTTTCCAACTGATCTGGCTGCATTGACGGCAGAAGAAGAGGAAATACGGGGACGGTTCCCGTGCTTCATTCAGAACTGTCCCCAGAGGAAATATAGACAGTAAATGCAAGAGGCTGAATAAAGATAAATTTATTATGGTTTTCTCAAGGAATTACCGTCAGAAACCAGACTTCCCACGGGATAGTATGCATCAGAAACCCGATGGGGAAACTTGACAGCGCTCATATTGACAGCCTTTTTATGATGATATTTTAGATAACCTTTTACATGAATGGGAACCGTATTTGTATCCATTCATGAAAACAGCAATAGCAAGAATGCAGTTGGGAATGAAACGCTAGATCCGTCCCCGTGGTGCATTTCACTAACGGATCGTGTTAGTTGAATAAGCCGATTAGTAATAAACGGACTTCTGCAAATTAGGGATCTCTTTTTTCTTCCTAATTAGGAGTTGCTCCTGTTTTTTCCAAAATGGAATTTTAAAAAATTTGACTATTGGTCCATCGCAATTGATAATTATTTTAGGTGATATGATGACAAATGCAGTGAAAATATCAGTAAGAAATTTAGTAGAATACGTGTTTCGCAGTGGCAGTATTGAGACTGGATTCCGCACGTCTCGTGCGATGAATGAAGGAACTAGAATCCATCAATTAATCCAAAAAAGCTATCGGGATCAAGATCAGAAGGAAGTGTTTGTGGAAGCAGAAATTCCTTATGAAGATTTCGTTGTTCGAGTGGATGGACGTTGTGATGGATTACTGAAAGACGAAGAATCTGTGACAA
The DNA here is from genome assembly GCF_009498735.1 of Gracilibacillus oryzae. Lineage (GTDB taxonomy): Bacteria > Bacillota > Bacilli > Bacillales > Amphibacillaceae > Gracilibacillus > Gracilibacillus oryzae. The sequence goes on from NZ_ML762426.1 coordinate 248,756, forward strand.
TAGATGAAATAAAGTCGACTGTTCATTTATTGGATGATGTTCAGGAAGATACACATCCAGTCCACTGGGCGCAGGCTATTTTTTACGGTTATATTTATGCCGGAGACCATAATTTAACGAAGGTGACGATTCAACTTACGTATATACAGGTGAAAACGATGGAACAGAAACAATTTCGCCGTGTGATGACATATGAGGAAATGGAAACCTTTGTGTATGGAGTCATTGAGGAATATGCTTCATTTTTAAGAGTGAAGATAAAGCACAAACAAAAGCGAAATAAAACGAGTAAGACACTGGCATTTCCATTTGAGACCTATCGTGAAGGTCAACGTAAACTTGCAGGTGCCGTGTACAAAACTATAGATGACAAAAAAACATTATTCGCAAGTGCTTCGACTGGGATAGGTAAAACCATCTCTACTATTTTTCCTGCTGTCAAAGCAATTGGCGAAGGTAAGCTGGAGAAGCTTTTTTATTTAACTGCAAAGACAATCACAAGAACAGCTGCAGAAGAAGCATTTCAACTATTGATTGATCATGGTCTCGATATTAAAGTCCTTACAATAACTGCCAAGGATAAAATTTGTTTTCAAGAGGAAACGATTTGTACAAGTGAAAAATGTCCTTTTGCAGAGGGGTTTTATGACCGGTTAAATGGGGCGGTAATTGATATTTTGGAACAGGAAAAGATGATAGGGAGGAGCGTAATTGAACATTACGCCAGAAAACACCGCGTTTGTCCTTTTGAATTTTCACTCGAGCTTGCTTATGCTGTGGATGCTGTCATTTGTGATTATAATTATATTTTTGACCCGAGAGTATCGCTGAAGCGGTTGATGGAAGATCAGAAAAAGAAAACAACTATACTAGTGGATGAGGCACATAACTTAGTAGATCGTGCGAGAGAAATGTATTCTGCTGCGATTAATAAATCAAACTTTTTGCAGCTGAAAAGAGAATTTAAAAATAACCGGCTTGCGACAGAGGCTAAAGCTATTAATGACCATTTATTACAAGTTAAGAAGTCTGAAGAATATTTGCGAAAAGGCTTAGATGAAGAACTAGTAGAATTACTAGAATCATTCATCATGGAAGCTGAAATAGAACTGTTAAAGTTGGAAAATGAATTGTTACTGGAAACTTATTTTGCTGCTCAAACTTTTGTGAAAATTGCTAAATTGTACAATGAGCAGTTTCTAACGTATGTGGACATTCATAAAAGTGAAGTGAGGATGAAATTATTTTGCCTTGATCCATCAGAGCAAATTTTGAAAATGGGAAAAGGATTTAGGGCAAGGGTATTCTTTTCAGCAACGTTAATACCTGCCGATTATTATAAAGATTTACTTGGCGGACAATCTGCTGATTATGTTATCTCGATTCCATCCCCTTTTGTGAGAGAGAACACAGAGGTTATCATTCAAGCCTTATCGACGAGATATCGTGATCGTGAAAAGACAATGGAGCCTATGATACACTTTTTCAAAGATGTCATAGATAAGAAGGATGGAAATTTCTTAATCTTCTTTCCGTCTTATCAGTATATGAGAAATGCGTATGAGCAATTTACCGAGTCTTATCCCAATGTGTCTACCATTATTCAGGATGTTGGAATGGCAGAAACAGAAAGAGAAGACTTTCTGGCAGAGTTTAAGTCTGATCGTGCTGAAAGATTGGTAGGTTTTGTTGTACTCGGCGGGATTTTTTCTGAAGGTGTGGACTTAAAAGGAGACAGGTTACAAGGTGTGATCGTAGTAGGGGTTGGCATGCCGCAAATTGGCTTGGAAAGAAACATTATAAAGGACTATTTTCAATCGGTAGGAAAAAATGGCTTTGATTATGCTTATGTGTATCCGGGAATGAATAAAGTATTGCAAGCTGGTGGACGACTTATTCGTTCAGATTCTGACACTGGCGTGATCGCCTTAATCGATGATCGATTTTTACAGATGAAGTATCAGGCACTACTCCCTTATGAATGGCAGCATTATAGAGTTGGTTGTGACGCTTAAGGGAAATACGGGGACGGTTCCCGTGCTTCATTCAGAACTGTCCCCAGAGGAAATTTAGACAGTAAAAGCAGGAGGCTGAATAAAGATTAATTAATTATGGATTTCAAAAGGAATTACCGTCAGAAACTAGACTTCCCACGGGATAGTATGCATCAGAAACCCGATGGGGAAACTTGACTGCTTTCATAATAACAGCTTTTTTATGATAAAATTTTAGATAACCTTTTACATGAATGGGAACCGTATTTGTATCCATTCATGAAAACAGAATAGCAAGAATGTAGTTGGGAATGAAACGCTAGATCCGTCCCCATGGTGCAAATTCATAAAATATGATTGGGAGATAGAAATTGATTAGATAATTGGTCATGCAAGATATATTTTTGATAATCTAACGGGTTTTTATGAAATAGTGTGAGTCAGAGTGGCTTATTTTGTTTTATAAATTGGAGGCGATAGAATGAAAAGGACAGTAATTGGCGGTTTTTTAATGTTTGGAGGATTATTTACTACATTAACTATAATTGTGGCGGCAGTAATATATACTCCCAGCATAACTAGTTGGTCTGGTTCAAAGTTGTGGTATGCAATTTTTGGGGCAGAGCAATATGGGAATGATGTAGTTGATAGTTTATTCTTAGGTTTCCCATTTGTTGCAGGATTGTTATTGTCGATTTTGGGGCTAGTCATACTAGTGATGGAGTATTTTGATAAGTCCTTTTTGAAGAATTGAATGGAATATATCTGTAAAATCTAAAAGTGGTCATTTCCTGAAGGTAAATTAATAGTCAGACTTGTAATTTCTAAACGTCTTCCCTCTCCATAAGATGACAAAAGCAATAATTAATCCAGCAATAGAAACGGACAAAAAATAAATACGGACGGGGAAGGTACTCGTGCTTCATTCAAAACTGTCCCCAGAGGGAATTTAGACAGTAAAAGCAAGAGGCTGAATAAAGATAAATTTTTTATGGTTCTCTCAAGGAATTACCGTCAGAAACCAGACTTCCCACGGGATAGTATGCATCAGGATACCGATGGGGAAACTTGACAGCTTTCATATGGACAGCCTTTTTATGATGATTTTTTAGATAACTTTTACTAGGGAATGAAACGCTAGATCCGTCCCTCTGGTGCAAGATCAAAAAATCAGGAGGGCCGTGAGTTATGCAGTTAAGAACGGATTATAGCATCAAAACCTAGGTTGGATCTGTGAGTTATGCAGTTAAGAAAGGATCATAGCATCAAAACCTAGGGTGGATTCGGGAGTTATGCAGTTAAGAAGGGAACATAGCATCAAAACATCAGGCTGGAGCATGAAGTAATGATGTTAAAGAGTCATCAACCTATCAAAACACTCGAACGCCCACATAGTTTTGATAGGTAAAGCTCATCAACCTATCAAAACTCCCACTCGCCCAAAGAGATTTGATAGGAAAACCCGCTCAACCTATCAAAACCCCCACTCACCCGAAGAGGTTTGATAGGAAAACCAGTTCAACCTATCAAAACCCCCATCCGCCCGAAGAGATTTGATAGGAAAACCAGTTCAACCTATCAAAACTTCCTCTTGCCTGAAAAGATTTGATAGGAAAATCCGTTGTAGGAAATACGGGGACGGCTCTCGTGCTTCATTCAGAACTGTCCCCAGAGGAAATTTAGACAGTAAAAGCAAGAAGCTGAATAAAGAAAATTTTTTATGGTTTTCTCAAGGAATTCCCGTCAGAAACCAGACTTCCTACGGGATAGTCTGCATCAGGAATCCGATGGGGTAAACTTGACAGCTTTCAAATTGACAGCCTTTTCATGATGATATGTTAGATAACCTTTTACATGAATGCGAACTGTATTTGTATCCATTCATACAGAAAACAGCAATAGCAAGAATTCAGTTGGGAATGAAACGCTAGATCCGTCCCCATGTGGCAAAGTAACTTGGCAGTTCTTTTCAATAAGTTGAATTATGAAACCTTATAAAGGAATCTTAAGTCTAACTTAAAGGGGTGATTACTTGAAGAGATTTTTGTGTTCGTTTTTTTTTATAGCAATATGTATTACACTTTTGTCTGCTTGTGGTTCAGACCAAGTTGTCGAAACAAAAGATTGGGACCCCACTATATATGAAAGTGTCAATAACTTAGATGGAGTAACCATGATTGTAAAGGAGGGAACGGTATCTTCTACAGGATTAACCGTAACGTTTGAGAATACCTCCGACAAACGGTGTATATATAGCGAAGATTTTTTGCTGGAAAAAAAGATAGAGGGAACATGGTATCAAGTTCCCTTTGTCCCAGGAACTTCCTATGGCTTTAATGAACCTGGATATGAATTAGATTCATCAAATGCTAGTGATTGGACAGTCGATTGGGAGTGGCTCTATGGAAGGCTGGATAGTGGAGAATACCGTATTGTGAAAGGTATACTAGATGTTAGAGAGCCAGGAGACTATGATGAGCATCATTTGACAGCCGAGTTTGCTGTTGATTAGTTAAATAAAATTATATTTAGAAAGGTTCTACTTAAATTGTAACGGGTGCCAGAGTTGAAGAAGACCATAATACGAAATAGAACTTCCATTTATTTGGAGGTTCCTTTTTTTATATAATTCAACAATGTTGTGTAATTTATGTGCTTATATCTGTAAAGTATTCCTCTTATATTGAAATGCAAAAATCCGATTGTTACACTACTTTTGAAACATAGCGTTGTATTGCGATGAACGAAAGGAGGCTGCAATTTGAAAATCAAACTTGACATTAGTAATGAGCGTTATGATGAAGTCAAATCCGCACTCGAAGAACGAGGAATGGAAATAGATGATACTGCTGATTTGGTATTAAGTGAAGCCAACAGCTACAGTGATAATCTGACTGTGAGAGAAAAAGGAACAAATGCGCGGATCATTTTACCGGCAGAGGATATTGTTTGTATCGAATCATACGGTCATGAAGTTGAGGTACAAACACAGGAAGCAATATATTTAGCTACCGACCGATTATACCGCATT
>NZ_ML762426.1:253809-308217 GCF_009498735.1 Gracilibacillus oryzae
ACTCTGTTGTCATTGCAAGAAATAAGGTGAAACGAATTACACCTACCCTTTCGTCGAAGTTCATCCTTACAATGGCTAATGGGAAAACTGTTGATGTCACAAGAACTTATTACTACATTTTCAAAGAATATTTCGGAATATAGAGGAGGCAATTACATGGGTTTTCCTATTTATATCTTCGCACTGTTTGCCATTCTGATTATATTAGTCGCTACCGTTATCGTCTATTTTCAAGTCTATAAACGGCATGTCAATAAAGCTTTAGAAACAGCAGACGGCAAGCGTACTTCAATGGCTCCACCATATAGAGTCGCTATTGTTATGTCCATAATCGTTCTACTCATTGGCATCTTGATTAGCTATTTTGCGGGATATGCTAATGCCTATAAAGAACACCAAGAAGAGGAAGATGCATGGGTGATGTCACATTCTGATATTCAGACATTCTATGCAGAAGTAAAAGAAGTTGGCGAGAAATCTCTATCGGTTGACGGTATTTCCCTCACTGACGAAAATTATCGAGGTGAGTTTCATTATGATGTATGGGGAGAAGTGACTATATATCGCCAGGATGCTGTTATCCCGCTAACTGATTTGTCAGAAGGTGATTTGGTTTCCATCACACTGTTGACCGACCGTACAGGCCATACTAATATTTTCAAAATTCAGCTATTAGTAGACGAGGAGTAATTTCTTACCTGACGGGTGACTATAAGGTTATATGTGAACAGATTCAGGAAATGATATACTACACTTAGAGAAGAATGTAAGGTAGGGTATTCCTCGAGAAAATTTTAAATGTTGCAGGTATGAAAGAAGGAGTTTTACTGCTTTCATACCTCTCAACGAATTACTGAAATTTGATGAAAGCGTTGCATTACGTTTGAACTCTAAGAAGGATATGACGCTGGATGAGGTATTAGAAATAGTATCGGACATAAGAAAGAATGCTGGTCAGAAATGAAAATATTTGAAAGAGAGCACGAAGAATATATTATTATTTCTTTCTTTTTTTGTAAGCGTTATAATTACTGTGTTAACAAAAAAGGAGCGGATGAATTTGAGGGATAGAGGCTCTGCTGTACTTATCGAAAATAATAAAGTCGCTCTGATCAAAAGAATCAAAAAGGGTGCTGCTTATTATGTCTTTCCAGGTGGAGGTATTGAAAAAGGCGAAACACCTGAAGAAGCAACAAAAAGAGAAGCTTATGAAGAGTTAGGGATTGATATGGAGGTAAAAGAATGCATTGCTGAAATTGAATATAATGGTAAGCAATTTTTTTATCTAGGAGATATTGTTGGTGGAAATTTCGGTACTGGCCAAGGAGAAGAATTATCGGATGAAAGAAAAGGGACGTACATACCTGTGTGGGTGGAAATTCATGAGCTTTTATCCATTGAGGTGAAACCAAAGGAAGTTGCTGAAAAAATATATTTCCTATTCAAGTAATGGATCATTATTTTAAACAGAGGTATGGCTAATTTCCTATTCCTGGTACTAGTTATATTCATCTTATCCACATTGAAAAATACATGGAGGTATATAAAATGAACAGTTATCAAAAAGAAATAGTAAAGATTAAACATCAGGGGAGGGAAATTCATGGTGTTTCTTACATGCCTGATAGGAAGAGAAAGTGCCCTGTCGTAATCTTCAGTCATGGTTTTAATGGAACAAATGCTGATTTTGCTATGAATAGCGATTATTTGGCAAAAAAGGGCGTGGGCGCATTTTGCTTCGACTTTTGTGGTGGCTCCATAAATTCAAAGAGTGACCTAAAGACAGATGAAATGTCTATATTTACAGAAAAAGATGATCTGTCTGCTGTTATTGAAACCATAAAACATTGGAGCAATGTGGATCCTGATAATATCTTCTTATTTGGAGGAAGTCAAGGTGGATTAGTATCAGCATTAGTAGCCGATGAATATCTAGAGGACATTAAAGGGCTCTTATTGTTATTCCCGGCGTTAGGTATCCCAGATGACTGGAATAAAAGGTTTCCAACAATTTCTAGCATACCTGATACAGTTGAGTTATGGGGAGTGCGCTTAGGCAGAAAATATTTTGAATCAATTCACAACTATGATGTATTCAACCATATTGGGAAATTCGATAAAAATGTTCTCATTTTCCATGGAGATCAAGATGATATTGTGGCACTTGAATATGGCAAAAGGGCAGAAATGATATACCCAAACGCTGAATTGGAAGTGTTTTCAGGAGAGGGACATGGGTTTTCAGAAGCTGGTAATAAAAAAGTCGCTGAGATGACATATGAATTTATAAAGAAAAATATATGACATCGATTATGGCAAGTTGCCTTTGAAGGGTTTTCTTTTCTAATGTGCAGGTTCAGTTCATAATTTGGAGGAAAATGAAATGAAGTTTGTTATAATAGTTGGCCCGCAAGCTGTCGGAAAAATGACAGTTGGACAGGAATTGGCAAAAATTACGGACTTAAAACTGCTTCACAATCATATGACGATTGAGTTGCTTGCTCCTATTTTTGGATTTACCTCTGAAATGTGGCGGATATCTAAATTGTTTAGAGAAGAAATATTTACATCTGTTGCGAAAAGTGATTTGCCAGGTATGATCTTTACTTGTGTTGTTGCATTTAACAAAAAAGAAGATTGGCAAGATGTCGAAAAAATATGCGGCATCTTTGAGTCTAATGGAGGCGAAGTATTCCTTATCGAGTTAGAAGCCGAATTGGAGGAAAGGATAAGAAGGAACAAAACGCCAAACAGGTTAGAGCATAAACCATCCAAAAGAGAAATAGAGCAATCAGAACAAAGGTTAGTTGCCTCAATGGAAAAATTCCGGTTAAATTCTGTCGAAGGCGAAGTGGATAAAGAAAATTATTTGAAAATAAATAATACAGAGTTAAGTGCGGAAGAAGTAGCTAGTATAATAAAAAATACGTTCCAATTATAGTTGATGGTGATCCCATTTTGTTGAACAAAATGGGATGCTGCAGGTTTCTTTAACCTATTCCACCATGTGCGTTTCGGGTATGTTTTTTATTTTTTACTTTATGTGATCCTGATAATGGTTCACCGTTGGGCTGTTGTCCGCTTTTCGGTAAATTTGGTTCTTCCTGCTGTTTCGGTCCTTTACGATTTTTAGCCATATCTATTCATCCTCCCATGGTTATTTATCAGACGCTTAAGCATCCTGATAAGTTTCGCTAATGATCAGTGGCAGATCCCAAAACCTCCACTGATCAAAGTCTCACTTTATGATCGCTGTGCATACTTAATAAAGGTGTTTTCATCTTCAATTACGCCACATAAACCGCATTGTATTCTTCTTTCAGGGCCATTGTAGGCAACATGATAAGCTTCTAACGCTTCCTGCTCGTAATTATTGATCACTTCTCCAGTAGCTGAGTTTAATTTTACTGGTTTGGCAACTTGTTCAATTACATTAAAACGTGAACGGTTTGTTTTACATTTCGGGCACTGGTAAGGCTGATTCAATTAAATCAACTCCATGATTACTTTGTATTTGAGTATTGCTACATTTATTTTCTCTAGTTTCTGCTAAATTATACGAAGTAAAGCAGCTCACGAAAAAAAATACAATTCTGAAGAAAGTAAATCATTTACTTGAGAATGATTATCATTTCTAGTATAGTAGATAGTAACAATACTAATAATTGGTTAAGGAGAATAGCTAATGCAAATATACTGGACGAAAATAAATAAAATTATTGAAGAAACACCAGAAGTGAAAACATATCTTCTCGATTTGCCGGAAGGTTTTACATGGCAGGAAGGTTCCCATACTCATTTTGCCTTTGAAGGTTTCAATGCTGGAGATAAGCCAAACCGCAGCCTGATTCGCCATATGTCAATTTCCACATTACCGCACGAAAATTCAATTGGTATCACAACGCGCATCAGGGAACAATGTTCTGAATTTAAGGCCATTTTAAGAAGTCTTGAAGTCGGAAATGAAGTAGCCATATTTAAAACGCATTCAAATGTACCGCTTAAAAGAGAGGACAAAAACGTTTATTTGCTATCATCAGGTGTCGGCCTGGCAACTTTCCGACCGCTTGTACTGGATTATTTAAATCGTGCTGACAATGTCAATCAAATTCATTCCTTGAACATCGATTCATCAAAAGATTTCTTGTTCCCGGATGTATTCGAATCTGCACCTGACAAGAAGTTCACATCACAGTTCGTCGATAATCGCAATGAATACTATGATGAAGTGAAAAAACTTGCAGCAGACAAGGATGGACTTTTCTATATTGTCGGCAGCGACGAATTCCTTGTGGAAAACATGGAAGTCTTACGTGATCAGGGCATCAAGCCAGAACAGATTATGCTCGACAAGCGTGAACAGCAACTGCCTGAGTTATTATCACCGATTTTTGCAAGTGAGATGAAATAATATTTTATAGAGAGCAACGCAGAAACTTCTGTGTTGCTCTTTTTCAATTTTTTATGAACAAGGCAATTAACAGTTGTCTTCTTTTTTTGTGAAAAGATTTGGAATATTATGTTATTATTAAACTGCAGAGAGGAGTAAATGATGATCGTTAAATTGCCTAAAGATGATTATGATAAAATCAATAAACTATTGGTTAGCCCGCAAGAAAAAAATGATAATGTATTAAATGCAGTTATTAGCGGTATGAATCAAGGCGTAGTATATGTTGATCAAATAAAGGAGCCTCGTACTGCGATAGTATATGCAGTAGGCTTGGAATATTATCTGCTCGGTGATCCTGAGAATGAGTCATTTAACAGCTGCCTGGGTGCTTTAATTTCAAAGCAATTAAAACAAGAAAGTCTGGACTTATGTGGAGGCACGTGGTTTATCGCCAGAGTTTTTAACGAGAAATGGATAAAGGCACTGAAAAAAGTAGTTGATGGGCGTAATTATTATGTGGATTACAGCGTCTATTATGAATTGAATAATGATCGCTTTCATGAAGGTTGTGAGCCTTGTCATGTACTTGATGATGATTTTTCCATAATAAAAATTACTAAGGATTTAATTAATTCTGATAAGGATTTAAGAGAAGAATTAACCGAATATTGGTCCTCTGCTGAATCTTTTATTCAATTTGGATTAGGATATGCGATTTTAAAAAATGACAAGGTTATAAGTACATGTTATTCATGTTGTGTGAATGGAGATCGCCATGAAATTTATGTAGCAACTTTTGATCAAAATGTACGAAACCGCGGCTTGGCAACGATACTGGCACAACTATACATAAAGGAATGCATGGAAAGAGGGTTTCATGTATTTTGGACAACTGATGAATCGAATGAGCCATCCAAAAGAGTGGCCGAAAAATTGAGCTTTGAATTTTCGCATCGAGTGATGTCGTTCGAATTTGAGTTTTAATACAAAGTAATTTAAGACAGGGGGCGAGACTATGCTCGAAACATTAACAAATCAAATTCCAATACTAAGTAAATGCAAGGATATTTTCCAAATTGAAAAGGGATTCTCTCAAGATGAAAAATATCTCCTGCATATGAATGATAAAAAGTTAATTCTTCGGTTATTTAACTTGGAAGCATTGGAATCGAAAAAACAGGAATATGCTATTTTGGAGAAGATGCAGCAATATCATGTCACTTGTTCGCGCCCCATCTCTATAGGGGAAATAGGAAATCAAGGCTATTTGATCACATCCTACATAGAAGGAAAAGATGCTGAGGAGGAGCTGCCAAAATACTCGGAACAAGAACAATATAATATCGGGATAGAAGCTGGCAAGGAATTATGGAAAATGCATCAATATGCTGCTCCAATTCATGTCTCCTCATGGTATGAAAGGAAAACGAAAAAACATCAGAGATATATCGATGCATACTTAGCCTGTGGTGTAAGAGTTGAAAATGACCAAAAAATCATGAAGTTTATTGATGAGAATATTCACCTGATGAAACACCGCCCGAACTTATTTCAACACGATGATTTCCATGTAGGTAATATTATTGTAAATAAGAAAAAATTCTCAGGCGTCATTGACTTTAACAGCTATGATTGGGGCGATCCATTTCATGAATTTCTTAAGATCGGAATTTTCACCCGGCAATACAGTATTCCTTTTTCGATCGGACAAATCAGGGGATATTTTCATAATAATGATCCTGATGAATATTTTTGGAGACTGTATTCTCTGTACCTGGCAATGTGCGTTTTCTCAACTGTAGTATGGACATTGAAGGATATTCCAGACGACATCAATGATATGATGGATAAAGTGTACACGTTTTTGGAAGATCATGATTATTTTAATAAGTTGAAGCCGGCGTGGTATAGATAGGAGGGATTACATGAATACAAACAAACTCCATTATTTAATTGCACTCATTTCCTATCCAATAACTATAATGCATTTTATTATCTATTATTTTTTGAATGATTATACAAAAGACATGTTTATTAGTGGCGTTGTCTTTTTTTCAATTGCTTTTCTCCTTTATGTTATTTTTGTTTATTTGTCTTCGAAAAACGATACAGGCAAGAAATTAGTCATAGTGGGATTACTTCTAATTGGCATTGCTTCAATTTTCTTGGCTGTCTAACAGCATAAAATAAAATTCGAAAGGAGTTACTGTTCATGATTCTGGTCAGTTCTTGTTTGGCAGGATTGAAAGTAAGATATAACGGTACAGATAGTTTAGATGAACGGATAAATAAATTAGTTAGAGAGAAAAAAGCAGTTACTATTTGTCCCGAACTGCTTGGTGGATTTTCGACCCCGAGAGAACCCGCTGAAATAGTAGGCGGAGATGGGGAAGATGTCCTTGATGGCAAGGCAAGAGTTGTGGAGAAGTCTGGGAATGACGTAACAGAACTTTACATAAAAGGGGCTTATGCTGCATTGGAAAAAGCTATAAAGCTAAATACATCACTAGTTGTTCTCAAGGAAAACAGCCCATCCTGTGGCAGTTCCATCATCTATAATGGTGAATTTAAAGGTAAGAAAATTGTGGGGAATGGCGTTACTTCCGCCTTACTTAAAAGAAATGGGATAAAGGTAATTTCTGAAGTACAATTTGCTGAAAGCTGCTTTTAGTTTGGCTCTCTTTTTGGATAAAATTAGTGAGTGATTATGTTATGATTGATTAGAGGAACTGGATGATAAGTTTTGCATAAAAGGGGAGAACATGATGCGAAGTATCCAAAGCTGGATTGTAGAGCGCCTGCTTGCTGGTCAGGGGAATAAAAAAACTTTTACCGATCCGAAGCTCTTTGCTGAATATATGGAAAAAAGACGAGTTGAAAATGATAAACCATATGTATTACCTGAAGATATTAAGGGAAAGTTCGGAATAGAAAAAAAGCAATACGACGATATGGATTGTTACATATTTAACCAAGAAACCAATCCATCAGGAAAAAAGATCCTTTATTTGCATGGAGGAGGATATGTAGAACATCCTATTGTTTACCATTGGAGGTGGCTTGGGAAATTAGCAGCAGAAACCACTGCTTCCATCTATGTGCCAATTTACCCGAAAGCCCCAAATCATCAATATAAAGCTTCTTTTGATAAAGTGCTCCCAATCTACGAAGAGTTGTTAGCTGCGACGGATAATAAAAATATTGTCCTGATGGGTGACTCTGCTGGCGGAGGGTTTGCATTATCTTTAGCGCAGTTGCTTCTGGAGAAGGAATTGCCACAACCACGTCATATCATGTTGCTTTCACCATGGCTTGATATAACGCTGACAAATCCGGAAATTTATGAATATGAAAAGAAAGACCCATCGCTAGCGGTTAAAGGTTTAATCGAAATGGGAAAAGCATATGCAGGAGACACAGATCCAACTAACTTTTTACTCAGCCCTATCAATGGAAAGGTGATTGGATTGGGCGAAATTACTATATTTGTAGGAACACACGAAGCATTTTTGCCAGATGCTAGAAAGTTCAGAGATTTAGCGGAGTCCCAGGGAGTTAGCATTAATTATTATGAATATCCGAAAATGAACCACGTTTTTCCGCTTTTCCCTATCCCGGAGGCGAAGAAAGCGACAAGAACGATTGTAAGTATTATTAACGGGATGTAAACGGAAGTTTGGAAAGTGGCGGGCAGGAATAGTAAATACAAGCAAAAGACGAGATCACACACTAGATGTACTAGTATGTATGATCTCTATTTTTTTTAGAATTTAAAAATACCATGTTAGTCGAGGGAAATTCTAATCGCCTCTAAGCCTTCAGAACTTTAATAGAATCTGCTAATTTCTGCGCGAAATCTTCCGGTTTTTCTACAGATTGAACATGCAGATATTTGATGCTTGGCTCGGCAAATAGCCAATGATTATGCAATGCTGTTATGGTTAAATCGTTTTTTCCAAGTGCTCTTGTGAAATCAGGAATTTCTTCAGGGAGCAGAACAATTTCCGCATGATTTAGTGCAGTGCCATCATCTTCTAAAGCTTCAAAATGGATTTCCATGCTTAATTCACTTTTAAACGGTCGCCCTTGGACTGTTACATCTAAATCTCTTTCTATCTCTGCAGCGCCCATACCTTCCTCTGTTGAAACTTCTGTATCTAGAATTTCTCCGAATTTTTTTGCAATACTTTCTAGATCTGCCATTTTATCAGCTCCTTTTATTGTTTATAAATCATTTCCTCACAAAGTCGAGTGATAAACATCATCAAGCCAAGGAGTTTTTTTCTGCAAAATTGTGAATCTTCCAGCTAAAGATAATAAACACAACATTGCTGACTCAGTCATGAGATAACCGGGAAAACATGGAAGAAGCAGCGAGTGATTTCCGGTTAATCAAGAGATAACCGGGAAAACGAAAGAGAAGCAGCGAATGATTTCCGGTTAATCAAGAGATAATCGGGAAAACGAGGGAGAAGCAGCGAGTGATTTCCGGTTAATCAAGAGATAACCGGGAAAACGAGGGAGTAGTAGTGAGTGATTTCTAGTTAATCAAGTTATAACCGGGAAATTGAAGGAATAGTAGCATGAGTTTTCCGGTTAATCAAGAGATAACCGGGAAAACGAAGGAGTAGTAGCGAGTGATTTCCGGTTAATCATAAGATAACCGGTAAAACGAAGGAGAAGTAGCCTTTGATTTCCAGTTAATCAAGAGATATTAAATTTTATATTAGAATTTTTAACATAATATAAATAATAATGTAATGGGGAATTTTTTTTGAAAAAGAAACAGACCCCGAAAAATATCGAATGGGTCTGCTTTAAACCAATATACTATATTTATGTTTTAATTCGTTTTTTATTACAGTAGCCCAGTACTTTTCATCGAAATGATGGACATATTCTGGGTTTTCCTCAAGTCTTCTAATAAAACTGGATTCCAAAAGGATATATCTTGCTTCGTTACCAAAATAACGTTTTAATTCTTCTGTTATTTCCAAAATTAAGTCAAGGTCTAACTCATCTAGATTATAATTTGATTTTCTCAATTATATCGACCTCCTTATTTATTACACAATCCAAGATCTGTTCGTGATTCATTGAAAGTTGAAATACCTCACCTCTAGGTTTAATTTCATCCCTAAATTCTTGAGGAGTTATTCTCTTCTAGACCCAAATAGCACTGTCTGGTAATATTCTAATCTAGTATATTGCAAAAACATGGTATTTTAAAAGTATATTGTATGAATCTTTTAAAATTAGCTCGGATATTACAAGTTAGGACCCAACACGAAATATCTGAATACATTTGTTATGCTTCTTATGATACAAGTTTAGTGAAATCATCAAATGGGAAAGGGTAAATAGTAATCATCTTGATACTGAGAGAAAAAGTATTAGGAGTACTGGGTTACTCTCCCTTACCATTTTAATAAAATTTATTTATCATTTGAAAGGAGCTTTTCGATGAAGGTCTATGTTTTATATGGAAGTTTGTTTGGTCACACAGAAGTACTAGGTAATGCTGTTGCAGAGGGTGCCAAGCAGGCTGATGGTGCGGAAGTTATTTTCAAGTCGGTGGAGGACGTAGATCCAGACGAGCTTAAAGACGCGGCGGGTATAATCTGGGGCTCATCAGGAATCTTCGGTGAACCGAATCCAAAACTGGCAACATTCTTTTCAAAATTAGGACCACTATGGTTTTCAGGAGCACTCCAAGGAAAAGTTGGCGGGGTTTTTGCGACAACTTCGACTCAACATGGGGGAGTGGAAAATGTCTGCCGAGCATTACAAACGCCAATGCAGCATCACGGCATGGTGATTGTTTCCAAGGCTGGGCCAGTAGATGACGACCGCGCAAAATACGGAAACCCTTATGGAGCAACTGCGGTTATCCCTGTAGAAGAGTCCAAAGATGCACCAATGAACAAGCCAAATGATACCGAAATGCAGATTGCCAGAGAATATGGAAAATTAGTTGCGGAAACTGCGATAAAACTTCATAAATAATGGAATCAAGGCAGCCTGATTGGTTGCCTTGATTTTTTTTAGTTAACTAGAAGATCTATGATAAATAAGGAGTCGGCTTTTGATATGGATAATTTAGGAATCATTCGAAGTGAGAAATTTTATGATAAAACAGCCTGCATAAAAAGCAGACGACCATGTAGTAATTTAAGAGATTTCCGCTTTTTACTGTGATAAACGGGAAATCTTGATTGATAGAACGGCAGATTTCCGCTTTTTACTGTGATAAACGGGAAATCTTGATTGATAGAACGGCAGATTTCCGCTTAATCATGAGATAAACGGGAAATGCCGGTAGAAGAAGCAAGAGATTTCCGGTTATTCATGAGATAAACAGGAAATCCCGGTAGACGTAGCAGGAGATTTCCGCTTAATCATGAGATAAACGGGAAATCCCAGTAGACGGAGCAGCAGATTTCCGCTTAATCATGAGATAAACGGGAAATCCAGGTAGAAGGAGCAGCAGATTTCCGGTTAATCATGAGATAAACGGGAAATCCAGGTTGATGAAGCAAGAGATTTCCAGTTAATACCATGTGAAATAGCAAAAAAACTTATGGAGATTGGAGAATAATATAATGAGATATATCTTCGTTCATGGTTTAGGACAAAGTGCCTCAAGTTGGGATAGTAAATAGGGAGACTCCAGAAAATTTGGCATCTATACTTAATGACTTTTTCACAAAAAGAAAACATTGAGTCTTACCGCTTTCCGCCTCCTTCTTACCTTACAAAAATGTAAGCCTTCTGTAAGATAGTTCGATATTACCTTGAATCATCCTTTGATATTCTGTAAAAGAACCCCTCTATATGAAAATCAAAGGAGAAACAAAAATGAAATCATACATAAAAATACTTCTGGTTATAATTGCTGTAATCATTAGCGGCTTGATGCCCCAAACCGTACATGCGGAAGCTGATGAAAGAATAAAACAATTTGTGGAAGAGCAAAGAGAAATTAGTGAAATTCCAGGAATCTCATTGGTCATTGTGGAAAAAGGGAAGACAGTTTTTCAAGAAGGCTTTGGTTATGCAGATATAGATGCGAAAACTCCCGTAACCTCTCATACATTATTTGAGTTGGGATCTACGGCGAAGGCATTTACAGCCCTGGCCATTTTACAATTGGAAAAAGAAGGGCTGTTACAGCGATCAGATAATGTTCAAAAATATATTCCATGGCTGGAGTTGGAATATAATGGAGAACCACAGACAATTACGATCGACCAACTGCTTCATCATACCAGCGGGATCGCCTCTAAGACTATCGTTCATATTCCTGAAAGTAATGCAGAAAATGCACTTGAAGAGACAGTAAGAACTCTGCTTGATCAACACCTAAACCGTAAACCAGGAAGCTCTTTTGAATATGCAACAATCAATTATGATGTATTGGGACTTGTAATCGAAAAAGTAGCCAAACAACCATACGATACATATATCAAACAGCAAATTTTAGAAAAAGCCAATATGCAAGATTCCTATGCAGGGTTGCATCAAGTCAAATCCGATGAAATGGCAACAGGTTATAAAATTGGCTGGATGAGCGCACAACAATACATCCCACCAATATACCGCGGTAATATCCCTGCTGGTTATGTTATCAGCAACCCCCAGGATATTGCCGAATGGATGAAACTTCAGCTCGGTAACAATCCTGACAGTCCAATTGATCGACAACTGATTCAGCAATCACATGTGCCTGATCAATCAGTAGAGCCTTTTGACAAGAATACTTACTATGCAAGTGGCTGGTCTGTTATGACAAAAGATGATCAAAAATACATCTACCATGCAGGAGAAAATCCGACTTTTTCATCTTATATCATCATGCAGCCTGATAAACAGTTGGGAGTGGCCGTATTATCGAATATGAATTCCTCTTTTACACCCAGCAGTGGGCAAAATGTCCTGAATCTATGGGAAGGAAAGAATATTAGTACAAACCATACCGACAGCTACCAGAAAATTGACCAGATCGCAACAATTGCCTGTATTGTCGTCTGTGTGATCGGCGTTCTTTTCCTCCTTTTCTCAATGAGAGTGCTTCGGCAGATTATCACAAAAAAACGAAGCCGAGCTGTCAACGTAAGGAGAATTATTTTTTTTATAATTCATGTGTTGGTTGCTGTCGCTGTTTGGATAATGATCATTTGGTTGCCAAAAATCCCTGGAATGACCTGGAAATTTATCGAAGCATGGGCCCCTGTCTCGGTTACAACACTTTTATATATGGCACTAGCCGCAAGCCTGCTTTATTTTTTATTGGGAGTGTTGCTTATTCTTACTAGAAAAAGTAGGAGCATAGATTGAAATGGGAGGGAATCCGATTTTTTTAAGAAAATTCGTTCAATTTGATGATATTGAAACCCCATAGCATCAAAACTAGAGATAGAGCGAGGAATTATGATGTTATGAAAGCATCATAGCATCAAAAGTCGGGATAGAGGCAGGAGTTATGAAGGTAAGGAGCCCTCAACCTATCAAAACTCCCACACGACCGAAGAGTTATGATAGGAAAAAGCTCTCATCCTATCAAAACCCCCGCGCGACCAAAGAGTTATGATAAGAAAGAGTGTTCAACCTAAAATAAAGAACAAATCCAAGCCACCAAAGCAGAAGATTTGTCGATAAAACAAAAATAAAGAACAAATCCAAGCACCAAAGTCCAAGATTTGCCTTTTAAAAAAACATAATAAACTCATCACGAAACAAGCATGAAACGATAATGTTCCATGCTTGCTTCCAAAAAAACTATTCTTCCTCTAAATCATCGATATACTTCTTCATTTCCGCAATTTCTTTCCGCTGGGCTTTTATGATTTCGTCTGCCAGTTCTCTTACTCGCGGATCGGTAATTTCTGCTCTTTCACTTGTCAGAATCGCGATAGAATGATGGGGAATCATTGCTTCCATATAGTCCACATCATCGACGAGCGTCTGGCTTCTAAGCAGATAAAGGGAGAAAGCAAATACGACGGCGCTTCCCGCAAAAATGCCGATATTCACTTTCCGGTTTTTTAACATATGAGACATAAATAACAACATGATAACAGCCATCGTTGCACCCATTAATAAAGCCATATAACCCCTTGTCTCACTGAAAAAAATGTGATCAGCTTTGTATGTGCTCCAGTACTTAAAGATAAACATGATAATAGTTGATGTAATAACCATTCCAGCAAATTTCCAATATGGTTTCATTTTTATACACTCCTTTAAATTAAATTCTATCTCTTACATCCCCGGCACTTTTGCAGAAAGTGTGCAAGATATAAATTTTTTTAATTCAATTTCAAATAACCAAATCAGCTTTGGATATAATACAGATATAAATTGGATATGCAGGTAGTTTCAAACAATTAAATATTGTCTTAATTTTAGGAATCTTTCCTTTGCATAACGTAACAAGACGGAATATGTTATTTATCTGCAAAGCAGATGGTTCGTTATTTACGTAAAGTATTTCAACTCGATCGTTCCAATTATATTGAGATTTAATAGATGATCTTCACACTTTTTGCATTTTTTATGGGAATAACATATCAGACACTAGATTGAAGGAGGTATTTCTATGAAGCAACATCATCATCATACAGAAGGAGAACAGCATTCTGAAGAGGGTCATCTGCATGAAAGCAAGGAGGATCATGCGTCTCATCATGCCCATATGGTAGATGACTTCAAAAAAAGGTTCTATTTATCGCTGGTAATTACAATTCCTATATTGATTCTTTCACCAATAATTCAAGATTTATTAGGAATAGATTTTAGCTTTCCTGGCGCTAGGTATATTTTGTTTGGTCTTTCATCATTTATTTTCTTCTATGGAGGGAAGCCATTTCTACAGGGGGCATGGGAAGAGCTAAAGAAAAAAGAACCCGGAATGATGACATTGATTTCCTTGGCCATAACCGTTGCTTATGTCTACAGCTCTTTAACGGTTTTTGGACTTTCTGGTAATAACTTTTTTTGGGAATTGGCAACCTTGATTGATATTATGCTGCTTGGTCACTGGATTGAAATGAAATCAGTAATGGGTGCTTCACGTGCCTTGGAAGAATTGGTCAAACTAATGCCGTCTGAAGCTCATCTCATCGATGAAGCAGGGAATATACAAAATGTCCCAACGTCTAAGTTAAAACAAGGGGACAGGTTGCTGATAAAGCCAGGTGAGAAAGTGCCAGTGGATGGAGTCATTATAAAAGGAGAGTCCTCACTTGATGAATCAATGTTAACAGGGGAATCAGTGCCTGTAGATAAATTTAAAGAGGATCAGGTGATCGGCGGTTCGATTAATGGAGAAGGTTCCTTAACTGTTTCCGTCGAAAAAACAGGAGAAGACAGCTATCTTTCCCAAGTGGTTACAATGGTTAAAGAAGCTCAAGAATCGAAGTCGCGCACACAGGACCTTTCCAATAAGGCGGCAAAATGGCTTTTTTATATAGCTTTACTTTCCGGTATTATTACTTTGACAATCTGGCTGTTCCTTGGACAGAGCTTCGTATATGCTTTGGAAAGAATGGTAACAGTAATGGTCGTTGCCTGTCCGCATGCGTTAGGATTAGCTGCACCACTTGTAGTTGCACGGTCAACTGCGATTGCTGCGAAACGCGGATTGTTAATTAGAAATCGAGCTAGCTTTGAAGGAGCCAGAAATCTTGATGCAATCGTATTTGATAAAACTGGAACATTAACTGAAGGAAGGTTCGGGATTACTGATATAAAGACGATGGGGAATTTTGATGAAGAACAAGTGATATTACTAGCTGCATCATTAGAAGCTCAATCAGAGCACCCAATTGCAAAAGGAATTTTTGAAGAAGCGGAAAAAAGATCACTGCAATTGGTGGAACCAGAGAACTTTCAATCTCTTACCGGTAAAGGCCTTAAAGGGATCGTAAATGGAAAAAGAGTGATGGTCGTAAGTCCGGGTTTCATGAAGGAAAAAAACAATTCCTATGATGAAAAAACATACCTGGATCTATCGGAAGAAGGAAAGACCGTTGTGTTTGTATTAGTTGATGGACAATTGGCTGGAATCATTGCTCTTGCTGATCAAGTGAGAGAAAGCTCGAAGATAGCCATGAAAAGACTGAAGGAACTGAACATCCGATCAATGATGCTGACAGGAGATAACAAACAGGTAGCGAATTGGGTAGCTGGAGAATTAGACATGGATGAGGTATATGCAGAAATTCTACCACATCAAAAAGCTGATAAAATTAAAGAACTAAAAGAACAAGGTCTAAGGACAGCTATGACTGGTGACGGTGTAAATGATGCTCCTGCCCTTGCCAACGCTAATCTTGGGATAGCAGTAGGAGCAGGAACGGATGTCGCGATGGAGACAGCGGATGTAATTTTGGTAAGAAGCAATCCGAATGATGTGGTTTCTATCATCGCACTTTCCAAAGCTACTTATAAAAAAATGATTCAAAACCTCTGGTGGGCTGCTGGCTATAATATAGTCGCCATTCCACTTGCTGCAGGAGTGCTATATAAAATGGGAATTGTTTTAAGTCCTGCGGTTGGTGCAGTACTTATGTCACTTAGTACAGTGATTGTGGCGATTAATGCCAGATTGCTCAAAGTATAATCAAGTTAGAAGAGGTGTTTCCCCAGCAGGAAAACACCTCTTCTTTTGCTATCGTTATTTCCAATACCGGGAGTATACATTTATTTGAGTTAGAATTTTATAATTTTATGATTATTCAACTGGCGAGAGTTCGTCTTCCGTAACCCATTTATGATAGAGAACTTCTTCACCTGTTTGAGTATCCGGATAGCTTACCATATATACAGTGGTGTCTTCTGCAGAGTCAATTGCAGCGGCAGCTCCTTCCATGCCTTCCATATGAGCAGCTTCGATAACAATTTCCTCTCCTGGTTCATATACCTTTTCTTCTGCATTTTTAATTTCTTCCTGGATAATCCACTTATGACCTACTACCTTTTTTCCACCAGTAGTAGGTGTATAGGTAACGGTATAAACAGTTGTATCATAAGCTCCGTCAATAGTTGCGACAGCACCATTCATGCCTCCCATATGATCCGCATTAATTATCGCTTCACTCCCAACAGGGTATGCTGGATTTTCTGCGTTCGCTAAATCCTCTGGAACTTGATCCGTATTAGAATGATGCATACTTGAATGGTCCAAATCTTCCACAGAATCAGCTTGATCAGATTGCGCCTTTGCTTTTTCTTCTGCATTGTCAGAAGTTGAGTTATTCTCCGTTTGGGTGTTTTGTTCAGGTGTGCTCTCGTTAGTATTACTACAAGCTGCTAATACAACAGCCATAAGGATAATGGCAATACTAAGCAATATTTTTTTCTTCATTTTTTTTACCTCCAGTAATATTTTTAATTAATCCAGATTTTCTCCCTCACCATTAGGGTTTGGTAATGGAAATAAGTGCAACTTCTATGTCAACTTCATTGAAGTTATACAAGTATTGTCACCTTCAAAGGTAGATATTTCAGATTTAGCTGTTTTTCCTTGATGTTTTATCTTCACTTGAAAGGTCTCTCCACGTGGTAACCATAAATCAATAAATCCATTTTTAAATGATGTGATCGTTTCATTAACAATCACATTGCCTTCTTTATCCTCAATATATACATCAAATGGTTGTTCAACCAATTCCCCTTGGCAGCCTGTTAAACTATGATTGGTGCAGGGGTGTGTATTATTGATAAAGGGGGCAATCGATACAAAGAACTCCTCTTCAGGAAGCTTATAGGAGACTTGCCTTTTATCACTTTCTGTCACAATCAGTTCAGTAGATGTAATAGATGCAGAGACATCCTCAACATTTAAAGCACTATAGCTGCTTACAAGTTCCTTGATATCCTTGGTGTCTGATGTGCTTTCCCCACAAGCGGCAACAAGGATAAGGAGGATGAATCCAAATGTCTTTAATAATCCTTTACGCATAAATGTCAACTCCTCATTTATTCAAAACGTTAGCTTTATCCATTATAGCCAGAAAATATGCAAAAAATATCGAGAATCTATCTGCACAAAAAATGGATAATTCTCTTCTAAGATAAGAAAAGCAATCGTTCCATTTGGTATTCTGATATTGGTGAGCTATCCTAAAAGAATGCAGATCCGCTATTCTGCTGCAAAAACTATTGGTAAATGAGGTCAACTATGTTTAATAAATTATCAATAAAAATTGGACTTTTATTTTTTCTATTTCTATTTATCATTGAGATTTTCGTTTATTTTATCCTTTATACAAGTATAGCGAATGAGCGGATTGATGAAGTGATGAACAATTTATTAGCACGCGCCAATACCCATAGTGCTGTGTTAGAAAGCAACTTTGATCCATCCACATTGGAGCATGTTGCCATTATGGAATCAGAATCAGATTTTGCCGTTATTATTACTGATGGTAATGGGGAGATCATTATTCATTCCGATCCTCTGGAAAAAGAAATGCGTGAAGTAATAAAACATACAGACTATGAAGAGGTGCCACGCGAGGGGAAAGTAGTGGAACAAAGCTGGAAAGAAAAACAATACATTGCCGTCGATAGTCCGATAACTCTCGATGAAACGCATCACGGTCATGTCTTTATGTTCGCCGATACCTCGATTGTGAAAAGGATGGTGAACCATTTAACTGGTCAGTTTGTTTTCATCGGACTTATCACAATTCTAGTTACGATTATTACTATTTTTATTCTGTCTCGTTTTATTACATTGCCATTAGTGAAAATGAAAGAGGCAACAGAGCAGATAAGCAAAGGAAATAATAAAGTGGAATTACATACAGAGCGTAATGATGAACTGGGCGAATTGGCTGGTTCGATCATGAAGCTATCGAATGATCTCGAACGATTGAAAAATAACCGCAATGAAGTTCTTGCAAGCATCTCGCACGAACTAAGAACACCATTAACTTATATCAAAGGATATGCAGATATCATAAGCAAGCAGGATGTTACAGAGGAAGAAAGAAAAGAATACCTGGCCATTATACGGGAAGAGACAAAAGATTTAACAGCATTGGTTAAAAGTTTGTTTGATCTTGCGAAAATGGATGAAAATAAATTTATCATTCATCGAAGAAAAGTAGATCTTAGAGACTTAATCCAAACGATAGAAGAGCGAATAAGCCCAGCACTGGAAGAAAAAAATATACGATTTTCGGTATTATGTCCAAGTAATATTCAAGCAAATATTGATCCTGACAGAATGCAGCAGGTTTTACTGAATATTCTGGACAATGCCAGAAAACACACACCAGAAGGGAAACAAATTTCATTAGAGGTTTCCCGGAATAATAGCGGAGTAACGATCACCATTTCTGATGAGGGAGAAGGAATCCCGGAGGAGGATCTCCCGTATCTGTTTGAACGTTTATATCGGGTAGAAAAATCCCGTTCCAGAGAAAGAGGCGGGTCTGGCCTAGGGCTGGCAATTGCAAAAGAAATCATTAAATTGCACAAGGGGACGATTGAAATCGAAAGTGAACAAGGGAGAGGAACGACTGTGAAGATTCAATTAACAAGGAGTGAAGGCAATGGCGAAAGTTCTCTTAGTTGATGATGAAAAAAGAATGTTGGATTTAATGGCATTATACTTAAGGCCACATAACTATATATGCAGAAAAGCTGCCAATGCAAAGGAAGCATTATCTTTTTTAGAAACAGAAGCATTTGACATTGTACTGATTGATGTGATGATGCCTGATATGAGCGGCTGGGAATTATGCCAGCAAATAAGAAAAAATTCAGATATCCCGATGATTATGGTAACTGCCCGTGAACAGAAAGAAGATATTGTAAAAGGTTTAAAACTAGGTGCAGATGATTATGTAACCAAACCTTTTGATGAAGAGGAATTATTAGCAAGGATGGAAGCATTATTACGCAGAACGGAACCTGCCAATCAGATTGAGATTAACGGACTTTTATGGAATGAAGAGAAGTTTGAGTTATCTTACAATTATAATGTAATAAAGTTAACCCCAAAGGAATTTGCTATGCTGGGATATTTTATGAGAAAACCAAATCAGGTGTTTACAAGAGAACAATTGATTGAATTAATCTGGGGGTATGATTCACAGACAGAAGGAAGAACAGTGGATTCGCATGTTCGTAACATGAGAGAGAAAATCCGCCAGGCCGGTTTCCCGATCGATTCCTACTTTAAGACCGTCTGGGGAGTTGGCTATAAGTGGTTAATGAATTTGTAATAAAAAAACTTCTCAGAAATAAAGTGTTCTTATTTCTGAGAAGTTTTTCGGTTTCAGGATTATGCAACACTTTTACAAGCTTCTGCACATTTAAAGCATGCATCTGCACATTTTTGACAATGGTCATGATCATGCTTTTTGCATTCATTTCCACAATCTTCGCAAATTTTCGCGCAAACAGCAGCAAGATCAGAAACATAAGGGGAATTTCTTGAAATCGCCTGTTCAAGATAATTACAAATATCCGCACATTCTCTGTCCAAGCGGATACATTCTGCCATCATTTTGACATTGTCTTCCTGTAAGCATGCATCAAAACAGTGGTTACATTCCGTCATACAGTCATGCAGTGTTTGAATAAGTTCTCGATGTTGTTCATGTGCCAATGTTCCATTCCTCCTTTAAATCATTTCACTCGTACTATTACCTAAGAGGTTTCACAATAAACACAAATGAAAAAAATCCATAAAAACTGCACAAAATCTTAACAATGCAAGCTGGTTTTGATAAAAATTCCGGCAGCAAACGGACCGGATCATAAACCTTTCTTAATTAGAAAAGGTTTATGATAAAATAGATCATGTTGTGAAAAAACGTTCGAGAACAATCATATTAACAAAGGTATTCTCGGGAGGGATTAAATATAGATGATTGAAATCATTGGCATCACATCTGAAAATAAAATAGAGAAAGATATTTTCACAAATGCAGCGACGTTAAATAAATATAAATGGTATTGGGTCGATTTCCACGAGCCGACAGATGAGGAAATCAGGCATTTAGCGGATACTTTTCAATTCCACCCTTTAGCAATAGAGGATTGTGTACAGATACTGCAACGGCCAAAGCTTGATTATTATGAAGACCATACCTTCTATGTGGCACATTCTGTTCGGGAAGAAGATAGAGATATTGTAAAAGATGAATTCAATTTTTTCGTCAGTCCGACTTACATTGTCTCCTTCCGTCGGGAACCTTCGAAAGAGCTGAAGCAGGTTTGGGACAGACTGGCTGCTGCTAAGAACACAGACATGTGGGATCCTTATTATGTATTTTATCAAATCCTGGATAAGATTGTAGACAACTATTTTCCGCTGATTTATAAAATAGAGGACGAATTGGACCGCATTGAGAACAACACCCAGCACAAATCGATGAACAATCTGATGAATGAAGTCTATGATATCAGGTACATGCTGCTAAGTCTGCGGCATACTGTGAATCCAATGCGTGATTTGCTTTACAGAATGCTGAATTCTAATCATTTACAGGAGATCAGTGACAGAAAAGAGTACTTTTCTAATATCCATGACCATCTGTTGAAAGTATCCGAAATGGTCATGTCCAACCGTGAGCTTACAGCTGACATAAGAGACAGTTATCTTTCACTGAATTCCCATCAAACCAATAATGTAATGAAGGTTTTGACCATTATCACTTCTATTTTCGCTCCGTTAACTTTTATCGCAGGGATCTATGGGATGAACTTTGAGAATATGCCTGAATTAACATGGGAATACGGGTATTTTCTTGCACTTGGTTTGATGCTTGTAATTGGAGTTTTGTTGTATCTTTGGTTTAGGAGTAAAGGCTGGTTTAAATAACTCCTCCTTAAGATATATGGAAAGCAAACCGTTAAACGAAAGAAGGAATAGAAAAAACCGAAATTGTAACATCTCGGTTTTTTTCCTGCTTACATAATATTTATTTCACAATCATGGCAGGGCAGTGTACACGTTTCATTACCTTATGACTCACACTGCCTAGTACCATTTCCTGCAGTGCATTCAAACCTCGGCTGCCGATCACTACAATATCTACTTCTTGCTCATTTGCATACTTTACGATTTCCGGTCCCGGCTTACCGCGAAGAATAGTTGTTTTGTAATGAACGTTTGCCTCATTCAGAAATTGAATGACTTTAGAATTCTTTTTACGACGTTCTATATCAATCTCTTCATTGGAATGAGAATGCAGAACATCTGATTTGGATTTATCAATGTTGATAACATAAACAACTTCAATTATCGAATCTTTATAGTGAGATGCAAGCTTTACAGATTCCTTCGCTGCACGCACCGCATTCTCTGATCCATCTGAGGCCAATAAAATATGTTTATACATAGCAAATCCTCCTAATTAATGTGATGAAGATAAACCATCCAGTTTATCCATGATTTCCTTACTTGTTGCATCCATTTCAATAATTTCCACTTCAATATCTTTTTCTTGCAATAATTCCTTCACTTTCAGTAATGCACCTACGCTGGAATCATCCCAAATCCTTGTATGAGATAAATCGATTTTGATACTTTTTTGTTGAATATCCGCTTTTTTGAAGTAATTAACAAAGCTGTCAGTTGATGCAAAGAAAAGTTGACCATGAACCTTAAAACGATTTCCCTCTTGATTAACTTTAACGGTAGAAATCTTGATCACAAAGAAGATGGCACTCAATAACACCCCTGCAAGCACACCTTTTGATAGATCATGAGTATAGACGACAATGGCAACAGTTGCTACCATAACAACGGCATCTGTACGCGGGGCCTTTAGCAGATATTTAAACGAACTCCAATCAAATGTACCGATACTTACCATAATCATTATACCAACTAAAACAGGCATCGGAATTTGAATAACTAAATCACCCAGTACGATAATCAGGAACATGAGAAAGATTCCTGCAATAAGTGTAGACAATCGTCCGCGACCGCCAGATTTCACATTAATAACAGACTGTCCAATCATCGCACAGCCAGCCATTCCTCCGAAAAAACCAGTAATGAAGTTGGCAATCCCTTGTCCCCGGGCTTCCCGGTTTTTATTACTTTCTGTTCCTGTCATATCATCGACAATTTGTGATGTCAGCAATGATTCCAGCAGACCAACGATTGCTAATGATAAGGAATAGGGAAAGATAATTTGCAATGTTTCCAAATTAAATGGCACATCAGGAAGGAAGAATGACGGCAGGGATTGGGTAATCGTCCCAAGATCTCCTACTGTGTTTAATTCGAACCCGCCAAATATTGCTGCAGCTGTTAACACGACAATTGCTATTAATGGTGCTGGAACTACTTTTATGAAACGTGGTAAAGTGTATAATAAGACTAAAGTTACTGCAACAAACACATATGTTAATGTGGAAATACCAATAAAGTGTTCTAACTGTGCGGTGAAAATCAGTATAGCCAGTGCATTGACAAACCCAATCATCACAGCGTTAGGAATAAATTTCATCACTTTTGCGACTTTGAATACCCCGAATAAAATTTGAATAATTCCAGTTAATAGAGTCGCTGCTAATAGATAATCAAGTCCATGTTCCCGGACTAATGGCGCCATCAGTAAAGCCATTGCACCTGTTGCAGCGGAAATCATACCCGGTCGCCCGCCTGCAAAGGCAATGACAACAGCAATTATAAAAGAGGCATATAATCCAACCATTGGATCAACACCAGCTATAATAGAAAAAGCAATTGCTTCGGGAATGAGAGCAAGAGCAACGACCATACCTGCTAATATATCGCTGCGTATGTTACTAAACCATTGTTGTTTTATTTTTTGCATGATAATCTCCTTCTCTTAATTTCTTTAAACATTGTAACACCAACCGTTTCAAAAGGGAACCCTTTTGGGAAAATGAAAGGAATGAATTCAATGAATTACGGCTACATAAGGCCCTTATATAATGATCCTAATTCAGAACATCAATTAAAAAGACTGAACGATAAGTGTGAAATGATCTATAAAGAAGAACATGGCTCACCTAAAAAGAGGCATCAATTAGAATCGCTGCTGATGGAAATGCAGCCAGGTGATTCAATTACTGTGGAAAGGATGATCGTTCTGGCTGATTCTTTTCACAATTTTATGGAATTATTAAAAGTATGTGAAAAGGACAACGTAACCATACATTTTTTGATGGAGGGGCTCCAAAGTGATCAGTTACTGCATATTCAGCTGAAAGATGTCATGGAATACATATTGGCATTTCAATCAGATATTATAAAGCAATCAACAACTATCGGTATGAATCAGGCAAAGAAACACGGCAAATCAATAGGTCGCCCAAAAAAGTCAGATGATAATATTAAAAAGGCGATTTCTATGTACCATGACGGGTGTAAACTGATAGATATTAAAAATCAGACAGGCATAAGCAAGTCGACACTTTACCGTTATTTGGAGTCTGATGCAGGGCAGTAAGATTGTCCTGCTGTATTTATTTCTGCTGAAGCGTATGTAAAAATTTTATTTAATTTTGAGAAACCTTCTTAAAAACAAAACCTCAATTATCCACTTTACCAAAGCCTCTATTGCAGAAAAATAATAAACTAGTGATTTAAAAAAATAGGATATTTTATGATAATTGGCAGTATTTGAAAGATATTCTCTGAAATTCTATGAAAACAGAAATTGTTCACGCTTCCATTCCGTTTTGCTAATTTTGTGAACTGTGTTAAGTTCATTTTGTTCACGCCGGAATTTTCTCTGAAACGCTCAGGGAAGCAAAAAAAATAAGGAAGAGGTGCTGCATGAACAGAGTGGAAAAAATTAAATATGAATGGTTTGGCAATGTAAGAGGTGATGTGTTAGCAGGTATTGTTGTTGCCTTAGCGTTGATTCCAGAGGCAATTGCTTTTTCCATCATTGCAGGGGTTGATCCAATGGTTGGCCTGTACGCTTCATTTTGTATTTCTGTCATTATCGCCTTTATTGGTGGGAGACCTGGGATGATTTCTGCCGCAACAGGAGCAATGGCATTATTGATGGTTTCATTAGTAGCAGATCATGGGCTGCAATATCTATTGGCAGCAACCATCTTGACAGGGATTCTCCAGTTCTTGTTTGGGGTATTAAAGTTAGCAACTTTAATAAAATTCGTTCCTCGTTCTGTCATGATTGGATTCGTTAACGCGCTTGCTATTATGATCCTTACCTCACAGTTTCAGCATTTTAAAGGGGAAAGCTGGATTATGTACAGTATGGTCGCATTGACATTGGCTATCATCTACCTTTTGCCAATGGTTACAAAGGCGGTTCCATCCACTTTAGTTGCCATTATTGTAGTAACTGCCATTGCAGTGTTTGCTGGACTAGGAATTCGTACAGTTGGAGACTTAGGAAACATTACTTCCCAATTACCTGTCTTTATGCTGCCGGAAATTCCTTTGACATTTGACACATTGATGATAATTTTCCCATACTCGTTGGCGTTAGCGATTGTTGGTTTGCTAGAATCATTGTTAACAGCTAACATTGTTGATGATATGACAGACACGGGAAGTAACAAAAACAAAGAAAGCCGTGGCCAGGGGATTGCGAATATCGTCACAGGTTTCTTTGGCGGAATGGCTGGTTGTGCAATGATTGGACAATCCGTCATTAATGTGAAATCTGGCGGGAATGGTCGTTTGTCATCGTTAGTTGCAGGGGTTTTTCTCATGTTTTTAATTATTGCATTAGGTGGTATTGTTGTACAAATTCCAATGGCTGCATTAGCTGGTGTCATGATCATGGTATCGATTAGTACTTTTGACTGGTCATCCTTGCGCAACCTGCATAAAGTCCCTAGAACAGATGCCATCGTAATGATTGCAACAGTGATCACTGTAGTTGTTACACATGACTTATCTAAAGGTGTTTTACTAGGTGTTTTATTAAGTGCCATTTTCTTTGCTGCAAAAATTTCCAAGGTAAAAGTAAAAAGTTATGCCACGACTGATGGTAAGAAGAAGATTTACCAAGTGGATGGACAGATTTTCTTTGCCTCTGTTAATGATATGGTTGAAAAATTCGATTTCACTGAATCTATTAATGAAGTAGAAATCGATCTGACAAATGCCCATCTCTGGGATGACTCGGCTATCGGTGCTTTAGATAAAATAGAGACAAAGTTTGAACAGAACCATGTGAAGGTAAAGTATAAAGGATTAAATGCCGAAAGCAGATTGCTAAAGAGAAAAATCGGTGGTCTATCAAAAGCTTCCGGTCATTAAAAGCAGGAGAGGTGAAGGGTTTGTATAACAAAATATTGCTTGCAACAGATGGTTCAGAGCACTCCATTCGGGCAGCATCACACGCGATAAGTCTTGCTCAAGTTGATAACGGAATGATTGATATCGTGTATGTCGTGGATGGGGAAACTTCCAAGTCGGATGTACTTCATAGTGTTGATAAATATGAAGTGAAAAAAGAGAGAGAAGAAATGCTGCAGCCTATTAAGATGAAGATTGAATCGGCAGGTATAGCTTCTGAATTGCATCTTCTCCATGGCGAACCTGGCCCAACCATTGTTGAATTTGCAAATGAAAACCATTATGATTTAGTAGTTGTCGGGAGCAGAGGCCTGAACAAATTGCAGACACTAGTTATTGGAAGTGTAAGTCACAAAGTTATGAAACGGGTGGACTGTCCCGTTTTAGTTATAAAATAAGGAGAAGGCTGGGACAGAACAATATTACACGCAACAAAACCCGAACATTTTTTCATGTGTTCGGTTTTTTGTTCATGCAAAAAGTTGGGTCATATTTCGCTCCGTCAAAACATTTCGCTTTCACCACGGGCATAAGTGCGACATCTACTCAAGCACACTAAGCTTTCGTAGTGTGTTCTTTACCGCGGGCACGGCCTTAGCTTCCTCGGAAAGCAAAGTCCGCTTTCCTGCGGGATCTTCGGCTCGCGCTGTTCCCGCAGTCTACATGTTTTGACTACGCTTAGTAAGTGCGTTCATTTCTACAAATCGTATCGTTCGCATTTTAGGTAAAGCCTTTTAATTTTGTCCCAGCCTTTTTTCTATATCTAAAAGTTTTACTTAAAACAGTATAGCTTCTAAATTATTTCAAAAATTCATTGTTGACAAAATACCTAGCAGGGTATATGATGAGCTATGTAAGAAAAAATGATTCGACTAAGAGGGTAGAGACTCACTTTTTTTTGATTTCAATTATACCCCTAGGGGTAGTTAGAATGCCGGAATTATACAGGAGGATTAACATGTCAGAAAAGAAAAAAACGACGATTGTTTTATTCAGCGGAGATTACGACAAGGCGATGGCAGCTTATATTATTGCAAATGGTGCAGCTGCCTATGATCATGAAGTGACCATTTTTCATACTTTCTGGGGCTTAAATGCATTAAGGAAAGATGAGAATATCCAAGTGAAAAAGGGTTTTATGGAAAAGCTGTTTGGCAAGATGATGCCAAGAGGTACAGATAAAATGGGACTGTCAAAAATGAACTTTGCAGGTTTTGGGCCGAAAATGATTAAAGGTGTAATGAAAAAACATAATGCCTTGCCATTGCCTGATTTAGTAGAAATGGCAAAAGAACAGGATGTAAAACTAGTCGCATGTACGATGACAATGGATTTATTAGGACTTCAAAAAGAAGAACTCTTAGATAATATTGATTATGCTGGCGTTGCAGCTTATCTAGGTGACGCTGAAGATGGAAATGTGAACTTATTTATCTAAAGATGGTTGTTTGACATGTCTGGCGGAAATGTAAGGCAAGGAGAAAAAGAATCAATATTTTTTTGAATAAAAATATACCCGTACAGGTATTGGAGGATTTGATATGGAAAACGTAAAAGCAAATGTTTTATTGGATGCAAAAGGTTTAGCTTGTCCGATGCCGATTGTGAAAACAAAAAAAGCGATCAAAGATTTAGAAGCAGGACAAGTCATTGAAGTACAGGCAACGGATAAAGGATCCACAGCGGATATGGAAGCTTGGGCCAAGAGCTCTGGACACTTATATTTAGGCACACTAGCGGAAGGTGACATTCTAAAACATTTTATAAGAAAAGCTTCGAGTGATGAAGACACAGTTGAAAAGAAACATCCGCTGACGGCTACTAACGAAGAATTAGCATCAAAATTAAATGAAAATATTATAGTTCTTGATGTAAGAGAGTCAGCAGAATATGCATTTAATCATATTCCCAGCGCCATTTCGATCCCTTTAGGAGAACTGGAGGATCGTTTAAGTGAGCTGAATAAAGGCGATCAGATTTATGTGATTTGTCGTACTGGGAGTAGAAGTGATTTAGCAGCTCAAAAGTTAGCAGACAATGGTTTTGAAGATGTAATGAATGTACTGCCGGGTATGAGCAATTGGTCTGGTGAAACGGCTAAATTAGATAATTAACAATGGTTGGAAATGGGGCAGAGGCATTGATGTAGGGAAGAGCCTGTAACAAATATTATACCATAGGGGGTAATGTTGTATGACGGTAAATACGATGAGTTCACATGAAGTGACAAGAAAGATCGTGCAAAAGGAAACATTATTTATTTTGGATGTTCGCAATGAAGATGCATTTGCTGATTGGAAGATTGAAGGAGCTAACTTTGATTATCTGAACATTCCTTACTTTGAACTGCTGGATGGAGTTGAAGAGATAATTGAAAAGCTTCCGGCTGATAAAGAAATTTTAGTTGTATGTGCGAAAGAAGGTTCATCG
Organism: Gracilibacillus oryzae; assembly: GCF_009498735.1. GTDB lineage: Bacteria > Bacillota > Bacilli > Bacillales > Amphibacillaceae > Gracilibacillus > Gracilibacillus oryzae. Next base: position 281,916 of record NZ_ML762426.1, read on the forward strand.
GTTATGGTAGCCGAAATGCTTTCTGAAGAAGGGTGGACTGTTTCTTACTTGCAAGGTGGAATGAAAGCATGGAGTGAACACCTGGAACCCGTTAAAGTTGGAGATCTTCGAGATGGCGGAGAAGTATATCAGTTTGTCCGGATCGGTAAAGGCTGTCTTTCCTATATGGTCATTTCTAATGGCGAAGCTGCTGTTATTGATGCCACACGTATGACAGATATTTTCACAGACTTTGCTGCAAGTAAAGGGGTAAAAATCACCAACGTATTTGATACTCACTTACACGCGGACCACATTTCTGGCGGAAGAAAAATTGCGGAGCAAACAGGTGCCATGTACTGGCTGCCTCCAAAAGATGCTGAGGAGGTAACGTTTACGTATGCAGCGCTGGAAGATGGAACGGTTGTAACAATCGGGAATACTGCTATCGATATTCACGCACTGTATTCACCGGGACATACCATCGGTTCAACATCATTTATAGTAGAGGAAAAATTCCTGTTGTCAGGCGACATTCTATTTATTGATTCAATCGGACGTCCGGACTTAGCAGGAAAGGCGGAAGACTGGGTTGGCGATTTAAGAGAAAGTCTCTATTCTCGATACAGAGAATTATCCGGGGAATTAGTCGTATTACCTGCACACTTTATGATAATGGATGAATTGAATGAAGATGGCAGTGTTTCAGAACAACTAGGGACACTTTTTAAGAAAAACCATGGATTAAAGATGGAAGATGAAGAGAAATTTAGAAAACTGGTTACAGAGAATTTACCACCACAGCCAAATGCTTATCAGGAAATTCGGAAGATAAATATGGGTAAAATCATGCCTGCAGAAGAAGAACAGCGAGAAATGGAAATTGGGCCAAACCGTTGTGCGGTCCGTTAAGCAAAATTCAATAGTAATTAATTTTTAGGAGGAATGGAAAATGGATGTAAATAAAGTATTGGATGCAAAAGGATTAGCTTGTCCCATGCCAATTGTAAAAACAAAAAAGGCAATGAACGATTTGGAAGCAGGTCAAATATTGGAAGTGCACGCTACAGATAAAGGTTCGAAGAGTGATTTAACAGCATGGGCCAAATCTGGCGGTCATGAGTTAATAAAAGATACCGAAGAAAATGATGTGCTGAAATTCTGGATTAAGAAAGGATAAAAAGCTGGGAACCATATGGATGGTTCCCTTTACTTAAGGGGGAAAGCATAGAATGGATATCAGTTTTATCATTACTATATTTTTAATCGGCTTTATTGGTTCCTTTATTTCCGGAATGTTAGGAATAGGCGGTTCGATTATTAAATATCCCATGCTCTTATATATACCGCCATTATTCGGTGCAGCCGCATTTACCGCACATGAGGTATCAGGAATCAGTGCTGTACAGGTACTGTTTGCAACTATCGGTGGTGTCTGGGCATATCGAAAAGGTGGCTATTTAAATAAGACACTGATTGTCTATATGGGGATTAGTATACTTATTGGCAGCTTCATTGGTGGTTTTGGATCGAAGCTATTATCGGAAAGTGGCATCAACTTAACTTACGGTATGTTGGCTTTAATAGCTGCAGTGATGATGTTTGTGCCCAAAAAGGGAATTGATGATATCCCGTTAGATCAGGTAACATTCAATAAATGGCTGGCAGCAATATTTGCATTAATTGTTGGTATTGGAGCAGGGGTTGTTGGAGCTGCCGGTGCGTTTTTATTAGTGCCGATTATGCTGGTGATTTTAAAAATCCCGACTAGAATGACGATTGCTTCCTCATTAGCCATCACCTTTATTTCATCAATCGGTGCCACAGCGGGCAAAATCTCGACAGGGCAGGTGGAATATTTTCCGGCTGTCATTATGATTATCGCCAGTTTACTTGCATCACCATTAGGTGCCAATGCTGGAAAAAAATTGAATGCGAAGACATTACAAGTTATTTTAGCCATACTGATCGCCGGAACTGCGATTAAAATCTGGATGGATATTTTTTAGTATAGACGAACTAATAGATCCAATGGCAACAAGGTAATTGAAGCGGGAGATATAATAGGACAATTAATCTTCAGCATACGAGCGGATCATCGAGAATATATCCACTTTACTTTCTTATTATACCGTGGTACATTGAAGATAATTAGATTTAAATGATGAAAATTAAAAATTAAATTTGAGGTGTTTTTGTGAGTGTCGTAGGTTCTAAATAAGGAAAACTTAATGAAATAAATTTGATGATAAATGGGATTTTATGGAATTCATATCCTTCGTTTTGTCATGGATTTATTTCAGTACTTATGAAGATACCTACTATACTTTATTAACCGTGTAATTATTTTGAGATAGCTATCCTTATTTAGATGGCTTATTTCGATGTATCTGTTTACTGCGCGGGCCTTATAAATGTAAAAAGCTGTGGTATCCCCGCAGCTTTTTTGTGCTTATTTTTAAATTTCATTGGAATCTAAGAAGGTAGGCATCTTCATATGCGATAGTAAATAAATCGTTGTGAGGAGAATAGAAAATGAATAAGATAACGTATGAAAAGTTACAATATAACGAATTAAAACAACTAGTGAAGTCTCATTGTGTAAGTGGACTAGGAAAACAATTATTAGATAAATTGAAGCCAAGTTCCAACATCAAAGTAGTAAAAAACCGGTTGAATGAAACAACAGAGGCGCGGGCAATATTAGATGCAGAAGGGCATGTGCCATTTTCAGGAATTTCCAATATTCAAAGCATTATTCAAAAACTTGAAAAAGGGATCATGCTGGAACCAGGCGAATTGGTCAGTACATCGGATTTTTTAAGAGGATGCAGTAAAATGAAAAGTTTTATGTTAAAAAGGGAATTCTTTGCACCTGTGCTGGCATCGTATGCGAATTCAATGTCGGAATTTCAAAGTGTAGAAGAAGAAATTAACTTTTCCATTAAAGGAAATAGCGTTCATTCAGCTGCAAGCAAAGAATTAAAGAGAATACGAAGTAGTATGGAATCAACAGAAGAAAAAATTAAAGATCGTTTAGATAAATTTTTAAAAAATAGTGCGAATAAGAAGTACATTCAAGAATTTTTTATTAGTAAAAAAGATGAGCGATATACGATTCCAATTAAAGCTTCATATAAAGGTCAGGTCTCAGGAAAAATAATCGAAGTTTCTTCTAAAGGTTCTACGGTCTTTATCGAACCAAATACGATTACAAAATTAAGTGATGAACTCGCAAGTTTGAAAGCTGAAGAAGCAATAGAAGAATATCAGATATTATCGACTCTATCAGGAATGCTCTTAGAGAACATTTATGAAATTAAGATAAACTTAGACCTTATTAGCCAATATGATATGGTATTTGCCAAAGCCAAATTCAGCAGGCTGATAGGTGGAATGGAGCCCAGATTAAATAATCAAGGATATATTAAATTAGTGAATGTTAAACATCCACTTTTAGCAAGCGATGCTGTACCACTTAATTTTGAGATTGGGAAAGATTATCGCAGCTTAATTATTACGGGTCCCAATGCTGGCGGAAAAACCATTGTTTTAAAGACAATTGGATTATTAACATTAGCAACTATGTTAGGGCTTCATATTTCTGCTGATAAGGGAACGGAGATTGCGGTATTTGAAAACATCTTCGCAGATATCGGAGATAATCAAAGTATGGAAAATGCATTAAGCACCTTTTCCTCACATATGAAACATCTCGCAGAAATTATGAGCCTGTCAGATAATAATACGCTATTACTATTTGATGAAATAGGCAGTGGTACAGAACCAAATGAAGGAGCTGCCCTTGCTATTTCAATATTGGAGGAATTTTACTATATGGGATGTATAACTGTAGCGACAACTCATTATGGTGAAATAAAACGTTTTTCCGAATTGCATGATGATTTCATGAATGCAGCAATGCAATTTAACAACGAAACATTGGAGCCAATGTATCAATTAGTGATAGGGAAATCAGGAGAAAGCAATGCGCTTTGGATTTCCAAAAAGATGAACATACAGGAAAAAGTATTAGAAAGAGCAAAAGAATATATGGAAAATAAAGATTATCATTTAGAACGTGTGAATGGGGATAAGATCAGGAAGCCTAAGGTTGTCCATGAGAAAACGGAAGAGATGTACGAATTTAAGAAAGGGGACAGGGTAAAATTATTAAACCAAGATGACTTTGGAATTGTATATAAAGAAATGGATAATTTCTATAATGTTGTGGTGTTCTATAATGGAGAATTTATTGAAGCAAATGTTAAGCGGATTTCCCTTGATATATCAGCGAAGGAATTATATCCAGAAGGGTATGATTTAGAGACATTGTTTATCGATTACAACACTCGGAAAATGGAGCATGATATAAAGCGGGGTTCGAAAAAAGCCCTTCGGAAAATACAAAAAGAAATTAGGGAAAATAGAGATTGAGATAAGTCTATAGTCGAACCCTAATTAGCTAAGATTAACATATGCAGCTGAAGCTCTTCACGATGAATTGTTAAATCCCTGGATATTTCACATTTAATTTTACCAACAATGGTTGAGGAACCTCACTGTCAGTGACTACAGAAGTGCTTTGCTAATAAAGCACTTCTGTAGTTATTATTTAGAAGAAAGCTATTCTCAAAAAATACAAATCCTCTTATGCTGTTTCAACAGTTTTCTATGTAGTCACATAGTCAATTTCAAAACCTAGATCTTTAATCATTTGATGATCCCTAGATCCTTCCTGACCAGCTGTAGTCAAGTAATCTCCTACAAAGATTGAGTTTGCTGGGTACAGACCGAGTGGTTGAAGGCTTCTTAAGTTAACCTCTCTTCCACCAGATATCCGGATTTCTTTTGTTGGATTAATAAAACGAAACAGACATAGCACCTTTAGACAATACATAGGATTTAATTCATCCGTTCCTTCGAGTAGTGTACCATCAATAGCATGCAGAAAGTTAACAGGTATTGAGTCTGCATCAAGCATTTTTAGTGCACGTGCCATTTGAATAACATCTTCTTCTTTTTCCTTCATTCCCACAATAACCCCTGAACAAGGAGATATTCCAGCATGTTTCGCGTGGTTAACAGTTTCCACTCGATCATGATACGTATGACTCGTTGTAATGTTATGATGATGCTGTTCGGATGTGTTGATATTATGGTTATAGCGATCTACCCCAGCTTCTTTTAATTGTCGTGCTTGCTCAGGTTTCAATAAGCCCAAACATGCACAAATTTTCATATCGTAATTTTTTTTAATTTCTTTAACGGCTGAGGTAACAATATTGAGTTCTCGATTTGTTGGTCCACGGCCGCTTGCCACGATACAATAGGTACCGGACTGAAGCTGGTCAGCTTGTCTGGCTCCTTCGATAATGGTGTCTTTGTCCATCATCCGGTATTTTTGAATCGGTGCGGAAGAATCTCTTGATTGGGCACAATAACCACAGTTTTCGGGGCAAAATCCTGACTTTGTGTTAATGATCATATTTAACTTTACCCGATTTCCATAATAATGCTTGCGTACTTGATAAGCGCTGTGTAATAGTTCTAATATCTCTTCATCAGGACATCTTAAGACAGTGTGTGCTTCCTGGTCTGTTAGTTCTTCACCTAGCAGCACTTTTTCAGCTAAAAAATTCCAATTATTCATATTATCCCCCTTTAGGCAACTTTGTTTTGGTTTCGATAGGCACTTTTGGATAGAACACTTTTTTCAAGACGATGAGCCATAAAGCCTGCAAAGATAGTTAAAACAACATCTTTTGGTAAAGGGAACATCATCCAATACCAAACCATTTGATAGTTAAACCCATCTGGTGCATCAAACCAAAGCATATAAGCAGCATACATCCAATTTGTACCAAAAATATAATTGATCGCCATTGCTAATAAAGCAGCCGCAATGTACATAGGAAAAGTCCGATTTTTTTCAACGAGCTTACCTGCTAAATACGCAATCAGTATAAACGATAAGATAAATCCGAAAGTGGGAGATAGCACCACTGCTGCCCCTCCTTTAAATTGAGCGAAAATGGGTGCCCCGGCTAATCCTAAAATTATGTATGAAAACATAGACAGAGCACCGACCCTGCTACCTAACATAAGTCCTGCTAAGATAGAAAAAAATGTTTGTAATGTGATTGGTACTCCGCCAACTACCATAAAAGGTGCAATAGCTGTGATATTTGCGCCGATAGCCATCAATGCGACAAACATACTCCCCATAGTAAGGTCCAGTGGAGTCCAATGCTTTCCTTTTTGCATAAATCTTCCTCCTTTTTATAGACTAGCTTAGTAGCTAACACAATAATTGTCAACCTTTAATTTATTTGAGTTAACAATAGTTGTTTAGACGTGGTATAAACTTTTGTAGAAAAAATAAAAGAAGCTGCCAATACTCAGTGGACTAAAGAGTTAATAAATTTACCAGTAAGAGGGTGAGCATGACATTACAAAAAAGCTCGCTTTTAGCTTAAAAAGAAATAGCGAGTTGAGAGCAGCGTATTTTCTGGCTATTTTTTATTTGCCAAAAAGCGATGGAAAGCTGAATTAATCATTGTTGCAGGGATATGCCGATCTAAGGCCAGCTTAGTATCATAATTTAAAGAGCAAATAATCTACAGCAAACAGGAGATAGTGGAGTTACTACTGTGACTGCATAGTAGACGGATACTGCGTAATATATTTTTTACATAATTATTGGAAAAAAGAACAATAATTTCTTATATTTTGGTATGATTTAATTGTGAAGGAGTCATCGATTTATAGTTTTGTCACACACGGAGGAGGAAAAGATATGAAGAAAAAAATTATCTGGTTTGCCATGGGTTTAATTATATTCGTTACCGTGATGGTTCCTATTGGTTTCTTTTATGTGCTCTACAACGGAAACCCTTATACAAACTATATAGCGGATAAGAATGTTCCAGTATATTTAGAGGAAAAGGGATACACGGAAAACGATATAATAGAATCGCATTTTATAGCACCGAAACACATCATAAATAAGGATTTTTATCAAGGTCATTATATGGTTATCTTTCAAGACGAACCAGATTTGACGTATTATTATGGCATAACCAAAAAGGGAAAACAGGTTATGCAATTCTGTGAAAAAGACAAATTATCATCTGATGGTGTTTCAGAAATAGTTGAAAGTAAAACAAAATACAGTGAGAAAAAATGTGTTAATTCTCTCGATAATCGAGATTAAGGCATAAGGTGGATTCATTAGATGCTTCATGCATCCTTATCCTTATTAGGTCGTGATTGATTAATAAGCGTCTGTGTTGTTCCCAACTTCAAGGCGTTGGATAAACAAGCTCTCTCATTTTTAGTGATGCATAGTACAAATATACTGTTTAAGAATTTCTAGGACGATTACTTTTATTAAGTGATCGTCACTTCTACGTATTTGACTGATACTACGCAGTAATGATTTCCAAAATGTTGTAAAAATTGACCAAACAATCACTATCTTCTGGTATGATTTTTGTATAGAGATTTATGATATTATGAAGTGTTGATCTTTAACTAAAGAGAAGTTTAGTTGAAGAATCAAAATTAAACTCTGATCAACAAACGAGCCATTTTGTTGAACAGTGAAACGTAAATATAGTTCAATCCGTATTAAAGAGGTGACAATGAAATGGGGTACCTCAATTCTTACGGGAGGGTGAATGGTAAAAATGAATAAAAAGGTATTTAACATAATCGGATGGATTTTGCTTATAGGAATGGGGGCTTCTTGGATTGTAATTGACTATTCAAGCTGGTACGTATTGTTTCTTCCATTGGCTTATATCTGCTTTTCAATTAGTGACGGTAGTATTAAAAAAGCAAAAAAGATAAGAAAAATGTCGATATCGCAAGTAGTTTTAATCTTGCTCTCGTTTGTTGTATCGGTGGGTATTGTATTTGGTCTTATTCAATTAGCTAATTATGTGATTAACGATAGTTTACACCTAACAGGATGGATGAAGACATTCAGCCAGATTATTGCTGTTATTCTTTCGTTATACCCTGTTAAGTTTACATTTGGTAGTGTTGTTTATAAAGTAACCAGTGATTTAAACGCTAAAAGATCGTAAGTTCAGACTATGCTATCGCTGTTTTTGCTTTTCCGCATTACGTTCTTTCGCACCCGTACGTGCATTGTCTCTTGCTTCGCTATGCAATATGCATTTTATCGTGATGGCAAGAGTCTCAGTGATATAGAAACTTATCGAAAAATAGCTATTGCAAATAATCTGGAGAAATAATATTCACATAGGAGACATAATAGATAAAGAGGAATAACACTTGGGAGTTTAGGTCAAATGATATGAGAAAAAGCCTTGTACCATTCTTATTGATACAAGGCTTCTTTCTATTTCTTAAAAAACTTCCCTGCAACAGGAATCTCCTTAAGATCGACAGCTTTCATCACAATCAGCAGCAACCCGTAAATCGCTGCCCCGACAGCAATCGCGACCATCACATAGCCCATCGCTATTAACCTTTAGTAGAAAAACGAAGGGGAATATACACTGTCCTATTAAATACTCTTCCTCCAGCCTTCATACCATTTTTTTATAAAACTACTCATAGGAAGATTAAGATCTTGTAAATATAATCTTAATTCATTGTATTGATGTTCCACCAATAAATGATAACCTAAACTAGCATATACCTGCATTAAGGAATAGTGGGCCTGTTCGTTGTCCGGGTTCATTTTACAGATCTTCAAATACCATTCGGCAGCTTTGTCTAAAGATCCTCTATCCCGATAGTAATTAGCAATTTGACTTGCTGCTTGTAACCAGATCATATCTAAACGTTCTCTCTCTGCAACTGCCCATAAATAATCATAACTTTCCAAAAATGAACCTGTATATAGCTTCAATATTTCTTCCAATTCAGAAATAGTTTCAGTGGAGATGTTTTTGTGATCTGATAATTGTTTCTCGAATTCTGCTACATCGATTTTCACATTGTTTAGTAATAGAATATAGCCTTTTTGATGATTTGTTATGGAGATATATCCCTCAAATTCTTTCACTGTTTTTCTCACATGGTGAATCGTTACATACAATTGGGAAATTGCTTTATCCACATCGATGTGTGGAAATAATACTTCTATTAATTCAGAACTATGGACAGCTCTCCCATGTTGTTGTAACAGGTATAAGAATAATTCTTTCGCTTTAGATGTCCGCCAATATACTATTCTTTGATCTTGGTTTAATAATGCAAAAGTTAATTCTTTGAATAAATTAATATGTAAAAGTGGTTTGTCATTGCTGTGGGATGTAATATCAGATGCCAGGAAAGCCCTTGCCCTTTCAAATGTAACTTGTAATCGTTTAAGCTCAATAGGCTTTACTATATAATCAAGGGCATCTATCTCAAATGCTTCTGCAGCATATTCTTTAAAAGCTGTTACAAATACGATAGGCTTCTTAGGGTGTGATTGCAGAATTTGCTTTGCTAATTGAAGCCCGCTTACTTCTGGCATTTCAATATCTATAAATATAAGATCTGCGTCTCTGATCTGATCCATTTTATTTGTAATGTAAGGCTGTGTATACTGGCCGATAATCTTAACATCCTTTAAATTCTTGATTTGATGTTCAAAAAACTTTAATGCATGAAGTTCATCATCAAAAAGAATGACTTTCACCGCTATCCCTCCGTAAAAGTGATTAAATTTTCCATAACAGTTAGCTCTAAAACCATAAATATGATATTACCAAAAAGTAGAATAATAGGGAAATAAATCGAAATAGTAATCTGATATATAGTATAATAGCAACTTTTGGTAAAAAGTGGGTAAATAGTGAGTAAATTTACATATTTATGCTGTGTTATTGTGGCTAAGTTGTTTAGGATTTGTATAGGTAAGATGACTAAAATATATAGTGATGTTCTGTCATAAAATTCTTAATAGGAAGGTGGAAGTAAATGAAGAAAGTACTCAGTATGTTATTTATTATGTTACTAGTCTTTCAGCCAGCGCTTATTTTTGTGTTGCCTGCAAATTTATCAGCTGCGGAGAATGGAGAGTCTCGTGTGATTCAAGATGTCCGTTATGAAGATTCGACTGGTACTTTAGTGGATTTAGAAACAACCAGCTTATCTGCTATTATGGTTACAACGGTATGGTCGTTAGAGAATACAGCCATAACAGATGGATATCAGGAAACGTATCAATTGCCAGATAAAGTAACCAATAATGAAGTGAAATCTGGTGTGCTAATGAATTCGGAGAACGATTTGGAGATAGGTACATACAAAGTAACGACAGATGGTCTGATAGCAGTTGTGTTTAACTCCAATGCAGTAGAACTGAATGCAAATGGCCAATTTTCATTTGAAGTCCAGGTTGACAATGGTAACCAAATGGAGGAAGTAAACAGTCCTGATGAACAACCTCATGAAGCTGATCAATTGGGTGACGAACAGACGGAAGAACCTGACTTACAAGGGGACGCTAGTGAGCAAGTGGGAGAAGAAATTGAAACAGATCCTGATTTAAATGAGAGCACTAGTGATCAAACGATAGACGAGACGGAAACTGAATCTGATCAAGTAACGGAAAGTGATACAGAACATCAACTTAATGATATAGATCAGACCGAAACTAGCTTAGAAGACGAATCAAGTGAAGAAGGTACATTTGAAGCACTAGAAATATCAGAAAGCATCCTGACAAATGTTTCATTAAAACAACGATTTGAAGATGGAAGTGAAAGTAAAGAATTAATACCTGGAAATGAAATTGTAGTTGATAACCCTTATAGTAATTTCAAAGTAGAGCTAAAATACGACTTTGCTCTTCCAAACGGACATAGCTATGGTGCAGGATCAACTTATACAATCACTATTCCAAACCAGTTTAGTATTCAACCAAATCCTGAACCAATATCGTTAAAGCGACCGGATGGATTAGAATTTGGCTCATTTACCGTAACGAGCAATAACCAAATAATTATTACATTCAATGAAAATATTGAAACTAATTCTAACATTAGTGGTTTTCTAACATTATCGTCAGAATTTGACCAGCATTATGCCGGATCAGCTGAAGGAGAAGCAATCACATTTCCACTTGAAGATGGTTCAACTATCTCCTTTCCAGTTAAATTCATTCCAAATGGTTCTTCGATTGACAAAAGAGGAGAAGCAGATAAATCGTATAATGCAAAGACGATTACATGGACAGTAGATTTTAATAAAGACTTACAAACAATAGAAAATGCAACAATTACTGATGAATTAACTGGAGATGGAGCACAGCAATTTGTTGCCGGATCGTTAAAAGTTTACAAGATCCATATGAATGCAGATGGTTCAATAGATGAAAGTAAAACAACCGAGTTAACGGGTCATAGTTTTGGTACATCTTTTCCACTAAATTTAGGTACCATTGATTCTGCTTATCGATTAGTATACGAGACAGAAATTACCGATAATACTGGTACTAATTATTGGAACAATGCTACATTAAATGGTGATAATATTGAGAAAGCTAGTGCAAGTGCTTCTGTTGCTGTAAAAAGAGGCCAACCACTTGAAAAACGAGCAGTTGGCTATGATGCAGCAACTCAAACCATTAAATGGGAAATAAAGTATAACTATGACGAAAAGGAAATTGAAGAATCAAAAGCGGTCTTACAAGATGTATTAGGAGAAAATCAACAACTTGTATCAGGCTCACTTGAAGTGGTAGAAGTCGAAATTGATCCTGAAACAGGTAATGAAACGGCAACCACTCCATTTACCGATTACAATGTTGATCCCGCAAGCACTGATTTCGAATTAAGTTTTCATCAAGCAATAGATAAAGCATACAAGATTACCTATGAAACAACAGCTGTGGATCGTGTAGAAGAAAATGCAACAATTACCAATAAAGTTAGTGATCAGTTTGGTAATGAAACAGAAGCTCAACAAGGAATTACCCAACAGATTTTTCACAAATGGAATAATGATAATGCGAATTACGATGCAAAGACAACCAGTTGGACAATGGCGATCAATCGTGACAAATACACGATGGAAAATGTTGTCCTAACGGATAAACTGCCTAAAGGTTTTACTCCTCGAGATGTAGTTGTGAAGCATGGCGAAGAGGGTTGGAATGAAACAGAAGATTATAGTTATACTTTTGATTCTTATTCACAAATGATAACCATTGAATTTGGGCAACCATTAACAGATCGAGTGGAAATTACTTACACAACAGATATTGACTTTAATCAAGTAGATTCCGATCGATCCTCATTTACCAATACAGCTTTCATCACTTGGAATCCTGAAGGTGAATCGACCGGAAAGAGTAAAACAGACAGCGCTACATTTACTCCTGACAATTTCACCGTAAATAATGGGTTTAAAGGTGGAAGCTATAATCCTGTTACGAAAACCATTGATTGGGAAATTGGTGTCAATTATAATTTAGTGACAATGGAAAATGCAGTTGTAGAGGATTATATAATTGGGGATCAGAACTTTGATATTAACACAGTTAAAGTGTATCACATGGATTTAACTGGCGGGAGCAATGGTATTGAGCAGGGTGAAGAGTTAGACTCGGCGGAATATGAAGTAGAATCTATTGCAGATGATGATGGTAATCAAGGTTTTAAAGTAACACTTCACGATATTGATTCACCATATAAAATTGTTTATCAAACAGATTTGATCGATCAATTAGTTGCTGATAAATATGAAAACACAGCAACAGTAACAAGTGATAACCGTGATACGTATGAACTTCATGCTTCCGTATCACCAGATTACGGTGGTGAGTATACAAATAAAACAGCCGAACAAAATAGTAGCAATCCGCGTGTAGTTAATTGGAGTGTTCGAATTAATTACGCACAATCTACTGTTTCGAATGTAAGTATCACTGATACGCCAAGTGTCAATCAGTCTTTACGGAAAGATTCGATTAAGCTTTATGACACTAATGTCACTACATCCGATATTTCAAAAGGTGAGCTATTAGAAGAAGGTACGGATTATACATTAACATTCCATGAAGAGGAAAATGGTGTTGTATCTTTTACATTGGATTTCATTGAAGAAACGATCGATACTGCTTATGTATTAGAATATGACACCTATATCATGTTTAAAGACGATGGTTATATAGAAAATACGATACGTTTTAATGGGGATCAAACAGAAGAGGTGCCCACTGACAATTCGTTAAGAAAAGCAATTAATTTCTCTCAAATTGGTGGAGGAATTGATGGAAAAGTCGGTAATTTAACTGTGACAAAGGTTGATGCTGACGATCAATCCCCTTTACCAGGCGCTGAATTCACATTGTATGATAAAGATGGAGAGCAAGTAATTTATACGGAAACAACAGAAGAGAACGGCCAAGTTACTTTTCATAACTTACTATACGGTGACTATGTATTAAAAGAATCTAACGCACCTTCAGGTTATGTTGTGGGGATTACTGATCAGCAGACTGTTACGATTGATAAAGATTCGATCAATTTAACGATTGAGAATAAGAAAAATATCCGCGGTGTAGAATTAACTAAAGTCGACGCAGAGACAAAAGAACCGTTAGATGGCGTTGTTTTTCAATTAGTTGATGCAGAGAGTAACCAGATTGTATTAGGATATGAAAATCTTGTAACAGATGAACATGGGAAGATTATTCTTTCAGAGCTGGATCCTGGAGATTACAGACTAGAAGAGGTGACACCACAATTAGGTTATAAGAAAATGGAATCTCCATTGGAATTTACGATTACTGCAACACAAACGGAAGTCATTCAACTTGAGGCAGAAAACGATATTATCAAGGGATCAATTCAATTAAATAAAGTAGATGGTGATAATAACAATGCCCCTCTTGCAGGAGTGGAATTCCAGCTGGAGGATGAAGAAGGAAACTTAATCGAGCGTGATGGCAGCACGACGTTTACAACAGATGAAAATGGAGAAATTGTGATTCATGATTTGCGTCCAGGTAACTATCAATTTATGGAACAAAAAACCCTGGAACATTATCAATTAATGGATACTCCAATTCCATTTGTTATTGAAAGAGCTCAATCAGAAACAGCGAAACTAACCATTCCAAATTATTTAATTACAGGATCAGTTCAGTTAACTAAACTAGCTGAAGGCAGTGATAAACCTTTAGCAGGAGCAGTTTTTGAAATTAGACAAGGGGATGCTGTGATTAAGGATAACTTAGTGACAGATTCGGATGGAAAAGTTGTCGTAGATGATTTAACACCAGGTGAATATCAATTTGTAGAAGTAAAAGCTCCTGCAGGCTATCATTTGGACCGCACACCAATTGACTTTACCATTGAGTTAAGTCAAACCGAAATAGAAGAACTAGTTGTTTATAATAAGAAAAGAGTAAGTAGTGGTGGAGGTTCAAATAATCCTGGCAACAATGAAGATGGAGAAGACCCAGGTAATGAAGACGGGGAAGATCCGGGCAATAATGACGGAGAAGTTCCAGGTAATGAAAATGAGGATGGTTCAGATAAGACAGATGATGGTTTGCAGAATGATGGAAGTGATAATGAATTATCCGGCAACAACGGGAATAATCAAGGCACTGAAGGAACTGAGGAAGACAACAATAAAAATTCATCAGAGAAACAACAGGATCATTCATTAGCAAATAATCATGAATTACCGAACACCGCAACGAATGTATTTAATATTGTACTCGCAGGGTTTGTGCTGCTGGCATCTGGCTTGATCCTACTTTTATCTAATAAGAGACGGCAAAGTAAGTAAAACTCAACTAAGAAGACATGATCATTTCAATTGATCATGTCTTCGTTTTTACTCTATTTTTTCGAAGATTTTGGTATCTGGAAGCTCACTTTCGTTCCCTCTCCTAGCTTACTGCTAATACTCAGGCCCTTTCCAAATAATTTCTTTAGGCGATTATTCGTATTAGTTAATCCAATACCGTTATGGGAGTGATCATTATTTACTATTGCGGCTATTTTTGATTCTTCGCAACCAACACCATTATCGATAACCTCTATTTGATAGTAAAGAGATCTCTCTATTATCTTAATCCAGATAACTCCGCCATTCATTTGTTTTAATATGCCATGTTTTATCGCATTCTCTACCAGTGTCTGGATCGACAAAGGTGGAATTTCAATGTTGATATTGTCATCCACTTCCCACATCACATTGACTCTATCATCGAACCTTTTTTTATTGATATAGACATAGGAACGGACAAGTTCTAATTCATCACTTAATGGCACAAGTGGCAATGTATTTTTGATATCAAAACTTCTGTATAAATAGTTTCCAAATTCATTTAACAGCTCAGTCATTTTTTCTGCATCAAACGTACTGAGTGATGCAATAGTATTGAGTGTATTGAAAATAAAATGTGGCTTTATTTGCGCTTGCAGCCAAGCAGCTTCCATCCGTAATTGTTCATTTACCGACCGTTTTAAATCTGTTAAGGCTTGCACCCGTGCTTGTAATTCCAGTGCGTCGACAGGTTTTGTAATATAGTCATTTGCCCCAGCACGAAATCCACTGTAAATATCTTCTGGTTGGTTTCTTGCTGTCAATAATAGAATGGGCAATTCGGATAATTTATATTTTGTCCTGATTCTTCTTGTCAACTCATAACCGGAAATTTTCGGCATCATTACATCTGTTATGATTAAGTCCCAACTTTTTTCGTTTATCTTATTTACTGCAGCTTCTGGCCTTGTTGTTGTAACAACCTGATAGCTTGATCCTAATAAATTCTGAATAACTTTTAAGTTAATTGGATCATCATCAATTACAAGAATACTAGGATCTGTGTTTTTACCTGGAACATAATTATCGGCTTCAGGCAGTAATGAAGAGTCTGCTTGATTTATAATTGTCTCTGTATGCTGCGTTAATTGGTGATTCGTACTGTTAATTGCTAGTGGTATACTAAATGTAAATGTCGTTCCTTTTCCGACTTCTGAGTGAACACTAATTTCTCCACCGTGGAGCTCAATCATCTGTCTGCAAATATTAAGACCTAATCCAATCCCTCCACTGTCTACTTCCATTTTGCTAAGTTTTTCATAAGGAAGGAAAATCCTTTCCAGATCAGCGTCACTAATCCCAATTCCAGTATCTTTTACGGAAATAATGGCAAACTCCTTTTGTTTATTTGCATTAACGGTTACAGAGCCAGTGTCTGTGAATTTAACTGCATTATGAATAAGATTAAACAATATGCGAATCATTCTATTCTCATCTGCTTCTATTAATGGGAATGAAGAGGAGATTTCATTTTTAATGGTTATTTTTTTATTTTCAGATAAAAATTGAACCATCTCAATCACAACAGTGGTTAGTTGTGGTAGATTTATCATTTGCTTGTTTAATTGCAGCTTGCTTTCTTTTAATCTGGTAATGTCTAGAATATCGTTTAATGTAAGTGTAAGCTGATGACCAATTTGTATAAGTAAATTCAAATTATTTTTCGTTTCGTTATCTAATTGCTGATCATTATTTATTAAAATAGATTGTGCAATATTAATGATTCCATGTAATGGATTTCTTATCTCATGAGAAGTGTTGGCGAGAAATTGATCCTTTTTCTTATCTTCTTCTACTAATTTAGCTGTTTGTTCCTCTGTTAATTCGACTAAGTGTATATGTCTTCTGAATAATAATATTGCAATCAGAACAATGGAGATAAAAAAGTCAAATGGATAAAATGGAAATTCTATTTGTCCAGTCTGAATAGCAGCCCCCCAAATAATATTCGATGTGTAGCTGCAAATGAATAATAGAATAAATATAGCGTTATTGTCTCCGTTTCTTATATGCTTCAATGTTGTCATAAACATGTAAGAAATAGAGATAAAATAGTATAAATATAAAGCCATTACCAAATAGACAAAATAATGAAACGGAAAAATAAATAAAGTTAACACAGATAAAACGATATTACTGATTGTCAATATTTTAATGAAAGTTGTATTTGTTCTATATAAATGATGAATAAATTTAATCAATACATAGAGTGTAAGAATAAAGATAAACATTAAAAATCGAAAGGAAAAAGCAGTGTCGAATGGCAATTGAATAAATACTTCATCATCGATTAAATTACCTGACGCTAACAATAACAGCATAAAACCAAAGTAAATCAATTCTTTCTGTGATTTTCCTCTTCCTAGTAAAACAAGGGTAAATGCGTAGAATGCATGCAAAAGGAAAATGACGATAACAACTAGTTGCAGGAATTCTAACGTATTCGTTTCATGTAAGATAGCTTCTTCTGTACCAAATGTTATGGATTCATTTATCCCGCAGAAGAAGGGTATTTCATAATTGGATACTTGAATAATAATCTCCAATTGATTGTTATCAGAATAGAATAACGCAGTATAAGGTCCGCGAAAAGTTGCTGGCTCTATTTGGTTTGCTGCCGGTTGATTGAGCTTTGCTTCCTTAGAACCATTTACAATTATATTAGCTGCTGTATGTATATTATTTATGCGCAATCCGTACAGATTTTGATCTGTTTCAGGTAAGAGAACGGTTAAACGATAGCTTCCATAACCATACCCTGCAGAAATGGGATGATTACTGTCTAATGTTTCGCTCCAGTCTCCCGGTACTGTGATGAATTGTTTATCCGCATCATCCGGATTATTGGAGATGAATTCATTTGGATAAAAATACCATTCGCCATTAAGAGCTATCGTCGTATCCTTATTTAATTCTATGTTTCTTAAATCTAACACACCATTTTCAGCCGTTGGGTTGGCTGTATTTTGATGATAATTAATCCAGATGATACGAAAAGTTACCAAAAGACTAATAAAAAGCAGAAGGATCATGAAGATCTTTGTTTTTGACATTACCTGTTTATTCACCATTACTTTGTTCATCCCCACTCATTCATAGTTCAAAAATGAAAGTACTTACTGTAGAATAGGTTCATTATGCCTGTACATGGTGACTATCTTTATATAAAACCATTCATGATCATTACCGAATATATGCCGAGACAGAAATCATGTACATTTTTTTATGCAAAAAACATGTTCTGCCATCGCTCGCAAAATAAAGAGCTCCGTTATTTCACACGGACAAAAACAAGCATCCCACGAAAATCTCGTACAATGCTTGTTTGGATTTTACTTCTTAAAAAACTTCCCAACAACAGGAATCTCCTTAAGATCAACAGCTTTCATCACAATCAGCAGCAATCCGTAAATCACTGCCCCAACAGCAATCGCCACCATCACATAGCCCATCGCCATTAATCTTGTCATCTCACTCACATCAAAATAGAATAGCGGAGTCCCAATCACTGCTCCCATTACAATCGATGCAAACAAGATTTTGAAAATACTTTTATCAAACAAGCGGAACGGGATATGCTTGTTAATAATGATTGTGTTCACAATTGAGATCACAATATAAACGAACAGTGTTGCCCATGCGGCGCCGACTAAGTCGAACCATTGGATGAACAGCAGATTGGAAACTGTTTTTAACGCAACACCAGCTAAGATCACATAAGCAGCGGTCCGTGCCAGATTCATCCCCTGCAAAATTCCTGTGCCAAGCAAGGTGAAGGATGTGAAAACAGAGCTTGCATTAATGATTGCGAGCATTGTATTACCTTCCATGTTGGTAAATAAGCCTATGTTCAATGGCGAAGTTAATACAAGCAGACCAACCGCTGCCGGCCAGGAAATTAAATGGGTCATGCGGAATGTCTTTTCAATAATCGCTTTTGTTCCATCCTTGTCCTTGTTCAATAGTTTCTGTGTGATCAATGGCACCAATGGCAGCACGATGGATGTAGCAAAAACGGTGGCAATTTGGACAAGTGCCAATCCACGACTGTAGATACCAAATAGATAATCAATATTATCACCATCGACACCAGATGCGCGCAGTCCATAGGAAACGGTAAAGGAATCAACAAAATTGAACAATGCCATTGTCAGGGAACCAATCGCAATCGGAATCGAGATAGCTAATGTAATTTTGATCCATTTTTTGAAAATCTGGAAGGAATATTTATGTCCTTCCGGCTTCTGAATACCTGCACGCTGATATTTTAGTCGAAGGTAGAATAAAGATGCTAATGCTCCAACAATGGAACCAATCATTACCCCACCAGCAACGATCTCGTCAGAATAACCTTGTTCCACCAGATAATAGGCAATTACAAGAATCAGCCCGACACGGATGAATTGCTCTAATACCTGGGAAAGGGCAGTTGGCTTCATGTCGCCGATCCCTTGGAAATAGCCGCGGTAAACGGCCATATATGGTGCAACTAGCAAGGTCCCTGCCACTACAATTAACGCTAGTTTTGCATTTGGGCTTCCCCAGAACACATTGACAATCCAGTCAGATAAACTGAAAACTACCAAGAAGCTGATGATCCCAAACAGGATGGCCAGCAAACTTGCGGTAAGATAAATTTCTCTCACTGACTGTTTGTCCTGCTTGGCCTGTGCTTCTGCAATCAATTTGGAGATCGCAAGCGGCAGCCCTGCAACAGACAGGATGAGTGCAACCATATAGACAGGGTACACTAAGCTGAAGATTCCGAATACTTCATCACCGGCAATATTCTGCAAGGGAATCCGGAAAACACTGCCAAGCACTTTGGACAATAATGTTGCGATTGTTAAGATGATTGTACTTTTGACAAATGTAGAGGAACTCATGACCGTTTTCCTTTTCCTGTTACTTTCATTCCCAGCACTTTTAAGCCGAAGTGGGGAAGGGCCATCATTCTTCTCCATCTGCTAGGCTGTTTGACTAAGCGGTATAGCCATTCCAGATTCAGTTTCTGCCATACAACTGGTGCACGTTTCACTGTTCCTGCGATGACATCAAACGATCCGCCGATTCCGATAAAAATACCATGCGAAAATCTGTCAATATTTTCTGCAATCCATTTTTCCTGTCTTGGTACACCTAAAGCGACAAATGTCATATCAGGCTTGAGCTGGTCAATTTCATCGGCAATCTGGTTATTTTTCCAGTCAAAAAAGCCGTCATGGGAGCCGACGATTTTTACATTCGGATAATCTTTTTCAATATTGGCTTTCGTTTTTTCCAATGTTTCTGGCTGTGCGCCGAGCAGGTAAATTGAGTAATGATGCTTGTTGGCTTTTTCCAGTAATTGAATCATCGTGTCATAACCTGTTACCCTTCCAGGCAATGGATCGTTTAACAGCTTGGCACCGATCACCACACCGATTCCATCTGCTGTTACATAGGTTGCTTTTTGAATATATTGTTTAAAGGTTGGATCTTCCTGTGCTTTCATAACAATCTCCGGATTTGCCGTGATAACAAATGTCTTCTCCTTTGATTGAATACGTTCATCTATTAAGGAAACAAAACTGGACTGATCCGTATGTATAAAAGGAACATCCATAATATTAACTGTCTTCATGTTTACTAACTCCTCCGTCTAAAGATACACTAATAAATCTTACCATAAAAATAGAAGGAAACATATAAGTCTCCTTCTATTTTCGATCATTTTCTATTGTAGGGTAAGCTCATCCTGATGGATAAAGCCTTCTTTGCCATCTACTGTCACATAATACCATTCTCCCTGCTGGAAGACTGTATTAACTTTTGCGTTTTTTTGCAGTTCGGCAATGACTTCATAACCTTGCTCTAATGCATCTGATCTAATGACAACATCATCTTTGTTTACGACTGCATTGCCATCTTCTGCAGTTAAAGGCACATTGTTCGATCTTACAGGTGAATCGTCCTCTGTAGCGTCCGTATCTTCACCATTTTCCTGATCTACTGAATCAGTCGTTTCTTCGGCAGTGTCTTCGGTTGTTTGCTCATCTTTCTCTTCTGTATCAGGGTCTTGCTCTGTACTGGGAGTTTCTTCAGCTTGCATTTGCTTCATTTTTGCTTCTGTTACAAGATAGTCGCCATGCACCCAGCCAGTTTTGCCGTTTGCTGTAATCTTGTACCAGACATTGTTATGGCCGACGATCGTTACTTTTGTTCCTTCAGGCAATTGTGTAATCACATCATAGCTTGTGGTAGGACCTGTCCGGAAGTTCAAGTAATCAGCCGTTGTATATCTGATTTGACCAGCTAAGCTTGTATCAACAAAGTATTGTGCCAAACCTGTTGGCTTCGATGTTTTGCCAGGCTGATTGTTGAATGCCGGCACATCAAAGTGAAGTACTTTGTTATCAAGCAGGCTGTACATTGAATCCATTTTTTCTGATTGGATGGTTGCCCACATTACATGTGTTGCGTATTGCGGATATCCCGGGCTGTCCGGATTCCATCTCATTTTGTACAAGGTGTTCTGGCCATCATTTATATAGTTATTGGCAATATCTGTTGCCCCGCCAATAATCGCATCTTTTACCGTAAACCACTTGTTATCAAACGCGTATTTCGCGCCGCCTCTGATTGGGTTACTGTCTCGTGCGCCATATCCGTATACATTGTAAACAGTATGTTCTGCTTCTTCTTCTGACACAATGTTCCCTTTATCATCAACAGGAATTCCTTTTGCCAGACTGGAAGCACCATTGCCTGTTTCATGCAGAGCATGGGCAATCAGGTAGATTTCATTCACATTGTTTTTCTTTCCTGCTTCAATAAAGGCACTCGCCTGACCTGTTAATACACCTTTATTTGTCAGGATTTGTCTGTTAATTTCGTTTGCGTCACCGCCAGCAGTTTTCGACAGATCAAGGAACTGGAAGAATCCGCTGGTTCCCTGTGTGAAGTTGCTAGGGTTGGCATAGTATTCTATCATTGCACTGCTGGCGATATAAATACCGGCACCATCTGCTTTTGGTGTTCTTGTCATTTGTGTATTTACCATATCGGCAAAAGAATAATTATAGTGTGTCTTCTCTACAACGATTGTTTGCGGATTGTCTTTTTTATTAAGCAAGCGAACGATAACGGCTGCTGTTTCGCCTCTTGTTGTAAAATCTTTAGGTGCAAAACGATTGCCGCCTTTTCCAACCATGATGTTTAAGTGGAGCATAAACTTAACAGATGAATGGAATACAGGATTGATCTCGTTGTTATCCGCGAATGTCAGCGGCTTTTCCCCATAGGGAATTCCCTCGGCAGTTGCGGCACGGTGAAGAATGGAAGCCATCTCTTGTCTGGTAATATTGTCATTTGGCTTGAAGTCTCCGCCTGGATAACCGGAGATGAATCCATGGCTTGTCCCGATAGAAACGGCATCATAGTACCATTCCCCTTCCTTAACGTCTGAGAAGGTTTTGGTGTCTCCATTCGCAGACAGATCAAGGGCTCTTACTAGTAAAGAAGTGAATTCTGCTCTGGATACTTGTTTATCCGGCCTGTAGGTGCCATCTTCATAACCCTTGAACACGCCCTTGCTGACCAAGCTTCTTATCTGATCCTCAAAAAAGTGGCCAGAAAGATCATCTGCTGCAGATGCAACTCGTGGTGACAGGAATCCGAGAACTAATGATAGACTGAGTAGACAGGTAAAAAACTTTCTCATTTTGTGACTTTTCCTCCTTATAAATATGTAAGTTGACTGATGAGAAATCTGCTGAAAATATTTCCAATAGTCTATTGAAAATATTGCGGAGTGTGATATATTGTAATGAGTAAAACAATGGAAACGAATTAATCTAGTAATCTAGTAATCTTTCATTAACACAATTTCCCACACGCTCAAGCATACATCACTTTCTCCTTTTGGTAAAGAGGATATTATTCCTATTTTCCTCTAATTTTACAAATTGAGAAAATGCTAGTTTTCCATATACTACTAAACTATTTTACATAAGAAAGGAAAATGAAGAATGCAGAAGAAAGTTCTATGCTCCGCCCTGTTTTTGATGGTGTTATCCCTCGCTGTTTTTGGCCAGGCAGTATCAGCGAAATCATTACCGGATGTTCCGGAAAAGTATGCTGACATGATTAACCCTTTAATTGAAGAAGGGATTATCAGCGGGTACACAGACGGTACGTTCAAGCCAAATAATGAAGTAACAA
The DNA here is from genome assembly GCF_009498735.1 of Gracilibacillus oryzae. Taxonomy (GTDB): domain Bacteria; phylum Bacillota; class Bacilli; order Bacillales; family Amphibacillaceae; genus Gracilibacillus; species Gracilibacillus oryzae. Next base: position 304,911 of record NZ_ML762426.1, read on the forward strand.
GAGCTGAGGCAGCAACGATGATTGGAAAGGCACTAGATTTAAATGGTGATCAAACATCATCCAGCTTGTTTACAGATGTGGACGCATCCCATTTTGCCTCAGGTTATATCGAATCCGCTGTTAAAGAAAAAATTGTACTAGGTTATCCTAACGGCGAATTCAGACCAGAAAATTCGATTAACAGGGGAGAAATGGCGATCATTATTTCCCGTGCGTTTGATCTGAGTGAAACTGCAGAAATCAGTTTTTCCGATGTTGCGGGCACGAATTACGAAGTAGAGGTAAGTAAAGTTTACGCAAGCGGAATTGTCTCAGGATACCCTGACGGCACATTCAGACCAGACAAGTCCATTAATCGGGCAGAGTTCTCGATCATGATGTACAATGCGCTGAACCCGGTTGTTGATAAGCCGCAGCCAAAGCCGGATCCAGAGCCTAAGCCAGAACCGAAACCTGAGCCAAAGCCAAAGCCAGAACCGGACAAGCCGATAGCAGTAAAATATGTGAATGTTACAACATCACTTAATGTGCGCAGCGGGCCTGGTACATCTTACGCAAAAGTTGGCAGTTTATACCGAAACAATCAAGTAAACGTAATGAAATATGCCGGAGATTGGGCGCAAATTCAATCAGGCACGATAAAAGGTTATGTACATACAGATTATTTAATGGATAAAAAAGAAGAACTAAGAGGTATTATTGCAATTGATGCAGGTCACGGTGATCAAGATCCAGGAGCTGTAGCAAATGGTGTCAGAGAGAAGGATCTGAACCTTGATGTTGCGAAATATGTCCAAAAATATCTGGAAGCAGAAGGCATCAAAGTGATCATGACAAGAACAGATGATACGTTCCTATCACTGGGCAGGCGTGTGGAAGTTGCAGAGAATGCGAATGCTGATGCGTTTATCAGTATCCATGCCAATGCCGCAACAGCAAGTGCTAATGGAACAGAAACTTATTATTCTGCAGCTTCATTAAATAGCAGAGCAGCAGACAGCAAGCAGTTAGCAGGATTTGTTCAGACAAGGTTAGTTAAGGCATTAGGTACAAATGATCGTGGCGTGAAAGAAGCTGGATTCCAGGTAATCAAAAATACTTCCTTGCCTTCCGCACTTGTAGAATTAGGTTTCTTAACAAACCAAGGTGATGTAAAAATCTTGCTTGCTAAAAAAGAAGAAGCAGGAAAAGCAATTGCACAAGGAATCATGGATTATATGAATTGGAAGGAATAATGAATTGAAAAAACTATTTTTAATCATCGCTTTATTTCTTTTTGTCACAACGAACAGCCTGGAAATAGAGGCAAGTGAAGAGTCTGCAGAAACAAGAGTAATCGCAGGTTTTGACAAGTCGATTGATTTATCTGTTCTTGAAGGAATCCCATATCAATTGCATCATACACATGACAGCATTGATGCTGTATCCATCTCGTTACCATCCGATTATGTTGATGGCTTATCAAAGATAGACGAAATAGACTGGGTAGAAAATGATCAGGTAGTCAAAACAAACTTCCAATCGTTAAGCTGGGCGAATGATGTAATCAGCAGTAATTTCTATCAGGATAACAGCATAACAGGGAAAGGTGTCGAAATCGGTGTGATTGATACAGGAATAAGAATGGACCATCCAGATTTAAACGTAGTAGATGGTGTGAGTTTTGTTGAAGGAATGTCCTCCTATGAAGATAATAATGGTCACGGTACGCATGTTGCAGGTATTATTGGTGCACTGAATAATGATGAAGGTGTCGTAGGCGTTGCACCAGATACTGACCTTTACGCGATCAAATCATTGGACATTAACGGAGAAGGACGACAGGCGGATATTATCGAAGGGGTTGAATGGGCAATCGCACAAGACTTGGATATTATCAATCTAAGTGTGACAACTCCAATCCCGTCGATAGCATTAAAAAAAGCAGTCGAAGCAGCAGATGAAGCAGGAATCCTGGTTGTCGCAGCTTCCGGAAATGCAGAAGATGGAGAAGGACAAATTACCGATGATGTCCTCTTCCCCTCACGTTTTTCCAGTGTGATAAGTGTTGGCGCGATTGATAAAAGATTAGAGAAAACCTACTTTTCCTATCAGGGCGCGTCACTGGACTTTGTCGCACCAGGTGAAGATATCTACAGTACGTATTTCGAAGCCCCTGATTATATTACAATGAGCGGAACATCAATGGCCGCGCCGTATGTTACAGGGATATTGGCACTATATAAAGAAGTGTATCCAGATATGGACAATCAGTCGCTGATAAAAATTGTCCAAAACAAAGCCAAAGATATTGGCGCAAAAGGCAGAGACGATGTATACGGCTATGGATTGATTCAAGGACCGGACAGCTGGTTCTGGGATGTTGATCCATCCAGCTGGTTCGCAGATTATGTCTATTTATTACGCCAGTCTGAATATATCGGCGGCTATCCTGACGGCTCCTATCAGGCAGAAAATCAAATTACAAGAGGAGAAGTCGCAACAGTGATTGGTTCCATTTTAGAAATGGACGGAACAAACCGCTTAACGGACTTCACTGACGTAAACCTCGATTACTTTGCTTCAGGATATATTGATTCCCTGACAGCAGCTAATATTGTCTCAGGTTATCCAAACAAGACATTTATGCCGGAAAAAGCAATCACAAGAGGAGAAGCAGCAGTCCTCATCCAAACCGCTTTTTCATTAAATGCCGACAGCGAGAATCAGTTCGGTGACGTGAATGCTGACAGATTCTATGCAGATGCCGTCAATGATCTAGCAGTGCTGGACATCATATCAGGTTATCCGAACGGTCAGTTTAAGCCGGAAAATCAAATATCAAGAGCAGAATTTTCCGTTATGGTCGGGAAAATTTTAGACGAAGCGTTTCAGAGTTAGTGAGAGTCCTTTCACCTTGGTGGTGAGAGGGCTTTTTTTTTGTTGTGTGGAGGAGGAGGTGAGGTGGATGCCGTGAGTGGGCTGGAGAGCGGGCGTGAAGATGTTTGGGAGGAGGCTGATTGCTTTGAGAGTTTCGCGGAGGAGAAGTGAAGGTATTCAGAAGGAGTCTGAATGCCATGAGAGGAGCGGGAAGGAGAAGCGAAGGCATTCAGAAGGAGTCTGAATGCCATGAGGGGAACGGGAAGGAGGGGTGAAGGTATTCAGAAGGAGTCTGAATGCCATGAGGGGAGCAGGGAGGAGAAGTGAAGGTATTTAGAAGGAGTCTGAATGCCATGAGGGGAGTGAGTCAGGGTTAAGCCAGTATAATTGTGTAAAAAGAAAAGCCATTATAGCTTTCCTCATGATACAATGTTTTCAACCACGATAA
>NZ_ML762427.1:0-61070 GCF_009498735.1 Gracilibacillus oryzae
CTCCACAGGTAGGATTCGAACCTACGACCGATCGGTTAACAGCCGATAGCTCTACCACTGAGCTACTGTGGAATAATGTAATAACTTTATTAGCGACGTTAAATATAATATAACATTTAAAACAAATTGTCAATACATTTTAAAATATTTTTTTAATTTGTTTCAGAGGACATGTTGTCCTTAAAAACGAAGCTAATATAACTTACCACATTTTTTAATATAAAGTCAATAGAATTCCGCAAAAAATATCAAAATTCTATAACTGCACCAGTTTTCCGTGACATTTTCCGCACCGATATCGCTTCAGATCAACCCTTCTCTTTCTTTGATAACGATGCGAACAATCCACACATTTATATGAATATTTGTACTCTTTTTTCATTGAAGGCAGCGGATTACAGAATCTCGGAGAACCTGTTTTTTTAAGAAGCTCTCTAAATTCTTTGTCACGATGTTGGAATCCTTTCCCCTCAATATGCAAATGATAATGACATAACTCATGCTTTATTATACCAATAAACTCATCATGATCTGATTCTGTCACATACTTTGGATTTAGTTCAATCTTTCTTTTCGCAGGCAGATATCTTCCACCTGTTGTCCGAAGTCTTTTGTTAAAAGTGACTTCATCGCGAAATGGTTTATGGAAAAATTCTTTAGATATACTATTAACAAGAGTAAATAGTTCTTCTTGATTTGGCAGTACCAATTTATCACACCTTACTCACTTTTTCATACTATAAGTAATAAATATTATCATTAAGAGGATATTCAAAAAGTAACCAAAAGATAAGCAGCGAATCTAGCGGAGCTTCAACTAAGAACCGACACGTCGTGTGTCGAACGTTGAAGTCACCACATCCTGTGGAAGCTCATTCGTTTGCGAGTCCGCTCCTCACGTATTAAAACCATACGTTCCGATGCTCCTCTTTGCCGACTTTTTGAACACGCACATTAAATAATGGAGGTTTTATTATGCCCACATGGCTAAAACGACAGCTAACGGGTGCTTTTTTGCACAAAAACAAACAGCAAATAAGAATACTCAATCAATGTTGGTTCTTTTACTGTAATGAATTGGAAGATTAGTGGCTTTCCGATTAATTGATACTCGAAAAGCCACTATCCATTATTCTTTCACCATCGTTAAAGCAATTCTTTGTTTTTGCTGATCAACCTGATCTACCCAGACTGTTACCACATCACCAACAGAAGTGATATCCATCGGATGTTTTACATATTGATTAGACATTTTTGAAATATGAACAAGACCATCTTGTTTCACACCAATATCGACAAAAACACCAAAATCGACTACATTCCGTACCGTTCCCTGCAGTTCCATTCCTTCCTGCAAATCTTCCATCGATAAGACACTTTTCTTTAATAATGGTTGAGGAAAGTCATCCCTTGGGTCACGATTCGGGCTTATTAATGCTTTTATTATATCCTCTAATGTCGGAACACCTAAATCCAGTTTCTCTGCCATCTGTTTGATGTCGACATGTTGAAGGGCCGTTTTTAATTGCTCTGTCCCTAGATCAGCTGTTGTGAAGCCTAACTCTTTTAATAAGCTTTTCACTGCATTATAACTCTCAGGGTGAATTGGTGTGCTGTCCAGTGGTTCTTTCCCCTCAGTCACCCGTAAAAAGCCAATACTCTGCTCATATGTTTTATTTCCAAGACGCGGGATTTCTTTTAATGTTCTTCTGCTAGGCAATTTTCCGAACTCATCTCTATATTTTACAATGTTATTAGCAACCGTCTTATTCAGCCCTGAGACATACTGTAATAGGGAGGCAGAAGCTGTATTTACATTGACACCAACTTGGTTAACAGCAGTCTCGACAACGAATGTTAGAGATTCATTTAGTTGTTTCTGGCTCACATCATGCTGGTATTGCCCTACCCCGATTGATTTAGGATCAATTTTCACAAGTTCTGCTAACGGATCCTGAACTCTCCTCGCGATAGATACAGCACTCCGCTCTTCTACCTGCAGCTCTGGAAACTCTTCTCTTGCCAGCTTTGATGCAGAATAAACACTTGCTCCCGCTTCATTTACGATAATATAAGCCAGATTCAGCTTATTCTTCTCAATCGTATTGGCAATAAATTGTTCCGTTTCTCTGGATGCCGTCCCATTCCCTATTGCGATCAATTCAATTGGGTAGTCTTTTAAGAATTTTAACACTTTTTGTTCCGAACCTGCTATATCATTTTTGGGTGCTGTCGGGTACATAACATCCACTTGTTTCATTTTCCCAGTGTCATCGATCACTGCCAGTTTACAACCTGTCCTGAAGGCTGGATCCACTCCAAGAACATATCTCCCCTTTAATGGTGGCTGCAGTAACAGATTTTTCAAATTTTTCGAGAAAATATCGATTGCCTGAGCCTCTGCCTTCTCTGTTAAGCTCGAACGAACTTCTCTTTCAACAGATGGCTGAATAAGTCTTTTGAAGCTGTCCTCTGCTGTTACCTGCAGGAATTCTCGCAAGTCTCCTTTCACACGATCGCCGATGACTTGTTTATTCAAATAGGTCAAGATATCATCTGCAGGAGCTTCTATGGCAACCTTCAATACACCTTCCTTCTCCCCCCGATTTAGGGCAAGGGTTCGGTGCGCAACAATAGAACGTACCGCTTCACTGTATTCATAATACATTTCATATACTTTCTTCTCATCCAGTTCTCCTTTTTTCAGAGAGGACTGGATCATTCCTTTTCGATGAACCTGTGAACGGATGGCTTCGCGATATGACGGCTCGTCCGCTATCCATTCGGCGATTATATCTTGGACACCTGCTAACACATCTTCTACTGTATGTAATTCATGTTCTTCCGATAGATAATCCTTGGTATGTGACAGTACAGTATCCTCTGTCTGTTTATATACTTGTTCTGCTAATGGTTCTAATCCTTTTTCCTTCGCAATTGTTGCTCTTGTGCGTCGTTTTTGTTTATACGGACGGTAAAGGTCTTCAACTTTCTGCAATTGTGCAGCTTGCTCTATCTCCTGTTTTAATGCAGCTGTAAGCTTCCCTTGCTCTTCTATTAAGCGAATAACCTCCACTTTCCGGTCTGCAAGTGTATTCATGTAATTCCAGGTTTCCTGGATTTCTTTGATCTGGACTTCATCTAATGAACCTGTCTGCTCTTTACGATATCTTGCAATAAATGGAACTGTATTACTTTCTTCTAATAACTCAATAACACTTTTCACTGATGATAATTTGATTTTCGTTTTATCAGCAACAGATTGTATCAAAAATTGTTTATCTGGCACAATTAGTCCTCCCTTTTCTTATCATCATTATTTTATCACAGTGCTAACCGTCTGTAACACCCTCGCGGGCCAAAGTCTCTCTTTATCAAGGCGTTAAGCATCTGTAATCGTAAAAGAAACCCCCTGATTAATCTCAGGAGGTTTCTTTGCTATACTTCATCGCAATTAATGTTGTATCATCATCCAGTTTTTTCTCATATAAATAAGCAAATGTATCTGTTATCTGCTGTACTTCTTTACTAAGGAAAAAAGAATTAGAAATATCCTTTGATGAGACACCATCAGAAAACATAATAAATTTCATGTCTTCTTCTATGGAACCTTCCAGTACTTTGAAAGGACGGTCAAATCCACTAAGATAACCAGGTTGCGGTATATTTCTCTTCTTTATGGAGTCTGACGAAACTGTCATTAAACCGATATTGCCAATAGATGAGTAATAGTACTTTTCACGAACTAGATCCATTTGGAGAATCCCTAATACTGCACCTCGTTTACCTAACAACTTTTGATTACATTTATGCAAAATAGCCCTGATGGACATTTCACTGCTTTCTTTTATTGTATCGATCACTATTTGAGAGGATTCCTTTGCATATTCTCCACTGCCTAGTCCGTCTGCTAACGCACAGATGAAAGTACCGTCTTGTTCCAGATAGAAATAACTATCTCCACAATAGTAATTACCGTTTTTCGCTTTTTGAAAGACTGATACTTCTACTTGCTGACTATTGGGCATTAGCGCATGGCCTCCATATTTTCTGCTTGCAGTGCTTCACGTAACTTCTTTAATGCATGTCGCTGAATGCGTGACACATGCATTTGAGATATTCCAATCAGCTCACCAGTTTCTTTCTGGCTTTTGTTTTCAAAATAAGTGTATTGCAGAATTTGCTGTTCTCTCTCATTTAGCATTGGGATAATTTTCTCAAGCAATAATTGCCGGTCAATATCTTCATAGCCCTTGTCCTGATTTCCTATAAGGTCAAGAATAGATACTTCACTGCCATCAGAATCCGCCTCTAGTTTACGGTCAACAGACAATGCATTATAGCTTTGGCTCATTTCCATTGTCTCGAGCACCTCTTCTTCAGAAACTTCCAGGTATTCTGCAATATCCTTCACTGTTGGCGATTTTTGATTTTCCGTTGTTAACACATCAATTGAATTTTTAATCTTCGGACCCAATTCTTTTATTCTTCTAGGTACATGAACACTCCATGTTTTGTCACGTATAAATCGTTTTATTTCACCAATAATCGTAGGAATAGCAAATGATTCAAATGATTTACCCATATCTGGATCATACCTTCTGATCGCAGCTAACAAACCGAGCATGCCTACTTGTTCAAGATCTTCATAGATCATACTATTTTTCGCGTATTTCCTTGCTAATGACTTAACAAGTTTCTCGTAGGCCAAGACGATTTTTTCTTGTATATCTTTATCATCAGGGTTTAATTGAAAATCTCTAATCCATTGGTAAATCTCATCCTCCCGATTATGGTGCGGTTGAGATTTGGTCGTCATTAATATCCACCTCATTTTCATGGAGGTATTTCGTCATTAATACAATTACTCCATAGTCGTTCTTGATTTCTACTTTATCCATCAAAGCTTCAATGAGGAAAAGCCCAAATCCGCCTTCTCTTAAATTTTCGACAGATTGCGTATTTTTATATGGGCCAATTTCTGATTTAATCTGCTTCAAATCAAAACTTTCCCCGCGATCTGCAACCATTACTTCTAAGCGGTCTTCATAAAGACCAAAACCTATCGTAACCTCTCCGCCTTCTTTTGCTTCATAAGCATGTGTCGTTGCATTGGACATTGCCTCAGATATCGCCACTTTTAAGTCCTCAATCTCTTCGAAGCTAAAGCCCATTCTGTTTGCGATTCCTGATGTACTTAACCTTACTACTCCTACATATTCGGCTTTTGCCGGTACTTTCATTTCGATGAAGTCAAAGGATTCCATTTTATTTCCCACCTCGTACAGTTGAATCGATATTTATAATATTTTCTAACCCTGTAATTTCAAATAAACGATGGACACGATCTTGCAAGGATACTAACTTAAGTTCACTTTCGTATTCTTTCGCAGCCTTCAATGCACTGATAAAGACACCTAATCCTGTACTGTCCATATAATTCACATGTTCCAAATCTACAATCACGGTAACGTTTGCTTTTTTAACTAATGGTAATAATGCTTCTTTCAGTTTTGGTGCTGTATATGCGTCAATCTCTCCTGCTAACTTCACTGATTGGGTTAGCCCTTGATCATTTACTTCAATATTGAGATTCATTGTGCTATACCTCCTAATCTATTCATTAACTCATTTTCACAGAGTAATAAGTATATTCAACTGTCCTATAAATATATGCCACTTAACACAATATACCCTTTTTCCATGACAGTAAACTCACTTTTTTAAGAAAATCAATGTAAAGTCATCTCTAAGTTGAAAGTCTTGTAATTTCTCAAAGTGTCTGTATACACGCTCAACTGCTTCTTGTGCAGGCAAGTGCATGTATTCCCTTATTACCTTCAGGACCTCGTCTGATTCAATGAATTGATCCCCAACTCGGCATTCTGTTACCCCATCTGTTAATAAGATCACGATGTCTTCCTGATCCATCTCTATTTCATATTGTTCATACGTTGAATCACTTGTAACACCTAATACCATTCCTTTAGTAGTAATCTCAAAAAATTCATCTGACTTGGCACAATAATAAAAACCAGGTTCATGGCCAGCAGAAGCGTATTGAAGTTTACTCGATTCCGCATCAAATAACCCATAGAACATTGTAATGAACATACTGGTATCTACATTTCTTTCCACAACTCTATTAAGATTCTCTAAAATGATGCTCGGATTTCTTTGCGTTTTTGGAAAACTGTCTAAAGAATATTTGATCATAGACATCGCAAGTGCTGCCGGAATGCCTTTACCAATCACATCTGCAACGGCAATTCCTAAATTGTTATTTTGATCTGTAACGAAATGGTAATAGTCACCATTCATGATATTGGCAGGTACACTAACAGCGCCAATATCCAACCCTTCAATTTTCGGTTTGTATGTTGATAACAATGTCTGCTGCATATTTGCCGCAATCGATATTTCTGATTCTAACTCCCCTTGCTTTTGTCTTAATGTCTGGAACTGCTGATAGGCTAGTCCATAGGAAATCATTGTTTCCAGCAGAAAATTAAGGGAAGCATCAATTTCTTTTGGCAGCTCTGGATAAAGATCCTTTAATGCCTGAATATGAATATTAATAATCTCTTCCGGCAGTATATTATTCTGCATCGACAACTTGCTAAATTGTTCTGCTTGATACAGGGAAGACTCGTCCTCCGTATTAATATAACGTTCCAGTACTTTCCGGTAATTTTCTAAATTAAATTGAAAGGGTTCCACTATTGCTACCTCCCAGCTAAGTCTTGTTCTACATTGCTAATATTCATTACAGTTTAATAGGAAGCAAAACTAATATACTACTTACGAACCCATTTGATTGCAGTGATGGTTGTTCCATTATTTTCTTCTGAGTCAATATCAAAATCATCCATTAACCTCTTCACACCAGGCAGACCTGCGCCCAGCCCCCCTGACGTAGAAAAACCGTCTTCCATCATTTTGCTGATATCTGAAATACCTGGCCCATTATCGCTTGCAATTATTTTCAAACCAACTCTGTTCAGGTCGCTAACAACTTCATAATAAATCTTGCCAGTCTCTGCATAAAGATATATATTTCTTGCTAATTCTGAAATTGCTGTAGCAATCCTTGCTTGGTCAACCGTTCCGAAGCCTAACTCTTTCGCCTTCTCGCGTCCCATTTGTCTCGCTCCAACGATATCCCATTCTTTTTTTATATGCACACAGGTTTGAGTAGTTGACATGTTCACTCCTCCAATTCCTGGCGAAGTTTAATCAATCCTTGTTCTAAATCAAGTGCTGTTGATACTTGCTGCATATGGATACCTAATTCAATTAAGGTCATCGCAACTGCTGGTTGAATGCCTGTTAAAACTACTTTTGCCCCCATTAAATCTGACATTGAAACAACGTCACCAAGCACCTTCGCAATGAAAGAATCAATAATATCTACAGAAGTTAAATCAATAACTACGCCTGTTGAACCACTCTTATGTATTTTGTTTAACAAATCCTCCTGGAATTCAATTGCCGATTGATCATCAAGATCAATTTGTATTGATACCAATAGATAATTATGCAATTTCAATATTGGTATTCTCATTCAGAGCACCTCCTTATTTTATCGAATCTAAAATCGCAGTAATTTCTTTCTCTTTCTCATGAGAAAGTTCTACAACTTCTCTGTTTGTTATTTTTAGTGCTGTATTGAACCCTTTTCGTAAAGAACTTTTGGTTGGGAATTTGCTGAGATCAATTCCTAAGTTAACAATTGTCTGAGCAATTTCCGGACGAATCCCTACAAGAATACATGTTGCACCAATTAAGCGCACAGCTTCAGCTGCCTGAATAATATGATGGGCAACCATTGTATCCACTACTGGTACACCTGTAATATCAATTAATACTACCTCAGAATTATGTTTGATTACACCTTCTAAAAGATTCTCCATAATTAACTTCGCACGCTCTGTATCAATTGTACCAATTAAAGGCATGATTGTAATATTATCCATCACAGGGATTAACGGGGCAGATAATTCTTGTAAAGCAAGCCTTTGAAGAGATACAGTGTTTTCCCAGCTGCCCGTATACTCATTGACCAGCTGATTAATAATCGGGCCTACCCAATCATCCACTACATTTAAGATACTGGCAAGACTTTCCGAATCGACTGTTTCAGATTGACTTAAAATAAAATCTATTGTTACCCGGCGGAATGTTTGCAGACCATCTGTAATATAACTTAACGGCCAGCCTAGATTGATTAGTCTTTCCGAAAAATCATTTAATGCTGTAGTATTTCGCTGGCGATTGATACTTGAAAATATAACATTCACAAATTCTCTGTTAGTCGTTTGATATAACTCCTCAGAGATCGTATTCGTATAGTCATCTTCTTTTTTTCTGGATATTTGCTCAATCCATTTCTTTGATATCTCATCACTATTCTCTACCACAATTTTACGTAAAGATTCTGGCATTTTTCTTCCTCCCGATAGATCTTCTATTTTATTCGTTATAATAATTTTACATGATAACGTAACATTTTACGATTAATTGTGTTTAAATTAGGAATTTTAATTTAGGAGAAAATGAAATTATGTAACAATTCCTGTCGTTCGCTCAGATATTTCCCTGTTTTGTTATTGTAAAAAAAACACCCTTGTCAGTGCTGGACAAGGGTGATTTTATTTGCTCTCCATAAACAAGCGATCCACTATAGCATTCTATAGCAAAATAAAGCATTAGAACTCAGTTAATCCTAAACTAATTTCTAATCCTTTATCGATCTTCTCCATCATCGCACTGTCTAAATGTGTTATTTTATCAGTAAGCCTTTGTTTATCTATCGTACGAATCTGTTCTAATAAAATAACGGAATTTCGTTCAAAACCATATTTTTTGGCATCAATCTCTACATGAGTCGGTAATTTAGCTTTTTGTATCTGCGCAGTTATCGCCGCAACTATAACAGTTGGACTAAAACGATTACCAATATCATTTTGAAGAACTAATACTGGCCTTACACCGCCCTGTTCAGAACCAACAACAGGAGAAAGGTCGGCGAAATATACATCGCCTCTTTTCACAATCAAAACCTACACCCCGCCGCTCACTAGGCGCTCAAGAGTTATTTCTGCCTCCTCTTCAGCTTGAAAAGCTTCTGACGCTATGTGTAGATTAATTTTTGCCATTTCCATATAGCCTCTTTGCATCGACTCTTGAATATGGCGCTTTTTCTTTTCACGCAGGTACGTTTTCGTTGCTTGACAAATAAAATCACTTAAATTGCTATCCTCATTCTTCATCAAGCCGTCCACCTCATTCAGCAGGTTTTTAGGTAATCTTACAGCAATTTCTTGTAAGTCTTCAGACAACACCATACACCTCCACCAACATTGACAAGCCTAAAATATTAATCCCCTAATATCATACCATTCCACGATCACATTGCAAAGAGATTTCAACAAATTTATTAACTTTTTTACACTAGATTCATTTTGTCACATTTTATCTAAATTCGATGAAGTAACACAAATTAGTAACTCCCGCTATGCATCCTGATAAGTTTCGCTAAAGATGTGTTCATAGACCAACCCTCATCAAAGTCTCACTTTATCACAGCGCTAAGTGGCTGTATGTTCAGTGAAGTTTCACTTTATCTGGATAAACGCGTGGTACCCTTGAACTTATCATACAGGCAATTTCATAATTTATTGTCTCTAATTTATCTGCAAGTTCATCCATTTCAATTGTTTCTTCTCCTTGCGTCCCGATCAATGTTACTTTGTCACCAACAGATGCGTTCTCTGGCAGGCGAACCATAAACTGATCCATACATATGCGCCCAATTATTTCACAACGTTCTCCATTTACGAGAACCTCTGCACCCTGTAATCCTCTCCTTATACCATCAGCATACCCTAACGGCACCGTTCCTATCCATTCCTCTTGTTTCGATACATAAGTTGCACCATAGCTTATGGTAGTGCCTTTCTTAACCTTCTTCACATGTATTAACCTGCTGTGCAGCGAAAAAGCAGGCTTCAAGTCAATTGGCCGTTCATTTTTTGCAACAGTTGAAGGGTATAAACCATACATACTGATACCATAGCGAACATAATCAAACATTTTTTCGGGAAATCGCATACTTGCCGCACTGTTTCCTGTATGGAGAATGACTTCTTCCTGCCAATTTTCTTTAAATACTTGCAGCAATTGATCAAAACAAGCAAGCTGGCTTTCAAAGTGTAATGTAGACTCTTCATCAGCAGTTGCAAAGTGTGTAAAAATACCCTCTAAATTAAATATATCGTTTTTAAGCAATGGTATTACTTCTAATAATTCTTCTTTACTTCTTATCCCTATTCTCCCCATGCCTGTATCCCATTTTAAATGAACATTCACTTCCCTGGTCAGGTTAAGAGAAATAACTTCTTCCAGCCATTCTTTTTGATAACATGTAACGGTTATTTCATACTGTGCCGCTACTTCCGCGTATTCAGGTCTAATCCACCCCATCACTAAAACCGGGGCTTCTATCCCCTGATCTCTGAGCAGGACCGCTTCATCCAATGTCGCAACTGCGAGACGCTTTGCACCAGCACAGATTGCCGCACGAGCAACCTCTGCATCTCCATGCCCGTAAGCATTTGCTTTTACAACTGCATAAATTTCTGTCGTTGATTTTAATCTTTGTTTTAATTGTTTTATATTATATATAATATTCGCCAGATGAACTTCTACCCATGAATCTCGATAAAATTTTTCCATAAAAGTGTGGTTCCTCTCATTTTATTGCTAATAGTGCGTGTTCAAAAAGCCAGCTTTTTGAACATCGTCTAATATTTTATTATACATCAAAAAAAATAAACAGTGGAAGAAGAAATTCACATACAATTGAGAAAAACCACGCATTCGCTTCGTCTTTTAGCGAGTGACGAAGATCTTCCTCTATTTCCTAACGCGAAAAAAGCAGACCTGCTAAGAGTCTGCTTTTTCATTATTTAGCCGCCTGGGCATGTACCGATGTTGCTACATCAATAAGTTCCTGTTTCGTTAATTGATCACTTGCTAAATAATAGTTTATTCCGTTATACTGCCATTCTAATGATGCTTCGGACATCGCACCAACTGTAAAGCCTAAGTCAGCAGGCTCTCCATTTACTAATTCCGGTGACTGGGTACTTGCAGGATAGGATGTTACCAGTTCCTGAATAAGGGTAAAATCTCTTTCGCCCTCATATGACAACATCACTCGTTTCCCATTTTCTGTATCCATTTGATCTTCTTCCACTAATTCAGCACCAAGTGAATTTGCCGGATAATAGATCGTTAATTCCTGTGGCAGCTCTTCTTGCGCCATAACCGGAACCCCCAGCACACTGCTTGTCATATTTTTCTCCATACTAAATGTATCTTCAGGCAATTCCGGATCAATTTCAAATGAGGCATAATCAACTTCCACTAATGTGTTTTTATCATGATCCATAACTTCTACTCTGACTGGTGTGAAATTCTTTTTGTCAAAGTATATTTTCTGATATGGCAGATTGCTGTTGCTTTCATAACTTGTTTTGGTTTCAAATACATAATAATTTTCCGTTTGAGTAAATACCGCTTCCCCATCATCTACCACATCTTTAATCAAAGATTGGAACAAATATGGCTGGCTGTTGTTAGCTGGCCATTCGCTTTGAAACTTAAAGCTTTTATTCAATGCAGGTGTTAAAACAAACACTCCCTCTTCATTTCGCAAAATGATTTGGCTGTTCCCTTCATCCTGCTCGTTTTTCAACAACACTCTGTAAAAATCCTTTTTCTTATGCGCTACTTCGATATGGTAAACCTGCTGTTCTTTCCCTGTTGATAATGTCATCACTGCTTGTGCCTGGTATCCATTCATCTTTTCCGCCATATCCTCTAACTTACCCACAACATCTTCTTTTGACTTTTCCCCACATGCTGCCAACAAAATAACAAAACACAAACCAATAACTATGCTTATATATTTTTTCATCGCGATAACTCTCCTTTGTCTCAAGTAAGAGGACAAAGGGAACAATTACACGTCAGATAATGTACGAAAAACATTGGATAGACCATCAATTACATCGGAAGCAAGCAAGTCAATTTCTGTATTCTCCCCTGATTTCACTCTCATCTCAGCTGAAAGCCCATGAATATAGCAGGCGTTACCTAAAGCAGCCATTGTAGACTGGTTCTGCATGATCATCGCTAACAGGATGCCTGATAGCACATCACCTGTTCCTCCTTTAGCTAATCCTGCATTTCCGGTATCATTCACGATTTGATCACCGTAAGGAGAAGTGATAATGGTAAACTTCCCTTTCAAAACGACGTACAGCTGATATTGATCGGCAAACTCTTTTGCAATCGAAAATGGTTTCCGTTTCATCTCGTCTATCGTATATCCTGTGAGCATGGCCATTTCGCCAAAATGCGGCGTAATTATGATGGGATGATTTCTTTCGGAAACTGTATTCAGTATTGGTTTTAAATGATGCAATCCATCAGCATCGATCACCATCGGCATATCTAATGCTTGAATTAATTTTTGAGAGAAATTTGCTGTTACCTCATCTCGGCCCATTCCCATACCAATTGCTAATCCATCAAATGCTTTGAAAAGATCAGTATGATTTTTTGTGATGACTCCATCACGATCTTCTAACACTTGATACATAGCCTCTGTACACTTACTGGCAATAATAGGGATGTTGTCCTCTACTGTAGCGATTGTTAACAGACCTGCACCTGACTTTAGTGCAGCACTTGCTGTTAATGTCACCGAACCAGGCATTGTCCGCTGCCCGCCAATTACAGCACCCTTTCCATGTGATCCTTTATGAGAATAGGTATCACGTTTAGGGAAAGTGGAGACAAATGCTTGTTTCCCCCATCTTTTAAGTGACGAATGGTTAGAATAGGCCTGTTCTGGTATACCAATCGGCACAACTTCCCACTCTCCATAGTATGGTGCACCCCATTCTGTAAAAAGGCTCTGTTTTGGTGATTCGACTACATAAGTGAAATCTGCTTTGACCGCAATATCTTTATCGATCCCTTCATTTGCTGGTAAGCCGCTGGGAATATCAACAGAGATTACTTTTTTGTCAGATTTGTTTAGCAGGTCAATAAATGGTCTGATCGATGAACGAATCTCTCCTTTCACCCCAATACCCAGTATCGCATCAACGACGAAATGATAGTTTGGCAGATCGTCCTGCAGCATTTCTGCATCAACATTATCTTCTATGAGTCCTTGCTGGTTGATAAATAATTGTTTATGATAGAGTGCATCTCCTGTTATCTTCTGATTTGAGGCCAGCTGATATACTTTTACACGAAAACCAGATTGCAATAAATACCTCGCAATAACGAATCCATCCCCGCCATTATTGCCGCTGCCAACTATAACAGCTGCAGCTTGACTGCCTGCCTCCTGCTTTATCAACCGCTCTGCAATGGCTCGTCCTGCATTTTCCATAAGGATCCTGCCATCTATGCCCCCATGTTCTATCGCATATCGATCAATTTCGTACATTTCCTCCGCGGTTACGATGTACATCTTGTTCCCTCCTACCCGCACTAAAATATTATGAGACAACCTCTCTCATTATGCCGAATCTCCTTCAATTATTACTTGAGCTACCGCATAAGAATCACTATGTGAAATGGAAACAAAAACGCTGTTCCCTTCTACGACACGGGATTGAACAACTGGAGCACCTCTGTTATCTCGTAAAATTTCAATATCCTGAAAACTCAATTTGCCAATCCCTGTACCTAATGCTTTGGAAAAAGCTTCTTTCGCCGCAAACCTTCCGGCAAAAAATTCCACCTTCCTTTTTGCTGATTCTAATTGGTTATATAATTTTTTTTCGTTTTCTGTTAAGATTCTGTCCAAAATTCTCGGTTGTTTTGCTATTATTTTCTCTGCACGTTCCAGCTCAATAATATCAATTCCAATCCCTTTTATCATCGCTATACCCTCATTTATTATGTTTTATTCAATGTGTTTCTTGCCAGAAACGACAGACTTTATTATCACTATATATTATAAATGATATTATGTTAATATAGAGCTATCTAAACTCGAAGAAGGAAGTGTTCTATGTTTACTCGAACAGAGAGTTTCAAAGATTTTCTCCGGTTCTATCCGGTTACTTCTGTAATAGTTGGCTTACAAATCGGCATATGGCTTATCAGTATTCTATTTGAACCGATTGGAGATTATATTTACTATTACGGGACTGGTATGCATTACTTTATTTTACAAGGTGAGTATTGGCGTCTTCTCACATCTATCTTCTTACATGCAGGTGTTGGACATATTTTCTTCAACTCATTTTCCCTTATTCTGTTTGCACCAGCGCTTGAGCAGATGCTGGGAAAAGTGAAATTTATTTTTTCTTATTTATTCGCAGGGGTTTTGGCCAATGTTTTAACATTATTTGCGATTACTCAACTAACCTTTAACCATGCAGGTGGATCTGGTGCTATTTACGGACTGTTCGGTCTTTACTTATTTATGGTGTTGTTTGAGAAGAAACTAATCGATCAAGGCAGTGCGAAATTAATTACTATTATTATCATCATTGGCCTTGTGATGACGTTCATTAATGCCAATATTAATATTGCCGGTCATTTATTCGGTTTTATCTCCGGTTTTGCACTAGGACCTGTTGTCTTGCGCAATGTGAAACCTTTCTCACCATACCGAAATGTAAGAAAACCGAGAGCAGATGGGGAGATTGGCTTTGATCCAAACCGCTGGAACAAGAAAAGATATCGCTACAAAAAATTCATCGCACCAGTTATTACTGTCATTTTTATTATTTTAGTAATTTTGGGAATAGTTTCATCATTTTTTTAGGAGGTTATCATGTTATCTGTATGGGCTTTTACTATAGCAGCAATTATTGCAGGAATTGGTATTCTGATTAATTTCAAAAGTCTGATCAACAAATTGATCCGGAGAATTGAGCAGAATGACTTTCACTTTCACGGTGTTCAAAAGGATCAGTCGAAATATTTTATTATGGTAGCCGTAATTGAGGCAATCCCAATCTTTCTGTTTGTTTTAGCATTTATCTCAATGGAGGATAGCACCGTCTCATTATCGGCAAAAATCATTCCACTGCTTATTATTATCGGCATTATCGCTCTATGTATTGCACAAGTGCTGTCCGCAAATCATGATATACCGAAAGATAAATTATCACAGCAAGAGAAAGGCTTAATCAGGACGACTACTTTTGTCGGCTTAGGAACAATTCTCGCCATTCCTATCGCTTCTTTGATACTGCTCTTCATTGTCTAGCATTAGAGACATAACAAAATAGATGAAGCAGGGTCCGCGGTGAAAGCGAGTATTTTCCCCAGCGGTGTTAGCATTATCTATATTAGTACATAGTGTGGGACTACTATGAGAGATCCTTTCCTGTTTTCCGAATGCAAATAATCCGGACGAATTCAATTATGAAATCGTCCGGATTATTGTATGGACAAACTGCTTTTGCCCTGTCTTCTATTTAACGTCCTTGTTTATTATTGTTTGAGCGTTTGTTCTGGAACTTGCGGTTGCGTCCTCCGCCTTTACGTCCGTTGAATCCGCCGCGTTTGTTGTCACCTCTGAAGTTTTTCTTTCCACCCTTGTTCTTGTTTGCTTGTTTCACACTCACAGGTTGAACAGAGCTTAATGTAACAGGTGTCAGACGACGTTCTTTTGTTAACATTTTTAATGCTGCAGAGACAATTGTTACAGAATCATACTCCTCTAATAATTCTGTTGCCGTTTCGCGGTAATCCGCTAAGTCTTTCTTTTCAATTGTTTTGATTAATTTCTGTACAGTTAATTGTTGCTGGCCGCGTTTTGCTTCATCAAAGCTAGGCGGAGTCATTCTCTTCATTTTACTCTTTGTCACTTTTTCAATTAAGTGTAAATGTGGTGTCTCTCTTGGTGTAATGAATGAAATTGCTTCACCCATTTTACCAGCACGTCCAGTACGTCCGATTCGGTGAACATAGCTCTCCGGATCTTGTGGAATATCGAAATTATAAACATGTGTAACACCAGAAATATCTAAACCGCGGGCAGCTACATCTGTCGCTACAAGAATTTCGATACGGCCGAATTTAAATTTGTTTAATACAGAACTACGTTTCCCCTGTGTTAAGTCACCATGAATCCCTTCCGCTCTGAAACCTCGGGCCTGAAGACCTTCTGTTAACTCATCCACACGCTTTTTCGTACGGCCGAAGATGATAGCAAGCTCTGGTACATGTACATCCAACAGGTTTGTTAATGTATCGAACTTTTGTTTTTCGTGAACTTCAATGAAATACTGATCGATATTTGATACCGTCATTTCTTTTGACTTCACTTTCACTTCTTCCGGATCTTTCATTAATGTTGCTGCAATATTGCGGATTTCTTTCGGCATTGTCGCAGAGAAAAGTAATGTTTGTCGCTCATCAGGAATGGCCTTCAAAATATCACGGATATCATCAATGAATCCCATGTTTAACATTTCGTCTGCTTCATCTAATACTGCGATTTTCACATCATCTACACGAATTGTACGACGACGTAAATGATCCAGTAAACGACCAGGCGTTGCCACTACGATATGCGGGCGGTCTTTTAATGCTCTGATTTGGCGTTCCATATGCTGTCCGCCATAAACAGGCAATGTTTTAACACCTTTGACTTTTCCTAGCTTGTGTAACTCTTCAGAAACCTGAATGGCTAATTCTCTAGTTGGTGCAACAACTAACCCTTGAATTTTACGTTCGTTAGAGTCTACTTGTTCAAGCATCGGAATTCCGAATGCAGCTGTTTTCCCCGTACCAGTCTGTGCTTGTCCAATAACATCTTTCCCTTGGATACCTAAAGGGATTGTTTGAGCCTGAATTGGAGTTGCCTCTTCAAAACCCATCTTCTCTAATGCTTTCATAATCGATGCTGAAATACCTAATTCATTAAAATTTGTCACTATTTCGCTCTACTCCTTTTTTTCTAAAAATCTCATCTATTATCATTTTTCTTCGTTATCATTAGTTTACCCATTTATTCCTTGATCCTATCGGAAAATCCTAAGGTTTTTAAGGAAGAAAATAAATTATCAAAATCATCCTAATTTATCAGTAATTACACTATCATAAAATTTTAATGTAATGGAAGATAGTATAAGCAAAACTAAGACTTGCCGACAAGCCAAGTTTACTAACAGAAGTTCTCACTAAGTGGCAGATATTGTGAAAGTATTGTGTATGTAACACAACAATATATGGGATGTTCCAATGAAAAAAGCCTTCCTCCACATTCATTTGGAAGAGGCTTATAAATGACCAATCAATGGATTATTATATCATATCACACTCTTCTGTTTTATTCTATATAAATTTTTCCTCTAATTCAAATATTAAAGTTGCATTTTTATTATGTGTTCAAAAAGGAGGATAAAATGGATCGAGAAGTTCAAGGCAGCGGATACCAAGCCATTGAAGAAATACGATGTGTCAATTTTACCGGACTTTTTGATACCTTTACTAGTTAACTTTTTTTAATTTTCTCTAAATACTGTATACTGAAAAGAAAACAGATCATGTTTGGCAGGTGAAAAAGTGAAAAGTAAACGATTCTATCCATATCTAGCTATTATCATCGGAGTTATCTCAGTATCAACCTCTGCAATTTTTGTGAAAATAGCAGGAGATGCACCTGCTGCAATAATTGCTAACTATCGCTTACTTTTTGCAGCAGTAATCATCCTTCCATTTGTTTTGGTAAACAAGCAGGAATTAAGACAGCTTCAGGTGCGTGAATGGACGATGACAATACTGGCAGGCATCAGTCTTGCCATTCATTTTATTGTTTGGTTTGAATCATTAAATTATACATCTGTGGCCAGTTCCGTCGTGTTGGTAACATTGCAGCCAATCTTCGCATTTATCGGAACATACTTATTTTTTAAAGAGAGATTTTCATCAGGAACAATCATCAGTATGCTCATCACTATTTTCGGCAGTATTATCATTGCCTGGGGAGATTTTCAGCTTGCTGGCAAAGCTCTTTATGGTGACATACTGGCATTAATCGGAGCATTGTTTATAACGATTTACTTCCTTTTAGGGCAACGTACACGCAACAAGATATCGATGACAGCCTACACCTGTATTGCCTATTTCAGTGGCAGTATCGTGCTTGTCGTTTACAACGTTATCGCTGGTAATTCTTTTGTTGCATACAGTGGTGATCAATGGCTTATTTTTGTCCTAATCGCTATTATTCCAACAATACTCGGGCTTAACTTGTTAAATTGGGCTTTGAAATGGGTCAGTGCTTCTGTTATTTCGATGGGGATTGTGTTTGAACCTATTGGTGCCGCCATCCTTGCTTATTTTATCCTTGGCGAACAGGTCTCCTCGTCACAATGGCTTGGTGGAATGATTATTATCTTCGGACTCTTGCTGTTTATTGCAAGCACAAGAAGAAAACGAAGAATGAAAGTAACAATAAAATAGTGTGAGACTTGGATCTTACAGACGATTAAAGCCTTAGCCATTTTCGGCTAAGGCTGTTTCGTCAGGTGATTCGATTAGAAATTGATATACAGCTTTAATGACAACATCTTTATCCTCCCCTAAGCAGATCAGATGCTTCGAATCATGAAAATAGATAATTTGGGCATCTACTGGAATCTCTTTATCCAAATAGTGGACAGCCTTATAGGGAACCATACCGTCCTGTATCCCCTGAGCAATAAAAACGGGACAGGTGATCTCTTTTAAATATGGTTTGGTGAATTTCATACACTTTAAAAATTCCATTGTGGCACGGACAGGGACAGATCCGTACTTTGTCATATAATGCTGATACAGAGGATCTGATTTCAACTTTCTTTTCAGCGCTTTTTGACCAAAATTCAAAATATCCATTGTCATTCGAGGAATACTTATGTATCTGCGGGATGTAGACAGGAGAACCAATTTCGCACACCCATACTTTGCTGCCAGATAAGCTGAAATCATTCCACCCATTGAGAAACCAATAATATAAATGGTTTCATGTCGCTCCTGCAGGTCCTTGTACGCTTTTTCACACGCATCAATCCAATCCTGATACGTGACTGCCGTTAAATCCAAGTCGCGACCAGATCCCAGACCATGACCTGGGAGGCTTGGTGTGACAATCTCCCATTCTGTTGCACTCTCTAAATGTTCTGCTAACGGCAATACTTCATACGGACCGCCAGTAAAGCCATGAAGTACAAGACATCCAGACATTTCATCTCCTCCCTCTCTTATCATACTTTACCCTGTACCATTCGTATTTACGCCACAGAAATATCCTTGCCGGTTGAGACAAGGATCGATAGAGAATTATTAAGCTTTGAATGATTTTACAATATTGCTTACATTTTTAAACAGTGGAGAAACTTGCTGATAAGTAGCAGCTAATTGATTAACTGTCTGAAACACTTTATCAAAATCCATTTCACCATCTTTTGTCTGAAAATAACTTACAATAGAATTAGCTTGCTTGCCAAATGGCGGCAGTGTTTGCTGGTTTTGCTGATAATAAGGTGGTGGCAGATTTGGTTTCTGATAATACTGAAATGGTGTCATTGGAACTTGATTCGGGTATGGCTGCTGCATTTCATGATAGGAATAAGGCTGCCTTGATTGGGCGTTCGCGCGATGCACATCAATCCCCTCCATTTCTTTACACATGTTTAGCTATTATAAGGCTATGCAAAGAAAGGAAAGATTGTGCTTGTTATAAGCCTAAAACCTGGTTTATTTGTTTTGTTTGAAAACCCTGCACCCATTTCCCGCGAACATTCATCACAGGAGTCATATATATATTTTCTTTTTGCATTTCTTCTAGATATTCTTTATTTTTTGACGTATTTTTTGAGATATGTTTTACATTTTTCTCTTCAAGGAAATCAAGTAAATCATCACATTCTTTACAATCTTCACTAACATAAACATGTACTTCATGATGCTTCATAACGGTCCCTCCTAGCGGTAATTATACCTACTAAGATATACCCAAATTCACCGAGTAGTAAACATTAATTTCTGTCTGATAATTTACTCGCATACAAGCCTAGCTTTTTCAGTAAGTCTATTGCAGCTTCTTTTTCTTCCTGAGTTAATCCGGCAGTAATTGCTTCAATCTGTTTCCAATGATCAGGGAAGATATCATTTAAAAGCTCTTCTCCTTCTTTCGTGATGGAAGCAAATGTGATTCTCCGGTCTTTTTCATATGGTGTTCTTTTGACATACCCTTTTTTTTCTAATTTATCGACAACATATGTAATACTTCCGCTTGCTAATAGTATTTTATCGCCAATTTTTTGCAACGGTTGTTCCCCTTGGTGATATAATAATTCCAATACACCAAAATCTGTCGTGTTAAGTCCATAGCTTCTAATATCATCTGCTACTTGATCAGATACGGCCCGGTAAGCTTTCGATAAAACAACAAATAACTTAAGCGAAGGGTCTTGTTTTTTCTTTGTGTATAATTCTCGATCGTCCATCCCTTTCATCCTCTCCACACACTCTCTATTCCCGTATTATAGAAAAACTATAATACGGCGTCAATCAAAGTTTTTACAAATTTTTTCTTTTTACATGAAAAATTTTGTAAATGAATAAAAATACTACATATAATGATGCAAAAGGAGTGACAAAACTCGCCATAATCGCTAAATAACTTAAAGGACCAATCAGCCAGTTCCCGATTGGTGTAGTATACCATTTATGATTAATCTTATGAATCGAGATATCTAACTGATGATTTAAGAGAATATAGGCTGTCACGGAAAAATGAATAAACTGTAACAGTGTCATTAGTTGCAACCCTTGATGGATCCATAACACTGCGCCAAGAATAATGCCAAGTACAGTTAATACTGGATAGATCCAGTAAAGATATGCCCGCTTCATCACATCCATATTCCAGGGCAGACTGTGAATCAGTTTATCCTTCAGACCTTTATGAAAGTAACTTGCTGACATTTTGCTAAATGCAAATATGGCTAAAACTATGGATAACCCTTGAAGTATATCATTTTGAAAGCTTAAAACAACTAAACAGAGTATGATAGTGACGACTGTCTGAACAAAATGTTGCTTTTCCTCCATTAAATTCTTCCGCCACAATTTTCTAAAAATCATTTTATCACGATGATATGGAAATGGTTTTCTCTCCTTTTCAGAACGGAAAAGCTGTTGTAATAATGGCTTCCTGACAGGTTTTATCTCCATTTCGCTCATGCGGTTGACAAAGAACATATTCCATACCTTTGTGTCATTTACATCAATCACACGCATCCAGTCTACCTTTGATAAACGTTTCCCCCAAAGCCATATATTACAAACAAGTAAAATTAAAATTACACTAACTAAAAAGTACCATTGACTGGTAAACTGTGTGAACAAAAGGCGCAAAACAGTAATACTAGTTAACCCGGCAATAGATATGAGGATTTTTTTCTTCCCATTTACTTGATATAAGCACCACTGCGGTAAAATTAATAAAAGCACTGCAACCATAATAATACAAGCCCACTTAATAAGGAACAAGGTGGATATTGGTGTAAGAATTAGTAAAGTAAAAAATAGTAATAAAAAGGAAATAAGCGCCTTTGCTATCGCTTCAATAAATGTATGGAACCATACATGCTGCTTAAGATAAGGTAATGTAGTCATCTTATATTCAGCACTCGTAAATAAGATGCCAGGCGAATGAAACGACAGAATAATAGTACGGATAAATAATCCAAGAATAACAATTGGCATAAATGGTTCTGCTGCAGCTTGCATCTTTTCAAACAATGGTTGAAATTGGATCAGCTGATCATAAATCATAAAAAAGGCCATAACGAGAAAGAAACTAAGGTAGATTGCAATCGTCTTGTCCAGCGCTACACCGAATGCCAGTTTATAGAGTTTCTGCTTCTTTGTCCTTCGGCTTTTGCGAATAAACCGAATGAGCTCCCACGTTCGTTTCATTCTGTCGACCTCCTGGTCAACTCCGCAAAATCCTTCATTATTCCTTTTTCCGTAATGACTCCTTTATGCAGCATAATATAACTGTCCGCAAATTCCCCTACCCTGTCGAGCTGGTGGGAAGTGAGCAGGATACTCGTTCCATTCTTCGCTTTGTCTATGATTAATTGCTGGAGATCAGCAGCAGCATGAACATCCAGTCCCATAAACGGCTCATCAATCAACATTAAGGCAACATCAGGCAATAACGCACAAATAGTCTGAACTTTTTGCCTCATTCCTTTGGACAATGATTCAGGATATTCGTTTAGCTTATCTTCAATTTCGAATAATCTGGTTAAATGTTCCACCCTTTGGTTCAATTGCTGCTCTGACAGACCATAGCTTTGACCGTATAATTGAAAATGCTGCATTGCTGTCAGCTCTGATAATAGAAATGGCTCCTCCGGTATGTAAGCAATCTGTTTTTTATATGTTAAAAATGAATCATCTTGATTAATTCCATTAATAGAGATGTTTCCCTGCTTTTTCTCTTGCCATCCCATTATCGTCTTCATAATGGTTGATTTACCAGCACCATTATGTCCTATCAGTGCCACAATGTTCCCTTGTTCCAAAGAGAAATCTATATCTTGTAAAATCGTGTTTTTCCCTATTTCCACACGCACTCCCTCAAACTTCAATGTCTCCATCATTTCCCCTCCTTCTTTTTATACGGAATAACCCGGTAAAAAGTTCCCATTGATTTAATTCAATACCGCTGCAGGTAAACTTGGGACAAACAAATCATAAGGAAGACCAAGGCGAATTTGTCGATTAAACAGAGATTAATCCCCTGGAAAACCAATAAAAAAAACGAGTATAAAATCTTTGTGCGCGATTTTATACTCGTTCGAAATTAGCTTAATTCCTGCTTTAGGAATTCCAGTACGTCATCTGGCGTTTTGGTGTAGGCACTGTGGCGGTGGGCAGTTTTTTCACCATTTTGGAAAATTAACAGACTCGGGATACCCATTACATCATATTTCTGTGCCAGACCTTCCACTTCGTCACTATTTACTTCATACCAATCATAGTTGTTGTATTGCTCCATGATCTCGCCAATAAACATATCCATTCGTTTACAATCTGGACACCAGTCAGCATAGAACTTAATAATAACAGGCTGATCTGATTGAATAATCTGATTAAATTGATCTATTGTTTTGATTGCTTTGATTGCTTCCATTTGTCTACCCCTTTATATTATTATGATCAAAATCTAACACGCTTCTCTGGACTTAGCAATTTATTTGTTTTATTTGTATTCTACTTTACCAAGTAAGTATGCAAACAATAATCCACCGGCAAATGTAAGAATACTGACAACTGTCTCCATCACATCAACTGGCCAGCCAGGAAAAATAACAAAAACAGATCCAATTACCATGCCAATAACAAAGGCATAAGTAACGTATGGGAAATTTTCCAGAAAATAATGAATCAGCTTACTCATTATTAGAATACCTAGTAATATCCCGATGCCGACTACTAAAATAACAACAATATTTAAATTCTTAATAGAACTGATGATCGTTGTATAAGAGCCAATTACTAAAAGCAGAAAAGAGCCGCTGATCCCTGGTAAAATCATTGCCGCACTTGCTATGAATCCTGAACCGAATAACCATAAATAAGTAGCAGAGGTGAATTCCGTTACAGGTTCTGGTTCACCTGTTTGAAAAAAAACCATAGAACCAACAATTGCGATCCCAATCAAAATAAACACATAATGATTGACCTTGAAATTTTTCTTTGCATTCGATTGATTGAACAAGAATGGCAGCACACCGATAATTAATCCCAGAAATGCAAATTGAGTTGGTCTGGGATAATGCTCAAATAACCATTCAATCAAACCAGCCAGAATAAAAATGGCTGATAACACACCAATTCCTAATGGGATTAAAAACAGTAAATGCTTTTTAAAATCTTTGCTGAACAGTCCATTTATTGCCTCTATTAATCTGTCATATATACCTAGTACAACCGCTATTGTTCCGCCACTCACACCTGGTACAACGTCACTTGCTCCCATCAGTAAGCCGCGATAGATATTTTTCCATTCCATAAAGTAACATTCTCCTCTATTTTTTTATTATTTCTAACTCTGGTAACCATTGCTTCATGTGATTGTCTATTTCGATAAAGTGTTCGTCACTATCAGGTAATTGTTTGTCTGTCACTTCACTTAGCGGCATTATGGAAAAATTGGTCATTCTTCCATCTTCCAGATCATAATCAACAAAGGTTGGGAGAAAGGATGGGCTATGCACCTGAATGGTCTCCTTACCTTGATGAATCTCTTTTTCTACCGCAAATTGAAAGATCCCGCCAATTCTGCGATACAGCTTATCTTGTCCTGATAAGAAGTTTCCTAACGAATAGGCAACTAATGTGCGATCACCATTCTCCCCTTCCACCCATTCCATTGGCTGCAGGACATGTGGATGATGTCCAATCACAACATCAACACCCAGATCTGCAGCAAATTGCGCTAATTGTTTTTGTGTCTGATTTGGATATCTTTCATATTCCTCACCAAAATGATAACTTACTACCGTTACATCTGCTTTTTTCTGCGCTATTTCTATATCTTTCTTTATTTGGTTCCGATCAATTAGGTTGACTAAATAATCCTTGCCTTCAGGTACCGCAATTCCATTCGTTCCATAAGTATAACTTAAAAACGCAACAGAAATCTGTTCCTCTGTTTCAATCACACGTATTCTCTCTTGATCATTCTTATTTTTAAAACTGCCCGTATATTCCATCCCGATTTTTTCGTAATACTGGATGCTATTATTTATAGCAATTTCGCCACGATCCAATGTATGATTGTTCGCCATTGTAACAAGATCTACCCCTATTTCCTGGAGATTGGCTGCTAATTCGAAAGGGCTGTTAAATCTCGGATAACTTGATAAACCTATATCCGTTCCTCCTGTTATGGTTTCCTGATTCGCTATTGTTATGGCTGGCTCCTTTAAATATTTTTGCACATTTTCAAACATTGGCAGAAAATTATATCCAGCCTCGGTTTTTGCTGTGTTGTAGACTCGGTCATGAATCAGCAAGTCCCCTATCGCTGCAATCTGGATTGTCTTCGTCTCTGGCCTTAGTGACTTTGTAAATGTGTGATCTGTTTCTTTCTCTGCCAGCACAAACGACTTTTTATCATGTTCCATTCCCCTTAAATTCTCGCTAGAACAACCAATAATAAATATTAACAATAAGCAACTAATCAACTGTAGGAGACGCACCGTTGTCCTGCCCTTCTCTATTTAATTTGCAAAAACCTATTTTATTTTATCATAACTGCATTATTTTTTTTCAAAAAAGATGAAGTAGTTTTCTTATTTATATCGTCATTAGTAATAGAGAGAAATGATGAGGAGGAAGAAAATGATTGAAGTAAAAGGATTAAATCAGACTTTTATGCTTGGCAAAAAGCACAATCAGACAAAATTACAAGTACTAAAAGATGTCTCGTTCACTGTAGAGAAGGGAGATATCATGGCAATCACCGGACGAAGTGGTTCAGGAAAATCGACATTATTAAACTTAATTGGCGGGTTTATGAAGCCATCAGGCGGGCAGATTTTCATTAATAACCAGAATGTGAGTGAGTTCAATGAAGGGGAATTTTCTGATTTTCGCTTACAGCATATTGGCTTTATCTTTCAAAACTTTCAGCTGATCACCAGTATGACAGCATATGAGAATGTTGAACTTCCGCTTGTCCTCAAAGGGGTTCCCGAAACACAAAGAAATGAACTGGTAATAAACACGTTGGCAAAAGTAGGGTTAGCCGATTATCAAAACCATTATCCTAGTGAACTATCTGGCGGACAGCAGCAGAGGGTGAGTATTGCCCGCGCATTAATTATTGAACCACCCATTATTTTAGCTGATGAACCAACTGGAAGCTTAGACAGTGAAACAGAACAGGATGTCTTAGCATTTATTCAACAGCTTAATCGTGATTATGGGATTACATTTTTAATTATCACACATGATGAAGAAGTCGCTCAAATCGGAAATAAACAAATCCATTTACATGATGGGAAAATAGTGAAAGAGGAGCTTGCACGATGACATGGAAAGATAAATGGCGTTTTGTCCGGAAGAATATGAAAAAGAGTAAGTCAAGAATATTTATGACAGTGCTGGCAACTGCAATGGGCGTTACTTTTCTCATTGTATTAGCATCCGTTGGCTTTGGTCTGCATGATTCTATTATTAAAGAGCAGCTGCAGGACCGTGCAGTCACACAGATGGAAATTGCAGGATTAGAAACAGAGGGAGCCTTTCAGCTAATTACTGATAAACAAATAGAAGAACTGGAAAATATCGAAGGAATGAGAGCAGTAACCAGAAGAGTTGAATTACAGCAAACACCATCCTTTCAGATAGAAGACTACGAAGGAAGTGGATCAACCGTTGTGGCACATTTTCCTTCTGAAATAGAGGCAGGACTGGAACTATCAGAAGGGAAATTACCCGAAAATGATCATCAGGTAATTGTGGGACATCACTTTGCTCAGAATCTTCACCAAGCCAATGTGGAGCCAGATGAATTATATAATGAGAATGGCGAAATAAAGGATGAATACCAATATAGTGAATCAATTGTAGGAAAAGAAATCGAAATGATGATCACCCAAATGGTGGATGGAGAAGAACAGCAGCATTCTATTTCGTTAACTGTTTCCGGTGTGGCGGAAGCCCCGGCAAGAGACTGGATGATAGACACTACTGTCTTTATATCAGAAGCTGTATTAGCAGAAGTAGAAGAGTTTACCGGAACACCACGAGGAGCACGGAATGACCCGGATTATCCTCTTCCGGAAGAAGAGACTCTAGGCTATCATCAAGTAATTGGTTATGCTGATAGTTTAGAAGAAGTTGAGACAATCAGCGATATGCTAAAAGAAAAGAACTATTACGTCTATTCTGTTGCGGACGAACTTAGCCAGATTAATGTTATTTTCACGATTGCTAAAGCCGGCTTGATTTTTATTGGAACGATTGCGATCATTATTGCTTCGATCGGTATATATAATACGATGACAATGGCTGTTACAGAAAGAACTCAGGATATCGGTATCATGAAAGCAATAGGAGCACACCCGAAAAAGATAAAACAAATCTTCTTAATTGAAAGCAGTTATATCGGGGTGCTTGGGGCCATTATCGGGACAGCTGTTGCCTATGCGATCAGCATTTTAGTAAATGCGGGCATTCCACTGATTATCAGCGGCGCAATGGGCGAAGAGCTGCCTGAAGGCTTTCAGTTCTCTGCCATCCCATGGTCACTTGTTGCCATTTCCACTGCTATCTGTTTAATTGTTACGATTCTTTCTGGTTTAAAACCAGCGAGACGTGCTACACAAGTAGATGTATTAAAAGCAATGCGACGGGAAATCTAAACTGATTAAATAATTTTACAAGTATAGGAGAGACAGCCTTCCTATACTTGTTTTGCTATTTGCCGTACAATATGTTTCTCTAATGAATCAAGCGGGTGACCAATTTCTTTCTTTGATAGACGAGCTGCCTCCACCATTGATAACTGGGCAACAGAGATAATTGTATCGTTATCGCAGGTATCAAGATAATCCATAATTACTTGATTATAGGCATCTTTTCTACCACTCATAATTAATTCAAAGCTGTTCTCTATTACACTTACCTCTACATTTATTGTTTTTTTCTTCTTATCTGCGTATTGATGAAGCCGGGCCATTGTACCTGAAACAGTCGCAGGATTAGTGAATAAAAGCAGTTGCTCGTGATCGTGCTTACAAATCTGTTCAAAAAAAGGCTCATCTATTTTGATAACAGGTATGTTTGTTTGAAACGGAATTTCATCCAGCAGGGCGATATAATTAGTACATGTAATGAATATCGCATCAACCTGGCAAGACAAAATCCAGTTCAATTGTTCTTTTACTTTTATTGCTAGTTCGTATTTCGGCTTCCAATTGATGTGATAGATTAAGCCGGGATCAACAAAGTGAACCAGTTCTGCTTCAAGTGCTGTCAGTGTTTCTTCTATGTATTCAATATTGGAGTAATGTGCATGGAGACATCCGATTTTGATCATATCAAACCTTCTTTCTATGGACTCTGCCTTACAATTCTTTCGATAACCTTAACATATCCACACACTGAATCCCATTTTCGAAGATTTCTTCCTTATAATTTTTCAGGAAAAAGTCTCGATCAATTCCTGTAATGCGAAAACCCGCCTTTTGATAAAAAGCAAGCTGCATGATACTTGAATTTCCTGTTCCCACTTCGATCGTCTTATATCCTGCCTTTTCAGCACGCTCTATCGCATCACTAATTAGTTTTTTCCCGATGCCTTTTCCTTGCATTGCTTCCGAAACGGCAATGTTAACTAGTTCCACCGCTTGTGGTCTTGTTGGCAATAAGACATAGGCACCGACAACTTGGTCTGCCTCTTCTGTAATATAGCAATCTCCTCTTTGGAGATAATCCAATACATGTTCTCTTGATGGATCTGCCAGCAGCAGCAGTTCCAGTGGCTTAACTTCATTGGCTCCTAGTTTTCTGATGATCATGTTAATTGCTCCCTTACTTTTTCGTTCCTTGGTCCTCGTCTTCCGCTCTTATTTCCTGCTCTTCATGAAACTCAACTTCTGTTTGACCTGTAATGTCATCAAACGGGGTATAGAATGGAGTCACATTCTTTTTTTGGATAAATACTTTGTAAAACCCTGCCAGCACTAATATGATAATGGCTAGAGAAATTCCAAGCGTTAAATAAAGCATAAAACCCCTCCACTTATTTTACATCGATTTCATATTTCTGCCGAATAGAAGCTGGAGCCATTTTGACAATCTGCTGCAGGATAATGGTAGCGAGCATAATATCATCAAAAATACCGAAGAAAAGCAAGAAATCCGGGATCACATCAAAAGGAAAAGCAGCATATGCAACAATCAGCAAAATGGAGGCTAATTTTTTTGTTAATGCTACATCTTTCGATAAGAAGAACTCCTTAAAAAATGGGATCGATTTACGAAATTTAAAGATAAATTTAAAACGGCGCCAAAAACGCATGAATTATTCCTCATTTCTTCTTTCATTCTTGTACTTAATCATACCCTTTGAGATATTAGAAAAGCGCAAAGCGTCCGTTCTGCCCCGACAAGCTTAAGCGAAACTGCGACGTGGCGATCTCTGCCACATAGCAGGATCGCTTAAGACCTCGAGGGGCAGGCGCTTGGAGCTAGACATCTCCGTTTATACTTTCTTACATTATAAGAAAAAACCAGCGAAGGTTACTCTCTCCGCTGGTTTGTATGAAAGGCTATATTAGCTTGGTTTCTTTTTCGCTGCTTTTTCCCGTTCGTTTTTGTTCAGGATTTTCTTACGAAGACGAATTGCTTCTGGTGTTACTTCACAATATTCATCTTCATTTAAATATTGGATTGCTTCTTCTAATGACATTTTACGTGTCTTACGGATAGTAGATGTTTGATCTTTATTGGCAGATCGAACGTTTGTTAAATGTTTTTCTTTCGTAATATTCACTGTTAAGTCATTTTCACGATTGTGCTCACCAACAATCATCCCTGCATAAACATCTGTACCTGGATCAACAAAAATGATCCCACGGTCTTCCAGGTTCATAATTCCATAAGTGGAAGCTTTCCCGTTTTCCAATGAAACGAGGACACCTTCACGTCTGCCGCCGACCTGGCCTTTTACAAATGGGGCATACTCTTCAAATGTATGGTTAATAATTCCATACCCTCTTGTCTGTGTCATGAATTCTGTTGCATATCCGATTAATCCACGAGAAGGGACTTTGAATTCCATTCTAACTTGTCCATTTCCGTGATTCACCATGTCGATCATTTCACCTTTACGTGCACCAAGTGATTCCATAACAGGACCTGTATAATCTTCAGGAACATCGATTTGCACACGCTCAACAGGTTCACATTTCACGCCATCGATTTCCTTAATGATTACTTCGGGTTTGGATAATTGTATTTCATATCCTTCACGACGCATGTTTTCCACAAGGATAGAAAGGTGTAATTCCCCGCGCCCTGAAACGATCCAGGCATCAGGAGAACCAGTTGATTCCACACGCAAACTTACATCAGTTTCTAATTGGGATAACAGACGCTCTTCAATCTTACGGGAAGTGATATGCTTACCTTCTCGTCCGGCAAATGGGCTGTTGTTCACAACAAAAGTCATTTGAAGTGTTGGTTCATCAATTCTTAAAATCGGCAAGGCTTCCTGATGCTCTGTCGGACAAACCGTTTCTCCAACGTTAATGTCCTCCATACCCGCAACCGCGATAATATCACCAGCTTTTGCCTCTTGAATTTCCACACGTTTTAGACCGATAAAACCAAATAGTTTAGACACACGGAAGTTTTTCACAGAACCGTCTGTTTTCATTAAAGAAACTTGCTGACCTACTTTAATGGATCCACGGAAAACTCGTCCAATTCCGATACGTCCTAAATAGTCATTATAGTCTAATAATGTGATCTGGAATTGAAGCGGTTCTGCCGTATTGTCAACAGGCGCCGGAATATTATCGATAATTGTTTCGAAAATCGGTTCCATTGTTTCTTCCTGTGTATCCGGCTCATAGCTTGATGTTCCATTTAATGCAGAAGCATAAACAACAGGGAATTCTAACTGATCGTCATCTGCACCTAATTCAATAAATAAATCAAGCACCTCATCGATTACTTCTCCTGGTCGTGCATTCGGGCGGTCAATTTTGTTTAAAACAACGACAGGATTTAATTTCTGTTCTAATGCTTTTTTCAGTACAAATCGTGTCTGAGGCATACAGCCTTCATATGCATCAACAACTAAAAGCACCCCATCCACCATTTTCATAATACGTTCAACTTCTCCACCAAAGTCAGCGTGCCCTGGTGTATCAAGAATGTTGATATGTTTATCTTTATAATCAATCGCTGTATTCTTCGCTAAAATCGTAATACCGCGTTCTTTCTCAATATCATTTGAATCCATCGCTCGTTCATCAACCTGTTCATTGTCACGGAATGTTCCTGATTGATGAAGTAACTGGTCAACTAATGTCGTTTTACCATGGTCAACGTGGGCAATAATCGCAATATTGCGGATATCTTCTCTCAATTGCGTCATGTTTATATTCTCTCCTTAATTAAAGACGTTCATTTTAACAACTTATTAATTATATCACAAATGCACACTAATAATATAGCTATTTCTCATTTTTAACAAACTGTAAACAAAAAACCGCTCCGCCTTCCGGGTGATTCTCTGCCTTAATTGTCCCTCCAGAATGTTCCACAATGGCCCGGGCAATCGCCAGACCCAGTCCTGTCTCCCCGCTGTCACCTTTGACAAATCGATGAAAAAGCTTCTGTAATAGTTCTTCTTCTATTCCATTCCCGTTATCTCTAACTTCTATTCTAATTTGTTTATTCTTTTCATAGACAGAGATTTCCACTTTTGATCTGGTATGTCGAATGGCATTAGTGACAATATTCATTACAGCTTGAAGCATTTTCTCATAATCAAAAGTCAAGGTATGGTTTTCTAACGTTTTTAACTCCACTTCCACACCTTTCTCATTCGCAATCGGGATTGCTCTTGCCATCACTTGATCCATAAAATCTTGTAGTGCAATTTTCTCTTCATTATATATATTGGCCTGACTGTCTAACTTGGCTAATAAAATAATTTCATTAATGATCTTTTTCAATCGGTTGATTTCTTCCACCATTACACTCAGTCCGCGTTCTGCATCTTCCCCTTCAAAGATACCGTCACGAATTCCCTCGGCATATCCCTGGATTGTCATTAATGGTGTTTTCAACTCATGACTGGCATTTTGGAAAAAGTGACGCTGTGACTGAATGAAGCTGTTTAGTTCATTCGCCATTTCGATCACACTTTGTTCTACTTCTTTTATTTCTCCGGTTGCTTTAATCTCTTCCATTTCATCAAACTTCCGCCGCTCAATTTTCTTCAACTGGTGGCGCAGTTTCGTAAGTGGTGTAACCAGTTTTGTTGTCAGATAATGACTGATTAATACCGCCACAATGATCCCGATAAAGAAAATAAGCATCAATCTTCCAATAAGACTTTGCCTTACTTCATGCAAATCATCCAGTGGTGTCAGAAGCACGAGATACTGATGGGAAAATGTTGAATAAATAGGAAGAATGGATACTACAAACCTTTCATTACCTGCCTGCCACAATGGTTGACTTGTATCATTCAGATCATAGCGATCAACCCATGTTTCTAATGTATTCATACCAACAGATGTAAATATTATTTGATCAGAGCTTTCATCATATGCAAAAACTTGTAAATTATATTCATTTAGCATACTTAAAAGCCGTTGAGCATTGTGCGTACTGTTTAAATTTTCCGATAAAATAAAATTAACAATGAGTTCCCCTTTATCTTCTAACTGGCGTTGTTCATCTTTGATAAGCATCTGCAGCATTTGAGAATATATCGTAATACCCGCTATTGTCATGATGATAACAAGCAGTGTTGTAAAGGCGATCGTTAGCTGGTACTGAAGTTTCATGCTTCTGCCTCATCAATATGCAGCCTGTATCCATATCCCCAAACCGTTTCTACAGGGAGTCCGTCCAGTTTTTTCCTTAACCGTTTGACAAGGTCGTCAACCGCACGGTCACTGCCGAAATAATCATCGCCCCATACAATGTTAAGTAATTCCTCTCGCGAAAAAGCGCGGTTAGGCTGCTTCGCAAATATCTCAAGCATATCGAATTCTTTTGTCGTAACATCAATTTCTTCATTTTTCCAATAAACCTGCCTTGCCGCCTGATCCATCTTTAACATATCAATTTCCAATACTGTTTGATTTGGATTAGGCGAGGCCGGCTTTACTTCCGATCGCTTAAAAAGCCGTTTGACCCTGGCAACCAGTTCTCTTGGACTGAATGGTTTGGTTAAATAGTCATCACTGCCTAATTCCAATCCCAGAATTTTATCTACTTCCTCATCCTTTGCCGAAATGATAATAATCGGGACTTCACTTTCCTGTCTGATTTTCTTGCATAATTCATAACCATCCATCCCCGGCAGCATGATATCTAAAATCCACATATCGGGTTGTTCATTCTGTGCTTTTTCCCAGGCATCTTCTGCCCGTTCCGTCAGTGTTACTTGATACCCTTCCTTCTTTAAGTATGCTTGTACAATATTGCGAATGTTCGGATCATCTTCTACCAGGTATATATGCTGATTCATCTGCAAAAGTCCACCTTCCCTTGTTTCATTTATCTTCATTTTCGCACAACTCGCAAAAAAAATTAAGCAGAGTGTGAGAAGAATGCAATCTTACACAATTTTTCTACAATTATTTCATTATTATTCCATTTGAACTGTTTACAATAAGGGTATAGTAAAAATAAATACACACGAAAGGATGGACTTAAATATGAACGAAGAAAACGAAAGACAATCATATACGAATACGAATGAGCCAACTGACCATAAGAAGAAAGACCGAAATGTCGGAGGTATGCTGCTAAGCGGTATAGCCGGAGGTTTAACAGTTGCGCTGTTCAGTGGCGGAATCTTCTTATCTGTATTAAATGACGATGGTCAAACAGAAACAGCCAGTACAGAACCAGTTACTGAAGAAACACCCACAACAGAAACTCAATCAGATGATACAGTCACTGCAACCAATGTGGTTAACAATGGCGAAGAAGTAAATTCTCTCTCTGAGGCAATCAACAATGTATCAGATGCAGTTGTCGGGATATCTAACATGCAACAAGTAAACCTTTGGGAAGAATCAGAAGCATCCGGAACTGGATCTGGTGTCGTTTATAAAAAAGAAGGCGACTATGCTTATGTTGTAACAAATAATCATGTGGTAGAGGGAGCCCAAGAGTTAGAAGTTGTTTTAACAAATGGCGAGCATGTGCAGGCACAAGTGTTAGGGACAGATGCTTTAACAGACTTAGCTGTATTACGTATTGCAAGTGATAAAGTGACAACAGTTGCTGATTTAGGATCATCTGACAGTTTATCAGTTGGGGACACAGCCATCGCGATTGGGAACCCGTTAGGCACAGAATTTGCCGGTTCTGTGACAAGAGGAATTATCAGCGGTCTGGATCGTGCAGTGGATGTAGACTTAAATACTGATGGAATGCCTGATTGGACAACACAAGTTATTCAAACAGACGCAGCGATCAACCCAGGTAACAGTGGTGGTGCCTTAATCAATTCAAAAGGCGAAGTAATTGGGATTAATTAAATGAAAATTGCTTTAGAAGCTGTAGAAGGTATTGGATTTGCGATACCGATTGATGATGCAAAACCAATTATTGAACAACTGGAAGCAGGAGAAGAAGTACAACGACCATTTATTGGTATTAGTGCCGTAGATCTTGATACAGTGCCAGCAAGACATAAACAAGAAACACTAAGATTAGATGAAACCGTTCAGAAGGGTATTGTAATTGCAGATGTAGAAGCTGGTTCTCCAGCGGAAAGCGCAGGTCTTAAGCGTTATGATGTTGTGACAAAAATAAATGATCAAGAAATGACATCAATGCTTGACCTTAAAACGTATTTATACCG
Organism: Gracilibacillus oryzae; assembly: GCF_009498735.1. GTDB lineage: Bacteria > Bacillota > Bacilli > Bacillales > Amphibacillaceae > Gracilibacillus > Gracilibacillus oryzae. Next base: position 34,694 of record NZ_ML762427.1, read on the forward strand.
CGAAACGAATATTGGAGATGAAGTTGATGTGACTTTCTACCGTGATGGCGAGGAACAAACGACAACATTAACACTTAGTGAGCAGAGCGGTCAATAAAATCTCTATAGAGCTCTACTTGTCAATCTTATTTGATAAGCAGAGCTCTTTTTATTTTCATACCTGGGGTCATGTGAAGTGAGGTTGATGTTTAAAGTGCTTTTATTCTTTAGTGCCTCTCTCATTGCGGCTTAGTTTGATGTTTAAATCGCTTTTATTCTTCATTCACTCTCTTTTTGCGGCTGTGTTTGATGTTTATATCACTTTTATTCTTCAGTCCCGCTCTCATTTTGGCTGCTTTTGATGTTTAAACGCGCTTTACTTTAACTCCCACGAAAGATGATATTTATTCAACAAAAAATAAGGACGGTTCCATAAGTACAAGAGCTATGGAACCGTCCTTATTTATAATCAGCAGGGGGCTCATCAGTTACCCCCTGGTGGTTTGACTTGCATGATCTTTACAGTACCTTGTTGTTGGTATTGTCAGCAGTCGCTCTTCTTCAATTTCCCTGCCGCATACCACACACAAATGATAAGTTCCGTCATCAAGTGCTTCTAAAGCCCTGTTAATATCTTCTAATTCCTGTTCTTCGAAAGTTTCCAATGTGAAATCCCGTTCACGTTCATATAATTCTGTCCCTAAATCAGCGGGATGGTTATTAAAAGAAGTTAACTCTCCAGCTTCTTCAGTCAGAGCCTCTGTTGATTCTTCTGTATTTTGGACAATATCATCTCTTCTTGCTTCTAGCATATCTCTGCATCGTTCAATTGTTGTTTGGTCCATTTTGTCTTCCTCCTTTATCGTTTCTATTCCCATATAGACAAAATTAAAACAAAATGACACCCTGATATATTTTTGCTAAAGTAATAGAAAAAGGAGTGTTTGTCTTATGTCAAAAACAATTGGTTTTATCGGGACAGGTGTAATGGGACGAAGCATGGCACAAAATTTAATGAACCACGGACACGAAGTTCATGTTTACACAAGGTCAAAGGAAAAAGCGGCTGATGTTATCAAGAATGGCGCGATTTGGCAAGACACTGTTGCCGATCTGGCGGGCAAAGCTGAAATTATTATCACTATTGTTGGTTACCCAAGTGATGTCGAGCAGGTTTATTTCGGTCAGGAAGGAATTATCGAGAATGCTCAACCAAACAGTTATCTCATTGATATGACAACCTCCGACCCTTTACTTGCAGAGAAAATTCATCAACATGCAAAAGAGAAGCAACTCCATGCATTAGATGCCCCTGTTTCAGGTGGCGACATTGGTGCAAAAAACGGGAAACTCTCGATTATGGTTGGTGGAACGAAGGATGCCTATCAAGCAGTCCTTCCGATTTTAGAATGTATGGGTGAAAATATTGTTCATCAAGGTCCTGCCGGTGCGGGACAGCACACTAAAATGGCGAACCAAATAACGATCGCCTCTAATATGATCGGTGTTTCTGAAGCCATTATGTATGCCAGAAAAGCAGGTCTGGATCCTGCTCAGGTGCTTAAAAGCATCTCTTCTGGTGCGGCCGGAAGCTGGTCGCTCAGTAACTTAGCACCAAGAATGATGGAACAAGACTATGCACCCGGCTTTTATATCAAACATTTTATTAAGGATATGAAGATTGCGCTCCAATCCGCTAAAAATATGGGATTAAGCACACCCGGACTGGAAATTTCGTTAAAGTTATATGAAGAATTAGCGGAAAAAGGGGAAGAAGACAGCGGTACACAGGCACTGATCAAATGGTTTGAGCAAAATTAAGTGGTGAAGAGCATCCATCTTTGTGATAGATGCTCTTGTTAACTTTCTGCTGATAAGATATTGTCTAATGTTATGGTGATTCGTTCAGCGCCTTCGTTCTCTACCCTGATTGTCTGGCTATAGCGATCAATCCGGATAATAGATACATGATCTGTTTTATATTGACGTTGTTGATAATAAGTGATAGTCACCTTTTTACGCTGGGCATAAGCTTCTACAAGAATGCGCGCATTTTCCTCCAGCTGCTGATCATCAATTTCTTTCTTCTCTTCTATGTGATCTTCCTGCCACATTTCTCTTAATATCTTCACATGCTCTGGCAACATGAGTGATGCCCATTTAATGCTTCCTCTATCGTTATGCATAATGTCCACCTATCTTTCTACTTCTTTCCAGCGTAATTCCCTGGTCAGTATAACTGCTTGCCCTTAAGATTGCGGTCGATCCATATTTATCACGAATAGCATCCATTACATAACCAATATTGGTCTGGCGCTGGTCTTCAAATAAAGATAACTGGATACCGACATCTCTGCTTAAATTCGTCAACGAGACAGTTGCACGTCTTATTTCACTGTAACCATCATAAAACGTATCAAATAATTGCATACAAATCTGATGCATCGCCATTGTTATATTCGTCGGAGCATCAATCGACATTGAACGGCTGAATCCCCCTCCCACCTCTTGCGCATAACCAATGGAGAGGTGAATCGTCCGGCCATACATATGATCTTTTCGCGCCCGTCGGCATGCTTCTTCACATAATTCCAACAATACTGTTCGAATTTCTGATCCTTTATAGTTTCTTAACAATGTAATCCCATGGCCATAACCCTTCTGTTCTGCTTTGGTAAAATCCCCTTCTACCGGACTTAAGTCAATTCCCCACGCATGCCAGTATAACTGCTCTCCAATTACTCCAAACCGCTTTTTCAATTGTTCTAATGGATGGGTCGCGAGCTGCCCTAATGAGAATATCCCCATTCGGTTTAAATGTTTTCGCAAACGGCTGCCGATCCCCCAGATTTTCCCTATTTCAACAGGCCATAATAACCTTTCAATATCTTCATACCGGCATTCTGCAATTCCATTCGCCGCTTTTTTGGCATGAATATCCATTACAACCTTTGCTAAAAATTTGTTTTCGCCAATACCAATGGCACTGGGAATGCCAAACTGGTCTAAAATCCTTTGCTGGATCATTTCCGCAGCATCCGCCGCAGATCCATATAACTTTTCTGTACCATCAAGTGTTACCCATAATTCATCAACGGAATATACGTGAATCGCCTCTTTTGGCACAATTGTCTTCATCATTTTCGTGATTGCCAGGCTGACTTTTAAATACATCCCCATCCTTGCCGGAGCAATAATAATATTCGGGTCATTCGGTAATTCAAAAAATCTGCTGACATTGCTTACACGATACGTTTTTTTTAATGCTGGCGAGGCTGCTAAAACGATGCTCCCCGACCTGTTCGGATCTCCCACAACAGCAAGCATCGTCTTCATCGGATCCATCCCTCTATCTACACACTCGACACTTGCATAAAAAGACCGCATATCAATACAAAGGACATTGTGTCTAGGATACGTTGAATAATCCAATGTCACTCCTCCTCTAAATAAGAACACTTGTTCTAATTATACCACGGAACTCATGTTTGTATACGTGTAAAATTATCCCATATCTTCTATAGGAGGAAGAGCAGGCACACCGCGGCTGTTGGGTAAAATAAATGCCTTGAGGTTTTCCTTTTCTTCTTCTGAAGGCATTTAAAGCTGGTCTGAATACCTTCAACTCTCTTCCTCCTTCCTCTCATGGCATTTAGAGCACGTCTGAATACCTTCAACTCTCTTCCTCCTTCCACTCATGGCATTTAAAACTCGTCTGAATACCTTCAGCTCCCTTTCTCCTTCCACTCATGGCATTTAGAGCACGTCTAAATACCTTCAACTCTCTTCCTCCTTCCTCTCATGGCATTTAATACTCGTCTGAATACCTTCAGCTCCCTTCCTCCTTCCTCTCATGGCATTTAAACAAGTCCATTACCTTGAGCACGAGCTTCGTTTTCTAACCCGCCAAAGTAAAATGTCAACATATTGACACTTTCTTACAGGGTCCTCTTCAAAATAGATTGAGAACTGACAAGAAACGTGATAAAATATCTTCTTGCAAGAATATAAAAGAGGTTGTTCAAAAAGTCCGGTAAAAATGACACATCGTATTTCTTCGTTGGCTTGGTTCTCCGCTGCTCACGTATGAAAAGCATACGTCCGCTGCTCAAACCTGCGCCGCATTGAACTACTCGGTCCTTTTCATCCTCCTTTTTGAACACGCAGTAAAAGAATAAAACCAACCTAAAACATTTATATCTTGCAAATATGAATTGATAGGTGGTAGAAAAATGGAAAACCAAGAAAAGTATCAAGTATTGTTGTATTATAAGTTCGTGACAATTGAAGATCCGGAAACATTTGCTCAGGAGCACTTAGCATTCTGTAAAGACCTAGAGCTAAAAGGCCGTATTCTGATAGCAGAAGAAGGTATTAATGGTACTGTTTCTGGAACAGTGGAACAAACAAACAAGTATATGGAAGCAATGCACAATGATCCGAAATTCAGTGACATGGTATTCAAGATCGATGAAGCAGAAGGACATGCATTCAAGAAAATGCACTGCCGTCATCGCCCGGAACTGGTAACCCTTCGTTTAGGTGAGGAAGACGTAGATCCGCGCGAAAAGAACGCAGACTTCTTAACACCGAAAGAATTTTATGAAGCAATGAAAGAAGAAAATACCGTAATTTTAGATACGAGAAATGACTATGAATATGAATTAGGCCATTTTCGCGGGGCAATTAACCCTGATATTGAGACTTTCCGTGACCTTCCTGAGTGGATTGAAGATCACCGCGAAGAATTAGAAGGCAAAAAAGTATTAATGTATTGTACTGGCGGAATCCGCTGCGAGAAATTCGGCGGATGGATGAAAGAAAAGGGATTTGATGATGTCGGTCAGCTTCACGGCGGAATTGTCACATATGGGAAAGATCCTGAAGTACAGGGCGAATTATGGGACGGACAACTGTACGTGTTCGATGAGCGTATTACAGTACCTGTTAACCGAAAAGAGCATGTGATTGTTGGAAAAGATTATTTCGATGGACAGCCATGCGAACGTTATATAAATTGTGCTAACCCGGAATGTAACAGACAAATGTTAGCATCTGAAGAAAATGAACATAAATACATGCGCGGATGTTCACCTGAATGTCGTGTACACCCTCGCAGCTTATATATAAAAGAGCATGAGTTAACAGAAGAAGAAGTTCAAGCACGTCTTGACCGTATTGCAGAAGAAGACGGTGTGACTCACGCATAATTGGAAAGGCATGCCATTATGGCGTGCCTTTTTGTTATGAGCATAATACGATCAATTGCTGTAAGATTATGCTAACATCTTGATTAAAAGGAGGAATGACTATGTCAGTCTTTGATATCTCAGTTGAAACAGTAAACGGAAGCGAAAAAAAGGTAAATGACTATAAAGCGAAAGCTATCATTGTTGTTAATACTGCGAGCAAGTGCGGCTTTACCCCTCAATTCGACGGACTGCAGGAATTATATAATAAATATAAAGAGGATGGATTGGAGATTTTAGGTTTTCCAAGCAGCCAATTTATGAACCAGGAACCAGGTTCAAGTGAAGAGGCAGAGGAATTTTGCCGGCTAAACTACGGGGTAAGTTTCCCGATGTTTGCCAAAATCGATGTACGCGGAAAAAATGCCCATCCGCTCTTTAAGCATTTAACCAAAGCTGCCCCCGGCATTATCTCTGATCAAGTAAAATGGAACTTCACAAAATTCCTCATTGACGGGGAAGGCAATGTAATCAAACGTTACGCTCCAAAGACAGAACCAAAAGATATAGAAGATGATATAAAAGAACTAATTTATAAATAGCAACTAACTTGACGGAGTTTTTTATACTTCGTCATTTTTCATGCCATTGTCTCCCTCTCCTTCACAATCTAACCCTGTTAATCCATTCTCATTTGTTAACCAATGAAATATACTGTCAGATAATCTCCCAATAAACATGACGTTTTATCTACCTATATAGTAATATCGACTCACGTTATAATTCTATTTAGTAATAAATACAGCATAGACTTCATAATTCACTATTTCGAAGGGATGATCTTTATGGAAACGTTGCAATTGCACTTGGACTTTGTATGGTTAATACTTGCCTCCATATTAGTCTTTTTTATGCAGGCCGGTTTTACCGCCTTAGAAGCAGGCCTTGTCAGAGCAAAAAATTCGATCAATGTCGCAATTAAAAATGTCAGTGATTTATTAATTGCATCCGTAGTCTTTGCATTGTTTGGATTCGGCATTATGTTCGGAGATTCAGCATCTGGCTGGTTTGGAACAGATTTATATTTCTTTCAAGGATTAGATACAGACCCATGGAACTGGGCTTTTTTATTTTTTCAAATTGTATTTGCAGGTACTGCTGCTACCATTGTATCTGGTGCCATAGCAGAAGGCGTGAAGTTTGGTGTTTATTTAATCGGAACATTCTTTATTGTCCTCATCATTTACCCTGTATTCGGTCATTGGGCATGGGGAAGTTTGCTAAATCCTGACCAGGCTGGCTGGTTAGAGCAATTGGGCTTTGTCGATTTTGCAGGTTCCACTGTCGTTCATTCCATTGGCGGCTGGGTGGCATTAGCAGCAGCGATCGTTGTCGGTCCACGAGTAGGAAAGTATGTTGACGGAAAAGTCCATTCAATGAAACCATCTAATGTTGTCCTGGCGGCACTTGGTGTATTTATTTTATGGCTGGGATGGTTCGGTTTTAATGCCGGTTCTACTGCGACTGGTGATACATCCATTGCCCAGATTGCATTAAATACACATTTAGCTGCAGCTGCCGGGGGATTATTCGCCATGATTACTAGCTGGATACTGTTTCAACAACCAAAAGCAGAGGATATATTAAATGGAGTTCTGGCTGGATTAGTTTCTGTAACAGCAGGTGCTGCCGTATTAACACCATTAATGGCACTAGTAGTTGGAGCAATAGGCGGGATTATAGTTGTATTCTCTCTTATTTTTATCGACAAGGTATGGAAGATTGATGACGCAATTGGCGCTATTTCCGTTCACGGCGTGTGCGGGGCATGGGGTACTTTAGCTGTCGGATTATTTGGCACAATGGCTTTATTACCCAACGAAACAAGAATGGAACAGATTCTAGTGCAAGGACTTGGTGCAGCTGTGGCATTTGTATGGGGGTTTGTCCTTGGATGGATTGTTTATAAAACGCTTGGATTATTTATGACCATTCGCCCCAAAAAAGAAGAAGAGATTCAAGGTCTTAATGTCAGTGAACATGGAGCATCGATCGCTATGGTTGATACAATTCAGTCCATGCAGGATATCGCGAATGCAGCAGGTGACTTAACCAAAACAATGAAAGTAGAGCCAGGTGAAGATACTTATGAATTAAATCATGCTTTTAATAAATTATTAAGTCAACTGAACACATTGATAAATAAAGTAAAAAAAGCGTCCTATTATGTTGAATACTCTTCTGTAGATTTAATCAATGTAACAACAGATCTTAAAGAAAAAAGTAAAGAACAAGTAGAAACAATCGAAACGACCCATCAAGTGTTTTTGAAAACTGATAAGAAGCTGGAAGAAGAATTAGAGCGAGAAAATGAAGTGATCGCAAGCAACCATTCAGCAATTCTTTTCTTCTGTCGAGCATGTCGGCGAAAAGGTGGAAACATTAACAGAAGAAATGCAAAACATCCGAACAATTATGGATGAAATAACCCAAACCAATGGTGAAGTAAACAAAACGATTGATCATTATCAAAAACAAACAGCTCAAGTACAGCAGTTTTCGGATAGAAGTGATACAGTTATGCAAGCAATTCATGACATTGCAGAACAAATCAATCTGTTAGCATTAAATGCGGAAATTGAAGCAGCACATGCCGGAGAGTTTGGGAAGGGATTCGCTGTTGTTGCTGCAGAAGTACGGAAATTAGCAAAGCAGTCTAAACAATCTTCATTAGAGATTAAAGAAATCATGGAAGGTACTGTTCATACGATACAAAAAGAACAAACAGGATTTACGAGATTGTCATCCAAGTTACAAAAACTCTCCAATCAATTGCTCTTTATGCCAGATAAATTTCATCAGATGGATGATGAAGTGAATGACATTCATGCTATTATGAATGATTTTTCGGTGAATCTGCAATTAATGAGCAAGGATACATCTGAAATGCTTGAAAGCAAACATGAGCAAAAAATTAATTTCCAGCATATGAGTGAAAAAATAGAAAAGATATTTGAACAAATGAAAGAAAGTGATGTATCGATTGAAGATATGACTGAGAAAATCAGACATATGAAAGAGGAAAGCATGACACTATCACAAACAGTCAAAAAGTTTAAAACAACCTGATATTAGTAGAAAAACTTGCTTTGAGTATAAGAAAAGAGCTGTAAAAACGCCATACACGTTTCACAGCTCTTTTTCCTTTTAGCCAATTTCTTTTAACAGATTCGCCATTTCAATCGCAGAAACAGCCGCTTCTGCTCCTTTATTCCCTGCTTTCGTACCAGCTCGTTCAATTGCCTGCTCAATGGTATCTGTTGTTAAGACACCGAAAATCACCGGAATGCCTGCATCCATTGATACACTTGCCACACCTTTTGATACTTCATTGCTCACATAATCAAAGTGCGGAGTAGAACCTCTGATCACTGTCCCTAAAGTTACCACTGCATCATATTTTCCTGATGCCGCCATTTTCTTCGCAACCAGTGGGATTTCAAATGCTCCAGGTACCCAGGCAACATCTACATCATTTTCCACTACGCCATGGCGACGGAACGCATCTTCCGCACCGCTCAGTAATTTACCTGTAATAAACTCATTAAATCTCCCAACAACAATCCCTACTTTTAACCCTGTACCTACTAAATTCCCTTCGAATGTTTTACCCATGTTAAATTCCTCCTCCATTTTGGTTGTGTTTTACATGTAATAAATGATCTAGTTTTTCCACTTTTGTTTGTAAGTATTTTTAATTGTTTTTATTGGAGGGAATTTCGATTTCTTTTCTTCCAACCAATTCCAGTCCGTACTCTTTCATGCTGGATAATTTACGCGGATTATTTGTCAGCAAATCAATTTTGCCAACACCTAAATCTCTTAAGATCTGCACACTAATCGCATAATCTCTTAAGTCGTCAGGAAAACCGAGCTGATGGTTCGCTTCCACCGTATCATAGCCTTCTTCTTGCAGTTTATATGCTTTCATTTTATTAATAAGGCCAATTCCTCTGCCTTCCTGACGCATATAGACAAGAACACCTTTTCCTTCTTTTTCAATTTCGCGCAATGCTTTTTCGAGTTGCGGTCCGCAGTCACAACGCTCGGAACCAAACGCATCACCAGTCAGGCATTCCGAATGTACCCGTACAAGTGTAGGTTCTTCTGGCGTTATCTCCCCTTTATATAAGGCAACATGCTCTTGGCCTGTATATTTTTCCGTATAGGCAACCAGTTTAAAGTCACCATAAGCTGTTGGCAGATTAATTTCCGTTTCCTTGACGATCAGCTGGTCATATCGCTTCCGATATTGAACTAGTTCACTGATCGAGATCATCGGCATCTGATGGGTTTCCGCAATCTTCTCTAAATCAGGTCTGCGCGCCATTGATCCATCTTCCTTCATAATTTCACAAATGATCGAGACTGGTTTCGCACCAGCTAAACGAGCTAAGTCGACTGCTGCCTCTGTATGACCTGTTCTTTCCAAAACGCCAGCATCTCTTCCAACTAGAGGGAATATATGCCCTGGCCGTTTAAAATCAAAAGCAGTTGTTTCATCATCCACTAATTTCTCGATCGTTAATGATCTTTCCTGAGCGCTTATTCCTGTATGGGTTGTATGATAATCGATACTGACTGTAAAATTTGTGCCATGATCATCCGTATTTCTCGCAACCATTGCCCCAAGCTGAAAGCGATCGGCATACTTTTGTGACATTGGCACACATATAAGGCCTCGCCCTTCTTTTGCCATAAAATTAATAACCTCTGGAGTGACCTTGTCTGCTAATGCCAAAAAGTCTCCCTCATTTTCACGATCTTCATCATCTACCACAATAATGATCTCACCATTTTTCAATGCTTCAATTGCTTCTTCCACCGTATGTTTCATCACAGTACCTCCTTAAAAGCCGTACTGCTTTAATTTGTCTTCTGTTAATCCTGTTGGTATGTTATCAGAAGTTTGCAGTAGTCTTTCCATATATTTTGCTAACATATCATATTCTACATTGACAATATCTCCGCGACCCTTTTCCCCTAAAATAGTTGCCGCCTGTGTTTCGGGAATCAATGAAATGGTGAAGCCTTGCTCATCAACTCCAAAAACAGTCAGAGAAGTACCATCAACACTAATCGAGCCTTTCATTGTAATATACCTTGTTTCCGGTACAGTAATAGCATAGTATTTCGCATTATCTTCCAACCAGGTTCTTGCAATGGTTCCTACAGCATCAATATGGCCTGAGACAAAATGCCCGCCAAATCTGCCATTAGCATGCATAGCCCGTTCCAGATTAACAATCGATTGTGTTTTTAACCGGGACAAAGAAGAACCTCGAAATGTTTCTGGAATCACATCTACGGTGAACCAATCAGCAGCAAAGTCTGTTACGGTCAGACAGACACCATTAACAGAAATACTGTCCCCAATCGACACATCTTCTGTCACCTTTTTCCCTGATATCTTCAGCTGCAATGCTTGATTTGACTGGTTAATTGATTCAATTTTGCCTTTTTCCTCAACAATCCCTGTGAACATTAAGACTCCTCCTTCCGTTTCGCAATAACTTTCAGATCTGGACCAATTTGTTCATAAGAAGTAAATTCCAGCTCCTCTGCCTCTTTCATTAGTAAAGGAGAGTTGCCGCCAACAACGGAACGTGCATCTTGTCCTCCTAATAATTTGGGCGCAATATACCAATGGCATTCATCGAAAATTTTCGCTTGAAGAAATGCCTTGTGAATCGTGCCGCCGCCTTCTACATAAAGAGACTGAATCTCATGCTCTGCCAGGATTTGCATTAAGTCAGGCAGGACAATTTCGTCAGTGATCATTTGCAAAACTTTTACATTAGGATAATTCTGCTCAAATTCCGCTTTATTTGCATGAGCACCGCAGACCACCCACGTTGATGCTTCGTCATTAAAAACAGCATAAGAACCTTCCAATGACAAATGTGTATCTAATATGATACGTACAGGATTTTTTCCGCCTTGAGGCAGTCGGGTTGTTAAACTGGGATTATCATATTCCACTGTCTTCCTGCCAACCAAGATCGCATCATGACGGTGTCTTTCTTTATGTGCATCCATGCGTGCTTCGGTTGAGGTGATCCATTTACTGTCACCAGTAACCGTTGCTGTCTTGCCATCAAGTGTCATTGCTGCTTTCAAAGTGACAAAAGGACGCCTTGTTTTCATATAATGGAAAAAGTGTTGATTTATTTTCAAAGCCCGTTCTTCCTGAATACCTGTTTCTACTGGGATACCTGCAGCTTCGATAATCGCTATCCCTTTCCCCGCTACTTTTGGGTTAGGGTCAAGACAAGCAATAAATACTCTTTTGATCCCTTTTTCAACAATTAACTCTGCACATGGCGGGGTCTTGCCATAATGAGCACAAGGCTCTAAAGTAACATAGATATCAGCACCCTCTGCCCTATCACCTGCTTGTGCAATGGCATGCACTTCTGCGTGCGGCCCGCCAGCCTGCAGATGTGTTCCGACTCCAAGCAATACCCCATCTTTGACCACAACAGCACCAACGGAAGGGTTAGGGCTTGTTTGTCCAATGGTAGCTTCTGCAAGGCTTAACGCAAGATCCATCCACTCTTCTTTTGTTCTCACATGCATCAACACCTTTAATCAATAAAATCACAAAAAACCCTAGGATAATATACCTAGGGCTAAAATTTATATTCATAGTAAAGAACTTGGTTTTAAGAATGCAATTTTTCATCGAGGAATAAAAGCACAAAGAAACAAATGTGCTCTCATCATTTTCCCACAGAAAATAAGACACTTCTCCACCATTTTCCTTTTCCCATCCAGACTTTCACTGTCGGCTTTGGATTCACACCAAATCCACCTTCACATTTTCACAAATGATCCGGGTCACGGACTTAAAAGCAGATTTGCTTTCTCACCGTCGGTCGGGAATTGCACCCTGCCCCAAAGGAATCATGTACGTATTTAATTGTTTTTAGTATATAGAAAAATCGTTAAGATTGCAAAGAAAGAGTTTCTTATTTATCCTTTCTCCCTAAAATAGCATAAGCACCGCTGAACATGGCAGATATCAATGCCGCGATCGGGAAAATGATCCAGTTAATATGCCATAAGTGATAAATGAAACCACTTATCAGGAAAATAATGACGGCTAATGGCCAGATAATTGAAGCTACAGCATCATTCATACGCTCTTCATTATGGTCTTGATTAGTCCAGCCATTTGCTTTCTTAGTTTTTAATAACCTGTTGTAGGCATCATATACACTGCCAAAATAGACAAACAAATATACCGCAATCGAAACAAGGATTAACATAATAACGACACTAAAAATAGCAAAATTTTCTCCAAATGTCAGCAAAGTAAATAACACAACTGGTGATAAGATAATTAAAACAACGCCAATAATTAATGTCAGCATAAAAGTTGGCTGAAAAGCCCTTTTCTCATCTTCGATCCTTTCTCTAACTTGATAGGATAAATCAAAATTGCCTTTCGAACCAATATGCTTAAATTTATCTAATTTCAACCCGCCATAGATAAATAAACCAACTGCTGTCGCTACAAAAACTAACAGAATACTTATACCTGCTAAAACCCCAATTTCTTCACTGATTTTAAGAAGGCCGCTTTCCATCAGTCCAATAATCAGAACAAGTACTGCACTACCTAAGATACATAAAACTGCACCCACTCCTATCCATTTACTTGCTGTTCTTGTTGAGTGGAGATAGTTGTCGACCTCTGATTCTGTTAATACTTGCTTCGCTTCCTCATCTTTTATTTCCGACAACCCAAACTCCTCAATTATCTCATCAATGTTACCGAATTCCGAAATGACAATTCCGATTGCTTCATTTTCCGATTTACCTGCCTGTTTTAATTCATAGTATTTATCTTCCATGTTATTAAAAAGCTCATCTTTTAACTCTCTCATTTGCCTTGTATTTGGCAATGAAGCAAACATGTTATCTAAGTAACTAATAATGGTATCCATTACAGAAATTCCTCCTTAATAAATCGATTGATAACTTCTTTTGTCAGTTTCCACTCTTGGCACTTCTCTTGATAGTACTGCAAACCCAAACCGGTAATCTTATAATATGTCCGTTTTTTTCCATGAGTTTGCTTTTGATGAAAAGATTCAATATAACCGTTTTTCATTAACCGGTTGAAAGCAGAGTAAAGGGTTGTCTCCTTGATCACATACTTTTCATCTGATAATTCTTTAATTTTCTTTGAGATTTCATAGCCATATGATTCTTTCTCTAATAATAAATATAGAATAATGGTGTCATTGTACCCTCTAATCACATCACTGCTGATCAAAAGCTGATCCCCCCTTTCTTTTCAACCAACTATTGATTTTACTATGTCTGTCGTACTTCATCTGTCGTAGTAATTTTATTTTACCACAATTACTACGACAGGTGAAGTAAAATATTACAAAACAAACCAAAAAGGGTAAATGGCCTAAAAAAAAAGCCGTCTAAGGAAACCTATTTCCTTAGACGACAGTCCTTGTATCTAATCCACTGACCCTCTTACTGTTAAATACTGATAAAAAATCTGAGCTGCCTGAGCACGAGTTACTTCCTGTTCTGGCTTGAATTCATCGCTGGTTGTTGACATGATATTTAAATAATGTACAATCGCAACATATCCTGCTTGTTCCTCTGATGAAATATCTTGATAAGGGTGCTGGAACATATCAGCATAACCTGCTATTTGATCATACTCCAGTGCATGGACAAGTAATTGAGCTAATTCCATTCTTGTTACAAGCTCATTCGGTTTAAAATTCTCATCTTCCTGATCTAGGAATCCTTTGCGAATCGCTTCTTCTACATAGGAGAAATATTCGTTTGTTGCAGTAACATCATCGAAGCTTCCTTCAGAATTGGCATATTTGGCACCCATATCATAATAGTATAACGGATCAGGATTATTAGCTAACATGAGCATTTTTACCATCTCACCTCTTGTGATTGGCTGTTCCGGGTGAATATTTCCGTTTTCGTCAATTGGAATTGCCCCGTAAGCGATCATAAGCTTCAATGCTTCTTCTTCCAGCAGTCCTTCAATATCATTTGCTTCCGGATTTACTGTCACAATTTCATCCGTCAGGCGCGAATGCCAATTTCCGGTTTTCGCATTCAAATATACAGCCTGATCAAACACATGCAAATTATCGAGGAAATAAACTTTGCGATAAGTTTCCTTATTTTCTTGAGAATCATCTGCTATCATTTCCCATCCCAGGTCGATTTCATACCTTTCCAAAAAGCGCTCAAAAGCAGTCTCTTTTGAAATCACGTCATCAAATGAAGGGAATGTCACATTATTTTGCCAGCTTTGATAATAATCAACTAATTTTCCGTCAATCGCTGAAATACTGACATTTATCGAGTCACCACGCACCGGAATTCCATTCTCTTTGCGTTGGAAAGTGAACAGATGATGTTTGCTTCTCCCATTATTGTTATTATATTCTGTCGCATTATAGTATATATTGTCAGCTTTTTCAGGTGCAAACTGTTTGATGATTTCTATCGCTTTGGCTTTTGCCTCTTCGTAACCGACAACAGCCTCATCAGCTTCCAGATCTCCATATAATTGCGGATCATTCACAAAATAGTGATAAACCTCTCCTGTCGTTGCATTTAAACTTATGCTGACAGAATATGTGTCATAATTTTCCTGTCCCTCTGTCGTTTCAGTAAATGTTAAATCCCATGTTGCCGGTTGATGGTCATCTTGGTAGTACTGAATATTATCTATAACCATTTCTTCTGGAATGCCGGCAATCTCTCTCGCTAATGTCTCTGCTTCCTGTTCTGTCATGATGCTTTGAATCATACGTTTTGGCTGAAGCGGTTCACTTACAACAGCTTCCTGGTCAATTTCTTCTCCATGCTCCTCTGTTTCACCCTGTCTATTGATCCATTCCCCTGTCGTTGCATCCAAGTATGGATAATTATCGTTTAATGCATATTCCAGAATCATTTCACCTGATCCATCATTTGCCGGTCGGTAAAATCTATCCAATGAGTTGTATTGTAGTTCAACAGGCAATTTTTCCTGAAATAAAGAAAGCGCCTCGTCTGTTGTATAATTGACCGCATTTGATTCAAGTTCAATATGGTGGTCCCAGCTGCTGTTAAAAGATACTAATTCATTACTTCCATTTATATTAATCTGTACTTGATTGTTAGAAAGCGGAACACCGTCAATTACTCTGTTATATTGGTAGGTGTGAACAACTTGGTCTGTCAGTGCTGGCTTTTGTGGCTTAGTAGAAGGATCGAGCTTGATTTCTCCCTTAATATCTGAAAAATATTGATTAATGATTTCGTCTGCTTTTTCCTTTCCTTCCTCCCATGTCACTTCAGGAGGGTAGGAAGGCGGCTCTTCTCCCTCTACATTCCTGTCATAACTCGTTTCTAATACCTTGCCGTTCGTCGCATTAATGGTAATATGATAGAATTCCCAATTTTCCCCTTCATTCTCTTCATAGTGGATATTCCAGACAGGGATATTATCACGGTACCAATTCTGCTCATAATAGTACTGAGCATTTGCTAACTCTTCCCCAAAGAAAGCTTCTGCAATTTGCAGGGCCTCTTGTTGTCCGATTGCCTGGTTTTTCTCTTCCACCTGTTCTTCGACTGCTTTTTCACTTGTTATCTCAGCATATGTAGTAATAGGTGACAATGGTGTAAGAACGGATAAACTGATTCCAGCAGTAAATAAAGCGATTACTTTTTTATTCATTATTTTTCCTCCTCTTACATTATTTTAACTCTACCTATATGTCGATTGTACCATAAGAAAAGTTACAACAAACTATTATTTTCAAAATAAAGGAAGAATTTGATCAGGAGTGATTAGAGTTGCGAAAAATTGTGGGTAATAAAAAAGCCTGCACCAGTCAAGAGTGCAAGCTTCATATTAATCTATATCAAAGTAAATTGTCTCTATATAGACACTTTTCCATGAATTCGTTGTTTTGTCCTTCCCAATGTTTGTAACTAGTACCATGCCTTTTTCAGCAAATGGGACAGAATTCTCATTTAATAAAATGGTCTGTTTTTTCTGGTCATCTAAATTAATCGTTACAACGGAATCTTTTTTAATCTCAGTCACTTTGTACTGGCCTTTCTTTAACTCGGTAACTTCCAGGCCGTAATTTGACAGTTTCTCTAAGAGAACCTGATTATTCAGGCTTTCTTCAGGAATTTCGAAAAGCATTTCTGCATCCCATATTTGCGCGATTTTTATCAATATTGGTTCATACTTTTTGGCAAGTTGATTGATTTCATCTTCCAGCATAACTTTTTTCTGATCCTGCAGCCATTTCCCTAATGCTTTGACTGTTGTAATAATTGTTTTAATATAAGATTTCGTAATATAGGTGTACATTCTCACAATATCTTTTGCAAGTAAACTCTCCCAGAAATGGAGATCGCACTGTTCCCAGCTTGTAATCGCACGAATCTCCAGTACATCAATTATATCTTTAATGGCATTACGATATTTCCGCTCGGTCGCTTTCGCTTTACCGTCGGTTTTCTCTTGGTAGAAAGTAAGTAAATCCTTTGCATAGAAAGAATAAATCATTCTATCTCTAATCCCTAAGATGTCGTATTCAGATGCTTCACCTTCTATATTTGTCCTCTCATTCTGGTTTGGAATGGTTGTCAGGATGAATTTAGAAGCTCTCTCCTCACCACCTGTTACAAATGGAGAAATCGGTAAACCAACTTCTTTTCTAGGTGTATTAAAGTCAGGAGAAATACCTGCATCAGTGAAGTGTTCATTCACTACTTTCGTTACTTCATATTCCATTTTTCTGAACCAGTTTTCTGCAACCTCTTTCTCACCATTCTGAACTAGCTCTCTTAATGATTGGCCATACTCCGGGATAGTTTCATCCGGTTTAATGACTGCCATTGTTTGAGCGTAAATACTAAAATATTCAGGAACATTTTTACTTGGATTGGCGACATATTGCTGGATATCCAGTTCACTATAAGTAGTAATCTTTTTTTGTTTATTTTCAATTAACTCAATTGATCCTTCAAGTGACTCAACTTTCTTTATAAATCGTTCGTTTATATCGGGATCATAGGTTGTGAATGTAAGAATATCTTCCACTAATTCTAGTGTTCCATTCACTTTAGCCAATAATACTTCACCATCTATTTGGTTATCTTTATAAATACTTGTATCACTCAGCCAGATATATCTTTTCTTGTTGGCGTTAACCGCTTCTAATGCTAAGTCATGATCATTGCTGATATAATTTTCTACCGTACTTCTATCAAGCAATTTATAACGATATTCATATAATGTTATGGCATTATCAGCATTATTTGTTTTCTCATCATTGGAATAAAAGGCAGCAAGTACTTCTGGATAATAATCTGTCATCACCTGCTCGTTATTCAGACCTGTTTCTTTCATCTTCTCGTCTATCAGCTGTTTGGCATTCTGCAGAGCTTTCGGACTGACGAATGTTCTCACACCGTTCAAATAATACAACTCATTAACAGGTTCTAATAAACCGATTGTGCTTGTCCATGGCAAAACATGTGGTATATTATCTTTAGACTTTGGCAATTGGTAGGTTTGTTTTGAAAAACAATCCATTGCAGTGACCATTTCATTATCCCGCTTTATCATCTGCAATAACTGCGGCTTCATACTAACCCATCGTTGAGCCATTTCTTTCTCTTCGCTTGTTAAACGATTCTCCTCATCTTTTAAGAACCATTCAATTCCGCGAAGACCGTTATCATAACGATAGAAGAAGTGTAACCAGAACAGAAAGAAACCTTTGCTGTTTTTCTCAAAGATATTATTGGTTCTTCTATTGAATTCTGCTTCCAATGGAGCATAAATATTTAACGTTAAATAAGAAACTAAGAATGCATTTAACTTTCCTGCTAATGTTTCTTTCAGTTTATAAAATTTTTCCTCCTTAGATATTTTCAGTTCAACAATTTGATCCTTCTTCATACAACATTTCTTGTATTTCTTGCCACTGCCACAGGGACATGGATCATTTCTACCAACTGTCACTATATATTCTCCCTTTCCTATAGAAAATAACAAATAATCTCTAACATTAACTTAACGTGCACGAAGTTTTATTTTACCATAAAGTGAGACTTTGATCAGAGGGGGTTTTACCCTCTGATCACTAGCGAAACTTATCAGGATGCTTAGCGTCTGTTTATCCCCAGTAACTTCCTTGTGTTACTTAAAACTAAGCGGGGATATTACAGACGGTTAGCGCTGTGATAAAGTGAGACTTTGATCAGAGGGGTTTTTACCCTCTGATCACTAGCGAAACTTATCAGGATGCTTAGCGTCTGTGATAGTAGAATACCCATATTATGAGCTTTTTGTCAGAAATTATTTGTAGAATAGCATTAATATTGAGAATCGATCACCTCTAAAAATCAATAATAGCATAATTTAATCCAATCAAAAAACAAAAACAGTCATTAAAGTTGCTAAATGACGGTTTTTGTTAATTAATCTGTTTCTTTTTTAGAAAATGTTAATCCTCGCCCAGAATTCTCACTTCACGTTCCAGGTCTACACCAAATCTCTCTTTGACAGCTTTCTGAACCATTTCTATTACAGCAATATAATCCGTAGCAGTTGCATTTGTTTTATTTATAATAAAACCAGCATGTTTTTTCGATACTTCCGCTCCTCCTACACCTTTGCCCTGCAATTCACTGTCCTGAATCAGTTTCCCTGCAAAATAACCCGGCGGACGCTTAAATACACTGCCGCATGATGGATATTCTAATGGTTGTTTCGACTCTCGTTTAAACGTTAAGTCATCCATCTCTGCTTTAATTGCGTGATAGTCTTCTTCCTGGAGACGGAAAGTTGCTTCTAACACAATATACCCTTTTTCAGCAATATTACTTGTTCGATAGGCCAAGTCAAAATCTTTCGCTTCCACTCTCTGTACATCGCCTTCCATGTTTACAACTAAAGCATGATCCAGACAGTCTTTAATTTCACCGCCATAAGCGCCCGCATTCATATATAATGCGCCGCCTACTGTACCGGGAATTCCACAGGCAAATTCTAATCCAGTCAAATGCTCTTCTAAGGCAAAACGGGATGCATCAATAATTCTGGCACCACTCTCTGCTATAACGCTGTTCCCGTCTCTTTTTATTGCATTGAATTTCTTTAAACTTAAGACAATTCCCCGAATCCCGCCATCTCTGACGATCACATTCGAACCGTTCCCTAATAATGTGAAGGGGACATTGTTATTTTTTGCATAGCGTATAACTTGCTGTACTTCCTCTATTGTAGCTGGTGTCACAAAAAAATCGGCTTTGCCACCGAGTTTAGTATACGTGTGATTTTTTAGTAATTCATCTACGAGAACATGATCACTATTGATTATTTGTTGTAATTCTTGCTCAATAAGTTGTTTATTCATTCGCAATCAATCCTTTACGATTCTATTGTGCATGAATGCTACACAATTAATCTTTATTATAGCAATAATGAAATATGAACTGCAACACACGAAAAAAGAAGAATTTATCCATGGAAGGCATAAGTGCTAGGTCCACTCAATAATGCGAGTACAAATCGTCTTCTTTACTAAAGCACTGCGGACTGCTAACTTTTCCAAGTTAAGGAGGATTATGAACTAGTGTATGGCAACAATTCAGGAGATTGGTTCTTAAAACGAAGATTATGATTAATGAAGAAGATCACAATTTGATTTTCTATACGTTATCCGGATTCATAATGCTGTCCTGATTATTTGTTTTCTAAAAACAGGATTTATCTTTTCTCTAATTAATCTCAGGTTCCTGCTTTGGAAGAGAGACTTTCAACGAAATAAATGATCGTGCCCAAACTTACCTTAAGTGACGCTGCCTTTACACGGTAATATTCGTTCCACTCATTATTCTAGAAAACCATGAAAAGCTGGGGGAAAATGCGAGACTCCTATGGGAAAAGCGCGAGCTGAAAATCCACTTGGTAAAGTGACCTTCTTTACCAAGTTAGCAGACCGACGTGCCCATGGTAAAGAAGACACTACTCAAGTGCAATTTGCTTGAGTAGATGTCGCCCTTATGCCTGTGGTGAAAGCGAGTATTTTTCCCCAGCGGTAAGCTAGCACTATCTATTTTAGTACATAAGTGAATGACAAACTTGTGTATTTATTGTTCGTTACTTAGATTAACTACCTTTGTTACGCCTCAACCTCTTTCCCCTTACCCCATCAATGCAACCATCAATGCTTTTTGTGCATGAAGTCTGTTCTCTGCTTCCTGGAATACAACAGACTGTGGTCCATCTATAATTTCCGATGTTACTTCTTCCCCTCTATGTGCTGGCAAGCAGTGCATGAAGATTGCATCATCTTTCGCATAAGAAAACAGTTCAGTATTCACCTGGTATGTCGCTGCAAATGCTGTTTCACGTGCCTTTTGCTCTGCTTCCTGCCCCATACTTGCCCAAACATCAGAATAAATGACATCCGCATCTTTCACTGCTTCAATCGGATCTTCTGTTACAAGTACCTCTGTTCCTTCAGCAAATGATTGTGCAAGTTCCTGAATCTCCTGCTTAGGCTGGTAGTCTTTTGGTGCAGCAATTGCCACATCCAATCCCATTTTCGCACATCCAATCATTAAAGAATGAGCCATATTATTGCCATCACCAATATAAGCAAGCTTTAATCCTTCTAATTTTCCTTTTGTTTCTTTGATTGTCTGCAAGTCTGCTAATACTTGGCATGGATGATAATCATCAGTTAAACCATTAATCACGGGAATTGATGCATTTTCCGCTAAATCTTCCACATCTTTTTGCGAAAAAGTACGGATCATAATCCCATCCAAATAGCCTGATAATACTTTTGCCGTATCCGAGATTGGCTCTCCTCGCCCAATTTGAATATCATTTGAGCTTAAAAACAATCCGGTCCCGCCAAGCTGATAGATTCCAGCTTCAAAGGATACACGCGTCCGGGTAGAAGATTTTTCAAAGATCATTCCAAGGGTTTTCCCTTTTAATGGTTCATAAATTTCGCCATTTTTTCTTTTTTGCTTGATTTGGGCAGCCAATTCTAAAATATATGCAATCTCTGCTTTGGAATAGTCTGCTAAGGTTAGTAAGTCTTTGCCTTTTAATTTCTCTTTAAAACTCACGCTTCGGCACGCTCCTTTACATTCTCTATATTCTGGTCCTGTCGGTATGTCTGGATCGATGCAGGCAAGTCTAACTCTTGCTTCGTTGCCTGAAGGTATGCAGTTAGTGTGTCATTTGATGTAAAGCATAATGTGTCAGATTTCAAACCAGCTTCTCTTAAAGAAACGTGCTCATCTTTTTCTCCCGTACGATTTGTATCAGCAATAAAGACATACTGCTCATTCATACAATTCTCTTCTGCTTCTTCCACGCTAATAACATCCTTCGTTTGAATGCCAGCATTGATTAACAGGTCACTTGTTCTTGGATCTGCTACAATTTCTGCTTCTGTCGCTTTTAGAACTTCTGTAAGTTCATCATCCAATTTCGTTAAAGATAAGAAAATGACATCATTTGCCGTTACAGCTTTTAAACTATTTTCTTTCCAGCCGAACGCTTTCGCCATTGCTTGCTCGACTGTTGTACCAATTCCGATTGCTTCACCCGTTGACTTCATCTCAGGTCCGAGAATCGGATCGACACCTGGCAGCTTGTTTGTTGAAAATACAGGCATTTTCACAGCATAATATGGAACTTCTTTATGCAAGCCAAGCTTCCATTCCTGATCCTTTAATGATTCACCCATTTGCACTCTTGTTGCAAGGTCAACCATCTGGACACCCGTTACTTTGCTGGCAATCGGAACCGTTCGTGAGGCACGCGGATTTACTTCTAATACATAGACAGTTTCGCGGTCTTCACTTAATACAAACTGTATATTCATAATTCCTTTTACATTTAATGCTTTCGAGATAAGCTTTGCATATGTTTCAATCATCTGCTTATGTGTTTCTGTTAAATTCGGTGCAGGGAAGATGGCAACACTGTCCCCTGAGTGAATACCTGCTTTTTCCACGTGTTCAAATATACCAGGGATCAAAATATCTTCTCCGTCACAGATCACATCAATTTCGACTTCATAACCTTCAATATAGCGATCAATCAATAATGGGAAGATACGGCTGTCATGAGCTTTCTCCTGCAGATCAGCTAAATATTCAACAAGCTGTTTTTCATTGTGCAAAATAACCATCCCTTGGCCGCCAATAACATAAGATGGACGTAATAAGATTGGATAACCAATTTTTTCTGCCACTGCTTTGGCATCATCTACTGCCATTACAGTATCTCCAGGAATATGCGGAATGTTCAGTTTTTGCAACAGCTGATAAAACAAATCTCGATCTTCTACTGCTTCAATTGATTCTAATGCCGTTCCAGCAATGGTTACTCCTGCCTTTTGCAGGCCATCTGCTAAATTGATGGCTGTCTGCCCGCCAAATTGTACAAGTACACCCTGAGCTTTTTCTTTCTCCACAATATGAAGCACATCTTCTACTGTCAGCGGTTCAAAGTATAAATGATCGGCCGTGTTGAAATCTGTACTGACTGTTTCGGGATTGTTGTTGATAACAACTGCATCGATTCCCTGTCCTTGCAAGGATTTCGCTGCATGTACCGAGCAGTAATCAAACTCTACCCCCTGGCCAATACGGATCGGACCGGAACCTAATACAACCATCCGCTTGTTGCCAGTTAAGGCTTCAACTTCATCCCATTCGTTCCACGAACTGTAGAAATACGGTGTCTCGGCAGAAAATTCAGCTGCACATGTATCGACCATTTTATAAGATGGAGCTAATTGATCCTGTTTAATTTTTTGCTGAATTTCTTTTATATCCACTTTTAACAGTTTAGCTAGAGTAATATCAGAAATGCCAAATCCTTTTATTTCCTTTAGATCCTGTGCATCGATTTCTTCAAGACTCTTTGAAGCAATTTCCTTTTCCTTCTTAATCAGTGCTTCCAATTCATATAAAAAGTAATTATTAATCTGTGTTATATCATGGATTTGATCGACTGTCATTCCGCGTCTTAATGCTTCTGCTACAACAAACAGTCTTTCATCAGTTGCTTTATCCAGTTCATAATGCAATTCTTCTTCAGATAATTTCTCCACACCTGGCAGATGAAGGGAATCTAAGCCGATCTCAAGCGAACGAATCGCTTTATTAATTGCTGTCGGAAAATTACGGGCAAGTGCCATAACTTCTCCAGTTGCCTTCATCTGTGTTCCTAACAGACGATCAGCTTGCGTAAATTTATCGAAAGGCCAGCGCGGAATCTTTGCCGCAATATAATCAATCGCTGGTTCAAAGCTGGCATAAGTATCTCCTGTAATCGGATTGATTACTTCATCCAAATGGTAACCCAATGCTACCTTTGCAATGCACTTGAACGACTTACACGAGGGTTTACTTCAATAATAATATAATCATCATTTTCCGGATTTAAGGCAAATTGGATATTACAGCCGCCAATTACGCCAAGTTCACGAATTACCCTGACAGAAGAGGTACGGAGCATTTGATACTGACGATCTGTTAATGTCTGAGAAGGTGCGACAACAATACTGTCTCCAGTATGGACACCAACCGGATCAAAATTCTCCATATTACAGACTATAATACAAGTGTCGTTGGAATCACGCATAACTTCATATTCGATTTCTTTCCAGCCTTTTACACTTTGTTCAATTAACACTTGATTAATCGGACTATAATGAAGACCGTTTTTTACAATTCGGCGCAGTTCTGATTCATCATCAGCAATCCCCCCGCCGGCACCACCTAATGTATAAGCAGGGCGAACGATCATTGGGTATCCGACTTTACCGGCAAATGCCACGGCATCTTCAACAGAAGAAGTCGATAAGCTTTCAGCGATTGGTTCCCCAATATCTTTCATCATCGATTTAAATATTTCACGGTCTTCCCCTTTTTGGATGGTTTCAAGCGGAGTTCCGAGTAATGTTACATCATATTTCGCCAAAACACCTGCTTCATCTAATAAAACCGCCATATTTAGACCAGTCTGTCCGCCTAATGTTGGTAAAATGCCATCTGGTCTCTCTTTTTCGATAATTTTCGTAATCGAATCACAGGTTAATGGTTCTAAATAGACTTTGTCTGCAATATTTTCATCTGTCATAATCGTAGCTGGATTGTTGTTTACTAAAATAACTTCAACGCCTTCTTCTTTCAGTGCAAGACATGCTTGCGTACCGGCGTAATCAAACTCGGCTGCCTGACCAATAACAATTGGCCCTGAGCCGATTACTAATACTTTCTTTATGTCATCTAACTTAGGCATGCTGTTTCTCTCCCTTAGTAATAAACTGCTGGATAAAATCTACGAATAGCTGATGTGTATCGATAGGGCCCGGATGAGCTTCAGGGTGAAATTGGACAGACATCAATGGCTTTGTTTTATGTTTTAAACCTTCTACAGATTTATCATTCACATTTACATGAGAAACGTACCAGTTTTTCATGTTAACAGAGTCATAGTCTACAACATATCCGTGATTCTGTGATGTAATCATTACTTTGCCAGTCTGTATATCTTTGACTGGATGGTTGCTTCCGCGGTGTCCATATGGCAAACGCTTTGTTGTTGCACCATGCGCTAATGCAATCAATTGATGACCTAAGCATATCCCCATTGTCGGGAAGCTTTCTGATATACGTTTAATATTTTCTGATAGGTTAGCCAAAGCTTTTGGATCACCAGGGCCGTTGGATAATAAAACACCATCCGGATTCAACATCTGGATCTCAAGAAAACTTGCATTATAAGGCACTACTGTTACATCACAACCCAACTCTAATAGCGAATGGGCAATCGAATGTTTATAACCAAAATCCATTACGACAACATGAGGAGCAGGCGTACTTGCTGGATTACTAGTTTTATAGCTGACCTTCTCTTTAACAGAAACAGCTGCTACAATTTCCGGATTAACATATGTGTGAATTGGTTTGTCAGCTGGATCATCTGTTATCTTCCCATAAACTTCGCCCTGTTCACGGATGATTCTGGTTAAAGCACGAGTATCCACACCTGACAGTGCCGGTATATGATATTTCTCAAGCATTTCCATTAATGTATTCTTCGATTCATAATGTTCCGGATTCTCACTTGGAGTGGAAACAATAAACCCTGCCAATGACGGTTCGATATGTCATTGTTACGATTTGCCCCGCATAAGACGGGTCTGTCATAACTTCCTGATAACAAGTCATTGCTGTATTAAAAACCAGTTCACCTTCCATTTGTTTCGGTGTGCCCAGCCAATTTCCTTCCAATACATCTCCTGTATTTAAAACAAGATATCCCTTTGTTGTTTGCATTACTTTCTCCTCCTTGTCAGACCGAGAATGTGCCTTCTATTTTATACATGTGTATCGTCAGACCACACGTTTATTTTCTATAATTATACTATAATATTTATATTTATGCATTAACTAGATAAAAAATTACGCTAACTTCTTATTTATCAGCATCGGATCCGGGCAGAGATGTTATTTCAATCTGTGCCAATACCTATATTATGTTGAAGGGAATGACATGTGCCTATCACTTTAATCTGTTATCCCCTTCCTTATACCACCTATGCTAAAGGTTAAACTTACTTTTTTAAAAAATGTTATCGTTCATTTCAAAAGAAAAACTAAGCCTCTCGCTGGAGGCAGAGACTTAGTTTCTATTATCACTTATTTTGTTAAGACATTTACCTTTTCAGCAAATTCCTCAATCCATTTCTTACTGTCTGCCAGCCTGCTGCTTGATTGATTTAATTGTTCTTCTACTCTGTTTTTCGCTGTTCCGCCAGCAATATCTCTTGCATTTACTACGGTCTCTGGTGCAAGTACATGATAGATATCCTCTTCAATTAACTCAGAAAATTCTTTGAATTCCTCTAGTTTTACATCTAATAAATACTTATTCTCCTGTATGCAGTGAAGTACTACCTGCCCCACAACTGCATGAGCTTCACGGAATGGCAGATCTTTATTCACAAGGTAATCAGCCAAGTCTGTCGCATTGGAGAAATCCTCCGCCACAGCTGCATACATGTTGTCTTTCTTCACTTCCATTGTAG
>NZ_ML762427.1:61080-95933 GCF_009498735.1 Gracilibacillus oryzae
AATGCCCCTTTTAATGTTTCTACAGTATCAAACATGCCTTCTTTATCTTCCTGCATATCTTTATTATAGGCAATCGGCAAGCCTTTCAGTGTTGTAAGCATTCCGATCAAGTGACCATAGACACGACCAGATTTCCCGCGCACAAGTTCGGCGACATCCGGATTCTTTTTCTGTGGCATCATACTGCTGCCTGTACAGAAAGCATCATCTAATTCAACAAAATTAAATTCAGCACTTGACCATTGCACAAGCTCTTCACTTAATCTGGAAAGGTGCATGATTGTAAGTGATGCATTTGCCAGAAATTCGACGACAAAATCACGATCACTTACGGCATCTAAACTATTTTCCACCACTCCATCAAAATTCAACTGCTCTGCAACAAAATGGCGGTCGATCGGAAATGTTGTACCAGCTAAGGCACCTGCACCAAGCGGTGAGCGATTAACCCGCTTGAAGCTGTCCTTTAAACGTTCCACATCACGTTCAAACATAGATACATATGCCATCATATGATGGGCGAACAATACTGGCTGCGCTCTTTGCAAATGGGTATAGCCTGGTAAGATTGTATCAAGATTATTTTTCGCTTGTTCCATAAGAGAGTCTTGTAACTTAGACAACAGCTCTACGATTGTAACAATCGAGTCTCTCAGATATAAACGCATATCTAATGCAACCTGATCATTTCTGCTCCGGCCTGTGTGTAATTTACCACCAACTGCGCCCACTTCATCAATTAACAGTTTTTCCACATTCATATGAATGTCTTCATTTGCTTCTGTTAGTTCGGCTTCCCCTGCTGCTATCTTTTCAGCGACAACCTTCAATCCTTTTTTAATCGTCTCTGCATCTTCTCTTGGAATAATTTCACATTTCGCAAGCATTTCCACATGGGCAAGACTGCCTTGAATATCATATTGCGCCAATTTCTGATCAAAGCTAATCGAAGCTGTATATTCATCTACTAATTCATTTGTTGGTTTTGTAAACCGTCCGCCCCATAATTTCATTGTTTCACAGATTCCTTCATATCAATTTTTGTTTTTTCCATGATTTTCGCTTTATCCGCATGGACATTATTTACTGTTGAGTGAACTTTTGTCGGCAGACCCCAAAGCTTGATAAATCCAAGTGCTGCTTCATGATCAAACTCATCCCCACTGTTATATGTTGCAAGGTTGAAATCATAAAGGGAATTATCAGACTTACGGCCGACAACAAATGCTTGCCCTTTGTATAATTGCACTTTCGCCACACCATTTACATATTTTTGTGTTTCTGCAATAAATGCTTTTAATGCTTCAGTTAATTGAGTGAACCATAATCCGTCATAAATTGCTTGCTCTAATTGCTGTTCAACGACAGGTTTGAATTTTGTTACTTCTCTTGGAAGCGTAAGTGATTCAATTTCCTGATGTGCTTTAATCAATGTAATCGCTGCTGGTGCTTCATAAATCTCACGTGATTTGATCCCTACCAGACGGTTTTCCACATGGTCAATTCTGCCGACACCATGCTTACCAGCAATTTCATTTAATTCTAAGATCAACTCATGTAAAGGATATTCCTGGCCATTAATAGCTACTGGTTTCCCTTGTTTAAATTCAATTTCGATTACTTCCGGATCATCAGGTGCGTCAACAGGATCTACTGTTAATTCATAAGCATCTTTCGGTGCTTCAGCCCATGGGTCTTCTAAAATTCCACATTCATTTGCACGACCCCATAAGTTCTGGTCTACACTGTACGGGCTGTCTAAGTCGATCGGAATTGGAATGCCGTTCTCCTGAGCATATTTTATTTCTTCATCTCTTGTCATTTTCCATTCACGAACTGGAGCAACGATTTTCAGCTCAGGATTTAATGATGTAAATGCAACATCAAAACGCACTTGGTCATTCCCTTTACCTGTACAACCATGAGCAACAGCAACCGCTCCTTCTTTTTCTGCGATGTCAACAAGTACTTTCGCAATCAAAGGACGGGAAAGTGCTGAAACAAGCGGATATTTCTTTTCATACATTACATTTGCCTGAAGTGCAGGTAATACGAAATCTTCAGCAAATAACTGCTTTGCATCAACGGAATAAGATTTAATTGCCCCAACATCAATTGCTTTATTTTTGACAAATTCTAAATCTTTGCCTTCCCCAACATCTAAACCTACTGCGATAACATCATAATCATATTTATCTTGTAACCATTTAATTGCAACAGAAGTATCAAGTCCCCCAGAGTATGCTAAAACTACTTTTTCTTTACTCATTTATATATCTCTCCTTAAGTCTATTATCGAATGATTATTATTTTTTGTGTTTATTAATTATGTATTATTATGCACCATTTAGTATATTAATTCAATAGCTTTATGGAAAATTTTTAATTAATTTTTCATAAATACTTTTAGAAACTGACAAAAAGCCTGTTCTCAGTGAATATACAGACAAATGAATAAATATAAAAAAACAACTGCAATATGCCGCCTCCAGAAAAGGAAGCATATTGCAGTTGCCTAAATAGTTAGTATAATTTAATATTCATTCATACTCACTTCTTGGCTTTCTTTACGGACCAGCCCCATAATCCCTGGTATGATGTAAAAAATACCAGCAAAGATCCCTGAACCTGCTGTTATTAATATTGTCAGTCCTCCAACAATGAGTAAGATAATTCCAGCAGGCTTCGGTCTTTTATTTCCTTTAAACATAAAGGCAGCGATTATACCCAACACCATACAAATCACCGAAACTGCTATTAATACCCAGCCGATCACACCAATTGATGTATACATTATCTCTGTAATCCTTACTTCCTCATCTGTCATCGTATCTGGATTAACCATCATAATTTCATTTAATAATTCTTGATTCCCGTCTAAAGCGATGAAAGTCCCTCCAAAAATTGCTCCAAATGAATAAACAAACACCCCAATTATAATTAATACAACTTCAACTGTTCTTCTCATTTTCTTCCCCTTTCTTAGCTGCCGGCTATATCACGTTTCGTAAAGGATAGCCAGGATATTAATAAAAATGCGGTATAGTAAATAATTAACACGGTAACGGAAAATCCTAATGTCATTCCTTCCATTAACGGTGTTCCATTACCTGTATATTGCCTCAAGTTTGTATTAGCAAAGAGAATGAATTTTGACCATTCATACTGAGATAATACACCTACTAATGTATTGCCTGCGAACATTAAGAATATTGCTAATCCAATTGCCATCCCGCTGTTTTTAAACAATGTAGAAATCATAAACGCAAACGTAGTCATGATGATTAAATTCACCATCGATAATCCGTATTCCATAATGATTTCTGAGAAAATCGAAACCTGTTCAAATCCAGTTGCTGTTGCCTGGACAATGGATGGATTTACCCCATTCATGCCGAAGAAAACCGCTCCAACAAGCAAATTGAATATGAAGAGAAATACCAGCATGGAAATTGCGAACAATAGCACTGTCACATACTTTGATAATAATATTTTCGACCTGGAAATCGGTCTGATCAACAGGAGTTTTATTGTTCCCCATCTGAATTCACTTGCGACAATTCCTGCTGACACAATAATGGTAAACAGTGTAATGAGCATCGACAGCCCGGCATTCTCTAATGTTAATTGCCATGCATCATAAGAGGCTGGTTTCATATCATTTTGGATATAAAACTCGTTTTTGGCTATATCAGCGTCATACGCCCCCTCCATAAATTCATCCTCACTTGCAATTTCCCTGTATTCTTCATTTTCAGCCTGCAGTTCTGTTTTCCAATCTGCTCCATACTCTTCTATTCCCACATCAGAAAAAAAGAAAACGATCAGGCCAGATATCAAAATAATACTTCCTAATATAATGTACATTGTCCATGTAGAGAATCTGCTGTACAGTTTTATATGCTCATTTTTTAATAATGATAGAAAATTATGCAATGGTATTCTCTCCAATCACTTCAA
This sequence comes from Gracilibacillus oryzae, assembly GCF_009498735.1. Taxonomy (GTDB): domain Bacteria; phylum Bacillota; class Bacilli; order Bacillales; family Amphibacillaceae; genus Gracilibacillus; species Gracilibacillus oryzae. Next base: position 65,041 of record NZ_ML762427.1, read on the forward strand.
AGAACTTATCTTCCAAACTGGATTGTTTTGAATGAATCTCAAAAACTTGTATTCCCTGATGGACCAACTCCATATTAATCTTCGGAATCAAATCCTTAGTCGTATGTATGATAATAAATTTATCTTCTTCCATAACAGAAGTCTCAAAAGCAGACTGAATGACTTGGATTGCGTCTTCTTTAGGAGAAGCTTCAATATAAACTTTTAAATCCTGATCTTTTGGAGAACTTCCCTCCACTTCTTGTACTGTAATCATCTCACCATTTTTAATAATTCCAATACGATCACACATTAATTCAATTTCAGCCAGCATATGACTGGAGACAATCACGGCAACATTTTCTTCCTCTGCCAGCCTTCTGATATACTGCCTGATTTCTCTTATTCCAGCTGGGTCTAATCCGTTTGTCGGCTCATCCAGAATTAATACAGAGGGACGGTGAAGCAAGGCTTGAGCAACTCCTATCCGCTGCCTCATACCTAATGAATATTTACCGACTTTCTCATGTATGGCTTTCTCTAAGCCTACTAAATCAATCACTTCTCTAATCCTGTCATCCGTAATCCCAGGAATCATGCGGGCATAATGCTTCAGATTTTTCCAGCCGCTCATAAAAGGATACATCTCCGGATTTTCCACAATTGCCCCAACATGACGAATCGCTTCCTTAAAATCGTGCTTCACGCTCATACCATTTATATGAATATCCCCAGATGTTATGCTAATCAGTCCTACCATCATTCGAATCGTTGTCGTCTTACCCGCCCCATTAGGACCAAGAAATCCAAAGACTTCTCCAGGGAAAATTTCAAAACTGATATCTTTAATTATTTCCTTCTTCCCAATATTTTTACGAACGTTCACCAACTTCATAGCTGGATTCATTCTTACACCTCCATCATTTTCACACTATTTCTTACGGTGAAAAACCTGTGAAAGTTTCAAATTAACTTGATTTTTTAAAATAAATAATTTATGATAGTATATATAACATTTAATGTTATATAACTTAACATTAAATTGCAAAAAAAGAATAGTAAGAATGCTATCCCATTTTGAAATATAATGTTAAGCCTATCTTATTTGTTCTATCTTTACTTTGACAGCAAACTTGCACTGTTTGTTGTCGTTTTTTTTTACTTAAAACGCGTGTTCAAAAGTCTGAAATGAGAAGCAAGAAGGTTGAAGCAGTGCGGCGAGAAGCAGACTCGCAAACCAGCGAAGAGATTCACCGCCGCTTAACATTTGACGGCTTTTTGAACACCTTCTTAAACAGTGTCAGGAGACACCCATCATCATTCTTCCTGAAATGCTCCATGATTTACTGACCCGATCCCTTTACCAAATGACAAACTGTGTTTAATAGCTTCGTGGACAAATTTCTTACTTACATACACCGCTTCTTTTAATGACTTTCCTTTTGCTAATTCTGCTGTTAAACATGCGGCGAAACTGCACCCTGCACCACTTGTATGAATGGTGTCAATCGCTTCCGCTTCCATCCATTCCCACTCTTTGCCGTCATACAGTATGTCGATTGCTTTGCCATCGATGACACCGCCTTTTATTACAACAGCTTTTGCACCTTGAACGAATAATCGTTTTGCATAGGCTTCTAACTCCTCTTTTGTTTCCGGAATCTTGTCATGTAACATATGGGCAGCTTCCAGACGATTCGGTGTAATAACGGTAGCTAATGGCACCAGTTTTCTAATTAAACTTTCAATTGCATGATCTGCTAAAAGCTGTGATCCCATTTTGCCTACCATTACAGGATCAACAACCAATACTGGCGGTGGATATTCCTGCAGAAGCTCTGCCACTCTCTCTATAATCTCTTCAGAGAAGAGCATCCCTGTTTTCACAGCATCTACTCCAACCATCTCAGTGGCTGCGAAGAACTGTGCTTCAATCTCTTCCATTTCTCTTATAAAGATCCCTTGTTTTGTTCTGGAATTATTAGCTACTGTTGCCGTTATAGCCGTCATTCCATATACCTTTCTCTCTTGAAAAACTTTCAGGTCTGCTTGTATCCCTGCACTCCCTTGTGCTGCAGCACCTGCAATCGTCAGAACTCGCTTCATTTGTCAACACCTCGATGTTATATGTAGATTGCAACAAAAAAGAAAACGATCATCACTATTTGGATAATAACTTTGGCAATCGTTCCACTCAAGAATCCGAATAATGAGCCGATGGATGCCCTCAGCGCCTCATTTGCACCTTTCTTCTGAATCATTTCTGTAACAAACACAAGTACAAACGGCACAATAATAATACCAAACGGCGGAATAATAAATGAGCCAACAATTACTCCTATCGCTGCCATCCGCTCTCCCCATTTAGAACCGCCATACTTTTTTACAAAATAACTGTTCGCAATAATATCGGAAACAATCAGTACAATAGTCAGAATTACCGTTACAATCCAGAAAATCCAGCCGATATTCTCTGATGTTAATAAAAACTGATAAAGCAAAAAGCCAATCCACAACACTAAAACAGATGGAATAATTGGGAAGATAATCCCGACAAAAGATAAAACGAAAGCTGCAATAATTAATATCCACCATAAAACGTCCATACAATTCCTCCTTTATGCTTCACTGCTCCCCAAGAGCCCAAACAAACACGCTCCCAAAATGCTGTTCAAACTTTATCCAAATTCTATCATATATTTCATCTGACAAACAGAAAAAGCCTTACGTCTGTGCGCAAGGCTTCTCGATGTTTCTTATTTCTCTGCTATTACATCAGCAAATGCTTTGACATACGGCGGCAAATCAGGCGGCCTTCTGCTTGAAACAATGTGTCCGTCCACTACCACTGCTTTATCAAACCATAAGGATCCAGCATTTGTCATATCGTCTTTTATACCAGGGGTACTTGTTACTTTCTTACCTCTGAGAATACCTGCAGAAATAAGTACCCAGCCAGCATGGCATATTTGCCCGATCGGCTTTTTGGCTTGATCCATCGCACGCACCATATCCAGTACTTCCCGATATCTGCGCAGCTTATCTGGCGCCCATCCTCCCGGAACGAGAATAGCATCATAATCATCAGCATTCACTTCTGCAAAAGAATAATCCGATTCTGCAGGAACACCATATTTACCGATATATTTATGCTTCGCTTCTTTCGCTACTAAATCAACTTGTGCACCCTCTTCACGCAATCTTAAGACAGGATACCATAATTCTAAATCTTCAAAATCATCTTCCAGTAATGCAATAACTTTCTTTCCCTCTAATCGCATATGAATTCAACCTCCTTTTTCTTCTAGTCTATCAAAATCACTCGGCATTTATCGAATAAGAAGGTATATATTGATTATATTTTTTAAAAAGTTCAGCTGTTTGTCTTGGTTTTTCGACCTGACTAATGGCAGAAATGACAGACACACCGTCAGCTCCTGCTTTCCTTAACCGTAAAACGTGTCCAAGTTTAATTCCGCCAATGGCGACAATAGGTATGTCACCTGCAATTGCCCGAATGCCAGCAAGACCTTCCACTCCGATCGGTTGTTTGGCATCCTCTTTTGTAGCCGTACCATAGATTGGACCAACCCCTATGTAGTCAGCCCCATCTTTAATCGCCTGGCGGGCTTCTTTCTCGTTCGTTGCGGATACACCGAAGATCCAGTTATCAGGACAACGTTGCTTTAGCTGGATTAATGGCTCATCATCTTGTCCAACATGAATTCCATCAGCTTCTATTTCTATCGCTAAGTCGACTTCATCATTTACAATAAAAGGAACATTGTATCGGTGACACAATTCTTTCATTTTACTGGCTAATGTTCGTTTCTCTTCCCCAATGAGTGCTCCTGCTCCTTTTTCACGGAATTGAAAGATCGTAATCCCGCCTTGCAACGCTTCCTCAAGAACAGCTAATGGATCTCTGTTGGTATTATTACTTCCCATAATAAAATACACTTGGAGTAATTCTCTATTCATCAGTCCCGTTCACTCCCTAAATTTTCAAAAACGACTTTTGCCTTTTCCGCAACTAATTCATCAGTAACAGCATACAGCTGGTTCAGCAATTCAATTTGGAAGTCGCCCGGCAAGTGAGCTTTCCCTGCAGCTTCTTCTGCAGCTACTCCATAACAATAGACAGCCTGAGTCATTGCCTTAAATGTATCCTTTTCCACCGCAAGAAATGCTCCAACAATGGAAGACAATAAACATCCTGCACCAGTAACTTTCGTCAGTAATGGGTGGCCGTTTGATATAACAGCTTTTCTAGTTCCATCTATTATATAATCTAACGGACCTGTTATCGCCAATGGCACCTGTAACTTTTTGTATGCTAATGAAACAAGTTCATCCATGTCAAATTCTCCCGAAGAGTCCACTCCTTTTACTTCGACAGAAACACCTGCTAAATTGGCAAGTTCTCCAGCATTGCCGCGAATTGCACTCACATTTACCTGCTCCAGAATAGCCTGAGCTGATTTCGTCCGGAAAGGAGTGGCTCCAACACCTACTGGATCAAACACGACTGGAACGCCCGCTTCGTTTGCAGCCTTGCCTGCACTTATCATTGATTCCACTTGCTCTTTCGTTAATGTGCCAATATTTAAAACTACTGCATTTGCAATACTTGCCATTTCTCCTGCCTCTTCTTTCGCATTAGCCATCACAGGGGATGCCCCTAAAGCATACAATCCATTTGCCGTAAAATTCGTTACAACAACATTTGTAATGTTATGGATTAACGGCTGCTGTTTTCTAATTTTCGCTAATAAATCTGTCATGTTTATCCCTCCTGATTTGGCAGTCCTTGTAATCGATAACCCCACTGATTCGTAGGACCATTGCCATTTCCTAATTCTAATGAATAACGGATTGCATCTGTAATGTACGCTTTCCCAGTCTTAACCGCTTGCTTCACTGATCTTCCTTTTGCTAATTCAGCTGTAATAACGGCAGAAAATGTACAACCAGTGCCATGTGTATGATGAGTATTCAGTCTTTCTGATGTGAAATAGGTAAACTCTCTCCCATCATAAAGCACATCCTTTGCATCCCCTTCAAGATGACCACCTTTCACTACAACCGCTCCTGCTCCGAGCTGCTCTACAATTACTTTTGCCGCTTTCTCCGCATCTTCCTGTGTGTTGATTGAAAAACCAACTAAAAATTCTGCCTCTGGTACATTCGGTGTAACAACTGTTGATAATGGAATAAGCATGTTACGAATAACAGACCTGGACTCTTCTTCCATCAATGAATGACCACTTTTGGCAACCATAACAGGGTCAATAATATAAGGAACATTGGAACCTTTTAATTTCTCAGCAATCAGTTCCATCATGTCAATTGTTGCGATCATCCCTGTTTTTACTGCATTTGGTTTTATGTCATTCCAGACTGAATCAAACTGCTTCTCAATAAAGGAAATTGGCAGATGCTCCACCTGTTCAACTCCTAATGTGTTTTGTGCAACTACTGATGTAATAACACTCATCCCATAAACTTCTCTTTCTTGAAATGTCTTTAAATCCGCCTGAATTCCAGCCCCGCCAGACGGATCTGTTCCCGCAATGGTTAATGCACTTTTAACTCCCATTAATAAACCTCTCCTCACCCTTATATAAAAATTGGAAAAACTCGCATTCGCTCGCCCCTTTGGCGAACGTGTCAGTTTTGCTTATACTTTTGACTTTCTAATCTCTACTGCGTCGATCAATACTTCCTTGCAGAAATTTTATACTCCCTCATGTGCAAAAAAGCCGTCCCATTAGAAATGGAACGGCTTGATAAACACAGAATAGTATTTCACGGCCTATTCCACTTTCCTACGCTGGTGTTAACCAGTTCAGGTTCAAAGGGATCAAGAACATAATTCTCATCTCAGCCATTTAAATGGCACCCCTAGTGGATTGCACATATGTAATTTTATTACTAATCAGTTGATAAAACCAAAGGATTCTAGTGGCCAAATACGCATTTTCACATCACCAATTACTGATTCCTGTGTTATGAAACCAAACGAACGACTGTCTTTACTCACTCGTCGATTATCACCTAATACAAACAGCATTCCTTCTGGAACCACTTCTTCTCCAGTCAACTGATACAATGTAAAGTCTGGCGTCAGATTTTCTTCAGCCGAGATTTTACTTTTATAATCATTCAAGTATTCTTCTTCATATACTTTCCCGTCAATAATTAGCTGGTCATTTTTCATTTCCACCGTTTCACCAGGGAAACCAATCACTCTTTTCACATAATTATCAGCAGTATCCGGAGCTTCGAAAGCTATTTCATCAAATCGGTCAATTTGACTTATTTTGCTTAGAATAATTCTGTCTCCATCTTCTAAGTTAGGCATCATAGATTCACCTTTAACAATGGAAGGAGTAATTAAGAAATGGCGGCACAATAACACAATTACCACTGCAATCAGCAATGCTTTCAACCATGACAACAATTCAGCAACAAATTTATTTTCCATCGTCTACCTTCTTTCGCTAATTATCAGATATTCCCTTTGTAATTATATTGTGGTATTCTAGTTAACATTATTTATTTTAACATAATCATCTAATTTATAGTATAGTGTATTTAATTTATCTAAACAATAATTTAAGTATCAAGCGAACCTTATCAGGATGCTTAGCGCTGTGAGAAAAACAAGGAACAAGGAGCAAATACATGTCTAAAAGTCAAAAATGGAAGTATAGCATTTTTATAGCAGGAATCATCATCCTTGCATTCAATTTACGTCCTGCCATCACATCTGTCGGTCCAATCATCGGCATTATCAGGGATGATCTGTTATTAGAAAACTGGAATGTTGGATTGATTACAAGCTTGCCTTTACTGGCATTTGCTTTTATGTCACCAATTGCGCCCAGAATTGCCAACAGATTTGGTAATGAACGGGCTTTATTGTATGGATTAATTATTTTACTTATCGGTATCTTGATTCGATCATTGGCAACACTGCTATTTCTTTATATTGGTACAACTCTGGCAGGTGTCGGCATAGCTATTATCAATGTTATCCTCCCGAGTTTAATAAAGGGAAGTTTTCCAACAAAGATCGGTTTAATGACAGGTCTTTATACAACTTCTATGTCTATTTTTGCTGCTTTAGGTTCAGGGTTTTCAGTCCCATTGACGGTAGAGTATGGATTAGGCTGGAAGATTTCATTAGCAAGCTGGAGTATCGTTGCAATTGCAGGTATTATCATCTGGTTAATTGCTATGAGAAATACGCCAACAGAACATGACGTAAAACTTTATGAACCAAGCGGAAGGAAGCTTTTGCGTTCCGCAATGGCATGGCAAGTGACATTATTCATGGGTTTACAGTCATTTTTATTTTATGTGACAATATCCTGGCTAGCAGAAATATTAACAGCCAAAGGATTTGATGTAGCAACAGCTGGATGGTTTGTTGCCTACATGCAATTAATCAGTCTGCCAGCAACTTTTTTAACACCCATCATTGCTGGAAAGCTAAAAAATCAGAAAGTTGTCGTTTATGCATTTGGAGCATGTGCCCTTATCGGATATACTGGTTTGTTCATCAACACTTCTGTTATTTTCACAACAATATGGATTACATTGATTGGTATTGCATTAGGTGCGAGCATCAGTCTGGCGCTTGCATTATTAGGGTTGCGGACAGAGAATGCCAGACAAGCTGCAGAACTGTCAGGAATGGCGCAATCATTCGGTTATCTTCTCGCATCAGTAGGTCCCATATTTATTGGATTTCTATTTGATTTAACAGGAACCTGGAACTTGTCAATAACATTTATTCTGATAGTTGCCATTGTAATGATTGGTTTTGGAGTTGGTGCGAGCCGAAACAAATATGTCTTATAAGGTTTACTTTTTCTCCATCCAGGCGTATAATGTACACCTAGCTTGATATTTAGATTGGGGGCGGTAAAAATGCAAAGAATCGTTGCCCTGACACTACTATTTCTGATTATTTTCATCCCAGTACATCTGACTGAAAATACCTTAACAGAACAAACAGTCAAGATCACTGTAGCAAAAGACGTCCAAGATAATGAATTCAATCCAGTAAACAGTGGATCAGATAAATTCGTAAATTTTTATCTGCCAATTATCATTATACTGATTGCAGCAATTAAATACTATCGTACACATACTTATAATCAACCTTTACAACGAAAGCTGCTGGCGCGGTTTTACCAGTCAAACTATCTGGTTCCAGTCTCCCTGAAGTAAAAATATTTCGGGAGAGGAGGAATAAGAATGATCTGGTTTCGTATCGCTATGATCGCTATGTTTTCTGTAACAGCATTATCTGTAACAGTATACCAAGGTATTGAAGTATTCCACGCATTTCAGGATTTGTATTCTAATCGTGTAAAATAATATAAACATTTAAAAAAACGCACATCTCAGGATGTGCGTTTTTTTATTAAACCGCTGTTGTTTTTAATTCTACGTCAATATTTCCTCTAGTAGCTTTAGAATATGGACAGAATTCGTGAGCTGCTTTTGCAAGCTCTTCTGCTTCTTCTTGTGAAACACCTTTGATTTCTACATTCAGTACAACACCAATTTTGAAACCATTGTCTGCTTCATCTTTAATTAAGCTTACTTCTGCTGTAATGGAAGAGTCAATTTCTTTCTTTTGTTTTGATGCCATTAAGTTTAATGCCCCATCATAACAGGCAGAATAACCTGCTGCAAATAACTGCTCAGGGTTGGAACCTTGTCCATCTCCACCGCCTGCAGGGTTGACTAAATTAACATCAATGATTCCGTCATCTGATTTTACATGACCTTCACGACCGCCTTTTGCCGTTGCTTTTGATGTAAATAATACATTACTCATTCTATCCACTCCTGTACTTTAGAATTAAAAACCATTTGAACTGGTCTCTATTTTTATTCTAACAATACTTTACCTCTTCTTCCAAAAAATAAACCTCATTCCAGATACTTTTTTCCAAATTGCTGCTGCTAAAACATATTACTTTACACAAAATAAAATTGTTGCCATATTTAAAAGGAAGAAGTAAAGCTTCTTATTCAAGGAGGTTATAAAATGCAAAATTTTGTTTTTCAAAATCCAACAAGACTCTACTTTGGTAAAGGCCAATTAAGCCAGCTAAATGAAGAGCTAAAAAACTATGGTCAGAATATTTTGCTTGTTTATGGTGGAGGAAGCATCAAGAGAAGCGGACTTTACGACCAAGTAATAGACATATTGAACAATGCGGACAAAAAAGTGTTTGAATTAAGCGGTGTGGAACCGAATCCGCGTGTCACTACTGCCCGAAAAGGGGTTGAAATCTGCAAAAAGGAAAAAATTGATTTCATTATCGCTGTCGGGGGCGGAAGTACTATTGACTGTACGAAGGCAATAGCTGTCGGAGCTAAGTCAGATGATGATATTTGGGATATTGTAACAAAAAAAGCAGCTGCAACTGGCGCTTTGCCGTTCGGAACTGTTTTAACATTAGCTGCTACTGGTTCTGAAATGAACGCCGGATCTGTTATCACAAATTGGGAGACAAAAGAAAAGCATGGCTGGGGAAGTCCATTTTCCTTTCCAACGTTTTCTATATTAGATCCAGCATTTACAACAACTGTACCAAAGGACCAGACAATTTACGGTATTGTCGACATTATGTCCCACGCATTGGAACACTATTTCCATCATGAAACAAATACATTACTGCAGGACAGAATGGTAGAAGGTATTCTGCAGACAATGGTGGAGACAGCCCCGGCATTAGTCGAGGACTTACAAAACGAAGAATTGCGTGCCACTGTACTGTATAATGGAACAATGGCATTAAATGGAATGGTAAACATGGGCTATCATGGTGATTGGGCTACACATAACCTCGAACATGCGGTTTCTGCTGTACATGATATTCCTCACGGAGGCGGATTGGCCATCTTATTCCCGCATTGGATGACCTATTCCATTGACGAGAATGTATCAAGATTTAAACAATTAGCCGTTCGCGTATTTACTGTAGATCCTGAAGGGAAAACAGACAAAGAAGTCGGAATGGAAGGTATCAAGAAGCTTAGAGAATTCTGGAACAGCATTGGTGCCCCATCCAAATTAAGTGATTATAATATAACAGAAGATTCCATTGAAGAGATGGCAGATAAGACGGTTATTGCCAGACCAACATTTGGTAACTTCAAACAATTAAACCGACAAGATTCTATCGAAATATATAAGCAATCACTATAAGAAAAGACCGGGCATTTTTACACTTTGCCCGGTTCTTTTTTTACCGGTAGATGTATTTTATTTTGAAGAACAACTGATAATAAATACAATTACAACAAAAAAAAGAGAGGATTTCCATCCAAATAGATGAAAACCCTCTCCACAATAGCAGGTGACAGTTGTTCCGACTTTTCGATTATCTATTTCCGCCGTTATGTCCCTGACTTTTGTTATTATCATCATCTTCTTCATTTTCCCTGTCATCCGGCAATGGATCGATCGTCTGTTTATATCCATATCCTTTATTCAACGTCATAAGGGAAAGTACTAAGACAGCAACTACAACCGCAACACAAACTACAATAACCATCCACATATTAACAACCTCATCCCCTCAAAGTCATCCGTCTATTATATCACAAAAGATTTTAATTCCCGAACGCTTTTTCAGTCTCAATCATAATATAAAGTAAGTAATGCTGATTTGGCAATACCTCTTCACATTACAATTGAACAATAAGGAGTTAATATGATGAACAATTCAAATAATACTTCTGTCAGCCGGCCAAAGAAATCCCGCAGAAGAAAGTCTTGCAGCTGTAATAGCTATAAAAAACAGCAAAATAACTCTAGATAAAGTAAGAAACAATCACTTCAATAATAGCGGCAACCGCAGCTACTGCTAAGATAATAATAATCGGTAAAAAGACAGTCGAAAAAAAGTGCAAACCGATAAACAATAAGATTGATACCCAAATACCTACACACCAGTGACAGCTCAGTAATTCCCCGATCCATCTTCTCAATCCAGTTCCTTTATAGGAAATAACTTCTTCTACTGTTCCATCAGGGAAGATTTTTTCTTCCCTTTCAAAAAATGGAGCACGCAGGAAACCGGTGATTTTATCATATACAATTAATCTTGTTAATCGGAAAGCAGCTAAGGATAATAGTACAAAGGAAAGCCATGTGATCATATGGACACCTACTTTCATTTTTACTATTATCCTATTTTATTTTTCTGCACTTCATGACTAATTCGGTTTTATCTTTTTCTGTAAGAACTTGCTGTATATCGATGCAAGTATTTGCTGAAACAACATCCCAACTACTACCGGTACTGCCACTGCACCCGGAAAATACTGCACAGCAATTACCGCACCTGCACTAATATTCCGCATTCCGCCACTAAATGTTAAGGAGATAACATCCTCTTGTGTCCTTTTTAACGTTTTGCCGATAAACCATGCTAATAAGTAACCTGTCCCTGCAATGAAAAACATACATACTGCGATTTTAATCAGTTTAAGATCAACAGATTTCAAATAGGGAGCAACTGCTGCACTATTAATCATGATCACAATAGCTAACGTTAACTTGGAAAAAGGCGCTAATCTTGGACTCCATACTTCATGCACCTTACCCCTTGTCATCTCATGCAGAATCATACCCAGCAATGACGGGATAACAATCATAATAAGCAGGCCTTTCATCATCCCCCATACTTCCAGCTCTATCCCTTGCCCCGCAAACAAGGATAAAGCAAATGGCACAATGAATGGGGACAGAATGGTATCAATTAAAATAATCGATAATGTTAATGCAACATTTCCTTTATTCATTGATACCCAAATAAAACTGGTAATACCTGTCGGGATAATCATCGCAAGGACGAATCCGGTTATTGTTAACATATCACCATGAAATGTCAGCATACCTATTCCCCATGCCCATAGCGGCATGATGATATGAAGTAAAACAAGTGCAATAATGATCGATAATGGATGGGCAATCACCCGATGCAGTGCAACAAAGTTCAAACTTAAGCTTCCGGCAAACGTCATAAAAGCAAAAATATAAGTAACAAGTCCTTCTAAATGAATAAAAAATGGTGCAAACAAAACACCGATAACGACACTGGCTGGTGCAATAAAAGGCATAATTCGTTGCAGAATCTGATTAAGCTGACTTAACATATATGTAATTCTCCTAAAATGTAATACTATTTCCTTTTCTTAATCGAAGGTCTTTGGTCATTCCAATTCACTTCCACTTCCACTCCAAAAAATTCGGATAATTTACTGCTTGTGATTATTTCCTTACTTTCCCCTTGGGCAAAAACAGTCCCTTTCTTCAATAGAAGGGTTTTATTAAAAACCGGCAAAATTTCTTCTACATGATGAGTTACATAGATAATGGAAGGTACCTTCTTGCTTGCAATCCGCTCAATGGACTCTAACAATGCTTCTCTTGCAATAAAGTCAAGGCCATTGGTTGGTTCATCCAATATCAACAGCTTTGGTTCACCCATTAACGCCCGCCCAATCATCACACGCTGCCGCTCCCCTTGTGACAGCATACGGAATGGCCGATTAGCATACTCATAGCAACCTAACTCCTTCAATAATTGTTTGGCTTGATCCCTCATTTTATCTGTCGGCTCTTCATACAGTCCGATAGAAGCAAATGCCCCACTCAAGATAACCTGATATGCAGTATCTGTTCCATATATTTTTTCTTTGATGGTTGATGATACTAATCCAATTTGCTGTCGCAGCCGCTCTCCCAATATATCTTGTCCAAATTGCCTGCCAATAACATTCACATTCCCGGTTGTAGGAAAATAATAAGCACAAAGCATATTCAATAAGGCTGTTTTTCCAGCTCCGTTCAGACCAAGTAAGGCCCAATGTTCCCCATTCTCTATTTTCCAATTTACATCTTGAAGAATCCATTTCCCCTCTTTTTTCAATCCTACTTGCTCCAGATTCAAAACCATGTCATCACCTCACTATCCAGTATACACCCCTAAAAGAGGATGTTCAAAAAGTTACCAAATGATAAGTAATGAATCTCTTCGTTGGTTTGCAAGTCAACTCCTCAATTATCCAAAACCTGGGTTTTGATACTCCTCACTGTACCACCTCGACCTTCTTGCTTCTTATTTACAAACAAAAAAATTTTATCATTTAGTTCAAAAAAACTATTGAAAATGATTCTCATTATCGTTATAATAAGATCGTAGCACAAACCAGTGCATGAAACATTCCCTTTACACATATCTTTTGTTACCCCCAATCAACAAAAGTTTTAGGATGTTTCCCAATCCTTTGAGAGCAACTATTTTACATAGCTGCCTCTTTTTTTTTGCGCTTTAATTATAATTATTATAAATAAATATTGATTTTTATAAAAATTGTATTATAATTAGATATACATTATTCATTAAGGAGAGGTGCTTTTTATGAGTCAAGAGAAAAAATATTTAACAACAGCTTCAGGTGCGCCTGTTGGTGACAATCAAAATTCTATTACAGCCGGGTCTAGAGGACCTACTTTAATCCAGGACGTACATTTACTTGAAAAGCTGGCACACTTTAATCGTGAAAGAGTACCTGAACGTGTTGTGCATGCGAAAGGTGCAGGAGCACACGGTTATTTTGAAGTGACAAATGACGTTTCTAAATATACAAAAGCAGCATTTTTATCAGAAGTCGGCAAAAAGACGCCGATGTTCATCCGTTTTTCAACTGTTGCAGGAGAATTGGGCTCAGCAGATACAGTACGTGACCCGCGCGGTTTTGCGGTTAAATTCTATACAGAAGAAGGAAACTACGATTTAGTTGGAAACAATACACCTGTCTTCTTTATCCGTGATGCAATCAAATTCCCTGATTTCATCCATACACAAAAAAGAAACCCGCAAACAAACTTAAAGGATGCAAACATGGTTTGGGATTTCTGGTCATTATCACCAGAGTCACTACATCAGATAACTTATCTGCACTCTGACCGCGGGATTCCGGCAACCCTTCGCCATATGAACGGTTATGGAAGCCATACATTTAAATGGGTAAATAATGAAGGAGAAGCTGTCTGGGTCAAATATCATTTTATCGCTGATCAAGGTGTGAAAAACTTAGACCCGAAAGTTGCCGATGAGTTAGCTGGTACGAATCCTGATTACCATACAGAAGATTTATTTAATGCGATTCAGGAAGGCAATCATCCGTCCTGGACATTAAAAGTTCAAATTATGCCAGTGGAAGATGCCAATACGTATCGCTATGACCCATTTGATGTCACAAAAGTCTGGCCACATGCGGATTATCCACTAATTGAGGTTGGCCGTATGGTATTAGATCGTAATCCGGAAAACTATTTTGCAGAAGTGGAGCAAGCTGCCTTCTCACCTGGTCACTTTGTACCTGGTATCGAAGCATCTCCAGATAAAATGCTTCAAGGCCGTTTGTTTGCTTATTCTGATGCACACCGTTACCGAATTGGTGCCAATCATGAAGCAGTGCCGATTAACCGCTCTAAAGCACCAGTGCACAATAATCAGCGTGATGGTCAAATGCGCTTTGACGGTAATGGCGGGAGTGCACCTAACTATGAACCAAACAGTTTTACTCATACACCAAAAGAAACACCAGAGAATAAAATTAGTCCATTCGAAGTAAGCGGCTTAGCAGACAGTGTTGCTTACGATAGTGATGACCACTATTCTCAGCCACGCGCTCTATTCCGTGATGTAATGAACGACGAGGAGCGTGAACGGTTAATTCAGAACTTCGCCGATCATTTGAGTGGAGTAACAAGAGAAGGAATTGTGGAACGTCAATTAGAAAACTTCTATAAAGTTGACCCAGCTTTAGCAGAAGGTATTGCAGCAAAATTAAATGTAGCAGTACCGGCACACTTAAAGAAATAAGCTAGATCAATCAACTGGTTACACCCTTGGTATGACTGGGGTGAACCCTCTTTTAAAAAGAGATCAACAACCTTGTTGGTCTCTTTTTTTTATTACCGTTCAGCAGTTTTTCAATAAAATTTTCAAATATACGTTTTCCCCTTTATAAGTTGGGGTATATTTACATTGTGTTTGAGAGCAAATTTTGCTCATTTGTAAGAATACATGACAATATGGAAGGATTTATAAATGTTATTGTTATTGAACCGCTCTCAGCATAAGAGATGATGATTAATACAGTTTTATCACTGTATAAGCGGTTTGAGATTATTTCCATTTCCCGATAACATATATTATGTACTAATTACGACACGGGAGATTACCAAATGTGAAAGGAGTAATTGTGATTAATACACATAATAAACAAGCTCCAGAACTGGAAGCAGTACTGAGTCATCCTGCAAAAGAAGACGGAGCAGCGATGTGGGAATTAGTAACCAAATCCACATTGGATACCAATTCTTCATATAAATACATTTTAATGTCTGAATATTTCAATGAGACATGTGTTGTAGCAAAACAAAATAACCAAGTGGTTGGTTTTATCACCGCATTTATCCCTCCGAAAAAGCAGGATGCCATATTTATTTGGCAAGTGGGAGTGGATGCTTCACAAAGAGGCAAAGGAATTGCATCTAAAATGCTCCATTTTTTATTAAAAAGCAAGGCATGTAAAGATGTTTCTTTTGTAGAGGCAACCATCACACCATCTAATCGTGCTTCACAATCACTATTTCAAAAATTAGCGCGAGATTTCAATACCGAAATCCGATCATGCGAGTTCTTCACAGAAGATGTGTTTCCAGGTGAAGATCATGAAGAAGAGTTAAAGTTTATTGTGGGCCCTCTTGCATGACATAATAACTGAATATTCATAATTTTCAGTTATTATGAATCAGCCCCTATTACAATGATTACCATTAATTTACCATATATATTAGGAGGAAGAATTAATGTCTAAAAATATCGATATTATTAATCAATACGAATCTGTTGTGCGCAGCTATGTACGAAACTTCCCTACTGTGTTTACAAAAGCAAAGAAGCATAAAATGTGGGACGAGGACGGAAAGGAATATTTAGATTTCTTTTCTGGTGCAGGCGCATTGAATTACGGACACAACGATGACCATATGAAGCAAAAGCTTGTAGATTACATTATGAATGATGGTATTACTCATTCATTAGACATGGCATCAACTGCGAAAGCTGACTTTTTGCAAAAATTCCAGGATGTTATTCTTAAACCACGTGATTTAGATTATAAAGTGATGTTCCCCGGACCAACTGGAACAAACACTGTAGAAAGTGCTTTGAAATTAGCACGTAAAGTAACAGGACGCACGGATATTATCAGTTTTACTGGCGGGTTCCACGGAATGACAATTGGATCGTTATCTGTAACAGGTAATTCCATGAAACGCCAGGGTGCCGGTATTCCATTACAGAATACAGTAACAATGGCTTATGATAATTATGTTGACCATGACACACTTGTTTATCTTGAACGTTTCCTTGAAGATAATGGAAGTGGTGTGGCAATCCCGGCTGCAATGATCGTAGAAACGGTACAAGGTGAAGGTGGTATTAATGCTGCTCGATTTGAATGGCTTCGTAAAGTCGAAGAAATCTGCCGCCGCTGGGGTATTCTGTTAATTATCGATGATGTCCAGGCAGGTATTGGCCGTACTGGTACATTCTTCAGTTTTGAAGCTGCTGGTATTCAACCTGATATTGTATGTTTATCCAAATCATTAAGTGGTTATGGCTTGCCGCTTGCTGTAACTCTCATTAAACCTGAGTTAGATATCTGGAAACCAGGTGAGCATAATGGAACATTCCGTGGAAATAACCACGCATTCATTACGGCAACAGCAGCACTTGATTTCTGGAAAGATGATTCCTTTGAGAAAGAAATCCATCAAAAATCTGAAATTATGTACTCTTTCCTGCAAAAAATCGTTGCAGACTATCCTGAAATTAAAGGAGAAGTGCGCGGTCGCGGATTTATGGTTGGTATTGCTTCAGAAGTGGAAGGATTAGCAGAGAAAGTTACAGCTAAATGCTTTGAATATGGTCTGATTATGGAAACTGCCGGACCAAACGACGAAGTATTTAAACTGTTCCCTGCTCTCAATATTCCAAAAGAAGATCTGGTAAAGGGATTAGAAATCATTGAAGAAAGTGTGAAAAATCTAGTAAAGGATCCAGTAGCTAATTAATTCAGGTTACTTTTTTCCAACTAGGTTTTAAATAGATAAAGTTAATATACCAGAGGAGGACGATTTAGACATGAAAGTAGTAAAATTACAAGATATTTTAGGTACAGAGCATGATGTAGATGGAGGTAACTGGGTTAGCCGCCGTCTAATCAATAAAGACGTTGGTATGGGTTACTCTGTCAACGATACGATTATTAAAGCAGGGACCGAAACACATATCTGGTATAAGAATCACCTGGAAACAGTTTACTGTATCGAAGGTGAAGGCGAAGTCGTTACACTAAGCGATAATAAAGTATGGCCTATTGCAAAAGATACGCTTTATGCATTAGATAAAAATGATGAGCATTTATTGCGTGCAAAGACAGATATGCGTATGGTTTGTGTATTTAACCCGCCATTATCAGGCAAGGAAGTACATGATGAAAATGGTGTATATCCTGTAGATGAGGATTAATATTTCAATTATCCCCCATAATTGATTGATATAACATTTCTTATCCAAAAAACTCCCTTTTTAATTGGGGAGTTTTTTATTTTGGCATATAATAAGTAAATACGAGACAACTAATTTTCAAATGAGGTGTATTATATGAGTAATAAAAATATTGATGATTATATTCAAGAAGGGATTTACGGGCCAAAAGAAACAAATCCTGATGAACGTAGAGTTTTTCTTGGATCACTTAGAGAAAGAGTTATTCTTGTGCTGAAACAATCAGAGGTTCGCGGCGAGAAAGGATTAAACGAATTAGAAAAAGAGATGAAAAATTATCCGAACGCTAAGCTGTTAATTAATGGCGATATGAACTTTCGCTTTTTTAAGCCATACCGTGAACTTGCCAGAAATGCGAATATTACTTATACTTCTGTAAATGACCAAGAATCAACCACGGAATATGGTTTAGTGCTGACAATGGACCATGCCATCGATAAAGAGGACATCTTTTTACATGAGAATAAAACAAAGGAAGAGAAACAGGAGAAAAAAAGCTGGTGGCAAAAACTGTTCGGTTGATAACGAAGGAAAACAAAGAGCCATTGCAGCTCTCTGTTTTACCAATTAGATATACTCATTTGCTGACTCTAATACCTTTACTAATTTCTCCATTCCTTCTCTAATTAAATTAGGTGAAGAATTGGTGAAGTTCAGCCTTAATGTATTTTGTTCTGGATCAGATACATAAAATGGCGCACCTGGGACGAAGGCTACCCCTTCTTTCACCGCCACATCCAATAATGTGGTTGTATTGATTGATTCAGGTAAGGTTACCCAAAAAAACATCCCGCCTTTTGGCTCAATATATTCTAAACCTTCCAGCTCTACTGTATCTAATAATTCTTTCATTACAAGCATTCGTTCCAAGTAAGTTTCTCTTATTGTTTGAATATGGGCATCAATATCAAAATCATTCAGCAGGTGAACTAATGCATGCTGGCTAATGGAATTAGTATGCAAATCTGTAGCCTGCTTTGCCTGAGCCATTATCCGGATAATCTGATGCGGGCCAACGATCCAGCCAATTCTCATTGCGGGGACAACGGTTTTTGAGAATGTGCTTGTATATAAGACGATATCATTTTCATCTAGTGAAGCTATCGATGGCGGAGCAGCCGCCTGATCAAATTGCAATTCCCCATATGGATCATCCTCAAAGATTACAACATGATGTTTATTTGCTAATTCTAACAGTTTTAGCCGGCGTTCCAATGACCACACTTTCCCTGTCGGATTTGAGTATGTCGGGACAACATAAATGCATTTTGGCTTCAGCTTAATTATCTTTTCTTCCAGATCTGAAATAACCATACCGTCATCATCTGATTCAACTGCAACAACATTCGCTTCATATGACTCAAATACTTGCAGTGCTGCTAAATATGTTGGATTTTCTGCTAAAATGATATCTCCCTTATTAAACATCACTCTTGAAAACAGATCAATGGCTTGCTGGCTTCCAGAAGTAATGAGTATGTCTTCTGCATTTCTTGTTAATCCTTTTTTTTCCATTCTTTCCGCTAAAGCATTTCTCAATGCAGCTACGCCTTCTGTTTCTCCATATTGTAATGCTTTATTATTACTTGTTATCGCTTTATGAAAGGCTTTATCTACAGCTTCGGTTGGAAACAGACTCTCTTCAGGCAGACCGCCCGCAAAAGAAATGATGTTCCCTTGATTAATTACTTTCAAGATATCTCTTACCGCTGAAGACTTCAGATGTTTTACCTTTTCAGAAAATCCATATTTCAATTCATTCATCCCCCTTAAAAAAATAACTAAAAATTCTGAATATTATATTTTTAGAAAAATCATTTCGCTCATCTTTTAGTAACGAATGACGAGTAATGTGTTAGAAAAGACAGTTACTTATTAATAAGTAACTGTCTCCCACACTACTATCCAAGCACCGCTCTGTCGCTCTCCATTTGTTTCCCGCGAATACGTTGGAATTCCTGTAATAATTTTTCGATTGTTAATGCCTGTTTTTCCTCGCCTGACACTTCCAGGATAATTTGACCTTTATCCATCATGATCAAACGATTGCCAAGATCTAAGGCTTGCTGCATGTTATGTGTTACCATTAATGTCGTTAAACCGAATTGATCCACAACTTCACCTGTTAAGTTTGTAATCAATTCTGCTCTTGATGGATCCAATGCAGCAGTATGTTCATCTAATAATAGAATATTCGGCTCTGTGAAAGTCGCCATTAATAAAGATAATGCTTGCCTTTCCCCACCTGAAAGCATACCGACTTTAGCATTCAGCCGATTTTCCAGTCCTAAATGAAGTGTTTCTAAATGTTCTTTAAAGATCGTTTTTCTTTTTTTCCCGACACCCATCTTTAAGGAACGTTTTTTATTCCGTGAATAAGCCATTGCTAAGTTCTCTTCAATTGTCATGGTTGGTGCTGTACCTGCCATCGGATCCTGGAAAACCCTGCCGATATACCGTGAGCGTTTGTATTCCGGAAGCATTGTTACATCATTATTATCTATGGTAACCGATCCGATATCCGGCTTTAATGAACCTGATATCATGTTCATTAATGTAGATTTACCTGCACCATTACTTCCGATAACTGTAACAAAGTCACCTTTTTTTAAATGAAGGTTAATATCCTGCAATGCGTTCTTCTCATCTAATGTACCTTCATTAAAGGTAATCGATATATTCTTCATATTAAGCATGATTAGCCTCCTCTCTGCTGGCTAACATGGCTCGTTTTTTCTTCTTCCGAGTTGCCTCTTTTCTTGCTGCGATAATTTTTGGTGTAATTAATGCGGCGATAACGATAATTGCTGTAATTAATTTCGTGTCCCCAGCTTCAAGGAAGTCAATTTTAAGTGCCAATGTCAGCACAATCCGATAGACAATTGCCCCACCAATTACAGCCAGTGTGGTTCTTGCAATCGTCTTCGTTCCGAAAATAGCTTCACCGATAATAACAGAAGCAAGGCCGATTACAATCATTCCAATTCCCATACCAATATCAGTAAACCCGCCATATTGAGCAATCAATGCACCAGATAAATCGACCAATGCATTTGAAATTCCCAAACCGACAATTGTTAAGGTATCTGTATTAGCAGAGAAACTGCGGATCATTTTTTCATTATCACCTGTAGCTCTTAATGCCAATCCTACTTCTGTTTTCAGGAAATAATCTGTTAGAAACTTAATTGCCAATGTAACGATTATCATAATAATTGCAACTGACCATGTTGAAGGTACATTCTCTACTCCTAAAGCAGATAACATATTGTTCAAGGCAGTATCAATTCCTAAAGAACCCCACCATCCTTCCATTTGTCTGAAGATAGTCGGTTCATTAAGCAGCGCCACATTTGATTTACCCATAATCCTTAAATTGATAGAATATAAGGCAATCATCATTAATATACCAGATAATAGTGGGTTGATCTTTCCTTTCGTATTCAAAATACCTGTAATCATTCCTGCAATAAAGCCAGCTACAAACGCATAGAAAGTAGCCAGAACTGGCGGTACTCCATTAACAATCGATATGGCAGCAACAGCACCACCTGTTACAAAACTGCCGTCTACTGTTAAATCAGGAAAATCTAAAATACGAAACGAAAGATAGACCCCTAAAGCCATCAGCGCATAAATAATACCTGCTTCAAAGGCGCTGAATATGGAAATAAACATCTTTATCTTCCTTTCTGTTCTGCTAGAAAACTCTATATTTTCTTTTACTATATATCACAAAGTTTGTTTTTAAAAGCTATTTTTTGAGAAAACCTCGACATGAATGATCTCAATCCAATGTCGAGGTTATATTTTTCTATTCTGCTGGTTCGACTAGCTCTGCTTCTTCTTCCCAAGCAGCATCCCACTCGACACCTTGTGCTTCGGCAGCAGATTTATTCAGATAAAAATCTAGATTTGGCGGGTTTTCTACAGGGAAGTCTGCAGGTGTTTTTTCACCTGTTAAAATCTCTACCGCCATTTCTCCCGTACGGTAACCAATATCATAATACAAGAAACCATATGCAGCGAATCCGCCACGTGCTACTGAATCAGGTTCTCCAACAATTAATGGAATATCCTGCTCCTCCGCTACACCTACAACTGTTTCAAGCGCTGAAACAACAGTATTATCTGTAACAATATATATCACATCAGCTTCACCAACTAATGAAGTCGCTGCTTGTTGCACTTCTGAGGAATTACCAACAGTTGCTTCTGCTAAACTTAAGCTTGTTCCATCAATTGCTTCTTTAACAGCCTCAATCTGTGCTACTGAGTTTGCTTCCCCAGCATCGTAAATAACACCAACAGTCGAGCCTTCGAAATTATTTTCAATGAATTCAATCGTATTGGTAATAGCCTCTGGATGCAAATCAATAACACCTGTAATGTTTCCGCCAGGCTGTTCATTTGATTCTACTAAACCTGCATCAACTGCATTTGTTACAGATGTGAATAAAATCGGGATATCACTTGTTGCTTGTAATACACTTTGCGCACTCGGTGTGGAGTTAGCAAAAATTAAATCAACACCATCAGCAACAAAGTTATTCGCAATCGTAATGGCATTGTTTTGGTCATCTTGTGCATTTTCAAACTTATATTCGACATTTAGTCCGGCATCTTTAATTGCAGCCTGAAAACCTTCATAGGCAGCATCCAAAGAAGGGTGTTCCACAATCTGAGTTGCACCGATTACATATGTTTCATCAGAAGCAGCTTCTTCGCCATTACCTTCTTCCTGCGAAGATTCCTGCTCAGCAGCATTCTCGCCTGAAGAGTCACTATTTGTATCCTCTTCATTGCCTTCTGAGCCACATGCAGCCAGGACAGCTACACTAAGAAATGCTACTAATAATAGCCATAGCCCTTTTCTCTTCATTTCTTTTCCCCCATTTTCTAAAAATTTAGTAAATTCAAGATATTTAGATTTCATTATAGCATAGGTTCCTTGTTATCGGTATATTTTATTACTATATTACTAGATTGAAATAATTGGGATAACCAGTATCACATCAGGCTTTCGCTTTTAAAATTGTCCATACTGAAATCCGGACTTTGAATCTGTCCGGATTATTTGCTTTCTGTATATGAGATCTATCATCCTCTACTTAATGCCAGGCTTCCTGCTTTGGAAGAGAGACCTGTATGGAATAAATGATCGTGCCTAAAATTACCTCAAATGATACTGTCTTTACATGATGAAATTCGATCTACTTATTGGTTTAGAGAACCCTAAAAAGCTGGGGGAAAATGCGAGACTCCTATGGGAACAGCACGAGCTGAAAATCCACTTGGTAAAGTGAGCTTCTTTACCAAGTTAGTTGAAGCCGTGCCCATGGAAAGCGAGTATTTTTCCCCAGCGGCAAACTAGCACTATCTACATTAGTACATTAGTGAATGACGTCCTTGTGTATATATTTTCCGGTTTTTAGACTAACTATTTTTGTTATGTCTCAGCCTACTTTTTTAAATTATATATCTTTTCTATTAATAAAATCTGTCACGGCACCTTGTGATGAGCAAGAAACGTTATGGGCATACTTACCTAGCACACCGCGTTTATAAAGCTCAGGCGCTGTCCAGTCAGCACGGCGTTTGTCCAGTTCTTCGTCAGAAACTTCCATAGAAATTTCTTTCAAATCAGAATCGATTGTAACAATATCGCCTTCCTGTAATAAGGCTATCGGGCCGCCAGTTTGTGCTTCTGGTGAAATATGGCCAACAACAAGTCCATGTGTACCACCAGAGAAACGGCCGTCCGTAAGTAAAGCTACTTTCTGGCCCAGTCCTTTACCGACAAGGATAGCAGAAATAGAAAGCATTTCCGGCATACCTGGTCCGCCTTTTGGTCCTACATAGCGGATTACTAGTACATCGCCTTCTTTAATTTCATTGTTCATTACAGCTTCTGTCGCTTCTTCCTCTGTATTAAATACACGCGCAGGTCCTGTATGGCGTTTTACTTTTACACCAGATACTTTCGCAACAGCACCTGTTGGTGAAAGGTTCCCTTTTAATACAACAAGCGGACCATTTTCACGGTATGGGTTGCTGAATGGGCGAATAATATCCTGTTCTTCCGTTAATACAGGAGCATCGGCATAATTTTCCGCAATCGTTTTACCAGTAACCGTTAAGCAATCTCCATGTAAGTAACCATTATCAAGTAATAAACGCATAACAGCAGGAACCCCGCCGATTTTGAACAGGTCTTCCATTACATATTTACCACTTGGCTTCAAGTCAGCTAAGTGTGGCACTTTTGCCTGCAGGCGATTAAAATCATCCATTGTGACATCAACTTGGGCTGCATTGGCAATGGCAAGCAGGTGAAGCACAGCGTTTGTTGAGCCACCTAATGCCATTACTGCTGTAATCGCATTTTCAAATGCTTTCTTTGTTAAAATATCTTTCGGGTAAATGCCTTGCTCTAATAAATGATAAACAGCTTCTCCTGCTTTACGGCAATCTTCAAATTTCTCAGGAGACTCAGCTGGATTAGAAGAGCTTCCCGGTAAACTCATACCAAGTGCTTCCACTGCAGTTGCCATTGTATTGGCAGTATACATACCGCCACATGAGCCAGCTCCCGGACATGCAGCACACTCAATTCCTCTTAATTCTTCATCATCAATATCACCATTATTATGTTTACCAACGCCTTCAAAAACAGAAACAATGTCCAGTTTCTGGCCGTTGCGGTAACCTGGTGCAATGGTTCCGCCATATACAAAAACAGCTGGAACATCTGAGCGAGCAATAGAAATTAAACAGCCAGGGATGTTCTTATCACAGCCGCCGATTGCTACATATGCATCAAGATTTTCTGCTCCCACTACTGTTTCAATCGAATCCGCAATAACATCCCGACTCGGCAATGAATAGCGCATCCCAGATGTACCCATTGAAATACCATCAGATACAGTGATCGTATTAAAGATCATCGGTACACCACCAGCTGCTCTGGCACCATCTTTTGCATTTATAGCTAAATCATCTAAGTGCACGTTACAAGGAGTAACCTCGCTCCATGTACTTGCTATCCCAATCATCGGTTTTTTGAAATCCTCATCTGTTACACCTACTGCGCGAAGCATCGCACGGTTTGGTGCACGTTTAGAATCATCGAACACATGACTTTTGATACGTAAATCTTTCCCCATTCCACTTTGCCTCCCTAATCTTTTTGAAAAACACAGCTAAAGCTCATTCTTTCCTGAAATGTTACAATATATAATAGGATGTAACTTTAGTTGAGAAATTCAGACATATCTCTTCTCAATAATGATATGGTACCACATATTTTTTATCTACGAAATGCTCCTGGTATAATTGAAAGGAGAAAGTTATGAAAATTCACACAATTCTCGTATTATTATTATTAATTGCTGTGATTGTCTTTGGTTTATACAAATACAACCAGTATCAAGAATATATAAGCAGACCGATGCCAACGAATCTTCATCCATTAGTGGAAGATGCGAGGGATCAGCTTATTGATGAAGCAGAAAAAATCGGAATCTCCATTCTGATTACAGATGGATTTCGGTCTTCCGAGGAGCAGGAAGCAATTTATGCTAAGGGACGCACAACAGAAGGCAGCATTGTAACATATGCCAAAGCTGGAGAGTCTTATCATAATTATGGACTAGCGATAGACTTCGCCATCCAGCCGAACCCAGGCGAAGCGATCTGGGATATGGAATATGACGGAAATAATAATGGGGAAAGTGATTGGATGGAAGTAGTAGCAATCGCCAAATCTTTAGGCTTCAGCTGGGGTGGGGACTTTTCCCAGTTCAAAGATTATCCCCACCTTCAAATGAATTTTGGATTAAGTATCCGCGAATTAAAGATGGGGAAACGGCCAAGAGATGTTATCGATAATAAGAATCTTTGATCAGTGGAGTTTTTTTATTAGCGTTACTTATCAGGCTGCTTCTCGTCTGTTGTCCCACATCCTTTCACACGTGAAGTAGCGGATTACAGACGTTTACCGCGCTGATAGATGACAGTACTGTATAATTGCTCTGTCGCTTTGGGATTGATTAACATATGAGCATGGTTAACAGCAGTAATTGCTTCTGTATATCCTGATGCAATTAAGGTCGTTTTCCCTGGATACTGGACAATGTCACCAGCAGCGAATATCCCTTCTACATTCGTTTTCATAAAGTGATCAACTGAAATTCTTCCTTTCGCTGTTGAAATGCCCCATGTCTCAAAAGGAGCTGCCTGCAATTCCAAGCCATGATAGGTAAGGAGCTTGTCTGCTTCCACTGTTTTCTCTTGGCCATTGTTATGAAGAAATGTGATTTTTTCTAACTCCTTATTAACTGTCAGAAAGTTCGTGATCTTGACATTATAATATACTTCAATGCCAGCCTCTTGTAGCTTAGCTAATTCCTCTTGCTTCGCTTGCAGGAAGGTATCATGGGAATTCAGGATCACTATATTTGATGCGATCTCCTGTAAATTAATGGCCCATCCAATCCCTACCTTACTATTAGAAGCAATAACCACTTTCTTGTCTTGATAGCTGCTTCGATCCATCAGGGAAGTCGGGACACTTGCTTTAAATCTGGAATCTGGGATCTCTGCCCATTCATCAGGTCTTCTTGTATGAAAAGTTCCTGTTCCTGTTGCAAGCATTACTGTTTCGGCTGATAACTTCTTTCCTTTTGCAGTCATGAGTTGAAACTTATCATTTGTTTTCTCAATCTGTTCGACAAAGTCACCAACCAGTATTTCAGGTTCATGTCTGTTTGCCTGTTCAATCATTTGATCAACTAGTGTTTCACCAGTTATTTCGGGAAAGCCACCAACATCATAAATCAGTTTTTCAGGCAAAAACTGCATCACTTTTCCGCCTAATTGTTCCTGAGCTTCTATTAATACCACTTTCATCTGACGCATTGTTGCATAATAAGCAGCGAACAGCCCAGTAGTTCCACCACCGATAATGGCCAGATCAAATTTCTCTCCCATTGTCCCCATCCTCTTCTAAATATTTTTCAAACGATTGGTTGCCTTTAATGCTTGTATATTCCTTGCACCAATACCGAACATTGCCATTTGTAATTCCAGTTCCCGTATTTCCATCCATTCTAAAACAGCGTCAATTGAGGTAATTGCATCTTTTAACACACCTCGCGCAAATCCCGCATGACTTGCACCTAAAGCAATCGCTTTCGCCGCATCTACTCCTGTACGGATACCGCCGCTTGCGAGTTTTTTCTGATTTGGCACAGCTTGTCCCACATCAACCAGACATTCTGCTGTTGGATTTCCCCAGCCAGCAAAAGCTTCTGCAGCCTGTTTTTTGATTTTTTCGTTTGATCTTAGTTTCTCTATCTGACTCCAGGAGGTTCCTCCAGCACCTGCTACATCAATAAATGCTATCCCGGCCTCTGTCAGTTTCTTTGCAACCGAACCATCAATACCAAAGCCAACCTCTTTCACACCTACAGGGACAGACAATCGATGCACAAGTTCCTCTATCTTAGGCAACAAACAGGAAAAATTAGTGTCGCCTCCTGGCTGTATAATCTCTTGAATTGTGTTTAAGTGTAACACAAAGGCATCGGCCTCTGTCCACTCTAATATTTGCAAGCAATGATCGATTGTCATCCCATAATTCAGCTGCACTGCTCCGATATTTGCAATCACAGGAATCGATGGGGCATAACGCTTAATTTGAAAGGATGACCGGTATTTTTCACTTTCGACCATGACTCTTGTTGAACCAAGCGCAAAGATCCATCCCCTCTCCTCTGCCGCTGTAGCCAGATGACGATTAATCGTCTCAGCCAGCTCTGCTCCGCCAGTCATTGAACTGATAAGGAATGGCGTTTTTAATGAATGGTCAAAAAATGAAGTGGCAAGATCTATTTCTTCAAAATCAAGCTCAGGCAGGGCGTTATGAATAAACCGATACTTGTCGAACCCATTGGTTATCCC
Source organism: Gracilibacillus oryzae (assembly GCF_009498735.1). Classification (GTDB taxonomy): domain Bacteria; phylum Bacillota; class Bacilli; order Bacillales; family Amphibacillaceae; genus Gracilibacillus; species Gracilibacillus oryzae. Next base: position 92,670 of record NZ_ML762427.1, read on the forward strand.
TTTTCCTAAAGCTTCTTCTTTCAAACTAAGTTCAATATGCTCACTCTTCCTTTTATGAATAGAATCTGTCATTATAATCTCCTTTTAGTAATAATATGAGTAAATATGATACTATCTATAATAAGTAATTTTCATCATAATATAAAGGAATGAGTATAATTGAAAGAACAAATTATCGAACGGTTTACACGTTATGTAAAAATGAATACACAGTCAAACGAAAACAATCCTGAATGCCCATCTACTGAAGAACAGTGGGAATTAGCCCATTTATTAGTTGAAGAGTTAAAGCAAATCGGGATGCAAGATGTAACAATCGATGAGAATGCTTATGTGATGGCAACATTGCCAAGTAATACGGAAAAAGATTTACCGACGATCGGATTTTTGGCACATATGGATACAGCTACAGACTTTACTGGAGATGGAGTAAAACCACAGGTTATCGATCATTATCCTGGCGGGGATATCCTTTTAAATGAAGCCAAACAAATTACGCTATCTCCAAGTGAATTTCCCGAACTTGAGAACTATAAAGGACAAACTATCATCACAACAGATGGCACCACATTACTCGGTGCAGATAATAAAGCAGGAATTGCTGAAATTATGACAGCAATGGAATATTTAATTCAACATCCGGAGATCCCGCACGGAACGATTCGTGTTGCTTTTACACCTGATGAGGAAATCGGCAGAGGACCGCATAAATTCGATGTTGCCGCATTTGGTGCAGACTTTGCCTATACGATTGATGGAGGACCAATTGGTGAACTGCAATATGAGAGCTTTAATGCTGCTGCAGCAAAAATAACGGTAAAAGGAAACAATGTTCATCCTGGAACAGCGAAAGGGAAAATGATTCATGCATTGAAATTAGCCATGCACATACATGGACAATTACCAGCAGACCAGGCACCAGAACATACCGAAGAATACGAAGGCTTTTATCACCTGCTTTCATTAGAAGGAGACGTGGAACAAGCCAAGCTGTACTATATTATCAGAGACCATAACAGAGAGAAATTCGAACAGAAAAAACAATACATTCAATCATTAGTTGATGAGATAAATAAAACATATACGAATGCAGCAACACTCGAAATGAAAGATCAATATTACAACATGGCGGAAAAAATTGAACCAGTCAAACATATTGTCGATTTAGCGTATGAAGCAATGGAAGCAGTTGGTGTCACACCACAAGTGAAACCGATCCGCGGCGGTACAGACGGCTCCCAATTATCCTTTATGGGCTTGCCTACTCCTAACATATTTACTGGCGGCGAGAACTTTCACGGCAAATACGAATATGTGTCAGTTGACCATATGTTAAAAGCAGTGGATACCATTGTAAAAATAGCAGAATTACAAACAAAGAAATCTTCTTAAATAAACAAAAGTAGTACAGACCAAGTCAATGGTTTGTGCTACTTTTTTTCTTGTTGAAAGTCCTCTCTACTTTATTCAAAAGCCAGGAAATTGATCGCTACTATTGCATGATGAACTGATTTTCAATCTTTATAAATTCTTAACGAAGATATTGTTGACTTATCAATCGCCCTGCCGTAAAATAATCCACTGACCAATAAGTCATTTTTTTATACCAAGTGGTCATGAGGGGTGAAAAGTTGAACAAAAAAACTGAAATCACAAAAGCAGCATTGGAACTATTTGCAAAAAAAGGTTTCAGCGAAACATCTGTACAGGAAATTGCAGATACTGTGAAAATTTCCAAGGGTAGTTTTTATAAATACTTCTCCTCCAAACGAGCACTGATGCTTGATTTACTGGAAGAATACCATCTTAAAATCATGGACCGGATGAATGAATACGATTGGGCCAAAGAAACATCCAATCAGTCATTAGTAACCTATATTGAACTGGAAATCAAAGCATGGGTGGAACATCAGTCTTTCTTCTATGTATTATTCAAAGAGTTTCCACCAAAGTGTGATGTGGAGATTACAGAGCGGATTGAAAAACTTCATCAGACAACTATTACGAATCACCGGGAAGTTTTTTCCCATATTTATGGTGAAAGATTAGAAAGCTATATCTCAGACCTTGTGCTTCTATTAGAAGGGATATTGAGAGAATCGATTACGCAAATCATCATCCATAAACAGCAAGATATCTCACCTGCCAGTATAGCCAGATGGATCAGTCATCATATCAATGTCATTATTCAGCATATGGAAGAAAAAGAACCATTGTTGCAATACAACAGACAAGACAGTATTCCTGAATTGATTCAGGATGTTAAGGATCTAATTTCAAGACTGGCCATTTCTTCAGAAAAAACGAAGTATAATGAAACAATTACATTAATAGAATCAGAGTGGAAGAAAACTGACAGCAATCCCGTTTTAATGGAAGCATTATTACATTACTTAAAGAAGCATAAAGACTTAAAAATAAAAATATGGCAATTAGAACAATTGCTGCTACAGGAGGATGAATCATGAACCAGCAAAAGAATATAGAAGAAGTAAGACGGGTACCAATGGTAGCAGTCATGCTGATCGGTGCTTTTGTAGGTATATTAAATGAAACATTATTAGCAACAGCACTGCCCAGTATAATGGAAGACTTTAATATTCACGAAACACAAGTGCAATGGCTAACGACAGCCTTTTTATTAACAAACGGGGTTATGATCCCTATCTCCGCTTTTTTAATTGAGCGATTTACAACAAGACAATTGTTTATCACCGCCCTTAGCATCTTTGGTTTAGGTACATTAGTTGCCTCTGTCTCACACAGCTTTGAATTGCTGTTAGCTGCAAGGGTGATCCAGGCATCAGGTTCAGGAATTATGCTTCCACTAATGATGACAGTAATGCTTGCGATATTCCCTGTGGAAAGACGTGGAGCAGCTATGGGTATGGCGGGTATCGTTATCTCCTTTGCTCCGGCAATCGGACCGACACTTTCCGGATGGTTACTCGAATTCTTCCCATGGAGAGGATTATTCTACGTCGTATTACCAATCGTTATTATTGCGATTATTGTCGCTGCAATCTTTGTTAAAAATGTTACAAAACAAACCTTCCCGAAAATTGATATTATATCCATATTATTATCTTCTTTCGGTTTCGGTGGATTGCTTTACGGATTCAGCAGTATTGGTGGACATGGACCAGGAGAAGTTTCCTCTGGCATTAATGGCACAGCTATCGCCATTATCGTTAGTGGGGCGATAATTTTAACACTGTTTATTATTCGCCAAATGAAAATCAAGAAACCAATGCTTGAATTCCG
>NZ_ML762427.1:95943-123020 GCF_009498735.1 Gracilibacillus oryzae
TATTCTTTATCATTGATCATTACAGCGATTGTTTTAATGGCACTAATTGGAGCTGAGACCATCCTGCCATTATATATGCAGACTACCAGAGATTTTACACCGTTAGATTCTGGTTTAATGCTGTTACCTGGTGCTATTGTGATGGGGATTATGTCTCCGATTACCGGTATGTTATTTGATAAATTCGGAGCAAAATGGCTTGCTGCTACTGGTCTAGCTATTGTAACAGCAACAACATTCTTATTTACAAACTTATCAATGGATACTGCGTTCAGTTACCTAACGATCATTTATGCTATTCGTATGTTTGGTTTATCACTTGTTATGATGCCTGTTATGACATCAGGACTTAATCAGCTGCCTGTAGAGTGGCATCCGCATGGGACAGCAATGGCAAATACAATGCAGCAAGTATCTGCTTCGATCGGTACAGCTGTTTTGATTTCATTAATGACAACAACTGCTGCAAACTATCAGCCTGATCAGTCACAATTAGAAGGTTTAACCGAGCAAGAGGCAATGGCGCAAGTTGCCAGCAACGCTGCCATTAGCGGTTATCAGACTATATTCTGGGTTGCTACAATATTATCCATTGTCGGTCTGGTCTTATCATTCTTATTGACAACAAAGAAAAGCGAGCTGGCAAAAGAAAAAGCAGCATAAATAAAGCAGAACTGTAATAAGGATGGGACAAAAGTAATTTGTCTATACTGTAATCCGAACAATTGGATTTTGTTCGGATTATTTTCTTTTATGAAAACAGGATCTTTCGTCCTCTATTAGTTCCTGCTTTAGAAGAGAGACTTTCAGGTGAAGTTGATGATGGTCATGCCTAAATTTACCTTAAGTGAGGATGTGTTAACAGGAAGATATTCGTTCTACTTATTGGTGTAGGAAACCCTTAAAAGCTGGGGAAAATGCGAGACTCCTGTAGGAACAGCGCGAGCTGAAGATCCACTTGTTAAAGCGGGTTTCTTTAACAAGTTAGCTGAAGCCGTGCCTACGGAAAGCGAGTATTTTCCCCAGCGGCATTTTAGCAGTATCTAAATTAGTACATTAGTGAATGACACACTTGGGTATTTGTTGTTCGGTTTTTAGATTAACTATTTTTGTTATGTCTAAACCTTTTTTTACATTTTTTGTTTTTATTGTTATTATTTTATCTTATTTTGATAATTCATGTTAAAATATGGGGTGGATATAAAGTGAGACTTTAATCAGCAGGGGTTTTCTATCCCCCAATGGATCATTAGCGAAACTTATCAGAATGCTTAGCGTCTGTTATCCCCTACTTACCATCTTTGTGTTATTCAATACTTTTCGTTTAGGGTATTACAGACAGTTAGCGCTGGATAAAACTTAGGAGGAATTAACTTTTATGAATACTGGTACACAGAAACCTTTAAATTTCGGAAAAATATTAGACCAGACTTTCCGTATTTTAAAAAATTATTTTAAACCATTGTTTATGATTTCTCTTCTAATTATGACACCAATATATCTTCTGCAAATACTTACTTTATTAATAAGTGGAAGAGATTTCATTATGAGTGCTGACCCAAGCCAAAATTTCCTCTCACAGCTTACGGCGAATACGGAGTCCTTTGCCATAACTACAATTACAGAAGATATTGGCGTGATTATTTCAGGTTTATTAACCGTTATCGCAACACCAATTATTGTCGGGGCAACTATCTATGCCGTTAAATTCGCACGCGAAGGCAAAAAGGTAGCAACAAGAGATATGATAAAAATGGCATTGCCAAGGTACTGGCCTATGTTCGGGACAACACTACTCTTAGGAATTATAATTTTTCTAATTATTTTTTCCACCATTTTCCTTGCTATATTTATTGGAGCAGCAGCCTCTTTTGCTGTTCATCCGATCGTTGGTATTCTATTAGGCTTCCTTTTAGTTGCTGGTATATTTATTGGTGCAGGTTTACTTCTGACAAGATGGAGTTTGTCAATTGCTGCTGTCCTGTTTGAACGGGTGGCACCAGGTTTTACAAAAAGCTGGCACTTAACAAAGAGACAAACATGGAAATTCTTTGGATTATTTATTATTTTATACATCATTATGTATACAATCAGTTCTATCCTGCAGGTGCCTTTAATCCTGTTGGGAAATAGTATCCTATCAAACTTATTAATCAACTTTATTACGATGGTAGCTAACATTATCGTTTATGCAGGATATGCTGTCATGTACTTTGATGCTCACCTTAGATACGAAGCAGGTGATATAAAAGAAATGCTGGATTCATATGATAGTCTAGAACAATCCTAAAGGAGCATATTGATGAAAGGACTTGAAGGAAATCAATCACGACTAGAGGAGATCCTTAGCAGAAGAGAATACCAAATCTATTATGAAGATAATAGAGGATTACTTGAAATATTATGGGACGCAATAAGTGGCTGGATTAATGACTTGCTCGCTGAAATCTTTGATTCTTTTGTACCTGGGTCAGGTGTCGGTAACACGATTGTAGTCATAATAGTAGCATGTATCATTGCTGCCATCATTACCGGAATTTTCTTTAGCGTCAGATATTTTGCGAGAAAGAAACATTCTAAACATACGCTTCTGCACACAACACGAGAAATGGAGTGGCGTTATACGGAGCATCTTAAAGAAGCTGAAAGGCTTGCCCAGCTTCAACAGTATAAATTGGCAACAAGACATCAATTTCTAGCCTTATTACTATTACTTCATGAGCGGAAGCAGCTGGAAGCTAAACTATGGAAAACAAACTGGGATTATTATGACGAACTGAAAAAAGCAGACTCCCAGCTTGCCGAAGGATTCTATGAAGCTGCCACCTTTTTTGAACGGGTTATGTACGGTGAACAAGAAGTAATAGATTCTGACTTCCACCATGTAAAAGAAAAAGTAAACCATTGGATAATGAAAATAGAACAACAGGCTGCTGCTCAGAAGGCAGGTGATAACGGATGAAGAATAACAGAGATAAAAAGATCTACCTGTATGGTGTGTTTGCTTTTATTATGTTAATCATCGTCAGTATGCTCTCTACAAGTAATTCACCAAAAGAGTATCCAAATTTTGTGACAGAATCACCGTCGCCGACTGGAACAAAGGCTCTTTATACATATTTACAAGAACAGGACATAGAGGTAGAGACACAAGCACAGCATCCAACCGAAATAACATCTGACGGAAGAGAAGTCAGAATGCTGATGAATCCATCGATTTCTACAGATGAGCAAATTGCGGATCAATACAAAGACTATATGATGGATGGAAACACCATCATCTTATGGAAGTATAATCCTGATGGCTTATTCGAGTTAGAAACGGAGCCTGTTCATAATGGATCAGATGAAGTTCAAACAGTTGAAGTGCAATTTAACAATCAACCCTACGATGCTCAAATGGAGAGTAATGTTCGCTTAATGACAAAAGAAACTGATCAGGTGTTGCTGGAGGATGAATTCGGAGTTGTCGGCTTAGAACGGCAGGTTGGTAATGGGACGCTTATTACCATTTTAGAACCTGGCTGGCTTACAAATGATTTCCTTACAGAAGAAGAACATACAGCTTTAGTTTTCCATATTCTCTCTTCTGCTGAAGGTCAAACGCTTGTTTTTGATCAATACAAAAGAAATAGCGGGGAACAGATCCGCTCCCATTTTTCTTTGTATCCAGATTGGGCATATGTCCTTTTAGTTGAAGGAATTCTGCTAACTATTCTTCTGCTCTGGCATCAAGGGAAACGATTTGGTCCGATCCTTCCAGTGAGAGAAGAACATGTTAGATTCAGTGATGAACGAATTAGAGCTCTGGCGATTTGGTATTTAAAAGGAAAAAATTATCATACCTCACTAGTAGATCAAGCCAATTTCCTGAGAGAAGTAATCCGTGAACGTTACGGTATCCCTTATAGTAAAGATTGGAAAGAGCGACTGGAATTATTGGATAATCAGATAAATATACCAGCCAAAGATTTACAAGTTTTTGCAAAAGAATTGGAACATATATTGCAGCAGGAAAACATCCATAAACAAACATATTTACAATGGTCAAAAACGATCAACAATATTAGGAAAGAGGTGGAAAAGGATGAGTGAATCAATTTCATCCCTTTTGTCAAAATATGAAGAAAGAATTATCGGCCAAGGTAAGAATCTTAAATTATTACTAACTGCAGCCCTTGCTGGTGGCCATGTCTTAATTGAAGGGGTACCAGGAACAGGGAAAACACAAATGGTCAAAACATTGGCAAAATTAGTTAATGGTACATTCAGTCGAATTCAATTTACACCTGATTTATTACCAAGCGATATAACTGGAAGTTCTATTTACAATATGAAAGAACATGCCTTCCAAACGATCAAAGGGCCGATTTTCACCAATGTTTTACTAGCTGATGAAATTAATCGGACTCCCGCTAAAACACAAGCAGCATTGCTAGAAGCGATGGAAGAAAAGCAAGTTACCATCCAGGGGGAAACTTATCAATTACCAGCATTTTTCTTTGTTGCTGCAACACAGAATCCGATTGAATTTGAAGGGACTTATCCTTTACCAGAGGCTCAGCAGGACCGATTTTTGTTTAAATTAATTATTGATTTCCCAACATTGGAAGAAGAAATAAAAGTATTGCAATTAGTTGTGAATGAGCAGTCCTCACCTGCAGATATTCCTGCTATTTTTACCCAAGAAGAACTTCAGCAATTCCAACAGAAAATTCGTAATGTTACTATTAGTGAACAAATTGCGGATTATATGATGAAAATTGTCAGGAAAACTAGAGAATTAGAGAATATCCAAAATGGGGCAAGTACTCGTGCAGCGATTGCGATTGCAAAAACCGCTCAAGCGTGGGCCTATTTAGATAACAGAGATTATGTGACACCTGATGATGTAAAAGTTGTTGCATTACCCAGCTTAAGACACCGTATCCAACTATCCCCTTATGCAGAATTGGAGGGATCTGATATCGATGAAACGATTCAAGAATTGGTGGGATCGATTGCTGTTCCGCGATAAGGGAATTGTTCCAACAGGACGACTTCTCTTATTCTATTCCATTTTCACTATTTTTTTATTAATCATTTCATTTTGGCGCTTTTCCTGGCTGTTCTTAGGGATTTCCACGGTGATCGTTTTGTTCGTTTCCATACTGGAAATTATCTTTATACCAGGCAAAAAAGAGGTAATTGCAAAGAGAATCATTTCTGGTGAAATAGAGCGTTATGAAAAGAGCACGGTATCTATCTCTATTCAAAATCAATCAAACTATGATGGAATGGTGAGACTGGTTGATGAGATACCTGCATCATTTCAAACAATATTTCCATCAAATGTACCCTTACATAAGGAAAAGGAAACCATCGTTGATTATACTATTTTCCCGCAGGTACGAGGCAAATATGTAATTGACAAGCTTTACCTTAGAATAAGAGGAAAATTTGGTTTATGGGAGAGACAAATTACCACATCACTTCCTGATGAAGTGAAGGTCATCCCTAACTTATCTGAAACCAAACGCTATTTAGAAAGTGCCCAAAAATATTTGTTACATGAAGGAATCAAAATTCGCAAAACAAAGAGCGGGGTTGGCGAATTTTCCAAAGTCCGAAACTATGTAGTGGGAGATGATCCCCGTAAGATTAACTGGCGGCAATCGGCTAAATTACAAGAAGTAATGACAAATGAATTTGAGCCAGAACATGGAAAAAATATGGTGATATTAATAGACTGTGGACGGATGATGGGTGTTGAATTAACAGAAAGCAATCGTCTGGAAAAATCTATCGAAGCTGCCATCACTTTGGCCGCTGCCGCTTTAGATAACGGAGATTATGTTACTGTGATTATTTTTTCCAAGGAAATTAAAGCAGTGGTCCCGGCTGGTAAAGGATTAGCTCATTTAAACACCATTTTACAAACCATCTACAGCGTGCAAGTGGACCCGCAAGAATCCAACTATCCGCTCGCGATGCAATATGTTCAGTCAATCCAGTCCAAACGAAGTATGATTATACTATTTAGCGATGTTCAGACATTTATTCACGAGGACCATAACTTGTTGTACATGAAGAAAATCAGAAAGAAACATCTTTTCTTAATGATGGGAATCGAGGATCAACTCTTGCAGCAAAAAATAAGGACAGAACCGGTTTCTGCCCTTCACACAATGCAAAAAAGTGTTGCTCAAAAACATCTTCTTTACCAAAAGGAAGTTATGTTAAAGTGGCAGAAACACGGATTGCCGATGATAGAGGCACCTGCAGAAAGGTTAGCCGTTACTGCCGTTTCCCAATACATTCATACATTAAATAGAGGATTGCTGTGAGATTCTTCTTTGTTTCAAGATTTGTCCCAGAACCATATATACAATCAATCCGGCACCCGTAGTAATCGCAACAGCATATTTTGCTTCAAGTGACAAGCCTGCGGGTGTAATGTAGCCTTCAATAATTCCGGCAATGATAAACAGAGGAATTGTTCCGATTAATAATTGCACCGAACGAATCGTTTGTTTTTTTAATTGATAGCTTCTTGAATGTTTACCAGGAACGAACATTTTATAACCCATTAACAAGCCTGCACCACCTGCTATAAAAATGGCAAAAAGTTCAATGACACCATGCGGCACAATATAGGCCCAGAAAACATAGGAATTGCTGTAATTCCAGAATAATCCAGCTAATGCACCAACTAAAATCCCATTATATATCAGTACATAGACTGTTAAAATACCAAATGTGATACCACCCGCAAATGCCAGAATGGCTACTTGAATATTATTTGTCATGATTTCTGTCGACATAACAGAAGGACTGACAGCCGCAGGGTCTACTCCCAGCATTTCGGGATTCACTGCCTGAACCATCTCTTCAGGTAAAATGCCGTAAATATGGAGAGGGTCATTAACTACAGCAATAAAGCTTGCTAATCCGCCAAGCGCGAATAACAGCATGGCTATCAATATTGCCTGCCACTGTTCCAAAAGCAGCCCGACAAATTTTGTACTAAAGAAATAACGAAATTGTTTCCAGGAGGATTGCTCGGAGCGATAAAACACATTGTGCGCCTTTGCAACTAATTCATTCAAATAATTTGTCACATCATCTTTTGGAAAGTATGTTTGACTATAAGATAAATGTTGCGAAACTTTTTGATAGGTATGATGGAATTGATCGATTATTTTATTTGTTGGTTTTTTTTGCAGTTGTTTCGTCAGCTTTTCTAATTTGTCCCACTCCGCACGATTGTTCTTAATGAAATGATTCAATTGCATATAATCACCTGTTTTTCTATCTTTTTACTTTCATTATACTGGATTATCTTTTATGCGAATAGATGTTATTTATATTTTACTAGAAAGGTGTGTACAAATGAAGCAAGAGATGTTAGATGTCAAAACACCGGAATATGTATCATTACAATTCCAAATAGCAGGACTTGGGTCTAGAGCAACTGCCTTCATTATTGATCAGGCTATCCTGCTCTTAACACAAATCATTATTATTATCACGTTCTCCCTATCTTTACAGAATAGTTTGTTAGATATGGAAGAACTGTTAATATCTATTATACTCATTTTGTTATTTCTTCTCAATTTTGGCTACTTTATTATATTAGAATTCTTTTGGGCTGGAAGAACGATCGGAAAACGAATGTTGGGGTTACGGGTAATTCAGGAAAACGGTCATAGAATCACTTTCTTATCTAGTCTTATACGTAATTTTATGCGCTTAATTGACAGCTTGCCTGCCGGTTATCTTATTGGATTATTATTAATCTTCTTACATCCTAAACACAAACGTTTAGGAGACATGACAGCAGGTACTTTAGTCGTTCATGAATACCAGCTGTCAAAAAAAGAATCACGGTTAGAAAAACAGATCCATAACAAAGGCCTATCCAAAGAAATGTTAGAATTGAACTCTCTGCAATTAAACCAGTTTAATAAAAAAGATTGGGAGTTACTCTCAGCATACTGTCAGCGGATATCAGATCTGCCAATAGAAGAAAAAAATAATTTAACGAATCAAGTAGCAGATATCTTGTTAGCAAAAATTGATCTGTCTGGTCAAAGTGTCTCACGATCAAAAGAAGATCAACTTTTCCTTTTATACTTGCACTTAAAAGAGGAATGGGAGTATTAATACTTAACAGAACAGGAAATGAGAATAATGATCATAACAACTGCAGGACGAACGAATAGTAGTTTAACAACCAGAGCAAAGACTATTGCTGATACCTATAATATTCAATACATTGAAAGAAATGGCTGTTCCATTAATACGTTGATGGAACAATATCAAGATGACATTGTTATTACGGGAATGGAAAAATTAGTTGCTATGTCAAAGAAAAGTGATGACAAGCTTTTTTTCCACCCGAACTTAGCACTGATTCGAGCAAAGAGGTTGGCACAGCTTGAAAAGGATCCATTTGTCGAAATTTCACAACTACAGGAAGGGATGTCTATATTAGATTGTACATTAGGATTAGCATCTGACAGCATCATTGCAAGCATTGCTGTGGGTAATGGCGGAACGGTATACGGGTTGGAAGGCAATCCATTGCTTTATCTTTTGGCCAAAGAAGGATTAGCCTCCTTTTCTAGTGGCAACTCCTTATTTGATGAGGCAATGAGAAGAATCCATGTGATCAATAATGAGCATTACCATTTTCTGAAAGAAGCTGAAACAAATTCATTTGATGTTGTTTATTTTGATCCAATGTTTGATACTGGCGTTGAGGGTTCCAATGGGATTGGTTCGATCAGAGTTCATGCATTAAGGAACACATTAACACAAGAAACCATTGATGAAGCAAAGCGTGTTGCAAAAAAACGGATTATCTTAAAAGATCACTGGAAAAGTGACCGATTTGCTCAATTAGGATTCACCCAATACAAACGGAAAACCGCGCTGTTTCATTATGGAGTCATCGAAATAACTACATAATCACAAGGTTGGCCTTCTCCTTGTGTACTCCGCTCATTTTCAGCTCTATAATATACAAGAAACCTCCTGGCACTTTGTGCAGGAGGCTTTATTTTGATCTAGTCATTTTTTTATTCTTCTAATCGACTAGTTAGCGTCTTTATTATTGTTGTTTTACGATAGCCGGTTGAACCTGGGTGTTTGCATCTAGATTCATTTCTACTTTCAGTTTTTTGCGGCGGGAAGATATTTTCTCCGCAACAGACAAAACTAGAAAAGTAAGCAGAATAGTCAAAGTTACCATGTATAAAGAAGTTACCATAGTCAACTATCCCCTTTCGCAATTAAAATTGTTCATTTATTAATGAATTCCTCTATATACTACCATATTTTATGAATTTGTAAATATCATTTATGGAATTCTTTTAAATTCTTTTTAATTCTCTATATTATAATCATATACTCAGAATTTGCTTAGGTTTTTCTTGCCTAAAATCGCTAAACTTTACTCATTTTCATGAATAAATATTCACTATTTTTTCAATTTTCAGAAAAGTTGAAACATTAAGCAGAAAGTATCGTATACTTAGCATGCAAACTATAATCAGGGAGGGGTATTAGTAATGAATAATCATGAAATTGATTACAAGTTATATGGAGATGATATGCAGTTCGTTGAAGTCGAATTAGACCCGCAAGAGACTGTTATTGCAGAAGCAGGAAGTCTGATGATGATGGATGAAGATATCAAGATGGAAACCATTTTTGGTGATGGATCATCTAAGCAAGGCGGTCTTGTTGATAAACTGATAGGTGCAGGGAAAAGAGTGGTCACAGGGGAAACCTTGTTTATGACAACATTTACGAATAATGGAATGGGTAAGAAACTTGTATCCTTCGCTTCCCCTTATCCAGGTAAGATTATTCCAATGGATTTAAGTGAGCTAAACGGTAAAATCATCTGTCAGAAAGATGCTTTTTTGGCTGCTGCTAAAGGAGTATCTGTCGGAATAGAATTCCAGCGCAAAATTCGCACAGGTTTCTTTGGCGGAGAAGGATTTATCATGCAAAAACTTGAAGGAGACGGAATGGCTTTTGTTCATGCCGGTGGTACGATTCACAAAAGAACATTAAAGCCTGGAGAAAAACTTAAGGTGGATACTGGGTGCCTTGTTGCCATGACAGGTTCTGTTGACTATAATATTGAATTTGTCGGCGGAATCAAAACAGCTCTATTCGGAGGAGAAGGGTTATTCTTCGCTACTTTAAGCGGACCAGGAACCGTCTGGATTCAATCACTTCCATTCAGCCGCTTAGCAAGCAGAGTATTTGCAGCACTTCCGGAAAGAGGCGGCAACAAAGGGGAAGGTGGAATTGGCGGATTGTTTGATATGTTTAATAAATAATAGCAAAAAACTCCCTTAGCTTTCCTTCACAGGTAACTAAGGGAGTCAGTCTTTTAACATTGCCTTTATTCCTGCAATATTAATACCCTGATCTATATATGCTTTTATTTGCTTCAGCCTCTCAATATCATTCAATGAAAACAATCTTCTGTTTCCTAAATTCCGCTTCGGGCTTACCAATCCTTGTTCTTCATAATAACGAATCTGCCTGCCTGTTAATTTGGTTAGTTCCTCAACAACGCTGATCGGAAAGGTTGCTTTATGATCTGGAATATCATGTTTCAAATGATTTCGCTCCTCTCATTATCACCCTATGGTAAACTCGCTATATGAGTGTAAGCATCTTTTAAATTTTCAAAGCCCATTTCTTCTACTTTTTTTACACATTCTGACCAGATTCTGGCTGTTGCCACTGCGTCATATAACGCATGGTGCCTTACCCCTATATCCACTCCATAGAATTCACACCAATCATCCAAAGTGACTTGTGGTGCCTCAGGTGTGACTACCTTTGTTAAAAACGTTGTATCAATAATTCGGTGCTGGAAACTTGTTTTCAGTGCAGTCCAGCTGGCATGCTTCATAAATTGCTTTTCATGGCTGGAATGATGGGCAACAAGTGTATCACTTTTAACAAATTGAAAAAATTGACGTAACACTTCATCAAGTGGTGCAGCTTGACGCAACTCATATGCCGTTATACCTGTTAATGCCTCAATATCTTCTGCCAAGGGAGATTCACTGTAAACCGTTTTATAAAATAATTGATCCCGCTGAACTTCTGAACCAATCATTTTGACTGCTCCAATCGAGAGGATCCGGTCCCCATTGTATGGATAAAAGCCTGTTGTTTCGATATCAAAGACGACGATAGGCAATTCCCTAAATGGAACGTTTAACACATCCTTCTTTTTCAATTCTCTTTGTAAGTTTCTCATATATGCAATTTTTCTAGGATCTGTTTGGTTAGATATGGATGTAACATCATTGCCATATACTTTGCCTGACATTTGCTTAATAAATTGCAGCATTTGATTCATTACCATGATAAACACTCTTTTTCAATAAAAGATTTGGTCGTTTCAAATAAATCTGCACCACTTTTCATGAATTGTTTCAACTCCTGTTTATCACTTTTTGATAATTTGTTTAATGATACATAATGAACTTCATCATAATTCTTTGCTTCCTTCGTAAATAGATAACGAAATTCTAATAACCTTTCAAACTGATCCTCATATTCTGCTAAAAATGGGTAGCTGTCCTTTAAATCGTTAAACCTTACAGCTGTTGATACAGAAAAACTATGATTCACTAACGCTAATAACCTTAAAGAGTTGACATAAGGAAAAAAAGTAGTTGTTTTTAAATGAATATGCCCTGTCATTGGACCAGACTGTTCTGGCAATAATTGACCGAAGATTCCCACTCCTTTTCTAATAAAATCAACATTATCGATCAGTCGCTTATACACTTGAGGATCACTCCCCAGATGTTGAAAGGTTGCTTTTTTTATTTCATCTAAAAATGCTGTTTCACCAATGATAACTCTTGAATCAAAGAAAGTAGAAAAATGCCTTAATGACTGCCATGTTGCTTCATTCAGCCACATGTCCACTTGAGCTGTCCAATTTTCTACAGAATGGGTCCACATCGGTTCAGATGCCATCACTTTCCCATCACATTTCGGATAGCCCACGATCTCTAAGCCATTTGCAATTTCCTTTCCTAACAAGAGAAAATATTCTTTCTCTTCATCAGTACCTTGATAGACAATGCCATGATCCTGATCAGTCCAGATTGATTGTTCAGATCTTCCGGCACTTCCCATTATAAAAAAAGCGAAGGGAGCAGGTGCCTTCCCCTGCTCTTCCTCTACTTTTTGCATTGCTATTTCTACTGTATGCTTAATTAATTTGTCATGAAATGTGTTTAACTCACTGTAATCTTTTTGTTTATGGATATTTTGCTCCCGGAACCGTTTAATCTCATCGTATTCCATATCGGAAGTCAGCTCCTTTAGCCGTATTACCTCGCTTGTTGTTCACTTGGATGCGGAATATTTTCAGGATAACCGTAGCTTCCGTGTTCACTTAAGTCAAGTCCGATGATTTCTTCCTCTTCTGAAACTCTTAAACCGCCCATCACTTTATCCATTACTTTTAAGATAATGAATGATACAACAAATGCATAAACACCACTAGCTGCTACACCTAAAATCTGAACACCTAATTGTTCAAAACCGCCGCCGTAGAATAACCCCGGCTGACCCCATTCCATACCAGTCGATAACTCTGGTGTTGCAAAGAATCCTGTTGAAATTGTTCCCCAAATACCAACTGTACCGTGTACGGATAATGCGAAGATTGGATCATCAATTTTCGCACGATCGAATAAGCGCATGCTTCCATATACCATTAACCCGCCGACAATACCGATTAGAACAGCTGCCCAAGGCTCAACGAAACCACAAGATGCGGTAATTGCCACTAAACCTGCTAATGCACCATTTAATGTTGTTGGTACATCTGCTTTTCCTGTAAATGCCCATACGATGAACATTGCTGCAATTGCGCCAGCCGCTGCTGCTAACTGTGTATTTAAAATAACAAAACCGAAGAATGCATCCGAAACAGCGAAAGTACTAGCACCGTTAAATCCAAACCAGCCTACCCATAATAGTAAAACCGCTAAAGCTGTATAAACCTGGTTGTGACCTGCTATATCATTAGAAGAACCATCTTTATTATATTTACCGATACGAGGTTTCAAAATCATCGTTGCCGCAAGTGCTGCCATAGCACCAGTTAAGTGTACAACTGTTGAACCTGCAAAGTCTTGTTTGCCGTGGTCTGCTAACCAGCCGCCACCCCAGATCCAGTGTGCAACGACCGGATAAACTAATGCGGAGAATAAAACAGCAAATACTACATATGCTGATAACTTCGCACGTTCAGCAAATCCGCCAAACGCTACTGTTAATGAAATAAGTGCAAACATCATTTGGAACATAAAATCAACTGCCGGTGATAATCCTTCTTCCGCGAATGTTGTATCACCATAAAAGAAATTAGAAAGTCCAATAAACCAGTTACCTTCTCCATAAATAAATCCATAGCCTACAGCCCAGAACACTAATGATCCAATACCGATTGTGAAAATTGTTTTCCCCGCAATGTGACCGGCATTTTTCATTCTAGTAGAACCAGCCTCAAGTAAAATAAACCCACCAATCATTAATAAAACTAAAAAAGTACCAATAATGACCCATAAATTATCCATAAGTACAGTTTCCATAGCGTTTTTCCTCTCCTTGTCAATATTATTAACATCATCTGTTAAACATAGTTTAAACTGGATCGGAAATGCTCACAATTTTTATGTAAGGTTTTCTGACATGGTTTTTCGAAGAATGAAAAGAGCGGAAAATATGGACTTTAATATTATGATTAGCTTTTTAACACATTCAAGGTAAATTAGATGGTCTAAGTAGTAAAGAGGTTGATCTCCAATATCAAAATCGGCTTTAATCTTCTGGCTTTGGCACGGAAGAAAGCAGTGGGACACTTAACTTCAAAATTAGATTTTCCTATCCATCCACAAGCTTCTTACCTTAATATTATTCTTAACATAAAGAAAAAGCACACATTCTCCATTTAGAATATGTGCCCTGTCATCTGTCTCAGTTTTATTTTGCTCTGATTTGATCTTGAAAACCTATCTCTTTATGTGATCCATCACAAAATGGTTTATTCTTCGATGCACCACAGCGGCATAATGAGAATTTCTCTTTTGTTTCAAATGCATTCCCTTCAGCATCAACCAGTTCTACATCACCTGTCACAAGAATGGAACCATTATCCCTTACTTTTAACTGTACCTTTTTATTTTCTGTCATTTTTATTACCCCCTAAAAAAATATTATCGGTTTCTTCACTATATGTCTAGATGATTTTATGTATAAAATGAGTGAACGGACAAATATTAAAATGAAAGGTGGGGTATCGCATGGAAACAAGCAATTATTTTGATCAGGCAATTGAAGATTATAAACGCGGAACAACAAAGATGAAAGAGCAGCTTCCTGATATGACAAAAGGATATTTTCATTTTACGGAAGAAGCTTTCCGTGCAGGAGAAATTGATCAAAAGAGCAAACAATTAATGGCATTAGCAATTAGTATTTATGCTCAGGACGAGTACTGCATTATCTATCACACAAAAGGCGCCGTAGAGAACGGCGCAAGTGAGAAAGAAATAATGGAAACTCTTGCAATCAGCGCAGCACTTGGCGGTGGTGCAGCTTTTGCACAGGCAGTGACATTAGCAATGGATACTTACAGCCACTACCAGCAAACATTACATTAATTAGAAAAGCGCAAAGCGCCCGTTCTGCCCCGACAAGCTTAAGCGAAACTGCGACGTGGCGACCTTTGCCACATAGCAGGATCGCTTAAGACCTCGAGGGGCAGGCGCTTGGAGCTAGACATCTCCTTTTATACTTTCTTTACTTATAAAAAAAGTGCTTGAATAGAGAATCCATTCAGGCACTTTTTACCTTTTCTTAAAGAAATATTCAATTTCTATAATTTGTAAGGTGTCTCCTGGTAAACATAGTAGTTTAACCAATTAGAAACAAGCATATTGGAATGCGTTCGCCAACGCAGTTTCGGTGTTTTCGCCGGATCATCATCAGGATAATAATTAACAGGTACTGGCGGATTCAGCCCAGCTTCTGTATCTCGGTCAAACTCTTTTCGCAGTGTAAATGCATCATATTCCGGATGCCCTGTTACGAAAATCTGTTTCCCGTCATTAGATGCACTGATATACATACCAGCTTCTTCCGATTCACTTAAAATTTTCAGATCTGGATGCTGTTCAATATCTGTTTTTCTAATATCTGCTTCGCGTGAATGCGGCACAACGAACTCTTCATCAAAACCGCTTAACAATTTCTCATGCGGATCTGTTAAACTGTGGGTAAAGACACCCGCTAATTTTTCTTCCATGATGTATTTATCGATACCATAGTGATAGTAGAGTCCTGCCATCGCACCCCAACAAATATGCAAAGTGGATGTCACATTTGATTTGCTCCATTCCATAATTTCCGATAATTCTTCCCAGTACGTTACATCTTCATATGGAAGTTTTTCAATTGGCGCGCCGGTAATAATTAATCCATCATATCTATTAGCCTTCACGTCATTAATCGACTTATAAAACTGTTTTAGATGTTCAGCTGAAGTATTCCTTGAAGTATGTGTGCTTGTATGAAGCAACCCTATTTCCAATTGTAATGGACTATTGCCTAAAAGACGTAAAAGATGTGTCTCTGTTTGTTGTTTTAATGGCATCAGATTTAAAATCAAAATCTTCAATGGTCGAATATCTTGTGTAAATGCCCGACTTTCATCCATAACAAAAATGTTCTCTTCTTTCAATTTACTCTTCGCCGGCAGTAAATCTGGCACTTTAATAGGCATAAGGCAATGCTCCTTTATCTATATAAATACTCAATATAAAGTAATCCCAATCCTTGTTTTTGACAATTTTCACGATAAGATCTATTTTACCTATTTTCCGCAATAAAATAAAGGAAAATGTTTCAATATAAAGCGAGACTTTGATCAGGGGAGTTATGGCCCCCACTGATCATTAGCGAATCTTATCAGGATGCCTATCGTCTGTTTTCCCCCACTTCTTTCTTTGTGTTACTTAAACTTTCCGTTAAGGGAATTACAGGCGGTTAGCGCTGTGGTGAACAGTTATGTGTGCAAAAAAGATGCCCCTCCGTATCTCAAGGCATCCTTCCGTACAACTTTCTTTAAGACATCCATTTTGGAGGGGTATTTTTACCCCAGTAAATGTCGGCAATTGTGTAATGTTCAGTAAAATTATCATGAGCTAAATGATAGTGGAATTGAAAATAATAACCTTCTTTTGGACGTTTCACTTGTTTTACATGAAATGTAGCAATATCTTTCTTTTGGTCCACATCATATAAATTAAAGATTCTTTCCCCATATCCGGATGCCGGGTCTTCTGCAATCACTAAATACTGACTCTGTTCTTCACCAATCTTGGCATACAAATTATCCAGCACTAACTCCATGTTTGGCAAAACAATCTCTTCAAGTTCCCTGTCAATTGTCAAAGAGATTCTTTCCCCGAGTTTCTCCATTAACTGATACTTCGCCTGGTCTGTTAATGCCTCAAGGTAAAGTTCATTACTGTTACCGACAACAGACTCTTCCTGCAGTTCCAGATTGACTTGCTGTTTTGTAACATTGGACAGATCGTTATTGTCAGGAGAAACCTCTCCTTTTCCGGACTCATCAAGGTCTGCATCAACATAAATTGGCGGAATATAGAATCCCAATGTCAATATAGTGACCATCAATACGGTTATTTTTTTCATCCACATCTTCATTGTAACCGATCTCCCTCATATCATCTTAACTAAAATTTTAACATGTTTTAAGTTTTTGTCCATACATGTTGATTGTTTTTTCAACATTTACACAGCTTTTACTAAAAGTGCGATCAACCAGGAAAATGGAGCCTTTGTATAAAATACTGTAATTAAGAAAAAATATGAATAGTATGCAAGAATGGAGCGATACAACCTATGGAAAGAAACTACACAGAAAAATGGCAGCAATACGAAAGAGACTTTGACCATGCAGTAACTGAAGAGGTGGTTCGTGATGTTGCTTATTACCGAACCTTTTTAGCCAATGTCATTATGATCGGCGCGCCTGATGAAGATTGGATATTAGTTGATACAAGTCTGCGCAGATACCATGAGCGTATTCTCCATGCCTGTGAAGAACGTTATGGTACTAAAGCGCCTAAAGCGATCATCCTGACTCACGGTCATTTCGACCATGCTGGTTCAGCAAAGAAACTGGCGGAACATTGGCAGGTTGATGTGTATATCCACGAAAATGAAATAGACTATGTTACAGGCAAGAAGGCATATCCTCCTGGGGATCCAACTGTTGGCGGCGGACTTATGTCTTTATTGTCAGCAGCGTTCCCGACAAAGCCTGAGCATTTGGAAAAAGTGGCCAAACCTTTACCAGGAGACGGGAAAGTTCCCTTCCTTGAAGATTGGCGCTATATCGAGACACCAGGTCATACACCAGGACATATCAGTCTCTATCGAGAGAAAGATGGAATGTTAATCGCAGGTGATGCCATTTCAACAGAGAAGTCTGAATCATCTCTGTCTGTCCTGTTTCCCTTTCAACATATATATGGACCTCCTGCTTATTTTACCGAAGACTGGATGGGAGCAGAGCAATCTGTGAAAAAGATAGCACAATTAAACCCATCGACTGTTATCGCAGGCCATGGATTGCCAATGCAAGGGGAAGCGATGCAAAAAGAATTAGAAGAACTGGCAGCAGGCTTTATCGAGCGTGCCATTCCTAAGCATAAAAGACATTAGTCCGTTCTAACTCTCATAATCGAGAAGCTATATACCCTCTCACAAACGGTGTAGACACTGCCCTTAGCGCAGGCGTCCGCTTCAACTCCTGTGGCACCGTTTTATCCGAAGATCCACTTTGTCATGCGAATTCCGCATGACAAAGTTAGCTGAGGAGAAAACGCCACGGAAAGGGAAGCGGACAGCCGTAGCAATTATTTAGCAGAAAGCGAGATTTATCAGGAGGTATATTGACTATTCCACCAGCAACATTTATGCCTAGTATTACGCTTTATACCTAGGACCCCTTTATCTCAGGCATTTTATGCATTTCTATCTTTTAAAAAAGAGATTAGCTAAGGGAGCTAATCTCTATCATATGCCTCCTGATCAATGTCAGAAGGACGGCTGTTTTTCACAAAGAACGAAACAACCAAAGCTATTACGGTCACAATTGATAAAACCATGAAAGCAGTATTAGATCCGATGATACCAGGGAAAGGTTCACCATTTTGCTCTGCGGCCCTTTCCGTTGTTGTCAGCACAGTAACAAGGATTGCTGTCCCAACAGATGCTGAAACATTACGTAACGTATTATCCATCGCAGCACCATGTGCAATTAACCGTTTTGGCAGCTGATTTAATCCTGCTGTAGCAATTGGCATCATGACCATCGACATCCCTAACATTCTAATCGCAAAAACGACTGTCATATAAGTAATAGAGGTGTTTTCATCTAATATCGCAAATAGAAAAGTACCTATTGTCATTAACACAAGTCCTGGGATAGCAAGCCATTTGGCTCCCACTTTGTCAAAGATACGACCAGTAATTGGTGACATAATCCCTGTAATTAACGCTCCAGGCAATATCACCAGACCTGCATCTACTGCCGTAAAATCACGAGCCTCCTGCATATACAATGGAATTAATGTCTCTACTGCTATTAATCCCATAAAAGAAATCATCCCGATTGCAACAGATAATGGGAAAACAGCATATTTAAACACTCTGAATTCCAGCATAGGGTGATCTAAATTTAACTGACGCAGGATAAACGTGATTAAAGATACAGTACCTACTATAAGTACAATTATTGTTACAGGTGAGTCCCAGCCGTTATTACCGGCATTGGTAAAACCATACAATAAGCCTCCAAAACCTAGCGAAGATAAGATAATAGAGAGAATATCAACTTTCGGTTTGGACACTTCTGTTACATTTTTCATCACAAAGTATGCCACAATAATATCAATAATAGCGATTGGCAGAATAATATAGAACAAGAATCGCCAAGAATAATATTCCGTAACCCAACCGGATAATGTCGGTCCAATTGCAGGTGCAAAGGAAATAACCAACCCGACTAATCCCATCACACTTCCTCGCTTATTAACAGGGAAGATCATTAAAAAGACGGTTTGCATTAATGGAAGCATGACACCCGCACCAGCTGATTGAATAACACGACCAGCTAACAGAACAGAAAAATTCGGAGCAAGTGCTGCTACTAATGTACCCAGCGCAAAAACACTCATAGCTGTAATAAATAATTGCCTTGTCGTAAAACGATCAATTAAAAATGCAGTAATCGGGATCATAATACCATTGATTAACATAAAGATCGTTGTTAACCATTGCGCGGAGTTTGGAGTAATTCCCATCTCATCCATAATAGGAGGTATTGCTGTAATCATTAATGTCTGGTTTAAAATTGCAATAAACGAACCTGCCAGTAATAGTGCGACAATCGTTCCACGCTTTTGAACTGAGTTAGTCATCTATTCACACCTTTCCTTTACTTTTTTCACTAATTTATTTCTAGTCACGAAAGACATTGTATGCTTTTTTTATCTAAAAAGCAAAAAATAGAGACCAGCAACATGTCCCTATTTCAGCCACCCTTTTTCCTTTAATTTTGCAATCGCTTCGATCCGGTTTTCAACTTCCAGTTTATCCAGGATTATCGAAATATAATTCCTTACTGTCCCGTTTGATAAGAAAAGCTCCTTGGCAATATTTTTGGTTGTTTTGCCATCAGCCATTAATCGCATTACATCAATTTCTCTTTCCGTTAATGGATTAGGTTCTGTAAAGGCGATATCAATTAATTCCGGGGCATAGATACGCTTCCCTTTCATTATTTTGCGAATAGAATCTGCCAATTCCTCACTTGGGCTGTCTTTCAGCAGATAACCCATTACCCCTGCGTTTCTTGCTCTCTCGAAATAACCGGGCCGTGCGAATGTTGTTAGTATGATTACCTTACATGAATGATTTTGTAACTGCTCTGCTGCGTCTAGCCCTGTTTTTACAGGCATTTCAATATCCATTATACATATATCAGGGTTTGTATCATTGACCAGTTTAATAACATCTTCTCCGTTATTCGCTTTGCCGACAACTTCCATATCATCTTCTAGATCAAGCAAAGATCCAAGCGCCCCTAATAAGAGCTGCTGATCCTCCGCTAATACGATACGAATCAAATGGATTCCTCCCCTACCTGTTTAATGACTTTCGGAATCGTAATCTGTAATGCTAACCCCTTCTTCCGAGCGTTAATATGCACGTCTCCATTCACAAATTCCAATCTTTCTTCCATCCCCTTTAAGCCATTTCCATATAATATGTTCTCTTTTGCCCCAATACCATTATCTTTAACAAGCAGCAGGAAATGTTCTGCCTTTTCTTCAAGGACGATAGAGCAGAAGTTTGCTTCGCTATGTTTGACAACATTGGTGACAGCTTCTTTTAAACACATACTTAATACATTTTCAATAAATAGCGGGATCGTGTTTTCCTTTATCTTCATTTCTACCTGATGTTTAATTTGAGCGACACGAAGCAATTGTTTTACATGATCAATTTCATCGGCAATCTTGACACTGCGCATTTCTGACACCATCTCGCGCACTTCCTTCAATGCCTGGCGGGCTGTTTTTTGTACATCTTCCATTTCTTTCTTGGCTGCTTCACTATCTTTCTCGATTAATTTACTGGAAAGTTCGCTTTTTAAACCAATCATCGATAATTTTTGTCCCAATGTATCATGCAAATCCCGTGCAATACGGTTTCTTTCCTCTATGATAGCAAGCCTTGCAATTTTGCGGTTTGCATCTTCCAGTTTTCCTTCTAATTCCTCTTGTTTCAATCTGTTATACCGATTAATTGGTATCAATATAATCCCTAATATCGTCATAATAAGAAATGGCAATTGACTGATGACTAAGGAATAATCGATAAGGAATGCAATTAATACAGCTGCCACTGTTGTTACTAAATGAATAACATACATCGTAATGAATCCGGCTTTTCTTTTGATATTCCCTATAAAGAAAGCAGTAAATAAAGCAAAATAGACATAACCGAAAACAATAACCATTGTAATATTGATTAGAAATTCGATACTTATTCCTGTATAAACGAGCTTCCCTCTAGAAGAAAAAGTCACCCAATAGACAGCAAAAAATATTAAAATTAAACCGATTCCAACACCTATTTCGATAAGAGAAGTTGAGCGGAAGATAAAATAAAATGGCAGTACACAGAAGATAATCCATATATATAAACTTAACCCTGTATTTTTCGGAAAAATATGATACCAGTGCTGCACTTCCTTCACCCTTTCTTATCTGAACCATTATTATTATACCACTTCCAGAAAGTTGTAAAAACAAAAACAAACGCTTCGAATTAAGAACGAAGCGTTTGTGAAGCTTTTGTTGGCTGGACGGTTCTTTTTTGTTTTTCTTTCTCTTCAAGCTGTTTTTTCATTTCTTTAAAGCTGACAAATGTTTTCTGGTCCTCATCATATAACCTGAAACGAACAGATTCTAAGCTTGTCTTCAATGTAATGGTTGTTGCTTTATGCAACGGCGGTGTTTCCTGATGCGCTTTATCCAGATTATAATTAGGAACTCTTGGTGCAAGGTGGTGAACATGATGATAACCTATATTACCAGTTAACCACTCTAACCATTTAGGCAGCTTGTAATAAGAACTGCCATCAACCGCAGCTTTTACATAATCCCACTCTGATTCATTCTCGAAATAAGAATCCTCGAACTGATGCTGCACATAAAACAGCCAGATCCCTAAAAGGCCTGCAATATAAGCGATTGGCAATTGGACGAGAAGAACTGCTTCCCAGCCTAGTGTCAGAACAATTACTGTGTAAGCAATGACTAACATAATGTTAATCAAGTACGTATTCCAACGTTCTTTTTTCCTTGCATCTTTTCGATTAATTCGATTGGAGTATAAAAATAACATAAAAGGTCCTAATCCGAACATAACCAGTGGGTGACGGTATAAACGATATTGCAGCCGTTCAAAGCGTGAAGCTTGCTTATATTCTTCCACTGTCATGATCCAGATATCACCAGTACCGCGCTGATCTAAATTACCGCTGGTTGCATGGTGTATCGAGTGTTCCCTTTTCCACTTTTCAAATGCAAAGTGTGTGATAACTCCCGTAATGGTCCCTAAAATTCTGTTTATTTTCTTGTTTTTAAAAAATGACTGATGGGCACAGTCATGAAATATAATGAATGTTCTGACCATAAACCCTGCAGCAGCTATAGAAAATGCGAAACTTAAGAATATCGAAACAGATAAACTTTGATAGGCTAAAATCCATAATATGAAGAAAGGTATGATTGTATTAATGATCTGGATAACACTTTTTTTCGTTTGCGAAGTTGCGTATGGCATAACATCTTTACGCAATTGAGCTTGTTTTGCTTTACTCATCATCATCCCTCTTTCTAAACTTTCTAGTATCATTAGTTTAAAACAAAAGAGGGATTATTATTAGACACATCTGTCAGATATTGAACATGACAAATGTCATATTAATAAGAGAATGGCAAAACAATTCCGCTCGGATAACGGTGAGAAAGGCTAGTCACTATCTGCTGATTGTAACTAGCCTATTATTAATTCTACCTTTTTATATTAGCTGATCTTTTTGTAAAGTCTTCCCCTTGATAGTACGTGTTTTTCACTAAAATATTTGGTCCAAGACACTTCACTGCAGGACAGTGACAATTAAGCGATTTTGCTGTTTTCGATTTCATCCACTTGTCATATGATTCTGTTAGTGTTGTATCTTGAATGTTCCCCAAAGAAGGTTCTTCATCGTCACCGAAGTCTGTCACGATTACTTCACCGGAGAAAATATTGACGTTTAATCTTGAACGGCCATCCGGATCATTCCTGACTGTAACGTTTTTTTCCTTATATAATCTTTGCAATAAAGCTAGTTCTTTCTCATTTTGATTACATGGATAGAATGGTAATGTGCCAAAAAGCATCCATATGTCTTCATTGCGGTGATTCAACAGTCTTTCTATCCCTTGCTGCATCTCTTCTAATGACAATGTTTGCAAGTTACTCGCAAAGTCAACAGGATACATCGGGTGGACTTCATGCCGGATACATCCCATTTCCACAATATGATCATGAATGGATTCCAGGTATGGGAAAGTGCGTTTATTTAGCATTGTTTCCGCAGAGACCATCACACCTTCTGATGCTAATCTCTGTGAATTCTCCACCATCCGCTCAAAATATCTCTTTCGATTTTCATCACTAGGTTTTCTCTCCATATTGGCAAAGCCTGTTTCAGCAAATTCTTCAGGTGTACCCCAATTATGAGAAATATGCAGCACATCCAAGTAAGGGATTATCGTCTCATACCTGGTATATGGCAATGTTAGATTCGAATTTATCTGGGTCCGGACACCACGCTCATGTGCATAACGGAGCAATGGAACAACATATTCCCGAACCGATTTTTTTGACATCATTGGTTCCCCGCCAGTGATGCTTAATGTGCGAAGATGCGGTATTTCATCCAATCTCTTTTTCAGTAAATCGAATGGCAGCGCATCAGGGTCTTTCTCTTTTAACGTATAACCAACAGCACAATGAGCACATCTCATGTTACATAAATGTGTTGTGGTGAATTCGACATTGGTTAACGTCATTTTTCCATATTCTTCGACATCCATATAAGCTTCCCAGGGATCGTATGCCGGGGTGATCTGATTTAATGTATTTACTGATGTCATATGTACAACATCCTCTCTTATGTAAAAAAGCCGCTTCCTTATTTGTTCATTCTAAACAGAAACTCTTATTATTTTAACAAATATCTTATGCTCGTGCCTATTATATATTATGAAAACGTTAGAGCTGTGATGAATATATGCTATACTTATGATGAAAATACAAACACTATATAGCTGATTACGTAAACAACATACATTTTTATTTTTTTACAAAGTTTTAACATGAACTTCACAATGGTATTTTATACTAAAAATAGTCCTATAGGAGCATAGAACTATCTGCCTACCACCATATATAATTATATTACTGGACAATATTTAATTCTTTGAGTGCGTAATGGAGGTACCAAAAATGAAAATTGAGCTTGGTGATATTATCGAGTATGCGATCTCGGTGAGTCCCGATACAGCTAACAGTGAAATTGATCAACTCTTCAAAGAAAACATAAACACACACGGAATTGTCATTACAAAAAGTAATAAACCTGTTGGTATCATTACACGAACGGATTTCTATCAAAAACTTGGTTCACTGTATGGTTATAATTTGTATATCAGCAGGCCTGTCTCTCTTCTTATGAAAGAGTTTATCCTTTGTTTCGACTATCATACTTCCATCATTGAAGCTAGCGAAAAGGCAATGAATCGCGGTTCTAATGAATTGTATGATGATATTATCGTCACCAAAGCAGAACTGCTCTATGGGGTTATCTCGATTCGTTCCTTATTAATGACATTTGCCAGTGTACAATCACAAGTTGCTTCATCATTGAACCCACTCACCAAGCTGCCTGGTAATCGAATTATCGATGAAAATATTCAGGAACTGCCATCCAAAGAAAAGTTTACTATCCTTTACATTGATCTGGACTATTTCAAAACATATAATGATGTTTACGGTTTTGCTAAAGGCGATAAAGTAATCCAGGAAACAGCCTCCATTTTGCAGGCGCACGCTCATCAGTATCAAGGCTTTGTTGGACACATAGGCGGAGATGATTTTATTATTATCCTTTATGATTGGGAGTTTGATAAGATCTGTGATGAGATTATCACAACCTTCGATCAGTCTATCGCCACTTTTTATAATCAGGAACACCAGAATCTGGGCTATGTAATTGCAGAGAATCGAAGTGGCACTCTTGAAGAGATACCACTCGTCTCCATCTCCATTGCGGCAGTGTCCAATCAATTTAAAAACTTTGACTCACCGGATGATATTGTTAATTTTGCTACACTCATCAAAAAAGAATGCAAATCAATCAAGTGCAGCTGTTATATATCCAATGAATTGCGTTGCAGCTGAACAGGTTAATATTTCTGAAGAATGACCAACAGGAGTCCCGAAATTGGACTCCTACAGTTTTACTAATATTCTGCCTGCCGCCTTTCCTTCTAATAGGATCGGTAAACTATCAGGCAATTGATCTATGCTTACTTCCGCTTGAATAATGCTTTCTAAATTATCCAGTTTATAATCTGACGCCAATAATTCCCATACTTTACGTCTTGTTTCCATCTGGCAGTACACCGAATCGATTCCAAGCAAATTTACACCTCTTAATATGAAAGGGAATACCGTTGCTGGTACTTTGGCGCCACCTGTTAATCCACTGACAGCCACTGCCCCGCCATATTGGATTTGACTCAGAATGGCTGCTAACTGCTCACCGCCAACAGGGTCAACAGCACCTGCCCATCTTTGTTCATCCAAAGGCTTTATTTTCTCTTCATACACGGAGTCCCTTGAAATAACGGAGGTTGCTCCTATATCTTTTAAGTAACTATGTGCCTCATCTTTCCCTGTACTTGCTTCCACTTCATAACCTAACCGTGACAAAATAGATACAGCAAAACTTCCCACTCCACCTGTAGCGCCTGTTACAAGAACCTTACTTTTTGACGGCAAGTTATTCTTTTCTAAACTCAAAACAGATAATGCTGCTGTAAATCCTGCTGTCCCAATGACCATTGCCTCTTTTAGTGACAAACCTTCCGGCAGTGGAACAACCCATTCTGCAGGAATGCGCGCATATTCACTATAGCCTCCAAAGTGGGAGACACCAATTTCATAGCTTGTTGCAATCACTTTATCCCCTGCTTTAAAACGCGGATCAGCAGATGACTCTACAACACCTGCTAAATCAATCCCTGGTATCATTGGATAGTTTTTGACAACTCCTCCCTTTGGTGTTGCTGCAAGACTATCCTTATAATTAACACTGGAATAATGGACTTTGATTAATACTTCCCCTTGAGGTAAATCGTCTATTGATAAACGTTGGACATTGACAGAAAACTGATCCTTTTCCTTATTTACAACTAGTGCCTTAAATGATTGATTCATCATGAATGCCTCCTGTTTATAATCATAAATAGCTTCTACCATTGTACAGATAATGATCATCTATTTACAAATTGTAAACATTATATACATCGGGTCACAAGATCATGCTACTTTTTCTCTTTGGACAAAGGTTGTGAAAATATAGCGGACGATTGGGCCCATTACTAATAATTGCAATGGAAATGCGAGTATAAAATTCTTCACAAAAATTGTTCCGTATGCACTAAGTACGCCTCGTCCGTCTAAACCGTGGCCTAAGTAAGACATTAACAGGCCGAACAGTGACATAAAGAACACCATTCCAATAATCATAGAAGTGGACATACATAAAACAACTAAGACCTTATTTGATTTATCAAAAGGCAGCCGGAATGTGAGTTTCTTAGCAAGCGGTCCTACGATATATAAATCCAGTATCAGTGCTACAATAAAGCCTGCTATAATTTCGGTCAGTACAGTTTGCAATGTTAATTTCTCTAGGTCCTCCAACATTAACAGATTATAAGTTGCCATTACGGAAACCATTCCCATACACATGATTACACCAAAAATCAAACTTTCCTTTTTATTTCTTGGCATTTGCCTCATCCTTTCTATTCTTGTAAGGTGATTAGTATATCAATAATAAATTTTTCTCATAAGTGAACATTTTGTGAACTTTTCAATCACAGCCTTAGAAAATAAAAAGAAAGTCTTGTAGAATTCTGCCTCTACAAGACTTTCTCTCTCACCATATATTGATGGTCCTAGCTTATATTAAAATACTTCTCCGCCTTATCCAAGTATACCTCTTGCTCTGGTGTTAAGTCATATTCTTCAAAAATGGCATCAACTGGGCAAACCGCTGCACAAGCCCCACAGTCAATGCAGATATCTGG
>NZ_ML762427.1:123030-142746 GCF_009498735.1 Gracilibacillus oryzae
AATGCAATCTACCGGGCAAACCGTAACACATTCCCCAGCTTTCTCCGCTTCACATGGAGCTGTAATAACAAACGCCATTCTAATCACCTTTCCGAATAAACAAAGAACGGAAAGACAGCTAAACTACCTTTCCATTCTAAATTCTACTATTTATTTAATGCTGCTTGATACTTCTCTGCAACAACATCCCAATTAATTACATTATAAAAGCTGGCAATATAATCTGGACGACGGTTTTGATAATTTAAGTAATAAGCATGTTCCCAAACGTCGATCCCAAGAATCGCTGTTTTTCCTTCTGAAATCGGATTATCCTGATTTGGTGTGCTTGTAACTTCTAATTTACCATCTGCATTCACTACAAGCCATGCCCATCCAGAACCAAAGCGGTTTGCTGCAGCATTAGAGAATGATTCTTTGAATGAATCAAAACCTCCAAGTTGTTCATCAATGGCTTTAGCCAGATCACCTTCTGGCTTATCTGCATTTGATCCTGGTGCAATAACTTCCCAGAATAACGTATGGTTAAAGTGTCCCCCACCATTATTTCTTACAGCTGTTCGAATGTTTTCTGGTACATTATTTAGGTCAGCCAAAATCTCTTCAAGACTTTTTTCAGCTAATGCTTCGTGACCTTCTAGTGCAGCATTTAGTTTGTCAACATATGTTTGATGGTGTTTCCCATGATGAATTTCCATTGTTTTCTGATCAATGTGCGGCTCCAGTGCGTCTGTCGCATAATTTAGTGCAGGTAAAGTGAATTTCCCCATATGTAAAACCTCCATAAATTAATTATTATACTTTTTAGTATAAAAAGTATAATATAAAGATATACCAAAATTATGTATATATCAACTAATCTGCTTGAGTGAATTTTCATTTCATTTCTATGGAACGACTGCTATAGTATAGAATGGAGAAAACTCAGGAAAAGATAGCTTAGGAGGGGCTCCCGTGAAACAATTAGAGAAAACAACAAAAGATAGAATATTAGAAAAGCTAAAAAAAGATATGTCTCTTTCGGTTAATGAACTAAGCGATTATTTAGAAATTACACATATGGCAATAAGAAAACATTTAAATGCATTAGAAAAAGATGGTCTTATTTCCACTCAGCTGATGAAGCTGCCTGTTGGAAGACCTGTTCAAAAATACTTTTTAACAACAAAAGGAAAGCGGCTTTTCCCTAATAATTATGAATCAATCAGTGTTGATTTCTTAAAAGATATTCAGGAATTACATGGAGAAGATTCCATTTCCCAGCTCTTCAAGCGAAGAGAAGCACGCCAAATAACAAATTATTCTGAGCGTCTTACACAGCTTACTGACCAAGGAAAGGTAGAGGAAATGGTAAAAATACAAAATGAAAAAGGATATATGGCAGAATTCAACCATATCGATGATAATCAGTTTGAAATAATGGAATATAACTGCCCTATTTTTGCGGTTGCAAGCGAATTCCATATCGCCTGCCAATGTGAGACGAATATGTTCAAGAACTTACTCGGAACTGAGGAAGTAGAAAGAGCCCAATGTAAAACAGAAGGAAATAACCATTGTCGGTTTGTTGTTAAGTTTTGAAAAAGGTTCATAATCTATAAGAGGATATGATTATGAAACACTGATCATTAGCGAAACTTATCATGGTGCATAATTCTGTTTATCCCCCACTTACTTTCTTACTGTTTTCCGAATTTTTAAGCGGGGGTATTACAGACAGATCAGCGATAAAATAAAATGACAAGAGTTAAAAGCTAAACTAAGTTTACGTGAAGCCATGTGCTGTCATTTGGTATGGTCACTTCGAAAGGTTTGCCATCTTTTTCATATTTTAATATACCCGCTCCAGATGTTGTCCGTACTTTTATCTGCTCATGATTCATATGAATCTCAACTTCTCCCTGACCAATTGGTATTGTACCTTTAAACCATTTCAATCCACCCAGATGAGGTTCAACAGCAAATGTATGATATCCTGGACTTAATGGACGGACTCCCAGGAAGTATTTTCCGATAAGATAAATTGGACTTGCGCCCCATGCATGACAGAGACTTTTTCCATATGGCATATCATACATTTTCAAGTGGTCTTTTCCTGATAGCTGTGGATCGTATTCTTCCCAAAAAGTAGTAGCACCTAATTTCAACATGCCGCCCCAATATGCTGATATTTCATCTAATACAAAAGAATGTTCTCCCACTTCACATAATGCCGCAAGCTCGAAAAAGCGCATATATGGTGTTTTAATCGCCTGAACTTGTGGGTTTAACATCACTTGCTGCTTCACCTTTTCCTTTTGCAGGTCTGTGAAATAACCAAACGAAAGAGCAAAAATGTTTGGGTACTTTGTTATCTTCTCATTCCGCTGATTATTCACCCGATGATGAATTAGCCCGCCTTTCTCCTCATCCCAAAATGTTTCCATTATTTTATCTTTTAACATTTCCGCTTCATTTTCATAGAAGATTTTTCGCTCCTCATCTTCCAAAAGCTCTGCTACCAGTGCCATTGTTTGAAGGCTCCGGCATAACAAAATCTGGATCGTACTGACTTCCCCTCTATTATCAATATCAGCCCAGTCAACAAACACCCAGTCATTTTCGATGCCTTCCATCATGCTATTCTCATTTCTTCTAGCTAAACAGAAATCCATTAATGAGATCATTCGATCATATTGGCTCTTAACAAATTCAAGATCACCACTGTACATATAATAATCATAGATTCCAATAAACCAGTATAGGCTATAATCCAAGATTGTATTGATATGCATGACAACAGGGTCTTTTCCTCTTAGAGCAGTCAATGTCCGTTTGACAACATCACAATCAAAGAAGCTGTAATAATCCATTAAAAATGATTGATACGCATCTCCAGACCACACCCATCTATCTCTCTTGATTCCATCATAGAAAAACTCTCTTGTGTTTAAATGCAGTGTGTAAAGAGAAGTTTCCCAGATTTGATTTAATAAAGAGTCTGAGCTTTGAAAATAACTTCGGTTTTCTACTGGTAAATATTCATACTGCAAATGGACATTCCCAATCTCTATTATTTTTTCACTTGGTACAATTTGCACATAGCGAAACGCCCTTGATTTTTCCAGCATCATACTTTCCTCATCGTCTGAAAAGGCAATCTTATCAACCAGTATACAGTTTTCCTTGTCTTCTGCCTCTTCCACAGATTCACCATAATAAATGGTCAGCTCGCCTTCTCCTTTCACTTTCTCGAGCTGTAAATAACCAAACATCTCCTTGCCAAAATCGATAAATATACTGTCACTTCGCCTGTCCACCGTAATCGGTTCTTCTAGCTTTCTTGGCAGACGGAACAATGACGGCATCTTCTCAGACGTATTGAATTCCTTTTTCCAATTGCCGACAGTGTGCCAATTTTGGTCATAACACGAGACCTGCCATTGGTCGTTTGAAAAAACAGTTTCTCCACTTACATATATTGCTGGCACATTTACTCTGTTATAGACCGTAATCGTTAATTCATGTTCTCCTGCCGGAAGACGCAATTGCCCCTGATTTGTTCTGTAATTATCTCTCCCATCAAGAAAAGCAGCAAAGGTACCATCAGCGACTATATCGATCATTTCAGGCTGATCAATTACATATTTGTATTTATAAATCACGGAACTGTAATGCCGATCAAGCCTCCAAAATGGCGGATATATGGCACCCCTCATTTCTCTTTGTACAGAAATCTTTTCATGCAGCCACACTTCCCAGTCACCAGGATACCAGATCCAATATGCCATGTTCATTTCATTCCCTCCTGTTATTGACTATATATCCCTCAGGGAAGGTAAGCGGTTGCAAAAGTGAGGAACATTTTATTGCGAATACTTAAGGAACGGAAGTATCTTTTCATAGTTAACCTCCCTGAAGTAATACTTAATAAAATAATTTTACGCTTGAATAAGCGGAAGTTCAATAAATATTTTGACCTGTTAGAAATAATACTTTGACTTTATTTACTAATTCACATACACTGATACTAACAAAAACGAAAGGGTGAACCTTAGGCCAATGAAGTTATAATCCTATTTCTCAGTAATATTTTCATAAAAAAAGCTGTTCCTAATAACAAAGGGATCAGTCTGTCTTTATGGTAAATATTCAGAATAGGATTATACAGATTTGCTAAGGTATAAGGTCAATAGAGGTATATTTAACTCTATTGGTGTACCCTTTAATCAGTATGTCTCCTATTCTGGATCAGAATATGGGGACTTTTTTATTTGTCTCCTAACAAAAAGGAGCGGTCCAGCATGCTATTACAAGCGAGTCAGCTTACTATTTCTGTTCAGGCCCGGCAACTAATGGAGATAGATACATTGGAAGTTCACGAAGGGGATCGGATTGGATTAGTTGGAAAGAATGGAACAGGCAAAACGACATTGTTACACACACTCGCCGGGATGCTAAAACCGGAGAATGGCGAAATTACTTGTCATACGACAGTTGAATTACTTCCACAATTAAAAGAGAAAGACAGTTATAAGAGCGGTGGGGAAATTACACAGGATTATATCCAAAAGGCATTCGCAAACCAAAGCGGCCTATTATTAGCTGATGAACCGACAACACACCTTGATACAAAACATATCACATGGGTGGAACAGATGATCAATCGCTGGCAAGGTGCGTTTATCGTCATTTCACATGATCGCGCCTTTCTTGATGCAGTTTGTACAACAATATGGGAAGTTGCTGATGGAACCATCCGGGTATACTCAGGGAATTATCAGGCATATCAGGTGCAGAAGGAACAAGCCGCACAGCAGCAGGAACAGGCATATGAGAAATACCAGACAAAAAAGCAACAGTTAGAGCGTGCCCTTGTATTAAAAGAACAAAAAGCAAATCGCGCAACGAAAAAACCGAAACAAACAAGCCGGTCGGAAGCCAAAATCACTGGCGCCAAACCTTACTTTGCCAAGAAACAGAAGAAACTGCAGCAAACAGCAAAAGCGATGGAATCAAGATTGGAAAAGCTTGAAAAAGTGGATAAACCTTTTCAAGAAAAATCTATTGAAATGGACATTCCCCATCAAGCAAAAGTCCAAGGACGTAATTTAATCCAGGTCCGGCATCTGAATGGAAAAGTCGGAGGTAAAAAGCTGTGGAATGATGCGAGCTTCCTTATCAAAGGTGGCGATAAAGCAGCAATAATCGGAGAAAACGGATCTGGCAAGACAACGTTAATCCGTAAACTGATGGCGGAAGAACATGGTGTTACTATTTCTTCTGCATGCCAAATCGCTTATTTTAAGCAAGATCTATCACTGCTTGATTCGGATAAATCCATCATTGAAAATGTAAAGGAAAGCTCGAAACATGATGAAACGTTAGTACGAACCGTTTTGGCAAGACTTCATTTTTACCGTGATGATGTATATAAAAAAGTCGGTGTGTTAAGCGGCGGGGAGAGAGTAAAAGTCGCTTTAGCCAAACTGTTTTTAAGTGACAGTAACACGCTCGTACTCGACGAACCAACCAATTTCCTGGACTTGGAGGCAATGGAGGCATTAGAAAAATTGCTTATTGAGTATGAAGGGACCATTATCTTTGTTTCTCATGATAGAAGATTTGTCGAAAAGGTAGCGACACAGATCATTTCAATCGAGGAACAGAAACTCACGTATTTCAATGGCAGCTACAAGCAATATCTTAATAGAGATCAAAAACAGAGCACAGATGAACTGGCAGAACAAAAACTAATTATTGAAACAAAATTAACCGATGTGTTAAGCAGACTTAGTATCGAACCAACAGACGCACTTGAGCAAGAATTTCAGTCACTGTTAAAAAAGAAGAAAGCATTAGAGAGCACTGATCATTAACAGGATCAGTGCTTCTGTTTTTCCACTAAATATATTTTAATAAAAACAAGCAATGACAAAAACGCGATAACAGATCCAGTTAAAAAGGGGAGCAGAATTGTTGCCCATTGCGTTAATCCATACAGAAAAACGACACTGATTAAGCCAAGAGACATAGACAGGATTGGGTGACCAAACATTAATATAGCAACATTTCTAAATAATTTCTTAATGGGCAGATCAAAATAGTTAACACTGGAACAGACCAGTAAATTGTAAATAAATGCAAAGAACCCAATGACAATAAAAAAGTAGACGAAAGCTGTATTTCCAACCTGTACTAAGTAAAAGAAGTCAATCAGCAGTACTGCCCAGAAGGCAGCAAATACTGCGCCTATTTTCATACTTCTTCGATAGTTTTTCTTATATGAAATACAAAAATCATGTATCACTCTCACATCTTCTTTTTTGATGAATTTGTCTACAATCGAAAAGAGCGCGACAGTAGCAGGATAAAAAATAAATGGGGAAAGCAATAAAATCATCCCCGTTAACACAAAAATAACTCCCATCGTTTCCGCCAGCAATAAATTTAACAGAAGAAAAACGATTGGTATGTTAAACACAAGCCAGATTAAATTTCCGATACAAAACCGATATATCCAATCTGCCAAAACATAGAAGCCGCCAAGCACCCCTGAATTCTGCATATTTATCCCCTTTCTATTCTTTAGAGAATATTTTTAATGTCTGATCTGGTTTCATCGTAATTTGCCTGTACCTTTTTCCATAATCAGATTCTGTTACTTCCCCGTTACCCTTCCAGGCATAATCTGTTAAATAATTCGGCAAGCAAATGGTAATTTCTGTTTTCCTTGTTGAGATAATCTCGGCAAAAAATCTCCGCTCTGTCAGATTCCAATCAAAGCTTACCTTTCCTGTACAGAAGTAAAAATCATCAACATTTCCTTCCGTCCATTCATCTGGTAATGCAGGCAGAAATCTAATCATATCTGAAGAGACATACAGCAGCATTTCCTGTACCGCATTGACAATTCCTAAATTAGCATCCATTTGAACAGGTGCATATTCAATCTCCATTGATAAGCCCATATTTCTCCAATCATTATGAACGGTATATAAGTTGTTCAATAAACAGGAGCGCGACAAATGATCCAGGCATTGAAGCGAACGATTGCTGTCTGCTAATCTTGCATAAATACTGGCCATATGAGCAAAGGACCAGCTTGTTTGTGCACCAAGTTTTCTTTTCTGTACAGCTTTTTGAAAACCATTGAACAATGCTTCATTCTCTTCTCTTATAATTTCCTTCCCAGGGAAAAGCGGATAAATATGGGAAAGATGCCGATGCTCATTATTATCCTCAAACTGATCATTCATCCATTCCTTAATAGATCCATCCTGATTCATCTCGTAGTCAGGAATTTTCGCCAGCATGTCTTGCCAATCCAAGATTTCTTCCTTATACATTGAAACACGCGAACTGCCTTCGATTAAATTGACCAGCAACTCTTTTAATACGGCAAAATCCATCGCAGCATTGATGGCTGTTGGCATTGGATGAGGAATTGGCTCGTTGCTGACAGGCATATAATTACCTGGAGTATTTTCTGGCGAAACAGAAGGATAATACTGGTATAATCCATCGTCTCCAGTAACTAAAAAATCCTCATAAAACATCGCCGCTTCTTTCATAAACGGCAATGCTTTTTCCTTTAGAAACTTCTCATTTCCACTAAACTGGTAATGTGCATAAAAATGTTGTGCCAACCAGCCGGCAGCAGAAGTCCAATTCATTATGACTGGTACTAACTGATTCGGTTTTCCAATACCGGGTGTCGACCCTGCAGGGATATAAATACCACCGCAGCCATACAGCTTCCTCGCATTATCGCGGAAATCATCCATTAAGCTGAGATAGTAATCGATTAATGTATGATTGAATTCTGATAATCCGCCAACAGAGGCATGCCAATACATCATTTGAATATTTTCATTTGCCATCCGGTGACTCCACATTAATTGATAATCTCCATGCCATAGTCCATACATTGCGAAAGGCTGTGCACCAGCTTTTGTTCCAGAGATAAATAAATACCGGCCATAGGACCATAATTTTTCAATAAGCCTTGTTGGTGCTTTTCCTTTATATGCTTGTAACAGCAATTCCTCATTTGAATATTCTGCCTTATCATTTGTCAGCTGTAATTTAGAAGAAAAATATAGTGGCTGATAGATTTGCAAATGCTTATTTAGCATTTTTTCATAATTGCCGCTCATTTCGTCCAATTCACTCTTTAGCTGAGACCATTGCTGTTCACTGTCTCCCTTAGCAAAAACTTTCACAAGTACTATCAATCTGTCAGCATTGTAACAACTTATTTCTTCTTGTTCTGTTTCAAGCTGGCCGCCTTCCATGTAAATTTTGCAAACCGCACCAAAATCCTCTCCATCTTCATTGGTAGCTTTATAGAAAAGATAGGAACCCTCTGCTTTAGTCACAACTGTACTTCTTAATTCATCATATCTATCCTGAAGTCTTGGCATATCTGTTGGATGGAGACGAAATCCTAACTTAGCATTGATTGAACTTATCCTATTTGCTTCCATCTTATAGACAATGAGATTATCAGCGTGTGAAACAAATAAACTTCTGTTAAAACGTTTCTCGCCTTCATTCCATGTCACATTCACTTCTCCTGTTTCCATATTAATTCCCCGAGAATAATCACTAAATCCAGCTTCACACGACATGTCTACTTGCAGATCCCCAAGCGGCAGGGGACTTGCTAACTTAGAAAAATAACCACGCGCTTTTACTTCATTCGTTAAACGCCAATTCGCTTCATTGAATTTTCCCTGATCCATCAGCTCCCTGGTTTCCTTCAATGTATGGCTGACATCTGGCAGTTCTCCTTTTACACCCATATGCCATAACCCGGAATGATTGAGTAAAATCGTCTCCTTTTTAATGGCTCCATAAACCGCTGCACCGATTTCCCCATTGCCTGCCGGCAGTGCTTCCCGCCACATATTTCTCCACCATGAGGCTGGATATTGCAAGACCAGCTTATTTCGATCTGATGTATTATCAAACATTGCTACCCATCCCTTTTAGGAAATTTAGATATATTGTTGAAATCCTTCCGCATCAATGACCCAATTATCTTTCGGAAAACCAGGGTATTTTTCAGAACCGCTTCCATCCCAGCCTGCAATCATCATCGCAATGGCAATTAACAACCCGCCATTGCCTGGTAAATATGCGGTTAATCCTTTCCGTTGATAGTTATGACCATTTGGCAGGTACGTATTTTTGACTCGATCCATTAATAAAAAGTCAACGGCCTGCTCTGTTTCTCCCAGTCGGGCTGCTGTCATCGCACACATCGGAAAATCCCATCCCCACGCTGTATCCCATTGCCAGTCATCCTTAACTTTTTGCAACGTATTTCTCATGATTTCTTTATCAATTAATGAACCAGATAAAATACCGAACGCCGCAACCATTGAAGGATGATCATGGTTCTTTTCCGTAAAAGTATCCTCACAGTTCTCATGAGCTAAATAAACATTATCCGCCACTCGTGGTCTCTTTAAGGAATTAGCAACATCGATCCAATTCTTGTCTGGTTCGACTTCTAATCTCTCTGCCCACTTTACTGCAGTATCTAACCCATATTTCCAGTACTCTATTTCATATGGCGGGTTCTTTGAGTCTTCCATCCGGTGACATTCTTGTGCTGGTATTAATGGAGGTGCCAGAACAAAGGCTTTACTCTCCTCTTCCCATACAACCAGATCTGCCATGAAATCTGCTGATTCAAAGACAATTTCTTTATATTGCTCCAGCACTGCTAAAGATTCATTATCACGGTATAGTAATTCTGCCAGCATGATCGGATGCGGCTGTTGCCAGATCAAACCTGGCGCAACTGGTGATGGACTTTGTTTCCCGTCAACACCGACCATTTTGGGCCATCGCACTCCCTCATACCCTTGGCTTTTGGCAAGATCTTTTGCAAGAGGCAATATGTCGTTATACCATTGCAAACCTCTATTTAAGAGTTCTGCTCTCCCCCATAAAGGAAAGTGTGCAGCATGCCACCAGTGCATTTCCAGATGGGCTTTTCCAAACCAGCTGTTGTACATTAGCCCTGTTTCCTGTGGCGGAATCTCCCCACTGCTGTGAATCCTCGTTAAATATTGGGACATGATCACTCTTCGTTCTAATTCATCCGCTCGTTTATCCTTGCTGCCTTCAAAGGAAACAAAGGCACCACTTTGCCAAAAATCCTGCCAAAACTGCCGGGAAGTTTGGAATATCTCCTCTAATGTATGTACAGTTATTTCTTTGACAGGACTGTAAGTGATGGTAAAGCTATATTCATTTGTTTGTGGAGGGGTGAGTTGATATTGATGGATGCCAATGCTTGTAAATGCTGCGTCACCTTTCTCCCATTGCACATAATAATAGTCATCATCCATTTCGCGTTTAAGGAGTACATGCTGTTCATTGTCGTTTATTACTTCTGTTTGATGTCTGTCTTGATTCTCCCAAGTTAAATCCGTTGCCTCAGCCCAGCTGTTATGATGAACATCAGGACAAGGAAATGATTGAATGATCTTTATCCGGCCTTCTTCCAACAAAGGGGAGACAATTTTGATCCCTAATGTATCTGACTTTGGATCACAAACTGTCTTGACCATTACTTCCTGGCCGTTTACTTTATATGTGCTTGTGATGATCCCTGACCATAAATCCTGTTCTTGATTTATTTCTGTAATGTCACTTGTGTTTACCTGCTGACCATTCCCATCGATGAACTGGAATGATACTTGGCCAAGTTGTATCCTGTGCGGGTTTTGCCTCAGCCAGTGATAAGCCTCTTCTTTATTACCAGGTTTCATCGGATATGGTACATGACGGCCATTGTGCTCATATAATTGGTATTCGATATCTTGCTCACCAAAGAGCCCTTTGCCTTTACTATAATGCCACCCCCAATTGGACTGTGTACCTAATGGGGTTTCATACAATTGCGGAAAGGATTGCAGTCCTGTAAAATCAACACTAAAGCCAAAATTACTGTTGCCAAGCGATAATGGAGATAATGATTCCACTTGGTTAATCTTAGGATTATGCTTCTTTATAATTCGTTTTCTATCCAATTTATATTCCTCCCTTTGCATTTTGATCTGTTTCTGCCAGAACTGATTTCGTCCTGCGGTATTTTCCTGGTGTCATATCATAATATTCACGAAACTTACGAATAAAGCTGTTCTCATGCTGGTACCCTACCTCAACCGCAATATCTGCTATTTTCGTATCTGTTTTCAATAATAACGCCTGCGCACGCTCCATTCTTAATCTGGTAAAATATCCATAGATCGTATCATCCATTTCTTCCTTAAACCATTGACTAGCTAAACTGACACTGACACCAACTGATTCTGCAATTTCCGGTATGCCAATTGGTTCATTTAAATGTTCGGTCATATATTGGACCATTTGCTTACACTTAATATATTTTTTCGATTCATTTAATTTTTTTATATTCTCGATTTTCTCTGAAATGATGCTTTTCATCCATTCGGAAATATCATCAATATCCATTGTCTGCAATTCGATATCTGAAACAAACGAATTGCTTTTATCATCCTTATATATTTCTTCTTTCACCTTCTCCAGCACATAAAATGCTTGTTTTGGCTGGATCGCCTCTCTACTTATAAGTTCCCGCATATTATTGATAATTTCAATCTGCTGCATTGGATCTGCTTTCGTAATCGTCTTTATCAGCTGATCCGCTTTTAACAGGAACCTGGAATGGCTGATCGTATCATCTGAATAAACAAAGACATTTCCATAACCTTTTAACACCCGGTATTGTAATACTTCCTC
This sequence comes from Gracilibacillus oryzae, assembly GCF_009498735.1. Lineage (GTDB taxonomy): Bacteria > Bacillota > Bacilli > Bacillales > Amphibacillaceae > Gracilibacillus > Gracilibacillus oryzae. The sequence continues at coordinate 134,794 of NZ_ML762427.1, forward strand.
CGCCTGATTCATCGCAACTTTAACATCTTTAATGTTGACACAAGCTTCATTTATCCCGACTGACACGGAAAACTTAAGAATATCCTCCACCTTTGAAAGCGCTATCTTTAAATGGTTGATTAAATTCACCTGTTCTTCTGTTGGCTGAATAATAAATACCATTTTATCTGCCCCGATATCAACAGATTCTACAAGAAAATGTGTTGATAAAACTTCGGCAATTATATTTGCCATACCAGATTTCACTACCGGATGATAATTTTCCGTGACTTTTTTGCGCCATACTGGATAATTATCGATCGATACCACCAGTATTTGAATCGATTGATGCGACCATTCCGTAAAATATGTTTGCCACTTTTCCGATATTTCTTTTTTATTCACTAATTTACCTATATAGATATCATAAACAAATTTGGATTTTGCTTCAGATTTTACTTTTTTGATGAGATAAGACAAGTGTGCATGATCACTTACCAAATCATCGATAATATTCTCAAGATAAATCAAGTCTCTTTGGTAATCATGTTTATCATCAACAGCCAAGAGCTCTTTCAATCGTCGAATCGGCCTTAATTCGATAGAGTGAATAAAGAATATAGCAATACCGCCTAATATCAGTGCAATAAACGATACAAGAATCACAACATCTCTTATCGTTTTCGATTTAGCGAGGACACTCTCTTGTGAAACAACGGATATATATTTCCATCCAGCATAATTCGATTCTATCTGACTTGTTAATAAAATCTTATCATCGAAATTGAGATCCATTAAGTTATCTGTTTTTATTCTCTGCTCTACATATTCCACGGTTCCTTGATCAAAGACATGATTGCTTGATTGAAAGAGAACGGTATCATTCTGGTCCACAATATATTGCATACTGTTGGATTTGGTTTCATCAGGTGACTTCAGTTTGGAAAAAAGCTCCTGCTGGTCTAAGTTTACAGCAATCAGCCCCATTGCTTCGCCTCTTATACTGATTTTGCGAAACAGCGTTATATTTGACCCTTTATGTTTGGCACCCTCTGGCAAGTCCCGGTATTTCACAATCATGGAGGTTTGTTTCAATTCATCCAGAACATTGATCCATTCTGCATCATTAAAGGTCATACTGCTTGAACTGTATCCTTGTGGAACAGCAACAAAACTGTCTTTATTAATATGATAAATATAAATGCTTTGAACTACAGAAGAATTCTGAGAAATTGTTGATAATTTATTATAGATATTTCTAACATTCTGGTAGGAACTCTCCCCGTTATTTGTTAAAAATTGATAAACATTCTGGTCAAGCGCTAACTTCACTGCAATTTGATCTGCGTCGATCAAATACTCATCAATATAATTCTTGTTGATTTTCAACATTTGCACCTGTGGCTCATTTAATTCCTGTCGTAAAACCTCTCGGGACGTGTAATAAGAAGAAAAGCCAACAATCATGATAATAAATACAACCAGAATCATTACAACTAACAGCAGTCTTGTCTGTGTGTTGGATAATTTCCTCCTCAACATAATTGGTAACCCTTTCATAATAACTCACCTACTTTCTATCATTATCCGTTTTTCTTATTATAGAGGATGTTCAGAAAGTCACCAAATAATAAGCGGCGAATCTCTTCGTTGGTTTGCGAGTCCGCTTCTCACGTATTCAGACCATACGTTCCGCTGCTCCTCACTGCACCGCCTCGACCTTCTTGCTTCTAATTTGCCGACTTTATGAACACTCACCTATAGTATATGATAGAAGTCTTTGGTAAATTAATTTTCGTTCAATACCATTTCAAAAGTATTCACTCCTTCTCTCATATTTAGAGAAGGAGTGAAATGATTCTATTTTGCTTTTTCATACCATTCCTGAACACGTTTCGTTACTTCTTCACCGCCAGATTGATTCCATGTCTCAACAAATTCATCAAATTTTTCAATCGGCCACTCACCAATGACGATCTTCGTTAAATATTCCTGGAATAATTTATGTGACTGAATATCCGGATATCCTTCATAAACAGTGGAAGGCATCCCGTCTCCTGCAATTCTTCTTGCGTCAGCCTTACTCACTTCAAATATATCAGTAATCATTTGCTGCTCTTCTTCAGGGAAAGAGTTCTCAATTCTTACTTTCATTGTTTCATCTGTTGTAAAATTCGCCATTCCGAGCACAAGCGGCTTTTCATCTGATGATGGTAATAATACCTTTTCGCCATCAACCACCTCATGCTGCATGCCTTCGATTCCATATGTTACAAATTCCTCATTTTCAGGATTATAGAAGAAATCAAGAAGTTTTAGTGCATTAATAGCATTTTCTTCTGAAGCTTTTGGAATAATCCACTCTGGTTCACCCATGCTCTTTTGGGTAATAAATCCTTCAAATCCTTCCACTTCCGGAAGCGGCAGACCAACAATATAAGGTTCTGTGTTTCCTTCTCTCAGTGCCGTAATTTTTTCTCCCAAGTTCGCTGGAAGGTGATACCAGCTGCCCACAAGGTTATTATTAACTTTTGCTGCCCATACATCACCTTTGTTTAAGAAGGTCTCATTATCTAATAAACCTTCTGCATACAGCTCGCGAATAAAGGCAATAGCTGCTTTCATATTCTCAGAAGTGCCGGCATAATTGATCTCACCATTATAAATATCCCATTCTGGATAACCTTCCCACATCGCTACACCAAACATGGCAAATAAGTGATCCATCCAGCGTCCGAATTCTCTCCCGCTTGTCGGAAGTTCATCCTGTTTTCCATTTCCATTCGGGTCTTGATCGCGAAAGGCAATTAACATTTCCTTATATTCTTCCAGCGTTTTCGGCATTTCCATTCCCACTGCATCCAGCCAGTCTTTTCTTAGTAGTGCAGCTCGCTCCGGAATCATATATACCTTTGGAATATAATATATCTTGCCGTCAGGTGATGCTGTTCTTACAATATTCCATGCTTCCTCAGGAATCTTCTCCCACGCATTTGGTGCATACTTTGGCAATAATTCATCTAATGCTAATGCACCGCCCTGATTAATTAATGTCTGTTCAACCCCACCAATTGGTCTTAAAATATCCGGAAAATCTTCTGATGCAATCATCAGGTTGATATATTCGGCCGGATCAGAACCTGGAGGTGTTGTCATTAATTCATACTCCACTCCTGTCTTTTCTTTTACATACTGCAAATGTTCACTGCTGCTGTCAGGTTTTGTTCCTTTCCCCATATGGCTTTTGAAGACAGTAACGACTGCCGCTTCATCCGAACCCTCTGAATTGCCTGTTTCCCCCGATTCATCTGGTGTCTCACTTGCCTCCTCATTGGAAGAACAACCACTAATCAATAACAAAGCCATCAAAAACGCAGCTAACATGAATACATAATAGTTCTTTTTCACAATATAACCTCCCCAATTTAATTGCTTATTCTTTCAATGAACCAAGTACTGCCCCTTTAACAAAATACTTTTGTAAATAAGGGTAGACAATAACAATAGGAATAGTTGCAAAAATAATTGTAGCCGCTTTCAAAGTAGTTGTATTAAAATCGAAATCACCCATTATTAAATCAACTGCCGCCATCTCTTCTTCTGAGGTGAAGAATGCCCTTAAACGCATTTGCAATGGCCAAAGATCAGGATTCCGCAAAAACAGAACAGCCGTCTTAAATGTATTCCAATAACCAACTGCATAAAACAGACCGATCGTTGCTAATACAGGCTTCGATAACTGTAAGTAAATCTGGAACAATAATCTGAATTCATTACAACCATCTATACGTGCTGCATCATCAAGATCTTTAGGGATATTCATAAAGAATGTCCTGACGATGACCATGTTGAAAGTACTAATTAATCCCGGGATAATTAATGACCAAATCGAATCCATTAAACCTACTTCTCTTACCGTTAAAAAGAAAGGGATCATTGGTGCATTAAATATCATTGTTAAAACCATAATTAACATAATTGGCTTTCGCAACATAAACTCTTTCCGTGATAATGGAAACGCTGTCAAAACAGTGAAAAGCATACTGAGAAATGTTCCGACAACAGTGATAAATACTGTCACACCAAATGCTCTCCACAGCACCTCATTTTGAAGGATATGTTTCCAAGTCGCTAACGTAAAATCAACTGGAATCAAGAATACTTCTTTCGTATCAGCAGCGATAGGCGAACTGAACGAAACAGCTAAGAGATGCAGGAGCGGTGCAATCATTGTTGATGCCAATACGATTAACAAAATATAATTAAATGCTTGAAAAACTTTTTCTCCAATACTTAGTTTCATTTACCACAACCCCTGTTCTGATTTTCTCGCTAGTCGGTTGAAAATCCACAGTAAAGCAAATCCGATCACTGACTGGAACAGCCCAATTGCTGTCGTTAAACTGTACTGACCTTGAAGTACACCGGCTCTGTAGACATATGTTTCAATAATGTCACCAACAGAATAGGTCATTGGTGTTAATAAGTTAAAGATCTGATCAAAACCAAGCTCAAGGAAATTACCAATATTTAATAAGAATAATACAGTAATTGTTGGAAGCAGTAGTGGCAATGTGATATAGATAGTCTGTTTGAAGCGATTTGCTCCATCTATAACTGCTGCTTCATACAAGCTCGGATTGATTGCAGTGATTGCTGCTAAGTAGATAATCGTACCCCAACCAACTTCTTTCCATATGCCGGAGATAACCACAATGGTACGGAAATAGGCTTCTTCCTGCATAAATAAAATTGGTGCATAGCCAAACATCTCCCGAATCGCATTAACAATTCCTTGATTTGCTAATAATTCAAACACTATTCCACCTACAACAACCCATGATAGAAAGTGCGGAAGATAGAACAAACTTTGTACCGTCTTCTTTAAAATCAGTATTCTTACTTCATTAAATAATAATGCTAAAATGATTGGTGCCGGAAATTGAAAGATTAACTGGTATAGAGCAATTAACGCTGTATTTCTTAACACTTCATGGAAATCCTCATAATTAAGCAGATGAATAAAATTGTCCAACCCTACCCAGGGACTTCCAGCTATCCCATTAAAAATTTGATAGTCCTGAAATGCGATTACACTGCCCAGCAGCGGAATATACTTGAAAACAATGTAATAAATAATGCCTGGCAAGATCATTAAGTATAATACCCAGTGTTTCCTGATATTTTTAACTAAACGATTTGACAACAATTGTTTTCTGCTTTTATTTTGAGCTAGTACTTTTGCTTGCTCTTCCATACACTCCCCCCTTTCTTTTCTTTGGAATCATCATACCGTCAGAGCAGCGAAATTAACAATCAACTATTTCTCCATTTACTATGCAATTCTTATAGATTGCTGATAATAAAGGATTTGTTGAGCTTATATCGAAATGGTTTGTTCTGTTATAACTGATGCAGAGACGGGCTCTCCCCGGTACAAGCATCCATACCGCAGCGTGCGGGAAAATGATTCATCTTATTTTACTAAGATGAATTGATAAGCAAGAGGAGTTAAACACTACTTTTTCCAAGACCCCAACAAAGGGGCAAGCGCCCGTTTCTGTCAGCGAATATCACAAAGATTAATTTTATACTTTCTTTGCCTCAAAAAAAGACTTGCATCAACAACCTTAAAAGGTTTTGAATGATGCAAGCCCCATTTCCTTTTTATTGTTCTTCCATTTTAATTTGTGAAAATTCAGCTGTTGTATAATGGATCAATTCATTTGATTCTTTCGCCCCATCTACAGCAAATCCAATATAAACCTCATCTGACATACTTATTTCTCTTCTGCCTACTTCCGTCCATTCCTCTCCATCCTCAGAAGCATATCCGATTAATTGATCTCCAGATCGCTCAATTTTCAACCAGTACGGAATATTTGTATTTAAGAGAGCAGGTACTCCATTTTCTTCTGGTCGATCATTTTTACCAGGTGCGACAATATCAATCCCATTTACTTCTCGATAGGAAAAATGCACAGCATATAAAGAATCTTGTTTGTCTGCTTTAATGACAGAGGTACTAATCATCGCCGTTTTTGCATCAGGGGTTAATTTTTCTCTTATCATTAAACCAGAAATCGCATTATTGTTAAATTTGGTTATTTCATCTACCTTGGCTACTAAGGAACCATCACCTTCTAGCTTTTGATAGGCAAATTGGAAAGCATCCTGATCATCTATTATTCTTCCAGAGCCTCTCACTGTTAATACATCCTCACTAATGCTTACATTTCCTTTTACATCAACCTGACCAATATCTTTTGATTTCCATTCCGTATTATTTTTAGCATTTACATGAATGGCGGTAGAGGTCGTCTGAGTTGCATTGCCTTGATTATCAATCGCCTTTGCTGATACAAACCACGTTCCATCAGGAGCATCTTCCCAAGTGAAGCGGAAAGATCCATTTGTTGCTTCACCAATTTTTTGATCATTTTGGTAATACTCTACTTTTTTAATATTCTTCTTATTCTCTAAAGCTACCTGGAAAGAAATATTTTTTTCTGCTTTATGCACGCTGTCCGCTTTAGGTGACACTAATTCCACGCCAGGATTATCTGGTTCATGATTCATATCGGTTAAAGAGTTTAGATATAATTCTAAATTGGAATATCCTGATTCTGTTATTACCTTTCCATCTTCTTCATTATGCGGATCCAGGCCATTCTCTATTTCCCACTCATCTGGTACACCATCATGATCTGTGTCTTCAGGAGGAGCAGTTGATTTCATTTCAGGATGACCGCCAACTTCCCATTCATTATTAATGATTCGTCCTGTACCATTTCTAACATCATTAACAACTCTTGCATCAACCGCGTCTCTCTTTGGCAAGGTGGCACCAGCCCGATTTAATACCAACTCATAAGCTTCCTCCGCTGGTTTAATCGTTAACTCATCATGACCAAGCACAGGATATGGGGTCTCACTGAAAGTCACATCTGTTTTAACATCTTCTACTCCTAACCAATTGTTCTTACTTACATCTTCATTATTATGCATGACATTACCATTAATATAAAACCATCCTGGAGTCCCATCCCTGCCTGGACTTATAATTCTTTGATCTACATTTCTGTATGTCGCAGGACCAGGTTTGTAGTAATTATTAATAATATTGTTTTGCTGATTCTCTCCGCCATACATGGAATTAAAACCCCAATTATAAATAACGTTATTTGTGAGGTCAGCATGTGAGACTGGGTGAATTTCATTACCACTATTCCCGAGAGCAGGGGCTCTGCTTATATGTGTTGCTATCAGATTATTAGTAAATGTCGCATTCTCACCGCCCCATATTCCCCCATACCCATGACGACCTTTCGAATGGCCGGAAATCAGCAGACTTTCACTGATAATACTCCATTGTACGGTTGTATTTTAATTGCGATAAAAGGAAAAGGCTTCATCTATTCCCCAGCTTGCTGATACATGATCAATGATGGCATCTTTAATATCTGTTCCACCAAATGCATCAAACTCCGTTTCCAGGTTTTCACTGCCAGGTCGAAATCTTAAATATCGAATGATAATATTTTCAGACCCACTTATATTCGTACCATATCCTGCTACCGTTATTCCATCACCAGGTGCTGTTTGTCCAGCCAGTGTAAGGTTTTTCTGTTCAATTCTCAAGGGCTGTTTTAAATGAATGGTACCAGAAACTCGAAAAACAATTGTCCGATTATCCTCACTGACCGCATCTCTTAACGATCCTTCAATTGGTTCTTCTCCCTCACCGTAATCTTCGGTTGTGGTCACTTCATACACATCGTAACCTCTGCCGCCAGTTGTATATTTCCCGCCACCTTCTGCGCCAGGAAATGCCAACACTCTTTCTGATTTAGCAGCTGACTGCACATAAGTCCCCTCAAACAGGATAGAACTAATAAGCACGAGAGACAGAAACAAGATAAACTTCTTCAATAAAATCATATCCTCTCATCATATATTGTTTTCGGTTTCATT
>NZ_ML762427.1:142756-201583 GCF_009498735.1 Gracilibacillus oryzae
AATGATAAGATTACAAATTTTATCCTCTTTCCTATAAAACGCTTACAATTATGTATTTTTCTCTCTGTACTCATTTGGGGATACACCTGTCATTCTTTTAAATGCCCTCCAAAAATTCACATGGTTTGCATATCCTGTGTTCCTTGCAATCTGTGCAACCTTCATCTTTGACTCTACCAGTAATCTCTTCGCTTCATTAATACGAATAGCGTTCAAATACTCAACAAAACTGCAGCCCGTTGTTTGTTTAAACAACTTACTAATATATTGTTCATGCAAGAAGAATTCATGAGAAAGTTGAGATAAATTTATATCTTTATAAAAATGTTCATTTATATGAGTAATAATCTTGTCAATTACAGGAAAATCCTTATTTAATCTTACACCAGCATTAGTCTCTTTTATCTTTTGAAGCGATCGTTCAGATTCTATCAATAATTGTGATAGTAATATTCGAAGATATTGTTCACTTCTCTCTTCATTTAAATGATATTCATGTAACATTTTTTCGAATATATAGTGCAGCTGCTGCTCATTCTTCATCTTAATCATCGTAGGGCCATTTTTAAATAATTTTTCAATTAATTTGCAATCAGTTTCCGCGATAAATTCTTCGCGAAAATTAATCACAAGCCGTTGGAAATTCCTATCCTTTACAGATGATTTATGTAACACATTTTTATCAATAAAGATTAAATTCCCTTTTGCAGCAATAAACTCAATACCATTCACGTGAAATACCTTTTCACCCTCAAGTAAATAGAAAATCTCATAATCTTGGTGCAAATGATAGTTATCCATGTCTTTCGTATTTTCATAGCCACGTGAATAATCTAGATAAAATGATTGATTTCTTAAAGATATGTTCACCCTTCCCATCAAAAGCAGCCTCCCCTATTTAGTGAGTCTATGTATACAATATCTTAAGCATAACGGATTTCATGGATTTGGAGAAGTTAGGATATACCTATTACTATTGAGGTGTATTTTTACCGTCATAAAAAAACTGAGCAAACAATATAGAGGCCACTGAAAAAGTCCTCCAAATTTACTGTCCGGATCGTTGGATATTGGCTCTTATCAACAAATCTCCTGCTCCTTTGGCTAAACATTTGTGATAACCTTCAAACAAATAATAAAGAAGGGAGCTTCCACCCATTTGAGGAGATCCCTTCTTTGTTATTACATCATTTTTCATTATTCTTTTAAGATACATCATATTTTTTTCAGTGGCCTTGAACAACAACCTAAGACCCACAGGAATCGGTTTATGCTTCCGCGGAGACTGAGGGTGTTGCAATGGTAAAGTAGACAATACCCAGGGTTTTCTCTTGACAGATAAGAAAGTATAAACGGAGATGTCTAGCTCCAAGCGCCTGCCCCTCGAGGTCTTAAGCGACCCTGCTATGTGGCAAAGGTCGCCACGTCGCAGTTTCGCTTAAGCTTGTCGGGGCAGAACGGGCGCTTTGCGCTTTTCTAAAGTAGATGTCGCACTCATATCCTTGGGTAAATGACAGTATTTCCTCCGCAGGAGCTGACAATATATATTTGCCTAGTGACACACTTGTATATGTATTTGTCGTTTTTATCCTCTAATTAACTTATTCCGAATCTTATTGGAGGATAGTTCAACAATTAAGATTAAGATCACCAGTCCAATTAAAATAGAACCTGCCTCGTTCCATCTGTAGGCATTCATTGCAAAAAGCAGTGGTGCACCGATCCCACCTGCTCCAACTAACCCAAGCACAGAAGCTTCCCGCAAATTCATATCAAAACGATAAATCATAATGGACAAAAAGACAGAAAATAACTGTGGTACAATTCCATAGCGAATTTTTTCAAATGTTGTACAACCAATTGAAGTCATCGATTCTAGAATACTTGTATCTAGATCTTCAATTGCATCAACATACAATTTTGCTAACATTCCAATGGAGATAAGGGCAATCGTTAATACCCCTGCAAAAGGTCCTTGTCCTGTTACACGAATTAACATCAACCCATACACTAATGCTGGAATCGTCCGAATAAAAATAAGCAGTAATCGTGTCAAATACGCTACAGGTTTTGGCACAATGTTGGATGCAGAAAGAAACGCCAAAGGAATGGCTAAGATGGAACCAATAATTGTACCTAAGAAAGCAATGGATATCGTTTCAAGTAATAAATATGCAACACCTTGTTTATTAAAGGTGAATAATAATTCTAAATCTGGTGTAACAATCCCTGCTAAAATGCTGCCAGCTATTGACCAGCCATTTTGTTCTATATTACTTAAGTCGACTGTGCTAGCTGACCAGGCAATCAGCAGAATGATAAGAACAGATAATGTACCATAATACCAGTACCTTTTTGGTGCGGCATATAATTGTTTTTCTACTAAATTCATTTCGTAAAGCCCCTTTTATACTAACTTTTTCCTGAAATATTCACTAACTGTTTCAATAACTAAAACAGTAATCACAAGTACTAATAGAATCATTCCAACACTTGCATAATCACGCCAGCCTATACCTTCTTTTAATAAAAGTCCGATTCCACCTGCACCAACATATCCCAGGATCGCAGAATAGCGCACATTCCCTTCAAAACAGAAAAGGGATGTGGATAAGTAATTTGGCAGAATTTGCGGAAATATGGCATTACGAAATGCTTGTACTCTAGTCATACCAAGGGATTCCATCGCTTCGAATGACCCCATACCAGCATTCTCAATTTGCTCATACAGCAGTTTACCAACATAAGCGAGTGTGAATAAAAAGATGGCCACAGTACCTGCTAATGTTCCTAAACCAAAAATAAATGTTGCAATTAATGCTGCAACTAATGTAGGCAGTGTTCTTAAAATGCTGAGAAAAACTTTGGCAATTGTGTTGATCACATTGCTGCAAACAATATTGGATGCGGCACAATATGCTACAGGGATAGCAGCCAATGACCCTAGTAATGAGCCAAGCAGAGACATCTTAATTGTATCCATTAATGGTGTCCATACATCTGGGAGACTTTCCCAATTAGGTGGTATCATCTCACCAATTATGACAAAGAACTCATCCCATCTATCGATTAACTGGTTCATATCAAAATTGGTAAATTCGCATGATAAAATGATTCCGATTCCGATCAGAATAAGAATAAGCGGTGTTCTTGTTCTTTTTTCCAAAACTGTTTTTCCATTAGGCAAAAGAATCTTCTTCGGTGGAAAGATCTTGTCATACATAAGCCTGCTCTCCTTTTACTTCTTCCATGACTTCCTCTGTTTTTCCTTTATAGATATGGTCAAGCACATCATCTGTTACATCTGCAGACTTCCCGTCGTAAACAACTTGCCCTTCCCTTACACCAATAATTCGATCAGCATATTCCAATGCCACCTCTACATGGTGAATGTTCATAATTACAGAGATATTCATCTCTCTGTTGATTCGTTTAAAATCCTCCATTACTTGTTTCGATGTAACTGGATCTAATGAGGCGATCGGCTCATCTGCCAGCAGAATATCCGGATTTTGTGCCAATGTTCTTGCAAGGGCTACACGTTGCTGCTGTCCGCCAGATAACTGGTCAACCCTGACATATGCCTTGTCCAGAATGCCAACCTGGTCTAATGCAGTTAGTGCTTTTATTTTCTGTTCTTTTGCAAACAGGCCTGTTATCTTTCGGACAAAAGATAATTGAGGAACAAAAGATACAAGCACATTTTTTATGACAGTAGTTCTTGTCACAAGATTAAAAGATTGAAAGATCATCCCAATTCTTCTGCGGAATTTACGAATCTCTTTCCCTTTTAGCTTTTTCACATCGACGCCATCTACAATTAATTGGCCGCTGGAAATATCGTGCATCCTGTTAATACATCTGATTAATGTGGATTTCCCTGCACCTGACAAACCAATGACGGCAACAAATTCACCTTTACCAATCTTCAAATTAATATTTTGCAGTGCTTTTACTTTGTTAGGATAAACTTTATCTACATTTATAAATTCAATCATATTTAAAACTCCATTCCGGTTATTAGAAAATTACTTCTAGTTGATGAAAATCTACTTTTGAAAGATTCGTGAGAAAAAGAGAACACCAGGCTGATGTTCTCTTTTTTCATCTTATTCACCTGATTATTTCATGTTTTGGACCATTTCTTGTGCTTTTCGTTCGTTATCATAGTCAGAGCTTTCTGCTTTTTGATAACCTTCGTGATTATAAATAGAGATAACTTCTTTCCCTTCATCCGTTTCTGCAATGTTGATAAATGCCTGTTGAATTGCTGCTTTTACATCATCTGTCATTTTTTCTGAGTTTTTGCTAACACTGATTGTGTCATTATATATACCTGGTGTTACACCAATAACGTTCGTTTCGTCCCAAATCGTTCCTTCACGTCCAAACTCTCCTTGCCATGCTTCCGCATTATCTCTTCTTGCATCAGCATATGTTACCATTACATCAATTTGCTCTTGTGCCATTCTTGCAAACGCGCTTCCATAGGAATCTACTTGAACGGCATTGTCTAAATCAGAAATTGTTTTTTCAAAATTGTTCTGAAGCCATATAGCAGGGTAAATATATCCAGCTGGAGAGGATGTTGACATTACAGCCCAATTCGCACTGTTTACATCTTCAAATGTTAACTCTTCACCATTATTTACTTTTTCCGCAAGTTCCTGTCCTTTTGCAGAAGGGCCTGCAATCATTAATGCACGATAATATGTTACCTGCTCATCACTTGGTTCTGTCGGTTTATTTTCATTCCAGTCTTTTGCATTATCTGAATCATTATTTAATCCCGCACGTGTTGCTGTTAAGATTACTTCTGCTCCATCATCATAAAGAACATAAGTCCCACCAGGGATTAGTCCGATATCCGTTGTTCCAGCTACTAATCCTTCACCAACAGCTTCATAGCTTGTACCTACATTGATTTCAACTGTGCCAATATCATATCCCAGGTTCGCCATTTCTGTTTTTAATAATTCTTTTAATGGCTCTGTTGCCGTAATAATTTCATCCGGCTCTCTTGACGGGACAAAATCAATGGATAATGTGTCGATTGCTTTATTTGCCGCCTCTTCAGCAGGCTCCTCTTCACTAGCAGAAGAATTAGTTTCCGTTTCTGTTGTTTCTGCTTCTGTATCGTTTCCTTCATTTGCTGATCCTTCTTCTGCATTACCACATGCTGCTAACACTGTTGCAAATAGAACAGCAATAAGTAATAACCATAATTTTTTCACAATATTTCCCCCTATGTATTACTATTCGAATCACTTCCTTTATTGTAAGTAATGGATATTAAGTGAATACTCTATTTTTGTAAAGAGATTGTTAAGATTTACCTGTTTTAGTTATATAAGAAAAGGGTATTGATAAATTTAAGCTATGTAATAAAAAAGGCTTTCTTCCATCTTGGAAAGAAAGCCTTTTTTATCTATTCGTATTCCTTTTCGAATTTCTTATCACTTCTTACAGTATCTATATGTCGTACCATTCCTTCAATCTGTTCTCTTTTTTCTTCAAGAAAAGGAGGCAGTGACAGCTTTTCGCCTAATGTTTCGTAATCCTCATCACCCATAAATCCCGGTCCGTCTGTAGCTAATTCAAACAAAATCTGCGGGGCAACTCTCGTATACAATGATTGGAAGAAGAAGCGATCAACATAACCAGATGTCTGGAAGCCAAATTTACGATAATGTTCATCCCAATCCAGCAGTGTCTTCTTATCATCAACCCGAAATGCTGCATGGTGAACTGTCCCGAAACCTTGGCGGGCCATTGGCAGGATTTTATTTTCCTCGACAATAACCTGAGCACCATTACCGCCCTCTCCTACTTCAAACAAGTGGGTGGAGCCTTCTTGTGCAACTTCTTTAAATAACAGGACTTTTTCCATTACTTGTTTAAAGTAATTTAGATCCTGAATCCGGACAAATAACGGACCTAATCCTGTGATGGCATATTCTAACGGGATGGGGCCATCCTGCCATGGGGTTCCAGACTCTACACCAGTGTTATTTTCATCAGAAATAAGCTGGTAGTTCTGCTCATCAAAATCAACAAATGACAGAGTCTTCTTGCCGAACTGCTCTATAATCCCCGTATGTTTCACTTCAAGACGATCAAATCTTTTGGCCCAATATTCGATAGCTTCATTACTTGGTACGCGAAACGATGTTTTATAAATCTCATTTGTACCATGAGATCCTTTTGGAATACCAGGAAAATCAAAGAAGGTCATATCTGTTCCTGGACTTCCTTTATCATCAGCAAAGAATAAATGGTATGTTTGGATATCGTCCTGGTTAACCGTTTTTTTAACTAAACGCATTCCTAATATATAAGTAAAAAATTGATAATTTTTTTCAGCACTGCTCGTAATAGCTGTAACGTGATGTAACCCTTTCAGTCCGTTCATAGTTTTACATCTCCTTTTATCTTTATTATCTCGATTTCGAGATAATTATAACACCTTACTGTTCCATTCGTCAATCTTATACTAAATGAGCAAGGACCTGAACGCCCATACTAAGCGTAGTCAAAATACGCAGACTATAGCGGAAATAGCGCGAGCCGAGACAGCTGAAAATGTCAAATTTCCTATCCGCATTATAGATTGTTGGCATATCTGTTATATGTTATCTCTTATTGAACAAATCTATGCTCTGTTGATAAATATTTGTTCTTTATCTTCGTTTTATCGACAAATCTTCTGCTCTGATGCCATGGATTTGTTCTTTATCTCTGTTTTATCAACAAATCTCATGCTCTGGTGCCATGGATTTGTTCTTTATCTTCATTTTATCGACAAATCTCATGCTCTGATGTCATGGATTTGTTCTTTATCTTCATACTATCGACAAATATTCTGCTGTGAAGAAGACAAGTGTACTTGAGTAGATATTGCACTTATTGGTGCGAACAAAAATTTTACGAGAGCGATAGTGGAACCCGTTTCTATATGAACAACCCGAACACATTTTTTTGATATGTTCGGGCCTTGATGCGAATAAAATTGTTTTGTCCCAGCATGTTTTACTTCCAAGCTACAGGATCATTTCCACCACTCATCAAATACACTAATTGGCTCTTCTCTCTTATGTCTTGTTTTAAGATACCAGTTTTCAATTGTTTCTGCATCTTTTTCTGATACCTCTCTACCTTCTAGGTAGGCATCAATCACCTCATAAGAAACACCTAATGCCACTTCATCAGGTAATTGCGGTTTATCAGTTTCCAAGTCTGCAGTCGGAGTTTTTAAGTAAAGGTGTTCCGGGCAGCCCAGCATTTTCAAAATTGCTTTCCCTTGTTGTTTGTTCAGACGGTATAGTGGGATAATGTCTGCCGCTCCATCACCATACTTTGTATAAAAGCCAGTCACAGCTTCAGCTGCATGGTCCGTTCCAATAACAACACCACTTACTGCTGCTGCAATGTCATATTGCACTTTCATTCTTTCCCGTGCTTTGGTATTTCCTTTAACAAATTCACTGATTGAGCCAATTTCTTTTTCAACAGCTGCCTGACTTGCATCAACTGCTGCTTTAATATTGACACGTACTGTTTTACTCGGTTTAATGAAGTCTAATGCATCAATACAGTCTGCTTCATCAGCTTGCTCTCCATATGGCAATCTTACTGCAATAAATTGATAGTCGTCTGAACCTGTCTCTTCATTCAATTCATTGATTGCTGTCTGGCATATATAACCAGCTAAAGTAGAATCCTGTCCGCCGGAAATTCCCAGTACTGCCGCTTTTAGAAACGAATGTTTTTTCAAATAAGCTTTAATAAGGTCTACACTGCGGCGAAATTCTTCCTGTGGATCAATTTCCGGTTTTACTTTTAAATTTGCAATAATCTCTTTCTGTAATGCACGCATTTTAACAAACTCCTTTATTTATGATTGACCATTCCTTTTACTTTTCTTTTAATCTCCTGAATTCGCTCCATCTTGTTCTCCCAGCAGAGTTCACTTAAATCAACAGGATATTCCTCCGGCTTCATTGTCCGCTTATACTCTTCCCATAATAATCCCATATTTTCACGGGCATAGTCCTGGATTTCCTGCAGACTTGGTGATTGATAGTTTACTTTGCCGTCAACAACAACATCCAGGTGCAAATCCTTAGCTGTGAAGTTAGTCACAAATTTACTAATATAGGTATGGACAGGGTGGAACATCTTTAATCTCTCTTCATCTTCCGGTTTTTCATGCAATATAGTCACCTTCTGAATGCTTGTTTTCATTGTTAATAATTCGATAAACCCGTTTGCTTCCAGGTGTCGTTACTTTTTCAGGATTTGCAGAAATTTTGATTGTATCTACCATTTCCCCATTTTCTTCAATTGAAACTAACTTATATACACCTCCAAGCGCTGCCTGATCATAAGCAGTGATCAGCTTCGTCCCAATACCATAAATGTCAATTTTTGCTCCTTGTGCCTGTAAATTAAGGATAGTATATTCATCAAGGTCATTTGATGCAATAATTTGTGTATCACGGAAGCCTGCATCATCCAGCATTTTGCGCGCTTTCTTTGATAAGTAAGCCATGTCCCCGCTATCAAGACGGATTCCCCTGAAATTAATTCTGTCACCGAATTCTTTTGCCACTTTGATTGCATTAGGGACACCGGATCGAAGTGTATCGTACGTATCAACCAAAAATACACAATCATAATGGGTACTTGCATATTTCTTAAATGCCTCATAGTCGCTTCTGTAAGCCTGAACCATGGAATGTGCATGTGTCCCTGCTATTGGGAGGCCGAACAGTTTCCCTGCTCTTACATTACTGGTTGCTGAGAACCCTCCAATAAACGCAGCACGCGTCCCCCAGATGGCCGCATCCATCTCATGTGCTCTTCTTGTACCGAATTCCATCACAACATTTTCTCCGACAACATGTTTGATTCTTGCCGCCTTTGTCGCTATCAATGTTTGATAATTCACAATGTTTAATAAAGGTGTTTCAATTAACTGTGCCTCTGCCAATGGTGCTTCTACACGAATTAATGGCTCATTGGCAAAAACCACTTCGCCTTCTTTCATAGACCTGATTGTTCCGCTAAACCGCAGTGTACGTAAATATTCGAGAAAATCTTCATCATAGCCGCCGATTTCCTTTAAATAGGTTAGGTCACTTTCTGTAAAGCCGAAATTATTAATAAAATCAAGAACTCTTTCTAAACCAGCAAATACAGCATACCCATTATCGAAAGGAAGTTTGCGAAAATATAATTCAAAAACTGCCTTTTTATTTGCCATCCCATCACGCCAGTATGTTTCGGCCATATTTACTTGATATAGATCGGTATGCAGCATTAAGCTATCATCTTCGTAAGTCATTTTTTATTTTCCTCCAAATTCTTTCACAGATGCTCCGAGTGTTTGTGCAAAATGTCCAAGCGCCCATTTATGGCCTGCCTGGTTAAAGGAAGCAACGGCATCTTGATAAATCACGATCTCAAAACCTTTGTTATAGGCATCAACCGCAGTGTGTAATACACATATATCTGTACATACTCCTATTAAGTGTACCTCATTTATATTCCTTTCACGAAGCAGAAGTTCTAGATTTGTTCCAGCAAAGGCCGAATATCTTGTTTTATCTATATAATATACTTGTTTCTTCTGATTATTATCTTTATAGACGTCTTTTAAGCTTCCGTATAACTCTCTTCCCTTTGTACCACGAATATTATGCGGCGGGAATAAATTAGTTTCTGGATGAAAAGGATCTCCTTCATCATGAACATCAATTGCAAACACGGTCAAATCTCCGGAATCTATAAATGCCTGTGTAATTTCAGTGATTTTTGTTTCAATCTGCTGTCCTGGTTCACCGCATGTTAACGCTCCGTCAGATGCAACAAAGTCATACGTATAATCAATATTAATAAGCGCACGTTTCCCCATAAACATACCCTCCTTTTTAAATCGACCTGATTAATTTTTTATTATATCAAATCTTCCTGAAATTTTCAGACATTTTTTACAAGGAAGGGATTTAATATTATAATAAAGTAAGACATTGATCAGGAAGAAGTTTAATGACGTTTAGCTCTGTGATAAATACAGAAATACAGTGGAGGTGGCAGAATGAAACAAAAAGTTGTATTAGCAGGCGGATCAGGATTTATCGGTACATATTTCAAAGAAAAGCTGGAAGAATTAGATTATGAAGTAGTTTTCATTTCAAGAAGAAAGTCAGCCATTACATGGGATGATCAGGCTGGTATGACAGAGGCGCTAGAGAATGCGGAAATGGTGATTAATCTAGCAGGTAAATCTGTCAATTGCAGATATAATGAGAAAAATAAACATGAGATTATGACATCACGTGTTGGTACAACAAGACTGTTGGGTGATGCAATAAAAAAATGTACAAACCCTCCAAAACTATGGATTAATTCCAGTACAGCGACCATCTACCGCCATGCGGAAGACCGCCCAATGACAGAAGCGAACGGTGAATATGGAACAGGTTTTTCTGTAGAAGTAGCTCAAAAATGGGAACGCGCATTTTTCAGTTTTGATTTACAGGATACAAGGCAAGTCGCCTTACGCACTAGTATCGTTTTAGGACAAGATGGCGGTGTCATCACACCATATAAAAACCTGGTAAAATTCGGCCTTGGCGGCATTCAGGGGAATGGTCAGCAGATGTTTAGCTGGATTCATGTAGAAGATTTGTTTCAGATCTGCTTATTCTTAAAAGACCGTTCAGATTTAGAAGGAGCATTTAATTGCTCTTCACCAAATCCTATACAGAATTATGTTTTCATGAATGCATTAAGACAAGAATTGCATCGTCCTTATGGGCTCCCCGCACCAAGACCATTGCTTGAATTAGGGGCAACAGTAATCCGAACAGAATCAGAGCTTGTTTTAAAAAGCAGATGGGTAGTACCAGAGCGACTGCTTAAAGCGGGTTATGAATTTCAATTCCCTACCATAAGAGGGGCACTTGCCGATATCTTGTAATCTCTCAGCATTAGGTGATCTACCATCTAATGCTTTTTTATATAAAACTATTATTTTCTGGTCATTATTGGAATATATTGTGTTATACTATTGTATAATATACCAAAAGGAGGAATTATTTATATGAAATGGAAACTCGCAAGCACACTATCCATCACATCTGTCATTGCACTTAGTGGTTTAGCCTCACAAGTCAGTGCAGCGGAAGCCACAGAAACAACAACAGTTATAGAAGATGTAGAAGAAATAACGGAAGCAGCTGAACAAGGGGATGTCTCAAAAGAACAACTGATTGATAGAATTAAAGAAATGTTCCCAGATAAGTTTGCAGAAGGGTCTGATGAAGATTTCCATATGGAATTCTACTCTCACTATCCCGAGGAAGAAAATACTGAATTTTATAATATCTATTACTCGAAAGATTCAATGAATGCTAATTTTGAATTTACTAGTGAAGATTTAGAACTATCTCATTTCAGTTTTCACTCCCAGGAAAATTCTGACGCACTTTATCCTCCAGAAGTATCAAAAGAAGAAGCAAGAGAAATTGCGGTAGAATTTATAAATGAACTAGGTTACGGGAGCGATTACGAACTGAATGAAAGCGCTGCAGACCGCTATTATTACGGGACCAATCGTCCTTTAACAGAACCAGTTGAATATAGTTTCACTTTTAACAGATTAGAAAATGATATTCCAGTAACAGACAAAAGTATTTATCTTTCCGTCTATGGAAATGGTGAGATAAGCCAATTTAGTTCTTCCAATCCTCATGAATCCGCACAATATGAATCTACTAATAATATACTTGATAAAAATACCCTGTTAAATAAGTTAAAAGATGAGCTTAACATCGAACTGCAATACATAGTGTTACCAGATTATACAACAGGAAACAGCAGTAAAGCTTATCTGACATACCGTGAAGTTCCAACAGTTGACGGGATATCTGCCAAGGATGGGAAATATTATATCAATGGCGAATATGCAGATGAAATTACTGATAGTGGACAACAAGTGAAAATGTTAACAGGAAGTTCAAAAGAAGCAGCACCAATTACAAAAGAAGAAGCAAGGCAATTAGTAGAAGGGATAATGGAACCGACCGTTGATGGGAAAACTCTTCATATTGAGCAAGTTTACGAAAGAGTCTATCCTGACGGGACAGAAGTATTTGATGTAAACTATATGTACATGGATGACAACGGCGGATTTGGTTCTGCTGTTTCCGTAAGTAAAAACACGGGTGAACTGCTCGATTTTTATGGCGAAGCAGGAACGAATGGCTCGGAGCAAGCTGAGACAGAAATATCTAAAGAAGATGCCCTGGAAAAAGCGGTAGAATACATTCAGGAATATGCCTATGTTAATATGGAAGAGTATGCGTATCCAGTGACTAGTAATGATATGTACAGATCCTATAATGACAACTACTCTTTCAATTTCCCGAGAGTGAAAAACGGCATTATCGTAGAAGGTGACAGTATTCGTGTACGTGTTTCCAATAGTGACGGATCTTTATTATCTTTAAGTAAAGACCGCTCCAATATTACAGAATGGCCAGCAGCAGATCAGGCAGTCAATGAAGCAGATGCGCTAGAATCTATCAAGGACAAAATTGACCTTGAATTATATTATATCAACGAGAATTCTGATTCCATGAAGGAAGAAAGTCAAACATTACAATATAAGCTAAGTTATTTAAGAGCCGACAGTGACAACCCATTGTTCTTTAATGCGGTTACAGGTGAATGGGAAACATATGCTCCATACATCGAATCACCTGATGGTACGAACCAAGACATTCATGTGAATCACCAATGGGCCGAAGATGAACTTAATTTCTTAATTAACAACAATATTATTTCTGTTGAAGATCTTAATAACTTTGATGGAGATGCTGTTGTTACAAAAGGAGAGGCTTTAGAAATTTTAATAAAGTCTATCACCCATGTATATGAAGATCCATATTTCGAAGAACAACCAGACTCTCCATTCACAAATATTGAAAAAAGCCATCCACTGTATCCTGTTATAATCCAGGCAGTTGAAATGGGTATATTAGATACAGAAAGCAGTACATTTGATGTTGATGAACCGATTAAAACGGAAGAGTTGTCTGCTTGGTATATACACACTTTAGGACTTGAATATGTAGCTCAACAACACGATACTTTCCAATATGACTTCGAAGGTGCAGACGACATCAGTGATGAATATCGCGGGTATGTAGCGCTGGCTAATTCATTTGGTTTATTGGAGTATAATGATGGCAACTATTTCAATGCACAAGATGAAGTAACCTATGCGCAATTAGCTACAGAAAATATAAAGTTAGTAAAATTAATTTCTTCAGAGAAATTTGAAGTATATTATTAATTTGCAAGCTGCAAAAAAGAGCTGCCCCTGCGGGAAGCTCTTTTCTTTTTTCTCGTGTTGTTTTTTATAAATTCTCAAAGAATACTCGAAGAATATCCGTTCCTGCTATAATTGTTCCAACAGTACTTCCGAGATTTGCCAAAATGACGATTAATAAAATCCTTGTTACCTTATTTCGCCAAAACCCTTTTACAGTAAAAACGTCTTCTGACAATGATTCAAAATCAGATACATTGGGCCGTTTGACAAGTGCTTGTACGAAACCTGCAAACCAGCCTGCTGCCATTAACGGATTCAACGAGGTAATCGGTGCAGCAACTAATGCTGTCAGCACTGCTAATGGATGACCTAAACCAATGATAACACCTACAGCCGAAAAACCGCCGTTCCAAATCAGCCAACTCATGATTTGCTGCCAGCCGTCCATTGGATTAGCTATAAACGTGTAGGCAATTAATGCAATAATAACAAGCGGGATTGCCCAGCCGATAATCTTCGGTGTTTTTGATTTTGGCGGCAATTTTGTTAATGCCTTTAAATCATGTTCTTTATGAAACTCTTTTGTAATTCCTGGCACATGGGCCGCACCCAATACTGCCACAATTTTCTCACCTGGTGCTTTTCTAATCTTCTGGGCTAAATATTGATCCCGTTCATCAATTAATGGTTCCTTTAATTTAGGGAAGCTTTTGGTAAATTCACTTAATACACTGTCAATCGAATCCTGTGTTTTCATTTTTTCCAGTTCTTCTTCTGTTATGGCATCTTTTGAAAAAACACCTGCTAACACTTGGGTTAATAAAGACATTTTCCCTTTAAAACCGATATTGCCCCAAATTCTCGAAAACGTAATTTGAATATTTCGATCTGCCAGTACAAGCTCAGCACCAATCTCGTCAGCTGATTCTATCCCTTGAATCATCTCCTGTCCTGGTTTTATGCCAAACTGTGCTGCCATTCTTTTTTGAAAAGAAGATATCGCCAAGTTTATCAACAATAATGTGGCCTTCTTCTCTTTAATAACTTGGAAGATGTCCATTTCCTTCCATTTATCTCCATTTACAATGGACTCATATCTTTGTTTATCTAATTCCACACAGATAGAATCTGGCTGTTCTCTTTCAATAACTTCCTTCACTTGCTCTGCACTCTGCTTCGAGACGTGTGCTGTCCCGATCAATATATATTCTTTTCCATCAAGTTCAATTCTGGTTATATTTTGATTTTCCTCCGCCATTAACTATTCCTGCCTTTTTAGATTATACTCTTCATTATATAGCAATGAAGAAAGAATGCCCACCATTTTCCTTTTACCTTGGCAAACTTAATTTATATTTATATTTATCTGCTCGATAAGCTGTTCTCACATATTCGAATGGTCTATTGCCATCAACATATGTTAAACGGTTAATTAATAATATAGGGGAACCCTCTTCTAGTTCTAAATATTCTTTATCCTCTTCTTCTGCTAGTGTTGATTCAATATCCTGGTTTCCGTGAGTAATTTTCAATTGAAGGGTATTTTCAACATAGTCATAAAAAGATTGAGCGAAATTTTCTTCTTTTATTTCTCCTACTATCTTTTTTGGCATATAGGAAGTTTCAAAAGCGATTGGTATTTGATCAGCTAAACGAACTCGCTTTAATTTCCAAATGCTCGAGTCCTTATCTACATCTAACTTTTCAGCGATATAGGGATTTGCATTCACTTCTTCCAATGTAATGATTCTTGAAGCTGCCTTTTTTCCTTTTTGCTTCATTTCTTCACTAAAACTGGTGATTCCTTTTAATGTTTGCTGAATCTTCTGCTCAGCGATAAAAGTGCCTTTTCCCTTCATTCGCACAAGCAAGCCTTCCTGTGCAAGGTTATTTATCGCCTGCCTTACGGTCATTCGGCTGATATTGTACTTTTCTGTATAGGCTTTTTCAGATGGAAGTAATTCGCCAGGCTGGAGTTCACCTTGTTGGATCTGTGCTCTAATTGCCTGTTCCAGTTGATAATAAATTGGTAACGGAGAATTTTTATCTATCATTTGCAGCTCACTTTCTACTTTAATAATATTGATAACATTTTAACAAAAACATGATAATATGTATAGACGCACAAATGTATAGACAACTATACATATATATGATACATTATTTTCAGAAAGGGGTGGGAAGCTATGAGTACAACACTGATATACAACGCAAGGATCTACACAGAAGAGAAAGTAATAGAGCAAGGTGCAATCCTTTTAAAGGACGGAAAGATTGCTCTTATATCAGATCAGGAAATCTCTTCAGCAAAAGTGGAACATGTTATTAACGCCAATGGAATGAAAGTAATTCCAGGATTTATTGATGGGCATATCCATGGTGCCTATGGTGTTGATGTGATGGATGCAACGCCTGAAGCACTTGATATGATGGCAACTAAATTGCCGTCCGAGGGAACAACAAGCTTTCTTGCGACAACGATCACACAGTCACCTGATCAAATAAAAAAAGCACTACATAACATAGCAAATTACCGAAACAGGAGCAGTGTTGCCGAAATAATCGGGATTCACTTAGAAGGCCCCTTTATTTCAAAAGCAAAAGCAGGAGCTCAACCACATCGTTATATTTCCCCTCCTGACATTGATATTTTTAAAGAATGGCAAGAGGACGCACAAGGATTAATTAAGACAATTACATTTGCACCAGAATTAGATAAGGCGGATAAATTCATGGAGTATTTGAGCAATCAATCTGTCAATATGTCAGCTGGTCATACAGATGCCAGCTTTGCTCAAATTAAACAGGCGGCAGAGTCAGGCGTCACACAGTTAACCCACCTTTGTAATGCAATGAATGGGATTCACCACCGCGACATTGGTGCAGTAGGTGCTGCATTTATGCTGGATAATATGTATGCAGAAGTAATTGCTGATAAAGTTCATCTATCTGAAGAAATGCTGCAAATGGTTTATCAGAATATCGGCAGTGACCGGTTACTGCTAATCACAGACGCCATGCGCGCCAAAGGACTGCAGAATGGAACATACGATTTAGGCGGGCAGCAAGTTACGGTAGAGAATAACAGGGCCGTTCTGGCCGATGGAACACTTGCCGGCAGTACATTAAAGATGATTGACGCAGTGAAAAACATAGTAGAACTAACCAATGCAACCATGGAAGGTATTATTAAAATGACATCAACCAATCCAGCTAAACGAGCGAATGTTTTAATGAAAAAAGGATCTATTAAGACAGGAAAAGATGCCGATATTCTCATCGTGGATGACCATTGGAACATAGCTTATACCATCTGCCATGGGGAAATTGCTTATAAGGGGTGAAAACATGAAGATTATGAAAGCGAAAAACTATTCAAATATGAGCAAAATAGCAAAGGAAATAATTGCAGATACAATCAACGGTAAGTCTGACGCTACCCTCGGTTTAGCTACAGGCTCCACTCCCATCGGCTTGTATAAGGGATTGATCAATCTTTATAATGAGAAGCAACTAAGTTTTCAAAACGTGACAACATTTAATTTAGATGAATATGTTGGCTTAACCCCATCAAATCCCAACAGCTATCATTATTTTATGAATGAGCAATTGTTTCAGCATATTGATATAAAAGAGGCAAATATTCATATCCCTAATGGCATGGCACCTGACTTGCAGGAAGAATGTGACCATTACGAGCAATCAATAAAGAATGCAGGCGGTATTGATTTGCAGATTCTCGGAATTGGCGAAAATGGTCATATTGGATTTAATGAACCTGGCACTTCATTTGCCGAACGAACTCATATTATCACACTTGATCAATCAACAAGAGAAGCTAATGCCAGATTTTTTGAGACGATTGACCAAGTTCCAACAAAGGCCATTACAGCTGGCATTGAGACTATTATGCAAAGCAAACAGATCCTCTTATTAGTCTCTGGAGAGGCAAAAAAAGAGGCTTATAACCAATTACTTGAAGGGGAAATAACAGAAGAATTCCCTGCATCTGTTTTGCATCAGCATGAGAATTGTGTGGTGATCGTGGATAAGGGGACTGTTTTGAAATAACAGAGAAACTGTATATAATGCTTCTGTCATCCTCAGCTTTGCCGCTTAAAACAGGGGAATCTCTCTTTAACCTTCCATAATTGTTTAAAAGCAGCCTACCTTCTCTTTGGTATCTGCTTTTTTAACTTGCGCATTAAAAATCAACAAGCACAGCTTTTACTTTGATGTATAGTTCTTAATCATCCTTCCCAATTTCCATTCCAAATCAGTTGTAAATGGGAGTTTAGAGAATTCCCATTCACTTGGCAAATCTGTATTTTCATCATAACTACCCCCTAAACTAGATTTTTAACGATAAATTTAATCTTTTTCAAACCAAAAGCAGCTTAGTGTCGTCTAAAATGGAAGAGGAGGTGAAACATTTTATGAATGAACTGGAGCTAATGGCGGTGACAGAAGAAAATATGATGGATGAGAGAGAACAGATAATTGATCATCTAATGCATGAATATAGCGACGATATCCTGCACCTCGCTTATACATATGTGAAAAACCGGACGACTGCAGAAGATCTGACACAGGAAATTTTTATAAAGTGTTATGAGAAGTTAAATCAATTCAATCAACAGGCAACAATGAAAACCTGGCTATACCGCATTGCCATCAACCATTGTAAGGACTACTTAAAAAGCTGGCATTATCGAAAAATAATGTTGAACGATAAAATTTTGGATTGGATACCATCTAAGTCCACTCATGTAGAAAAAGAAATTATAACAAAAATAGAAGAAAACAGTTTAACAGATGCTGTCATGAATTTACCTTTGAAATACAGAGAAATAGTATATCTGCATTATTATGAAGAACTACCTTTAGCGGAAATCAGCAAAATCACCTCAGTTAATATTAATACGATAAAAACGAGGTTAAAGCGGGCAAAAGAATTGCTAAAAGACAGGATGATCAAGGAGGTTTAACAATTGAATGATCCATTAATGAAATTAAAGAATTCAATGAAAAAGACAGTTTTTAAGGATTTTTCTTTTTCAGATGAACGAAAAAATGCAGTAAAAGAGGCAATTCGCAGCAATCAATCCCAGCAGCAATATAATACGTGGAAGGCAGAAACGATTATGGCGGTATTGGGATCTGTACAACAACAGCCAATGCAAGGCTATGATATCTCCATCCAGCTTTTCCAAAAGGGTGAGCTTATTTTCCAAAATAACGAAGGCCAGCTTTACACCTTATTGCATCTGCTGGAAAATAAAGAAATTCTTACATCGAGTTGGTCGGATAATAAGAAGCATTATGCGTTAACTCCTAAAGGAAAAAAATACTTAGCTGCTTACAAACAAGATAACTCACATCAGCCTGTATCTCTTAAACACTTACTTGAGGAGGCGTCTTTATGGGCACAACAAAATTTGAAGAATTTTTGAGCAAAGTCACCTCTAAAGTAAAATCTAAGGAAGCTCACAGTATGATTAAAAATGAGCTCACCAATCACCTGCAAGAACTGAGCCAATCCTTTCAAAAGAGGGAATTTTCTAAAGAAGATGCACAGGAAAAGGCAATACAGGAAATGGGAAATCCATTTACCATTGGAGAGAAATTAAATCAGCTTCATAAGCCGAGAATGGATTGGGCTCTTATCTTTTTATTTGCTATTATGGCAAGCTTTAGTTTTCTTCTGTTAGGCGGTGAAGTTGTTGATGTCTCATTATCTGCATCTTACTATATGGGGCGGCAGGCAATCTGGTATATCCTCGCTGTTCTTGTGATTATTGGCTTTCTTTTCTTTGATTACAGAAAACTAAAGAACTGGTGGATGTATTTCTATGGTGGTGGTTTGCTATTGCACTTTTATATAGGGGTATTTGGAATTGAGGTAAATGGGGCGCAGAGATGGATTTCTCTTGGCGGCATCACCCTTGACGGGACAGCAATAACCTTATTCTTATTTTTCCTTGCGTGGACTGGTATCTTTAACAGAATTAATGAGTTCAACAGTTTGATAAAACAAGTATTACTGTTTTTACTGTTTTGGATTCCTATTTTTCTCTTTATGACGATCCCGCATTTTATGGTTAGTATTATTTATTTTTTCAGTGTGATAGCGATGTTTACTTTCTCGCATGTGCAAAAAAAATTAGCCATTAAATTAGCCATTCCCAACATACTAATGGGTATAATTATCATTGGAATTGTAATCACTAATTCTATCAGTGGAGAATTATCTGACAGATTACTTGGCTTTATCAATCCAGAAGCCGATCCACAGGGAGCAGGATATTTATACATTGCCATTCATAACGCCATTTCGCAGGCAGGGTGGTTCGGTAATAACTCCAATGATATAGATTTTCTTGGCGCTCCACATACGGATTTCGCTTTTCCTTATCTCGTATACTCTCTTGGCTGGATAGTTGGAATTGCATTATGTCTGATATTATTGATATTTATTGCGAGAATAGCAAAGAATGCTTTTAAAACAAGAGATCATTATGGAAGATTATTAGTGATTGGCAGTGCTGCTCTAGTAGCTGTTCCTGCCTGCTGGAACATTCTGATGTGCTTTGGAATTGTTCCAATAATGGAAGTATCCCTGCCATTCATTAGTTATGGAGGAACGATGCTGCTGATTAATTCTGCTCTTTTAGGCCTTACATTGAGCGTTTATAGAAGAAAAGATATTGTGGAGGCTGCGAGAGTTACATTTGAATAAATACATCCACAAAATTCAAATATGATTTATCATGTTTCATAAAACTTTCCAAATGCTTTTTAAATACTTATTCTTTGTACTCTTATCCGTGAAAAAAGGAGCTAGAGCCACTGATCCGTATTGATCTTCAACTCTAGCTCCTATTAAATAATCCTTAAGCTTTTTTCTTATAATCTATGTAATTCAAAATGAATAATATAAGTAATAGAATAGCCATGGACAGTGGTATTAACCATAGGTTTTCACCATCTAAAAATAAACCTAAACCTAAAATCAAAACTGATATTACTGGAGCCATTACATAATAAGATTTGGTATTATAAAGCCATCCATAAGGAAAAAAGTGAGCACCAATTATAATTGCAAAAATCATTATTGCATCATTCGGACTTTTTATTATTGCCCAGATGAGGATTGGAAAATAGATAATCTGCGCCAGGTTCAAATATAATCCAATTTTAGCTAGTGGAATGTCTGTGAACTTCCATTCCACTTTTAATAAAGTAGACATCGCTACCGACAGAGGGAACATTAAACCTGTTGAAAACAGCATAAATATGTTTTTCTGTTGGATGTCTAGTGATTGTAAGAAAATAATTGTAATTATTGACCAGATTACAACAGCTGACAACAAAAACCCCATTCCATTTTTTCCTTTTACAGACAATTCGTTTCTAATTTTATTTAGTTCCAATAGCGTATATCCTCCCGTTTGCTTATAAAGTTTTTACTTTTAGTTTAACATTAAATTCCTTTATTCAGTATGCTAATTCGTTTTTTTGTTTTCGTATATCAAAAATTTCTTCATTATTTTCTCGTCTTAACTGCAATTTTATGGATAAAAAGGAAAAATGGTTATAATAAATCCATCAATAACCAACCATTCCTTTGATGAAATAATCAATTTCTGCAACAAAATAACTAAACATGATCCTGAAATTCATCCTTCGATATGTTTGTATTTGTTAGTTTATCCTCGAGAGACATTAGAAAAGGCTTATTCATCAAACGCTCTTTAGTGGAATAGCGAAACCTTTTTTCTATCCCATTCGTAGGAAGATATTACTTACTAATGAAATTAGGGGGTGTCAAAAGTGAAGAAATATTTTATTTTTGCCATTAGTTTTATATTACTGTTTTTAATATTCCACGTTTTGTCCGGAATACTTCTTACATTCACATTTACTCCAGATATGGCAGAGGCTTGGAATTTGAGAGGTAATTTATCTCAGGAAACTACTATTAATAGTAGTCTTACTTCCTTTTTACTTACATTACTTATTGCTTTTCTTTCTGCTACAATTGCTTACTTTATACCGACATCTATTAGAGAAAGGAATTGAGAAGATTATATCTGCCTTACCACGATAACCAAGTATATTTAAGTCACAGCGTAATATTTTCCAGAGGTTTATATTTGAGGATTTTAAAACAGAACTATGATGAGTTTGTTAATATAATGCAGGAAAAGTGACAACAATTAGAAATAGAAAAAGCAGAGACTAATAAAGCTAATGTCGAAATACAATCAGCTATTATTATCTCTGCCATCTTAGGACAACTAAATACGCATTTAAACTTTCATACTTTAACAACGAAGAGTTTCTACGCTTTTGAAAAGCATGTGGAGGGGTTATAACACCCCTCACTCATCCTTTAAAACCAGCTGTGCCACACACTCCACGTGCACGGTATGAGGAAATAAATCGACTGGCTGTACCTGCTTCAATTCATAACCAAACTCCGCCAATTCCTTTATATCTGTTGCAAAAGTGTCTGGATTACAAGATACATAAACTACTTGCTTTGGTTGAGCCCGTCCAATCCGGCGCATCACTTTACCGCCTGCACCTGAGCGTGGAGGATCAAGCAGCAGTAAATCCGGAACACCAAATGATTCCAGTATCTGATCAATGCCTCGTCTCGCATCTTTCGCCAAAAAATGCGTATTGGAAATGCCATTATCCTTCGCATTTCGTTTGGCCGACTCTATCGATGATTCGACAATTTCTATCCCGGCAAGCTCACCAGAAACGCTAGCAAATGGCAGTGAAAAAGTACCTACACCACAGAATAAATCAATTACTTTATCCTGCTTTGTCGGTTTTGACATTTCTAATGCTAACTCTACAAGTTTCTGTGCCTGCAGCGGATTTGTCTGGAAGAAAGTATCAAACCAGAGACGATAGCGATAACCAAGCATTTCATCATAAATAAAATCACGTCCAGCTAATACATGTGTATTCTCTGATTGCGTCCGATCCGCCCAATCCCTGTTTTCCAGCCATAACAAACTCTTCACCTGTGGAAATTGGTCTGTAATGCGTGCAATTAAATCAGCAGAAGCTTCCGCTAATTTCCCATCAGGTGATTCTGTTGCAAATAATCCTAACATAATCTCCCCTGTTACAAAGGACTGGCGCACCATTAAATGTCTTAGTAAGCCTTCATGTGTATCCTTATCATAGCCTGACAAGTGATGGTCTTTTGCCCATCTAGCTACTTCCATTGTTGCCTCTACCATTTCCTTGCCTGCGATTAAACACGTTTCTAGTGAAATAATTTCCCGAAAGTTTCCTGCCTCATGAAGTCCAAGCGACCCGTCTTTCGCAAAAGTAAATTCCATCTTATTCCGGTAATGCCAAGGATTGTCCATCCCAATAGCATCTTTTACAAGCTCGGCATTAAATCCTTGCTCATCAATTACCCTTTTGACATGATCGGTTTTCTCTTTCAACTGTCCTTGATAAGACCAATGCTGCCAAACACAGCCACCGCATCGTTCAAAGTGCGGACAAGGTGCTTCTACACGCTCCGGGTGTGTTTCCATCAGTTCATCAGGCTTCACAATTGCCCACTTCCGCGGATTTTCAACCGTTACCCTGACCTTCTCCCCAACTAATGTTTGTGGAACGTTTAACTTTAATTTCTTCGGATTTTCTTTGCCGACATCACGCCATACAACAGAGCGGCCGGAACCTTTTCGATCAAGTTCTTCAATTCTTGTCACATATGTCTCTACATTTGAAGTCAAACTTTTTCCCCCTTCTTCCTTTACATATCTCTTCCTATATTAAATGCACGTCCGTTATTCCTGAGTTAATTCTACCGTCATTTGACTGATTACCTGATCATCTACAGGTTTATCATTACGTCCTCGCTCTACATTGGCAATCTCATGCACAACTTCCATTCCGCTGATAACCTTGCCGAATGCAGCATAGTCACCATCTAAATGCGGCGAGTCGGCATCCATAATAAAAAATTGGGAACTTGCCGAATCCGGATCCTGACTTCTTGCCATCGAAATCACTCCTTCTTCATGAAGAAGCGGATTGTCATATCCATTGCTTTCAAATTCGCCTGGTATGGTTTCACCAGAACCACCTGTACCGTCCCCGCTTGGATCACCACCCTGAATCATAAATCCAGGTATCACTCGGTGGAAGGTTAATCCATCATAGAATCCCTGCTCAACTAATTGAACAAAGTTTTCTACCGTTTTCGGTGCAACTTCCGGATACAGTTCGATAACGATCTCTCCTCCATTATCCATCACCATTGTTACAACAGGCTTTTCTCCATCTTTTATTTCAACCTGTTCCGCTGTATTATTATCTGTTGTGTTCTGCTGGCCTTGGCCACAAGCGCTTAATAGAACGACAACAAATAATGTTATTAGAAAATAAAGCAATTTTCGCATTATTATTATATCCTTTCTATACCTTTATCATTGGTATTATACACACCAAAAAAAGAAAAGTATACCCCTAATGGCGCATACTTCTCTTTTGCGATATTATTTAGAAATTCACTTCATGATATTTGGATTATGAGCATTATTTTTTCTAAACTGATTAGGCGTTATTCCTGTTCTGTCTTTATATTTCCTGATGAAACTGGACGCAGACATAAATCCAACATATTCTGCAATCTGATGAACAGGCTTTTCAGTATCTGTTAACAGTTTATTCGCTTCAAACAGCCTTCTCTGGAAAATATATTCTTGGATGGTTACACCGAATTCCTTTTTGAAAAAGTGGGAGAGATAGTATTTACTTACGTGTAAATTCTCCGCCATCTCTACTAGATTCCAATCGGTATTCCACACTTCATTAATCTCCTGGATAATTTTATCATGCAAAGCGACTGGATTTTCCTGCTGCTGCTCAAAGGTTAATGGATGTTCCCGCTTATTTGCATCTTTAATTTCCCTGCAAAGAAATAATAGCAATTCTAACAAATACAACTCAAGAGCGGCTTTTTGCTGCCACCTCTCTTCATTCTGGTCCTCAGCCAATAAGTTATCGATAATGTTTTGCAGTTTTTCTGTATGCCACACAAACAAGTCCAGTAAAAAGTTTGGTGATGGCAGCTGATCAAGAAAATCGTAAAACTTCATTAAAACAGGGTGATCAAAGGAGAGAAAATCCTCCGTGAACATAACCACAACTCGTTCATAAGCAACGTCTTCTTTCAAGCTTACACGATGAAACTCCGAGCTTTTAAAAATTAGAATTGTATTTTTCCTTAGACGGTACACTTTCTCTTCAAATACATACAATGCTTCTCCATCCTTCAGCCATACAATTTCATAACCAAAATGGCGATGAAAGATCGGCATTGGAGAATGGTCCTTTTTATAATGAATTAAAAACCCTGGTACATCTTCATCCTGAAATTTCAGTGACGTTTGTTGTCCGGTTTCATTCAACAGCTGATCACCCCTTTACTCTTTACTATCTTACACAACGGTTTCTTAAATGATCGCGAAAAGCTTCCGCCTCTTCTTCATTCAGTACTCTTCTATTCTGACTGACTGCCGCCCCAGCACCTGTGCTCTCATATTCATACAATCTTGCATCCATCGGGGAGAAGCCGCCCATCTCTGTCCATGCATCTGGCTTAATATGGGCATCCATCTTACATTGATAGAATAAGACACTAGCTTCTGCATTTGGATCTCCTCCAGGATGCCATGGTCTGCCTAAATAAACGGTTTCATTACTCATTTTAGC
This sequence comes from Gracilibacillus oryzae, assembly GCF_009498735.1. GTDB lineage: Bacteria > Bacillota > Bacilli > Bacillales > Amphibacillaceae > Gracilibacillus > Gracilibacillus oryzae. The sequence goes on from NZ_ML762427.1 coordinate 167,856, forward strand.
AGATTCTTTTAATAGATTACATGATTCAAAAATATATCCATAAGGTGTGTCTATGGAGGTACTTGCAGCTGTTATGAAACCATTATGGAAAGAATCGCCTCTATCTAAGGAAATGATGTCACATGTTTCGAATACGGCTTGCCCTGCGCCAAAAATAAAGTCGACATTTCCTTCAATGATACAGTCTTTAAAATAGTGCGTTCCTCTGTCAACAAGCAGGGTATCCTGATTGCCTTTGAAGCAGCAGTTTTCTAATTTCACCTGATCACTTTGATCTGTTGTCCGAAACGCAACTGCTTGTAAGTGCGGGACTTTCGTCGGATCATCATCTGATTTGAAATATTCTGTCATATAATCAAAACCATTCTCAAATGTTACATTATATGCAGAGAAGTTCTGTGCTCTTACAATGACACTGGCACTATCAAATGTGCCATATGTTGTTCCGTCTGCTTTCTCCGAGCCACTTGCCACATCAAAAGTCAGGATTGTTTCACCCCGATCCTCACCAATAAGGGTCACATTGGGTTTTGATATGTCTATTTTTTCATGATAAACGCCTTTTGCAATATAAATAACAGCAGAATCTCCCCCTATTGCATTTAAGGCCTTTTGTAATGACGGGTAAACCTTCTCACCTTGAGCATTCGTATCATTCTGATCCACAATAACATCAATCTTTTCCCCATATTTTTCCGTTAAATCTTTAACATTGTAACTCATCATTTTGTCCCCCTGTATCCTTTGTTTAATTGTTCTGTAATGCATTGTATTGTTCATTATATTCCTGTGTAATCTGGTCGCCGCCTTCTTTACGCCATTTCTCAACAGCCTCTTCAAACCCGGCCAAGTCGATCTCTCCGAGCATATATTGGAAAGTTGCATCAGTGATAATCTGTTGCAGGTAGACTCCTTTTTCACCAAAAGTCTTGGAATGAAGCGCGACTGTTGGGTCATGAATTAAAATATCGTTATTGTCTTGTGTCTGGTTATATTGTTTTTCATCTAAATCACTGACAAAGCTCGGCTCTAATGCATCAATAGATAGTTCCCCTCCAATTGCCAAGCCTAGTAATGGTCTGATTTTTTGTTCAAAAGATGCTTCCACATCTTCCCCCTCGATTCGTTTCGCTCTTCCATCCACTAATTCGTAATGCTCGCCTTCAATTCCGTAAGCGATTGCATTATAAATTTCAGGTTCCATCATTTTATCAAAAAGAGCTAATGTCTCTTTTACATCTTCTTCTGTTTTATTTGTTGCTTTCGGGAATAAAACAACGGAACCGTATCCAGCAGTAGACCATGTTCCAGGCACGCCACCAGGAACAGCGATTCGATTCTGCACATCTAATTCTGCCTCAGGATTTGTATTCTGGATACTATCCTGGAAACCTACTGCATTACATAAACATCCTACAAGTGCTCCTGATTTGCCGCTTGTCAACATTTCTGTCTGATCTGTTTTACTCGTAACAGGAAAGTCTTTATTCACTAACCCCTCATCACGTAAGCGCTTAAAAAAGTCCATTGTCTCGATATATTCCGGGAACATAAACTCTGGCTGCAGCTTTCCATCTTTTTCTCCCCAGTTGTTTGGTGAGCCAAAATAGGAACTGACAAATTTAAATCCACCGTAAGTCAGGTCAGAATTTAGCGTAACACCAATCGTGTCGTCCTCTCCATTGCCATCAGGATCATCTTCAGTAAATGCCCGGAACATTTCATATAGATCATCTGTTGTTTCAGGCGCTTCTATTCCAAGGTTCTCTGCCCAGTCTTTGCGGTACATAACGCCCCATCTTGATAAAGGTGTCTCACGATAAAGCGCAAAGATCTTTCCGTTTACAGCTGTGTTATTTAAAACGACTGGATCTAAGTTGCTTAAATTTTCATATTCCTCGATGTATTTGCTTATCTCCCAATAAACCTCCTCATTGAAAGAATCTTTCATTTTATTATAAGAATCTGAGTTCTTTACAAACATCGCTCGAGGATAACTTTCTGTAGCGATTACTGTGTTCATTTTATCATCATACATTTCATCTGGCACCCATGAGATGTCTAATTCCACATCTGCCGCTGTTTCAATTTGATCCAGGACAGGACTGTCTGTCGCTACTTGGGGTGTATGGACATTCGCCATTACACTAATTTCCTTCTCCCCTTCACCATTCGTATTATTCGCACATCCGATAAGCAAGAAAAGAAGCAGACTAAGAACCCCAACTGCACTGAACCTCATCTTAAATGAATGGACATTATAGCCTTTCATTACATTACCTCCCTAATTTAATTATGATAACTTTAATAAGAAAGCGATTTCATAATTAAGATTAGCACAGAAAGGCTGATTTTCCATTAGTACAAATTGCTAAAAAAGTATACCGGTATTGCTGTTGTTGTATTACAAGAACGTAACAATATGATTAAACAGATTTCTGTTAAAAAATATTGTCAACACCTTTTTCCCTCCTATTATTTCCTGTACATTATTTTTATTCCATTTATTAATAGAAATTCTCCTAGTGAACTCTATTATTCTCTCACCTAATGTCTATGTTCCAATTCTATCCACAAATATTACAAGAAAACTCATGCTATGCTATAGAGGAAATTTCAACAAGGAGTGATTTACTAATGTTTAAGAAAATAGCAATCGGCACAGTTTTAGTTTCTACTATATTATTTGGCAGCGGCTTTTCACAGGATGTTCAAGCACAAACTAATTATACTAAACACGTTTATTATCAATATAGCGGAAATCATATCTCTAACTCTTCTATTCAAGAGATGCTTAATAAGTGGCTGGCTAAATATCCACAGGCAAAAGTAGAGTTAAAAGACAACCAAGGACAAGAAACTGCAAAACAGGAAGAAACAACTCAGAAACAACCAGTAGAACAGAAAGAAACAACTCAAAAAGAAACAGTAAAAGAACCAGCAGCACAGCCAGAGCAGCCTGCAAAGCAGGAAACAGCTAAAGAAAATACAACTAAGAAGGACCAAGCTGCTAGTGAGCTTAGCCAGTTCGAACAACAAGTTGTCACACTTACAAATCAGGAACGTCAAAAACACGGCTTAGCAGCATTGAAAGTTGATACAGAACTAAGCAAAGTAGCAAGAGCAAAATCACAAGACATGGCTTCAAACGGTTACTTCAGCCACAATAGCCCGACATATGGTTCACCATTTGATATGATGAAACAATTCGGTATTAACTACAAAACTGCAGGAGAAAATATTGCAAAAGGGCAACAGACTCCTCAAGAAGTAGTGAATGCTTGGATGAACAGTGAAGGACACCGTGCAAATATCTTAAACGCTAACTTTACCCATATTGGTGTAGGTTTTGTTGAGAACGGAAATGTATGGACACAGCAATTTATCGGAAAATAAGAGTTAATACAAAGACTCTCATCTTAAAAACAAGATGAGAGTCTTTTTTTGTTTTGTTTGTAACAATAATTCACAACCAGGTTTACACTCACTTATATATGAATCTAGACGTTTATACTTCTATCAGATTGGATAAAGTAGTTAATAAGGAAAGGGAGTGTAGAGGTGGGATATTCTGCTAGAGGGAGAGCTAAAAAATCTGTATTATCACGCAATCAATGGTCTGGTATTCTTTTCGGGTTAGGACTTGTGGCATTTATAGATGAAGTAGTCTTTCACCAGCTACTGCATTGGCACCACTTTTATGACAGGTCTACTACAGCCATAGGTCTAGTATCTGATGGATTGTTTCATGCATTCAGCTGGTTCGCAACTGTTGCCAGTTTATTCATGTTAGCAGATTTGCGCAGACGTGGAGAATGGATCATTACCAGATGGTGGGGATTTGTACTAATAGGAGCAGGCAGTTTTCAATTATATGATGGCATCATCCAGCACAAACTATTAAAAATTCACCAGATCCGTTATGTTGAAAATGTGCTTATATACGATATTGTGTGGAATGTTACCGCTGTACTTCTGATTATTGCAGGAATAATGGTTGTTTTTAAAGCCAAAAAGAAACGGAAAGGATCTCAATCAGATGGCACATCATCATCATCCATTACCGAATGAACTGAATCATACTAACTTTTTTGACCTGCTTTCCCAGATTTTGTTGTCCCTCCCATTCTTTATCGGGATCTTTCTTTATGTTGCTGCTATCATTCATTCCAGAAAAAAAAGCCGAGAGTGGCCGGTATATCGGACAGTTTGCTGGATGCTTGGAAGCCTGCTTGCTATTGTTGCTGTCACAGGTCCACTCGCTGACAAAGCAATGCTCAGCTTTTCTCTTCATATGGTTGTCCACTTAATGCTTGGAATGATTGCCCCGTTATTAATGGTGGTCGGGGCACCAGTGACATTGTTTCTAAGGGCACTTAGTGTAAAAAATGCCAAACTGTTAACAAAGATTCTAAGAAGTACCCCTGTCAAAGTAATCACAGACCCTTTTATCGCTGCATTGCTAAATATCGGCGGATTATGGATTTTATACACGACTGATTTGTATCATCTAATGCATGAAGACATCCTGTTACATATAATCATTCACCTTCATGTATTTCTGGCAGGCTATGTCTATACACTCTCTATTATCTACATGGAGCCGCTCTCCCATCGCACAAGCTATCTATATCGGTCAATTATTATGATTCTGTAATTGGCTGCTCACAGCATTTTAGCAAAATATCTTTATGCTAATCCTCCAGCCGGGATAGAAAGGTCTGATGCTGAGTCAGGCAGTATGATCATGTATTATGGCGGGGACTTGGTTGAGATTATTATCATTTTTATTCTTTGTTTAGAGTGGTATAGGGAGAAAGGGAAAGCAGACTGGAAAGATGATGACGAGAGAGCTCTTAAAGAACTAGTTGTGCAAGAAAGATGTAAGGCCTGAAATTGAGGTATAGAAACATTCTAAGTAATACATTTCCTTTTTTAGGTTTTTATTCAATATAATGATATACTTAACTGAAAGAATAACTCATTCAAAAAAATGAAGGAGGATCTTACATGGGATTTTTAGATGGTCTAATGGGAAATGCATCAGAATTAGATGTAAGTGATATCGAGAAGGAATTTGCGACAACCTTAGCATCAGGAGAGCAGGTTGAGAAAGCATACAAATTGATTCGCGACTTGTTTATCTTCACTAATAAGAGATTAATTTTAGTCGATAAACAAGGAATTACTGGCAAAAAAACGGAACTGCTTTCTCTCCCATATAAAAATATTACTTACTTTAGCATTGAAACAGCGGGCAGCTTCGACTTGGATGCCGAACTGAAAATATGGGTTTCCGGCAGTTCCACACCGATTCAGAAACAGTTTAATAAAAGTTTAAATATTTATGAGGTTCAGAGCGTTTTGGCAGGGTATGTCTTGTAGCTGAATTTCTTTCGTTGATAAATAAAGCAAGTCGGAGATATATGATGGACTCCGACTTGTTTTTCATTTCTATAAATCTGCCAGCATTTTTTTAGCATTTGTAACTATACTAAATATACAAAAAGACCGTAAGAGATCAAGAATTTGAACTCTTACGGTCTTTCTAGTTGACCTAATTTCCACCACACCCAGATCCACATGATGATCCACAAGAGGAGGAAGAATCGCCCCCACCAGAACTGTCACTTGAATCATGTGTATTATCGGCACCACCTGCAAAAATTACCGCACCACTGGAATCAGCCGGGGCTGCCACATCTTTTTTATTCTTCTTTTTCGTATAATTTCTATCCATCTCATCAAATATTTGGTCATTTGATTGAATGTATTCAATTAATCCTGTTTGTACCTTATATAATAATGGATCATCTGTTTCACGGAAGTATTTCTCCAGAAGAAATGCAATACCTTCTCGTTGAAAGTCTCTTCTAACTTGGTCATCCAGCCGATAACGATAGAAAGGATTATGCCAGAACGCTGTTTTCTCATCAACTTCAAATAAAACGGAATAGTAAAATTCAAATAATGCGCGCTTATCCGGGTCTTTCCCATCATCATCCGCTGCATTTGGCTGATGGTGTATCAGATCACCGATAAAATCATGGCAAAACGATTGGTAATCCCTTGTATACATAATCATTTTATGCCAAATGTCATCAATATCCAGATTATACATTGGTATTTCTTTAAAAATGGCAGCCATAAAATAAAAACGTTTTAACTCATAAAAAAGCCATGTGAAATGCCGCTCTGTATTTTCACTATTTTCATCCACATATTTTTGCTTTATCTGTGAAATGTATGTGTCAGTAAAAGATCGGTGAAGTTTACTCTCCAACTCATCGATGCCCTCTATATTTGCTTGAAAAACAAATTGCCCTGGTGCAATATTTGTTTCTAATTCATCTTTAATTCGAGCCATACTTGTTATTTGTGAATTTTCCTTGGCCGTATGTCTATTGGATAAGTTAACCACCACAATCACTGCAAAGATAATGATTATTAAATAAATAATCAAACTTCCCAAGTATATCCCCTCCTTTTTTTTCCATTATATCACAGTTATCTAAAGCCGCTTGATAAGTAGTGCTTCCCGCATCTTCTTTAATGCTTCCTGGCCTTTGTCTTCCATTTTCATCAATACACTCACATAAAGGGCATCAATAATGGTTAGTTGAGCAATCCTGGATGAAAATGCTTCTGATCGGTAAGAAGTTTCCTCAGAACTTGTATATAAAGAGAGGTTGGCTGTTTCGCTCAAAGTTGATTTAGCAAAATTAGTAATGGCAATTGTTTTCACATTGCTTTTTCTTACTATATTTAATACATGAATAATATCCTTTGATGTTCCAGAATGAGAGATTAATATTGCACAATCATCTGCTGTAAGCTGAGAAGCAGCCATTAATTGCAGATGGGTATCCTGCACTGCTTGCACCTGTAATCCAGTACGAATAAATTTATGGTAGGCATCCAGTGCTACAATATTGGAACCCCCGCTTCCGAAAAAATGGATATTCCGTGCCGAAGTTAATGTGTTTACTGCTTTGTCCAATCGATCTTCATCAATAATTTCCAATGTATCTCTTAATGTTTGAATGTGTGACTGGAAAACTTTTGTCGCAATTGTTTCTACCCTATCTTCCTGTTGTACACTTTCATGAATATTTTCCTCTGAGGAAATGACTTCCGAGGCCAGTGCAATTTTCATTGCTTGATATCCTTTATAACCAATTCTTTTACAAAAACGGAAAACGGTTGACTCTGCAACATTCAAATCTTCCGCAACTTGATTAATAGATGAATGAATTATATTTTGTGGATGTTTTAAAATATAATCTGCTATTTTTCTTTCTGTAACACTAAATCTTGGGTAATTTGTTCTGATATTAATTAAACATGTTTGACTTTTTCTCATGAGATACTCTCCTGACAACACTATTTTTCTATGAAGTATGACTGCTCAGCGGGGTCTTCTGATGATTAACACTGAAATAAAATTCAACTGCGTTATTTGTTTTAATTATACAAGATCTAACTGTGAAAAAAAATATTTTTTGTAAACGCTTGAAAAAAGAATTTTTTTTCGTATAATGAATGAGAGCGAAATTTTTTTCGATAAAGGAATGATCTAAATGGAAATTGGAATGATAGGATTAGGTAAGATGGGATATCAGCTTACCCTTAACCTTATGGATAAACAACATAATGTAATAGCACACGATGTAGATAAAAAGGTGATGGAACAAATAAATTCGGAAGGGGTTACAACGTCCGATTCTTTAAAAGAATTAGTCCAAGCACTTACTCCTCCAAGAACTATTTGGATGATGTTACCTGCAGGCGAAGTTACAGAAACAGTTTTCACAGAACTTTTAACATATCTTGAGAACGGTGACAGAGTCATTGATGGCGGAAATGCACACTACAAAGATTCGATCAGACGAGGCGCACAATGTAAAGAGAACGGAATTTATTTCTTTGATTGTGGCACAAGCGGCGGAATTGAAGGTGCGCGTCAGGGTGCATGCACAATGGTTGGTGGTGATGAAGCTGTTTTTCCTGAAATAGAACCGATATTTAAAGATCTAACGGTCGAAAATGGCTATTTATATACAGGTGAAGCTGGAAGCGGTCACTTTCTAAAAATGGTTCATAACGGAATTGAGTACGGCATGATGCAAGCAATTGCAGAGGGATTCGATTTATTAGAAAAGTCGCCATTTGATTACAATTATGAAAAGGTTGCCAAAGTTTGGAATAATGGATCTGTTATTCGCTCATGGTTAATGGAGTTAACCGAAAATGCCTTCTCTAAAGATCCAAATCTTGATCAGATACGGGGTGTCATGCAATCATCCGGCGAAGGAAAATGGACAGTAGAAACAGCATTAGACTTACAAACTGCCGCTCCTGTTATTACTCTTGCTTTAATGATGCGTTACCGATCACTGGAAGACGATACTTTCACCGGGAAAGTGGTTGCAGCTCTAAGAAATGAATTTGGTGGACATGCTGTTAGTAAAGCATAAAGTGAGACTATGATCAGTGGGGTTCTCCCCCCCACTTCATTAGCTACAAACAATTAAAAACGTAATTTATAAGAGAGGATTAAGATAATTATGTCAGATCAAATGTTAATATTAATTGCAATTGCAGGTATTTTCCTATTATTATTTTTAGTTATCAAGACAAAACTTCATGCTTTTGTCGCATTATTAGTAGTTAGTTTAATAGTTGGTATTCTAGCAGGTATGCCGCTTAATCATGTAGTTGAAACGATGCAGGAAGGGATGGGTGGAACGCTCGGTTTTGTTGCTGTTGTTGTCGGATTAGGAGCAATGTTTGGTCAGATGCTTGAAGTGTCTGGTGGTGCTGACCGTTTGGCTAAAACGATGATTAATAAATTCGGTGAAGACAAAGCACAATGGTCACTCGGTATTACTGGGTTTCTAGTAGCTATTCCTGTATTTTTTGATGTTGGTTTTATCATCCTTGTTCCAATCGTATATGGTCTTGCGAAAAAGACAGGGAGATCATTACTTTATTATGGTATTCCATTACTTGCAGGTCTTGCCGTAACGCACAGCTTTATACCGCCAACTCCCGGACCGATTGCTGTCGCTGAATTAGTCGGAGCAGACCTTGGCTGGGTTATCTTGTTTGGTGCTTTAGCAGGTATTCCTTCTATGATTATTGCAGGGCCGCTGTTTGCAAGATATATTTCCAAACGGTTACATGTGGTCGTACCTGACTATATGAATACAGAGGAAGTGGAATATGATCGGGATCTTCCTAGCTTTCAGCTTATTGCGACAATTATTTTAATTCCTTTAGTATTAATACTGCTTAATACATTTTCAGGGGTATTGTTAGATGATGACCACATTGTGAAGCAAATTTTAACATTCTTAGGTCACCCATTTGTTGCTTTAACTATTGCTACGATTTTAACGTTTATTTTCTTAGGTACAAAACGCGGCTACACTCGCCAGGAAGTTCAGGATATTGCGAATAAAGGACTCGAGCCTGCCGGTATTATTATTCTTGTAACAGGTGCAGGTGGTGTATTTAAACAGATACTAATTGACTCTGGTGTCGGAGATGTAATCGGAAACATGATGGCCGGTTCAAACTTGCCTCCTATCCTGCTTGCTTTCTTAATCGCTGCTGCTGTTCGTGTAGCACAAGGTTCGGCAACCGTATCAATGGTTACTGCTGCTGGTTTAGTTTCACCATTAATCAGTATACTAAATTTAGAAGGGCCAGTTCTTGGCCTGATTGTTATTGCTATTGCATCAGGGGCAACGGTATTATCTCATGTGAACGACTCTGGCTTCTGGTTAGTAGGGCGCTACTTTGGACTTGATGTAAAAGATACACTGAAATCATGGACAGTGATGGAGACACTTATTGGTCTCGTTGGTTTAGGTGTCGCTTTATTATTAGGAATTTTTATTTCCTAAAAGAAAAAGTAGAAGGATCTGATTCCTTCTACTTTTTTTCATCTATAATTTAAATCTTTTCACTAATTCTTCCAGGTTGCTCGCCATTTCTGCCAATTGTTCGGAGGCTGCAGAGACTTCCTGCATTGCTGCCATTTGTTCTTCTGCTGAGGCAGAAGTTGTATGAGCGCTGTCTGCAGACATTCTGGTTACTTTTTCTAATGCAGCGATATTCTGAGTCACTTGTTTGGTCCTTTCAGAGATATAATCTGTGACTCCAGTGATGCCTTGAATTTGTTGCACAATTTGTTTTGTTGAATCTTCTATGTTCACAAATGCCTCCGCAGCTTCTTCACTAATGCGCAAACCTTGATTCAATTGGTTGTGTACATTTCCCCTCATCGTTTCGGTGGTTTTTTCAACTATATGAATCATTTTCATGATAGTAGAATCAATACCTTCTGCCACCTCTTTTGATTGGTCAGACAATTTTAAAATTTCGTTTGCCACAACAGCAAATCCTCTGCCATGTTCTCCTGATCTTGCAGCTTCAATCGATGCATTTAATGATAGCAAGTTTGTCTGCTGCGAAATATCGCCGATAGCACTATTCATCTTAATTGCTTCATTCGACAAATTCGAGAGTTCGACAATCATATCCGAAGATTCCTGGACAGCTTCCAGTATTTTATCCATCTGGGCAGTAACATTTTTAATCGTTTCATTGCCTTTATCAACATCCCGATCGGTTTTATTTACCGTTTCCTTCATCATATCGACAAAATCAGTAATAGATTTCACACCATTTGCCATGCTATCAATGGCTTCTGCGGTTTCTTCTGATGCTTCTGCACCGCTAGCAGCTGTTTCTGCCGTTTCCTGGATCGTAGTGACAACATCTTCAATTGCTTTCGTTGTTTCTTCTGTACTAACTTTGATCGATTCAGAAGAGCCTGTTAATAAATTCGATGCTTGCTTCAGCTCCCCGACAATCGTGCGAATAGAGCTGGTCATTTCATTAAAGTCTTCTGCTACAAGTCCAATTTCGCCTTTTCGCTTTATATCTACCTGCTCATTTAGATTTCCATCCCGGACGTTCCTTGTACTCTTGCGTAACTTCTTCAATGGGATAAAAATCGAACGAAGAGTAAAGATTAATAAGATTCCACCTAAAATAATGAAAATACCAAGCACAATTAATACAGTATGTAAAATAGGTGCAGCCGCCTCATTATAGTCACTCACTGCAACTAATCCAGTTACAGTCCAACCTGTCATTGGCTCTACTATTTCATATAATTCTGTCATCATCGTTAAATCTATTTCTGTTACGGATACTTCTTCTTGATTTGCATCCCCGCTGGCTATTGCAAAATTGTCACCTTGCTTTATCTCACCAGCTTCAAAAATAAAACCAGTACCTGTTACAATATTCCCTGCTCGATCAAGGATAGCCATCGTACCGGTGTCACCTAGTCTTGTAGTCTGAACTGCTTCTGCTAATGGAGCCAGACTCATTGATAACTGAACAACTCCTTGCTGATTGGAAAGTGGCTGTGATAGTCTGATAACCCATTCGTCAGTCTCCATACTTTTCACAACATTAGAGATTGCCACACCATCGGTTTCCATAGCTGAGGTATACCATTCTTCTTCCCGAGGATTAAATAATCCTTCCTCATTTGTAGGTGTTCCTAAGAATGTCCCATCTTCCAACCCTATTGTGACCTCTGTTATCTCATCATTACTACTGACAAAATACTCCATAAATTCACTGACAGTAGCATCATCACTTTCTAGCGAGTATCTGTTTATAACATCCGTTAAAGTATTAAGATTCATCATTGATCTGTCGATAAACTGGCTCGTATTACTTTGGACTAACGTAAGACTTGACTTTGTTCCAGTTGTTATCTTATTCCTTACCTCACTTTTTGCTGTTTCATAGGCTAAATAACCTATAATTGATGCAGGAATAATTAATATTACTAGAAAAGACACGATCAGTTTTGTCCGAATCATCCCTCTTTGTCTCTTTAATGCCATCCACCAATTTTTCATTTTAATCCGTTCCTCTCTATGCTGAATTAACCCCCCTTATTTCTATATCGGCATTTTTAGCGAGATTTAAATTACGTGCAATAGAGCCCTGGTATGTTTATGTCTGGTTTATTCGGGAAAATTATATGTGAAATCGATATAAATGGAGGTTTTTATTATGAATAGAGAAAAGCTTTTAAAAACATTACATGAATGTATGGATTCCTGTAATCAATGCTTTGACGCGTGTTTGCAAGAAGAGAATGTAAATATGATGACAGAATGTATTCGTTTAGACCGGGAATGTGCCGATATTTGTAATTATCTTGAATCAGCCATATCGAGAAACTCCCCATATATTAAAGAAATAGCAGCAGTATGTGCCAAAATCTGTAAAGCTTGTGCAGCAGAATGCGAGAAGCATGAACATGAGCATTGCCAGCAATGTGCAAAAGCTTGTAGAGAATGTGCGGAAGCGTGTGAAGAAGCAGGTAAAGAAATCATTTAATCTAATGAGGAGGACAGCAAATGCCTTGGGATACTAATGATTATCCTAGTTCATTAAAAAACTTAGACAAACCAGTCAGAAAAAAAGCCATTCAGATAGCCAATGCGATGATAGATTAGGGATATAAGGAAGGACGAGCTATTCCGATTGCAACGAATCAGGCAGAAGAGTGGTATGAGAATGCCTCAAAGAAAGAGATAGATGACGTGAACAAAATGAGTGATCAGGATTTACGCACAAGAGATGAGGATAAGCAATCCAGCCGTCCGGAATTACTAGATAAAGGTGAACATGTCATTCCCCATGAGGATGGGTGGGCAGTGAAAGCAGAAGATGCAAAAAAAGCATCGAACGTTTTCGATAAAAAACAGGATGCAATAGATCGCGCAAAAGAAATCGCTGAGAATAAACAAACGATGGTAATTGTTCATAAAAAGGATGGATCGGTTCAGGATAAAGTAAGATTTTGATCAAGGGATATATTATTCACTAATCATGCTATTCAACCAATGCCCCAAGACGCGCTGTCTCGGGGCATTTGAACTCCATCTTAATGCCTTCAGCTACATCTTGGAAGCCATCTCAAGGCATTCAAAACACATCCTAATGCCTTCAGCTACTTCCCAAGTCCGTCTCAAGGCATTCAAAACACATACTAATGCCTTCACCCCCATCTCAAGTCCGTCTCAAAGTATTCAAAACACATACTAATGCCTTCACCCCCATCTCAAGTCCGTCTCAAAGTATTCAAAATCCATCCTAAATCTACCAATTCTATCATTCTGCATATTTCACAATATTGTCAGTGGCTAGTTACTGCAGATTCTCATATAATGAAGAGTGAATCTGAAAGAAAAGAGGCAATGCCCATGACTCAAAGAGAGAAGAAGAAAGGCCATGCAAACATCTATCAGATCGTTTGGCGATGGCATTTTTATGCTGGACTCATTTTTGCTCCTTTTCTAATTATTCTCGCTGTAACAGGTGCTATTTATTTGTTCAAACCACAAATTGAAGCAAACCTGTACGCAGATTATTATCAGGTACAAGAACAAGGAGAAAAGATGGCTCCTTCTGCACATATAGAAACTGTTATGCTGGAATATCCAGACGCAGAAATTACAAGATATCGGCCTGGTGAAGACAGTACCCGCTCAGCTGAAGTGCGCGCCCTCGTTAATGGTGAATCTTTTACCTTTTTCATAAATCCATATACTTCTGAACTAATCGGGAAAATAAATGATCAGCATCGATTGATTGACCGAGTGGAAGAATTTCATGGAGAATTAATGATGGGGACCATTGGGGATCGTATTGTAGAGCTGGCCGCATGCTGGACATTAATTTTAGTAACAACAGGCCTTTATATTTGGTTTCCCAGAAAGAGGAAGGACATTTTCGGTGTCCTGCTGCCAAGGATAAGAAAGAATAAACGGACATTATTCCGGGATATGCACGCTGTTACAGGGTTTTGGTTATCGATCGCGATTATATTCCTTGTTTTGTCAGGTTTATTATGGTCAGGCTTTTGGGGAACGAAAGTCCAAACTATTTTAACGAATGCCGGAGCAGGCTATCCGCCGTCTATCTGGGTGGGTAGTGCACCTGAATCTGGACTGCAAACAAAAGATATTGCAGATGTACCATGGTCTGCACAAACCATGCCTGTTCCCAGCTCTGATCAACATGATGGATTTATTCCAATAAGTATTGATGAAGTTGTCGAGATTACCGATAAAGAAAATATTTATCCAACATATGAAGTCATTTATCCATCCAGCCCGGAAGGTGTTTATACCATTTCTGTCTTTCCGCCTAAAGCAAGAGATGAAGCGACAATGCATATTGATCAGTATAGCGGGGCTATTCTGGCAGACTATCGATTTGACAATTATAAGCCATTAGGGAAGTTAATGGCATGGGGAATAACCGTGCATAAAGGACAAGAATATGGTCTGATCAATCAGATTGGCGGATTATTGGTATGTCTTGGGATTATCACGCTTGTGATCAGCGGATGGATCATGTGGTGGAAGCGAAAACCAAAAGGACAGCTCGGCTCGCCTAATAGTCCAAGCATTTTGACAAAGAAAAGATTAACGATTCCATTACTAGTTTTCAGTGTTGTTTTTCCACTTGTCGGACTATCTGTCATCATTGTTTTCCTGTTAGACTGGCTTGTGTTCCGGAGAATTCCAAAATTGAAAAGATTCTTCCGCTAATAGAAAGTGGTGCAAATATGAAAAGAAATTGGATATGGTTAATGGCTGTTCTATTAATGGCATGTTCTCCTAACCAAGTAGAGGAATCGTCTGCGGAACTATATCACACAGAGATTCCTCTAAAAGCAAAGTTTGATTTACCATCAGAAGTCCTGCCTGAGCAGGAAATGGATATGGGATTTTTATTAACCCAAAATGGGAAGCCAGTTGAAAATTTAACAAATGTAAAGCTTAGAATCTGGCAGGATCAGCATGAAGACAAGGCAGTGGAAGTAATCGTCCCATACGCTCAGGATGGATGGTATCGAACAAACATGACACTAGAGGAAGATGGTATTTATTACATGCAGTTGGTTGCAAATACCGAAACCTCCTCCATCATGCCAACAAAACGCTTTATTGCAGGGGAACTAACTTCAGAAGAGTTAGAACAACTGGAGAAATCCAGCAAAACAGAACCAGAAGAACATCATCACGGGGAGCATCATTAGGTGGGTTTATCCATCTTATGATGCTCTTTTCTTTATAGCTCAATTAGAAAGTATAAGTTAGGTGCGTTTTTCCTTATGAAGATCATCCAGTAATCCTGTTTCTCCTGTTACTGCATCAACATAGTAATCACAATCAAGCTTTCCGCATAAAATATACTTTTCTTTGTGATAATCATAAACATAATAAGGCTTCAACTCAAAGAATGATCGTAGTTTTTCAAATGCAGCAGTTTTCTCCATATTCCTGTCACCATCTCGCTCAAACTTACAGATCATATCTAAAAATCGTCTTGTGTCCATGTAATTTAACACCTCAAATGTGAGGCGGTCTATCATTACGACAATTTTTTTATTGAAAATATTACTGTTCTTTTTTACAGGCTTTACTATTGCATGAATCATTTCCATATCTCTATACAAGTGGTCTAACACCCATTTGCCAGATTCATCTGCATATTCAATCCGCATAAGAGATTCTACACTCGTCACACATTTATTCTTTTCTTCTTCTGTTATCGGCTTGGCATCAGGACTAGGTTCATTGGCAAACGCGATTTCAGCAGATACTTGTCTGTCTTCGAAAACAGGCTGGCGGTTTATTTCTCCATCCAAACTCGTTTCCCATGTTAATATCTGCTCAATCTGAGTGCGTAATCCTTGGGGAACACCTATATCATAGCTGATTGTTGATTGGTCATTATTCACCACAAATATCTCTTCCATTCCATATACTTGTTGAATTCTCGCATTCTTAAAGTCCGGAAATTCAATTAATTTCAGTTGGTTATACGCTTTATCATGAATATTTTCCTGGGATAAGATGAATTCTTCCTTTATTATTGATTCCATTGGCGGAAACTCCCCAAAAACAGAAAAAAGCAGCAACTGACCATCCTGATTCAAATTAACATCAATCTGTGCCGAAGGAAAAACGGGTATATTATCAACACTTGCCTTGAACTGCCAGTTGTTTTCCGTCTCCTTCACTAAACGATATTGATCGCGGTTTATCCCCGTTTCGCTTTCCACCCAGTTAACAACAGATTCTGTACTTGGTTCCAGCTTGAAGTTCGCAAAAGATGTTTTTCCAACAAATATGATACTTTCCATCTTTTCGCTATGAATATCCACCTCAATACTCGCCGTTCCCTCAGGGTTAAAATCTTCCCCTTCTGGATCTTCAGGAATGTGAAGTGGAAACCATTCCATACAGTAAATATATTTTGTACGCCGGTATGTATCTATTTTACGTCTGATACTAGATCTCTTTAAAAAATAGTGGTCTAACCCTAACTTTTCTTTTATTGAATCTGCTAATTTTTGCAACCTTTGATCCAACATATACTCACTCCTAGTTAAGACTCTCTTAATTCTGATATAAATCTACCGTATTTGCACGAGAATAAGCTATTTCCATATTTAAAGATAATTCTGTTTTGAGTTTATACAAAAATTCTTCACCTAATAAATTGAATTGCTTTTCCTTTTCAACTGCGCCTTGTAACAATCGATCATTATCCCAATCTATCCACTCACCATATCCCAATGTCCATGCCATTAATTCTTTCTTTAACCTGTCTGAAATTGGAAAATCCTCTAAATCAAGATTTATCCCACAATGAAAACACCATAAAGGATCAGCACCAATATCCGCTTCCAGCTTTATCACTGTTATTTTCTTACATCGGCATATCATTTTTTTGCCCTCATTTATGTATTGAAATCTTCAGATTGAGTCCTGCTTCATACAAAAATACCGAGTGCCTGAGCAGACACCCGATACTTTTTGATTAGCGGGGTAGGTTTATCCCGCTAATCATTAACGAAACTTATCAGGACGGTTAGCCTATGATAAAAAATCGTTAGATATATTGACGGATTAAGTCTCTGATTTTTTCTGCAACATATGCCGGTCCCTGCTCTATTTCTGATCTGGACAGTGACATACGTACATTCGATTCATCCATATCTAAAGCCTCTGCAAACAAACTGCCCAGACTCTTTGCTCTTCTATCCACTTGCAGTACGATATCCATACTATCCTCTTTTACAAAGAAAACAGCTTCTAATTCATCTAAATCGGAGCGGAATTCTGCGGATGGACGAAATTCAAATTCCTGAATATATCCATGACGTCTTGAATGTTCCATCTCTACCTTTCTTAAATCAAACCCTAAATTATCCGTAATAGCACGTATTGCTGTATCCATGTAAAAATGTGGTGTTACATGTAAGTAATCACGGTCGTTTGGATCAATCGCCTGAGGGATATCCAAACCTGTCTGAACCCAAACCCTTGTACGGTTTATTGTCGGCGGTGTATGAATTGGCAGTTCAAAATCAAAATCAATCTCTTTTCTTTCTTCAGCGTTAATAGTAAATGATTGATTTAAAGCAAAGCGGTGTAAGACAACTTTTTCATAATATTTCTTATCATCTCTTTCTCTCAAAGCCTCTGTCATTACAAAAAGATTGATCCGGTCAACCTGCTGCTCGGTTCTTCCGCCTTTAATCACTACTTTTCCTTTCAGAATATCTCCAGGGCTTAATTGATCATTTATTAATTGTGTATCAACTTCTGCACTTCCGATTCCCGCACTTGCAAGTAATTTCTTAAACATTTACATCTACCTCCAAATTTTTTATCCTAAAGTTTTTTTATATGCACTGTTTTGCCTCAATATTCCTAGTATTTTATTTAATTGTCTAACTAACTTACGATTGAAAGTGAGAGATAGTTTCATATTATTTAAAATTTTCGAAAAAAAGAGGACCAGATGGCCCTCTTTTCCATTAATATTGATCATAAAAAGATTGAATTTGATCATCATCCTCAGTAACCGTTAATGCCAGCATTAAGAGAATTCTCGCTTTTTGCGGGTTTAACGAATCAGATGTCATGAAGCTGTCCCTTGGTGAAACCGTTCCTGATCCAACCCTGCTTGATACAACAATTTCTGTTCCACTCTCGACCGCATCTTTTGCACCTTCTACATAGGCAGAGGATAATGAACCATTACCAGATCCAGCAATTATAAGTCCTTCCGCACCATTTTCAACAGCTGCATCAATCATATAACGCTGATTGTTTTGGTAACTATACACAATATCTACTTGCGGCAACTCATCAATCTCAGAGATGTCAAAAGCTGTTTCGTCTGTATGCTTACGTGTCGACTCAGTATAATAGTAAGGCACCCCACCAACAATTCTGCCTAAATAACCTTCTTCTGTTGCTTTGAAAGTATCTACAACCGTTGTGTTCGTTTTTGTAATGTATCTTGCTGCACCAATTCTATCATTCAGTGAAACTAATACTCCTTTACCCTTCGACTCTTCTGATGAAGCTAATAAAACAGCATTATATAAGTTTAATGGTCCATCAGCACTGACTGCAGTTGCCGGTCTCATGGAACCTACCACAACGACTGGTTTATCACTTTTTACTACCAAGTTAAGGAAGTATGCTGTCTCTTCCAATGTGTCCGTACCATGTGTTACCACAACACCATCCACATCATCTGTTGCTAATAATTCATTGATTCTTTTTCCTAATTGTAAGAGAATATCGTTTGTTATTTGCGGACTTCCTACATTTGCAATTTGTTCACCAGATATATCTGCAATTTCCGCCATTTCAGGAACAGCTTCAATTAAGGATTCCACACTTAATTCTCCTGCTTTATAACTAGTTGTATCTGTTCCTGAATTACCTTTTCCAGCAATCGTACCACCTGTTGCTAAAATTGCTACATTCGGTAAATCCTCCGTTTGAGCTGCCTTAGTCGTTTCTGTTGTTTCGGTTGTCGCCGCATCAATCGATACAGAGTATGGTACCACTGTCGATAATGCGAGCATTAATGCAAGCATAATAGATCCATAGACTTTTCTTGAAGACTTCATTTTGTTTTCCTCCTAATATGTATGATAGAAATTACTTTACCATCAACTTCTTTAGAAGGAACATTAGTTGTGAAGTTTTCTGACAATCTTTTCTCGTTATATAAAAAAGCCTCTCACGAAGGGAGACTTTTTATATTATCTGATATTTCTTAAAAGAATGATACAGCCCATCTTCATCTGGAGAAAAAGTAACGTCATCAGCTGCTTCCTTCAGTTTTTCCTTAGCATTTGCCATCGCGATACCGCAATTGACATAAGAGATCATCTCCAGATCATTCATGCCGTCACCATAAGCAAAAGTATCGGCCCGATCTTTTTTCAAATGTGCCAAAACTCTTTCAATTGCAATAGCTTTGTTAATTCCTTTAATTGATAATTCACCACTGTTCTCTCCGAATAAGGGAACAGTACTTAGGATAACCTCAAATTTCGTCTGGAACTCTTTTTGGATCATTTCAAATGGCAGTGCTGACCCTAAAAAAGAAATTTTATTAATATCTTCACGAATAATGTTGTCATCATCTATTAAGATATCATGAAAGGGCCGTAATCCTTTTTCCATTTCATCCTTCAGTTCTGGCTTCTCAGCAATTGTTTGGTCGATTATTTTCAGAATATGTGCCTTACACCCTTTACTTGCAAAAAGTCCGCCATTTGATTCTAAGTAAAAATCAATATTGTGATGATTGAAAAATGAGACTAAGTGTTCAATTGCCTCTTTCTCTACGAACTGGTGAAAAATCACCTCATTAGTCACTTCAATATAACCACCGGCTGCCCCAATGATACCATCAAATCCAATTTCCATTATATGATCAAATAACTCTGCCTTTGATCTGCCTGTACTAAGGAAAACTAAGTGCCCATTTCTTCTGGCTTGCTGAATGGCATGATACGCAGAATCTGGTATAATCCCATTGTCATTAACAATGGTCCCATCCACATCGAGAAAAATAATTTTCTGATTCATCGACTCACACTTCCTATCTATAATTCCGCTCCATTAGTTTTGATCACATTTTGATACCAATTGAATGACTTTTTCTTTTTACGCTCTAATGTACCTGTTCCTTCATCCTGTTTATCCACATAAATAAAGCCATAGCGTTTAGACATTTCGCCAGTTGATGCACTAACCAAATCAATGCAGCCCCAGGCAGTATAGCCCATTACATCGACACCATCTTCAACAGCCTCACCAATTTCACGAATATGCTCTCTTAGATAGTCAATGCGATAATCATCGTGGATTGATCCATCTTCTTCTATCTTGTCATATGCACCAAGACCATTCTCCACAACAAATAATGGCACACGATAACGGTCATACAGCTGGTTTAAAGCAATACGCAGACCTACAGGGTCAATTTCCCAGCCCCAATCACTTGCTTTCAGAAACGGATTTTTCACACCATCCATAATGTTCCCTTCCACACTGCTTTCACCTGATTTATCTTTCTTCTCCGTTCGTGACATATAATAGCTAAAACCAATATAGTCTACTGTATATTTTTTAATGATGTCTAAGTCGCCTTCCTCGATCTCCAAGTTAATATTATTTTCCTTAAAGTATCGTTTTGCAAATACAGGATATTCTCCGCGTACATGTACATCCCCGCAAATATAATCAAAAATCTGTTCTTCTCTTAACGCAAAGAAAACATTCTCTGGGTTACAGTCAGCAGAATATACCGGTGCATAAATTAACATACAGCCAATTTGTGAGCCAGGAATGATTTCATGGCCTGCCTTCACTGCTAAACTGCTTGCCACAAATTGATGGTGAAGACCTTGGAATGTTTCTTGCAAGCGAGATTCTTCATCTTTCGCAGAGAAACCAAGACCTAGAATCGGATGAAATACTGCACCATTAATCTCATTAAAGGTCATCCAATATTTCACTTTGTCTTTATAACGTTTGAACAATGTTGTCGCATAATTCTCAAAGAATCCAATCACCTCACGGCTTCTCCAGCCACCATATTCCTTAATCAGATGCAATGGCATTTCATAGTGCGATATCGTGACAACAGGTTCAATCCCATGCTTATGCAGTTCATCAAACACTTTATCATAAAACGCCAGTCCTGCTTCATTTGGCTCTTTTTCATCCCCTTTTGGGAAAATTCTTGACCACGCAATGGACATTCGGAACGCTTTAAAACCCATTTCTGCAAATAATGCAATATCTTCTTTATATCGGTGATAGAAATCAATTCCCTCATGGTTTGGGTAATAATATTTATAAGTATCTATCTCAAAATCAAATCCATAATCTTTAATTTTTTCAAGCCTTACTTTTCCGCCTGGTAAAACATCAGCTAAGTTCGGTCCTTTGCCATCTTTATCATAAGCGCCTTCTAATTGGTTTGCAGCGGTTGCTCCTCCCCATAAGAATCCGTCTGGAAATTGCAGATTGCTTTTTGCCATTAGCTGTTCCCTCCTAAAAATAATATAGTTCCATTATAAAAATTGAATAGCAGTCAGGTAAACAGGTTAGGCATGTTTCGTATAGATTTACATGGATAGTTATTTGTTTCATTAATGTAACACATTGTTACTTTCGTTGAATATATGCTATTATTAAAGTTAAATTAGATAAGCAGGTGATCATAGTGTCCATATTTACTCATGAAATGATTGCTTCATTTAACGAGCTGGAAACAGCTTTATATAATTACATTTCGCAAAACAAAGAGAAAGCAGCTTATATGAGAATACGTGAGCTGGCCGATGAAACACATGTATCAACAGCTACAATATTGCGCTTTTGCCGCAAGATAGGCTGCGAAGGATTCTCTGAATTCAAAATTAAGTTGAAAATGAGCTTGGCAGAAGATAAAAAGACGGTAATCAAAAGTACTCAACAATCGATTACTGAATTTTTTGAACGCACTTTGAATAATGGAGATTTAGAATCGAATATGGAAGAAGCTGCTTCGGCAGTAACAGAAGCAGAGAATGTTGTGTTTATCGGAAGTGGCAGCTCTGGAATTTTAGCCGAGTATGGTGCCAGATACTTTTCCGCGTCAGGGAAATTTTCATTATATATTAAAGATCCGCACTTTCCCATCCATAAAAAGTTTCAGGATACCAGTGTAACGATTGTATTATCAGTATCTGGGGAAAATCCTTTTACTATTACACAAATCAACCAATTAAAACAAGAGGGCAGCAAGATTATAAGTATAACAAACAATAAACTGTCAACTATTGCAAAAATCTCAGACATTAATGTTGCTTACTATGTAACGGAAGAATCCTATCAAAATGCCAATATAACAACACAGATCCCAGTCATCTATATCCTGGAGACAATAGCGCGAAAAATTTCTCTTGTGAACTAGCAGAAGGCAATTTCTCCTCCTCATTCATCTATTCTTTTTAATGGATGTCTTCATTATTTCATCAAAAAACAGGCTGGCACAATGACCAACCTGTTTCTTCTTAATCCATTTCACTATATTCAGGCTTTGCTTGTTTCGCTACTTCCAGACCCTCTTTTATCTTCGATTCATTTCTAGCTGAAATGTTATCTAACATACCTTTTAAATCTACTCCTGACACATCTTTTAATGTTTCCGGCAGTTGACTCATCAGTTTTGTTACATAACTGCTCATTCTTGTTGCACCATCGCCTTCTCCATTACCATTGTCAACAACCGTTACCTTCTCAATCGAGGCAACTGGCTCAGCAATTTTCGCTGCAAAGTCTGGAAGCATTTTAATAATCATTTCTAAGATAGCTGCTTCACCATATTTCTCCATTGCTTCTGCTAATTTTTCTTTTGCTTCTGCTTCCGCCAAACCTTTCTGACGAATTGCATCTGCTTCCGCTTCCCCATCTAGGCGGATTTGGGCAGCCTCTGCCTCTGCTTGTTTGACACGGGTAACTTTGTCCGCTTCTGCCTTTTGTTCTGTTGCATAACGTTCTGCTTCTGCTTTTTTGGAAATTTCCGCTTCATATTGACGTTGTTTCCGCAGTACTTCTTTTTCATCAATCTCAATTTGTTTGCTTTTCTCAACTAATTGAATTTGCATTTCTTCTTGTTTGACTTTTTGTTCTGCTTTTGCGGACTGTAGTTTATAAGCCATATCTGCTTCTGCTTTTGCAGTATCTTGATCACGCTTATATTCTGCTATTTTCAATTCTTTCTCTTTTGTCGATTCTGCAATTTGTGTTTCACTTAATAACTCAGCACTTTTACTTTCTCTTTCTGCAGATGCCTTTTGAATTCTAGCATCGCGCATAGCATTTGCTTCTGCAATCTGAGCATCACGTTTCACTTCTGCAATTCTTGGCTTACCTAACGCTTCCAGATAACCATTTTCATCCTGGACATCTTTAATCGTGAATGATACGATTTGCAGTCCCATCTTCTTAAGGTCAACTGCCGCCTGTGTTTGTACTTCCTGTGCAAAACGCTCTCGATTTTTATAAATTTCTTCAACCGTCATTGTACCTAAAATGGCTCGAAGATGACCTTCCAATACTTCTTGTGCCTCTTTACGCAATTCAGAGTTATCTTTCCCTAAAAATTGCTCACCCGCTGTAGCAATACCTTCTGTAGTACTTTGCACTTTAATAATCGCTGTACCATCAGCCATTACTGGTACACCATTTTCTGTATACACATTGGGTGTGGAGATATCTAAACTGTGTGAACGTAAGCTGATATTTTCTGCACGTTGAAAGACTGGCAGAATAAATGCACCACCGCCACGGACAATCTTTATCCCTCCGCCATCATCTGTTTTATGTACATTCTTGCTGCCAAGAAAACTACCTGTAACGATCATCGCATCATCTGCTCCAACCGTCTTATATCTTACGGCAAATAAAATAGCAAAAGCTATAATTACCCCGACAATTACGCCAATAACAATTAAATAGTCCATTTTACTCCCCCTTAAAATTCTTCTAATTCTGAAACATATAAAGTGTGATCTTTCACTTCTACCACAACTACCTGTTTTCCTTGTTTGATTTCCACTTGATCAAAACTGATGGCTGTTTCATTTCTGCTGCCACTGCTGGAAGAAACAAATACTTCACCCATACCTTTTGCAGGGATCGTTGTGATAACCTCACCGATCTTCCTTTCTAAATCATAGACAGAAATTGATGTTGACGATTCAGCATTTGACATTGGGACAACAAGAAAATAATAAATTAAAAAATAAGCCCCAAGACCAATTAAAATACTGATTATCAAAACATATAAATCTCCTAAACCAGTATATTTTGTTAAAAGAACACCGGCTCCGGCGATAACTGATAATGTTCCGAATACCAGCAATGGATTAAAGAAATCTCCCAGTGAATCAAAGACACTCTCTAAGATTCCATCAAGAATACTGCCAAAGAATAAAGAAATTAATGCAATCGCCAGACTTCCCCATAATAACCACCAGTATATATCTAATGCTCCAATACATACACCTCCTCTCTCTTACTAGATATATACGAATGAAACCGGTAAAAGTTCCATAATTTCAAAAAAACGGATAAAACGAGACTCTAAGCAGCGGGTAATGGCTGCAGTTATTTGCCACAGTCACAGCATGCTGAATCTGATACCTTCATACATCTTCAGATAATATTACTAATTATTACTTTTCGTCATTATAGAATGTAATATCTTTGTAAATATAAGAAAATCATAGCAAATTTTGTTGAATTTTAACGAACAATAATATATCCTTATATAGTATTTAGTTATTTAGTCATGGTTTGTTTTTATTAATTGATACATATGATTTTTTTTTACCACTCAAATAGTGCTGATAACTAAGGTTTAAATAGTAACAAACTATTTACATACATAAAAAATAATACATACAGGGGAGATGCTTCATGAGGAAAATTTCTGATCTATCATTAAAGAACAAGATTGCACTGATAATTTTACCTATTATCATTGTATGCTTTATTGCCGTCACATGGACTAATATTAACAGTCTGGAATCAAATATTCGACATGATCTTGAAAAGGAATTAACTAGTGTAGGGATTTTGACTGCACTAAACTTAAATGGAGATTCAGTTGACACGATATTGGAAATCGAAAGTGAAGGTGACCAGAGTTTTAATGAAGTACAACAAACTTTAGAAACTATTATGAATGAACAAGGGACAATGGCATGGAGTTATGTCTGGTTTATGGACGGAGAGGATTCAGTAACACCGATAGCTTATACCGAGAATCTTAACGAAGTTTATAATGCAGGTGAAGTATTTACTGATCTGGCCCCTATCCATTTGTCTAATGCAAAAATAGCCATGGATACTGGAGAACCTGCTGTGACCGAAATATTCACAGACCCTTACGGAACATGGCAGACTGTTTTTGTTCCACTGGAGGACAGCGCCGGCAATCAGGTAGGTGTAATTGGAATTGATTATTCAGCTGATTATATCTCTTCAACTGTTAATAGTGCTACATTAACACAAGTAATAATTGGTGCTGTCAGTGCCATTATCTTAAGTGTGATTATTTATGTCATTATCAGTCAGATGACTCGACCATTAAATAAGGTGGTAGCAGTTGCCAGTGCTATTGCTCAAGGAGATCTATCCCACCAGAATCTTGAAGTAAAATCCAATGATGAAGTTGGTAAATTAACAAAATCATTCAATAATATGTTAGACAAATTAAGAGATGTTATTACAAGCATCAATAGTACAACAGAAGTCTTACGGGATCAAAGCGAGGATTTAAACACATCTGCTAAAGAAGTGCAGCTTGGATCTGAACAAATTACGACAACAATGGAGGAATTAGCTTCCGGATCCGAACAACAAGCTAACAGTGTCGGGGATCTTTCAGCACTTATGGATACATTCCTTTCCAGAGTTCAAGAAGCTAATAAAAATGGTGATCTGATTCTCCATTCTTCTAATGAAGTGGTAGATCTGACCAATAACGGCAGTTCGTTAATGAAGTCATCTAATCAGCAAATGGTGAAAATTGACCATATTGTGCAGGACGCTGTGCAAAAAGTACAAGGTTTAGATGACCAGTCGAAACAAATTTCCAAGTTAGTATCTGTAATTAAGGATATCGCGGAACAGACAAACTTACTTGCATTAAACGCAGCAATTGAAGCAGCACGTGCCGGAGAACATGGACAAGGGTTTGCAGTAGTTGCAGATGAAGTAAGAAAGCTTGCTGAACAGGTTTCCGTTTCGGTAACAGACATTACTGGAATTGTAGGCAATATCCAATCTGAATCAAGCAGTGTTGCGGAATCATTGCAAGGCGGATATAAGGAAGTTGAGCATGGTACAAGCCTGATTAAAAACACTGATGAAACATTCCAGAACATTATCAGCTCTTTATCTGGAATGGTAGAAAAAATCGAAACAGTTTCCAATAACTTAGCTGATATCTCAGAGAGAAGTAATGACATGAATCAATCAATTGAGAATATCGCTTCCATTACAGAAGAAGCTGCTGCAGGTGTAGAAGAGACCACTGCTTCTTCCCAACAAACAAGCAGTTCAATGGAAAGTGTTACAGAAAGCTCAGAGAAATTGGCTCAAGTATCAGAGGAATTAAATCGTTTAGTCAAACAATTTAAATTATAAGTAAATCACTAATAAAAATCAGCAGTAATTATTATTGCTGCTGATTTTTGATTTCTAAAGTAATTTGACATGTTTATCTTCAGATCTCTTCGATTATTTTCAACTACAAATTAATAAATTAAAAGACACAGGAGATGAGACAGATGATTATCACCATTTTTGTAATTTTTATGCTGGCAATTTATTATTTAGGTTTTAAAGGATATCAGCGTGTGAATTCAGCTGAGGATCTGATTGTTGCTAACTGGAATCTGCCACTACCGTTAGTAACTTGGAGTTTAACTGCCGCATTACTCGCAGCACCATTCTATCTTGGCGCAGTGGATTCTGGTTATTTCTTAGGAGGATGGGAAGCATTTGCCACGATGGGTGGTTTAGGTACCTGTATGATCATAGGTGCATTCACATGGGTAAAGCCTTTAAGAAGGTTAAAAGGCTGGACAATAGGAGATTATTACGGGCTTCGTTTTGCTGATAAGAAGCTTGGAGCATTTGCAGGTATTATTACGATTATTGCCTTTGGTTTCTTTAATGCTGGTGCATTAACCGTTGGTGGAGCATTAATTATTGAGACAATCTTTAATATTCCGCTTTGGGCTGCCGCTCTTGTATTTGTTATTTTAACATTAGTTTATTCTATTATGGGGGGATTATGGTCTTTAGCTTATGCTGATATTCTGAATGGGATTGTATCTGTTTTAGGAATTATTGCCGTTACCGTCGTAATAGCTGTAACATCTGATGGTACAATCTTTAATGCTGAATGGTGGGATCCAAGCAAGCTGTTCACGAAGGCAGGCGCAGAATTCTGGTCATTATTTTTAGTATTGGCAGTTGGGGATATTGCTGCAGCCGACTTAGGACAAAGGGTTTGTGGAGCAAAAAGCCCAAGAGTTGCTTCTAAGTCAATGATTATTGCCGGTATTATTATTATATTAGTTGCCTGGACACCTGGTATGATCGGCGAAGCATTTCGTACCATCTTCCCTGGTGCAGATAATGCAGAATCTTTATTGCTGACATATACAGCTACCTATTGGCACCCATTCTTTGCAGGTCTGTTTTTAACCGCAATGGTAGGGATGGCAATGTCCACATTGGCCGCTTGTTATATGGCTGCCGTTGGTGTTTTCACTAAAAATATTTATCTTGATTTCATTAATCCAAAACCGCGACAGGACAAATTGTTATTTATCTCCAGAGCAGCAATTGTTGTTTGTGGAGTAGTCGCTTTAGTATTATCTGTTGCATTTGAAGAAATCCTGTCATTAGCTTACCTGGCATGGGATATTATATTGGTAACATTAATTTGGCCACTAGTGATTCCTCCATTCTGGAAGGGCGTTTCAGGAAAAGCTGTCTGGTGGAGTATTACAGTTGGATTAATCGTATACTTAACAACGAATTTCTTTGGTGTACCACTGCCTGGTGAGGGTGGATTAATTTGGACTTTATTACAAGTACCAGGTTTCTTCAGTTTTATCATATCTGGTATCGTTATGTTCCTTGTTTCATTCCTTTCTCCACCGAATAAAGCTACATTAGAAGCTCATCAAATTGAAAAAACAATTTCTGAAGAAGAGCTGGAAGAAATGAACGGACTGCCAAAAGAACAAACAGCATAAGAAAGCGGGGAATTGAAATGGACTTAAAAAATAAAGTTGCCGTCATCTCAGGCGGAAGCAAAGGCATCGGCAAAGGGATTGCTGTCAGATTTGCAAAAGCCGGAGCGAATATTGTATTCACACATTTACCTGGCGAAGAAGAAAATGTTGCTCTCGCTGCAAAGGAAATAGAATCATATGGTGTCAAATGTTTAACAGTAAAGACGGATATAAGTATAGAAGATGATGTCATTCAATTAGTTCAATCGGTAAAAGAAAAATTCGGCAAAATCAACATATTAGTTAATAATGCCGGAACTATCGGTAATGAAATGCCTTTATCCGAAATGCCTACAGAAGAATGGGACAAGCTGATGAATGTCGATTTACGTGGAGTCTTCTTAATGTGTAAATATTTTATCCCATTATTTGATAAAGAAAACGCTGGTAAGATCATTAATATATCTTCTGAGTTATCTGTAAAAGGGAGAGCTAATTTCACCCATTATACTGCAGCAAAAGGTGGGGTAAACAGCTTAACAAGAAGCTTAGCTCTGGAATTAGCACCTGACATTCTTGTTAACACAATAGCACCTGGCCCAATTGGAACGGACATGATTTTAGCAGATATGGAGCCAGAATGGATTGAGAAAGAAAAGGATATTCCGCTTCAAAGACTTGGAACAGTAGAAGAAATTGCAGCAACAGCATTATTATTAGCTTCCGACGAAGGCAACTTCTTCTGCGGACAATTTATCAGCCCGAACGGTGGCGCTATATTTATTTAAATTCAATTATCCCTTCGAAATACTTCGAGGGGATATTTTTATCTTTTTTTAAAATAGAAAGAAAATAGAGAGGAGGATAAACTATTTATCCTCCTCTCTTTCATCAAGTTCCTTACTAATTTCAGTCTGAAAGCGATCCTTGCTTAATGTCGTTACATTACCCATTTCCGGCCGTTCTAATAACAAATGCACAAATGGTTCCAGAACGGTGATTAACACTGCTGCAAATACAGCAACAGATAAAATTTCCCATGTTGGCGCGAATAATAACAATTCACCTGTTAACCACAACAAAGCAAAGTTAAGTGGCAAGTCCATTATAGTTGCCATTGTATTACTAACTCTTGGCAGAAGCATCATATCGCCAATTACAAATGACACACCCGTAATGATGAAAATCGCCAAAAGTACCTTAAAAATGCTCGCATCGTAAAATATACTAAATGTTGATAAAACCGCAATACTTGTTATCAGGAGTTTTACCCCAAATGCTTTTAAATAATTCATGATACACCTCAGTTAAAATTCCTATTCTAACTTTAATTTGCACGAGTGTTCACAAATTTATTCACATATATGTCGTTAAACTTGTTCGATTAAGCTTTCATCATTATTTCGCGGATTATTAACTGCTGAGGAGACCTGATAAAATGACATTTCATCAGCATTATACGGCTTCAAAACTGATTTCAACTTTTGTTCTTCTTGTACAGACGGATTGAGCCACAATTCTCTGCTTGGCTGATCCAGGATTACCGGCATGCGATCATGAATTTCGCTCATCAGATCATTAGGCTGAACAGTCAAAATTGTACATGATATGACTTCTTGCCCTTCCCTTTCCCATCTGTCCCACAATCCTGCAAACGTGAATAACTGATTATTATTCACCATGATGCGATAGGGAACTTTCTTTCCTTCTTCCCGTTTCCATTCATAGAAACTGTCCGCAACAATCACACACCTTCTTCTGCTGAGCAGCGGCTGAAAGGAACGCTTTTCCTCAATTGTTTCACTTCTGGCATTAATCATTTTTGACCCAATGGATAGATCTTTGGCCCATTTAGGGACAAGACCCCACTTGAAATACCCTGCACGATACCCTTCTTTTGAACCAACTACCCCAAGAATATTTTGTGTAGGGGCAATGTTATAACTTTCGTGATATTCATTGATTTGAATACCGAGCTCCCTTTCAATTAATTCTTTAGAAATTGTCAATGTAAATCTGCCGCACAAGTGAACCAACTCCTTAATGTAAAAAAAGAACCGGTTCTCATAAAAGTATGATACCGGCTCCCCTATATAAAAAATGGCTATTCTTCCTTTACTATAACCTAAAATTGCTAACTAATCCAATTAATTTTGAAAATTATTTAAAAAAAGCTTAATTTTTTTAAAAAAACTGCAATTTTCAGGTATCTTATACAAATATTATGAACTTTTTACCATTCCTTTGAATAGTCAAATCTTCTTAATTAGCGATGTTCTCATTTTTCGCCAATAAGCTCTGTTGGTTTTGCTTCTTTCACAATAATCAGCCCGTCATACGCTTCATTTGGTATCATTTCAATTGTATAAAATTTTTTCATTAATTTATACCATGAACTGAATTGGTCTCCAACATTGACCATTTTTTGCTTACTGGAAAGAATCATCAAAAGCTTTGTTGATTCGGATGCATTGCCAAAATCGAGATAGAATATATTCTCTTTAACATCCTTGAATGAGTCAACTAAATCGTTATTATTATTTATACGAAAAACTCCCCGCTTATCACCTGAACTGCCATTTTTAGCTAGAAATTCACTCTCAAGAAGATCTGTACCAATTGCAAAATACTCAGAGCCATACAATTCATCCAAATATTGACCCATAGACTGGTACCCGGCTACATTTGCGGATGTTTTCTCAATATGACCATTATGTCCAGAAACCAGTACTTTATCATTACCTCTTGTTGCTTCATAATCAACAATCCATTTTAAATTTTCTGCTAAATACTGATCACGCAACTGTGCATAATTGTCTGTTAAAAAGAGATTTGTCCGTTGTTTCAACACTTTTGCATATTGGAGAGCAAATTGATAATGATCGGCAGATGTCTGCTCGGTATATTGTTGTTTATTTGTTTGTAAATCTATCATTATTTCCTCTAAAGTTTCCAGTGCCTTATTCCGTTCATCTCTTGATAAATCGCGCAGTGTCTCATTAGATACTTCTGACAGTTTTCGGCGATATTGTTCCCCTTTTGCTTCAGCTACTTGCTGATAAAATTCCAACAGGTTCCGTTTGCTTGCATCATAGCGCTGCATGTCATTTCCATAAAAATAGATGATCTCATCATCACTTGCCTCTAAATTATGCTCATACATCCATTGCACCAAATCGATCATTTCCTGGGTTTTGTAAATATCATAATCCAGTGAAAAAACAGCTTCCTTTGCTGTACCTTTACCGGACAGAATAAACTGGTTTATCTTCCGCCCTGCACCAAAGTCGCCTTCCAGCACAAATACACGAACACCTTCATTCTGCATTAATGCATCCATGACTTCTTTCTTCAATTGTTGGAATTCGCTATTGCCATGAGTGGCTTCCCCTAATCCGATCACTCTAACTTCATCAGGTATGTCCAGCTCACTTATTTCAGAGATATACTTTGCTGGATTTTCCACAGCTTCTACACTACTGCTGCAAGCTGATAAGACGGGAATAAAAAATAGAACAAATAAAAGTTTCCGCATATTGTTTACACCTCTCCTCCCTAAACAGGTTTTCGTTGAAAGTAAAGATACCCACAAACAAAAAATAAAAGAAAACTTCCGCCAACGACAATTAATAATTGATCCCATGGCACAAAGAATAAATCATTTGTATTGTCGCTGATATACATCATCGAAAATGGCTGTGCCCAAGGATAGTAAGGGCCGATTTTTTCGGAATTAACGACCATTATAGTTGGCAATGTAAAAATTACATTCACCGCAAAAGGTGCGGCAAAACTTTTAAATAACATGGACATCCATAATTGCAATGCAACTAATGGCAAAGTAGCGACCCAGCCGCCAAAAATGCTTTTCCAGACTATCTCCATTGGAAATGGATCATCAATTCCTGCAATCATTCCAACTAAAACGATCGAAACAAGATAAAGCAGCTGAATTACCATTACTAAGCCTATAACCAGAATATACTTCGCTGCGAACACCTGCCCTCTAGTTACAGGCAATGCTAATAATTGCTTCAAACCACCAGCCTGGTGTTCATACCTGCATATCATACTAGCAAAAACCCCTGTTATTAATGGCAAAAATAAAAGGGAATAAGTTAAATTCATAAACAAAAGTTTCGTATACCACTGGTTTATTTCCCCACCTAAATTATCATTATTCGTTGTCAAACCTATAAACAAACCAACCATTGGACCGACAAAAAGTAAACTTAATATTCTAGTTTTACGTAATTTATACCATTCTGATCTTATAACAGAAAACATTTATTTCACATCCCTTCTGTTAAAGTCCATCATCCCGACAAGATAGAGGATGGATCCTACACCAAGCCCCAAGAACGCGTTGATAAATGGCTTATCCCACTGGTTCATTAAAGAAGGCCATTTCCAGATCATCCAATCAGGTAAAACAAAGGCAGAATAAGCAAAGATGACACCAACCACTCCGATTGTAATGGGAATGGCCTGATTGGTACTTACTGTCGCAATCCATAGCTGTAATGCCAATACCGGCAATGCTGCTAAAAAAGGATAAAAGCTGTACTTCAGGATTTCGATATAGGGAATATCCTCCCCTAAGCCGAGCGTTAATCCATAACTTAAAGTGAAGACCATCAATAATAAAGAGGAAAGAAA
Organism: Gracilibacillus oryzae; assembly: GCF_009498735.1. Classification (GTDB taxonomy): domain Bacteria; phylum Bacillota; class Bacilli; order Bacillales; family Amphibacillaceae; genus Gracilibacillus; species Gracilibacillus oryzae. The sequence goes on from NZ_ML762427.1 coordinate 200,764, forward strand.
CAGCAACAAGGTAATTACGGTGAATTTCGATAAATAGACTGACAGTTTGGAAACAGGCAGTGCCATTAATTGTTTCCATGCATTTGTTTCATTTTCGATACTTGCGATAAAGGATGTCAGTATTACAATCCCTAACACAATCGCAAGGGGAGTAAACGTGCTGATGTTTAATAGATAGTACTGCCAGTCATTATCACTCTGATCCAATAAATAGCCTTTTCTAACGCCATAATTCACCATCTGCAATGCCACAACACCGAATGGTCCTAATATTGTTAAAAATAAGAGGCCTTTGCGCTTAATTTTTAATAAATCTGACTTGAACAGTTTCCCGATCATCCTGCTTGCTCCTCCCTTGTCATTTGGAGGAAAATCTCTTCTAACGATTTCTTCTCTTCTTCCACACGGTAAATAGAAAGTCCATTTTGCACAAGATATTCAATGGCACTTGCTACATTCTTATCTGAATGATCAAGTAAGGAAAGTTTATCTTTATTCAGATCAGCATTCATGCCTTTAGCTAAAAGCGCACGCCAGGCTGCTTCACTGTCACTTACTCTGAAAATTACTTTTTGCTGTGCGAATTTGCGCATTTCTTCAATCGAATCCTGGAAAATCATTTTCCCTTTTGAAACAATTCCTACTGTTGTCGCCATCTGGTCAATTTCGGAAAGCAAGTGACTTGATAGAATAACTGTCATCCCGTATTCTTTTGGCAACCGCTGAATAAGCTGGCGGATTTCAATAATTCCTGACGGGTCCAGTCCATTGGTAGGCTCGTCTAAGATTAATAATTCGGGCTCATTCAGCAATGATGCGG
>NZ_ML762427.1:201593-263597 GCF_009498735.1 Gracilibacillus oryzae
AATGAGAATCCTTTTACTTTCTTTTTGGCCACATCCTGCAAGCGGACAATTTCGAGCACTTCTTTTATTCTTGCTTTTGGTACACCAAGGATTTTCCTTAATGCTTCGAGATTTTCATATGCAGTTAAATGAGGATAGTAAGACGGATTCTCTACTAATGATCCTACTTTCTTTAAAATATTGATTCGCTCTTTTTTTAAATCCTGCTGGAAAATATGAATCGAGCCAGATGTCGGTCTCATTAATCCTAACAGCATCCGTATCGTTGTTGTTTTTCCTGCACCATTCGGTCCTAGAAATCCGTAAATTTCCCCTTTTGGTACTTTCATCTCAATTCCTGCAACTGCTTGTTCTTTGCCAAATCGTTTCGTTAAATTATTCGTTTCAATGATATATTCCATTATTCATCACCTCTGTTATTAATCATAGAGGTTGAAGGTTAAAACAAAGTATAGAAGAAGTTTAAATTTTGTTTAAAAAAAGCATAGGACGTAACTAATTCATTTGATAGTTAAATGGAATGAAGGAATTTGTTTAATGATTCATCTTATCAACAAGTCTCTATCTGACTTTCTTTACATTTGTGCTTTATCCCCATTTTATTAACAAACCTCTTCTGCACTTCCCTACTTTTGTTCCTTATCCCCATTTTATTAACAATTCTCTACCTGCACTTCCTTACTTTTGTTCTTTATCCTCATTTTTATTAACAAATCTCTTCCTGCATTTCTTCACTTTTGTTCTTTATCCCCATTTTATTAACAATTCTCTTGCTGCATTTCCTTACTTTTGAGTTTTATCCTCAGTTTATTAACAAATCCCTTCCTGTATTTCCTCACCTTTGTCCTTTATCCTCAGCTTATCAACAATTCGCTTCCTGGCATGCGATACTTTTGGGGTTAATCCGGAACAGATGACAGTAATCTTGTTTGTTAAACCAATGATAAGGACAAAAAAGAAGGAATTGCATCCGTTTGAATGAAAATCCCTTCTTTTTAAACCTTTTATAATTGTTCACTTAGATGTGTTTACAAGTCTGTCCCAGCTTTTTGCTTCAATCGTAACAGTGTAATTACGGTTCCGCGATCTGTTGAATGGATCCTCCACTCAAGATTCATCCCTTTTACCATCATATCTACAATAGATAATCCAATTCCAGAACCTTTTTGATCAGAAATACCTTGCATTCCTTTTCCTTTATCCATAATAAGAATGGCATCATATTGAGCTGTCGATTCTGTTTTTACCGCCACATATTTGCCGCTGGCAGCATGGCGCAGAACGTTTTGCAAGAGGTTATCAAGAATGCGGCCATACCAAAGCGGATCAACCAGCCACTTACTTTGTTTAAATCCACTTAAATCCACTTCTATTTCAAAGCCCTCCTTTTCAAAGACAGGGTACCATGTTGCAAGAGACTCTCGGGTATGGCGAATAACGTCAATTTCCTGAAGATCCAATTTGTATTTACTTGCCATTAATAATGTGTAAGACATCAGGTTTTCAATTAATTTATCAATATCCTCAATGGATTTCTCCATTACAGTTAAGGACTGTTTCGCAGCACTCGGTAATTCCGTTTTGGCAAACTCATAAGTATGGGCGTTCAATTTGGTTAGAGGTGTGCGCAGATCATGCGATAAATTGGCGATCAATTCTTTTCGTAATTGTTCTTCTTCTTGTTCACGCAATCTGCTTTCCTTTAATTCCTCTACCATTCGATTAAATGAATGCTGTAATCGACCGATTTCATCTTGCTTCTTTACTTCCACATGAATCGGTAATCCATCTACATCTCTCATTTCCATCGCTTCTTGCAGTTGCAATAACCTTTTCCTTATCCCGCGAAAGAATAAAAATGACAGGAAAATAAACAAGAATATAAAAACTATTGTACCAATCAGCAAAATAATGCCAAATCGGTCATAGGCAATTTGAACAGGGGTTTTGAATAACTCTCTTGAAATCTCAAACACAATAAAACCGTTGGAATCATTATTTCCGGGATACGCAATGACTGTAAAAGCTGTCCATTCATTGGGAATCTCTCTGTCTGCATCTGATTGTGTCATCAAATCACCATCTTGATTAACCCAGAACATTGATGCATCTTCATATTTCTCTTGCCATTCCTCGAAAAGCTGCTGTACCTCTGGAACAGAAACCTCTTCTAATTGAGCAGCACTTTTATGCCACTGTTCTTCTATCACATCATAATCTGCCTCATCTGATGTATATGGCCTGTCAATACCTTGTGATAGTCCAAAAATGAAGATGGCAAGGATAAGATAAACAATTTGCACTAAAGATATTGCTAATATAATGATCAGCATATATTTTGCCAATAAGGATTGGAAGAGCTTTTTCATGCTTTCACCCGATACCCAATCCCGCGAATTGTTTCAATAACAGCGGGTCTCGCCGGGTTCTCTTCAATCTTTTCACGCAAATAGCGAATATGAACCATAAGTGTTTTATCCCCTTCCATAAAGGCTTCTCCCCATACACCCTCATAGAGCTGTTCCTTTGTCAGGATCTGATTCAGGTGTCTGATAAAATACTGAAACAGCTGAAATTGCTTTCCTGTCAGCAGAATTTCCTTATCTGTAATTTTATCAACAATCAGCATTGATTTGGGATCAATTTTTAAATGACCAATTTCTAAAACAGTATCATTCTTTTGATATCTTCTCAGCAGCACTTCTACTCTTGCCGCAAGTTCTTCCGGGTGAAATGGTTTTGTCAGATAGTCATCAGCAAAACCAAGTCCTTCGATCTTATCCTCTACTGCCGTACGGGCGGAAAGCATAAGAATGGGAAGGTCCCCCGCCTCCCTTTTTATCCGCTTGCCAATTGAAAATCCATCCAAGCCCGGTAACATAATATCTATAATAGCTAGATCAATGTTTGCTGTATACTCTTCCAGATCTTCTCCAGATTTTAGCCAAATCACTTCATAACCTCTTGCTTTCAGATAATCTGTTACCCAGCTCCCTATTTCTATTTCATCTTCTATATATAAAATCCGTACCATTCTGTATCCCCTATCTTAATCTTGTTTACTTTTAATTGATTCAATTGTACATTATCCAAAAAACTTTTACTATGTATCAACATTAAAGGAAATAATACGAAAAATATACATATTTTCTAGATTATTAGTAAATATTATTCCAACAAGAGAATCTTCTCGCATCTAAAAAGATGAATTACTATAGAGGAAAAATTGATAATTATGAGACAAAAATTTAAAAAAACATCTAGTACTAATAAAAGAGATATCACTAATATCTCTTCAGAATATGAAGTGAACTTATCGAATGAACTTGAATCTAACAAGAAGGAGATCTATCGCCTTTTAGGTAATAGTTCAGATTTAGTAACACGTGAATTTCAGTTAGGCAAGATTAGACCAATCAATGCAAGGATTCTTTTTTTAGATGGGTTAATTGATAAGGAATTCATTCAAAATTATCTTTTGAATCCATTGATTAATGATCTAAGAGAATCGAAATCAGACGAAAAAGTACTAGATGTCCAGGAATTATACCAATTTATTAAGGACTTCACCATTACGACCGCTGAATTAGCAGAAATCAAAAATTTCAAAGGTTTACTGGAACATTTATTAGCCGGTGACACGATATTACTGATTGATGGGATTGCCAAAGGATTTGCTGTAGGGGCTAGGGGAGCAAAGGAACGTGGAGTGGAGGAACCAACAACACAAAAAGTTGTCCGTGGTCCCAAAGATTCATTTACAGAAACAATTAGTGTAAACATTGCATTAATTAGAAAGAGAATTAAAGACCCTAATTTATGGTTGGAGTCATTTGCTTATGGAAGAAAAACAAAGACAAAAGTAACGATTGCGTATATTCATGGTATTGTTAATCCAAGAATAGTTGATGAGGTAAAAGCCAGATTAGCTAAAATCGATATAGATGGGATCTTAGAGAGTGGATACATAGAGGAACTCATTGAAGATGAAACATACACCCCTTTTCCAACGATGTTTAATACAGAAAGACCTGATGCTGTCAGTGCAGCATTGTTAGAGGGGAAAGTAGCTATTTTAGTTGATGGTACTCCATTTGTTTTATTGGTCCCAGCACTTTTTGTCGATTTCTTTCAAGCAAGTGAAGATTATTATCAAAGAAGTGATATTTCCAGCTTAATTAGACTTTTACGCTATATTGCATTTTTCTTAGCATTATTAACGCCGTCTGTATATATTGCTTTAACAACATTTCATCAGGAAATGATACCGACAACCCTGCTCGTCAGCTTAGCAGCACAGAGGGAAGGAATTCCATTTCCCGCATTTGTCGAGGCCCTTCTAATGGAGATCACCTTTGAATTATTAAGAGAAGCCGGGATCCGATTACCCACTCCGATTGGTTCAGCTATTTCTATTGTTGGAGCACTTGTTTTAGGACAAGCTGCGGTAGATGCAGGGATCGTGTCTGCAACAATGGTTATTGTAGTCTCATTAACTGCAATCAGCAGCTTTATCTTTCCTAGTTATAGCTTAGCCATCAGTGTCAGGATGCTGCGCTTTCCTTTTATGGTAATGGCAGCAACATTCGGCTTGTTCGGGATATTTATTGGATTAATCATATTAACATTACATCTAACTAGTTTACGCTCTTTTGGAATTCCCTATCTATCACCATTCGCACCTTTTATTGCTGAAGATCAAAGAGATGCCGTTTTCCGCGCACCTAGGTGGGCACAAAAGAAAAGACCAAGACTTATTAACCAACGCAACACGAGACGGGAAAATGCTGGACAGCCACAGCCTGACAGAAAAGGATAAAAGAGGGATGGCATCATGAAAATTATACTCAGACTTTTTATCTCGTTAATTATTTGCCTTAGTTTAAGTGGTTGCTGGAGTGCGAAAGAGTTAACCGATATTACATTAGCAACAGCACTCGCTATTGATAAAGATGAAAATAATGAATATAAAGTAACCATACAAGTAGTAAATCCCAGTGAAGTTGCCGGGGACCAGATTTCATCCAGGTCTAGTGTGGCAACCTATTCAGCTACTGGCAGAACCATGTTTGAAGCAGTTAGAAAAATTACGAAAATATCTCCAAGAAAAGTGCATCTTAGCCATCTTCAAATCCTTGTATATGGAGAGGAATTCGCACGAGAAGGAATTGGTGAGACATTAGATTTCTTAATAAGAGATCATGGATTTCGTACCGATTTCACAATAGCCATCGCCAAAGGCTTAACTGCAGAGGATTTAGTTAGCGTCTTAACACCTTTAGAAAAAATACCGGCACAGAAAATCGCCTCAAGCATCGAATCCTCCCAGGACAATTGGGCACCTTCTAAAGAAGTGTTATTAAATGAACTGATAGAATCAGTGTCCTCAGAAGGAAAAGATGCTATTCTGACTGGCATATATGTTCAAGGAGATCCTGATGAAGGAAAGAGTATGCAAAATGTGGAAAGTGCAGACGCTCCTGCTAAAGTTCGCCTAGATGCGATAGGTGTTTTTAGTGGCGATAAATTATTAGGCTGGTTAAACGAAGATCAGAGTAAAGGATTTAATTATATTACAAATAATATTAGCAGTACGGTAGGGTGGGTTAACTGCGGGGACGGTGACAGGACAATAACACTAGAAGTTATCAACAGTGAAACGAAAATAAAAGGATCGATCAAAAATGGGAAACCTGAAATAAACCTGGATCTTAACATAGCAGTAAATGTGGCTGACGTTGAATGCTCGATAGACTTAACCAATACAGAAGAACGGAATGAGGTTGAAAAAAAACTCGAACAAAAAACGGTGGACCTAATTAATGATAGTGTTAGTGCAGCTAAGGAATATGAGAGTGATATATTCGGATTTGGCGCCGCTATTCGCCGTTCCGATCCACAAGAATGGAAAAATGTAAAAGATAATTGGGCAACATTGTTTCCAGAAACAGATGTAAAAGCAAATGTCACAGTACAAATTGAACAGTCGGGGATGATTACTACACCAATCTATAATGACATAAAGAAAAAAACAAAAGAAGGGAATTAATATGCTGAACGCTATATTATTTTGGTCAATAAGCTCTATCTTTTTCTATAAAGAAGGGAAGAGATTATGGAAATTAAAAGCAAAGAAAGATATGATTATATTCACCATTTTCATGTGTTTTGCTGTCACAATCATAACCTTGCATCTATTTGGAGTTCAATTCCCTTATTTAATTCATGTTTTAGATTTTATTACAAAGCCGATCTCAGAGCCATTAAGACAATGGTTGAATAGCTTCCATCATACCTAATTCATAAAGCTATTCAAGATATCCCTTCATTTTTATAGTCCTTATTGAGGAGGAAATTCAGTGATGGAAAAGATTGATGGTAAGCAATTTACCATACTAGTTATCATGAATACACTTGGGGCATCCATAATATTCATTCCTTCAATCGCTACTGGCTTTGGTAAGGAAAACGGTTGGCTGACTGTCCTCTTTTCCATTGCGTTTGGAATGTTGATTGTCTCTATGTATAGTGTGATTATTAAACAACAAGCAGAAAGGGATATTTTCTGTTTTATTGAAGACACTTTCGGCAAATGGTTCGGAGTTATTATCATTATCTTATTCAACGGTTACCTCTTCACAAATGCATCCGCCAATTTATGGGCAATTGGTGATTTTATGTCATTGCAAATTTTAATGGGTACACCTGAACAAGCAATTGAACTAATCATTATCGGTACAGCTCTAATCGCAATCAGACACGGTATTGAGGTGATTGGCCGTACCGCTGAGGTATTCTTCCCTTTTACGATGCTGTCTACATCGCTTTTAACATTACTTGTTATGGAAGAAGCAAATTGGCAAAATATCCAGCCTGTTTTTCAACTAAATCGATTGGATACATTTGTTGGCACAATACCAATTATTGTTATCACTTTTTTGGAATTATTTATTCTTCTCGGCATTACACATAAAGTAAATCGTCCAAAAAGTGCCCAGAAAGGTTTACTCTTAGGCGGGTTTATTAGTGGAATGCTGCTCCTGGTCATTACTACTGCTTGTATTGTTGTGTTAGGTTTAAAAGCGACAACACATTATACTTATCCCATATACGCTTTAGGGCAAAGGATAAGTTTATTCAATTTTCTTGAACGGGTTGAGATCCTTGTTGCATTTATTTGGTTTTTCACTATTTTCTTTAAGATTAGTATCACCTTTTACATCTTATCAAACGGTATGAGTTATTTACTGAAATTAAAAAATCATAAAACATTATCTATTCCATTAGCATTGCTTTTATTTCTAGGTTCCGCCATTCTGATTCCTACCACATTTAATGTATTTACCTTTATCTATGGTCCCTATCTTGTCTTTTCGGTTCTATTCACTATCATTTTACCAATCTGTATTTTGTTAATTAATTCGGTGAAAAGCAAACAGCAAAAAGGGTCATAAGCATGGTAAATACCCGCTAGAGAAAGCTCTGCGGGTACTTAGAAGATGTCAACTACTATGCCATTTTTCCGTATGTTTTCTCTTTCTTTTTCTCAGCTTTAGAATTCCAGATCTCTCCGATTTCTTCTAGCGATTTATTCTTCGTTTCCGGCACAATCGTCATAACAAAGATAAAGCAGATAACGTTAATAACCGCAAACATCCAGAATGTAAAGGCACTGCCCATATTATTAATTAATACTGGTGTAAACTGTCCAATTGCCCAGTTTGCTCCCCATAAGAAGATAGTCGCAATTCCTACCGCTTTTGCGCGCAGGTGATTCGGAAAAATCTCCGGAATCATAATCCACGGAATTGGTCCCATTGAAATACAGAAGGAAGCAGTAAAACCAGCAATAAACATAATTAAAAGTACACCTGAGTTTTCAGGAGAAAAATAAAATACACTGCCGATTAACAGCATAAATACTGCCATTAAACTTGAACCGATAGCCATCAATTTCTTTCTTCCTAATTTATCAATAAGCAGAATCGCTACAATTGTAAAAGCTACTTGAACACTTCCAATAATGCTTGTTGCAAGAAACTCTGTATTATTCTCAAATCCTACACTTCGAAAAATATCCGGACCATAATATGTGACCGCATTCATTCCGATCACCTGATTAAATAATGCAAGAAAAATACCTACACCCATTGCCATTCGTAATCCTGGCTTTAATAATTCTTTCGCTGAACTGCTCTGTTCCACTTTAATGGAAGCTTTGATCTCCTGCTCTTCTTTTTTCGCAATTTCTTCTCCATTAATACGCTTCAAAATCTGATAAGCTTCTTCATCTTTCCCTTTTTGAATCAGATATCTGGGACTCTCAGGAATAAAGAATAAGAGCACTAAGAAAATGATTCCCGGAATCGTACCATAACCTAACATCCAGCGCCAGCCAATTTCGAGCCCCCAATCATACGTACCGCTATTCGCCACACCATAATTAATATAGAATGTTGCACAAATACCAAGTATTGTGAATAGTTGATACATCGAGCCTAAACGGCCGCGAATCGCAGGTGGTGCACACTCACTGATATACGTAACAGATAATGCAGAAGCAAAACCAATTCCAAAACCACCTAGAATTCTAGCAAGAACTAATGTTGTTATATCAATCGCAAATGCTGAACCCAATGCAGAAATGATAAAAAATACTGCGGATAACATTAATATATTTTTCCGACCGAACCTGTCACTCAAGTAACCAGACAATGCCACACCGATGACCCCGCCAATCATAACACAAGATATTACCCAGCCTTCCATTGCCGGACTTAGATTATATAAATCTTGCAAATAACCAATAGCTCCTGATATAACTGCTGTATCAAAACCATATAATAAACCTGCCATCCCAGCAGCTGCTGCGATTAAGATGACATACCATAAAGAGTGTTTCTTTGCCATATTCATCCCTCACCTTTAGATTTTTTGATATCGCTTTCTTTTTAACTTTCAATATAAAGCAACTAATCAGCTTGTCGCTTGTATTTAATTTACCATGTATGCTCTTACAAAATAGCGCATTCATCTTCACTATTTTGCTAAATACTAGACTTTTTTGTTCTGCAGATGTCCAGTAAGAAAAGCGCAAAGCGCCCGTTCTGCCCCGACAAGCTTAAGCGAAACTGCGACATGGCGATCTTTGCCAAATAGCAGGATCGCTTAAGAGCTCGAGGGGCAGGCGCTTGGAGCTAGACATCTCCGTTTATGCTTTCTTACCCAGTAAAAAAAACGCTCATACGAATATGAACGTGAACGTCTTTTGTGTTTTATTGATATTTATGCCGGAAATCACTTGGACTCATACCCACTTCTTTTTTAAATACCCGACTAAAGTAGTTAGGGTCCCTGTAACCAATATTCAAAGCGATTTCTTTTAGCGGGGTAACGCCATCCAAAAGATATGTTTTCGCTTTTTGTATCCTCAGTTCTGTTACATATTCCACAAATGTTACATCAAAATACTCCTTGAACAGCTTACTTAAATAATAGGAGCTTAAATTTACGTGAGCTGCCACTTCATCTAATGTAATTGCTTTTTGAAAGTGCTGATTGACATATTCTTTTGCTTGAATAAGCAGCCCCTCTACCCCATTTGTTCTCCAATCAGCAATCTGCTCTATAACAGACAGAAGATGTGCTTTTGCTATTTCCTTGATCTGCATGTTTGTCTCATATTGGTGAAAAGATATAGCAAAATCCTGCTCTAAACCTAACTCCTGTGTTGTTCGCGTTAATATTATAAAGAAATTTTCAATTGCCTTTTGAACATTCTTTACACTGTAATCCGCTTGTTGCTGAATCCATTGAAAATACTGGTCAAATGCTGACAGACTTGTTTGCTGGTCTCCTTTTTGAACTGCTTCGAGCACCTCTTTTTCCAATTCATAAGGAACAAATTCCTTTCTTCGAGCTTCCAGTTTCTCGCTGTATATCAAATAGCGTGCATTTGCATGATTTTGCAATAACGCAAGGGCATAGATTGCTTCTTCATATGATTTAGAGAACTGTTGGACACTTTCCACCACTGTTCCAACCCCGGCATTTACATTACAATCCTCTAAGAGATGTGACGATGAATGAATGACTGACTTGGTAAATTCTTCTCTTATATCTATTGCTTCTTCATCATCCAATTTTACAAATACAGGAACTTGGAAACTTGTTAACGGACCCACGAAACATTTCAATGTCTGTTCCTCTAAAGACTGCTTTAATAATTTGTACCATTCACTTTTCCTATTATGATCAGGGTTGAGATAATCGGAAGAGAATGAAAAAACGGAAACAAATCCCTTTGCATCTTCTATGTCAAGCCATTGTTTCCAATCACTGACGTCATGAACATGATCAAGCATCAGGGAAACAATGAATTCCATCTCCATTAAAGTGCTGGCTTGCTCTAATTTGCCCAAAATCACTTTATTCTCAAGCCTCTGTGTTTTTTCTTTGCGGACTTCTTCTGCCATTCGATCAAATGCTTCCAGTACTTCTTTTACTTTGCTGGGTTTGAGCAAATATTCCTTTACTCCGTATTTCATTGCCTCTTGTGCATATTGAAAAGTATCATAAGCAGAAACCATAATACACTTTGCTTCAGGTAACTGAGTGGAAATTTCTTTCACTGCTTCCAAGCCGTCAATCACCGGCATTTTAATATCCATAAAGATAATGTCAGGCTGATGGAGCTTGGCAAGTTCTATTGCCTTTTCTCCATTTTGCGCCTCTCCTGCAACCTCTATATCTGTTCGATTTCTTTCTAATATGAGGCGTAGTCCTTCTCTTTCAATTGCCTCATCATCCACTAGCAATACTTTGATCATTTTACATTTCCCCTGTCCAGGATAATTGAATAAGAATAGTTGTCCCATTGCCTTGTTTTGAATCAATGAGAAATTCACTATGTTTATCAAACAGTTTTAATCGGCTGATTACATTTTTAAGGCCGATCCCTGTTGAATGGCCAGAATGACTTTCAACGGTCTGCTCATTTGTATCCTCTTCCTTGCTTAATATACGGTCAATTGTCTTTTGATCCATCCCTGTACCATTATCTTTGATTTCCATACAGACTTTTTGTTCACAAGGAAAGATGTTCAGTTCTATTCTTGCCCCCTCTGCCATTCCTTCTATGCCATGGACAAAAGCATTTTCCACGATCGGCTGAAGTGTTAAACAGGGAATCGGCTGTGTCAGACATTCTTCCTCTATATCCACCAGAAATTCTACACGATCACCAAACCGGCTTTTTTGAATGAAAAAATATTCTTTAACTATTTCTACTTCATCCTTAATTGTTGTGTCTCTGTCTATATTTCCAATATTGTAACGCAGTAAGGAAGAGATGCTTGTAATTAAATCACTTGTCCTGTCTGCTCCTTCAATATAAGCAGTCTTGGAAATAGTATTTAATGTATTAAATAAAAAATGTGGATTAATTTGATTTTGGAGACTTCTCAGCTCCATTTCCTTTAATAACTGTGCAAGTCTTGCCTTTTCCTTCACCTCATTAACAGAAGCTACAATACTGTGTTTCATTTCATTAAAGGTTTCCGTTAAAATCCAGAGTTCATCCTTTGTCGGGACTGCTACATCCTTGCCATCATAATTTCCCGCAGATATTTCTTTTGCTGCATCCGTCAGTTTCGTAATCGTTCGTGTTATCCCATCTGAGAACCAGACAGCAAACAGAATGCTGAAAATAATGATAGAAACAAATATTGCTGTGCCCATATTTTTCGTAAAGGTAATTCTCTTATCTTCTAAAGATATATAATGTTGATATGCTGTCAATTCTTCATTTAAGAGTTCTAATGTCTTTTCGTGAATATAATCAGCTGTATGATCTGCTTCACTTAAGTTATAGGAGTATTTTTCCACATCTGTTTCATTTACTCCCTGAACTGTCTGGTCACTATTTTTCAGAAAACTTGTCAGCATACTCAAATAGTTCTTCTTTTCTATTCCCTCTGTTGTTAACTGATCATACTCTTCTTGCAAACGCAATAACTGTTGTTTATGCTCCTGATAAAATATAAGATTTTCTTCGATTGGTTCATGGACATATATTTGCAATGACTGGAAGGTTTCATCTGTTTTGCTTGTCAATTCGTTTAAAAGCAAATAGTGGTCAGTACTATTATTGTGCAACTCGATCATTTTCTCTGTGTTCTGTTCTCTTACAAGAAACATTATAATAACTAACATCAGAACAGAGACAAAATAGAGAAGTAATTTTGTCCGTATCTTCATGGTGTATCACTCTTCTCTATTAAATCTTGTTCTCTGACAATATTAACATCTGTATAATGAGTTTTTTCAATTGACTTGCCATTTAACATTCCCAGCATTAATTCAATACTGCGATAACCCATTTCATAAGGTTTTTGCCCAATTAATACATCGATCATACCTTGTTTCATAAGCTCGATATTTTCTGGCAATGTATCAAAACCAATCACATACAAGTCATCTTTGGCTATATTTAAGGAAGCTGCCGCATGTGCTATACCGATCCCGTCTAACGCACTGGTTCCATACATCGCATCAATTTCCGGATGTTCCTGTAACATTTGATAAGCTTTTTCCTCTGCTGTTACTCTGGTAATGTTCGACTCTTCAATTGCAACAATTTCTATGTTTTGTTCTTCAGCTAAAGCTGCGCGGAAGCTCTGCACTCGCAATTGATGGTGCGCATTAGTGAAGCTGCCTGTAATAATGCCAATTGTTGCATTCCCGTTTGTGTCCTCAGCCAGAGTTTCTCCAGCAATTCTCCCCGCATTATAATTATCTGTCCCAATATATGTAGAGCGCATACTATCCGGCGCATCTGTATCGATCGTAATAACAGGAATACCCTCCCTGACCGCCTTATTTATCATCGGTAAAAAATCATCGTTTAATGCTTGTACAATCAGTCCGTCTGGATTGGCCTTTATCGCAATATCCAATAATTCCAGCTGTTCATCCGGATTCGATCTTCTTGGTCCTTCATATTCCACATAAACATCATAGTGCTCTTCCGTATCTTTGGCACCTTCCCCTACTAACCGCCAATAATCATGATCCATTTCTTCCCCTATCAGGATAAAATGATACTCAGGTAACTCCTGTGTTGTCTCCATACTCCGGTCTATTTGCTGATCATATTTCTGGGCTTGTATATAGTAATAAAATGAGAAACTGACCGATATGATAAAACAAAATGATAGTGCTGTATAGATGATGGATTTCCGTTTCATAGCTTCCTCCTGCCTCTACGTGATACAGTCTCGCTTTTCTAGAATCCATTCTATCTTAACCTTCACCTGGACTAAAAATCAAAAGCATGTATCTATAAATATAAAAAAGGGCACCTGCTACCATTGTGCCCTTGACAGATAAATTAATTATTCACAAAATGTGTCCAGCTGATTTGCTCTCCACCTTTCACTTCGACATTGATACCATCGACGCATAACCAGACAGACATAGCTGATGGATTATAAACAAATTGACTGTCTGCTGAGAACTTCAGATTTTGAAAAGCATTCAAATAATCTACAATCTCCAGATTTGTTGCATACCATATATCCTCCCGCTTGCCGATATACATACAGAAATCGTTAATCAGGTCCCAGTTTTGATCATGATCAAATTCATAGCTGTGGCCCCAGACATATAGCATGTATAAGTATTGCTTTTTATGGAGCTGCACAAAATCGCCTGCCAGCTTCATCAGATTCCTGTTATGATGACAAGTGGGATTCCATTCAAGCAAATCATCAGGCATCGCAAAACTCTCTGTACTGTTCACCGTCCGGGCATATTCCATTCCTAAATGTGGCAGCAATTCTTTGATATATTGGTTGTAGGAGCCGTTTGGATAGGACATTCCTCTCACCGTTTTGCCTGCGATCCGTTCTAATCCTTTTCGGTCTTCTACTATTTCTTCAATCAGCTGTTCTTTCGGAGATCTGGCTATGGTAGGATGTGTGACAGTATGTGCGGATATCTCATGACCATGGTACAGTTCTGCTATTTCTTCCCCCGGTATACGATCTCCTTGCCCTACCAGTCCTGAATTAAGGTGAAAAGTACCCTTAATCCCATGATTGTTGAAAATTTCTACAAGGCGGCGATCAGCTTCTTTTCCATCATCATAACTCATTGTAAGTACTTTATGTTTCCCTTGTGGAAACGTCATTGTAATTTGAGGCATTCTTAGTCAGCTCCTTCGAATTATAAAGCGATTACATTCATTTTTTATTGGAGAACAGGACTTCTCGCCAAACAGAGCTGGCGAAAGTCTTAGCTTTGCTTTTCTATTATCCATTTTTATACTAATATAGTATAACAGAATGCCAAAGAGACACCTACTTTAAACTTAAGTAAGATACTGTCCCAGCCCGATTCCCAAAAAGGCGAGGCAAATCCCCCCACCATAGCTAATTAGCTGATATATGATAAAGTCTCTTTTTCTTTTATTAAAATAAAGCTGGATTGCTTCTAACTTAAAGGTAGAAAAAGTAGTAAAAGCTCCCATAAACCCTGTCCCCAATAATAATGTGGAGCTATCACCCAAATTACTCCCAATAATCATCCCCAGCAGGAAGGAACCTGATAAATTCACCAAAAGTGTCGCAACAGGTAGATGGCACGCAAACTTTTTCTTAATCAATTGACTTACTGTATAACGGCCGATAGCTCCAAAGAAACCGCCGATCCCCACTAACAAAACAGAAACAAAACTCATGCCGCTTTCCCTTCTCTCTTAAATCCCAGCCTGCTAAGTGCTAATCCGCCAAACATACTTATCACTATATAAATGAGAGCAAAGGAAATCTGGTTATTTTGTAATAATGTCACTGTTTCTACACTAAAAGTAGAAAACGTGGTAAAGGAACCGACAAGCCCTGTCCCGATTGCTGTCTGCAGCTGTTGGGATATAGGGAATTTTTTAAAAATAGCAGTGGTTACATATGCTAAAACAAAGCATCCGGTTAAATTTACGATTAAGGTACCATAAGGAAAAGCAACACCCTCACTGCTAAAAGGGGCCGCAACAAGATATCTGAGGACTGCTCCAATAAAACCCGCCAATCCCACCATTACATAAGTCATTTGAACACTTCCTATCATAACTATTGCAGACACTTGTGAATTCTGTCCAAACTGACAGGAGTCCGGTCAGTAAAATGAATTGTGCTATGATTGTTCACAGCTGATAAGTTTTGCTACTGATTAGCTGGGAGAGTGTGCAAAAACCCACCCTAATCAAACACTCATCTTATTATACAGAACTTCTTTTGATGAAGAAAGAATGGGGGCGGGGAGGGAAACCAAGGAGAGAGGCTGTTTAACCCCTCCTCAATACATTGGCTATTCTTTTGCGCGGGACTCATGGCATTCAGACTCCTTCCCAATTCCTTCGCTTGCTTTTTTTGATCGCTTATGGCATTCAGGCTACTTCTGAATACCTTCGCTTGCTTTTTTTAATCGCTCATGGTATTCAGACTCCTTCTGAATACCTTCACTTGCTTTTTTTGATCGCTTATGGCATTCAGACTCCTTCTGAATACCTTCGCTTGCTTTTTCCGAAACGCTCATGGCATTCAGACTCCTTCCCAATTCCTTCGCTTGCTTTTTACGAAACGCTCATGGCATTCGGACTCCTTCTGAATACCTTCACTTGCTTTTTATGAGTCGCTCATGGCATTCAGGCTACTTCTGAATTCCTTCGCTTGCTTTTTCCGAAACGCTCATGGCATTCAGACCCCTTCCCAATTCCTTCGCTTGCTTTTTCCGAAAAGCTCATGGCATTCAGGTACCTTCCGAATTCCTTCGCTTGCTTTTTCCGAAACGCTCATGGCATTCAGACTCCTTCCCAATTCCTTCGCTTGCTTTTTATGAGTCGCTCATGGCATTCAGACTCCTTCCGAATTCCTTCGCTTGCTTTTTTTGGAACGCTCATGGTATTCAGGCTCCTTCTGAATACCTTCGCTTGCTTTTTTCGAATCGCTCATGGCATTCAGGCTCCTTCCGAATTCCTTCGCTTGCTTTTTTGAATCGCTCATGGCATTCAGACTCCTTCCGAATTCCTTCGCTTGCTTTTTTCCATCGCTCATGGCATTCGGACCCAATCTGCATTATGAGTTTCACTTAGTTTCTCCTAAAATAAAATTCCTTCACATCATCTGTTAAAGGGCGAAACTCACCGTCTGATATGAAATATACTTCATCACATAATTCTTCAATATCCTGATAATGGTGACTTGTAAGCAAGATAGTTTTTCTCTCTTCTTTTAATGTGTGGATGACTTCTTTTACATCATGATAAGTTTTATAGTCCAATCCATTAAATGGTTCATCCAGGATAAGGATATCCTGATTTTCCATTATTGCTTGAGCTAGACCAAGCTTTTGTTTCATCCCTAAAGAATAATTTTTCACCTTTGTCTTATTTTCCGGATTAAGTCCAACCAGACTCCTTGTATGTTTTATTTGTTCATCCGTAATTTTATTTTTAATGGCAGCTAAAAACTTCAAATTTTTAAAACCATTGTAAATTTCGATATATCCAGGTGCATTGATAAAAATACCCACATTGTCCGGGAAGTCTAAATGCTTTCCTAATATCTCTTCACGAATTTTTACTGTACCTGTATCTGCACGAGTTAACCCACAAATGATCTTAAACAGAACCGATTTGCCGCTTCCATTTTTTCCTGCGATTCCAATAGTTTTGCCTTTTGCTACTTCCAGTTGGACATTTTTCAATATTACCTGTTTATCAAATACTTTTGTTACATTGTTAACCTCAATAATATTATTCATAAATATAACCTCCTAACGGAAAATGCGTTCTAAAGATAAACGGATGAAGCTGGCAATGAGCAAAAGAAGTGATCCTAATAAGGATAAAACATATATTGCAGGCATTTCTGTTTGCCCATTAAGCAGTACTAACCTGCTAAAGGTTACCATACCAGCAGGATTATAGATTAGAAAATCAAGTGGAAGTATATTCAGCATATGTAAAGACATAACAAGCAAAAAGCTAATGGTTGCATTTTCTGTCCAAATATAGAGCAATAACAGAAATAAATACAACAGCGAAAATTCTACTATCTTTAAGCAGAAAAAGATTATTTCAATGTTATTGTCTAAACATTCCCCTATTTGTAGTGCCGATACATTCCAAGACTTATTTGTCAGAATTCCGATGAACGTAATCGATAAAAAAGTAACCCCAACATAAAAGACTTGAAATCCTAACCCAGTTAACATCAATGCTCTTAGCCACTTTCTTTTTTGTTCACTTCTAATCAATATAGTGAAATGATTCCTGGAAAACCACTGACTTAAAAAAGCAGCAAGAAGCCAGAGCGGAGTTCCATAATAGATAAGTTGTTCCAGTAATGTCAGCAGATTAAATTCACCGATTTCCTGTCCGTAAAAAAAGCGCAGAAAATCATCCTGTAACGATTCTCCTTGGCCAATTCCTTTCCAAAATGTTAAAACAAGTATTATCATGATTGCAGGAACTAGGTTATTCATTGTCCACATTATTCGAGAGTAAAAATAAAACAAACCCTTCGACAACTTCATTTCCCTGTTTCCTTCCAATGCCAGGCCTTTTGAATAATTATACTCTGTATAAAAGTTAAGCTAATCATCCCTGTTATAGACCAGAGCACACCATTTGGCATAATTATATTATGATGAAGAATAATATAGCGGTTCATTGTTATAAAAGGTAGATTGCCTATTGCCTCGATTTTAAGCCCAACAATCATGACTAAATATACGAACATAATCAGTATTACTACAAAACGGCGATCAAAAAAATGATAAAGTGTAGTGATCGTTATCCCAACAAACGACAGTCCAGCCACCATATAAACACTGCTATAGATCAATGTTGCAAGCGGTGTAGAAAAACTATTTTTAAATGTTTGAAACAATGTGTCTGCAGCAGGAAGACTTTCTGAGAAATAGTTTCCTATAGGAAGACCTATCCCAACCAGACAAACCGTGATAACTTGCAGTGCAACAAAAAATGCAGAAAACATAAAGATACCCAGCCATTTGGTATAAAAATAGGAAGCAAACTTGGTAAAGCGAATTAATACATATGATAAATCATCAGACAAATTTCTGTATATTGATAATAAGAACACAGGGATCATGCAAAAGATTAGCAGATGGTAATATGTTAATACTCTTAAAAGATAGATTTCATAGGTTTCATTGGTTTCTTGACGTTCTGCATAGGAATATAGTAAGAAAATGATGATGAGAAAAATCAAGGGCGAACCTAGATATCCTTTCCATTCACGCTTTATTAATGAGATCATTGGTTTCTCCTAAACAGTATAAACTGATTCTTTTTTGACTAATTTCTTGTACAGAGCATACAATCCTGTTATAACAAGGCTAGCATTGGACCAACCAGGAAAGAAAGTATACTGATATTTTCCACTAATTCACTTGTAGGCTCAAATGCGACATATAACCTTAAAGCATCAAATGCCAGCATTTGCATAAGATAATTATCCAATAACATATAGATAAACGGGCCTGTCAAGATAACAAATAAGTTTCTGCTGAATAGACTGAAACCAAACCCCATTGTCGCAACTACTCCACATACGAGCCCTTTCCAAATACTTAACAGTAATCCATACAGAAGAGGTTTCTCTAAGAACAGTTCTGCGGCAAAATGAAAATGAATTAAACTAGGTGCAGGCTCATCAGTATCAGGAGATATCCATCCATATATTATCTCTATTGGCGGGATAATGTATAAAGCTGTAACTACACCTATAAATGATATACAAAACATAATCAGAGAGGCGCTGCCTGCAATGACAATCCATTTAGAGAATAAATATTTTCTTTTACTAGTCCTTGGCAGTGTATATTTCACAAACTCATTTTTCCGCTCAAAATACAGGAGCCAGCAAGTTGGCAATACGGCAACAAGTGGAAATGTGAAATTAAAGAATGTAAAGCCTACTTCCCACACCTCTAATTGATGCTCTAATGCGTAGGATTTATAGATAGTACTACAGAGAACAACAGAAGCAATCATGCCTAATATCAGAGTAAATATGATAGGAAATCTAAGTTTATGTAATTCTAATAAAATCAAATTCTTCATTTTATCCCTCCACTTTTGTTCTATGAAAAACTATATTACGTCCATCTATATACTGCAACAGCTTAGAAACAAACAGAGGTTTTAAAGGAATATAATTATTTCATTCCTCTAAAACCTCTGTTTATACTCTAAAACTGGACACCAATTGTGACCATCATTTCACTCATTTGTTCGTTTCTTGCAATAACTTTTCCATTATATTGTTTAGCAATTTGCTGAACATTATATAGTCCATACCCTCTATCTTTTGAATAGGTTGATTTTGTTGAGTAACCTAGTTTAAAAAATTGCATAAACTGATCGTTTGAAATGTATTCACCAGGATTGCTAACTGTTAATTCATACCGAGCATTCCTTTTGTGAAATTTAATAACAATGGATTCCCCGCCATAGCAGGCCTCAATTGCATTATCGACTAATATACCAAGTATTTCTATCAGGTCATAATCTTCACATGGCAAGGAATCGACCGGTACAGATCGGTCTATTTTTATCACTATGTTTGACTGCTCTGCTCGTTTCATTTTAGTGTACAAAAAGCCCGCAATTACTTTGTGATCCATATTTAATAACTCATATTGCCCCTTTGTCAATTGCACATTTTCAATATATTTTTCTACTTCCAATCTGGCTTGGTCCATGTTTTCTGAAGAATGCAGGACACTGGATATTGCTAATAATTTATTGGAAAACTCATGTTGCCTTGACCTTACTTCTGCAACAAGGTCATCTATAATTGGAATATATTCTTCTATTACCTTCAATCGATTTCTCATTATCTGTGACTGCCTCTGTTCATAAACCATCCAGCAAAAAACAGCCAATAATACGATGACAATAAATGTGATTAAAGCTGGTGATATAATTAATTGCTGCTGATTAACGGATGTTAATACAATATAAAACAAGAGTCCAAATACACATACAATGATTATCTTAACAAAAGAAGTAAGCTCACTAATCAGATATTGCTTAAATGTGGTCATTTCCAATATGACGACTGTTAATGATATACCGACGGTTAATAAAGGCAGTAAAGTTTCGCTCCACCCAGCAAAGTCTATCCACGTCATACTAGCCAGCCTGATTAGAAACCAGATAACATAAACAAATAATGTTAGAAAGACAATTTCGATATGAGAAGCTTTCATTATAAAACTGTTAATGAATAAAATTAGAACGAACAATCCTGCTATAGCTGCCCTTGATTGCACTGGAAAAATAATGAAATTCTCTTGACCGATCCATTGAAGACTATCGAAATAGCAATAAAGCCATAGAAATAAAAACCATTTAAGCAAATGTAAATTTAAACTGATCTTGTCACGCCCAACTAAATAAATGATACAGAATATAGATAGAACGTCCAGCGAAATATTGATATATAATGGTATCATAACCTACCCATTCCTTAAAACTTGCTCACGATATTTATTACCAATCGGGAGCTTCCCATTAAGATGACGTACTGTTACTTCATTATCTGCTTTATCAATCGAAATAATAAAGTCTGTATTCACAATATAACTTTTATGGCATTGCAGAAATGGTCCGTCTTGAACCATCTCTTTCATCCGCTTCAAAGAATATCCGGAGATTTTCTCTTGCTGATGCTTTCCGTCTATATACAAATGAATAACAAGCTTCTTACCATAAGACTCGATAAATAAAATCTCATGATACTTATACTCAAAAATAAACTCCTTCTGCTCCACACGTAAAGATAAATCCTCTTTCCATGTATTCTGAATATAACCGATTACATCTGTTATGACCTTTAATGCTTCATCCTTTGTATAAGGCTTGATTAAATAGTGATAAGATTTAAATTCTCTGTATGCTCTTAGTTCTTCTGTCACAATTGCTGTCTCGAAAATGATTGGAGTATATTTATAAGCCTCCATTGACCTTATTTGCTGAACAAGGTCTGTCCCTTTATAATCCACTAATTGAATGTCCACTATAAGTAAGTCAAACGGTATCTCCTTTGCCATTTGAAAAGCTTCTGCGGCACTAACCGTAGTAGAAACCTGTATCTCATTCTCTAATTCATTAAATAATTTTGATAAGAATGTCTGGACTTGTTGATCATCTTCAATTATTAAAACTCGGATCATATAGTAAATACCTCATTTTTCCTAGAGTAACAGTTTCGACTTCTTCCAGTAGTTCACAATATCCCATGCAAAGCAGAAACATAAATGGATTTTCTCACTTCCCCGCATTAACAATCACTAAATTACTAGCAAATGTATGTAAAATGTTAATCAGCTTAATCGAAATCTCTTCTGGTTTTAGATCATACCCGTTTCTTATCCAATCCATAATGACCCCTGAGGTCCCATGTGCCATATATAATTTATGCTCAACTGAGTTAATCGTCTTTTCATCTTTGGCTGTAAATACAAAGTTATCTTTCAGTACCTCAAAAATAGCGTTTGGCAAATCCTGATACAATCCCGGGATAGTATCATTTATTAAGAACAAATTAAAATACCCTTTATTTTGATAGATAAAGTGAATCAGCTCAAAGGAATAGGCATCCATTTTTTCTATATTAATTCTCTGGCCTTTCATATAACGATTCATCGTTTTTTGTTTGATCATTTCATACATTTCCTTTTGCAATTCTTCTGTTAACTCTATTTTATCGACATAGTAATGATAAAAGGTTGTTCGATTATATTGGGCTTTTTTCACGATATCGGTAATGGTCACATGAGAATACCCCTTCTCATGAATTAATGAGATAAATGCCTGTTTCAAATGTTTCTTTGTACGAATACTTTGCTTGGACAGGTTCTCTGCTGTTGTCATAACATCCCCTCCTTAAAAGTCAACAAAAGATAGAAAAGTGTCGATTCGATCAACAAATAAAGTTTTTTTGCTGATTGAGAAATACTTTTTTATTCAGGTAAAATAAGTATAGATAGTATTTATTTTAGCATATTAAATATGAAATTCAGCAGAAAAGGAGCAGATAGAAATGAAACGATTTCAAGACAAGGTAGTCCTTATTACTGGTGGTGCTTCAGGTCTTGGTAAAGCAGCTGCACTGCAGGTTGCTAAAGAAGGCGCAACATTAGTACTTGTTGACCTTAACCAGGAAGGGTTAGAAGAAAGTAAGAAAGAAATTCTTGCGGAAGCTCCAAATGCAACGATTGAATTAATAGAGGCAAATGTAGCAAAAGAAGAAGAAGTAAAAGGTTATGTTGATACAACTTACAATAAGTTTGGTAAAATTGACGCATTCTTCAATAATGCAGGAATTGAAGGAAAGCAAAACTTAACAGAGGATTTTGGGATTGATGAATTCCAGCGTGTTGTTGACATCAATTTAAACGGTGTATTTTACGGAATGAAATATGTGTTAAAAATAATGAAAGAACAAGGATCTGGTTCCATTGTGAACACCGCATCTGTTGGCGGTATTCGCGGGGTTGGTAACCAATCAGGTTATGCAGCGAGTAAACATGGGGTTGTCGGATTAACAAGAAACTCCGGAATTGAGTACGGTCAGTTTGGTGTCAGCATTAAAGCAATCGCTCCAGGTGCCATCATGACACCAATGGTAGAAGGTTCATTAAAACAAATTGGCGGTGAAAACTGGGAAGAAGCAGGCAAAGAATTCGTCAGCGTCAACCCAATGAAACGTTTTGGTAAACCAGAAGAAGTAGGTTACCTCGCTGCATTCCTGCTATCCAATCAAGCAGATTTTATTAACGCAACAGTTATTCCAATTGATGGTGGACAATCTTATAAATATTAAAAGCAGGAAAAAACTTGGCGAAGAAGGATTTTCGCCAAGTTTTTTTACTTCCCATAGTTAGCCCCTAAAGAATATGCTTTGGCTGACCATTCTTCCATGTATCCAGGCTCTACTTTTATCGTGTCATACAACATTTCAAAATGAGAGCTGGCGATCCCGCAATAATCAGCTAACCCAACATTAAAATAGTGACGTATCATCTGATCATATTGCCTCTTTTCAAATCGTTCAACAGGGGCTCCTGCTAAACTTAACCATAATACATGCTGATGCTTTAGTTTTCCTGGTCCATATGCAAAGCCATAATTCCACACTCGGTCAATATAACCTTTCATTAAGGCTGGCATACTCCACCACCATAATGGGAAAATAAAAGCCAAGCCATCATACTTGCTCATTCGCTCCATTTCGCTTCGTACAGTTTGGGAAAAGTCTTGGTTGCTGGCATTCCAATCAGGCTCATCCTCCATTCCTAAAATCGGGTTAAATCCACTACGATATAAATCAAACACATCTGTTTCATGGCTTGCACTCTTTAACCCTTCCACAAACTGATCCGCAACCTTAAATGTTAATGAATCGATCCTTGGATGCACAACTGTTGTTAATACTTTCATTTCAACCACTCCCCTGAATGAAGTCACCATAATTAAAGTGTATAGTAGATAGGGAGTTCAGTAAAATTGAAATAATAGATGATTTAGTTCATTAAAATCGATAAAAGGTGTGAACGAATAATGGAGCTTCGGCATTTAATTACCTTTAAAACGATCGTTGATTTAGGAGGGTTTAACAAGGCAGCAGAACACTTAGGCTATGCACAATCTACCATTACCTCACATATAAAAGAGTTAGAAAAAGAGCTGGCATATCCTTTATTTGATCGATTAGGCAAAAAAGTCACACTAACTAATTCTGGAAGGTTATTCTATCCCTATGCCATTGAGATCATTAATTTGTACAAGAAATCAAAAGAAGTTATTCAAGAATCTGATGAACCTTCAGGAGAATTGACGATAGGAGTTAGTGAATCTGTATTAGTTTATTGGATTCCTGAAATGATTAATGATTTTATGGAGATGTTTCCTAAAATTGAATTAATAATAAAGTCGATTAATTACGCAAGACTTGAGGAGCAATTAAAGCATGGGGAAATTGATGTGGCCATTCTGGTCGAAAGAAATCACTGGCATTCCAAAGAACTAACTATCCAAAAAATTAAGGAAGAAGATTTATGCCTGGTACATTCAACAGACAGGACAAGGCAGATACCGAAGACAATGCTTGTTACAGAATATTCATGCAGCTGGCGTCCTCTCATCGACAATTACATCAAAAACCAGAAAGATACAAAATATAAAAAGATTGAATTACCTGGAATTGAAGCAATAAAAAAATGTATCACTCATGGATTAGGGGAAACTATGCTGCCATACTTTACGATAAAAAAAGAAACAGACACAAAGGAAACAATGACTATTGAACATGTTATTGAAAAACCTCTTGCGATTTATACCGCCCATCATAAGGATAAGTGGATTTCTGCTAACTTAGAGTCCTTTTTTCATGTTATGAAGAGGCATTCAGGCAATGCTATTAGGTAATTTCTATCCTTCTCGTTTGCATAAACTAATAACCAGACCTCTACATTCAAAAAAGGTCTGGTTACTTTTATTTATTATAAAACACGCGATCTTGTAATATGTTCATCGCTTCTTCTAACTTCTCCAGTTCTTCTTGAGACATATCTTCTATTCTCCATTGGAATTTCCGCTCGATACATTGAAATGTATCCTTCATCAATTTCGCCCCGTCCTCTGATAATTGAATGTACTGCTTTCTTTTATCATGCAGATCATCCTTTTTTACGATTAAATTCCTTTCACTTAACTTTCTCACTTCCCGACTGGCATTTGGCAAAGAAATACGAAGACAGTCACTGATCTCACTTAATGTCATCGGATCGCTCACTGCTATAATTTCGAGGATACTATATTGTATCGGTGTTATGCTGTCAGGTTTACAATCTTGTGTCATTTCATGCGTACCGCTATGTACACTTGTTGTAAAAATAAGAAATTTATCAAATAATGACCTTTGTTCCAATGCTATCACCTCATAATCAAGATAACAAAACAGTTAACAAATAACAATTATCATTTGACAACTAAATGATTGCATTGTATATTATTATCAAATGATAACTATTTGGAGGTGAATCGATGAATGTATTAATTGTGTACACACATCCAAACCATAAGAGCTTGTGTGATGCTTTTTTACAAGAGATTATTTCTGCCTGTGAACAAAACAATAATATTCAGGAATGGAAAGTAGTAGATCTTTATCAGGAAGATTTTAATCCTGTTCTTGTTTTTAATGAAAGAAAAAGAAGGCGGGATATGCATACGGATCCCGACTATGAAAACTATCGCCAGCAAATAATCTGGGCTGACAAGATTGTCTTTATCTATCCGATTTGGTGGGGAAGACCTCCCGCAATGCTGCTTGGTTACTTTGATCAAGTATTCGCCGCTAACTTTGCCTATCGAGCGAAAGGGAAATATTTAGCTGAAGGATTATTAGAAGGAAAAACTGCTGTTTGCATATCCACAATGAAAGGGCCGGCCTATTACCCATTGTTTTTGCTGAACAATGCTCATAAAATGCTGATGAAAAAGGCCGTATTGAATTTCGCCGGGATAAAGAAGGTAAAATTCTTTGAGTTTGGGAGCATGGAACTTCCAAATGGAAACCAGCAGCAAAAATTGAAGAAAATATATAGCTATTTTAAAAGATTACAACATTGAACGATAAAACAGGCCGCATGTAAATGGCAGCCTGCTTTTTTTCCTTATAATATATCTTTTAACGTATTTTTAAAACTCTCATAAACATATGTCCACAGCTGAGGTTCATTGACATACCTCTCCTGCAATGCTGTAATCATTGCACGAAGATCATTGACAATCTGCTGTACTTCAGGTGCTCTTGGTCCCCATTTACCAATTAATTCACCCTCACCGCTTAAAATCAGAACAATCGGAATCGCACGGCCGCCATTTGTAAGGTGACGATCAATTAAATCAGTATCTGCATCTCGTAATGTAACTCTTGTCTCCATATCAGCTGCTTCTGAAATTTTACGGATAACTGGATTGATCATCATCGCATCACCACACCAATCTTCAGTGATCACTAAAAAACGTAATGATTGTTGTTTTAATGATGAGATAAAATCATCTTGAGGCAGTTCGAATTCATTATACACCTTCATACTTTCCTGTTTTAATTTACTCATTTCATCCATATATGCCTGGATTGACTTACCTTTTTCAAAATATTGCTGTTCTGTTTTCACCATATCACCTCTTTTCTTTCATCATAATATTCTTTTATATAACTTGTAAAATACTCTGTTTTAATTGGAATGGTGTACAAACAAAAAAAAGAATAAGGGCATTAGAGTATCCCTCATTCTTCTGGTACCACTTACTATTCTGGTACATTATTATTCGAAATGGCTAACCGGTTCCAGCAATTAATCGTGATAATCAATGCCACCAAATCCATATATTGCTTCTCATCAAAATGCTGACGTACTGTTTGATATACATTGTCAGGTACTCCATTGTCTGAAATTTTGGTAACAGCTTCTGTCAACTCCAGTACAGCTCTTTCTTGATCTGTATAAAAATTAGTTTCCCTCCATGCAGACAAACAGTAAATCCTCTGCTCTGTTTCTCCAAGTTTTCTTGCATCCTTTGTATGCATATTAATACAAAAAGCACACTTATTAATCTGCGATGCCCGAATTTTTATTAATTCAATCAGTTTCTCATCAAAGCCAGTTTGTTTCTTGTACATTTCTAATTGCATTAATTGTTTTACTAATTCCGGGGCAACTTCCATATAATGTATTCTTGGTTCCATCTTCATTCCTCCTCAAATTGTCTTTCACTAATAAGACAATTCAGAAGGAGAATTTGTGACCTATTTCCTTTAATTTATCCGGATTTATTACAACATAAATATTTTGTATCTCTCGATCATTATGGTCAAATATGATTAATTTAACAGGTGAACCTTGATTGCTTTGTAGAATGCCTATTTCTCCATTAACATTTACGATACGAAGTTCACCTTCAAATGTCCCGCGTTTATACACTCCCTGTAAAAATGCAGACACACGCTGCTTGGAAAAAATAGGATAAATAGCTGCCCGGGCTTTACCGCCACCGTCAGTTATAAGCACAACATCTTCTGTCAGTTGATTAATAAAAGAATCAAAATTGCCTATCTCGATTGAGTGTAAAAACAGTTCAGCTAACTCATTAGCTTTACCCATATTTTTCTTATTGAATTGTTTTTTCTTCTCAAGCTTTTGCTTCGCTCTACTGTATACTTTGCGGCAGCTCTCTTCCGATCGATCAAGCATTTCTGCAATATTCTGATAGTCATAGGAAAGCACTTCCCGCAATAAATATATACCTCTCTCTAAGTCTGTCAGCTGCTGTAAGAGAACAACGAAAGCATAAGACACAGATTCTTCTTTCAGGAGTTTATCCAGCGGCTCATTAGCATCAAGACTGACAATTGGCTCAGGAAGCCACTCTCCTGGATAAACTTCCCTTTGTTTACGAGCGGATTGAAGCAAATTCAGACTTTTATTTGTTACCATTTTTATCAGGTAGGATTTCAGGTTTTCAATTTCTGTTAGATTTACAGACTCTAATTGGATAAAAACATCATGAACTATATCTTCCGCATCCTTAATCGAACCTAGCATTCTGTAAGCGACAGTAAAAAGTAATGCTTTATATTCTTCATATAAATCTTTCATCACTTTACCAGCTTTCTTTTTATAGAATTAGATTAATAATACTTCCAGGCATTCTCATAAAGCGGCAACAACACAGGACGATTTAAGCTGTTAACAGGCAGTTCGAATGTTTCGCCATCCTCCACTATATCTTTATCTATATCCTTCCCAAAAGAAAAGAGTGTCTCTGCTATTTCATTTGTTAAATACTGGGTCTCCACTTGAACATCAATATTTTGCGCATCGATTGGCTCTCTTGAAGCAAGGACAAAGCCCCAGTTACCAAAGCTTGGTACGTCCAAATGATAACTTTCTGCATGTAAACCTGTTGCTTTTACAGTATTGTTTATTGTCCAGAACGCTTTTGTTGCAAAGAGCGGACTAGTAGACTGGATAGAAGCCATACCACCTGGCATCAGGTGGTTTCTAATAAGCGAATAAAATTCCTTTGTGTAAAGTTTATTTAATGCTTCATTATTAGGATCGGGCAAATCACCAATAATTACATTGTAAAATTCCTTTGTGTCCATTAAATAATTAAAAGCATCCTCATGTATGATTTTCACCTTGTCACTGCTCATGGAATTTTCATTGAGTCTAAGTAAATCTGGATGCGTTCTGGCAAGCTCTGTCATCATAGGATCAAGATCCACGACTGTAATTTGTTCAACTTCATCATACTTAAGCAGCTCGCGAACAGCCAGTCCATCACCCGCACCTAGAATTAAAACTCTTTGTTTGTCTTCCGCAAGTGACATCGGAACATGAATTAATGCTTCATGGTATCTGAATTCATCACTTTCTGCAAACTGGAGCTGCCCGTTTAAAAATAAACGGACATCCTCCGGTTCTTTCGTCATAATAATTTTTTGATATTCTGTTTCCTCTGAATAAATGATGGGATCAGAATAAAGTCTCTGTTCAAATGAATTAGCATATCCTTCACCGAATAAAAAGCCTGCTGTCAAAAAGATAATAAGAGCTCCACCAATTATTTTATGTAATAGAGGACGGTGTATTTCGCGTTGAAACTTGATAGAAACAACAAGTGCAACCACAGCATTAATTATCGCAATAAAAAATGCTGTTTTTATCAGGCCGAGCATTGGCCGGAGCAATAAAGCAAACCCGATCGATCCTATCAGACTTCCTGCATAATCAAAAAACAAAACCCTTGCTGTACTTTTACTGATGTCTTCTCTAATATCCTCTACTCTTCTAATTAAAATCGGCAACTCTAACCCAGTAAAAAAGCCAGTAAGACTGATGACAATATATAAATACAACTGAGCTATACCAGCGTCAAAATATGCTATTATAAAAAATAACCCAAAAATAGAGAGCCCGCCAATTAAGGCAATCATATACTCTGCCTGAATAAACCGTGCTACCAGGAAATCTTTAATTCGTTCACTGAGAGCCGCTCCAATCCCCATTGCCATCAAAAACAAACCGATAGTTATGCAATAAAATAACACACTATCACCAAACAAATAGCTGCCGGCAGCACCGTAAAGAACCTGATATACGATTCCGCATATCGAAACGATTCCAGAAGAAAAATACAAATAACGCTGTGTTGACACAGACCGTCACCCTTTCCAATCTGTTGACCCGTTAAGGAAAGAGTTCAACAGCACATATTAGTTTTATCACAGCGCTAACCGTCTGTAATACCCTAAACGAAAAGTATCGTCTAACACGAAGATGGTAATTGGGGTATAACAGACGCTAAGCATCCTGATAAGTTTCGCTAATGATCAGTGGGGGATATAAAAACCCCCCCTGATCAAAGTCTCACTTTATGTAATACTTCCCGCAACAACAAAGCCGATGAATATACTTACAGCTGCAGCAACAATAGCCACTGCTATATTGTTACGTTTAATTTCCTCTTCTACACGAAAAGGGGTTACCCATTCAAATAAATAGTATCCTAGAATCATTATAACAAATCCAATCAAGAACCATACCCCTGCTCCAATGAGATTAACATTATGTGTAATTGTTGCTTGGGTAATAATCCCCAGTCCGATCAATTTCCCCGCAAATTGAATCCCAACTGCTATATTGCCTTTTTTCAGTTCTTCTCTGTCATTATAAGGAGTTACCCATTCAAAAATGATCATACACAACCCTGCAAGCAAGAACATGATAATCCAATAAGCTCCTGTCATAAGTAACTCATTCAAGTCCATTATCTCTGACCAATCTATATTCATTCTGCCTCACTCCTATATTTTATTTTCCTGAACCAGGCCCGCCACCTCGTACAGCATTACTTGGCGCTGTTGATCCGCGAACGGAGGGAGCACTGCCAGTATTTTTAACA
The DNA here is from genome assembly GCF_009498735.1 of Gracilibacillus oryzae. GTDB lineage: Bacteria > Bacillota > Bacilli > Bacillales > Amphibacillaceae > Gracilibacillus > Gracilibacillus oryzae. The sequence continues at coordinate 231,667 of NZ_ML762427.1, forward strand.
TAGCCATTTGTACCAACATAACCGGTATAGACATGACTTCCGCCTGATGAATTCCCTTCATCAAAATCGAACTCATCAGCTGCTGCTTCACTTAATTCATATGTATCAAAAAAATCACTTGCATAATTATTCTGTACGAATCCCTCTTCTGAGACTTCGATGAGTGTATCCTCTTCATTCTCAATGTCCGGGTAAACTTGCACTAAATAATCATCATATATGAGTACAATTTTCTCGTTCGTTGTTTGATAATCTATTGGTTCTTCTTCCTCTATCAATCTATCGGTTACTTTATCTATTTTCGTATTATATGCTCGGAAAATTTCAGACTTGTTGCCATAATCATCATATACAATGTCCATCATGGGATAGGCTTCGTCCGCTACAGATTTAATCGAGCATCCTGTAATGAATAAAACGGTAAATAAGGCTAAGAACAATATGAAATTACGCAAACAATCACCTCCTAAAATTCTTTATTATTCAGAAGTAGCAGTATCCAGTTTTTGGAACATTAATCCATTAAGTCGCCAATAAGTCTCTGATACATTATCTTGCCAAACCGGAGGATAATCACCAGTTACCAAAAACACATCCTTTTGTGTGCTGTCATCCTCCAGATGGATGATTCTTGTCAGCTCAAATTGAAATTGCACCCATACATCATAAGGAAAAGTGGCCCATTCCACTCCATTTGATGAATTAGTTGAGATTGGATTTGTTTGACTGCCTTCTTCCATATAGGCCGCATACTGCTTATCTCTCACAATATATTCTATTTCTGAAATATCGTCAGGATCAACATTTTCTGCTACATATGCCTTTCTTAATTCGGTTTCCAGTACTAACTCTGACGCAAAGTGGTCATCGACCTCTCCCCACTTGTGATGATCCAAATAATCGAGCACAGCCATTGTGTGACTTAAAAAATCTTTCTCCCCAGGCTCGTAATCTTCATCTGTTATATAATCAGAAGTAGCTAAGTCTACATTATCTCCTTCCGGGTTTTGCCCGATAACGGTGACCGGTCCAGGCAGGAGGAGCCCGATAATAACTAATAATGCAAAAATTACCACAACACTGATTCCAATGCCTTTAAATATTTTTTTTACCTTTTTCATATAAACACCTCCTTACTTTCTATGGAATTTATGCTTGCTTCACCTGTTTCATTATAAAAAGTTAAAACTTCCACCAAAAGATTTTAACATAGATTTCCATTTTAATTAATAGGTGATTTAGATTGATTCCCACTTCAAAAAACGGGTTAAATTACCTACATTTGATCACAACCTGGATTACCCCGATTACTATTCCATGATTAATAAAAGGTTTATAATAAGGATATAGACAATAGTTGATAAGGAAACTAAATTTACAAGATGGTGAGGGAAGAATAAAGTGAATAATAAACAATTATTAGAACTTGATGCATGCGGGCAAAAAGAGTTAATAGATCAAAAGTTTATTTCAAGTCTCGAATTAGTAGATTTTTATATCCATCGCATAGAAGAAATTAACCCACAATTAAACGCCGTTATCCACCAAATGTTTGATGTGGCAAGAGAAGAGGCAAAAAACAGCAAGGTTGATCGAAGTCCAGTTGCAGGATTGCCTATTCTGATAAAAGATTTAAATGCAATAAAAGGACAGCCTTCCACCAGTGGTTCTGTTTTGCTGAAAGATTTTACAGCACCAGAAAATGATCAGATCGTTGATCGTCTAAAGAAAGCAGGACTCATCTTTTTAGGAAAAACTAATACGCCGGAAATGGGTTTTCTCCCAACTACTGAACCAGCATTATTCGGTCCAACAAAGAACCCTTGGGACTTGGATCGTTCACCAGGCGGATCAAGTGGCGGTGCAGCTGCAGCAGTAGCAGCAGGTTTAATCCCGTTTGCTCATGCAAGTGACGGTGGAGGGTCCATCCGGATTCCTGCTTCTGCCTGTGGATTGTTTGGCTTTAAGCCTAGTCGAGGAAGAATGCCCTATTCCCCGTATGTTAATCATTTTTCGGTTAACCATGCACTTACTCGATCTGTACGTGATAGTGCCGTTTTATTAGATATCCTTAATGGAAGTGATCATGCTCAGCTATATCCAGCATATGATAAACAGACGCATTTCCTTAGCAATTTGAACCAAACACCCCATAAGTTAAAGATTGCTGTTCAATATACTGAAGATAATCTTGTAGAATATGACCAGGCAACTCGGGAAAATTTTCAACGCTCCATTCAATTAATGAAAGATCTTGGCCATGAAGTGATAGAAACTATGCCATCATTTGACTATGAAGCACTGGCCCACCATTTTATTAATATATGGATGGCTACCGGTTCTGTTGTCATCAAACACATGGGACAGATGGCAGGTCAAAAACCGACCCTTGAAAATGTAGAAAAATTAACCTATGAGATCTTAAAATATGGGGAGAAATTAACGGCACAGGAGTATGAGGAATCGCGAGTATTTGTGCAAATGGAAGCACAGAAAATAATCTCCTTCTTCGAGGAATATGATATCTGGATGACACCGACGTTAAATCAATTACCACTTAAAATTGGCGAAAGAGAAGGAAAAGATTTATCTGGATATAATGAAATGTTACAGAATATGCTCGATTATAACCCGCTCATGCCAATTGCCAATGCCACAGGCCAGCCTGCAATGAGTGTGCCTGTTTCCTTGTCTAACGACGGTCTGCCAGTTGGGACACATTTCTTTGGCAAGCCTGGAAATGATATTTTATTGCTCCAGTTGGCTCAGCAAATCGAAACAGCCCAGCCATGGTTCCATCATTATCGAAAGATTAAATTATGAATTCAAAAAGCAGGGGGAAATGTCGGCTATCCTCTTTCCCCCTTCCACCAGGCAAGTGCCTTTTTCTCCATCTCAGCAACAAATCCTTTTTTAGCAGGGCTATAATCTGAAGTATACTCATACTTTTTCGCTAACATCTCTTTATATTGAGTATATCGTTTCACTTCTTCCGGGTGGCTCAGGAGGTAATCACGAAATACTAAATGTCTCCATATTTCTGGATTATCGTATTGATAGAAATGAATATGATGTGTTCGGTTTTCTCCGCCTTTGCGAAACAGACGTCTTCCTTCTATTCCCCATTCGCCAGCTACATCATAACCCTGCTTATTCATTTGCTTATTATATGTATCGATATTGTTAATGTCATTAACAATACACATCATATCAATGACAGGCTTGGCACTCATCCCCGGCACAGCCGTACTGCCAAAATGCTCAATAGAAACTATTTCACCATTGAAGAGGTTCTTTAATAGGAATGCTTCTTCTTCAAACATACTTATCCATATCGATGAATACTTGGTTAATCGGATTTTCACCCCGCATACCTGCCTTCATTAGGATTTCCAGTGTTATTCAAATTCTGAAACTCTCTTAGCAGTTTGCCTTTCTTCATTTGTGATAACACCAGCAAAATGGTATACGATCGCACCGCCTTCTGTAACTTTAATTGTAATAATCCCGCGGTTAGCCCAATCATCCAATTTATTCTGAGCTTCGGTAACTGACAGTGTTGTATCCATCGCTAATTCTACTGCAGTTAAACTGCCGTTTCGTTTTTCGGCTACTTTTAATATTACATTTTCTAATTCATCACCTGATAAAGGTTTCTGTTTCCTGCCAAAAAATGCCCATTTCCCCAAAAAAAAGGCAAGGATCATTGGAATAATGCCTACACATATGACAAGAATAATCTCTGCAGGGAAACTTATACTTGATTCCTCTCCATCACCGATATTAGCAATAAAGCCAAGAAGCAATATAAATCCACCCAGAAATAAACATATGCCCAAAATAAATACAACAATTCTTCCTGCTAACTTCATCGATTCTTCCTCCTAATGACACATTACGTCCATTGCCTCTATATTTATGCTAAGCAGTCTTTGTTTTTTACAAAGCTGATACATTTTTCCATTATATAATATCACAATATCAGCAATCTTTTACTAAAATATGCTATATAAGTTCCTAAACCCGGATGGTAAGCTTAAATCTCTCAATAATATATCTTCTCCATGGCATTTTAGAACAGGTTCTAATGCTTTGAGCAGGATTCCTGCGCTCGTCTGTGATTAAACTTTGTATATTTTATACTATCCTGGAGCAACAATAATCTGTTGGTATATTCAATTCCTATCTATTTTCCTGTATAATATACATTTCATCTTTAGAAAGTGAAGGTAAGTTTCAATGAAAAGACGTTTTTGGATTTTAGTAAGTATTGTGGCCGTCTCCGGCTTCAGTCAGGGCATGCTTTTGCCATTAATTGCTGTTATTTTTGAAAACAGTGGGGTGTCCTCCTTTCTTAATGGGTTAAACGCTACCGGCCTATATATAGGGATACTTTTGGCCTCTCCGTTTATGGAACAACCGTTAAGAAAATATGGATACAAGCCGCTTATTATTACTGGCGGTTTGTTTGTTATTCTTTCCCTTGCATTATTTCCGCTCTGGAAATCCTTTATCTTCTGGTTTTTCTTACGATTGCTAATCGGAATCGGGGACCATGCCTTAAATTTTGGTGCGCAGACGTGGATTACTGCTTTCTCACCAGAACATAAAAGAGGAAGAAATATTGCTATTTACGGATTATTCTTTGGAATTGGTTTTGCCGTCGGACCTTTGATGGTACCTTTAGTAAATATTAATGAAAGCCTGCCGTTTATTGTCTCTTCCATTCTTAGTTTAATTGGCTGGTTGTTTTTATTTTCACTAAGAAATGAATGGCCAGAACAGGACTTTCACATGAGTTCCATGAGAGGTACCATTAAACGCTTTGCCACAGCATGGAAATATGCATGGATCGCTTTTTTGCCACCATTTGCTTATGGCTTTTTGGAAACCTCTCTAAATGGAAGCTTTCCTGTCTATGGATTAAGAGTGGGACTGGATGTCCATCAGGTTTCTACTTTACTTGTCGCCTTCGCGATCGGCGGGATTGTTTTTCAATTACCTTTGGGGATGTTAAGTGATAAATTGGGCAGAAGGAAAATCTTGAGAAGTGTTTTACTACTTGGGTTTATCGCCTTTACTATGGCTGGTTTTCTGGAACATTCCTATCTTGCCTTAAATATCTGTCTTTTTATTGCCGGAATGTTTGTCGGCTCCACATTCTCACTTGGTATATCTTATATGACAGATCTGATGCCGAAAAACCTTCTTCCGACAGGCAACTTATTATGCGGTATTTTCTTCAGTTTTGGCAGTTTATCAGGACCGACAGTTGGCGGTTTGTTTATCCAGCTTTTTCAGTCCATTAGCTTTTTTACCATTATAAGTGGCCTTTATCTGCTGATATTCCTGTTAACATGGATTAAAACAACACCTGTTAATAATACAGCGTAAAAATTGTGAAAATCGTCCATCAATATCCCTTAATATTGGTGGATTCTTTAATTGATTGCATATATAAGCAAATCATTATATACTAATATAGGTAAAGGGGGATTAGTATGTCGGAAAATTTAGTTGCTGTTGATAAGGCTGCAACCATTTTAAAGTTATTAGGAGACAAAACTCGGTTGATGATGGTGAAACTATTAGAAAACAATACTTGCTGCGTCTGCGAATTTGTTGAAATATTCCAGACAAGTCAACCTGCGATCAGCCAACACCTCCGCAAATTAAGAGATATTGGTGTCGTTATGGAAGAAAGAAAGGGTCAGTGGATATTTTATTCTTTAAACAAAAATTATGATCACTATAGTTTGGTTGAGCAAATTCTTCAACAAGTACCAAATCAAGAACATAAGTTGAAAGAACTCGAAGAAAATGGCACAAGAATCTCTTGTTGTTAAGATGGAGGGGATCAATTGGCATTACTAGCTGTCCTTATTTTTCTAATTACCTTAATATTTGTAATATGGCAGCCAAAAGGGCTGTCGATCGGATGGTCTGCCTGTGGGGGAGCTGTCATTGCTCTCATTATTGGTGTAGTAAGTCTGGATGATGTCTTAGAGGTTACAGGTATTGTCTGGAATGCGACACTTGCTTTCGTTGCTATCATTATTATTTCTTTAATTCTCGATGAAATCGGCTTTTTTGAATGGGCAGCATTACATATGGCCAGAGCTGCAAAAGGCAATGGCATCAGAATGTTTGTCTATATCAGCTTGCTTGGAGCCATCGTTGCCGCATTTTTTGCTAATGACGGGGCAGCGCTTATTCTCACACCGATTGTTTTAGCAATGGTTCGGAACCTGAATTTCACAGAAAAGATGGTTTTCCCATTTATTATGGCAAGTGGCTTTATTGCTGATACAACATCCCTACCCCTGATCGTAAGTAACTTAGTAAACATTGTTTCAGCAGATTTTTTCGACATCGGTTTTGTTGAATATGCCTCACGCATGATTATTCCAAACTTTTTCTCACTTGCTGCAACGATTATTGTTTTACTGATTTACTTTAAGAAAAGTATTCCGGGAAATTATGAAATAACTAACTTAAAAAATCCATCGGAAGTCATTAAAGATGATAAAATGTTTCGTCTGTCCTGGTATGTGCTGGCAATATTATTGGCAGGTTACTTTATCAGTGAATTTATTGAGATCCCTGTCTCCATTGTGGCAGGAATGATTGCCATTCTCTTTTTAATTCTGGCCCGTAATAGCAAAGCGGTTCATACCAAATCTGTCATCAAAGGTGCACCATGGGAGATCGTCTTCTTCTCAATTGGGATGTATGTGGTAGTATTTGGACTTAGAAATGCCGGTTTAACGGACATTCTGGCAAGTGTTATTCAAGCAAGTGCTGAACAGGGGTTGTTTATTGCTACCATTTCCATGGGCTTTATTGCCGCAATTTTGTCATCGATCATGAACAATATGCCAACTGTAATGATCGATGCTATCGCCATTGCAGAAACCAGTACATCAGGCGTTATCAGGGAAGCATTAATTTATGCAAATGTTATTGGTTCTGACCTTGGGCCAAAAATTACCCCAATTGGTTCTTTAGCGACTTTATTGTGGTTGCATGTTTTATCACAAAAAGGGGTGAAGATCTCCTGGGGAACTTATTTTAAAACAGGTATTATCTTAACCATACCAATTCTGTTAATTACCCTGATTGGATTGTTTATCACACTTTCTCTATTATAAAAAAGGAGCTCGATAATAATGTCAGAAAAAATTATTTATTTCTTATGTACAGGAAACTCATGCCGCAGTCAAATGGCGGAAGGCTGGGCGAAAAAACACTTAGGTAATGGTTGGAAAGTTTACAGTGCAGGTATTGAAGCACATGGCCTGAATCCTAATGCAGTGAAAGCTATGAATGAAGTTGGGATTGATATTTCGAACCAAGAATCAGAGATTATTGATCCAGAGATTTTAAATAATGCGACACTAGCTGTCACTCTTTGTGGCGATGCTGCCGACAAATGTCCTGTAACACCTCCTAACGTAAAGCGGGAGCATTGGGGATTTGATGACCCTGCCAAAGCAGAAGGCACGGATGAGGAAAAGTGGGAGTTTTTCCAAAGAGTGCGTGATGAAATTGGTGAAAGAATAAAAAAGTTTGCGGAAACAGGTAAATAGAGTTATTTGGGCGAGCCGCCTTTTGTAAAAAGTGGCTCGCTATTTTTTTATAAAATAAGATCTTTGCCATAGTAAATCGTTACTACAGTCAGCAGCAAAAGAATTACTTTTTCCATTGACCCACCTGTTTTCATTGTAACTGGAAATCGGAATGTCAGGTCTGCAGGATAGAGTAACTTTATTCCATTTTTCGTCATCGCATCTAATAATAGATGGCTTGCCATTCCCAACAGAAACCCAGTAATAATAGATTGATTATTGGTAAAAAAAGTCAAAACATAACCGATCAGCACAAGAAACAGCAAACTGTGTGTAAAAGTTCTGTGCCCAAACAGTTTGTTTACCATCTTAGATATCATCGGAAGTTTCCGGCCTATCTTGCTGCCACTATGGCATATATCTGGTATAAGTGATCCTATCGTTCCTGCTGCAATAAAAAATCCGGGGTCATATCCGGTAAACTGGACAGTAACAACAGAAGCTGCTATCCCTCCCATTAAATGTGTCTTTCCTGTCATATGTATTCTCCTCAGTTGTCTTTCCTTGATGTTTGATACCCAAACGAAACATCTGTTCCTATTTTATCATATTTTTGTTTGGATACCAGTCATTTTTGCCATTTTATCTGTATATCAGGTTTTACTACATACAAAAATATATCTTTTCCCAATTTCATCTATTTACAATCAATAGAAGACCTCCTACGCATTTATCATAAGATAAGTGTATAGGAGGTCGAGTTGTTATTAGAGATTTTTTGTTATCGGGCGCTTACTTTGTTGCTCTATCTAACTCCGCTTTTTCTTCGCTTGGTTCCTGATCAGAGTCTCCCTCATCCAAAGATCCGCGATAACCCAATTGGACATTATCTATAATCCGCTCTTAGCATCTGTACAAACTATATAAAATGCATAAGTACACATAATTCAATCTCTAATTATAGTAGATTATTTTAATCTATCATAACAAGGTGGATTGTGTATAAACAATTCAATATATTCTATCTGTAAAGGAAATACTCTTATAATGTTTCAATTCTGTAAACTTAACTGATCAGGATTCTATTTCTTTGGACTGGACACTCTGAATGAATTCGCTAGGAGTTCGCCCTACATATTTGCGAAACTGTCGGGTAAAATGGTTGTAATTTTGAAAACCTACGTCAAGGGCTGCTTCACTTGCATTCCGATTCGTATGGGCAAGGAGCAAGGCAGCTTGCTTAATACGAATTCGGTTTAGTGCTTCCACAATTGATTCACCAGTATTTTCTTTAAAAAGATGAGACAGTCTCGATGCGGAAATCCCCACACTGTGGGCCAGTTCCTCGACTCGCACCTTCTCTTTCATCCGGTGAGAAAGTAAATAAAGTGTTTCTTCTATCCTTGGATCCATGCGGCAGGATTGCTGCTTTGCGAGCAGCATCAGAATCTCCCGCAATGCATTCAAGCAGAGCTCATGCCAATAGGCTCCTCGCTCCCTGGAATCGGAAAGAATTCGACAAAAGGAATTATAAATGCGGTCCCTCACCGCTTGCTGTTCAATTTGCCTTATAGTCAGCGCTTTAAATGGAAGTAAACTGGTGTCTATGAATCCAGTAGTAAAATGCGCCCACACAAAATCCCAATTCTTCCCTTCGGTCGTACCGTAACGATGGGGGACTCCAGGCTTCAAGAGTGTGACGTTACCGGTTGTTACACGCTGCTTGCGGCCGTCTGTCTCGAAGTAACCTTCACCGCCTAACGTGTAAGTGATTAGCCAGTCGCTCATGCCTTCTGGACGTAAGGTCGAATAATTATCGCTTTCATGGAAATGTCCGGCGATTACTATTCCGTAAGCCAATCCATCATAGTTTGAGGGGCGGTCTAACTTCATACTACTCATCCCTTCCAGTAATACTTTAACAAATTTAGTTTAGCTTAACTGATAGTGGTATACAAGTGTCCCATATTCAGAAATAGCAGAATCGTATGTGTTGTTAGCAAGATCGTTCCTTCTCATAACCATTATTGTAACTGTATAATTTAAATATATGAAATATCAGCCATAGTATAAATAGAGGAGGAGAAACAAATGACGTATAAGCAGCTGGTTTTAACGGATGAACAAAAGAAAGCGTTTCAAAAAGATGGTTATTTAATAGTCAAAGGATTGTTTAAGGAGCAGCAATTGAAGGAGATTGACAAAACCTTTGAGGACATCAGCCATCAGGTAATCCCCGGACATTTTGAACCGGATTTGCAGCAAGAAACTGTCGACCCGCTCAAACGATATCCAAGGGTCATGCATCCGCACCGGTTTAATGAAACAGCCAAACGGTATATGTTACATCCACCGGTAATGGACGTTCTTGCTGATTTATATGGGGAAGAACCATTGGCAGCCCAAAGCATGTTTTATTACAAACCACCGGGAGCACGGGGACAGGCGCTTCATCAGGATAACTTTTACTTAAAGGTTGAGCCAGGAAACTGCATCGCAGCGTGGACAGCGATCGATTCAACTGATCAGGAGAATGGCGCACTTTTAGTTGTACCAAAGACTAGTGAGCATGATATTGTATGTCCTGAATTGTCTGATCCCAAAGAATCATTCACTACACATTACGTGAAGCCACCGAAGGATCATAAGGCAATTCCCGTAGTGATGGATAGAGGAGATGTGCTCTTTTTTAATGGGAATCTGATTCATGGCTCGTACAGCAATAAGTCGAAAGATCGTTTCCGGCGTGCATTTATTTGCCACTATGCCAACAGTTCAGCAACTCGCATCTCCTCGCATTATCGTCCTCTGTTCCGAGCAGACGGCACGGCGGTGGATATTGAGACAAATCCGGATGGAGGTCCATGTGGCATTGAGTACGACATACCGTATATCCACTAAGAGCCTCATTTTTTCCGGTATAGAAGGAAAAAATAAAAGTAAAATAAAATACAAATCCTACAATCATGCATTTTAATCATAAAGCACAATTAAAAAGGATAAAATAACTCCTTTATTTACAAAGATGCAGTTTCCCCCCATTTTTATCCGATCAGTTCTGTTTACTTAACTTCTTTACAGGGAAGATTTAAAATAGAAGTATAGTACAATTGGAAAGGATGAAAAGGATGAAAGTATTAGTAATCGGCGCAAATGGGCAAATCGGAAAACATCTTGTCAAACTAATTCAGGATAATGATAAATTAGAAGCAAAAGCGATGATTCGCAAAGAGGAACAAGCTGACTTTTTTAAAGACTTAGGGGCAGATGTAGCTGTCGTCAACCTTGAGGGTGAAATTGACGATATAGCAAAAGCAGCTGATGACGTTGATGCGATTGTCTTCACTGCAGGATCTGGACCGAACACTGGAAAAGATAAAACAATCATGGTCGACCTTGATGGGGCTGTGAAGACAATTGAAGCAGCCAAGCACGCTAATGTAAAACGCTATGTGATGATCAGTTCATATGATACTACTCGTGAGGCTATTCAGGAATCACCAGAATCATTTGCACCATATGTTGTGGCAAAGCATTATGCGGATGAATGGTTACGAGCTGCTGATTTAGATTATACAATCATCCATCCTGGTATGCTGACAAATGATACAGGCAAAAATCAGGTAGAACTTGCGGAAAAAGTGGAAAGAGGAGAAGTACCACGTGAGGATATCGCTCAAGTGATCTTAGAAAGTTTACTCAATGATTCTACGATTAAAAAAGAATTCCAGGTGGTATCTGGTAACAGCACGATAGAAGATGCTATTAAATCTTTATAATCTTCAGATGTCATTTGGCAAAAGACCAGTGTTAGCACTGGTCTTTTGCCTTTAATTTTTTACTGTAGAAGGAAAATAACGGTCCTTCAATTTAGTTGAGATAAATTCTAAGATGATCGCTATAATGAGAATAAGATAAGTAATTAACCCAACTTCCCGAAGGTCAAAATAGAAGCCTGATGCCATAAATAATTCAAAACCTATCCCGCCCGCTCCTGCTGCTGCTCCCATTGCTACTGCAACAGAGAAGTTAATTTCAAAGCGCAGGAAGGTCCATGATAATAAATAAGTAAAAGTAGATGGCAGCACTCCATGGACAACAATATGCCACCAGTTGGAGCCAGTTGCTCTTAATGCCTCAAGAATGCCTGGGTCCACTTCCTCGATTGATTCTGAAAATGCTTTTACTAAGTAAGCGACAGAGTGAAATAGCATTCCCAGAACAGCTGCTTCACTGCCTAATCCTGCTGCAATAGCAAAAATCAAAACCCACAGTACAGTTGGCACTGCACGAATAAATGCAACAAATATTCTTACTGTTTTTGATAACCATGGCTTTGATAGATTTTCCGCTGCCATTAATGCCAGGAAAAAGGCAATGATAGCACCAAAGATAGTGGCAAGCACTCCTAACCCTAATGTGACGGCAACTTGATAGAATGCTTCCGCCCAGCTAAAGTGGCTTAAAGCAGGTTCCAAAAACATTACTCTCAGATTATATAATGTCTCTGTGAATGCACGTTCTATTTGCAAACCGGTATAGTTAAAGAAGAAAAATGCTAAGATTGTTAACAAGGTTAATATCCAAAGTGTCCACTTTACAACAAGGTCAATTTTGTTTCCTGACTTAATATTAATTTTTCCACTTTTCGTCCGTTTGATTACAGCTGGATTTATGCTTGTCTGTACTGCCATTATAAAATCACCTTCCTAATCCTTGTAGATATTAACTCAATGGCAATAACAGCTACAACGATGGTCAATGTAATTAATGCGACAATATTATAGTTCAAATTTTTATAATATAAATCAAACATATAGCCAATCCCTGTTCCCGTCAGGATTCCAACTAATGTGGCGCTTCTGATATTAGTTTCAATCATAAACAATATCCAGCTGATCATTTGCGGCAGACTCTGCGGGATAACAGCCTTGCTCACAATCTGGAAATAAGTTGCACCTGTCGCGGTTAAAGCCTCTACTGATTTTTGGTCCGCTTCATCAATGGATTCGATAAATGCTCTTGTCAAAAAACCAAGTGTAGCCACAAATAGTGCCAGAAAACCGGTAACGGAATTCTGTCCAAACGAAATTAATAAAATCAGTGACCATGCAACAACAGGAATGTTACGTGATAAAGATGCAACGAATCTGGCAATCACACTAAGTATATTATTTGCTTTAGTCGTTTTAGAGCCCATCAGTGCCAGAAAAAGAGAAAACACAGCAGCAATCGTTGTTGCAGCAATAGACATAAAAATCGTCTCATTTAATTTCTCCAGAATGTCAGGTAATCTTTCTAAAGCTTCTTGTGTAATGATTAAGTTCGAGAATATCCAGGCAAAAGCAGCGGGAATTGTTGCAACACTTTCAAACAGATTGTATTCTGTTACAGCGCTGGATAAATAAGTAGCAGCAATAATAATCAGGAAAACGAACGTCAGTTGCAGCTTTTTTTTACGCATAATTTTTTCATTCATCTGTTATACCCCTTATACGGTGATTAGCTCCCTTGTTTCCATCCCGTAAATATGTTCAATCTTATCTTGTGACAGCAATGGACTGGCACCATCAAACACCACTTCTCCTTGTTTAAGACCACTGATCCGATGTGCATAATCCTTTGCAACTTCTACTTGATGTAAATTCACAATACAGGTAATGCCAAGCTCTGTAGAAATCTGTTTAAGATGATCCATAATTATTTTGGAGGAGTTCGGATCAAGTGATGCAATCGGCTCATCACAAAGAATAAGTTTAGGTTCCTGGATTAAAGCACGGCAAATTCCTACTCTTTGCTGCTGACCTCCACTTAACTGATCACAACGTTTATAAGCCTGTTCCGCGATCCCTAACTTCTCCAGCAAATCAAAGGCACGCTGTTTTTCTTCTTCAGTAAAGAGTCCAAGCACCCCTCCAATTGTTGATTTATAACCAAAACGCCCATGTAATACATTTTCAATTACGGTTAAGCGGGGTACTAAATTATAGTGCTGAAATATCATCCCGATGTTTGTCCGCAATCTGCGCAAATCCTTTTTATTTTGCGCACCTACATCCTTACCATCAAAAAACACACAACCTGTCTCTATCTCGACCATCCGGTTAATACATCTTAACAAAGTAGATTTACCCGCACCTGATGGGCCGATAATGGAAATAAATTCACCAGCACCGACACTGAATTCAATATTTTTCAATACTTGGATTTCTGAATTATAGGATTTGTTTAACTCTTTTACTTCTAACAAAGGCATGTTCAGCGATCTCCTTTTTATCGTTTTGGATTTTGAGTAATGGATTGAACTTGCATGAATAAGCCATTTGGAGGATAACACTATTCCAAATGGCCTGTTAGAATGCTAATTAATTAGATAGCTCACGAATCGGGTCAAACCATGCATCTTCCACTTCTGCAAAACGTTCATCCGCTGATTTCGAGAATAAGCCGCCTTCTTCAGAATCCTCTGGTACAAAGATTCCCTCATTATTTGCCACTTCATCTGATACAAATGTTTCTTTAATTTTATTTAAATCTTCTTCACTTAATACTTCTGTGTTCGCAACAAAAGGAGCATTTAATACTGGTGTTACACTCATTAGCATAAATTCCTTGCCTGTTACTGTATTAAAAGGTTCCGCTGCATCGTCTTTTACACGATAAACAGTTCCAGCTGTATTCTCTTCACCTTCTGCTACTTCAACATAATTATTTACACATGTATCACAAAATGCTGCCACATCTGCACTGCCGTTTAATAAGTTAACTGCCGACCCTTGATGGGAACCACCGAATAAAACTTGTGAGAAAAGCGGTCCACCCTCCATTAAATCTTCTTCCGTTAATTCTTTGTCAGCAAAATGTCCGATAATTGTTGACGAGGGAACTACGAAACCTGAAGTTGAGCTGTTGGAAACAAACGAAAATTTCACACCTTCAAGTGTATCTAATGAAAATTCTCCATCCACCTTAAAATTGTCCTGTTGATCGACAGGCACTGCTAACCAGCTGTGATACATCGCATCATCTAATGTACCTGATGGACCAGTTGGCACTGCAATTGGCTCAATAGCATCATTTCCATTTTTTGCTTCAATGTACCCTTGTGCTCCCATAAAAGCTAATTCAGCATTGTTATTCACAATTGTTTCAATTGCAATGGCATAATCTGTTGTCAAGTGATGTTCTACTTCTTTTCCTGTTGCCTCAGCAACCATACTACCTATCGCTTCACGTGCACCTTTCAAGTCGTTACCTGATTCATTTGGATACCAAACCATATCAATTACATCATCTCCACCTGACTCTTGTGCATTTCCACTATTACATGCACTTAACACCAACGCAACAACAACCAAAAGCATGAATCCCATTATTTTTTTCATTCTTGTTTCCCCTCTCCATATAAAATGATGGTTATAAAATAATGTCTGAATATGTATGCCAGTATTAATTAAATCACAAATTGTAGAACTATATTACTTTTTTACCATTTCTTAACACTCATTTAAGAATATTTACAAATTTCATAAAAAGATATTTTCCTATATGGAAAACTATTTGTTTATTAATTGATTAGGTGGACTATTAACTTCTCCAATTGTAATAGCAGCACCAAATAGCCCATGATAATCTGTTCCGCCAGTTAGAATTAAGTTATATTTTTCCGCAAGTGAATCAATTAACAGATGATCTTCTCTCGTATGATCAGGATGGTGTCGTTCCACCCCATCTAAACCCGCCTCTGCTAACTCTGGAATCAGGTCATAGGAATCTAATTGTCCTGGATGCGCAATAACAGCTATTCCGTTATCCTGCTTAATTGCATGGACTGCCTTAAACACATCCACATATTCTATATCTCCTGATGCAACGCCATTTTGTTTAAATAAAGATTGATAGAGGTTCTGATAATTTTCCGATTCATAAGATGATGCTGTTAATTGCCGCATAATATGCTGTTTGTAGATAGCAGAACCTGGCACAATAGAAGCACTGATCTTTTCTAAACTAATATCATATCCTGCCAGTTGAATTTGTTCGATTTGCCAGAGAGAATGATGATGCCTTCTTATTAGCAACGGATCACAAAGAGCTTTGATATTCTTAGCATCAAGATCATATTGATAACCAAGGATATGGACTTTCCTGTTTCGTTTAAAATCATATGCCGAGATTTCTATACCCGGGATGACGTTAATGTTATAGTGTTGCCCTATCCTAATCGCTTCCTCTTGTCCAGCCGCAGTATCATGATCAACAAAGCTGATAGAAGAAATTTGCTGCTGCTTAGCTTGCTGCAAAACAGCTTCTATTGTGTCAAAACCGTCTGAATATTTACTGTGAACATGTAAATCAGCTTTCATACTATCCACCATGGACTAATTCACAGCTTTTATTTTTCATATCAAAAACCTTATCACAAAGGTTCTCCATAAATTCAATATCATGAAAGATACCGATTAATGTGGTTCCACTTGCTTTCAATTTTTCAATCACTTCACGCACTTTTACTTTCGACTGTTGATCAAGACTGGCAGTAGGTTCATCTAAAAGTAACAATCTTGGTTCTTTTACTGTAGCAATCGCAATATTTAAGCGCAGTTTTTCCCCACCGGAAAAAGTGTTAGGGAAGGTATCCCATAATTGCGGGTCAAGATCAAAATGTGTTAATGCTTGTTCTGCTCTTATTGCTGCTGTTTCCTTCACTGCTCCCATTTCCATTAATGCCTGTTCAACCAAATGTCTGGCAGTAGTGCGCGGCATCACATTTAAAAATTGTGAAACATATCCTATTTCATGTTTTCTTAAATAAATCATTTGTCTTTCGCTGGCTTTGAATAAATCGATAAACCCAAATCTTTTGGAGTCAAAATAGATACTCCCTTCATCAGGTAAATATGTTCTGTAAATACTTTTTAAAATGGTCGATTTACCGCTGCCGCTTTTTCCGATAATCCCAATAAATTGGCCTTTATCTAAATCAAAATTAATATTTTCAACAGCCTGTCTCGTACTGCCAAGCTGGTGACTGGTAAAACTTTTCCCAAAATTCCTGACTTCAAGAAATGTCATTCCCACTTCCCTCCTTATTAATTTGTCCGATAATTCGTTGTTGTGATAACCGTTCCATTAACCATCGTTAATGTCAGCATTGGATAACCATCTTCCATTCTTTCGATAATTAACAGGTCAGCTTTTTTACCTGGCTTAATTGAACCAATTTCATCATCCATTTTTACCGCTCTTGCCGGATTTAAGGTAACTTTCATAAACATGTCATGTAAGTCATGCTGGTATTGTTCATTCATTTTAAAAATTGCGTGTAAAAGTGCTGCCGGATAATAGTCACTGCAAAGAATGTCTGCACATTTCTCTTTTATTGCTTCATTTGCTGACAGATTGCCTGAATGCGAGCCGCCAAGCATGATATTGGGAGCACCGACAACGGTAGCCAGCCCTAAAGCTGTTGCTTTTTTGGCTACTTCTAACGTAATCGGAAATTCACTAATCGTTGTACCAAAGGATTGAACTAACTCTACTTTTTTCAGGTCATCATCATCATGGGAAGCTACTGCAATACCTTTTTCCCTAGCGATTTGTGTTACCTCCTGAATTTTTTCTATCGTGAGCTGTTCTCTGCTCTTTCTTTCAGCAATAAGGACATTGACTTCATCATCTGTGATGTTTCGATATCCTTGCAATGTATCACGGAAAACTTCCAGATCACGGTACTGTCCCTGTCCAGGGGTATGATCCATGAAAGATAGCAGATGCACTTTATTTTTTTCTATACTATCAATCAGAAATTCTACTTGGTCGATATTATCAATCTCAAAACGTGCATGATGGCGATGTCTTATCAAATGGAGACGGTCATGTGTGGCTGCAATTGCATTAACAAGACGCTCCACATTCTTAGGAAAACGCATTGGTTTATGTGAAAAAAGATCTTCTTTATAAAAAGATAGAGAATGGAATATGGTTGTAATGCCATGACTAATTAAGATTTTTTCTACTTCTCTTAAACTAATATCAAAATCCATCAGGCTTGTCGGTCTTGGTGACACAATTGATTCAATATAATCGGAATGAATATCAATAAATCCAGGGGATATGAAACCACCATTTGCATTAATTAAATCAGCATCTGGATAATCTGTTATTGCCGTATCTGTGATGATTTCTTCAATCCTTTCCCCATCAATAACAACAGCCAACCCTTGCGTAATTCTATCTTCTAATACTAATTTGCCATTATAGATAATCTGCAATTGCAACATACCTCCTTATATTTTGTTTACAAAAAAGGGGATAAAATTATATTTGGAACATTTTACAGCATGCTATAAACTAATTGTTGTGTATAAGAATGAGCAGGATCTTCTAATATCTGATCTGTTAAGCCCTGTTCAATTACTTCCCCATTTAACATAACAAGTGTGCGATCTGCCAGCATTCGGATGACTGCCAGATCATGTGAGACGACAATCATGCTAATTTGCAGTTCCCGCTGTATTAGTTTAATCAAATCAATCACAGCCGCTTGTACTGATAAATCTAGTCCTGTTGTTACTTCATCAAGAAATAATATTGGTGGCTGATTTGATAAAGCTTTCGCAATTTGGACACGCTGCTGCATTCCGCCAGAGAAATTTCCCGGCGCTTCTTTCATTCGGAATAATGGGATATGGACCGTTTCTAATAGATCCTGACCGATTCTTTGCATTGCAGTTACATTCCGGTTTCCTGCCGCAATCAGTTTCTCGGCAATATTTCCGATCGAAGAGAAATTCATTTTTAAGCCTTTGACAGGATTTTGATAAACCATCCCATATTTATGGTTGCGAACATAGCGTTTTTTCTGTGAGGATATTGTGAGTAAGTTCAGTCCTTCAAATTCCGGGTCATGCAAATAGACTTCACCTGCCGTCACTTCCTTATCAAAATACAGGCAGTGCATTACAGTAGATTTGCCACTGCCGCTTTCCCCGACAATACCGAGGATTTCACCAGGGTACACATCAAAGGAAACATTCCGGCAAGCGTAAATCGTTCCACACTTCGGGCAATAATTTTTGATCAGATTAGCTTGTGCTGCATTGGTGCAATGACGGCATCCACTCCCAAATTGTTTATTTAAATGCTTTACTTGTAAAATAGGCTGTTCATACATCTGCCAGCTCCACCTCTTTTCGCTCCTGCTGATTTAACCGGGCAATACAGTAGCTTGTATCATTACACTGAAAAATTGTTTGACCGGATTCTTCATCAATAAGTTCATCTAAAAATACATCTGTTGCACCACATAAATGACAGCATTCCCCGCTAAAATCTTCGACGGTGAACGGGTAATCTTCAAAAGCTAGTGAAGCCACATCTGTATGTGGAGGAACAGCATAAATCTTTTTCTCTCTTCCAGCCCCGAGTAAAATCAATGCCTCTGAATCATGCAGCTTGGGGTTATCAAACCTTGGAATTGGACTTGGTGCCATCACATAACGGTCATTAACAAAAACAGGATGATCTGCTTGTGTCGCTGTTTTGCCAAACTTCATAATTTGTTCAAACAACATTAACCAAACTCCGCTGTATTCATTTTCCGCATGAAGCTTTTTCGTTTCTTGTTCTTTTTTCTCATAATGACGGAGTGGCTCAGGCATAGGAACCTGCAGCACTAAAATCTGCTCCTTTGTTAAAGGTATCTCTGGAATACGGTGCCTTGATTGAATAATCGTTGCTGCTTCCGTTTGCTCTGTCAGCTCCACATCTGTTGTTGATTGGACAAGTTTTTTTATACTTACTGCATTAACTGATTCATCTGAGCCTTGATCGATCACTTTTAAAACATCTTCTTTTCCAATCAGGGAAAGGGTCAGTTGCAGCCCGCCAGTCCCCCAGCCTCTGGCTATCGGCATTTCCCTTGAAGCAAAAGGAACTTGATAACCTGGAATGGCGACTGCTTTTAAGGAAGCTCTTCTTATTTCTTTTTTGGAACCTTCATCTAAAAAGGCAAAATGCTGATTAGGATTCATTTTCTGTTCCCCCTTGTTTTACTCTGCGGACACTGTCTAATTTCGACTGGAACGTAACGTAATGTGGCAGTTTTAAATGTGAAATAAAACCTGTAGATTCCACTGAATCGACATGCAGTAAAACGAATTCTTCGTCATGTGTTGCGAACGATTCCTCCGGATGTTCCAAGCATTGATCAAGAATGCTCATCGCAATTGCTTTTGTTTCGTTTTGCCCATAACAAACCCCATAACCAATCTCAAACTCTATCTCATGCTCATTTGTATTCTTCTTTTTGGTAACAGGGACAAATGATTCGACTTCGGTTACTTTGATCTCGCCTAGATAGTAGTCGTCTTCCGGATCAGTCATTTCACTATTCTCCAGCGATACATAGATTGGCAGTCTGCCGACACGAACCTCTCCAACTGTTGGGTGTACTTGGCCATAACCTCGTAATGAAGCATATCCCAATGAAGTGATTGCTCCTGTTTGCCCTCTTGTTAAAATCTGCAGCCTTTCACTCCGGGAAGCAGGAAATTGTAAGCTGTACTTTGTCACATCATCAGGTGAAGTATTATCTGCTTCATATGTTTCAAACAGCCCTTCTGCGCGCAGATATTCGACTACTTTTGGATAGTGGGTTATTTCATTTCGTGTTGCACGAGGTAACTTTTCTGCTGAATATTGTGCCAACCAATTCTCTAAATCTTGCTTTGTTTCACTTAATAATTGAAAATCTAATAAACGGTGAGTATAGTCATGTGTCGCACCTAAGAGCTGCCCGCCGGGAATGTCTTTAAAACTTGCAGAAATTCTGCGTTCCACAAACATTTCATATGGATCAACCGTCCGGCTGTAATAAAGACGAGGTAATGTAGAGCGATGTGCCCGCAGTAAAAATACCGCTTCTTCCATACTGCCTTCTGCCTGTTTAATTGCTAGTGCTGCCAGATAAGGTGAATAAAGGCTTGCTTCTGACATCACCTGATCTACCAGCAGTCTCATGGACGAGAGGATTGTCTCCACACTGACAACTTCCATATCTTTTATTCGCTCATATTTGATACGTTCGATTGATGCTTCAATCGCATTCGTTCCACCTTTTACTGCGACATAGCCCAATTCGCTTCCCCCTTTCTATGAATAGAAGTTGTCCGCGGCAGGCAAACAATTTCCGCATTTTTTGTTGTAAAGATGAGGTCTATCCCTAAAGGGTGTTCATTCGTACGTCCTTTTCTTGCCTGTAAAAATTCCTCTGTTAGAAGCAAAGGTAGTTTGGTTTCTCCTTTAATACCCGGACCAGTTAATGACCATTGATCAGGATTCTGATTCAGCTTGTTTTCTATGATCCATGTTGCTGAAAGCTGCGGGTCCCGCAAATCACCAATCTTACATTGAGACAAATCATGAATGATCTCTGTCTCACTTGTATCTTCTAAGACAAAAATATAATCGGCCTTTTCTATACTGGTGAATTGGGCAAATGTGTATGCTGATATTTTGCTGGTTACCTCTCCTTGAGGATCACCTAATATATGAAAGGTAACTTCTGCATCCAGCAGGGTCATTGCAATAAGCCATGTGGTTTTGTAACAGCCTTTGGCATCATCCATCTTACTGGTAATAGGTTGTAGTGATGCGACGGAACCTGGTCTAGCCATGCTCTGTAACAACGTGCGGTAGACTTGCTGCATATCGTGTACAGTGTCGATTCGCATGGATTCATCTCCTCTCTTATACATCCATTGTTTCGAAGAGTACTTTTGTCTTTAAAAGTTCTTCCTGTTCCTGAATTTTTGCTTGTTTGATTCGCTGCTCTTCTTCCATTAACTTCTTTCCCCATTCTTCCGTTTCTGGCAATGCCGCTTTATATGCCGCATCAATAATCGCTAATTGTTTCGCAAGCTCTTCCTTTATTCCAACAACAATTCCTGCTCCAATGTGATCCATCACTTCTACTTTCGCTTCCGTGATCAGCACCTCGCCGATATAAAAGAGAGAATTTTTTGCTGTTTCACGCATCTTTACCATTGTCATTCCTTGTCTTGGCGCAACTAATTCTTTACAGCGGTATTTATGTAATATCATTTCTGATAGCTCTTTTGCTAGAGAAGGGTCACCTTCAATTAAAATTTCTGTCCTTCTTTTTCTTTTCATTAATGCTTTCCCTCCTTTCCATTTTCATCCTAACTTGTCGCCAAGTTGCTGTGTGTAAAGATAAGGTAAATTATTTGTAAACAAGAAAAAAAAACGTACATTCTCGAGTGAGAGTGTACGTTTAGATGTCTGAAGTTATATCATATTTAAATTTATCGCTTCGATAGAGTATTCTCGTATATTCGAGGACATTGCCATTTTCTGCATTAATGCTGTCACTAACAATCTCGATGAGCGGCACCATGCTCCCGCAATGAAGCAGTTTCTGCTCTCTGGAGGTGGGAAAGGTGACATTTAATAATGATTTCCGGCTGGAGAATTGCTGGATGCCATGAGCGCGGTAATAACGAAACATAGATAATACAGCAGGACCATCGTCACCTATTGAAGGAAACTGTGCTTCCTTTACATAAGAATAATGGATCGCAATTGGTTCGCCATTAATCAGCCTCAATCGGCCAATTTGATACACACTCTCTGATTTCTCAGCACTTAAAGTTTCATAAATCACAGGGTCATAGTCTATCGGAGTACAGCTGATATTTTGGGTACAATGGTCATAGCCAAGTGCATTCATTTTTTCGGTAAAACTGGTTTTGGATGATAAAGACATCTGTACAGAGACTGACTCTTCTTTTAGATAACGCCCCTTGCCTTGTTCAGAATAGATATATCCACGTTCTTCCAGCTTATTAAATGCTTCTCTAATCGTAAATCGCGGAACCTTATATTTATCTGCCAGCTGATTTTCAGACGGAAGCTTAGCTCCAGGCAGCAATTTCTTTGTTGTTATTTGTTCCATCAATTCATCAACAATCAATGCGACTTTACCCACTAGAACTGCCACCTTCTTTACGTGTAAATTAGATGAGTTATCCTTCTAGTATTATACACTTGTTTAGGCAACACATCTATCGCTGCCAAGAATGGTTGATGTAAGACTGTTACAGATTCAGTTATAGTTTTTGCCGCCCATCTCTCTGTTGAATATTTCTGTTCATTGATTTCTCTATCTTTTTATAATACAAATAGTATCCCGTCCAAAAAATAGCGTATATAAACAAAAATATTAAACTAGTTAAAAGAATCGCTGGTATCTCCCATGGTGTCCAGCCCGCCGTTAAGGCAATAATTAAGTAGAAGGCAATGGAAAGAATAAAATGCAGAATCGTTTGCTTCAAAATACTCCACCCGTTATCTCCAAAAATAAATGAAGACAACCCAAAATAAATCCCTATTATAAAGGAGCAGAGCATATAAGACCAGATCTCTGTGGCAGAGGATTCTGTGTCTGTAATGATGACTACCGTCAGAGCAATAAAAGTGATCATTCCTCCGAATGCTATGCCTGTAATGCTTCTTTTAATTGCTTCCATTATCATCTGGTTCCCCTCCCATGTCCAACCTATTTTTTATCGGTACTACATATTTTCGAGAAATGTATTCTTTACATCCTGAATGGAAATAAACACAGAGATTGCCATTAAAAGATAGCTCAAAGCAATCAATATGGTTAAGGTTACCAATGACAGATTTAGAGAAACGCATAAAATTATAAGGCGCTAGAATTACTTCTATTTCATAAAGTTTCATTTTTATTTCCACATTGCGACTTCCAATACATGCAAAGACCTTCCTCTTTTCTGAATAAACAAAATCAATATCATTAGGATCAAGCAGGACCGTTTGATCTGATTCTATGCCAAATAGGCGCTTTCGGTGTTTCCCTCTAATAATAGTAATAATTTCCTCTAATTCTTCTGTCCATTCATTTGTCTGAATCGTGATCGATGGTTCCGTATGCTCATCATTAATGTCGATATTTATCTTCATTTTATGCCCCCTAATCGATTATCCCTTCGACCGCCTTAAAAAATTCGGATATGCGAACAATGCAACAATAAACCCTAATAAACTGAACCCGATTAAAACGAATAATGTCTTAAATAGATCAGCAACCTGAAGCGTACCTGACATTGCATCCTGGAAAGCTTGATGCGCCCAATATTGTGGCAGGAAATTACTGATTTTCTGAAAAAATGCCGGCATTATATCGATCGGAATCCATAATCCACTCAGCACAGCTCCACCTAATGCAACAACTTGAGTCAGAGCAATACCCATATTAATTGATTTTACTAACAATGACAGTGCTAATCCTAATCCGGTAACCATAACAGTCAAGAAGATAAATAAAATAATTAAATAGAGTGGCTGTGTTAAAGGGATATCATAAATAACCTTTCCGAAAGTTGTTAATATCAATATTTGTATAATGACAATATACATGTAAGAAATCCATTTGCCTAGCAGATAGAAAAGTGAGGGTAATGGGGTGCTTTCTATTCTGGTAACCATGCCAATATTCTGATCTTTTATAAATGAATCTGCCATTGATATCATGATAAAAAAGACAAACATAATGGTATAACCTGAGACAATGGAGACAATTACTTGCTGACGATCTGATCCGCTTAATCCCGAGGTAAATATAGAAATAAATATAACAGTGAAAATAATAGGCAGGATCAATGTCCAGAATAATAAACCCCTGTCTTGCAGACTCTTTTTCAATTCAAATCCGATTATCGCAAACATTTAAGTCTCTCCTCTCGTTATATCAGTCTCGCAGCTGGCTCCCTGTTAAGGAAAAGAATACATCCTCAAGTTTTGGTTTAACTAACTCAAGACGTTCAATTTCTCCACTGTTTTCATTACAAAAATGAATCATTCTTTCCATCGCTGCTAATGGATTGTTTGCAGTGATTAAATAACCGCCATCTTTTCCTTTTGAACAGGTTTGGCTTAAATCATCAGGTACACACATCCTTCCCTTAACATAAATCGAAGGGACAGCATGTTTTTTCAGTAAGTGCTCAATTGATCCATTTTCTACAACCTTGCCATGGTCCATAAATGCAGCTTCCTCACATAACTGCTCTATTTCTTCCATGTAGTGACTGGCATAAATTATTGTAAAACCATTTGATTTAAATTTTTCGATCATGTTAAAAATATATCGTCGTGACTGCGGATCAATGCCAACTGTCGGTTCATCCATTATGATGAATCTTGGCTGATGGATAATGGCACATCCTATATTTAATCTGCGTTTCATCCCTCCTGAAAAAGTCTTCACTTTTTCTTTTCCACGTTCTGTAAGTCCAATTTCCGATAAGACCTCTTCCGTGCGTTTTTGTAGTACAGCACCTTTTAAACCATAAAGTCTTCCAAAAAAGTGTAAATTATCTCTGGCAGACAGTGTCTCTTCTAATGCAATTTCCTGGGGAACATAACCGATTTGAATTTTGTTATTTGTAAACTGAACATTCCCGCTATAGTCCTGGATAACCGATGCAATAATTTTAATTAAAGTGGATTTGCCAGCTCCATTTGGCCCAATCAGACCGAAACAAATACCTTCAGATATATTTAAGGAAACATTTTTTAATGCAACATTGTTTTTATACGATTTACTTAAGTTCTTTAAGCTTAACAATCCAATCCCTGCCTTTCATTTTTATTCTATTATGACAATGTAATGCTTCGATTAGGTTACAAAATGACTAACATGCTGGATTTTATGATTAAAATAACAGGAATTTTGTTTGTAAATTCATACGCTGAGGTTAAGGGGATATTTTATGAACTTTATCAAAATAAATGAGGAAATTCGGATGCTCGGAAAATGGTAAGTTTAAAGTCAAGCATGAAATATATTTCACAAAATAAATAAAAGCACCCTAAAACAGGATGCTTTTAAAACTTGATAATATTTTACTTCGGTGGTGTCCCATGCATATAGGATGGAGCAGGCTTTAATTCCTGTTTACCACCATGAGCTTCCGGTGTTTCCACATAGCCAAATTTGCCATGTCCATCAGGAGTCTTACCTGAAGCCCAACCTCCATCTCTACTTTCTTCTCCTGCAGAGAAATTCATTAAATCATAAGAAAAGTCAGTTGCTTCCCATTCTTCTGGTACAGTTCCAGGAACAGTAGTACCATACTTTTCTTCCAGTTCTTTTAATGCGGCAATCCATTGATTCTGGTGCATAGTATCACGCGCCAGAAGGAATGAGAGCATTTTCTTTACTCCGTTATCATTTGTCATTTCATACAATCTCGCCACTTGTAGTCTGCCTTGTGATTCGGCGTTTAAGTTCGCTCTGAAATCTGTGATTAAATTACCGCTGGCAACAATATACCCGGCATTCCACGGAACTCCTGTGCTATTTTCAGGCATTGCTCCAAGACCTGACACAATTGCATGGTGAGGATTCATTCCACCAAGAGCTGCTTCAATTATCGGGTTTTCTGCCGCTTTTTCCTGTTCGTTAACAGGGGCATCATCTAATAATCTAGCAATCATTGTTGAAATCATTTCAATGTGCCCCAGTTCTTCTGTACCTGTGTCCATGATTAAATCTTTATACTTTTCTTCTCCTCGTGCATTCCAACCTTGAAATAAGTATTGCATGGCAACAGACATTTCGCCATATTGTCCGCCTAATATTTCTTGAAGTTTCTTTGCATACACCGGATCTGGACGGTCGGGCTTAGCGTGATATTGCAATTCTTTTCTATGAAAAAACATAATTCAGACCACCTTTAATGAAGAATTCATTTCTTAATACTGGGCAAAATAATGCCCCCCTTTTCAAATTTAAAAGAGGGGCTTGTGTATCTTAAGAAGATTTTACCCAATATGCTGCCTCATGTTCTGATGGAGATGGAGGGAATTGATCTCCTGCGCTTAAATCGATTTCTGAATCGTCATTATGGTTATTTCCATTTAATAACTTATCTACTTTATACTTACCAGATTCAGGAGCTTTTTCTCCCGTTTTATATTGTTTATCATTTGCCATTTATATCATCCTCCTATATAATTGACAATAGTTAATTAGTTTAATATTTATCTAATCGGTCGAAATTTAAGAGTTGTTATTGTTTCTTCTTGAATTACGGCCGCCTTTTTTACCAATTTCTTCGTAATGATCTTCGCCATATTTATCGCTTGTTGTTTCTCCGCCTTTTTGACCGATTTCCTGGAAGTGCTCTGTATCATACTTGTCACTTGTTGTTTCTCCGCCTTTTTGGCCGATTTCCTGGAAGTGCTCTGTATCATACTTATCACTTGTTGCTTCTCCGCCTTTTTGGCCGATTTCCTGGAAGTGCTCTGTATCATATTTGTCACTTACTGCTTCTCCGCCTTGTTGACCGATTTCCTGGAAGTGCTCACTATCATATTTATCACTTACTGTTTGTCCACCTTTTTTCCCAATCTCTTGGTAAAAGTCCTGATCATGATTTTGGCTTGTTGTTTTTCCGCCTTTTTGCCCAATTTCCTGGAAGTGTTCTGTATCATATTTGTTGCTTACTGTTTCTCCACCTTTTTGGCCTGCTTGCTCTCTGCTCATTTTACCGTTATTATTATTGTTATTTTTCGCCATTTAAAACTACCTCCTGTAAATTAGTTATTTTTTTGTGATTATTTATCACATTTTTCTTATACCTCTATAAACTTTTAAATAAACATGTTTTCCATTATTTTTTATTTCTGTAATATAATTGTATAAATGTCACTTACTCGAAACAGATAGTTCCTTAATGTTGGCCACATCTATACTGATAAAGTCTTTCATAATTTCTACATATTCTCTGACAGAGTCTATATACACCATTTCATTTTCCCCGTGCCAGTCTGCACCTACAGGGCCAAATTCAACTGCTGCACTTCCATACTTTGTGAAAAATTGGGCATCAGAAGACCCATGTTGACCAAACACATTAACATCTTCCAATTGCGTCTCTCTCTTGATCGATCTTTTTAACATTTGCACATAAGGATCATCAGGCTCTGTTTTAACTGGGTCATTACAAATATGGATTTGGACATCTCCATCTGTAATATCTTTGATTTGCTGATAGATAACATTTGGATCCTGATTTGGCAGATAACGAATGTCTAATGCCATTTCACAAACTTCTGGTACTTTGTTGTACACTGTTCCTCCAGATAACTTGGCAAGATTAATGGATGGTTTATCGTAAAACGGTGGTTCTATTTCTTCAGCAAATGGTAATCTTAATATATCTTCATATAGCTGATATGCTTTCATAACAGCATTTACCCCATCCCACGGCCTGCTGCCATGTGCAGGCTTGCCATAAATCTTAAAGTCAAGTTGTAATACCCCTTTAGATTGAACCGCAACGCCTAAATTTGTCGGTTCACCACAAATCATAAAGTCGCCTCGGTAACCTTGATCAGCTAAAAACTTACTTCCATTCCTGCCACCTGTCTCCTCATCCGGGACAATCTGCAGCATTACTTTTGCCGGCAATACGTGGTCTTTCAACTGTGCAACAGTTTCCATCATCGCCGCAACACCAGCTTTCATATCAACCGAGCCGCGACCATACATTTTACCGTCTTTTATAAAAGGCTGAAACTGCTCTTTTTCCCCTTCAATTACATCAACATGACCATTTAACACAATCGTCTGCTCGCCCTCACCAATTTCACAAACTAAAGACTGATAACCACTATTACTGATTTTGTTTACCAGAAGGCCTCTTCCTTCCAGCCAATCAGCACAGAAGTCAACCGCTCTGTTTGCTCCATCTTTAGTTGAGCTGTCTATTTCAATTAATTCTTTTAAGAGAGAAACTAATTGTTCTCTCATTCTATCCCTCCTTTATTATCTGTTCATTACTGTCGGTTTTTCTTTATCAATCGCCACTACTGTATCATGACGTGCTAAATCTAAACCTGCCTGCTGAGTGAGCCAATCTTCATCTACCTTTTCACCCCTGGTAATGTTAATTATTGCTGCAGGTATATTTGCACCAGCTCTGTGTGAGAATGCATAACCTCCGCCAAATCGAGGATTGATATCAATCACATAATAATTTTTCCCATCATAATAGACGTCTGTGTTGATATAACCCGCATGTTTTAAGTTTGAGCCTATTTTTTCCCCGATTTCCAGTAATTCCTCTGAATTTTCTGTAACACATTTGTCGATGTCCCCACCACGCATAGCGAATTGCCTGCGCACAAGTGATGTGACATAATTTCCATCCAGATCATTAAAGATATCCAGACTAAACTTATCTCCTTCTATTACTTCCTGAATAATGACATTCTCTTCGGCACTCTTCGATGTTGCATCATCTAACGGAGATTCCTTTATTTCCCTTACAGCACAATCATACGCATGCTGTAACTCTTCTACGTTATATGCGAATTCCACACCCATGGAGGCAGATCCATTACGAGGTTTGATGATTAATGGATAATCCACTTCTCCACTTTCCAATCCTTTTTCAGCATCAGTTACATTCAAATAAGAAAATGGCGCTTTTACTTCAAAAGGTTGTAAAAGTTCTCTGTACTTCCCTTTGTCTCTCACTTTCTCCACAACCGATTCGTCCGGAACAAAAAGCTTTATATCTTTTTCAACAAATTTATGCTTTGCTGCAGCTAACTTTGGGACCTCCCAGTCATTTAATGGCACTATACAATTAACATGCTCTTTTGTACAAATATTAAATATAGCGTCCAGATAACCTGGGGCAGTCTGATGGGGGATCATATAGTTTTTGTCCCCTGCTTGCAAGGATGGCGCATTATATTCTGGATCAGCTGTAATAACATTTCCTTCTATGCCCAGACTTTTTAATGCATCCTTAAAAAAGCCAACAAAATCTATCCTTCTTGCGCTTGAAGTTATTAAAATATTCATCAATAGTCATCTCCTTTTGCTATAGTTGTATTGCTTATACCCCCGCTTTCTTGTATAAAACACGATAATTAAATTTTACACACGAATTTAAAGCAGTTGTAATATATCAGCAAACGCCATACCTTTGAAGGAGATAACCCAAAAATCCGACATACTTTTATGCCTGTATTTCAGCTTTTCATTTTGCTAAAATCCTGCTTCACTGCTTTTCTCATCTAATTGCCTTACGTCTACTTCCACTGTCTTATCAGAATTTTCCCGATATCGAACGAGAGCTTTTTTGGATTCTTCATCTACTGACAGGATATAGACCTTTTCACCTAAATACTCCACATCTTTCATATTTGGATCCTGAGTAATTTCTTTTGCTCGTATAATGTTCATTTATTTCCCTCCTTTATATTCTTTTCCTAGTTTTTTCATACCTTTTTATTCACTGGATCAAACATTGGACTTGTTCTTCTAGAAAATTATTGATGTAAAGTGTATGAACAGCAAAATAGAGTACATATTAAAATTGATGATATTTCAAGGAGGTTTTTAGAATGGCTCGAATTGGAGTGGAACAATCGTTAACAAACGTTCAACAAATGCTGCAGGCGGAAGGTCATGAAGTGGTCGTATTAAGACAAGAAGAGGACGCTAATGGCTGTGATTGCTGCGTGATCTCCGGTCTGGATGAAAATATGATGGGGATGCAAGACGCCGCGATCCAAGGTTCTGTCATTAGTGCTAGCGGGCTTAGTGCAAATGATATTAGTCAGCAAGTAAATCAAAAAATACAGGGACTGCAATAAATTTAACCCGGATCTAAGTTTTAGATCCGGGCTGATTAATGTGTATAACAGTAATCCCTATTGTAACTTACATTCTCAAAATTTATTAATTTCAAATCCATTTAGCTACCTCCTCCATCTCCCCACATCATTCCCTTATTGTATTCAGAGTCAATATGTCATAACAAAATGGGATGATCCCGATCCTTCTGCCCATCCTCTCCAGGGTCTGTCTGAGTGAAATAAGCGTATCTGCCATTTAAATTCTCAAAAAATGATAAAATCCCTCTTTTCACCCCCCTAAGGAATATATTGTAAATGAATTATTAAAAATCAGTGAAATTATGATATCCCAGGAGGTACTTACAGATGAGTTAGTACCAGGAAAGAAAATGGAAGCATCCGAGAAAAACCCTTATCATAAAAACCTTTGTTTCAGAAAATGATGAGCCGGGTATAAAGTTTATATAATATTACAAAGGAGTGTTTTTAGATGGCTGATAAAAAAGGACTTGGAGATAAAGTAAAAGGTGCAGTAAATAATGTAAAAGGCGAAGCTAAGGATCAAATCGGCAATGCTACTGACAATCCTGAACTACAGGCAAAAGGCAAAAAGGACAAACTAAAAGGTAGCATGCAAAATGATATTGGTGAAGCAAAGGACGAACAAGACAACCGCTATAACCGATAATATACGGAAAAGTGAGACTATGATCAGTGGGACGTTGCTCCACTGATAATTGGTGTGATCTATCAGGAAATAGACATCTCTAATCTTCAGGGTAACATCCTTATGTTTGAATTGAATCTAATAGAAAATTAGCACATTAATAAAACGAACAGATGATATATAATGCACGGAAATTTATAGTGTTTTGAATAGATGTTCTGCTCTCCTTTCTAAGGAAGAAGCATTTATTCAAAACTTTTTTTGTGTGCACATTTTTTTTAAAAAGTTTCTATCCTTAAAATACAATGATATGGAGGGATTTTCACACATTCCCTTGGATTTTAGCCCAAAACACGAACAATAATTATTTACATTATACGAAAGTTCGTTTATAATAATTATGGTTCGAAATTAAATCTTAAAAAAACATTCGTATATTCTTAGAAAAATGGTCTAAGAGTCTCTACTGGGAGCCGAGAAATCCTAACTACGAATGGGTAGTATGACTCTACCCATTTTTAGTTGGGATTTTTTTCTGCCAAGTTTATGCGTTGATTATTTATATCAAACTAATGATGAAGTAAAAATAAGGAGTGTATATGATGGAAAATATATTTGATTATGAAGATATTCAGTTAATTCCCGCTAAGTGTATCGTGAACAGCCGCTCTGAATGTAACACCACTGTGACACTGGGAGGCCGTCAATTTAAGCTTCCGGTTGTACCTGCTAATATGCAGACAATCATTGATGAGAAAGTGGCTCTTTATCTTGCTGAGAACAATTACTTTTATATTATGCACCGGTTTGAGCCAGAGAAACGCTTGTCCTTTATAAAGGAAATGCAGGCAAAAGATCTTTACGCTTCGATTAGTGTTGGAGTAAAAGAAGAAGAATATCAATTTGTTGAACAGCTTGCTGAAGCAGAGCTTGTCCCTGAATATATCACGATTGATATCGCACATGGTCATTCCAATGCTGTTATCAAT
>NZ_ML762427.1:263607-269201 GCF_009498735.1 Gracilibacillus oryzae
GAGAGCTTTGTCATTGCTGGTAATGTTGGTACTCCTGAAGCTGTTAGAGAATTGGAGAACGCTGGTGCTGATGCGACAAAAGTCGGGATTGGACCAGGTAAAGTGTGTATTACCAAAATCAAGACTGGATTCGGAACTGGCGGCTGGCAGTTGGCAGCATTACGCTGGTGTGCCAAAGCAGCAAGCAAACCAATCATTGCAGATGGCGGTATCCGCACACATGGCGATATTGCGAAGTCCATTCGTTTTGGAGCAACAATGGTTATGATTGGTTCCCTTTTTGCGGGACATGAAGAGTCGCCTGGTGAAACAATTGAAGTAGATGGACAGTACTACAAAGAATATTTCGGTTCAGCATCTGAATACCAAAAAGGTGAAAAGAAAAATGTTGAAGGGAAAAAAATGCATGTAGAGCATAAAGGTTACCTTCAAGATACATTAACGGAAATGGAGCAGGACCTCCAATCATCTATTTCCTATGCTGGCGGAAAAACATTAGAAGCAATTCGCCTTGTCGATTATGTTGTTGTGAAAAACTCCATCTTTAATGGCGACTAAAATACAAATATAGTAGGAAGCATACTTGATCCATCGTGATTAGGTATGCTTTTTTGTTTACAATCACTAGATGAGTATTCCCCACTGAAACATCAGCCTCATACTGTATTTCGCATAAAAAAAAATAAACTGGGAAAACAAAAGAGGAAGAATCGCTTATTTTCGAGGTGGTTAAAATACATAATAACAGATTTTCTAATCAGAATAAAAAAAGAGAACAGCCGAAGGAAGATACTTTTTCTAACATAATAACGAATAATTTAGAAGAAAATCTGGATAATCTCAATAAATTATTAGATAAACCAGATGATCTGCTGATTAGAAAATTCTCCATTCGTGGTTCCGAGCACCAATGTGCCACTGTTTATATCGATGGACTGGCAGATAGTAATTATGTTCGTAATAATATCATTGAAAATTTACAAATACAGAGAGGGAAAATACAAATTCCCCAAAATAAAGAGATGCTTTTTGATGTTTTAAACCAGGAACTCCTCTCCAGTACCACACTTGAAACAGGTCTTACGTTAGATGATGCTTCAAACGGAATATTAAGCGGAAATACAGTACTTTATATAGATGGTATAGACAAAGTGTTTATAATCGGGACACAAGGCTGGGAAAAACGCGCTATTGAGGAACCTGTCACAGAATCAGTGATCCGCGGGCCTCGAGATGGGTTTGTAGAAGATTTACGAACAAACATGACGCTAATACGCCGGTACATCCATGACCCAAATTTACGATTTAAAACACACCAGATTGGCAGGCGATCTAAAAAAAATCTTGTTGTAACATACATTGCAGATGTTATCCATCCAGATATTTTAAAGGAAATTAACAGGCGACTTGCCTCTATTGACACAGATGACGCACCAGAATCAAGTTTCATTGAACAATGGATAGAAGATGATTACCTTTCTCCTTTTCCGCAACTTATCAATACAGAGAGACCTGACAAAGCCTCTGCTGCTCTTTTACAAGGAAAGGTTGTCATTTTGCTTGATGGCAGTCCATTTGTACTAATAGCTCCTTCAACTTTAGGAACTGCTATGCAATCACCAGAGGATTATTATGAGCGCTGGACAATTGGGACATTGCTTAGAATCTTACGCTATTTAGCAGCGTTTATCGCAATATTTCTCCCATCACTATATATTGCATTAGTTTCCTTTCACCCTGGAATGATACCATCAAATCTGGCTTTCTCTATCGCAGCATCAAGAGAGGGTGTTCCATTTACACCGCTAGTTGAGGCATCTCTTATGGCGATTACGATGGAATTATTACGAGAAGCAGGAGCACGGTTGCCAAAAACCATTGGACAGACCATCGGAATTGTTGGCGGACTTGTTATAGGAGATGCTGCGGTACAGGCAGGAATTGTCAGTCCGATTATGGTTATCGTTGTTGCTCTAAATGCCATAGCTTCATTTGCTTTACCAGCATATAGTATAGCAATCGCTTTTAGAATCATCTTGTTTGGTTTTATTATATTATCCGGAATATTTGGTCTATACGGAATTATTATCGGTTATATCATGGTAAACATCCATATTGTAAACCTGAAAAGTATTGGAGTACCATTTTCAACTCCATTCGCACCTACCTTCTTTAAGGATTGGGGAGACCTTATTTTTCGTAAACCCGTACCTTTGCTAACAGAACGGCCAAGATATATGCAACCGAATAATAAGAAGTCAACAGTTAAGGAGAATAAGGAATGAAGCGATTTGAGTATGCTGATGAAAAAATATCTGATAATCAAATATTGGTTGCAATGCCTTCTTTTGTGATCGGGATTGGTATTTTATATCTGCCACGTAGTATGGCGTCAGTAACGACAGGGTCTGATGGCTGGTTATCATTAGTAATCGGCGGAATAATTGCTGTCATCATCACATGGTCTGTTGCTAAGCTTTCAGCAAGCTTCCCTAACCAGTCTTTTATCAACTACTCCTCGACCATTGTTACTAAACCGATAGCGACAGTCATTACATTTTTGTTCGTAATTTTAGGAATAATGGTAACAGCATTACAGGTTCGCCAAATTGCGGATATTTCCAAACACTATTTATTAATAGAAACACCTGTTGAGATCATATCATTGGTGTTTCTATTATTGATCCTGTATGGGGTAGGAAATTCAAGAGCAGGTTTATTCCGGCTCAACACAATGTTTTTACCATTTGTCCTATTTATCGCACTAGTTGTTATTGTATTTAATATTAATCACTTTAACCCAGACTTCTTAATGCCAGCTTTTCAGACTGGTTTCGGCGGCTTATGGGAAGGCACAAAGGGCAGTATTCTTTCCTATGCAGGGTTTGGTGTTGTATGGTTTTATATCACACTTGTAGAAAGACCAGAGAAAACGCCCAAAAAAGCTGCCATTGGTATGTGTATTCCCATTATTTTATATTTAGTTCTTTATCTTGCTTGTATCATGGTTTTTGGAAACTCTGTAACCGCTAATTTGCAATACCCAACGATTGAGCTTGCGAAAATTGTTGAGATTCCAGGCGGGATTCTAGAACGGTTTGAATCCTTATTCTTTGTTATTTGGATTATGGCTATTTTTAACACAACCGCAATGGCATTAGATATTGCGATACTTGCTCTCCATTCTATTTTTGGAAAGACAAATAAAATCAAACTTCTTTTTATTGTTTCACCCATCGTATACATAACTGGAATGTACCCGCAAGACTTAATGCAGCTTTCTCATTTCTCTACATTTATTGGTTACAGCTCATTAATTTACACAGTCTTTGTTTATATTTTGCTGTTTGCAACAGCAAAAATAAGGAAGGTGATATAAAATGGGGAATTTTCTTCGATTAATGTCATGCTCCTGCTTATTAATACTAACTGGTTGCTGGGACTCATTACCGATTGATGAGAGGGGGTTTGTTATCGGCAGTGCAATCGATATGGCTGGAGAAATTCAAGATAAAAACTATGATATTACAGTTACCCACCAGTTTGTTGTACCCGGAAACTTATCAAACCTCAGCCAGTCTGGAGGAGGTGGAGGGGACAAAAAAGCCTTTCAGAATATCTCTGCTACTGGTCAGAGCCCGTTCCAAATTACTAGAAATATGTTAAGCCTTACCGATCTAATTCCTAACTCTGAACATCTAAAGATTTTAATTATCTCAGATGAGGTTGCAAGAGAACCTGACTTATTCTCAAGTGTAACAGACAGTTTTATCCGAGATCATGAAATGCGAAGAGAAGTAAAAGTAATGATCACTAATGGAAAAGCAAAAGATTTACTTGAAAATGAATCGGATACAGAGCAGCTTCCATCCCGGCACATAAATAATATTATGGAAAATAACATAAAATCATTAGAATTAATACAATCTGTAAGGGTAGGTACATTACACCAATATCTGCTGAATGATGACAGTTATGTTCTTCCGCTTATAACCTTGTCAGGCAAAGATATTAACTATAATGGTGCAGCCATATTTGCAGGAAAATCAGATCAGCAAGTAGGTACACTTAGTAATGAGGAAATAAAAGGACTCAGACTGGTAAAAGGAGATATCACCAATGGAATGTTACCTTTTCATATCGACGGTGAACTGATGATTTACGAGATAAATACTGCAAATAGTTCGATTGCAATAAATACAGCCAATCCTGAAAAGATGGATATTTCCATAACGATAAATACGGAAGGTTTTATTGCGGAGATGTTCGGCAGCAGGTCACTATTAGATCAACAGTATATAAATAAAATAGAGAAGGAAATAAGTAAGAAAATCGAGCAAACGGTAAACAATACAGTCAAGAAAGCACAACAGGAATTAGGAATTGACTTTTTCAATTTCAGCAGCATATTAAGACAGAAGCACTATGACGTCTGGAAAAAGATTGAGAAAGACTGGGAAGATGGAGAGAAGTTATTTTCTCAAAGCAAAGTGAATGTAACAGCGAAAGCGATTGTACGAGATATTGGTGCTTCAGACAAAGCAAAAGATGATGGAATGGAGTGAGAAAAGTGTGGGAAAATATTGTGGGAAGGCTGCCTAGTAAGTTAATACTGATTTGTACGATATTATCTTATCTCGCTCCTTATCTCATTTATAAGGTTAACCAGAAACTGCATAAAAACGGGGACCCACCTTGGAAGAAAGAAACTTGATTAATTAAAGAGCATTGATCAGCAGGGATTTGCCTCCCACTGATCAAGAACAAAAGTTATCAGGATGCTCAGCGTCTGTTGTAATGGGCTTGCTGTTATCTTTTCTGGAAAAAAAAACTAATGAGGCTATCAATTGAAGAAGGTGTTAAAATGGAACTCCATACAAAATTTACGTCCATAAAGAGAAGTGTTCCCTGTTTTCCCCCATCCATTAAGTCCCAGTCCGTTCCAATCATGCTGTTTATACATAATGCCTTACATAAAAAAGGGCCAATAACTTGAAGGCACCTGAGGTACTATTCTGGAGCGTCGCATTACCTGGATTCGGGCAGTTGCTCAATGGGAAGATTGTTAAGGGCTTTATCTTAATCGGATTAGAAATATTAATTAATGTAATGGGAAATTTAAACGAGTTGATTATCTTTAGCTTTTATGGGCAAATGGAAATGGCTGTTGATGCAGCTAACTTCCAATGGCTTATGTTTTACCCATGTTTATATTTTTTCGCTATATGGGATGCTTTTCGTGATGCCGGTGGTGATCAAAAGCCCTATTCATTCTTACCCTTTGTATTTTCCGCTTACTTTGTAACAATTGGTACGATCTATTCCTCTAGTTTCACATTATTTCAAGTACTGCTAGGACCTGTATGGCTGCCAATATTAAGTGTAGTTCCCGGTTTAGCCACAGGCTTTCTTCTCCAATGGCTGATAACGAAAGCAAAGAACAAACCTTCCAGTGTAAGTAACTAAGCACCTGTGACAAAACTATAGTATATCTAACAAAAAAAACCCGAATATCAATGATATGCTCCCCTTAAGGTAGACAGATTAAAAATATAAAATCTGTTCATCTTAAGGGGAGTTTTTATGTCTAATCG
>NZ_ML762428.1:0-52133 GCF_009498735.1 Gracilibacillus oryzae
ATCGTGGTTGAAAACATTGTATCATGAGGAAAGCTATAATGGCTTTTCTTTTTACACAATTATACTGGCTTAACCCTCTTCTTGCGACTTACCGCTCTCTTCTTGCGACTTCCCGCTCTCTTCTTGCGACTTCCTGCTCTCTTCATGCGACTTCACGCTCTCTTCTTGCGACTTCACGCTCTCTTTTTGCGACTTCACGCTCTCTTCTTGCGACTTCCTGCTCTTCTTGCGACTTCCCGCTCTTTTCTTGCGACTTCCTGCTCTCTTCTTGCGACTTCCTGCTCTCTTCTTGCGACCTCCTGCTCTTCTTGCGACTTCCCGCTCTCTTCTTGCGACTTCCACTCTCTTCTTGCGACTTCCCGCTCTCTTCTTGCATCCTCCCAAAAAAAGTGCCCCGCTCTCCAATCGAGCGGGGCAATATCTTTCTTCTATTTAACTTTCGAAATCCGAGCTGAATCAATCAATTCCCGAATCGTATCTCTATCACCTTTATGCAATAAGTCTACAACTCGGCTGCCGACTACCACTCCATCACACTGCTCTGTTAATGAAGCAACATGCTCTGGTGTAGACACACCGAATCCTGCCAGTACAGGCACTTCGCATGTTTCACGCAGTTTTTCTAAATGCTCGCCTAAGTTTTCCTTGAAGGAAGAACGTTCTCCTGTTGTACCTGTCACTGTAACAGCGTATAAAAATCCTTCTGTTCGCTTGGCAATCTCCTCCAGGCGATCTGCAGTACTTGTCAATGCTGCAAGACGGATCAAAGCAACTTCATTTTCCGTCAATAAATCAGTAACTAAGCCTTCTTCTTCCAGCGGCAAATCTGGAATGATCAGTCCATCTACACCAGCTTCAACACAAGTGGCAGCAAATTCTTTCACCCCATAGGCATGAATCGGATTAATATATGTCATTAACACAATCGGGATGTTGCGCTCGTTTTTCTTTTCTTTTAATTTTTCTAAAACAGCCCGCAGTGACACTCCCCCAGCTAACGCCCGAATACCTGCTTCCTGAATTGTCGGCCCATCGGCAACTGGATCAGAAAAGGCAATTCCTAATTCTACTACAGTCGCGCCAGCATCTTCTAAAAAAGCAAGCTGTTCATCTAATTGATCAAGTCCGCCATCGCCTGCCATTATATATGGAACAAATGCTTTATCCCCACGTTCTTTTACTGCTTGAAACGCAGCTGCTAACTTTTCTTTACCCATTTGCTTCACCTCCAAGCGCCTCACGTACTGTTTCGACATCTTTATCCCCGCGGCCAGATAAACAGATTACCATTACTTCTTCTTCTTTCATTTCCTTGGCTAACTTCATCGCATAAGCAATTGCATGGGAGCTTTCCAATGCTGGAATAATTCCTTCTGTTCTTGATAACTCCTGTAATCCATCTAACGCTTCCTTATCAGTAATATGGACATAGTTGACCCTGCCAATATCGCGAAGATAACTATGTTCAGGACCTACTCCAGGATAATCAAGACCCGCTGAAATCGAATGGGCTTCTTGAATCTGACCATTATCATCCTGCAGCAAATAAGACATGGTCCCGTGAAGAATTCCTTTTTTTCCATAAGTTAATGTGACAGCATGTTTGTCTGTATCGACACCTTCACCGCCAGCTTCGACACCGTAAAGGCGGACAGCTTCATCCTCAACAAACGGATAGAACATTCCCATCGAGTTGCTCCCACCGCCAATACATGCCACAACTGCATCAGGCAAGCGTCCTTCCTTGTCCCGAATCTGTTTTTTCGTCTCTGTTCCGATCATGCTCTGGAAATCTCGGACAATTTGCGGGAATGGGTGCGGCCCAACAACAGAGCCAATAATATAGTGCGTATCCTCGACATTACTCACCCAGTAGCGCAATTCTTCATTTACAGCATCTTTTAAAGTCCCGCTGCCCTGATCGACACTCTCGACACGTGCGCCCAACAACTCCATGCGGAAAACATTTAATTTCTGGCGGCGCACATCTTCTTTCCCCATAAAAATCACACATTCCAGGCCTAGTAACGCACAAACCGTTGCCGTTGCTACACCATGCTGACCTGCGCCAGTTTCTGCCACGACTTTTTTCTTGCCCATTCGAACAGTTAGAAGTGCTTGTCCTAATGCGTTATTGATCTTGTGTGCCCCCGTATGATTTAAATCCTCACGCTTTAGATAAATCTTCGGTCCGCCTAATTTTTTTGAAAAACGTTCCGCATAATATAACGGTGTCTCACGGCCAACATATTCTTCTAGATAATAATTGAATTCATCCAAGAATGCCTCATCACTTATTGCATCTTTGTAAGCTTTCTCGAGTTCCAACACAGCCGGCATTAATGTTTCTGGTACAAAACGTCCGCCAAAATCGCCAAAATGTCCTGTTTCGTTTGGTACATTATATGATCCCATTTGCCTCACCTTTCTTTGCAGCTAGTATAAATGCTCTTATTTTATCTAAATCCTTCACATCGTCTGTCTCTACACCGCTTGATACGTCTACACCTGCTGGATTCACTTCGCGGATTGCTTCTTCCACATTTTCAGCATGCAATCCCCCTGCAAGCAGAATTCGCTTATTTAAAAAATCCTGCTCTTTGGCAAGCGACCAGTCAAACTTCTCGCCATTCCCGCCGCGATATTTTCCTGCAGGGCTGTCTAATAAATAATAATCACAATCATAAGCAGCGATCTTTTCCAAATCTTCAGCTGATGTTACATGAAATGCTTTAATGACAGGCACACCAACCTTTTCACAAAATTCTGGTGATTCATCTCCATGCAGCTGAACATAATCTAATCCAACAACTCTCGCAATCTCCTGAATTTCCTCAAGCTCTTCATTGACGAATACCCCTACTTTTCCTACATTCGGCGGGATATATTTAGCCAGCTCTGCTGCTTCTTCCTTTGTAATCCGCCGCTTGCTTCTCGCAAAAACAAAGCCAATAAAATCGGTTCCTGCATCAACTGCTGTTAAAATCGCTTCACGGTTCATCAGTCCGCAAATTTTTACTTGTACCATGTTTATTCTCCTAACGGTATACGCAATTGATCAAATGTTGTCTTCAGATCATCAGAGCGCATCATTGTTTCCCCAACTAATATGCCTCTCGCACCTGCCTTTGCGACTCTTTCCACATCTGCTCTTATTTTCATCCCGCTCTCACTAATCAGTAAGGTCGTATTCGTATCAACCATTTCTGCTAATCTTTCGGTAACAGCAAGATCTACCTCGAATGTTTTTAAATCACGGTTATTGATCCCAACAATTTTCGCACCAATTCTTTTGGCCACTAGCATTTCTTCTTCATTATGAACTTCAAACAATATTTCCAGGCCTTTTTGTTCTGCATATTGATATAATTGCGCTAATCTTGCTTCAGGAAGAGCTGCCGCAATGAGTAAAATTAGATTGGCCCCAGCATCATATGCTCTGTCAATTTGTATCTCATCAATAATAAAATCTTTATTCAATACAGGAATCTCCACTACTTCACGAACAGCCTGCATGTCTTCGATTGTTCCTTTAAAGAAAGGCTGATCTGTTAAAACAGAAATCGCGCCAGCACCACATGATTCATATAATTTCCCTTGATCGGCAGGTTCTACCCCATAATTGATTAGCCCTTTAGATGGCGAAGCACGCTTCATCTCAGCAATAATACTCATTTTCTCTGCTTTCATAAAAGTTTCATATAAAGAGACATTCACTCTTTTCCCCTGAATGGAGCCTGGCACATAACTCTGCTTTAACTGAGCTACTTCCTTTTCTTTTTCTGCGATAATTTTATCTAAAATAGTCATATTACACCTCTTGCTTAATCTTATTGCTGATTGTAATAAGGTTCTCTAATTTGGCCAATGCTGCACCTGAATCAATCGACTCACGGGCCATCGCTACTCCTTCTTGTACCGTAACGGCTTTTCCATTGGCAAAAATTCCTAATCCAGCATTCAAAAGAACGGTGTCACGATGCGGGCCTTTTTTGCCTTCAAGTACATTAAGTAAAATTTCCGCATTTTCTTTGGAGTCGCCGCCTCTGATTTGATCATTTTCAACAACAGGCAAACCGACTTCTTCTGGTTTTAATGTAAATCGCATTATTTCTCCACGATCTAATAATACCAAATGATTCTCCCCAGCTAAAGAGGCTTCGTCCATATATCCTGCACCATTAATTATCAACGAGCGTTTGCGC
This sequence comes from Gracilibacillus oryzae, assembly GCF_009498735.1. Taxonomy (GTDB): domain Bacteria; phylum Bacillota; class Bacilli; order Bacillales; family Amphibacillaceae; genus Gracilibacillus; species Gracilibacillus oryzae. The sequence goes on from NZ_ML762428.1 coordinate 4,206, forward strand.
CCCAGCTTGTGCAGAACACTTGCCATTGTTTCCAGTGAATCACGGCGATATGTGCCCATTAATTGCGAGGTTAATTTCACTGGATTTGTTAATGGTCCAATTACATTAAAAATTGTCGGGACACCTAGTTCTCTTCTCACTTTCATTGCCCGCTTCATCGCAGGGTGAACATTTGGCGCAAACAAGAAAGCAATTCCGTTTTCTTTTAAAATGTCATATGTTTGCGGACGGGTAAATTCTAATGGAACACCGAGATGTTCGAGCACATCTGCACTGCCTGTTTTACTGGAAATACTGCGATTCCCATGCTTTGCTACTGTAATACCTGCACCTGCGATTACAAATGCGGATGTTGTGCTCACATTAAAGCTTTGCGAGCCGTCACCACCTGTCCCGCAGTTATCCATCGCGTCTGTCAGGTCATCTGGTAAGGAAAGCGGCGATATTTCAAGCATGATATTGACAAGCCCTGTAATTTCATCAACTGTTTCCCCTTTTGTTTTTAAAGCTGCCAAGAAGGCACCAATCGCCGTGTCATTTGTTTCCTCAGAAAAAATCATTCTTGCTGCATCTTCCATTTCTGTTAACGTCAGATTCTCTTTTTCCATCACTTTTTTCAAATAGGTCTTCATGCTTTTCGCTCCTTTCTTATCGCTTCGAAGAAATTGTTTAATAGTTTTTTTCCTCTTCCTGTTCCGATCGACTCTGGGTGGAATTGTAATCCGTATACTGGTAAATAGGTATGTTTCACTGCCATGATCTCGCCATCGTCCATTGCTGTTGCTGTAATTATCAGTTCTTCTGGAATTGTTTCCCGTTCTATAACTAATGAGTGATATCTCATCACTTCCAGGGGCTGCTCTAAATAGCTGAATATTTCGTCATTGCTATGTCTGATCATCGATGTTTTGCCATGTTTTATCTGTCCTGCATGGATAACTCTTGCTCCAAACGCTTCTCCGATTGCCTGATGGCCCAAACAAATGCCGAGGATTGGGAATTTTGTTGCAAGCTGCTGCACTACTTCAATACAAATCCCTGCTTCTGCCGGTGTCCCTGGACCTGGTGATAAAATAACCGCTTCAGGATTCATCAGTTCAATTTCTTTAAGGGAAGTTTTATCATTTCTGATGACTTCTACTTCCTTACCAAGTTCTGAGATATACTGATACAAGTTATAGGTGAATGAATCATAATTATCGATTAATAAAATCATTTTTTGCTTACCTCCAATAACGATTTGGCTTTATTTAACGTTTCCTGATATTCTGATTCAGGGTTCGAGTCAAACACAATTCCTGCACCTGCCTGCACGTAAGCTGTATTATCTTTGATTACCATTGTTCTGATCGCTAAAGCTAAGTCTAAATCCCCGTTCATATTAATATAGCCGACTGCCCCTGCGTAAACGCCGCGTTTCTTATCTTCCAGATCGTTGATAATCTGCATTGCGCGGATCTTCGGTGCACCTGAAACGGTACCTGCCGGCAATGTCGAAACTAATGCATCTAATCCTGTGTAGTCACTTGTCAGTTGCCCATGAACCTCTGAAACAATGTGCATCACATGCTGGTACCTTTCAATTGTCATATATTTCGGAATCGTAATCGAGCCAATTTCACAAACACGGCCAAGATCATTTCTGCTCAGGTCCACAAGCATTTTATGTTCTGCCAGTTCTTTCTCATCTGCCAGTAACTCTGACGCTAACTGCTGATCTTCTTCTACCGTCTTGCCGCGCGGTCTTGTACCCGCAATTGGATTTGTGACAACATGATTGCCAGTCGTTTTAATAAGGCTTTCTGGTGATGCTCCTAAAACAAAGTAGTCATCAAAATCAATGAAATACATATATGGTGACGGGTTGGCAACTCTTAATTTCCGGTAAAATGTAAATGGATCTGCATCAAATGTTGCTTTCATTCGCTGTGACAGCACCACTTGAAAAATATCGCCATCAACAATATGCTGTTTTGCTGTTTCTACCATTTCAAGGAATCTCTCTTTTTTAATCGATGTTTCGAAGGAAATGTTCAAATCTTCTTCCTGGCTGATTTTTTCCGGTGTTGCTATTTGATCTGTTAATGTTTGTAACTGCTCTGTTAGGATATCTTCATTTCTGGTTCCGTCTAAATTTATTGTTAAGACGGTTACCTTCTGTTTCATGTGGTCAAAAACGATCACATCCTGGTAAAACAGCATATGAACATCAGGCATCTCCATTTCGTCCTCAAGCAATGTACCAATATTCTCATATTGCCTGATCGCATCATATCCGATGTATCCAATTGCCCCGCCATAAAAAGCATATGGTAGATCCAGTGCAACATTTGGAATATGTGCTTTCACTGCTTCTAAAGGTAATTGCTCGACATTTTCTGTTGTCTCTTTTATATGATTTATAATGGTTGTTTGTTTTGCTGAACCGATGATTTCTTTATAAGGGTTTAGACCAATGAACGAAAAACGGCCTTTTTCATTATGACTGCCGGAGCTTTCCAGCAGGAATTTCTTCTTGCCATTCATGCGATTAAAGACAGAAATCGGTGTAAGTGTATCCCCATTAAGTGTCATGCTTTTATAATTCACCATAATAATTGACTCCTTTTTGATAATTTTATTGAACAAAAATCCGCTTTGTAAGTATGATTATACTTGCTTACTAATGTACTAATTTCAAGTGTGCAATGAAGCCGCTGGGGAAAAACACTCGCTTTCCGTGGGCACGGCTTCAGCTAACTTGGTAAAGGAAACCACTTCACCAAGTGGATCTTCAGCTCGCGCTGTTCCCACTGGAGTCTCGCATTTTCCCCCAGCTAGTTGATGCGTCCTAAACCAATAAGAGGAACGAATTTTTATTTTTATTTACAGCATTAGTGATCAATAAGTTCAAGCACGTAAATTTTCCACCTGTAATATCAGCATTAGCAAGATATAGAGCTCGATTCCAAGTGGAGTAAATTAACGAAGACTCCTGCGGGATCAGAGGCCTAGACGAGACCCCGCAGGGAGCGGTGTTTGCGACCGAGGAGGCTCGGCAGACGCCCGCGGAAAGCGAAGTTAATTTACGGAACGATAATCTAGCAGTATTAGAATTAGTCATTGTCACACACCAAACATATCTGTTTATTTTCATTTCCTATAAAAAAATCCCTATATATACCAGCATGATATATATAGGGACGGTTATTCTGACCGCGGTGCCACCACTATTTGAAGCTGGCTTGTGATAAGACCGGCTTCCTCTCTTGCATCCGGTAACGGGGATGAGGCGTTGCTCTATACTTATTTTCCAGAGCACTCTCCAAGGTCCATTCGGCTTAGACTGTATACTGGTTTCCACCATTCCCAGCTCTCTACAATACACGTCGTTAAGCTTACTCTTCCTTGTCAACGATTTTTTCTATACTTTGCGCTTCAAAATTTTTATTGCATCAGGATAATTCTTTGCTGGAAATTTTATACTTTCCAAACATATACAAAAAGGGCTTCCTCTCCTTAAAAGGACGAGGAAACCCGTGGTACCACCTTTATTAACTGCAACAGCAGTTCACTAATCACGTCAAGCTTGATCGCTTATAACGCTACCCTATTGAAACGAGTGGGTTTCTCGCCAAAGCCTACTTACAGATGTGTTCGGTTTGGGGCTCGGAAGTCCATTCACTTATTTCCACACACTGGTTTGCACCAACCACCAGCTCTCTAAAGTGCGATATTTAAGCTACTTCTCTTCGTCTTTGCCAACGTTTTATAAATTGTTGTTATCATCATATTATGAATGATAGGTTTTGTCAATGCCTTTATTTAAATTTTCAGACTTTTCACAATTCGATTATTTCTTCTTCTATTTTCTCCCCAAGATGTCTGCCTGGCTGATCTTTAACTATCATAATACGATCACCCTGCTGCAAATCCAGCACTTGTTTTTCTGAACCATCATGCCCTAATACATGCACACTGTCCGCATCTTGTAAGGTTGCAGAGATTACCGCTCCCTCCGATTTCAACACAATGCGGAGAAAGGGTCTTTTCTCCATTTTGACTCTTCCAATCGCAATGTTTCTCTTCTTTCCTTCAGCTGACATTACAGCAATCTGATCGCCTGGCTTCAATTCTGCTAAATAAGAAGTTTTCCCTTCGTCAGTCAGTGCATATTGATGAATGGCGCCAGCATTCACACGAAATGGCCTGGCAGGATAAGTATCTGTTGTTCTGTTCTCGGCAAGCACCAATAAGTAACCATGCCCTGTATTACCGACAAGAATTCCTTCCGTCGGCTGTAATTTGTCAACAAAATCTAAACATACGCGTGTCCCTTCACCAATTGACTCCATTGCCACAACTTCTGCCTCTTGTAATCTGGAATCCACTCTATTCCTCCATTCAATTTATACAATTTTTCCACATTTTTATCATAGCTATTTATTGGACAATCATATACAATATACAGTGATTTGACAAATGGGAGGGGTATCATTGCGTAAGTTATTAGTGATGTTATTTCTTCTATTAATAGCAAGCTTTAGTATATTTGGCTACAGCAATGCAAGTCAATCCGTTGAAAACTTCGAGATTGAAGAATAGAAGAAATTGAATAATAAAAAACACTAAAGGAGATTCGATTTCTGGAACAATCGAATCTCCTTTTTCATTGAACTGCATTCTATCTTTTCAAATCTACTAATTCTTCTACTTTTACCGCTTGACCTGTTTGTAGTGATTTGTTGCCGGCAATTCCTGTAAGAATTGATATCGCACCATCAATATGGGAAGCTGCACGTTTGAATTCATCTTCTTCCGGCTCACCGAATAAATCATTTAATAATGCTGGATCACCACCGCCATGGCCGCCCTCTTTTTGTTCAACTTCTACCTCATACGACTCGCCGAACATCGGCAGCACTCGCAGTACTTTTTCCTTCAGCTTGCCTTCATCACCTTTTTCGCCACCTGAATTGATGTATGATTGTTCACGTACTTGTACTTCAATTCGCCCTTTTGTACCGTTAAAGGCGATCTGAAATCCTTCCCAAGGCAAGTAAGCGTTTAAAGAATAGGTTAAGATTGCTTTGTTTTTATATGTTACTAAAACACCTAACGTATCTTCAATATTAATCCCGTCACCGAAAACACTCTGGTCACGCTGGTATCCATCTTCTTTCTCTGCTTCTAAGTACATTTGACGCAAATGATCATTTGCTTCTAAATCGATAGCGAATGAATCACTCTTCGCATGCTCACTGCCATGTGCTCGCTGATAAAAGTTCGTTTCCCCACGCTCTTCTGCATTTTCTTTTCCATAAAAACGCAGACCGCCAGTTGCATAAACTGTTTCCGGCTCTGAGTTCAGCCAGAAGTTGACCAAATCAAAGTGGTGAGTAGATTTGTGTACAAGAAGGCCGCCACTGTTACGCTTATCTCTGTGCCAGCGTCTGAAATAATCAGCACCATGCTGTGTATCTAATGCCCATTCGAAGTGAACAGAATTAACCTGGCCAATCACACCATCACGAATTAACTCACGGATTTTCGTATTATGTGGTGCATAGCGATAATTAAATGTTACGCGAACCTGCTGCCCTGTTCGTTCGATTGCATCAATAATCGCCTGTGTTTTTTCCGCATCGACTGTCATCGGTTTTTCTGTTATTACGTCACAACCTAGTTCCATTGCACGGATGATATATTTATGGTGGGTACGGTCCATTGATGTGACAATAACAATATCCGGTTTTTCTGTTTCAATCATTTCATCAAAACGATCTGCTGTATATGTGTTTATTTTTGCTGTATTATACTTGTCTTCCAACAGTTTATTCGCATAATTTAATCTTGTCTGGTTAGAATCACAAAATGCCACTAATGAACTTGTCTCCTGAAAGTCACGTACCAATGCTCCGTAGAAAAACTCTGCTCGACCGCCAGTACCAACTAATACATACTTTTTCTTCAAAGAAAACACCCCTACCTTTTTTGTAATCGTTTGCAAAATTAATATGAAAATAACAACGTTGTTATGATTATAAATCAATTCTCGGAAAATAGCAACTGCTAATCTTTGATTTTGTTTGTCTTTTTTTGATTTTTTTTGTTTGCCTGCAACAATCCTATAATTACAAAGATGATTAGATGCTTGGGAATCGGGTAGAGATTACTAGATAGAAAAAATAAAAACCCTCTCCTGTTCGAGAGGGCTGCATGCCTAGTTTAATATTGTTACTTGAACTTGTCTTCTTCCCCAATTTAAAGCTTCTTGCTTTGTAGGAACATGAAGGTCCACTTTATTTCCATTAATTGCGCCGCCAGTGTCCCCTGCAATTGCTTCACCATAACCTTCCACATATACTCTTGAACCAAGTGGAATAACGTTTGGATCAACAGCAATTACTTTCATATTAGGGTTTTCCAATAAATTGATACCTGTTGCTGTTATACCTGAACAACCAGCACATTTTGCAGTATAGGCAGTTGCTGTTACATTTATCGTTTTACCTGACTTCTCTTGATTACTAGTCTTTTCCTGTTTTTTCACTTCTGTTGTTTTTACTTCAGCAGGATCTGTAGCTTCTGGCGTTGAAGCAACTGTTACTTTCGCCTCTTGCTCTGCCTTTTCCTGATCTGAATCTTGGTCTGAATCTTCGTTATTTTCCGCAGATTCTTTAATCGTTAACTCTTCTCCAATCAGGATTAAGTTTGTTTCAAGGTTATTCCATTCTTTTATATCATTTATCAATACATCATGTTCTTTAGCAATTTCACTTAAAGAATCACCTTTTTTCACAATGTAAGTAATTTCTCTCTCTATATTTAAAATTTGCTTAGGAATTATGATATTTGATTCTAAGCTGTTCATTTCTCTTAATTTAGCAACAGATGTATTATGATCCTCTGCAATCTTCCATAAACTATCACCTTGCTCTACTTCGTATTCGGCTGCTTGTAATGGTGCTACTGCTAGAAAACTAGTAGCGATAAACGCTGTGGATAATAAAAACTTTTTCATCCGAGTTGCCTCCTTTCATGTTGACAAGCACAAATATAACATAGAAGGATCCCCCTTGTGGTTACAGGGAAATTAAGAGTCTGTAACAATAATTACGTTATAATAGAATGCTTGTCACATTTGTCATTATGGGGCAACAATTCGTAGTTTTATACATCCACATGTAATATTTTCTATTTTTTATCCATAATTCCCTATCAATCTGTCAAAATCTTATAATTATGATTGCATGTAGCAACTAGTTGTTCTTTACTTAATAGATCATCCGCAATCAGTTCTGTCATATCGATTGGAATATCCTTGACGATCTGTTTTCCCTGAAACATAAAATAGTTTCCGCCACCGCTTGCACGGTAATTGTTCATTACTACATCAAACTCTTCCTCTAATTCGAGAGGTTTCCCCTGATGGAAAAGCTTTGTTACACGCTCACCTTCAGGGCGGGAAATGTTCAACTCATATTCAATCCCTTCCCACATATCATAATTGTAATGCTGCGGTTTTGGTTCAATAAAACTCGGATTGATGGAGACTTCGCCATTAGCATTAACTGCAAAATAACTCGCAGACTGTTCTAGTGCGTCTTTGATGTCTTGTCCCGTTAATCGCAATACCTTTAATGTATTAGGATAAATATAATTTGATACAATATCTCTCATCGTCACTTTTTCCGGAAAACCTGGTGATTTGTCATGAAAAAGTGCGGTACATGAAATATCTGTTTTCGACACATTCATCTGCAGAAAATTCACATATTCAATAAAGGGGTGTTCTTCCAGTCTTGCATGGAATGCATCCTGTATTGTCATCTCTCCAACAACTTCAGTAATTGGCTGATCAAGCCACTTTTGCACATTTTTTTCATCTTCCAGGATTGCTTGGGAGATTATTGGATCTGCCGGTTCATCCCCTACATAATGCAATTGCGGGTTTATTGAGCGGATTGTGTCTCCATCCCATGTAATCGAAACTTCCCCCAGTGCATGTCCATTGCTGCCAGTCTGGATTACCTTAACACCATTGATTTCTGTTGTGAGAAAGCGGTGCTGGTGACCAGTTATAAGAATATCTATCCCTTCTACTTCCTGACAGATTTGATAGCCCTGATTTTCTCCAGTAAGAGGTTCTGTTGGTTCCCCAGTCTCCGGATCTCGTTCCAACCCGCCATGATAACATACAACGATAAGATCTGGATTCTCTGCTTCCTTTACTTTTTTGACCCATTTTTTTGCTGACACACAGGCATCTTCAAATAAAAGGCCTTCGATATTATTCGGATCTTCCCAGTTTGGGATATAATGTGTTGTTATACCAATAAAGGCAATTCTCTTTCCTTCTGTTTCTTTGATAGTATAAGCTTTTCTGAAATATGGTTCTTGTGTGCTTTTGTCTAATATATTGGCAGATAAAATGGGATAGTTTGCATTATTTACAGCATCCTGCAGGTATGGTAATCCATAATTAAATTCATGATTTCCCAACACGGCGAAGTCATAGTGTAACATGTTGCCAATTTGAACAAGTGGACTGATTCTGTCCTTATGATATTTTGCAAAATAATATGTAAAAGGGCTTCCCTGTATATAATCCCCGTTATCCATTAAGATGACATTGTTTTTTTCTCTGATGTTATTTATAATTGCTGCAATTTTAGCTAACCCCATATTTTCTTCCTGACTGTCTCGATAATTAGTTGGGGCTATATATCCATGAATATCACTTGTTATACAAATAGATAGTTGCATAGAATCTCTCCTTTTCTGATCATTTCATCTCATTATAACGAAAAAAAATAGACAAGAGGAAAAAGTTTACACTATCTTTACTTAGTTTTAACACTGAGTTTTCAATGATTTGTTATATTAAGAGTGTTCCAAATTGAGCAATGCTGCAAAGATTGCTTTCTCACAAAATGATAGCCCCTTTTTCTTGTTTGCCGATGACACGTCTCATCGGCATATTTTTATGTATTTTTTACTCCCCTGCTTTCTATCACAATATATTTAAAAAATGAGACTCGAAATATCCATCCATTCCTCCCACATATAAAAAACCACACCTTCATCAAGATGTGGTCTCTATTATGATAATTCTGTTATTCGATCTGTTGCAGGTATTCTCATAACAGGACTCTGGTCTTTTGCCGGATAACCAACTTGCAGCAGTCCTATGACACGTTCATTATCTTGTAAACGGATTAAATCTGCCGTTTCCTCACAGAATGCCAATTTACCAGTTTTCCAGAACACACTCAATCCTTTTTCCCATGCTAATAGACTGAAGTTCTGAATTAAACAGCTGGCAGACGCATAGTCTTCTTCAATTAATTTTTCGATTGGATTTACCTGATTAATAACAAAGATGATAAAAGGAACACTCATTATTTTCTGGTATCCTATTTCCCCAATCTGTTCCAGCTCTTCTTCAGATGCATTTTTCGCCTTTTCTTTTGCAATGTCGCGATTGATTTCAGCGAGTTTCTTTTTTGTCTCATCTGTAACAAAAACAAATCGCCACGGTTCGGTCATTTTATGATTTGGGACCCATACCGCAACATCTAATAATTCTTTCATTAAATCTGCTGATACAGCATCCTCTTTATACGCAGCAATGGAGCGGCGATCTTTTATTAATTGTTTTAAGTCCAATGTTCATCCACCTTTCGAACTTAATTGAGAATCATTTTCAATGGTAACACAAATTATTACCAAAAACAAGGTAAATTCTTTTTGAAGTTCCTTTTAAGATAAATTATTCAAATTTTCAAAAAAATACCTTGCTTATCATTTACATTTCATGTAAGATGTTGACAGCGAAAACTTTATAGCAAACTCTTATCAAGAGAGGTGGAGGGACTGGCCCTGTGATACCTCAGCAACCGTCTTACAATAGACAAGGTGCTAATTCCAGCAAGCGACCATGCTTGAACGATGAGGAAACGATTTATTCCCATTAAGGGCCTTCATCAATCAAGATGAAGGCCCTTTTTTATACTATCATTCGCTGATAGTACGATTATTTTTATAGAAATGAGGTGAGTAGAATGTCAACACTGAGGAAAGAATTACAAGAAAAAATTCTAATAGCTGATGGAGCAATCGGCACATTGCTTTATGCGCATGGATTAGAACAATGCTTCGAAGCATTTAACCTTTCGAAACAAGAGGAAGTCCTTCAGGTTCATCGTTCCTATATCGAGGCAGGTGCAGATATTATCCAGACAAACACATATGGCGCCAACTATATTAAACTAGCTCGATACGGCCTGGAAGATCAAGTGCACGAGATTAATGCAGAAGCAGTTAAGATTGCAAAAAAGGCAGCAAATCCCGACACTTTTGTACTTGGAACAATTGGCGGCATCAGGGGTATCCAGAAGTTAATCACATCAAAGAAAGAGATTATCCGCAGTTTTAAAGAACAGTTATTTCCATTGCTGTTAGAAGGCGTCGATGGAATCTTATTAGAAACGTATTATGATCTTGAAGAATTGCAAACAGTCTTAGAGATTGTCAGAAAAGAAACAGATCTGCCTGTTATCACAAATGTATCCATGCATGAACCAGGCATTTTGGAAAACGGAACATTGCTGACAGATGCGTTTTATCAATTGGAGGATTCAGGAGCAGATGTTGTCGGAGTAAATTGCCGTCTGGGACCACATCACATGATAAAAGCATTAGAAGCAGTACCATTGCTTAAATACGCTTATTTATCCGCTTTTCCGAATGCCAGCTTACCAGCATATGAAAATGGCAAACTTGTTTACAGTGACAAAACGGAATACTTCAAACAATGTGCTATAAAGTTTCGCGATCAGGGTGTCCGTCTTATGGGAGGATGCTGTGGCACAACGCCCGAACACATTCAGGCATTGAAGGAAGGAATCAACGGGCTTGAACCTATTACCGAAAAAACTGTAAAAGAAAATCCGCTAATTGTTACACAATCAGAGCCTCAACAAGAAACCCAACAGCCTGGAATACTTGAGAAAGTAAACGAAAGACATACCGTTATTGTTGAATTGGATGCACCCAAACATCTGGAAATTGATGAATTTATGGAAGGGGTAAAGCAATTAAATGATGCTGGTGCCGATGCAATTACTTTAGCAGACAATTCACTTGCAACACCCCGAATTAGTAATTTTGCAATGGCAATGAAAATGAAAGAATTAAACTTAAATGCCCAACCACTTATTCACTTAACCTGTCGTGATCGTAATTTGATTGGATTACAAGCACATCTCATGGGATTACATACCATAGGTTTCCATGAAATCTTAGCGATAACAGGTGACCCAACGAGAATAGGCGGTTTTCCCGGTGCATCTTCCGTTTTTGATGTCACCTCATTTGAGTTAATCCGCCTGATCAAACAGTGTAACCAAGGATTATCTTTCTCAGGTGCTCCATTACGGAAAAAGACAAATTTCAAAGTTGCAGCAGCATTTAACCCGAATGTTGCCAACCTTGAAAAAGCTGTCAAACGAATGGAAAAGAAGATTGACCATGGTGCTGATTACTTTTTAACCCAACCAGTATTCAACCATGAACAAATTATCGCTTTACACCGTGAAACAAAACATTTAAGTACACCAATTTTCCTTGGCATTATGCCATTAGTGTCACATAAAAATGCCGAATTCCTCCATCATGAAGTTCCCGGCATGAAACTTTCTGATGAGGTTCGCGCAAGAATGCAGGCACAGACTAACCGGCATGACGCAGTACAAGAAGGAATTCAGATTGCTAAAGAATTGATCGACACAGCTATTAACTATTTTAACGGAATTTATTTAATTACGCCATTTATGCGCTATCAAATTACGACAGAATTAACCAAATATATTATAAAAGTGAGTAATAAGAAGAAAATATTACATTGATAAATTTTATACAGGAGAGTGACAATAATGACAACATATATTAGTTCAAGCTTGGGATATCCACGGATAGGTGAAGACAGAGAATGGAAAAAGGCATTAGAATCTTATTGGAGAAATGAGATTACAGAAGAGGAATTAAAAACAGAAACAAAGCGCCTGCGTTTGGCGAATTTGAAAAAGCAGCAAGAGCTTAATATTGATTTAATCCCTGTAGGTGACTTTTCTTTTTATGATCATGTGCTTGACACAGCATTTTCATTCGGTGTGATACCAAATAGATTTCAGCATTTAGATGATCAATCGATTGATACGTACTTCGCAGTCGCACGAGGAAATAAAGAAGCCGTTGCTGCAGAAATGACCAAATGGTTTAATACAAATTATCATTATATTGTACCGGAACTAAATGACATCAAACCCAGATTAGTAGAGAATCGTGCCCTGTCTTACTACAAGGAAGCAAAAGAAGAGCTAGGTATTAACGGCAAGCCTGTGCTTGTCGGTCCGGTAACTTTTGTGAAATTATCAAAAGGTTATGAACAGAGTCAGTTCGAATCAATTGTGGAATCATTCTTACCACTGTATGTGCAAGTATTACAAGAGCTTGCAGATGCTGGAGCTGACTGGATTCAAATCGACGAACCTGTCCTTGGCACAAACCTGTCCGAAAGTGAAATTGCCCTGCTTCAGTATGTCTATCAAAAATTGGCTGCAGAAGTACCAAATGCCAAGATTATCTTACAAACATATTTCGAAACAGTACAGCAATACGACAGAGTCATCCAGTTGCCTGTTGCAGCTATAGGTTTAGATTTTGTTCATGGCAATCATTTAGAAGCAATTCAAAAGTGGGGCTTCCCGAAAGATAAGATCCTTGCTGCCGGTATTATCAATGGCCGAAATGTCTGGCGGTCAGATTTAGACAGCAAATTGGCGCTAATAAATGAAATTCAGTCTATTATTGAGGCAGAAACGATCATTATCCAGCCATCCTGTTCTTTATTACATGTACCTGTTACGAAAAAAACAGAAAGCCAGATTGACCGTGTCATATTAGATGGGTTAAGTTTTGCTGACGAGAAACTTGTCGAGATTGATACATTAGTTCAAGGTGCCAACAAAGGGAAATCAGTGATTGAGAATGAGCTGAATGAAAGTAAAAACGCCAGAGAAACGCTTGCAGCATCCCCTTACCGCCAAAATCGCCAAGTAGCAGAAGAACTGGCTCAAATTGGCCATGATGAGGTAAAACGTGCACTGGCATTTGCTGATCGAATCAAAATACAGCAAGAAGAATTGAAATTACCACTATTGCCTACGACGACAATCGGAAGTCTTCCGCAAACTAGTGAAGTAAAAGGAACGCGGACTAAATGGCGTAAAGGGGAAATAAATGACCAGGAATATCAAAATTTCATTGAATCAGAAACAAAAAAATGGATTGAAATTCAGGAAGAACTGGAAATCGATGTACTGGTTCATGGCGAATTTGAACGGACAGATATGGTCGAATTTTTCGGTGAGAAACTAGATGGATTTGCTGTAACAGAATTCGGCTGGGTTCAATCTTACGGATCTCGTTGTGTGAAGCCACCTTTAATTGTCGGAGATGTTTCCTGGGCAGGCCCAATGACTGTGAAAGAAATCGTTTATGCCCAATCCCTTACAGATAAACATGTCAAAGGGATGCTTACAGGTCCTGTTACCATCCTGAACTGGTCATTTGTACATGAGGAATTGCCGCGATTCACGATTCAGGATCAGATTGGTTTAGCTTTAGAAAAAGAAGTATTAGCACTTGAAACTGCAGGGGTAAACATTATTCAGGTTGATGAGCCGGCGTTACGCGAAGGACTGCCACTTGATCGTCTGAAATGGCCGGCATATTTCGATGCAGCAACAAGATCTTTTAGAATTTCGACTGCATCAGTCAAACCTTCGACTCAGATTCATACACATATGTGCTATTCCGAATTCAGTGAAATTTTTGAAGTCATTGATGCATTGGATGCTGATGTCATCTCCATTGAGACATCAAGAAGTCATGGTGAATTAATTGACACATTTGAAGTAAATGACTATGACAAAGAGATCGGTCTTGGTGTATATGATATTCACAGTCCAAGAGTGCCAAGTGTTGAAGAGATTAAAGCCAATATTGACAGAGCGCTACGCACCATTGATGTGAAACAATTCTGGATTAATCCTGACTGTGGATTGAAAACAAGAGGAAAAGAAGAAACCGTCGCAGCATTGCGTAATATGATTGAAGCGGCTAAGCAAGTGCGTGAAGAAGTGACAGCGAAAGTGATTGGATAAGATAAGCCTTGATAAATGAAAGAAGCACATTTCGTCAGGAAATGTGCTTTCTTTACTATTTACTATAGATACTGAACCAAAAAATATTGGACCAACGGAACAAATCAAAGATGTAATTCGTCATACCTGTCACGATTTTGTCGATTTTATCCTTTTTTGGATCTTTATCTTTATTCGAATCTTTGTCTTTGTCTTTGTCCGAATCCTTATCTTTGCCGGAATCTTCATCATCGTTCGAATCATCACCACTACCTGGGTTACCATTACCTGGTCCATTGTCCTTCTTTGCTGCAACAATACCAGATGGATCAATTGGCTTCAGTTGGTACGTGCCTTCGTATTCACTTGCAACCCCAGTGATATCAACCTTGTCACCATTTTCAAATTCAAAATCAGCAAATGCCACTCCAATTCGATTATCAACACGTACTAGCAATGATTGACTGCCTTTTGTTGCAGTAAATTCAAATGTTCCATAATCGTTCACTTCTGTTAATTCTGAAATAGTAACATTCTTCATTTGAACTAATCGTCCCTGATGCTTGTCTCCCAGTGTTCCAGGATTAACGTTTTTCGGTTTAGGGAGATTATCTTGTCCAACTACTTCAAGGTTTGAAATGCTGCTTAACTGCAACTCTCCATTATACTCTCCCACTTTTGCAGTAATCTTAACTTTATCACCTGGAGATACATTATCATCCCCAAATACATAGATTCCTGCTTTTTTATCTTGTATATAGAACCCATTCCCGCCAAAGATTCCTGGAGTTGATGTCACAATACCTTCAACCGTTACCTGTGCTCCAATTTCAGCATTTCTTGCTTCTGAAATCGTTACTTCTCCTAAATCCGTACCAGGTTCTGCTTCCACTGTTTCAATCCGGCCTTCTGAGCCAATGACAATCGGATTTACTTCCGTTGTATTTAAATGTTTCACATACTCTACAAAAGCATCTAAATCGACAGGACCCATTTCCTCATTTGTACCAAGTTCACCAATTGGACGATATTTGTCACCTGAAGAAGTACCCATATAATTGTTGACGACTAATGTATATGTCTCTTCAGGATCAATTGGTGTTCCATCAGGCAATGTAATCTCCACTACTTTCGTTGTTGCTTCATCCCATGTATAATGCAAGCCTGCAACACTATAGTCAGGACCATAGACTGGTGAAAGCTGAGCATTTAAAATGGTGTATAAGTCTTCACCTTTTACATCAAATTTCATCAAAGTGTTACCAAATGGCATGATGTTATATAAATCTCCCCAAGTTACTTCACCTGCTAATAAGGCATCACGGATTCCCCCACCATTCATCATAGCAAAGTCTGTATCCATTGCCCAAAGCATTCCGTCAGCAATCAGGTTTCCTAAACCATGATCTCCGTCATTTGTATAATCACCTGTTAAGTCTTGTGCATTAGGTTCAATCATTGTCTGGTATTTCTCAAGGATTGCGCTCACTTCAGCATCTGGTTCCACTTGGCTTTGATCAACCCAGACTATTTCTGCTTCTTTCGTTACAATGTCACCAGTTTCACGGTCAATTTGAATATTTACATCAGCAAAGGCTTTGCCATATTCACTAGCTTGAACAATTAGTTTATTATCGACAACACCATTCACAACCTGATGATTATGTCCGGCAAAAATTATATCTACTGCATCATTTACACTTCTAGCAAGATCAGCCGTGTCACCAGTCACACTATCACCATTCTGTTCTGCAGGCAAGTGTGCTAAAACAACAATAGCTTCTACGCCTTCTGACTGCAATGCTTCTACTGATTCGTTTACTGCTGCTGCTTCATCAGTAAATTCAATATCCTGGATTCCTGCCGGCATAACCATCCCTGCAGAAGCCTGTGTATTAATTCCAATGAATCCAACCTTAACTCCCTCAATTTCAGTTACAGTATGTGGTGGCAGAATCGGTTCTCCAGAGTCTTTGTATACACAGTTTGCACAAAGATTTGCAAAGTTCATCCCGTCATAATTTTCTGTTCCTAAACCTTCCGGATGCTCCCCGCCATTTACCATTCTTAATAACTCGGCAGTTCCTTCATCAAATTCATGATTTCCTACTGTACCAAAGTCAAAGCCAATTGCTTCCATAATTTCTACAGTTGGTTCATCCTGAAACAGTCCAGACACAGGTGAACTTCCGCCAATCATATCACCAGCATGAACAATAAGAGAATTTGGATGCGCCTGATCACGATCCTTTAAATAACTGGCAGCATAATCCATTCTGCCGTAAACACCATCATTTTCACCGTCGCCATTAATATCTAACTCATATTGCTGATCAATTTTTCCATGAAGATCATTCATGCTAAGCAACTGTAAATCTAGTAAACCTTCAATTGGCTCATCAGTTGCTGGTGTGTAACCTTGGTTTTCTGCTTCTTGTGCACTTGCAAAGAAAATTCGTTTTTCCACTGGTACCTCATCATATTCTGTCGGCATAACATATTCTTTCGTATCAGAATTACCGACGTAACGATGGAAATCGCCGCCTTCACTTATTGCACGATACTCAAAAGGCAGTTCTTTTAATGGGTTCTCCGGATTCCAAATACCTCTCTCTGCATCAATCGCTTCTTTTACAGCATTTTGATATGTCTGGTAATTTTCTTCATCCCCAATAGGCCAAATAAAATATGAACTTGCGTAGCCTTCTTTAACCATTTGCAGGTTTGTATTGATTCCATCTTCATTAATTACCTCTGCCAGTAACCTGCCATAATCATCAGTAGGTTCTTGACCAAGCTTTAAGGTAACTTGAGATCCATCAGGTAATAGTTCCTTCAACCTTGCTGTAGCATATTCACCGTGTTCTTTCTGATTGGCTTCATCTACACCATTTCTGCCTGCAACATTTGTTTCAGGGGTATCCATATTAACAAAACGGACACGATCTGCACCTAAAACAGGTGAAGTGATGCGAATGGTATCCCCATCTGTTACATACTCCACTGTAGAGGTGTATTCTCCGCTAGCATCTGGCGCTTCAGGCTGCTCAGCTGCCAGTGTAATATCCTCAGCATTTCTTGGTAACAATTGATAGCTGTTATATTGGCTTAGTACTGCTGTAATATCATACCATTTGCCTGCTTCCAAGCTGCTTATATCCATTGTACCTTCCATTATTCTTAATGTTGTCCCATTGAAGTCAGAATCCATTAATGAGACATTGTAGCCGCCGCCAGCAGGACTGGACGGGATATTCTGGACATAACCATTTACAGTGACCAATTGGCCTTCTAACGGTTCTGCTATTTCTTCATTATTTAAATCTGCCAGTGTTAACGTTGCTGGTTCTGGAATTGATTCGTTATTTGCTAAAATTTCCATATCACTTGCACTGTTTGGAATAATTTCTGTCAATCCATTATATACATCGATCTCACCAGTCAGCTTCACACGATCGCCTTGCTGCAGTTCAGGATAACCTGTTCTGTCAAATGAAAAGATGTTCATTCCTGCCGATTCGTCCTGAATATATACAGATAATTGATTGCTCGCTGTATTCGCCAGATTATTCGTCGTAATAACCCCTTCGATTGTCACTTGGCTTCCTTGTGCCAGTTGACGGGCATCCGCAATTGCAGTCACCTCATCAGGGTTTGGTTCTGGATCTGGTTCTCCAGGATTGCTGTCAGCTGATTTGATATCCTCTGCTTTTGTCGGCTTTAATTGATAAGTACCGTTAAAAACACTGGAAATCCCTGTGATATCTACTATGTCTCCTGACTGATAAGTAAAGTCATCATATGCTAAACCTGTGCGGTTATCTACTCTTATAAGCACAGATTCACCGTCTTTAGATGCAGTAAATTCAAATGTTCCATAACTGTTTACTTCGTCTAAATTTGAGATTGTCGCATCTTGAATTGCCACTAACTGACCCTGGCTGCTGTCATTCACTTGACTTGGTGTTATTTCTCGTACTTCAGGAAGTTCGGATTGCACAATAACATCCAATGAATTAACCGAGCTTAATTGAACTTCCCCATTATGTTCTCCGACACTAGCGGTGATTCTAATAAGATCTCCAGGTTTAACTTCATCATCCCCAAAGACATAAATCCCTGCAGTTTCATCCTGCATATAGAATCCATTGCCACCCCAGCTTCCTGGCGTTGTTGTAACAACACCTTCGACTGTTATGGTCTCACCATCCATTGCTCTAACCTCACTAATGGATGGATAGCTTTCTTCAGGAGGATCATCGTTTTCTTCTGTCAAATGCTCGCCCAAATTATCAAACACATTTCTGCCGAGATCATTCCATTCTGCTGCGTCATATGTCGAGCTGGGATTAGTAATATCACTGTTTCTAATCAGTGTTTTATCAGTTCCAAATTTCGCTCGGACACCGATTTCACCTAAAACATCAATGAGTGTATCACCATGAAACAGTGCAAATGCATCATCACCATTAAAGTTAATTACTGAATTATTTGTTTCATCTGCAACATTTAATATAGCTTGATCTGCACTATTATGCGCTATAACGAACAATTCACCATCTGACAGACTGCCACTCAGATCTGCTGATTGAGAAATCTCCGCACTCCCATTGGAATATAATGCGATGCTGTACTCTGATAAATCCACCTCAGAGCCTGTCCCATTATAAATTTCAATGGCTTTGTTATAGCTGCTGCCCTCAATATATTCTGAGATAATCAACTCTTGAGCAGGACTCGCTGCTTTAACACTGACGAAAGGGATAAAAGCACTTGAGACCTGTGTAAAGAATAAGACAATTGCAACGAGCAGGAAACTAACAGAATTCAGCTTCTTTTTCATCAAAATCCTCCTTATTTTTTATATTATTGACACATTTCTATCTTATCAGTTAATAATTGTAAATTTATTAATTTAATGTAAACAATCTGTAAGTTTCCCTTCACATTTCCCGCTCAAAATATTATTGTCATTTACTCCAATATCAGCTACAATATAGTTAGTTAATTAAATTAATTAAGTCACAACCTATACTATATAAAGGAGGATTTGGACAATGGAACTTACCACACTAGTTAATAAATTTCATGATATTTTTCATACAAGCGCCACTCCACGGGTCTTTTTTGCACCAGGCCGAATTAATCTGATTGGAGAACATACAGATTATAACGGCGGGCATGTCTTCCCTGCTGCCATCTCTTTTGGCACATATGCACTTGCCCTGCCGAGACATGATAAGAAATTGCGCTTTTACTCAGATAATTTCCCCGACAAAGGAATAATAGAAGTTTCTTTAGACGAATTAGATTATAAAAAGGAAGATGACTGGACCAATTATCCAAAGGGAATGGTTTACTATTTTTTGAAAGAGGGCTTTGCGATTGAGCATGGTTTTGATGTGCTTTTCTCTGGCAATATCCCTAACGGTGCCGGTCTCTCCTCTTCTGCTTCGATTGAGCTTGCGACAGGTGTTTTATTAGAAGGTTTGTATTCTATTAATCTGGACAGAGTAAGAATGATCCAGATTGGTCAAATGGTAGAAAATCATTATATTGGCGTGAACAGCGGTATTATGGATCAGTTTGCCATCGGGATGGGGAAAACAGATCATGCGATGTTGCTGGATTGTGATACTTTACAATTCGAGTATGCCCCAATTATTCTGGAAAATCATGATATTATCATTATCAATACCAATAAGCGCAGGGAACTTGCCGCATCAAAATATAATGAACGCAGAAGCGAATGTGAGCAGGCTTTAGCAGACTTACAAAATGAATTGTCAATTAGAAGTCTTGGTGAGCTTACACCAGACCAGTTTGAACAGCATAAAACACTGATCAATGATCCAATTCACCAGAGAAGAGCAAAACATGCCGTCTATGAAAATGCCCGGACATTGGAAGCCTTACAGAAATTAAAAGCAGGGGAACTGGAAGCATTCGGCGAATTAGTTAACCAGTCACACATCTCTTTACGTGATGATTATGAAGTAACCGGAGTGGAATTGGATACAATTGCCGAAACTGCTTGGCAGCAAAAAGGGGTGCTTGGTTCACGAATGACAGGTGCCGGATTTGGCGGATGCGCGATCGCTATTGTGGAAAAATCAGAAACAGAGACTTTCAAACATAACATTCTGGAAGACTATAAAACGAAAATAGGTTATGAACCAACATTCTATGTTGCGGCAATCGGTGATGGAGCGAAGGAATTAAATATTGAGGAGGATTTTACATGAGAATTTTAGTACTGGGCGGTGCTGGCTACATTGGGTCGCACGCAGTTTACCAGCTGCACGATCAAGGACATGAAGTGATTGTAATTGATAATCTGGAAACAGGCAATAAGGGAGCGGTTCATCCAGATGTCAGCTTCTATCAAGGCGATATACGTGATATTGAATTTTTGCGTAAGGTATTTTCTCATGAACAAATCGATGGTGTCCTTCACTTTTCGGCAAATTCATTAGTTGGCGAATCGATGGAAAATCCTTTGAAATACTTTGACAATAATGTTTACGGCACCCAAGTTTTATTACAGGCAATGACCGAATTTAATATTAAGCATATTGTCTTCTCCTCCACTGCAGCAACATATGGAGAGCCTGAACAAATCCCTATAACAGAAACAATGCCAACAGTACCTGCAAGCACTTATGGTGAAACAAAGCTGACAATGGAAAAAATGATGCACTGGTGTGAAAAAGCTCATGATATCCGTTTTGTTTCCTTACGTTATTTTAATGTTGCCGGAGCAAGAAGCACAGGTGAAATCGGGGAAGATCATACCCCTGAGACACATCTTATTCCAATCGTCCTGCAAGTGGCACTTGATCAGAGAGAACATATTTCGATTTTTGGGGATGATTATAACACGCCTGATGGTACATGTATCCGTGACTATATCCATGTGGAAGACTTAATTGATGCCCATATTCTTGCACTCAACTATTTAAAAAATGGCGGGGAAAGCAATATCTTCAACCTTGGAAGCAGCCAAGGGTTCACTGTCAAAGAAATTATTGATGCAGCACGCGAAGTTACAGGCCACGAAATCCCGGCAAAAGTGGCGCCAAGACGTGCCGGTGATCCCAGTACCCTGATTGCATCTTCAGATAAAGCGAAAGACTTCCTTGGCTGGAATCCCACAAGAACAGACATTAAACGAATTATTAAAGATGCATGGAATTGGCACCAGAGCAGGCCAAATGGTTACAATGAGGAGGCATAAATATGGCGGACATTTCCCAAATCGTTGAATCACTTGTAAAAAAAGCAATCGATAAACAACTCATTCAGCCTTGTGATGCCATCTATGCCCGAAACCAACTATTGGGCATAGTGAAAATAGATAACTATGAGGAAAAAGGTAGTCCTGATTCTGATCAATCGATTCCTGATTTATTAGAACTCCTTACAGATGATGCTGTGAACAGGGGAATTATCGAAAACCTGCTTGATGAAAAAGAAAAACTGCAGGCACTTGTGATGAATGTCTTTTTATCAAAGCCTTCTGAAATAAATCACCTATTCTACGAGAAATATAAGGAATCACCAGAGCAGGCAACCAATTACTTTTATCAGTTAAGTAAAGACAGCAACTACATTCAAACAAAAAGGATTGCCAAAAACATTCACTTTAAAACAGAATCTGATTATGGGGAGCTGGATATTACGATAAATCTGTCAAAGCCTGAAAAAGATCCTGAACAGATCCGGCGCGAACGGGAAATGAAACAGGATCTTGCTTATCCGAAAAATCTCCTAAGTGTGGAGAACGAAGGATATGTCGGGAGAATCGGACACCCTGCAAGATCCAATCACCGTATTATTGAAGTGCCATTAGAAGGTGAAAAGTGGTTCCTGCAATATTCTCCCTATGTCTATTATAATGAGCATTGTATTGTGTTAGCAGAAGAGCATCGCCCAATGAAAATCAATCGTGATTCATTTACAAGACTAACCGAATTTGTGGAGAAATTTCCCCACTATTTTATTGGATCGAATGCGGACTTGCCGATTGTCGGCGGGAGCATCTTATCACATGATCACTATCAAGGCGGTCATTACACATTCGCAATGACAAAAGCAGAAGATGAATTTTCTTTTCAAATCGAAAAATTTCCAGATATAGAGGCCTCTGTTATTCAATGGCCAATGTCTGTAATCCGTTTGCGTCACAATGACCGCCACCTTCTTATTGATACTGCTGACTATATTTTGCAGAAATGGCGAACATACAGTGATGAAGCTGCAGAGATTCATGCTTTTACAAATGAAACACCACATAATACGATTACCCCTATTGTCAGGATGAGGGATAATCAGTTTGAAATCGACTTAGTTCTGCGCAACAACAGACAAACAGAAGAACATCCGATGGGATTATTTCATCCGCACGAAGATGTTCATCATATTAAAAAAGAAAATATCGGCCTGATTGAGGTAATGGGTCTTGCTGTTCTTCCTCCACGTTTGAAAGATGAATTAGTTGAAATTAAAAAACATTTACTTAATCCAAGTGTAAACATTGCAGAATACCATCAGGATTGGGTACAATCGATTAAGAAAAGGCATTCAAATTTCACAACAGAAAATGTTAACCTAATAGTAGAACAAGAATTAGGTCTTAAGTTTGCTAGAGTATTAGAAGATGCTGGTGTATTTAAAACAACAGCAGATGGCAGAAGTAAATTTAAACGTTTCCTAAACCATCTTTAGCAGCTTAACCTACACTCAAGCAGGAGGAATGACGATATGGAAATGAAAGCAGAAGCAATTACGGTTAATGACCAACAATGGAAAGAATTCACTTTAGTGAATAATAACGGCATGGCTGTGTCTATCCTGGATTTCGGCGGGATCATTACAAAAATTCTCGCACCAGATCGTGACGGTAAATTAGAAAATGTCGTAATCGGATTTGATAATTATGCGGACTATTTAGATAATCCCGGATATTTTGGTGCACTAATCGGACGTGTAGCAGGTCGAATTGAAAACGGTCAATTTGAGATTGATGGTAAATCCTACACTGTACCAAAGAATGAAGGCGAAAATCACCTGCACGGCGGTGAGCCTGGCTTCCATAAATCAATCTGGTCAGCAGAACCTTTTGAAAAGGATGAGGAAGTTGGCTTAACGTTGACTTTAAGAAGTGCGGATGGGGAAAATGGCTATCCTGGCAACCTTCGTATGACAGTGAACTACACGTTAAACAATCAAAATGAATTATCCATTGCATATGAAGGAATAGCAGACCAGAAAACTGTTCTGACTGCAACGAACCATTCGTATTTTAACTTAAGTGGAAATTTAAAAACAGATATTCAGGATCATGAAATCAAGCTCGACAGCAGCAAATTTGTGGAATTAGATGAAGCCTTAATTCCAACAGGTAAGATAGTAGATGTTGATAATACTGCCTTTGATTTTCGTCAAGGCCGTCCAATGAAAGACGGAGTTAGCTCTGAATTCAAGCAAAATCTTGTCGCGAATCATGGGTATGATCATTACTTCCTATTTGATCATTCACAAGATGTGAGTGCAACAGTACGTGATACAGCAAGCGGCCGTGAGCTGAAAGTTATCACAGATCAGCCAGGTGTTGTAATGTATACTTCCAATAACTTGCCTGAAGGATTAAAACTGCGTGAACGTGAATCAGTAAGATATTTAGGTTTATGTTTAGAAACGCAAGCCTCCCCAGCATCAATTCACCATGACGGATTCCCTTCTGTATGGCTGGATAAAGATGAAAAGTATTCTGCTAAAACTACTTTTGTGTTTGGTGTAATAGAATAATTAAGCACTAATGGAATGAACCGCTTGGCATAAAACTGTCAGGCGGTCTTTTTTATAAAAGTTGAATCACGGGGCTTCCTAACTTACATTTCCAGTTTATTTTCATATTAACCGGAAATCTCCACTCTCCTCCACCTTCATTTCCGCTTTATCTCCATATTAACGGGAAATCCCCGCTCTCCTTCACCTTCATTTCCGCTTTATCCTCTTATTAACCGGAAATCTCCACTCTCCTTCACCTTCATTTCCGCTTTATCTCCATATTAACCGGAAATCTCCGCTCTCCTTCACCTTCATTTCCGCTTTATCTCCATATTAACTGGAAATCTCCGCTCTCCTTCACCTTCATTTCCGCTTTATCTCCATATTAAAGGGAAATCTCTCATTTTCTTCCCTCACTTTTCCAGTTTAATTTATTTTAACTAAAATATTCCTCTTAAAGCCGATACAATCATATAACTCTCATTTTAAAAAAGCCAATGGCATAAAAACCATTGACTAAAATAGCGTTTTCTATTAAATTCCAATCATCTAATCAATATATCGATCAACAAACCTCCAAATCGTTGTCCAATATAACTCTGGATCAACTTGAACACTCTCCCCGTGCCCCGCATTTGGAATGATTAATCTTTCTTTTTCCACATTTGCAGCATTATACACTTTATCCAGCATTTCAAATGGTACAAAACTGTCTTCTTTCCCATGAATAAAAAGCATCGGAACTTTACATTGGCTTACCTTCTCTATAGCTGAAGCTTTATACAAATCAAATCCTGCCTTTCGTTTGGCAACTGTACTGGCAGCATTGATCACAGGAAACTTCGGCAATTTAAATAAGTCTTTTAGCTGATAAGCAAAAATTTCATCAACGGAAGAATAACCGCAATCCTCCACAATCACCTTTACATTCGGGGGCAAGTCTTCCCCTGATGTCATCATAACAGTAGCTCCCCCCATTGAAATCCCGTATAACGCAATATCCGCATCTGGATTGATAGCCAGCACTTCATCAATCCATAATAAAAGATCCAGACGATCATGCCAGCCCATTCCAATATAATTGCCTTCACTTTTTCCATGCCCGCGAAGATCTGGGACAAGTACATTATATCCCTTTTCATAAAAG
The DNA here is from genome assembly GCF_009498735.1 of Gracilibacillus oryzae. Taxonomy (GTDB): domain Bacteria; phylum Bacillota; class Bacilli; order Bacillales; family Amphibacillaceae; genus Gracilibacillus; species Gracilibacillus oryzae. The sequence continues at coordinate 29,334 of NZ_ML762428.1, forward strand.
CCGCGCACCCATCTGACCATATCGGCCGCTTTTGATCCATATCCATGTACAACAATGGCCCATTTTTGATTTTGCTCTTCCTGATGATAGAGATTCGCATGTAACTTCAGTTTCAGCTTATCATGCGAAATGACCGACAAACTGGATATGGGCACCTGCTCTCTAAACCTTTTATCACTATGTTTTGCTGCTTCTGCCACCTCTTCCAGTATTGCTTCACTTTTTGCCAAGTGAGGATTATCTGTGATGAATTCCTTTTCTTTTTTCGCATTAAGGGCAAAATTATAAAAATAATTGCCGATCCAGAAGTATGCAACTACTAGTATGATGGCTATCACTATGAGTAAAATAATTATTTCCATCTCTTTCTAATCCCCCTATATTTCACCATACAGCTCCATAATATCATAAAGTGAGATGTATCAAAATCCTTAGCGTCCTCATTTCTTTTCCTTGTTTGAGAGGGTTAGCTGCTAGAAAAACAATTCGCTTATCACCATTATTAACTACATTGCCTGTATATAATCATGCCCTACTTGTTAATCTTCTCGCATCCTATGTAAGGTATTTGTATATTCCATGTTAACTAATCTAACATAACAATAGAGTTAAAGTCGCTTCATTGATAATCTTATATTTGTAAATTAATTTAACGATATGGGGGCAGGAACGATGAAAAAGAAACTTACATTATTCATGCTAATGTTATTGTTCACATTAGTAATGGCAGCATGTTCGGCAGCGGACAACGCAGCAAATGCCGATAAAGCGGAAGAAACAAATGAAGCAAAACCAACAGAAACAGGAAGCGAGACAGAAACTGCTACAGAAGAAAGTGACACAATTAAAGTCGGAATCTTACATTCTTTAAGCGGAACAATGGCAATCAGTGAAACTTCCGTACATCAAGCTGAATTACTGGCAATTAAAGAAATTAATGAAAATGGCGGTGTGCTTGGGAAACAAATTGAGCCAGTGATTGAAGATGGTGCATCCGATTGGCCGACATTTGCTGAGAAAGCTAACAAACTATTACAGCAAGATCAGGTTGCCACTATTTTTGGTGGTTGGACATCAGCCAGCCGAAAAGCAATGCTGCCAGTTGTCGAAGAAAACAATGGGCTGTTATTCTATCCTGTTCAATATGAAGGAATGGAAGCATCACCAAATATCTTCTATACAGGTGCAGCACCAAACCAGCAGATTGTACCAGCAGTGAATTGGTTATTGGAAAACAAAGGATCATCATTTTTCTTATTAGGTTCTGATTATGTCTTCCCAAGAACTGCCAATGCAGCAATTAAAGCACAATTAGAAGCAGAAGGCGGCGAATTGACTGGTGAGGAATACACACCATTAGGCCATACCGATTACAATACGATCATTGCAAAAATTAAAAGCGAGAATCCAGATGTGATTTTTAATACATTAAATGGGGACAGCAATGTTGCTTTCTTCAAACAATTAAACGATGCAGGAATTTCCTCTGATGACATCACTGTCCTTTCAGTAAGTGTAGCAGAAGAAGAAATTAAAGGTATCGGCGCAGATGTCATTGCAGGACATTTAACAAGCTGGAATTACTATCAGACAACAGATACGCCTGAAAATGAAGAGTTTGTAGCAAATTATAAAGCAGAATATGGCGAAGATGCAGTAACAGCTGACCCGATCGAAGCTGGTTACTTTGGAGTCTATCTATGGGCACAAGCGGTAGAAGCGGCTGGCACAACAGATGTTGATGCAGTGAGAGAAGCGGCAAAAGGAATTACATTCGATGCACCAAATGGTACAGTTACGATTGACGGAGATAATCAGCATGTTTACAAGACTGTCCGAATCGGAGAGGTACAGAGTGATGGTTTGATTAATGAAGTCTGGAGCTCTGATGAACCAATTAAGCCGGATCCATATCTAGAAGAATATGAATGGGCAAGTGAGTTAAGCGAATCTTTAGAATAACCAATTGAACAGAGAATGAAGAAAAACTAATCTTCATTCTCTCTCTCATTAGTAAAGAAAAAACGATTCGAATGAAACAGAGAGGAACTTTTCTATGACTGAGATGATATTAACATTGTTTAACGGAATCAGCTTAGGTTCCATCCTTCTGCTTATCGCATTAGGCCTTGCCATTACATTCGGATTAATGAATGTAATCAACATGGCGCACGGGGAACTGATCATGGTTGGTGCCTATATTACCTATCTGGTCCAGAATATTTTTATGCAGTATGCACCTGAAAAGTATTTCGATTTATATTTTATCTTGTCTATCCCTCTAGCATTAATTGTCGCTGCCGGGGTTGGTGTGTTACTGGAAGTTTCCTTAATCCGCCATTTGTATAAACGGCCATTGGACAGTTTGCTGGCAACATGGGGTGTTGGACTTATCTTGCAGCAGCTGGCTCGAACGATCTTTGGTGCGCCCAATGTTGGGGTACAAAGTCCGAGCTTTTTAAACGGAGGTTTGGAGTTAGGTTCGATCACCTTCCCCTACTCCAGAATATTTATCCTGCTATTATCCCTTATTTGTTTAGCCTGTATTTTCTATTATTTCTATCGTACAGCAAGCGGAAGACGTGTCCGTGCAGTAATGCAAAACCGCCAGATGGCTGAATGTCTGGGTGTCTCAACACGGAAAGTAGATATGCTTACATTCGCGATTGGTTCCGGATTAGCTGGAGTTGCTGGATGTGCCCTGACATTATTAGGAGCAATTGGTCCAACCATCGGAACAAGTTATATTATTGATGCATTCATGGTCGTTGTTGTCGGAGGTGTCGGTGCTCTGTTTGGCGCAGTTGCCGGAGCATTTGGTATCGGAATTTTTAATACGATATTTGAATTTTTAACAAATGCAACTTTAGGAAAAGTATTGATTTTCATCCTGATTATTGCCTTCTTGCAATGGCGCCCTTCAGGAATTGTTATCAATCGATCAAGATCATTAGATTAGGAGAGTTAAAATATGATTAGTCAAAAACTCTTTAATAATAGAATTATATTCAGTGTCATTTTGATACTTTTATTATTTGCCCCATTATTTTTAACAGATTTTCGTTTGAATCTACTAGGAAAGTTTCTGGCATTTGCTATCTTGGCGATCGGGCTGGATTTACTGTGGGGATACACGGGTGTGTTGAGTTTAGGTCATGGAATCTTCTTCGGGCTTGGTGCATATGCAATGGCAATGTACTTGAAACTCGAAGCAACAGGCGGACAGTTGCCTGACTTTATGGCATGGAGCGGCATGTCGGAATTGCCATTGATCTGGATTCCTTTTCAATATCCCATTGTCGCTATCGCCCTCGGTATATTGATTCCTGCGGCCATCGCCTTTTTCTTAGGTTACTTAACCTTCCGCAATCGGATTAGTGGTGTTTATTTTACGATTTTGTCACAGGCACTTGTCCTTGTGCTTGTCACACTATTTGTTGGTGCACAGAATTTAACAGGCGGTACAAGCGGATTAACCAATTTTAAGACACTTTTCGGATATTCTGTTAACTCCCCTGCTTCACAAATGGTCTTTTACTTCATTACAGTTGGAGTACTTGCCATTATTTTCATTAGTTGCCGCATTCTTGTCAAAGGTAGATTTGGCAAGGTATTAGTTGGTATACGTGATGGAGAAAACCGGATGCGGTTCTTGGGCTACAATCCATCAACTTATAAAACATTTGTTTACACACTGTCTGCAGCTATTGCCGGAATTGCCGGAATGCTGTTTGTCTTACAAGTCGGGATTATCTCACCAACAATGATCGGCATTATCCCTTCGATTGAAATGGTGCTTTGGGTTGCATTAGGCGGACGCGGGACATTGATCGGACCAGTAATCGGAGCTGTGTTTGTCAATGCAGCGAAAACAGGCTTTAGTGAATCCTATCCGGAATTCTGGACATATTTCTTAGGCCTAATGTTCGTATTAGTTGTCGTCTTTTTACCAAAAGGCATAACAGGACTTTTCACGAAATGGAAGGAAAGGAGACAAAAACAAAATGACACAGCCAGTATTGAAGTTAGCAAAAGTTATAGTAGACTTTAGTGGTTTTAAGGCCATCAATCAGCTTGATTTCTCTGTACAACCTAATCGTGTCCATTTTGTTATCGGTCCAAATGGTGCAGGGAAAACAACCTTATTGGATGTTATTTGCGGAAAAACAAGGGCAACGCAGGGGAACATTCAATTACACGGAAAGCGCGAATTATCAAAAATGAGTGAAAATCAGATTGTTCATCAAGGTATTGCGAGAAAGTTTCAGGCACCATCGATCTTCCCGCAGCTAAAAGTAATCGAAAATCTGGAAATCGCGATGAAACAAAAGAAAGGCTTGTTCTCCATACTAAGGGCGAAATGGACCAAACAGGAGAAGGATAAAATAGAGGAAATGCTGAACCTGATCGGTTTGGAAAAAGTCCGAAACGAATTAGCCGGTTCACTGGCACATGGGCAAAAGCAATGGCTGGAAATTGCCATGGTTCTCATCCAGGAGCCTGATATTATTCTGCTTGACGAGCCAATTGCCGGTATGTCAAAGAAAGAACGAGATAAAACCGGGGAACTGATAACACAGATTGCGAAAGAACGTGCAGTATTGATCGTTGAGCATGATATGGATTTTGTCAAAGAATATGCGGACGTTGTCACCGTAATGCATGAAGGTCAATTATTATTTGAAGGAAGTATGGAGCAAGTTCAAAATAACAGTAAAGTGCGTGAAGTTTATCTGGGAAGAAAGGTTGAGTCAGATGTTGTCAATACAGGATCTTGAAGCTGGTTATGAAGACAGTATGGTCATTCGGTCAATCAATATGAATGTGGAAGAAAATCAGGTTATTTGCGTGATGGGCAGAAATGGTGTTGGAAAAACAACACTGCTGAAAACGATAATCGGTCTGATCCAGCCGAAGAATGGCAAAATTCAATACAAATCAGGAGATATTACGAAAGACCGGCCCTCACAGCGTGCCCGGAATGGCAGTGGATATGTACCACAAGGAAGAGAAATTTTCCCGAAATTAACGGTGCTTGAAAATCTCCAATTAGGTTTAGAAGCTGGTAATGTAAAGACAATTAATGAGCAAGTCTATGAATACTTCCCTATCCTGAAAGATTTTGCCAAAAGAAATGGCGGTGATTTGAGTGGCGGGCAGCAGCAACAGCTGGCAATCGCCCGGGCACTTGTCTCTAATCCTTCGTTTTTATTACTGGATGAACCAACAGAAGGAATTCAGCCAAATATCGTTGAAGAAATTCAAGCGGTAATTATGGATATTAAACAATCCTCCCAAACATCGATGATTTTAGTTGAACAAAATCTGGATTTTGTGAAAAATGTGGCGGACCACCTTTATGTTATTGATCATGGATCGATAGTTTACAGCAGTCCGATAGCGAATGTGGAAGATGAGGAAGTGTATCGGTATTTAACGGTTTAGTTGATGTTTTGGAATCCCCTTTTTTTAAAGAGAGGGGGCTCTTTTTTTGTATTCAAGGCTTTCTGCTTCTTCGTCTCGTGACTTTTTTCATTGTATCATTCGCTATATCTCATTATAATTAGGATAATTAATACAACAACAGGAGCATAACTATGATCAAAAATATATCCATCTTAATGATATGCATTATATTAATGATAAATTTAGCCGGCTGTGCCAAGAATCAGGCTACATCAGAAGAAGTGGAACTTACCGTTTCTGCTGCTGCAAGTTTACAAGATGCCTTAACCGAAATTGGGGCTGATTTTTCACAAGAATACCCGGACATTCAAGTAAATTACAATTTTGGTGGTTCGGGTTCCCTGCAGCAGCAAATCACACAAGGTGCCCCAGTTGATTTATATTTTTCAGCAGCTGAAGATAAATTTGCTCTACTATTGGAAGAAGAGCTGATTGATGAAGCGAACAGCACTGCTCTCCTGCAAAATCAGTTAGTGTTAATCACACCAAAAGATTCTGAGATCAGCAGTTTTGCAGAACTTAGTAAAGCTGCTAAAATTTCAATTGGAACACCAGCATCAGTACCTGCCGGGAAATATGCAAAAGAAACATTAGAGAACTTAAAAATATGGAATACGGTTGAAGAAAAAATGGTTTATGCCAAAGATGTTCGGCAAGTCCTTGCATATGTGGATACAGGCAATGTCGATGCAGGCATTGTCTATCAAACAGATGCACTTGTTTCCCAGGAGGTAGAGGTCGTCGCAACTGCTGAAGCAGACTTACACACACCAATTGTTTATCCTGTTGGTATCATAAAAAATACACCTTATCCTGAAGAAGCAGAACAATTTTACGAATACCTTCAATCAGAGCACGCTCTAGAGATTTTTGAAAATTACGGATTTAAAGGACTGAAATAATACACTGCCCGCCAATTTCTGGTCACCTGTCAAACTGTCATTAGAAGTAGCTTCCCTGTCGATTCTGATTGTAGTTGTATTAGCATTGATTATCGGAAGATTTATGGCAAACAAGAAGTTCAAAGGGAAATCGCTGCTGGAAACAATTTTCCTATTGCCATTAGTATTGCCGCCAACTGTTGTCGGTTTTTTATTAATTATCATTTTCGGAAGAAACAGCCTGATTGGCCAGATGATTGAGACACTCTTTCAGCAGCCTGTGATGTTTACCTATTGGGCTGCCGTGATTGCCTCTACTGTCGTTGCTTTTCCATTGATGTATCAATCGTTTAAGACAGGACTGGAAGCTGTTGATCAAGATATTGAAAATGCCGCACGTGTCGATGGTGCTGGAGAATGGAAATTATTCTTGTTCGTCTCTATCCCGCTTGCAAGCAAATCACTGATCTCTGGCGGGATTTTAAGTTTTGCCCGTGCATTAGGAGAATTTGGTGCTACTCTGATGTTTGCCGGAAACATTCCAGGAAAGACACAAACAACCCCGACAGCCATTTATATCGCAATCGATTCCGGTGATATGCAAATGGCATGGCTATGGGTTGCTTGTATGGTTGGGATCTCTTTTGTTATGTTATTTTTGGTCCATTTCGTTAGGTCCTGAATTCTCACCACTTCTCCTTATTAGAGGAGAAGCGGTGCTTGTGATCAGAAGTTATCATCAAACGAAGTGCATCAACTCACGATTATTCTTCCCTGCTTATTCCTGTTAATTTTTCCACATACATTTTTGCCCTGTTCGTCAATTCGGTTAAATCCTCTTCACGATAACTATCCTTTGCTTTCACAAGTGAGCTGCCCAGTCCTGCCGCTACTGCTCCTGATTTAAAATAGTCATTTACATTATCAAGGCTTACACCGCCAGTAGGCATTAATGGAATATGAGGCAGGGGACCATTCACATCTTTCATATATGCGGGACCTGCTGCTCTTGCCGGAAACACTTTTATAACATCTCCGCCAGCTTCATATGCTGTAAGTATTTCTGTCGGTGTCAACGCCCCCGGAATACTTACAACACCATAACGTTTCGTCATTTGAATGGTATCGATGTTTACTGTAGGCGAAAAAATAAACTGTGACCCTGCCATAATGGCTGCTCGTGCTGTTTCGGCATCCAGCACTGTACCAGCTCCGACAATCACTTGTTCTGGTAATTCCCTTCTTAACTTTTCAATTATTTGTAAAACCTGAGGTGTATCAACTGTTACTTCCAATGTGTGGATCCCGCCAGCATGCAGAGCCTTCGCAACAGGTAAAATATCGTCAGGCTTTATCCCGCGAATAATCCCTACTAATCTATTTTGATAAATTGTTTGTAGAATGTCCATTTGTCCACCTCTTTTAGCGACTGACATCGTCTTTCGCTGGTTTAATAAAACGATCAATTTCCGCCTTTTCCGGTAACCCCTCGACGTCTCCATTCACCATTGTTACCATTGCACCAATCGCATTTCCGCGTTGTACCGATTCCTCAAGCGTCATGCCGTCTAGTAATCCAGAAATAAAACCAGCAGCAAAACCGTCCCCTGCACCGACTGGATCTACAACCTGCTCAACAGGAAAACTTGCAGCAAATCCTGATTGTGCTTCTGAATAATAATAGGTTCCTTCCTTGCCAGCTTTTAAAATCACAAACTCTGCACCAAGTTTGAAAAAGCTTTCGGCATAGTCAGCAGGCTCTTTCTCACCGAAAAGATAGGCTGCTTCACTCATTCCCGGCAAAATAATATCTGATTGAGAGGCAATCTCGAGCAAAACTTGTTGTGCTTTTTCTTTGCTTACCCACAGTTTTTCTCTTAAATTCGGGTCAAAAATAACTTTCACATTATTCCTTTTCGCGATTCTAATTGCTTCCAACATTGTCTCATAACAACTTTCACTCAGTGCAGGAGTAATCCCTGTTATGTGTAAATAGCTTGCCTGTGCGATGTATTCCTCTGAAACATCTGATTTCGCCATCGTGCTGGCCGCTGATCCTTTACGGTAATATTGCACCCTTACATCAGAACTCTTACGCAATTCCTTGAAATAAATTCCTGTTGGAGCACTAGGGGCGGATTTTACTTGTGATACATCCACTCCTTCCCCTCTGATAAAGGAAATCATCGCACGTCCAAACTCATCATCACCAACTTTGCTAATCCAGCCTGTTCGATATCCCAGTCTTGCCAGTCCAATCGCAACGTTTGATTCAGCCCCACCAATCTTCCTCGAAAAAACTGGCGCATATCGCATCAGGCCATTCGATTCTGGTGTGAATAATATCATGGATTCCCCTAATGTGACGACATCCATTATTCCCTCCTCCTTTCTACCATTCAGCAACCGTTCCATCTTCATGACGCCAAATCGGGTTTCTCCAATTATGACGTTTCTCTGCCATTGCCTTCACTTTTTCTTCATTTATTTCGATTCCCAGTCCCGGACCTTGCGGGATCTTGACATGCCCATCCTTATAATCAAAAACTGATCGATCTAAAATATAGTCCAATAAATCACTTCCCTGGTTGTAGTGAATACCCAGACTTTGTTCTTGAATAAATGCATTATGCGTTGTCGCATCCACTTGCAAACAGGCAGCCAGTGCAATTGGGCCTAAAGGACAGTGTGGTGCAATAGCTACATCATACGCTTCAGCCATTGAAGCAATTTTCTTCACTTCTGTAATTCCACCTGCGTGTGATAAATCAGGTTGAATGATATCGACATAGCCATCTGCTAACAAATGTTTAAAATCCCACCTGGAATACATTCTTTCCCCTGTTGCTATCGGAATGCTTGTATGATTGGCAATTTCCCGCAATGCTTCATTGTTCTCGGATAAAACCGGCTCTTCGATAAACATTGGGCGAAATGCTTCCAATTCTTTCGCTAAAATTTTTGCCATTGGCTTATGCACCCGGCCATGGAAGTCGACGCCTATCCCAATATAATCGCCTACAGCCTCCCTTATTGCAGCAATTCGTTCAATTGTCTGATCAATTTTTTCATATGAATCAATGTACTGTAATTCTTCTGTCCCGTTCATCTTCACAGCTGTAAAACCTGCATCAACAACAGCTTTAGCTGCTTTTCCGACATCACTTGGCCGGTCTCCGCCTATCCAGGAATAGACGCGGATCGATTCCCGACATGCACCGCCAAGTAATTGATAAACAGGTGCGTCAAAGTACTTCCCTTTTATATCCCATAATGCCTGGTCAATCCCTGCAATCGCACTCATTAAAATTGGTCCGCCACGATAAAAGCCTGCACGGTACATGACGTTCCAATGATCTTCAATTCGCATTGGATCTTTGCCTCTTAAGTAATCCGCTAACTCATGTACAGCTGCCTCAACCGTTGCAGCGCGACCTTCGACAACAGGCTCTCCCCAGCCAACTATTCCTTCATCTGTTTCAATTTTTACAAAACACCATCGTGGTTCAACTAAATATGTTTCTATTTTAGTTATTTTCATCTCACCACACCTTTCTATGAAACGTATTTGTGTTCTTATTTTTTCAGAACTTCCACTCCATAGCCTTCCAGCAACAACGGCTGTGACACTTCACTTCCAGTTAACATATCCACATATGACTGATCAGGAAGAAAGACTTCTTTTGTTTCATTAGAAAAATTCATTAAAAATAGAAAATCATTTTTTCCATCTGTTCTTATCTGTGCGCTCACTTCTTTTGGCAATACTCCATCTATTGCTTTTTCAAGTTGCAACTGATCCGCTAACTCACTGTAAAAATCCTGATGAAAGGCATGATCATTTCTTGAAGCAATGTAATATGCTTTTCCTTCACCAAAGTTATTCACCGTAAGTGCCGGTCTGCCTGCATAAAAATCGTCTTTATAATAAGCTAATGCCTCAGCACCTTCCAGATGGATAAGATCACATAGCTCTCTTGCCTCATATTCTCCTTCTAAACCGAACGAATTATTGGATGCAGCTTCCATTATGTTTATTTCACCTTCATATAAACTGTCAATTTCTTCTGACCAGATTCCCAGTGTTTTACGTAAAGGACCTGGAAATCCATTTAGAAAAGTTAAGTCTGTTTCATTTACAACCCCTGACCAGTATGTTGCAACAAAGGTACCCCCATTTTGAACAAATTGCTCGATCTTCTCACCAACACCTTGTCTCACCATATACAACATTGGAGCAATTACCAGTTTGTATTTCGAAATATCCTTCTCCATGTCAATGACATCTACACTAATGCCCTGTTCCCAGAATGCCTGGTAATGTTCTCTCACCGTTTTTTCATAGTGAATCCCGCTGTTTCTTGGACCTTGTGCATCTTTAACAGCCCAGCGGTTTTCGGTATCAAAAATGACCGCAACTTCAGCATTTACTGTTGTTCCTGCTATTTCATCTAATTTGTCAAGATTTGCACCAAGTTCCTTCACATCCTGGAAAACGCGTGTATTTTCATGCCCGACATGATCTACTACTGCACCATGAAACTTCTCACTTGATCCCCTGCTTTTCCGCCATTGGAAATACTGCACCGAATCAGCACCATGAGCCACTGCCTGCAAGGATGACAGCTTATGCATTCCCGGCTTTTTCAGCTTACTGATCGGCTGCCAGTTTGTCATACTTGGTGTGCTTTCCATTAACAAGAATGGTTTCCCGTCTTTAATGGAACGGAACCAGTCATGATTCATCGCCGTCCATGCGGCTAATGCTGTCGCATCTTCTTCCCCATGCCATTTCGGATAAGAATCCCATGACACAACATCTAAATCATCAGCGAACTTTGCATAATTGAGTCCAGAGAACGCTTCCATAAAATTCGCTGTTACAGGAATATCCGGATTCACCTGCTTGAATGGTTTTACTTCATGACGATAAAAGTCTAACGTTTGATCTGTAACAAAGCGCCGCCAATCCAGATTCTGCCCATGCACCATTGTTTCCCCGTGGGGTGCAGGTGATTCGACTTGGGACCAGTTTGTATACGTATGACTCCAAAAAGTTGTCCACCACGCATCATTCAAAGCATCCAATGTTTTATATTTTTCCTTGAGCCAGTTTCGGAAAGCATCCTGACAATAAGAACAATGGCAATCTCCGCCATATTCATTCGAAATATGCCAGCCAATCACAGCAGGATGATCGGAATAACGCTCCGCTATTTTTGTATTTATGATCTCTGTCTTCTCAAGGTAAACGGGTGAAGTGTAACAATGATTATGTCTTCTGCCATGCAGGTTCCGTACACGATTTGCTGCTACTCTCAAGACCTCCGGATATTTTTCCGACATCCATGCAGGTCTAGCCCCTGTTGGTGTTGCTAAAAAAGCGTATATCCCATTTTCTGAGAAGGTATCTAAAATATTATCCATCCATTCAAAGTTAAACGTTCCTTCTTCGGGCTCTAACTTCGCCCATGAGAAAATCCCGACAGACATCACATTGCAATTAGCTAGCTTCATCAAACGAATATCTTCTTTCAGTACTTCAGGGTATTTCTCCCACTGTTCCGGATTATAATCTGCTCCATGCAGCATTTTTGGTATTTTTTCGCTCACTGGTTTGAATTTCATATTATTCTCCTTTTGCATTAGTTACTTTTAAAGAACTTGACATTATCCACGTTAATCCAATTGTTAGCATGTGCATACGATATAATACCTATATCACATTGACCGTTAGTCACATTTATATCTTTTATCTCTATTTTAACCCACTTAGACGGGCTTACAGGTAATTTCGTCTGAAGTTCTTGGCCACCATAATTCTTTGCGTAAATATATGCATCATCTTGTCCACCACTATTTAATACCCACGCTGAAAATGTATAATTGCCATCCTCAAGATCAGTTATTGTTTGATATGTAGAGACAGTATAATCATTGTTACTCCAATGGGTTAGCTTATAGTCCCCATTAATACCCGGGTCTTCAACAAATACAGCATTTGTATCTGCGCTATCTTCTGCCCATACTCCCCAATCTGAAGGTGTATTCGTCCACCCGTCATTTTCAAAGTCATTATTTTTCACGAAGTTATTTTTAGTGGTTTTATTTCTAAATATTGACACACTCTCTAATACATTTCCATTGAAATCGAATAGTGTTTGATTATCCCATGGATTGGATAGTAATCCAGTGTCATTATTATATAACTTACCTGCTTCAGTTCCCCAATTAGCACCCTCTACTGGTATCCATGTTGGTTCCCACCAGAAAATACCTCGTCCTCGATTGTTAGGAATGTCTTTTACAATTTCTTTTAAATCATTCATATATTGAATTTGCCCTTCTGGGGTAGCTGGGTAACCCCCAACACTCTCTTCTGTTTCAAAAAATGAATTACCCAATCCATCCCCATCGTCTAAAGTAAATCCGTATGCAGTCTCTACTATCATAACATCTTTATTATACCGTTTACTAATATTATTTAGATTGTAATGTAACTCACCCATCGTACCATGCCAGAATGGATAATAAGACAAACCAATTATATCGAAATCTACTCCTAATGCAGTTATATTATCAAACCACCATTGATATAAGCTATTATCCCCTCCATGATCAAGATGTAAAACTATTTCTATATCTTCTTCACTGGTTAGAGCATCCTTTATACCTGATATTCCGGCTGAAAATAGTTCCGCTAACTGAGTGAAGTTATTATTACCTTCACCTACTTTACCATCAGCCCATAATACCCCTGCAGTCGTTTCATTACCGATTTGAACCATATCTGGAAGTATATTTTGCTGCTCCATGCGCTCAATAACATTTTTAGAATATTGATAAACTTGAGTTTTTAACTCAGGGTAGGACAGCTCTTGCCATGCTTTAGGTTTAGTTTGAGTTCCTGGGTCTGCCCAAAAATCACTGTAATGGATATCTAATAAAATATTCATTCCAAGGGCTTTAGCTCGCTTAGCTAATGAAATAGTTGTATCTAAGTCATTGGTACCTCCACCGTAAGGATTCCCTTCACTGTCATATGGATCTACCCACAATCTTAAGCGCACATAGTTCATACCATTAGAACTTAATATCTCCATTGCATCTTGCTCTATGCCATCTTCATAAAATTTTCCACCTAAATCCTCTACTTCTTCTAACATCGATATGTCTCCTCCCATAATGAATTCATTCGCTAATAATTCACTATCATTTAGATTAAAAGCTATAAACAATAAACACATAAAAAAACTAATTACTATTTTCCTTATCATTATTAATTCTCCTTTTTTTAAAATAATTTAAAAACATTTAATGACTTTAGTGCATTTCCCTTAAAATCAAACAAACTCTGATTTGCCCAATGATTACCAGGATTTCCTATATCATTTCCATATTTCATCCCTTCTAGGCTTGCCCAACTTGTATTTTTCACCGGTAACCATGCTGGTTCCCAATAAACAATCCCTAGACCTTTATGGGTTTGGTTATCAATTTTTTTTAATATATCCATTAAGTCTGTTAGAAATTGTACTTGCCCATCAACGGTGGGTGGATATCCGGCAATATCCGCTAATTCCTTACTAAAAATACTGTCTTCCCCTTCTGGAACTTTATCTGTGAAGGCATAGGCAGTCTCTACAACCATTAAATCCTTTTCATAGCGTTTTCCGATATCTAATAAATTAAATTCTAATTCTTCTAGACTTCCATGCCAATAAGGGTAATAGGAGAGACCGATAATATCATAATCTACATTTCTGTCACTTATCTCATCAAACCAAATTCTATATAAATTATTCGCCCCCCCAAAATCTAAGTGAAGAATTATCTTTAATTCAGAACTTATCTCTCTAACTGCCTTAGTACCCGCATTTAATAAATTTGCTAACTGATCATATGATTTCCTTCTCTCCTCTCCCCTCCATTCCTCAAATTCTTTTTCTTTCCACAGAAATGTTGGTGTTTTTCCATATGGCCATAACATTCCATTTGTAATCTCATTTCCTATTTGTATATATTCGGGAGTTACCCGATTTTGCTTACAAGTTATGAGTACATCTTTTGTATATTGATATACTTTATCTTCTAACTCCTTTCCACTTAAATTTTCCCAACTCTTTGGTTTCTGTTGCTTTTTTGGATCTGTCCAAAAGTCGCTATAATGAAGATCCAGCATGAATTTCATGCCCTTTTCTTTAATTCTTTTCGCTAAGCTTATTGTTGTAGCTAAATCATTCGTTCCACCCATGTAAGGATTACCCATAGCATCATATGGATCTACCCATAATCGTAATCTTACTAGATTGATCCCCTTAGTTCTCAATATCTCTATTAAATCTTCTTTTTTGTCATCTAAGAAATATTCACCTCCGAATCTTTCTATTTCATTTAAGATAGATATATCTACACCTTTTATAAAATGCTGTGTCAAAATAAATCATGCCCTTCTTAATTCAGTAAATTTTGCGAATTTCTATTTTTATCCTTTTGTCCCACCAGCTGTAAGCCCTGTTATCAAATATCTTTGTAAAAACAAATAAAGTATTGACACAGGTGCTGCGATTAATATTGCTCCCGCGGCAAATCTAGTAAAGTTGTTTGAAAATTGATCATTAATAAAATTAAATAATCCTAATGCTAGCGTGTAATTATCTGAACTCTGTAAAATAATTGATGGTAATAAAAAGTCAAATAAAGGTGTCATAAAATTGAATAATGCTACTACTGCTAATATTGGCTTTGCTAGAGGTATGATAATTCTTAAAAAGATCGTCATATGACCAGCACCATCAATTTTAGCTGATTCATCTAATTCTCTTGGAATTGTATCCAAGTATCCTTTTACTAGCCATGCATTAAAGGGGATTTGTCCACCTACATAAATCAAAATTAAGCCCGTTAACGTATCTAATAGTCCTACAAGATTTAACAATATATATAGCGCCACCATCGCCATCATTGCCGGAAACATTTGTAGGATTAGAAATGTATATAATCCAGTTTTCTTCCCTACAAAGTTATATCTTGAAAATGCATAAGCTACGAGTGAAGTCATAATCACTGAGAATACAGCCGAACAACCAGAAACGATCATACTATTTTTATACCAAAGTAAATAATCACTATTTGGATCTGTAAAAAGCCATTTATAGTGTACTAAAGACCATTTTTCAGGAATAATAGTCGATGAGTAAAAACTTGTACTTGAATTTAATGACATACCTATTGCCCAAACTATAGGATAGATGATAATAACAGCCATAAAAGTGAAAATTAGATAAATCCCTACTACTTCTAAATTTGATTTCATTTTTGAATTCATCAAATTTTCCCCTCCTGTTTAAATGAACTTGTCCGACGGAATTGGAATATAGCAAATACGGAAACTAATAATCCAATGATTAATGAAATTGCTGCAGCCATACTATAATTATTTGTCTCAAATGTTAATTTATAGACCCATGAAATTAATATGTCTGTTCCTCCTGCATTTTGCCCCTGGACTGCTGGACCACCTTCATTAAAAAGATAAATAACATTAAAATTATTAAAATTAGTTGTGTATTGAATAATCAATAAAGGCGCAGTTGCAAATAATACATGAGGTAAAGTAATATTTCTGAATTTCTGCCATCTTGTTGCACCATCAACTTCTGCTGCTTCATACCAATCTTTTGAGACGCTTTGCAACACACCTGAAAATAAAGCAAAAATAAATGGATAGCCTAACCATGTCTGAATTAAAATTAGAACTATTCTTGTATAAAATGGATCTGATAACCAAGGTATTCCATCTCCACCAAATAGAGGGATAATTATATCTCGATTTATCGTCCCAAAATCATTATTAAACATTGCAGCAAATATCAAAATAGATACAAACCCCGGAACAGCCCATGGCAGTATCAATATAGTACGAATTAACTTTTTAAATTTAATTCGACTGTCATTAGCAAGCAATGCTAAAAATAAACCTAAAATTATTTGTAAACTTGTAGCAACCAATGTCCAAATAATTGTCCATGAAAACACACTGAAGAACGTATCCTTCCATATTGGTACACTTATCAGTTGAGTAAAATTTTCAATACCAACCCAGTCTAGCAAATTTCTTGGAGGGGAATTATATAAATCATAGTTAGTGAACGCTAATGAAATAGCAAATAACAATGGTAATAAAACTGTAAAAATAAGTAGAGTGAATCCTGGAACAGTTAACCAGTATACAAAAGAACGATCATACCCTATTCTTATAGATTCTCTTAATCCTGGAGGCTCCCAACCTTGAGCAATTAATTTAGCTTGCTTTCTTGCATCCTTAACATTTAAAATATAGAATGCAACAACAAACACTAACATGATGATAGAAATTAACCCATAGACAAGTAAGAAAATAGAATGATCTACTCCCTGGATTGTACCTAATGTTCTGATTCCCCAAATTCCTAAATTGATAAAATCACCACATGTCATAATGAAAGCAATCTCAAGAATAATAAAAACTATCCCTTTGAAAAACCTTCTATTATAGATCTGTCCACAACCAGCAAAGATTATGGATAAAATTGTCGCAAGGACAGCATTATGTTTTACAGATTTAGGTTTATTATTATTTCCCTTTTCATTAAGAGGATTATCTATTACCCTTTCTCTTTCAAGCATTGTTATCATCCTTTATATACCTAGAGTGAAAAGGAGACCTTTTCACTCTGGAAATTACTGTGCTGACATATCTATTTTCTGCTTTATATTACTAACTACATCGTTTAACACTTCTTCTACGTCCCCACCATTTACTATCAGTTCAATAGCATCATCAATATCCCATACAATTGACATTTCAGGAATATTTGGCATTGGTGTGCCATTAGGAATTTGTTTAGTATACCCCTCATAAATTGGGTCATCAATTTGTTTTAATATTTCTGGTCTCGGTGGCATTTCACCAGTAGAATCATAATTTAGTTGAGAATTTTCACTATTTGTCATGAATTTTGCTAAGTCCATTGCCCATTTAGGATGTTCACTATATGAAGACACCAACCAAGATTTAACACCTACAAATGATGGAGCTGTTTTACCATTAATCTTAGGTAACGGTGCAGTTGCTAAATCATCACCAAGTGCTTCTTGGTAGATTGGAATGTTCCATGGACCACTTACAACCATCCCTACTTTACCTTCAGTAAATAATCCATCTATTACGTCTACTGTTAAACTTTTAGGTATAAGCCCTTCATCAATAAACTTTTTGAATTCTTGTAACCCTTTGATAGAACCATCATTATTTAAGCCAATATCTGATGGATCATATACTCCATTTTCCTCACCAAAAACGTAACCACCGTAACTATTCATAAAAGAATATAAGTAATAAAACTCAGGCGAAATTAAAAATCCAAATTGATCTTTGCTAGCATCTGTCAATTCTTTTGCTAGGTCATATACTTCTTCAATAGTCTCTGGAGGAGCATCAACTAAACTCTTGTTATAATAAATAAAGTAAGTATCAATTGTTACCGGTGCCCCATAGATTTCACTTTCGTAGGTAAAGGCATCAATTGCTACATCACTAAAACCACTAAGGTCCTCATCCGTGTATTCCATTGGAACAGCAAGCCCTTGCGCCACCACATCACCAAGACGATCTTGAGGTTGGAAGAATAGGTCTGGCCCATCTCCCGTTGGGCCTGCTAAGCTAAGTTTTTGCAGTTGATCAGGCATCGGCACTTTTTCATAAACAACTTCAATTCCAGTCTCCTCTTTATAGGCAGCAAACATTTCCTCTGCTGCAGCAATTGCTTCTTCTTCATCGTTCATCCAAACTTTAAGTTGCTCCGGCTTTTCTGCTTCTTCAGATTCTTTTTCTTCTGAATCTCCTTCTCCACTGTTTTGTGATGTTTGTCCTACTTCTTCACGTTCAGGCGCGCATGCCGCGAGCACGAATAGAAGTGACACAATTAATAATAAATCCCATAAAGTTTTGTTTTTAAACAAATTCATGACCTCCTTAATAAATTAATTTTATTATCTCTACACTCATTATTATAAAGCGTTTACAAAATGGTGGATATATCAAATTCTTCTAACTTACTTTCAAATAACGAAACCTGCATCATTTTACTGATGCAGGTTTCGATAAGTGGTTGGTGTTATTCCCTCACGCTTTTTGAATGTTGTAACGAAATGACTGAGACCATTAAATCCAACTTGTTTCGCTATTTGTTTTAAAGATAAGTCTGGATTTGTAATAAGAATTCGTTTGGCTTCTCTAATTCTTAATTGCACAAGGAATGAGTATGGGCTTATACCGAAAGTATCATGGAACATTGTGTTTAAATGTTGGGCACTCACCTGCGCCTTATCAGAAATTTCCAACAACCCAATATCTTCATGATAAACTTGTTCGAGCCATTCAACGATTGAACGGATTTTCTCATATGATTGTAAAATGGATAGCTTATCATTCATCTGTCCATATTTTTTTAAATAGACTAAAAATTGATATAAATCAGATGAAATTTCGTGGGCAATATGATGCGGCGCTGCATTTTGTTCCAATTTTAGTAACATTTTCTCTACATGGTCAGAAAAAGCTATCTGATTCGTTTCTTCATAAAAAGCAGAATAATTCATATCCAGGGAGTTCAATATTGGATCAATTGCTGCTCCTGTAAATGTTATATAATAGGTTTGCCATAGTCCCCCTGCCTGATGATCTGAATAGTAGGCATGCGGTGTATAAGGAGTCAATAAAATCCCTTTACCTACAGGAAGAGAGAAAGTTTGATTTTGTAACTCGATCAAACCTTCTCCCTTGATTGTTTGTAACCAATGATAATAAGGATAGCCTTCAGGACGGTGAAAGTCTAATTCTTGTGGATTATAACCGATACTTTCAATATATAGTGGTAAAGGATTCTCAGAATTAGAAAAAGTAAATCTTTTTTTCACATTCATTGGCAACAACTCTTTTCATAAAGGGTATCTATTATTCTATTATATGAGAAATAAGTACACATTTAAAGCAAACTTCTTAAGAATATATTTTACCCAATATTTGGTTCAAACAATTCACTTAATATCAATGCTACCGAACCTAAGGAGGATCCGTAACTACCTAATTTTGATATCAAAATTGCTGTGGTTTGAGCTTTCTCCGTAATCACTCTTTCCATTAACGTTTCTTTTATCGCTGTTAAAATAAAATCTCCCGCTTTAGAGACCCCGCCACCTATAATGATTTTGCTTGGATTCCATACATGGACAAGGTTAGTTAGTGCAATACCAATATATACACCCGTATCATGAAGTATTTCTATCGCTAAGGAATCATTATTCATTGCTGCTTTGTACACGAGTTCTGCTGTTATTGCTTGCTCTTCTTCTATCCAATTGATTAATATACTTTCGTTTCCATAGTTTAGTTGCTCCAAGATCCGCTCCGCAATCGCCGGGCCTGAAACTAAAGTTTGCAGACAGCCATAATTGCCGCAGGAACATTTTTTCCCATTAATATCAATCATCATATGGCCGATTTCACCGGCAATACCATGCTCCCCATTATATAATTTCCCATCAATCACAATCCCTGCACCGACACCGAGTCCGATATTAATTGCAACCATACTTTTGTGACTGACCCGATCCTGGAACCAGGCTTCTCCCAGCGCAAAAGCTTTGGCATCATTCTCGACTTTTACATCCATTTGAAATTTTTCTTCCAGATCTTTTTTTATCGGAATATCTCTCAATTGCAAGTTCGGAGCAAAAATCGAAACACCTGATTCAGCATCAACAATCCCGTGCATTGCCACTCCGATGCCAATGAACTCAAGATCACTGTGCTGCTGCATCAAATGCTGAACACCTTTTGTTAAAATGGAAAGAAATGACTCCTCCGTCACATTTTCATCTAAAAGTTCTTCCGATTCATCCATCACCTTACCAGATAAATCAGAAATAATGAATTGGATCTTACTTAAACCAACATCACTGCCAATCACATGGAAGCCAGATGTATTCAAAATCAACATCGTCGGCTTCCTTCCACCTTGTGATTCGCCTAATGTACTTTCCAGTATCAACCTCTGTTCTAAGAGCTCCTTGACGATCGATCCGACTGTCGGCGGTGTCAATTTCGTTTCTTTTGCAATTTGAGCTCGTGATATTGGCTCAGATGTACGAATTTTATTTAAAATGATTGCTTTATTTAATGATTTCATCCATTGAAAACTGCCACGCTGCATGAAGTTACCTACTTTCTAAAGATACTTCATTAAGTATAACATATATAGCTAAGAGGCCTGAACACCTTTCTTCCCTAGCTGCATCTCATACATTTTGAAGTATTCCCCATGGTCGGCTAGCAGTGTTTCGTGATTGCCTTCTTCAATTATTTCACCATGACTTAGAACAAAAATCTGATCCGCCTGCTGGATTGTGGATAACCTGTGGGCAATGACAAGTGTTGTACGACCCTTTTTTAGTACATTTAGAGCTTTTTGGATCATGCCTTCTGTTTCTGTATCAATATTAGCTGTTGCTTCATCCAGAATCAGAATTGCCGGATCAAATGCCAATGCACGCGCGAAAGACAGTAATTGACGCTGTCCTGTGGAAAATTCATTCCCTTTTTCTTTCACAGGTTCATCATACTGGTTAGGCAGTTTTTCAATAAAACGATCGGCTCCAACTGCCTTTAATGCCTGAATCGCCGTTTCTCTGCTGACAGATGGATCATTCATCGTGATATTGGACAGGATCGTCCCAGTAAAAATAAACGGATCCTGCAAAACAATACCGATATGCTGTCTGATCTGCTGCTTCGCAAAATCACCTGTATCGATTCCATCAATCAGAATCTTGCCTTTTGTCGGATCATAAAAACGGAACAGCAAATTCATAATCGTACTTTTCCCGGAACCAGTATGACCGACAAATGCCGCTGTCTGACCTGCTTTAATCTCGAAGCTTAAGTCTTTTAATACATAGTCTTCTTTATTATAGGCAAAAGAAACGTGATCAAAGCTGACATTTCCCTTATAGCGGTTAATTGGTGTATCACTCATATCCTCTGCTTTTTCATCCAATAAATGAAACACCCTTTGACCAGATGCTCTTGCTAATTCCAATTGTTCAAGTTGGCTGACGATTTGATTAACTGGCTCAAACAAACGGGTTAATAAGTCAACCAAGGCATAAAGCAAACCTGCAGAGGCAAGCGTAGTACCATCAAGTGCTCCTCCGCCAAAATAGAGAATAACTACAACGAAAGCCACATTACGCAAAAGATCAACAAGATTAAAAGAGGAAAATGCGTTAAATGTGTTCATTTTTGTCTGGAAATGGCGCTGCTTCTCATTTAAAACTTCGAATTCCCCAGCCATTCTTTCCGTTTGATTATATGCCTGTATCACTGTCATTCCCTGAATCGATTCATTAATATTCGCATTAATGTTACTGTTCGTTTCCCGGATGATCCGGTTATATCTGCCGCCAATTTTTTTATAGACATTCATCCAGATAAATAAAATTGGAACAAGCAATAATGAAATCAATGCTAATTTTACATCTAAAATAAACAGGGCGATAAAGATACCGAACATATAAATAATTCCAGATGCAAAGACTTCAAGGACTTTAACATAAAGCTCTCTGATTGCTTCCGTATCGTTCGTTACCCGTGCCAGTATTTTTCCTGCCGGCTGGTCGACAAAATACTTGATCGGAATACGCTGAATATGATGAAACACATCATGGCGCATTTTCTGAATGATGCGGTTGGAAGCATATTGCAGCAAGTAAGTTTTGTAATAAACAAACACCGATGAAATAAGAATTAGACTAATATAGAGTACAAGCAGCCAGATAATCGACTTTACTTCCTGTTGGAAAAAGGTAAAGACTTCACTTGTGGAAAGCTTTTCACCCTCTACCGCAATTGGACTTCCATCATTTTCAAGCATGACTTCTCCATTACTGTATTCCGTGAATGTTGCTTGTAATGATACTTCATCCCTTAACAAATAAAAGTCGAGCCCATCTTGAAATAAGGTAACAACCTGACCTTCCGCTTCATCTGCACGGTCAACTCTTACATAATTTTCCCCTTCAAACGCAATGCCTGACCCGTTATCTGTTACTACATAATGATTAGCCACACCCACGATATGCTGATCAATTAGTCTTTTCGCAATAAAAGGCCCGCTCAATTCGAGAGCTACCGCAAACATTAAACAAACAAGCCCAATAATAATCGTCTTTCTATAGTTCAGTGCATATTGAAATAACCGCTTTTCTGTCGACACTTTTTTCATTATTCCAGACCTCCTTCCATCTGCTGGATCATGAACTGATGATAATACCAGCCTCTCATCAGCATCAATTCTTCATGCGTACCATGTTCCGTTATTTTCCCGTCTTCAAGGACAATGATTTGATCCGC
>NZ_ML762428.1:52143-79316 GCF_009498735.1 Gracilibacillus oryzae
TGGGCAACAATCATTGTTGTTTTGTTAATCCGTTCCTGTTTCAGATGTTCAATAATATTGGCTTCTGTTTTGCCATCAACAGCTGATAAGGAATCATCCAAAATGAGGATTTCCGGATTTTTAATTAACGCTCTTGCAAGGGAGACTCTTTGTTTCTGCCCGCCTGATAAGGTAACCCCGCTTTCACCAACTAATGTGTCCAGTCCATCAGGAAGGTTTTCGATATCTTCTTTTAAGGAAGCTGTCTCGAGAATATGATCAATCTCTTCATCACTGGCCTCTGGATTACCAAACAGGATATTTTCCTTCACGGTTTTTGAGAAAAGTACATGATCCTGTGGCACGTAACCAATCCAATCCCTTGTTTCAGTCAGCTTAAATTCTTCGATCGGAATGTTATCAACAAGCAATTTTCCTTCTGATGCTTTCGGATATTCCCGTAAGAGCTGCTTCACCAATGTTGTTTTCCCTGAACCTGTAATTCCAGCAATCCCAATAGTTTCCCCTCGATTTATTTCGAGATTGATATCAATAAGATCCTTTTTGCCTGTCTCAGGATATTGGAATGATAACTGTTGGAACTGGATTTTCTGCGGTACTGTGATACTTTTCGGCTCTTCTGGATTTTTCACATCTTCTTCTTGTGATAATACATCTTCAATTCTGTCTAAAGAGGCATTTCCGCGCTGCATCACATTGATCAGTTCACCAACTGCGAACATCGGCCAGATCAGCATCCCTAGATACACATTAAATGTAACAAGCTGACCAATCGTTATATCCCCATGAATCACAAGGTATGCGCCATAACCCAGCCCGATTGTATAGGATAAACCCACAAGAATTTTCATCGTCGGTTCAAATAACGCATCAAGTCTTGCCACCGCAATATTTTTTTGAAAAACTTCTTCAGCTTTGTCATTGAATCGCTGTTCATCCTGCTTCTCCTGAACAAAAGCTCTTATGACACGAACACCCTGGATCGATTCTAATGTGTTATTGTTCAGTTCACTGAAGGAAGCTTGTGCCTTCATAAAACGCTGATGAATTTTCGCACCGTAATTTTGCATAATCAGCGCCATTATCGGTAATGGAATGAGCGCAACAAGTGTTAATTTCCAATCAATCATGATCAGCATGACACCAATAATGAATGACATAAATACTGTCGAATCAACCAATGTTAAAATACCGAAGCCAGCAGTTGTTGCTAATGCCTTCAGATCATTGGTTGATCGCGCCATTAAATCACCTGTACGGTACCTGCCGTAAAAAGATGGTGTCATTTTCATAAAATGATTCATCAATTTTGTACGGATCGTTCTTTCCAATAAGATTGCCCTGCCAAATAGTGTGTGTCCCCAGTAAAAGGACAAAACATAAATGACAATCATTAGTCCAATAAAAAACAGGACAACCTCTCGCAGTCTTTGTTCTGTTAATTCATTTTGTGCAATCGTATCCACCACGTTACCAATTAACATCGGCGGGATAATAAACAGTAAGCTCGCACTCGTCAGGGCAATAATTGCCAACGTATAGCTGAGCCATTGGTCTTTAAAATACCAAGATAATTTTCGAAAAACAGTAAACATCCTTACTCCTCCTTTTTACCAGCTAGCCATCATCATAGCTATCCTCACAATCAATTAATGTTAGATTTCTAAACTCTTTATCCATAATTTCGTATTCTCCTTTCGTAAATTTATGAATATATAAAAAGCGCATTTGACCATAGCCAAATGCGCTTATAAACAAAGAGATATAGCATTCCTAGAGAAGAAAAAGCCACGATAAGACGTTCAAATCGTGACTTTTCTGCTAAATGGTATAATTATCTCAACATTTAATTTGAATCTATATTAGGCAAGGTCACATGAATATTTCTATTTAATTTAGACTGATTAAATTTGAATTGTAATTTCATTTTTCGTGACCTCCCTTACCTTTTTTTGTTAATACCTTTGGATTATATCCATATTTCCATTAAAAGTCAACCTGAATTTGTAATATTAATTTATCTTAATATTGGACTGGCCCCCATTAATATGGCCCGCGAATATGCTGATGGACTTCCTTTTCATAAAAAGTGTGCAATCTTTCCAGTTCCTCTTTTGAAAACTCGTTTACGTCCACTGCGGCTAAATTATCCTCCACCTGTTTTACTGTTTTAAAGCCAGGAATAACAGCGGAAATCGCATCATGACTTAGAATCCATTGGAGAGCAGCCTGTGTCATATTGCCCCTTCCTTCTGCAATCCACTCTAATCGCTGGCTGAGTTCCACACCCTTTTGAAATGGAAGGCCTGCAAATGTTTCCCCAACATTAAATGCAGCCCCGTCTTTGTTGAAATTCCTGTGATCATCTTGCTCAAATTGATGGTTTGTGGAAAACTTTCCTGTTAACAGCCCGCTTGCTAATGGCACACGAGCCAGGATGCCCACATTTTTCTGTTGTGCCACAGGAAACAGTTCTGTGATTGGCTTTTGACGGAAAATGTTAAAAATAACTTGAAGTGCAGCAACATTTGGATTCTCCATTGAAAGAAGACCTTCTTCCACTGTTTCCACACTGACACCATAATGACGGATCTTCCCTTGCTGCTGCAGTTTATCCAACACCTCAAACACATGGCCACTCTGGAGGATTTCTATCGGCGGGCAGTGAATCTGAATCAGATCCAGCTGATCTCGCTGGAGACGTTTCAAACTGTTTTCCACATAATTTGTGACAGCTTTCTCTGAATAAGTTTCCGGATCGTGAATATCACCAGCGCGGCAAAACTTTGTCGCTATGTAGATCTTATCCTCTTTTCCTTTCGTCGCTTTTGCCAGCAGCTCCTCACTATGCCCATCACCATACACATCCGCTGTATCAAAGAAATTTACACCAGCATCCATCGCCCGGGCAAGCCCATTTAACGCTTCTTTGTCATTTGTCTCACCCCATGCGCCACCAATCGCCCATGTTCCAAAACTAAGCTCACTTATTTTCATGTCTGTTTTTCCAAATTGACGGTATTTCATGTTGATCATCCTTTCTTAACATTATATATTTTCACGACTATCCTAGTCTTATGAACAAATGAAGCGATTTCAAAAATCTCTCTGCTGAACATCGCTTTCATTGTTATTATACTCTGTTTCTTTTTTTTTAAAAAAAGAATTCGATTTGGCAGTTGAGCGATTCTTCCTATCATATCTCCCCTCCCCGCGCTGACTTTTGATAGGTAGAACGGCTTTTCCTATCATTTCTTCCCTTCCCTCGCTGACTTTTGATAGGTTGAACGGCTTTTCCTATCATAACTCTCCTCCCCGCGCTGACTTTTGATAGGTTGAGCGCTTTTTCCTATCAAAACCCCACTTCCCTCGCTGACTTTTGATAGGTTGAACGGCTTTTCCTATCATAACTCCTCTTCCCGCACTGACTTTTGATAGGTTGAGCGCTTTTTCCTATCATAACTCCCCTCCCCGCGCTGACTTTTGATAGGTTGAGCGCCCTTTCCTATCATAACTCCTCTTCACACGCTGACTTTTGATAGGTTGAGCGCCCTTTCCTATCATAACTCCTCTCACACGCTGACTTTTGATAGGTTGAGCGCTTTTTCCTATCATAACTCCTCTTCACACGCTGACTTTTGATAGGTTGGACACCTTTTCCTATCATAACTCCTCTTCACACGCTGGCTTTTGATAGGTAGAACGACTTTTCCTATCATAACTCTCCTCCCCGCGCTGGCTTTTGATAGGTTGGACACCTTTTCCTATCATAACTCCTCTTCACACGCTGGCTTTTGATAGGTAGAACGACTTTTCCTATCATAACTCTCCTCCCCGCGCTGGCTTTTGATAGGTTGGACACCTTTTCCTATCATATCTTCCCTTCTCTCGCTGACTTTTGATAGGTTGGGCGCCTTACCCTATAATCTTAAATCAGACTTCATAATAAGTAACTCTTCCAAGATAATATTGTTTAAAATTCTTATTCAATATCCGCTGAACCCTTTGTTTCTGTATGGTCCGATTACACCATTCATACACATCATTCGTCGTAATTTTCCTCTCCGGAAACAATAGCCGATATTCTCTCACACACCGCAAAACAGCCTGTTCCACAAACTCTACCTGATTACATTTTTGGCAAAAACACTTTCGACCATCAATCAAAAGTTGAAAGGACTTGCAGCGCGGACAAAAGATTCCTTTTTTTAATTGATCAAAATGATAGTCGGGCACTTGGGACATCGGAGGTTTCTCGATATGAAGGGATGTTACATGTTTAGCAAGGTACTTTTCCTTCGGTGTAATGGTTGATTTCACTTGGTCAAATTGCTGAAGAAATTTTTTGATCTGAGTTGGATATATGAAGGGTTTATTTAAGGGAGCCTGGTACATGGTGAATGCGGAATTGACGAAGACAACATAACTATAAATGGGAAGCAAAATGTCACTTGCCTGTAATAGCTGGCGCAGCAATGATTCATTTCTTTCTAATTGGAGTAAAGGATTACTTCTTTCTTCTTTGGATTTCAGGTAGAGACGTTCGGAGTCATAATAATGGTCTCCTTCAAAGTTTTTGATTTCGAATAAGAAGAGTTTTTCTGCGAGGAGCATGAGGGTATCATTTTGGAAATGGTTATTCTTCTGCTTTAACAAAACATCATTTAAAATCAGGCAATCACATGAAAGTTCTTCCGTCCAGGAATCAAACAATAATTCACCCTGATATCCTTTTTCCAGTCCTTTAAAATACTGCTTGTCCTGCAAAGATAAATTGCTTCGGACAGATAAGGCTTCAAACAATAACAGTTCATGAGACTTCCTTCTTTCCTTAAAGATCAATCTATCACTCCCTTTCATTACCCATTTTATTCCACCAGTATCCAAAGGTCAACAGAAAAAATGCTCCCATGTTATCAACATAGGAGCAACTCGATTATCCTCTCACCACATCAATTAATTCAAATTTTGTCACATCAACCAATCCGCGGTTGGATATCCGAACCTCTGGAATAACAGGCAGTGCAATTAAGGAAAAAGTCATAAATGGGGCATGGATCGGGCAGCCAATCTCCTGCCATGCTTTTTCCAATTGCTGTACTTGCTCGACAACAGTTTCCAATGGCTGATCTGACATTAAGCCTGCAATTGGCATTGGCACATGGGCAAGAACCTCACCTTTATCCACAACAACCATACCGCCGCCTGATGCCGCCAGGGTATTAGCCGCAAGCTTCATATCATCCGGATCTATCCCCATCACTAACAGGTTATGACTATCATGAGCTACTGTGGAAGCAACTGCACCAGTTTTTATTTGAAAACCTTGTGCAAAAGCCAGTGAAATCTGCCCTGACTGGTGATGACGGTCGATGCAGGCCAGTCTGATAATATCCTGCTTCAGACTCGGCTGGATAACCCCATCTACTACATCTAAAGTTGCTGTCATTTTTTCTGTCCGGGCACTGTTTTCCACAACTTTAATTCCATTAATATTCACAGCCTTATCCACAGAAGTTGTGTATAAAAAATCCTCAGCAATCAACGGACACTTGATTTTTACAGTTTCTAAAGCAAATTGTGGATAAGTGTATTCAGGTATGTGTATAACTAACTCACTATTGTGGACAACTATTTTTCCATTTGAGATTACTGTTTCTGCTTCAACTTTTTCCAGATCATTCAGCACAATAATATCCGCTATTTTGCCTGGTGTAATACTGCCAAGCTCTTTGTCCATCTGAAAATATCTCGCTACATTAATTGTTCCCATTTGGATAGCAGTGACAGGGTCCACCCCTTCTTCCATTGCTCTTCGAATCACATGATTCAGCTGTCCTTTATCCACAAGTGTCTGTGGATAAACATCATCTGTTACTAAAGAGACATTGGTGGGATCAATTCCATCTTCTGTAATAATTTTTATCACTTCTTTTACATCATGCCAGGCAGAGCCTTCCCGAATCATAATATGCATTCCTAATCTTGCCTTTTCCAGTCCTTGTTCTCTTGTAACCGTCTCATGACAGGAATCCACGCCTGATGCAATATATGCCTGCAACATTTCAGAACTACCCTCTGGAAAATGCCCTGTAACGGTTTTGCGTGCTTTTATCGTTGCTTCAATCTCACCGATCATTTTCGGATCATCATAAACTACACCTGGAAAATTCATCACTTCACCTAAACCGACGACACCATCCCACTCTAGACCAGCTTCAATGTCCGCAACTTCCAATGTCGCACCTGCATCTTCCAGATCATTCGTTGCTGGTACACAGGATGGGAAGGTTGTGAAAACTTTTAATGGCAGTTGTCTTCCTTCTTCATGCATTAAGCGAACACCCTCTGTTCCGAGAACATTGGCTATTTCATGCGGATCCATAAATACCGCTGTTGTTCCTTTTACTAATGCTGCTTTCGCGAATTCCGTCACGGACAGCATGGTACTCTCTACATGCATGTGCCCATCCATCAGACCAGGAGCAATATATTTTCCTGACGCATCAATTAACTCCGTATGTTCGCCAATAAATTTGCTTGCATTCCCGATAAAAGCAATACGGTCCTCTACTATCGCCACATCGATATTCGGCTGCATTTCTCTTGTTATCACATTAATAAGTGTTCCGTTTTTGATCACTATATCTGCGTAACCTTGGCCGTTTAACATATTTCTGATTTTCTTTTTCGCATGCTGCATATTCTTACCTCACTTATTTGTTTTTCATCCTATCGTAAGCTTAATTGTTTCAACTAGTCAACGTTTTTTCCTTCAAATTATGGTAAAATAAAGATACCAATTCATGAAAGAGGTTACTTTATGCGAAACTCATTTTTGTTTACTGCGTCGGAATGGATCACTCGGTTTGCTTATGTGAATATATTATGGATTGTATTTAGTTTACTCGGCCTCATCGTCTTTGGATTTTTTCCAGCAACTGTTGCGATGTTTACATTAGTCAGACAATGGATTATGGGCAACACAGACCAGCCTGTTTTTAGTACATTCTGGTCAACGTATAAAAAGGAATTTGTCAAAAGCAATCTCTTTGGTTTAATTATTGTGTTAACAGGCTTTGTTTTTTACATCAATTATCAATACATTATCTTATTTCAAGGCGGATTCCATGATATTATCAAAATCCCATTATTGGTATTTATGATTGCGATCTCTTTAGTAATTTTGTATGTATTTCCAACATTTGTCCATTTTAATGTTAAATTTCTTGACATTTGGAAAAATTCATTCTTTATTATGATTTTGAATCCACTTCATAATATATCCATGCTTGCAGCGATAGTGGTCATATTGTATGTGATGCAATTTGTCCCTGGTACGATTGTCTTCTTTAGCGGCAGTTTAATTACCTTTATTATTATGGGAACATGCTTCCACGCTTTTCAAAGAATTGAGGCAAAACAGCAGAAATTAACAGAAAAAACGAACTAGGAGTTGCTTGATTCCCAGTTCGTTTCGTTTTGTGAAAAAAACTTAGTGCTGCAGATTGGTATGTTCTGAAATCTCTTCCAATGCTCTGCCTGCATGATAAATCTCCTAATGAGATAATACCAATTAATTTCCCCTGGTTTACTACCGGTAAGCGGCGGATTTTATAATCTGCCATCATCACACTAGCTTCTTCTAGAGTAGCCTCAGGAAAAATTTTATATAAACGGTCACTCATTACCTCTTTTACAGGTGTTGTACCATCTTTATTGTCCGCATAACCTCTTATTACTAAATCACGGTCTGTTACCATCCCGAGTAAATCCTGATTGTTTTCACAAACTGGAATAGCACCGATATCTTTCTCTTTCATTAATTGCGCAACTGCTGCGATGGAATCATCCATTCGGCAACTGATAATATCCTCTGTCATTATGTCTCTTACTGTTTTCATTGGAAAAACCTCCTGTTGATGAGTGAAAAAGCTGTCCATCACGGTGTAGTTTCTCCTATTTGATTTTGTCTATACTTTTGATCTTCTTTTTATCCTTTGATCGAACCAGCAGCAATCCCTTCGACAATCCGGTCACTTAATACTAAGAATGCGATTAATATGGGTATAATACTAATGATCAATGTCGCCCCAATTGCTCCCCAGTCTGTTAAATACTGACCGATAAAATTTTGGATCCCGACTGTTAATGTCTTAAATTTATCTGAGCTGATAAACGTATTTACAAAGACAAATTCATTCCAGTTATAGATCATATTGATAATAGCAGTCGTCGCAATGACAGGTGTCGTCATCGGCAATGTAATCTGGAAAAAGATACGATGAACAGAACAGCCATCCACAACAGCCGCTTCTTCCACTTCACGCGGAAGAGTATAATAAAATCCGAGCAATATCATGATCGTTAATGGCAAGTTAAATGCCGTATAAGATAAGATAATGGAAAGCGGATGATCAATTAAATCTACTGTTAAAAAGAAATCAAATAAAGGAATTAACGCCGAATGAATAGGAACCATTAAGCCAACCATAAATAAACCAAGTACTAATTTATTCAGCTTCCAATTCATCCTTGTGATCGCAAAGGTAACAAAACTCGCTAACAAGACGGTTAACAGAACAGATGCCACTGTTATCCAAACACTATTAAAGAAATACAAGTCAATGTTCCCATCTGTCCACACTCTGATATAATTGTCCCACTTTGGATCTTGCGGCAATGCAAAAGGAGAAAGCCCAAATACTTCTGCATTACTTTTTAATGAAAATAAAAACAGCCAGACAAGCGGATATAGTTGAAAAATCGCCACAATAACTAATGCTGCATACAGCAATATCATTCCAATTCTTGATAAATTATTGCGCTCTGTGCCTGTATTATGTTTAGTTTCAGCCATTTTGAAAAGTTCCCTCCTTAATACTGCACTTCATCGCCAGAAGCGGTTAATTTTCTAGTCAGCCATGTAATCACTAGTGTAATAAGCAGCAAGAAGAACGCAACTGCACTACCATAGCCAAAGTTATAGCTGCCGAACGCTTCCTGATACATGTATGAAGCAATTACTTCACTGGCACCATTCGGACCACCGCCTGTCATTACATAGATCAGATCAAAATATTTTAACGATCCGACAATTGCCAGTACAATGGTCACTTTGATTACACCTGCAATAAGCGGCACTTTAATTTTATAAGCAATTTGAACAGGGTTAGCACCATCTATCCTCGCAGCTTCAATTAAGGTTTCAGGAATTCCTTTAAGTGCAGCATAATAGATAATGATATAAAAGCCAGCATACTGCCAAAGGATCGCGACAAAAATGGCATACAATACATAATTAGGGTCAGCAAGCCATGCAGGCGGATTATCCACACCCAGAGCCATCAACAGACTGTTCAGCATCCCATTATTTGGATCATAAATTTTAATCCATAGCTGAGCAATGGCAACAGAGGATAAAAGCATTGGAATGAGATATATCTTCCTGAGTAAATTAGATCCCTTTATTTTTCCTCCCAAAATGAGAGATATAATTAAATAACCAGCCAAACTTAATGTAGAGAAGAAGGCTAATAAAAAGGAATGTCCCGCACTTTCCCAAAACTTACTGTCTTGTACTAATTCAATATAATTATCTAAGCCGACAAAGGACATAGGACCTATACCATTCCATTCCATCAGTCCGTAATAGCCAGTTAACAAGATCGGTCCATAGATAAGTGTTACAATCAGGATCAATGCTGGTAATACATATAAAGCAATGACTAGTTTATTTGACATCACTTTGTTCATAGAAAAGTCCCCTTTTACAATTTTTTTGCTAAATCGCTAGCTGAATATGAAACAGAAAAGGACATATTCCTATATTAAATATGTCCTTTTCCTGTCCAACATTTATTCTTCTTCTTCAGCTAATGCTGCTTCTTGCTCTTGCACAAATTCTTCAGGTGTTACCGCTTTACCAAATAATGCCTGAATCATGTCTAAGTGTACTTCTGCAACACTTGGACTCATTTGTACATCGGCATATAATGTTAAGTTGGAAGCTTCATTCAAATCATTGAGAATGTCAATATACATCTGCGGTAATTCAATTCCTTCTGTGTCCACTTTCGTTGCAGGAATTACTCCAGCATCTGTTACCGATTTTTCGCCCCATTTTTCTACAAAGAAAGCAACAAAGTCTTTCGCTTCTTCTTTTACATCGGAATTTTCTGCAACAAATAAACCTACACCAGGTCCACCTACATAACTGTTAATATCTCCTGCTCCACCTTCAACAGTTGGAAACTTCATATACTCTACGGAATCTCTGAATTCTTGCGGATTATCTTCATTAGTTGTCCATTCAGGCAAATCCCATGTTGCCATCAAGTACATAGCTGCTTGCTCATTAATAAAGTAACCTTTTGCTTCATCATTTCCTAATCCATTAAATCCATTGATAAAAGCATTCATATCGACAAGTTCCTGAATCTCCTCAGCAGCTTGAATTAAAGCAGGGTCTTCAAAACTTCCTGTCCGATTAATCGCCTTGTTTAATACTTCCGGGCCGCCGATTCGATCTGCCAGATACATATACCACATCGAACCAGTCCAGCGATCTTTATTTCCGAGGGCAACTGGTGTGACCCCATTATCAGCAAGTGTCTGGATCGCAGCCTTTAATTCTTCATATGTTTCTGGTACTTCTACGCCATTTTCGTCAAAAATTCGCTTATTGTAATATATTGGTGTAATGTTTAATTCCAATGGCAAGCTGTAAGTGCTGCCATCGATCTGGTAAGCCTCTGCTGTTCCTGCAACAAACTTATCTTTTAATGGCCCTTCAAGTAAATCATCTAACGGTGCAAACATATTACCGCTTACATAAGGCTCAAGAAAACCAGCTGGCCATGCCATTCCAACGTCCGGGAGTTCATTGGAAGTTGATAGTACTTTTAATTTCTCTTTATATTGTTCATTTCCTAAAATCTCTACCTCTACTTTTACATCAGGATTGTTTTGTTCATATTCATCGATAATTCCATTTACAATTTCGAAATGCTGTTTTGAACTGCCTTCAGGCCATAAATGCATGAATTCTATTGTCTTACCCGCTGAATCTGAACCGTTTTCATTAGATTCACCACTCGAGCTTGATTCAGACCCGCCACCACAAGCCGTTAATATAAATAAGACAGTAAAAGCAATAGCGGCCAACATCTTTTTCCAATTGTCTCTCACTAGGAAAACCCCCAATATGTTAAATTATTTATTACAAGGATAGTGTAGCATCCGTGCTGATCTCCCGTAAGGTAACAATGATTAGAGAAAATACCACATATTTTAGAAATCGCTTTCATTTTTGTTTGCGGTAAGCATGTGGCGTAATATTTTCATACTGTTTAAAGATTTTAATAAAATACTTTGCTGTTTGATAACCAACCTGTTCCGCAATTTCTGTCACTGTTGTATCTGTCGTCAGCAACAATCGTTTCGCATCTTGCATTCTTCTGCGAGCCAAGTATTCACTAAATGTCATGTCTAATTCCTCTTTAAAAAGACCGCTTAAGTAACTTGCATTTAAGTGCACCTCTTTTGCTACCTGCTTTAATGTCAGATCCCTGCAAAAATGCGCTTCAATATAATCTAACGCTTCCCTGATCGCCCGATTGTAATTTTTTTCTCTCCTTGTACGGATCCAGTCTTCATCAATAATTTTTTCCACAACATCTGATTTCTTTAATTGCTCTTCTACAGAAACTGCTTTCTCTATTGCTTCCATCAGTTTTTCTTTTGAGATAGGTTTTAATAAATAATTAATCACACCTAATTCTAATGCCTGGTGTGCATAATCAAATTCAGAGTATGCGGATATTATAATGACAACAGGGTCTTGTGCTTTTTGCTTTAATTGTTTTAATAATTCTAATCCAGTTGTTTCCGGCATTCTAATATCTGTGATTAATATCTGTACCTTTTGTTTATCAATCAGCTTCACTGCCTCTGCCGCATTTTCAGCTGTCAACACTTCAAAACGGTCTATTCCTGCACGCTCAATTGTCTTTTTTATCCCATTTCTGCTCCTTGGCTCATCATCTACTACCAGGATTAGTTTTCGTTCCATTGTTCTCTCTCCCTTTTTACCGGAATCTCAAAACTGACCATTGTCCCTTTTCCTTCAACACTATGAATATGCAAGGGGCTTCCTTCCACTCCATAAAAAAGATGCAACCTTTTCTGAACATTTTGCAATGCCATTCCTGAGCCATTATGTTGTGTCACATCACCATTCATCAGTTGGTTTACATAGTACAACCGTTCAGGATTCATCCCTGGTCCGTTATCAGTTACGGTGACTCTTATGTGATCAGTATCCTTTACTTTTTCAATTAATATCATGATTTTAGATTGACGAACTACATTACCAGCTCCATGTAGGATGGCATTTTCCACTAATGGCTGGATCATTAACTTAGGAATTTTCACATCCAATAAGTCGACATCCGCCCCTTTCTCCCAATTCAGCCTGTCTCCAAATCGCATCCGCATAATTTGCATATAACGTTCAATGTGCTCTAACTCTTCCTTTATTGTCACCCATTCATCATGGTTCTCCCTCGTAATGGTGTAGCGAAACAGTTCAGACATTGCCAGAACGACATTCGCCAATTCTTCTTCCTCTTTTTCATCCAGTGACCAGTATAGTGCATCTAATGTATTAAAAAGAAAGTGCGGGTGAATTTGAGCCTGTAATGCCTTTAACTCTGTTCTGTTCTTCATAATTTCCTTCTCATAGACCATTTTGACAAGATAATTGGTTTCTGCTGCCAACTGATTATAGGTTTGATTCAGTTCATTAATCTCATTTGTTGAAAGGATTTCCGGATTGTGTGCCAGAACCCCTTTTCCAGCCTCTTGCATTTTTCTCGTCAACCTTGTGATCGGACGAGTAATAAAAGTAGCTAAGAAAAAGGAAGATACAGAGAAAATAAGCAAACCGAAGAGTCCTGCTAAAATAATACCGATTAATACGGCCGGCATCCCTTTTGTTAACTGTTCAACAGGAGTCAAATAATAAATAGTCCAGCCAGTATTATGGGATGTATGCGGCACAACCATATACTCATTCCCGTTTAATAATAATGTCTGTTCATTTAATTCAATAATTTTATCGATCTCATAGGGAAAGTTAGAGGTAATTATTCTTTCTTTGCTATCAAGTAAGACGGTAAAATCTGTTGCTGCTTCATTCTTCAACTCAACGTGTTGCCTGCTTATCCGAACAATGACATATCCGCCATGTGAGAAGTTTTCATCAATCAAATTTATTCGGCGGCCAGCGAGAAAATAATTTGAATCGAGTGGATCCTCCCCAATCCAGATTAAACCGCCTTTTGCATCATTAGCTTGTGATACCCATTGTGGATCAAGCCTTTCGACAAGATTAGTTGCATCAATTGGAATAATCCGCTGATATTCCTTTGTGTATACTTCCACTGAATAAATTCCGTCAGCATTTGCCTGGATCAGGTTTAGTGACCTCATTAATGATTGTCTTTCATTGAAAGTCGAGGATTGTCCGTTCCATTCTTTCTGTAATACACTCTGCAACTCTTCATTCGTAATAATTTGTTTTGTCACCATGTTCATTTGTTCATAAAGTGAGTCATAACGGCCGCTGGATTCTGTTGCTGTCTGCCTGATTTGTTCCTCTGCATTATCTTGCAGCAATTCAGCAACAAGGATATAAGTAATTCCGCTGACAATAATCAACACAAGAAATGTGACCAATAGATAGACAATCAATAATTGATTTCGTAATGTGTTCCATCGTTTCACCGTATTTAACATCGCATCAACCCCAGAACTTTGTTTATCGGATAATCTAAGTAGTGAGTATATTATACTATGAATGAACAAAAACAAAAACATGTAATCACTTAAAATTGCTCAATAAAAAAACACTGAACAAATTCATTCAGTGCTCTGCATACTACTCATTCTGCTTTCATCACTTCCAACCCCAATTCCTTTAGCTGCTCCACATCCTGACTTTTGGCCTGACTGTCTGTGATGATTCTCTCGACATGTTCCAAATTAGCAAAATGAGCAAATGCCTGGTTATGAAATTTATGATGGTCTGCCAAAATATACGTTGTATCAGCAATTTCGATCATCTTCTGCTTCACACGTGCCTGCTGCTCATTTGATTCACTTATGCCCCGTTCAAAGTGAATTCCTTTACAGGAAAGAAATGCTTTATTCACATGATACAATTCAAGCGACCGCTCAGCTAATGGGCCGACATATGAAAGGGAGCGTGCAAGTAATGTTCCGCCAGTTGCTATTACTGTGATCCGCTGCTTCTTACTAAGCTCTAACACAACATTCACTGAATTCGTTAAGACAGTGATCGGGATATTCGGCAGATTTTTCGCCATATACCAGGCAGTTGTGCTGGCATCAAGCAAAATTTTGTCTGATCCCACAATATGTTTCACTGCTTCTTGTGCGATTTGCTTCTTTTCTTCCATGTTAGTAATTTCTCGTTCTTGAAAAGAGATCTCTGGTTCATTATCTTTAGGTTTGATACTGACTGCACCGCCATGACTTCGTGCCAGTTTCTTTTCTTTTTCTAATTTCTCCAAGTCTCTTCTGATCGTCTCATCTGTCACAGAAAAGATTGCCGCTAATTCAGATACACGTACACTTTTCCGTTTATTTACTTCCTCAACAATACGTTGATGTCTTTCCGCTACTAACATGAAACAGCCCCGCCCTTTTATTTTTGTTTATTTTTGTTTGTGTTTATTTTACCATATAATAAGGCCAAAACAAATTAGAAAAACTGAGCCTCTTTTACACATTCTATAAAAAAAGCCAAGCAAGGCTCTACCTCACTTGACTTCTTCTTAAGCAAAATAATCAGCTAAAAAGTGATACACACCTTCTTCATTATTGGTATAGCTTGTCACTTCTTTCACTAATTCCTTGATCTGATCTGTCCCATTTTTCATACCCACAGGATAGCCAACATACCGCATCATCGGTAAATCGTTATTACTGTCACCAATTGCCATTGTATCTTCAGGCTGAATATTGTAAAAATCAAGTAAAGCTTTAATCCCTGTTGCTTTATTCACTCCAGATACCATTACTTCCACATTATGAAAAGAGGAGGAGGATGTTGTAAAATCTTCTTCCATTTTCAGCTCATCTAATTGCTTGATCCATTGCTCCATCTTTTCCTGGCTTGTACTAAAACAATACATCTTGGAGTATTTTTTTCGCGGAAGTTCTTTCACCCAGTCAATATAATTGTCTTTAACCGCAATTTCACGATCCATCCATTCATTAATGCCGACTTCCAGAGGTTTTGGATCTTGGATTAATTCTGTCATATAGGTTTTATCCTGCTCTAACGTAATCCGTTGGCCATTATTCGGATGCACCTCATAATAGATTTGATTGGCTCTGGCAGATTCGATGACTTTATCCACAATGGTTGTGGGTAATTCGTGTTCCAGTAATAATTCCTCATTCGTGTTTGTAATCATACCATTCGCAGTGACAATGCCATCAAGCTTAGTAGTCTCCGGCACGATCAGTTTTACCTCTTCCAAAGAACGGCCTGTTACAATAAAAACTTTGATCCCTTTTTCTCTGATCTTTTGAATCATCTCAAATGTTCTATCTGTTATTTGATTGTGATTGTTCAGTAATGTCCCATCCATATCCAGACATAATGCTTTTGGCATAAAAGACATAGAAAATCCCCCTTAAAGTTTGTATTCAAAAAGTCGTCGGCAAATCAAAAAAGATTCACCGCATATCATTTGGTGACTTTTTGAACATCATTAACTATG
This sequence comes from Gracilibacillus oryzae, assembly GCF_009498735.1. Classification (GTDB taxonomy): domain Bacteria; phylum Bacillota; class Bacilli; order Bacillales; family Amphibacillaceae; genus Gracilibacillus; species Gracilibacillus oryzae. Next base: position 67,959 of record NZ_ML762428.1, read on the forward strand.
TATATAGTATAGCATAGCTAAAAGGGAACATATCATTCAGCAAAATCCGGCAGTTCACTTGCATTTTCAGGTACATCTACTAAATATAGGTTGGCATAGCCGTTTCGGTCACTGGTATACAATAATTTGGATCCATCTGGTGTGAACCTTGGATGGGCATGGACTTTCTGGACATGAAAACTGCAGCGGTGTTCACATAAAACTTTCGGCTGCGAAAATCCGCCATCTTCTCTATACCAGATAATCAGGTTATTTAATGGAGCACGGCCATCCACTATTATTTTTTCAAAATAATTGGAAAAAGCATGCCAATTCACAAACTGAAATTCCACTTCTTCTTCGGCGGTATTATCAAATTTTATTTTACCGAAGAAACCTGTGCGGTCCTGTCTAAATCCGTGATAACCAATCGTTTCTCCGTCCTGATACCAATATTCATGCCCTACCATTTCCTGATCTTCTTTTCTTGTACGAATTTTCCATGCTTCTCCTGTTTCCAGATTCAGCCCCCAGATTCGATGATCAACTAACTGCCAAGGCCCTTCATGACAAAATGTAATAAGCTCTGGTCTTGTTGGCGAAGTATTGATATGTGTAATAAAATTCTCTTCCTGGTAAATTTCCGTTACTTCTTTTGTAACTAAGTCAATCTTTATAATTTGTGATTCCGGTCTCGCTTCCATTAACTCCCGATGGCCAATATAGCCATTGCCTAAATCTGTATGGATCTTCTTTGACAAGTCCTCTCTTTGACAAGTGATTAAGTACTTCCCATCCGCTGTGCAATTTAAGTTCCCGCCAAGTAAGGAATCAGGTTTTTCATGGATAAGTTCCTCCTTGAGTGTAGCTAAATCGAGTGCAATGATCTCATGGTCTCTGCGGAAAAATAAGGTCTTTTGGTCAGGATGCAAACAAGGGGACAGACTGCCATACGTTTTGTGATGATCCGTTAACTGTGTAATCACACCTGTCTGGATATCAATACTGAACAAATCTGTCTTGTTATTACGGTCAGAAACAAACAATAATCGGCGATCATTATCATACCAGCCGTTTTCTGTAAAATACAGATGGTGACTATGACCTGTATAATTGGTTAATTGAACAGTCGGCAATCCTGTAATCCTGTCATTAAGTCTCTTCCATTCCGGCTTCCACTCTTTGCCTTTTCCCATCTTCTCATCTCCCCTGTTCAACTCAATTTAATAAAACGCTCTCATAACACTATACGCTATGCTTCCTTAGATAACAACTATCCATTTTTGCTTTGTCCATACATTCTTGCTTAAAAGAAGAAAAAGCACCTTAATAGATGCTTTTTATGAGTTAGATTACAATTTTAAGGGTTTCTTACTATTATTAATGGCGAGCCTTCATTAGGTTTTGCAGCTTTGATCGATTTCTATCATACAGCCAGGAATCGAAACGTTTTGCATTCATGTGCCCTTCATAACTAACTGCATAACTTCTCTGGTCTCACCGACTTTTGCACTCATGAACGCTTCTTAACTGCATAACTTCTCTGGTCTCACTGACTTTTGCATTCATGAACGCTTCATATCATCATAACTATCGGTCCCATACTGAATTTTGCAGTTAAGGAACAAAAACGCAATATCCCCTTACTCTTTCGTATCTAATGGCTTCAGTTTTGCCTCAATCTCTTCTCTTTGAGCTTCTAAAAATGGCGGCAGTGCAATTCGTTCTCCAAGGTGCTCCACATCTTCATCTGTTGCAAATCCTGGACCGTCTGTTGCCAATTCAATGAGAATGCCATTTGGCTCTCGGAAATATAATGATTGAAAATAATAACGGTCGACAACACCTGAATTAGGCAACCTCTCTTTAGTAATGAGGTTTTTCCATTGTTTCAATTCTTCCATATCTGCAACTCTTAAAGCAACATGGTGCACACTTCCGCGGCCCGGGCGCTCTTTTGGCAGATTCGGTCTTACTTCTACATGTAATTCCGCACCAGTCCCGCCTTCACCTGTTGCATATACTTGAATCGGTGATACTCCAGTCACATCGGAAGCATATTCTCCAGCCCTGCGAAAACCTAACACTTCCGTTAAAATTCGCTCAGTTGGTGCCAGATCTGGAATGGTTATTTTAACTGGTCCCAGTCCTGTTATCCCTTTATCTTCAGGGACTACACTATGTGCCCAAGGATTTCCACCTGCAACACCTTCATTCGTCTGGTCTGAAACTAGTACGAGACGCTGCTCCTCATGGTCTTTAAAATGAATCACTTTCCGGCCATACTGCTCCGTTATCCCGCCATTTTCCACATCAAATTCGTTGAAGCGATCAAGCCAATAGTCTAGTGCATCATCATCTGGCACCCTCAGCGATGTGGCAGAAATACTGTTGTTTCCTGGATACGTATGTCCTGCACCTAATATTTCAAAAAAGGTTAAATCTGTTCCCGGTCTTCCGATTTCATCAGCATAAAATAAATGGTACATACTTGTATCATCTTGATTGACTGATTTTTTTACTAAACGCATGCCCATTACTTTCGTATAAAAATCATAGTTCTTTTTTGCATTGGCAGTTATGGCTGATACATGGTGTAATCCTTTAAGTTCCATAAGTGAGCCCCCTTTTTTCTGTCTAAGATAGTATATCCATATTATACCTCGTTATTATCTCGATTTCAAGATAATGTTATTGTTGAAATATGCTGACATTATGTTAAAATTTCTTTTAAATATAATATTGTTTTCACTACTAGGGGTGCCTATAAGCATAGGCTGAGAGAAAAGCGCGCAGAAGCTTTTTAACTCTTAAGACCTGATCTGGTTGATACCAGCGGAGGGAAGTAGCATGCTTACTAATCGTATGTGAAGCCAGGTCTTAACAAAAAGATCTGGCTTTTTTTCTTTTTTATCCCTTCTTCTAGTGTGAGACACAAACAACAGCTTAGGAGGAGAAAATAAATGAGAAAAAGAACCACCTTAATCACGATGATCGCCGTATTTGTTGCCATTGGAACAATAGGATCACAACTTCTCTGGTTCCCGACAGGAATTGCCAAGGCCTTTCCCGTTCAGCATGCCATAAATGTGATGGCCGCTGTTACATTAGGACCAGGCCCTGCCGTTATTATCGCTTTCGCCATCGGCCTTTTGCGAAATTTATTAGGAATTGGAACATTGCTGGCGTTTCCCGGCGGCATGATTGGTGCTTTACTAGCAGGGATTGTTTTTAAATATACCAAAAATAAAATAATGGCGGGTATTGGTGAAGTGATTGGTACAGGGGTTATTGGCTCACTTTTATCCGTTCCTTTTGCTTATCTGTTAATGGGCACATCTGTCGGTATATTGGCATTTTTACCAGGCTTTTTAGTCAGCAGTATTAGTGGTGCCATTATTGGTGTGCTTATTTTATCAAGAGTGAAAGGCTCTGCCTTCTCTAACCAAACGATATCTTCCAAATCATAATAAATTGCGACCACTTAATTAAGTGGTCGCTTGTATTGCTTCTCTTTTATCAGTGCCTTCGAATCTTCTAATTGATCTTCATATTCTGCCATTCTATCGAATAATCTATTTTTTATTTTTTCTAATATTGTCTTCTTTGAAGGATCCCCTATAAGATTAATCAGTTCAAATGGATCTTCGTTAAGGTCATACAATTCATCTGAATCGTGAAGGTGAGCAACATACTTGTAATTGCCCCAATATAAAACACGTTGAATTCCTTCATAATTCATGTGGCCAAAGTGTTCTGCCATTAAATCTGCCCGCCATTCGTCATTCTTTGTTCTTCTCACCAGGTCTACAAGACTTTTTCCATCCATATAATTTGGTACTTGTAATCCGGCTAACTCTAATATAGTAGGGACGATATCCATATTGGAAACAAGCTCATCGCTTAATTTTCCACTATTTGTAACTCCTGGCCAATTAATGACCAATGGGATGGACATCGTTTCTTCTGTCAACATAGAGTCCTTGTCAAATAGTCCCCCATTTGAGGCAAGTATATCTCCGTGATCTGCTGTATAAATGACAATTGTATTTTTGTCCAATCCTGTTCGTTCCAGCGTATCAAGTACCAACTCCAACCCTGCATCTGTTTGTGAGAAATGTTCATAAGCTCTTGCCACTATCGGCTGCCATTCCTCCCATGCAGTAAAACCTGTCTTCCTTCTCCACTCATCCCGATCTCTCTTATGATATGCTGGACGATCAGAAAAATCATTCGAGAAATTAGGATACTCAGGTATTTGCTTTGGTTCAATTGTCTCGCGAAATTCATTGGCAACCAGGTATGGTTGATGTGGTCCCCAAGTATCGATACGCAGGGCAAAGGACTCTTTATCCTTCGCCCTTTCTTCTAGCCAATCACTTGCCATATGTGAAAGGAAGTAAGATTCAGTAGTTTGGGCTGGAGCTTTTATTACACCTGTTGATGGATGACCGATTCCAATTGCAGGATCGGGCTCAAGTCCCCGCTCCATTAAATCAATATTTTTTAATAATTCACCGCTTGGTCGCCATTCTATATCAACGAACGGTTTAGGTAACTGATGTTTTTCCAAGTACGCTTCATATTCTTTTGTATTATATGGATTTCCATAACCAGGGAGAGAGTATCCTTCAAATCCACAATCCTCTGCTGTTCCGGCTCCCGCATGCCACTTCCCGAAATATGCTGTTCTATAGCCTGCATCTAACAGGTATTTACTAAAAACCGATATTTCTGAACTATCTTCTGAAATTAAATCAATATGTTTGTTATTATTAATTAAACCATGTTTATGTGGATATACCCCCGTTAGTAAGCTGCCCCGAGCAGGAGTACATAAAGGAATAATAGTATGCGCACGATTAAATTCCATACCTTCTGAGGAGAGTCGTTTATAAGTCTGCAGCTTTGGCTTTGGTCCTATTGTTTCTTTATAATGTTTCCATAAGACGTGATCCTGGACCATCCATACTATATTAAAATTTGTTTTCGCCATTAGATTATCTCCTTTTGTCCAAACGTTTAATCATTCACTCCCATTTCCATAGCTAACATATTTCAACAGTTATGGATCTTCACCCAATGGTTATTAAGTATCAAGGCTGATTAAAGACCATGTTCCTATATAAAGACCACCGCTGGTCTCATTAATAACTCAATTAAACTATCAACCTTTAATCGAACCAATCATTACTCCTTTAACAAAGTGCTTCTGAACAAATGGATATACGATTAAGACTGGAACACTTGCCACAACAACTAGTGCATACTTGATACTTTGACCAAGCAAAATCTTCTCATCCATACCGAATTGCCCCGCAGCATCTGTACCACCTAGCTGATTGACAAGTAAAATTTCACGGAGTATTAGCTGTAATGGATAAAGCGTTTCTTCTCTCAAATAAATTAACGCGTTAAAGAATGCATTCCAATGTCCTACTGCATAAAACAGAACCATAACGGCCATAATTGGTTTTGATAGCGGCAGAATGACTTTAAAAAGTAATTTTATGTTTGAGCAACCATCGATCATTGCTGCCTCCTGCAACTCCCATGGAATACTCGTCTGGAAGTACGTACGCATAACTATTAAGTTATATGTTGCAATCGCATTCGGAATTACCATCGCCCAAATCGTATCTACCATCCCTAAATCTTGAACTATTAAATAGGTAGGAATCAGGCCACCATGAAAGAACATCGTAAATGTAATAAGGAACATAAAGACATTTCTCCCTGGCAAATCACGTCTGGACAAGGGGTATGCAGCTAATGTTGTTAAGCCAATATTGATAATTGTGCCAAATACGGTATAAAAGATCGTATTTCGATATCCAGTCCATATCTCACTATTTTTAAATATCTCAGCATACGCATCAAGGGTAAACCCCACCGGCCAGAGAAACATTTCACCGTTAATTACCCTTGCTGGATCACTTAAGGAAGCACTCACAACGAAAATCAGCGGATACAGCACAATCAAGATAATTACGACAGTTATCAAGGTAACCACGACATCAAATGTCTTACCATCAGATATTTTGACAGTTTGTTTCATGCTAAACCCCCTCCTTCATCAACACTTTATAATTTACCATAAACTAGTTTCCGCCTTTTTCCGTGCATAATGATTTACTAATATGAGCAGGGAGAAGTTAATAAGTGAGTTAAATAAACCAATTGCAGCACTATAACTATAATCACCATTCAAAATACCGTTTCGATAAACGAATGTTTGAATGACATCACTAGACTCTAAGTTCAAATTATTTTGCATTAAAAGGATTTTCTCAAAGCCAACGTTCATGAATTGTCCAATATCCAAAATTAACATAATTACAATAACTGGTAATATACCTGGTAATGACACGTGCATAATTCGCTGTAGTCGAGAAGCCCCATCCATTTTCGCCGCTTCATACAATTGAGGATCAATTCCAGCCAGTGATGCCACATAAATAATCGACTGCCACCCCATCGTCTGCCAAATATTTGAGCCGATAAAAATCGTCTTAAACCATTCTGGCTTTTCCATGAAAGGGATGGGCTCAACACCAATTGAACTCAAGATAATGTTAATAAACCCTCCATTTGGATCTAGAAAAAGGTCAAGCATTCCAACAATAACCACCACTGAAATAAAGTGAGGTACATAAGTTACGTTCTGCAACGTTTTCTTTAAAGTGGTACTTCGAATCTCATTAATTAACAACGCTAAAAATATAGGTATTGGAAATGCGATCAGTAATGAGAGGATACTGATGGAAAAGGTATTCCATAGTAATCTCTCAAAATAATAGGATGAAAAGAAGCGTTCAAAGTTTTCAAGACCTACCCACTCACTCCCTGCAAACCCAAATGCCGGATTGAAATCTTTGAAAGCAATTTGTAAACCGTACATTGGTCCATATTGAAAAATGGCATACCAGGCTATTGGTATTAACAGCATGAGATATAAGTCAAAGCGCATAAATAACCGCTTCATCATTTTTTGTCGTTTCGTCAATACTTTATTTCGGTGTGTTACCTTCTTTTCCTTCAGACCAGAATTTGTTACACTCACGCTCCTTGCCTCCTTCTTTCTACAAATTTGTTAAAATTACTAGGTACAGTAACCCTGTACCTAGTAATAGTAGATTCTATTTATAATTCAGATCATATGCTTCTTGATATATTTCCTGAAGACGATCTAAGCCCATATTCTCAATCGTAGACACGTATTCCTCCCACTGATCAAAGCTCAAATCACCTGTAATGAACTTCGATGTGGTTTCCTCATAATACTGATCCATGTCTTGACGAATTTGATCTACTTCTTTCGTCGTGTCTTCATCAAAAATAGGAGCTCCATAAATAGCTTCTGGCAAGTAAGGATCCAGTTTACCTTGCGCGTCTTGTGCTTCTGGTGGGTTAATAGCAGAAGCATTCCGCTCTGTTACTAATTGTGGCGCACCCCCACCTGGCCAAGGAGTAAATTGACCGATTGCAGGTCCTAAACCTAAGTCAGAATTTAAAACATCATCTGTATATTGAGGTAGGCCATCGTCTCCGTAATTAAATGTTTCACCCTCCGCACCGTAACGGAAGAAAATCGACCCTTCTTCGCTAAAAAAATAATCGATCCATCTCATCGTTTCATGCGGATGTTGATTTACAGATGTAATGGCAAATGTACCGAAGTCTCGCGCTACTGGGGCAGATGGATATAACTGATCATCATAAGGTCCGACAATTGGTGACATACCTTCATAATCCTGTTTCACTTTATCAAAAGCGTCTGTTGTCTGATTCCAGAAGATTCCGACATTCCCTGAAGCCATATTCCCAACAAATTTGGATTCTTCTTGTGTGAATAAACCTCTATCTACTAAATTCTCACTGTATAACATATTTAGGAATTGAAGATATTCCTTAAACTTGTCACTCGTTAACCAGAATTTCACTTCATCACTCTCGACCATTAAATGGTTACCCATTTGATCAATCATACCCCATGAACCAATTATCGAGTTCATTAACTGTGCCCAGTTACGGAAAGTCATTGGAATTTCGTCTTGCTCACCATTTCCATTCGGATCATCATCACGAAATGCTGTTAACACTTCAACTAATTCATCTGGAGAAGTTGGTTGCTCTAGCCCTAAATTATCTAACCACGTTTGGTTTACCCAAATTTTATCCGTTCTAGCTGAATTTAGTGTAAGGATGGCAGGTAACGCGTAGATATGCCCATCTGGAGCTGTAATGGATGATTTGATTTCTGGATACTCTTCAAAAAGTGCTGTTAAATTTGGTGCGTAATTTTCTAACAAGTCTTCAAGCGGGATTAAGATACCTGAGGTTCCATATTTAACTGCTTCTAATTGCGAAATACTTGACTTATAGAATACATCCGGCAGGTCACCAGATGAAAACTCCAAGTTCTTCCTCTCCGCAAAACCATCCTGCGGAACATCATCCCATTCCACATTAATGTTCGTCATTTCTTCATACTTATTAAACATCGACATTTCATTGTACGGTCCATTTGGCGGAGACTTTCTTGCAAAAATATTTAACGTAATTTCATCGTCTACAATAGGAAAGCCTTCCTCATGAAAGCTTTCTGATGGTCCTTCGCTAACATAATCTTCACTTACATTTTTGGAACCTGAACAGCCTGCAATCAGAAATGTACATAATACAATAAATAAGATAAGACCTAAATGTTTACGCATTCTTTTTACCTCCCTGGAATTGAATACTTATTCAAATTCAATAACTTTCACTAACTTGTAAGCGAATACATAATTTCGGTAGAAAATACTTCTTTCCAAACTTATGCTAAGGATATCACTCACTCATTCGCACCCCCGCTTTAATCTGCTCATCATCTATTCACTAATTCTCTTAATACCTGACATTATACTTCCAACCATAAAGTTGCCTATTACATATGTTGTGCATAATGTATAGAACTCGTGATCCATTAAGTTGCTTGTGTCAAAAATCGGTCGGACCATTTAATAGATCACGAGTTTTGAATCAAAGCTCTACAGCAACTGCCAACCATTTCATCAGTAATTATGTTGGATTATTTTGTTACTTTATGACGTGGAACTACATCGGTCCGTTTCGCCCACTCATTCCAAATTCCGATCATTTCTTTGACAAGTTCTGGATACTTTTCTTTTAAGTTATGAAGCTCTGTCCGATCGTTATCCATGTCGTACAATTCCCAATCTCTTTCCTTAATTTTAGAAAGCTTCCATTTCCCTTTTCGCACCCCACACTGCTGCTCATGCTCAAAACAGAATGTGCGTTCACGAGGTGTTTCGCCCACAAAAGCAGGTACGAGGCTCTCCCCTTCCATTGGCAAAATCTCATGATCATTATATTTTTTCGGATAATCCACTCCTGATATATCTACGAAAGTAGCCATAAAATCAATAAAGTGTCCTGGACGATGGTCAATCTCACCTTTACGCTCTATTTTTTTAGGCCAGTGTGCAATTAACGGGGTACTGATCCCTCCTTCATGACTATAGTGCTTATATAACTGAAGTGGTGTACTGCTCGCATTTGCCCAGCCAGAGCCGTAGCTGTGATAGGATTCAGGACCACCCATTTTATCAAGGTCTCCTTTGCGATGCAGGATATTGGAGGTCGTAATCCAATTATCAAAGCCCCATGGATCCCATTCAGCACACGCACCGTTATCTGAACAGAATAAGATGAGCGTATTATCCATCTCACCATTTTCGCGAAGGTTTTCCAATACTCTTCCAATATTGCGATCCATTCGATCAACCATGCCCGCATAGATTGCCATGCGCCTTGACAGGTCCTTCTGACGATCCGGATCAAGTGAATCCCAGGCAGGATTCCTCCCGGAAATATCGCGGTCGCGTGTCCAAAATTCTGCTCTAGGTGTTAATTCTGTATCTTCTGGAACAATCCCTAGTTCCCTCAATCGAGCTAGTCGTTCTTCTCGTATGCGGTCCCAGCCCGTTTCATATACCTTTTCGTATTTTGCAATATCCTCTTTCGGAACCTGTAATGGGAAGTGCGGTGCATTATATGATAAGTATAAAAAGAACGGATTGTCATCCTTACGAGCATCCTCCATAAAGTCTAATGCATGATCGGTAATCGCATCCGTTGCATAAAATTCATTATCCTCGTATTGATGCTGTGGACGGCCTTCCGGTAAACGAACATAATGGTGTTTATCAAAGAAACTGTTGAACCCCCCAAGTAATCCATAATAATCGTCAAAACCTCGCTTGATCGGCCCTTGCTTTCCGACGTGCCATTTCCCTGAAAGATACGTATGATAACCTCCAGCACCTAACACTTCTGCAAGCGTCACGCACTGATCTTTTAAATAGCCACGATAACCCGGAGTCTCCAAATCATTCTCCATCTCTCCCACCCCAGCTTGATGCGGATACACCCCAGTCAGTAAAGAGGCACGACTCGGGCAGCAGCGGGCTGAATTGTAAAATTGAGTAAACCGGACACCACCTTCAGCTAGCTGATCTAAGTTTGATGTATCAATTTCACTGCCATAACATCCCAGATCGGAAAAACCTAAATCATCTGCCAATATCAAAAGAATATTCGGTCTTTGTTCAGTCATTCAAATACCTCATTTCAACTTTAAATTATAAATAATTCAAACTTAGAATAGATCCCATTAACTCCTAAAAGTTCTCTATAACCGTAAGTTTTCCTAATTGGTTGGTTGTTTGTTCTAGTGATTGCATTATCACATCATAAAGTGGATCAACCATGGTTGTTTTCTGCGAGTACATTTGCTCTGCACAACCCGTTTTAATCCACCTTAAGAAATTTAAGTTAGTTATGCACAAAAGCCCTTTATAAAGAGCTAGTGATCAGAACTTCAGTAAACAGTTATTGATTGCTTAACTAAAATGTGATCACTGCGCAACAAAACTAATCTCTTTTTATTGCATCATTCACTTTTTTAATCTTATCCATTGCAATCTTCGGTGTCCGGTCTTCTTTTAACAACCCGTTAATTTCCTGCTGAACGTCTGTAGTTTGGGTATAGCAGTAACCACAAATATATGGAATCCTCTTAATTGCGTCTGTAATATTCTGATATCTTGTTAAAAACTCTTCCTCTGAATTAACTTGGTTGCCATAGCCCCATCCACTGCTATCGTTAAAGGCTATGCCACCATACTCTGTGATCATGACCGGCTGTCCTTTATATTTATAGCCTTCAGCAAACGCATATTTACGTTTGTTGTGGGGAATTTTGTTATTTAAGATACTATCTTTCTCCTTATAATGATCATAGAACACTTTACCGAGTTCTTCATAATCATGCAGCGCTATAATATCGGAAATGGTGTGTTCCCAACCGTCATT
>NZ_ML762428.1:79326-162373 GCF_009498735.1 Gracilibacillus oryzae
ATGACAGGACGTTCGTGATCAATAGATTTTGTTAAATAATATATCGATTCAGTGAATGCTTGCTGTTTCTTATCTGTAGCGATATTCGGTACGCCCCATGACTCGTTAAAAGGTACCCACGTGATAATCGACGGATGATTGTACTTTTGGGTCACAATCTCTAACCATTCTTTCGTGAAGTTCTCTATTGCTTCATCAGAGTATTCATAGGTCGCAGCCATTTCCGACCAAACAAGCAGACCTTTTACATCACACCAGTAAAGGAAGCGGTCATCTTCAATTTTTTGATGCTTTCGAACACCGTTAAAGCCCATCGCTATTGTTTTTTCAATATCCTCTATCATCGCTTCATCTGAGGGAGGTGTCAGCATTGTATCAGGCCAATAGCCTTGGTCCAGTAATAATTTTTGGTAAATAGGTGAATTGTTTAATAACACTTGCCCATCTTTAATCGATACTTTACGCATTCCAAAATACGATTCCACTTCATCAACTAATTCATCATTTACATATAAACGGAATGTTACATCATAAAGGTTAGGGTTACTTGGTGACCAATGCATTACTTTCCACTCATGGATTTCGGATAGCAGATCAACTTCCATTTGCATGTCATTTCGATCAGGTAAAAACGATAACTGCTTTACTTTTTTCCCTTTAAAGCTAATAATCGTTTCTAGTCTGCTATTATCAATCATTGTTCCATGAAGTTTGTAATTAAAGGCAACAGAGTGGGTGTCTATCTTAGGGGTGATTTTTACATATTCGATGCTCTCACTATGTAGGAATTCCAGCCAGACAGTTTGCCAGATTCCTGTGTTCTGTACATACCAACATCCGAAATTTTCGTCCTTCCAACGCTGCTTCCCTCTAGGCTGGTAACAGCTATTACTGTCTTCTACTTTTACGACTAATTCGTTCGCTTTCGTTTGGTCAATTGCATGACTAATATCAAAGGAAAAGGCAGCATTGCCACCAGCGTGTTCCCCAATATACGTCCCATTCACCCATACCTTTGTCAAATAGTCAGAAGCCTGGAATCTCAAAAGTGCCCTTTTTCCTACTTCCTCTTTTGGAATATCAAATGTTCTTTGATACCATACATTTGGATGGAACGTTTCTTCCCCGATCCCACTTGCTTCAGTCTCATACGTAAACGGAACTTGAATTTCCTTCGAAAAAGCTGGTTGATAGTGCCAATCACCTTTCTCCCCGATATTTTCATCATCAAAAGAAAATTTCCAAGTTCCGTTTAAGTTAATCCATGATTGACGTTGGAACTGGGGTCTTGGATATTCCGTCCGTTGATAGATCGTAGATTTCGTTATCATATTCATTGTCATCTGCCATACTCTCCTTTTCACAAAATTTTTTTAACAGAAAATAATAAAATTCCCCTTATGTTACCAAAACACAAAACAATAATTACAATAAATATGTTTAATTACTTAATATTTGTAACTTACAAATAAGAATACGCTTACAAAATAATTTTGTCAACATGTTTTATAAAAAAGTTATTTAATTACATTTTTTTTGTAATATTAAATAGCGAAATAGAAAAGTTATACTCCTAGTATGGAAACCATAACGTTCCGAGAGTGCTGTATGATAAACCTTCGTTAACACTTGTGCAATCACTTTTAATAGAATACGATCTGTCAGTATGTACTTTGAATTGTTGGGCATTGTTATCCACGTATACATAGGCTCCTATATAGATCGTGTTCCGCAAGCAGGGGATTTGCCTTCGACTACCTCTTCCCAGTTCCGGACCTTAAACCCTAAAGTTTGTATACATGCCCGGCACACGAAAAAACAGCTTTCCAGTTTTAGAAAAGCTGTTTATGCATACATAATATTTAATTTAATATCTTGCGGGTAGTCGCCAAATTCCCGTCCGAATAAGTTCATACCACCTTTATGTACGGCATCATTCTTTATTCCTATTTTAAAGGACAAATAGTTTTTGTCCATAATATTCAAATCATGAACCGTCGTATTTGATAATTCAAAATCATCAATCAAAGTAGTTTTCTTACTGACTTTCCAAGTCTTTAGTGTCCCATACTGTGTATTGGTTGTTTCCGTCCAATTACTCGGATTTAATTCCCCCGGGCGGTCGCCATAATCACCGGGACTTGTCCATGTACCGATGTCCACACTGTTTAGCCAAACCGTAATATCAGATGGCCAATTCGGATCGTGATTCGGAGCTTCTGAACAAATTTCCATAGATACCTGCACCGACAGGATATCCGCTCCTTGCGGGAGAACAATAGGGAATTTATACTCAAAGAATCCTTTCCTCGTCCATATTAGCTGGGCCTTTGAGCGGTTTGGATTATAAAAATGGACCGGTTCATCTTCAGGAATCAGCATCCCATCACAGTTTGCCATTCCGCAAGTTGGTGCAACTTCAAAATCTACATATTGCCCTATCGGCATCTCTGTTTCAAATACTTTATCATTTTTTAAGACACTTTCCATGTTATTTAACTTTACATGGATATCATCAAAATTTCGCGTACATACTTTCATAGCACCTCTACTCGCTGGTCTAAGCTCAGTCAGTATTAATCCAGCCTCTTCTAACACCTTAATATGTGAGGCAGCAGTTGATACAGGAATATCAACAATTTCTGCAAGTTGATTAACATTTAAATTACCTTCATTGAGATGGTCAATAATTTTAATTCTTACATCAGATGAGAGCGCATGTGCTACTTTCCTAAGGTTTTCAGGCTGCTTAATTGATAGTTCTAACATAATGTCCACTCCAATTAGAAAACATTGATATATCTTTTTTCATTCTATCTTCATTCTAATATAAACGAAAAATTTGTAAAAATCCATCATTTTTAGATAATTTAGTGCCATTGTCTATTATATGTGTAATAAAAAGACTCTCTTATCCGTTCATAAAGATAATAAAATGCCACCTTTGATGATGGCATGACCACTTAAGTGACACATAATTAACTGAAAAACAGTACTTCTCTTGCACTACCTTCCGTTCCTTTTGCTTACCTGTTAATGGGCACATCTGTCGGTATATTGGCATTTTTACCCGGATTTTTAGTCAGCAGTATAAGTGGTGCCATTATTGGGGTGCTTATTTTATCAAGAGTGAACACAACCAGATTAACGAACCAGACAATATCCACAAAAGCATGAAAAAAGGTTGTTGAGCTTTTCCCCTGCTCAACAACCTTTTTGCTATAATTCTAATTCTGTTTCCCTTACTTTCCTCTGCCCGCTTTCTTTCAACGCAGCAGGCTGGATCACAGGTTTTTCCTTCTCAAATTGCTCAATCTTTTTCAATAATTTTTGCCGAAGAACTTCGGCTACTTCCTGATGAGAACGAAGACCGATTAAATTCGTCAGCTCATAGGGATCTGCCTTCAAGTCGTACAAAAATTCTTCCACATATCGTTGTGAACTAGCGTCATAAATCCGATCAGCTTCAGGATCTGATACACTGTATTTCCAACGCTTTGTCCGAATCGCTCTGCCAACCTGTGATTCACTGATTTGGATAAATACTTCATTTTCCCAATCTTTATTGTCATTTCTTACGAGTGGCAAGATTGAATTGCCTGACATTTGCTCAGGTACCTCAATCCCGGCAGCATCTAGTAATGTTGGCGGGAAATCGATTAAACTGACTAGCTCTTTTTTCTGCCCGCCCTGTGAAAAACCTGGGCCGGTAAGGGCAGCCGGTATCCGTATCGAGCTTTCATGGCAAGACCGCTTGTATTCATGGTTTCTTGTTTTAAAATGACTGCCATGATCTGTTGTGAAAAGCACAATTGTTTCTTCTTCTATCTGCAAACTTTTTAGTACATCTAAAATTCTGCCTAAAGCTTCATCAAGCCTTTTTACCATCCCATAATAGCCGCCTAACTGCTGGGCGCTTGTTCCACCTAATGCCTGTAAATCCGGCGGTGTCCAGGCAGACGTATACTTTTCCTCATAGCCAGTAGGCGCAGGATAGTTATCTGTCCTGTTTTGATGATGTGGCTCTAAATAGGATAGAAAAAGGAAAAATGGGTCATCCTGTTTGTTTCTGTCATCAATAAAACGAATGGCAGCATCTGTTAAGGCATCCACACGGTATCCTGGCAACTCTACAGGGTTCCCATCATTATCATACAATGTTGTTTGATAAGGCTCGGATGTATGCTCCAGTCCATTTGCTGCAAGCCAATAATCATATCCCCCTTGCCTCTTTCGGCTGACTGGTTCTTCTGCCGCAAGGTGCCATTTACCGATATAGCCTGTATAATAGCCTTCTTCCTTAAAATAATGTGCTAACGTTTTTTCATCTTCAGGCAATGGAACGGCATTTCGGTAACAGCCTGTATCTGTTGCAAATTTTCCTGTCTGAAAACAAGAACGCGCCGGGGCACAGACTGGCTGACAGGTAAAGGAATGATAGAGATGTGTTCCTTCCCTTGCCATCCGGTCAAAATTTGGTGTCAGATCTAACGGATTGCCATGGACCCCAGTTGTATCCCATCTTTGCTGATCAGTAAATACAACCACAACATTTGGACGTTTGTTCGTCAAGATTTATTCCCCTCCACATCGCGGACATCTTTTAATACATGCTGGTCATAATCAAAATACTTACCTTCCAATAATCCTGCTAACGTATTATTCAATCTAATCGTCAGTTGATTGGAACCTTGTTTTAATTGCGTACCTTTTACCATGATATCGTAAGGTGCCCATGGTCTTACACCAAGTGACTCACCATTCAGAAAGATTTCGACAACATCATGGACTTGTTCCAGATCTTTTAATCTCAAATGATAGGTAATCTCTGGATTGCCTTGCCATTCGAATGACGTTATGAAAGTCAGAGTACCTGCATAATGCGGCAAACCTGGGTAAGGCTGCTTTAGTGAAGAAACCTTATCCGGGATTTGAGTTAGTACAGGTGTCTGCTCATGATAATACACACCAAAGTCTCCGATAATATAGACCGGATCCACAACCCCATCCCAATCTTTATTGACAATCCCTTTGATCTCCAGCCTGTTCTCCCCTTCACGTACCATATCCTCAATACTTGCTACTATATTGTTATGATCATAGAAAAATTGCTGTTTAAATCTAGCTCTCTCTAGTTTTTTTCCATTAATATAAATATCAAGTCCTTCAGAGATCGCATGTTTATCAAGTAAGACTGCACAATTAGCCGACAGCTGCCTGATTTCAAATTGCTTTTCATAGGTTACAGTCAATGGGTATGGCAGACTCATCTTCATTGGTGTCCCAAATATCTGTGAAAATTGAACTGGTAAATTGCCTGTCTTTGATAAATCTTCACATTGATCAATAAATGTTTTCGCTTCGACAGATCCAGCTACCTGCTGACAAGCTTGATCATGAATCGTTAATTGGAAGTCAGCTAACCTCAGCACATTTGGCTTTTCCATTTCCAACTGCCAGTTATCCTGTTTGGCCAAAACGATTAATTGATTCGTTGGATTCGGAATTGTCTCTTGTTTTTCTGTTTCGGTTACTTTTATTAGATAAGACTGGTATGGTGAAAAAGCTAATGATACTTTCCATCTGTCATCAGTTAAAGCAGCCGGCAGCGCCTGTACCTTCCCTGACTCGATATCTACTTTCTGAAATTGTTTAACTGTGCTATCAGCTGGATAGTATAATGTTGTGAAATGCGCCTCGCCTTCCTGGTTTGTAAGAAAAATCAGGTCAGTTCCATCCTCATATTGGCGGTGATGCATAAGAAAACTCTTGCTATCATTTTCCACACAAAAACGGACTTTACTTGCACGCTTCTGTTCAATGATCGTGTGTAAGCTTTCCCACTCCTCACCATCCTGTCTCAGAAAATAGGTATTATATTGCGAATGGGAAAGTACGATATTCGTGCTGTTTCCTTGCCAAAAATCATCCAAAACAACGGATTCTTTATTAAAATAATGACCAATCTCCTCTATTACGGCTGGATCATTTTCAATATCTTCATATGGCAGTATTCCATTTGCAATAACGGTGCCGCCCTGTTCCATAAACTGTTTGATTTTCACCCATGCCGCCTTTTCCATGTTTGTCATTGGCGGCAGAATCAAAATAGAATATTGTGCTTTACCAAGCATGATGGTTCCATCCGAAATTTCCGCATTTGCTAAAATCTCCGGATCTAAATGATCATAGTCGAGATGATTTTTTGTCATGCTTAGACAAAGATCACGCCAGTTGTTTTTTAATCGATCTAATTGTTCCTTCTCTTTTTCATCATTTCCTGCATAAGAAAACTTCATAAACGGGTTTGCCATCTTTGTCCAAAGAGTGGTTGTAGGATCAAGCACAGCTATTTCCCTTACTGGCTTGCCCTGGCTCATTAAGTAACTGATTCTTGATACATAATCGCCTAAAAGCTGATAATGCTGCCAGTACGGATTCTGCAAAAACTGGGATGGTGGTGCATCATGCTTCACCAAAGCGTTTAATGTATAGAAAAAGGCGTGAAAATTAAAGAAATTGATTCCCAATGCAATCATCCGATCAATCATCCACTTGGCATCCTGCAATGTCATCGACCAGCCTACACTGTGAAAACATTCGATTAATGCCCTATCACGATTAAGCTGGCTGCTTAGTGCACTTATCATCTTTGGATTGGCACGCAGACTGAAAAAATACCGTTTTAAGATCCAGTCCAGTGACCTTCCCAGCTTCTCATGGGCGCTATCACCACCAGGTACATGGCTGTAAATTTGGGCTGACATCCTTGCTGAAGGCACTTCGGCAACATACTGAATGTCTTCCTCTTCACACCAGTCATGAATCTGTTTATGATAGACATCTCGCAAAAGCTCATGAATACTCTGATAATATTGATAGCGGACAGCGGCACTATTCTTTTCTTGATAAAGTAATTTATTTAAATGATCTCTAATATCGTAGCCGTATTTCTCTTGCATATAAGGCACCAGCTGAGGCGACCATGGCAATTTCCCGAGCAAATGGGTTTCATCTGTGAACATGCCTTTGATCGTCTTGCCAAAATGCTTGCCGGCTTTTTCTAAGTATTTTTCATGGGTTGATTTTATAAATGTCTTGATTGCTTCTTTGTGAAGCGGATCAACATATGTCCCGTAATATTTAAAATCTTTGATTTCTTCTTCTATAAAACAATGAATCTGCCATTTTCCTTTTGGTGCTTCCCATGTCAGCAACCGCTTGGGATCATAAGTAAAGTATCTTCTCTGATTATAGGCCGTTAAGCCTGTCTTCTGATAAATATGATCAGATTGCGTGTTACCTGTAAACTTTTTTACATCTATTGCCTTTTCCCAATTTAACTCGCCTGACTGTTGATTAACAGGTACCGCTTTGGCGAAAAGCATCTTACCCCATGGTAATTCGAAGCTTACTTTTCTGCCGCCATCTGTTTCCTTCACATGGTGTGTAAGAATCGTTTGTTTTGCATCCTTATGCTCTAATGTTACCTCCCCACCTGCAATTCCACTTGGATATGGATATTCATCATATAACCATACATGCATGCCCCTTTTTTCTGCTGCTTCAACAGCAACGTTCACTTTCTCAAACCATTCATCAGATAGATAAGGTACTGTCATCCCTTGCCTTGCACAAAGGAAGAAACCTGTTACATGTTTATCAGCCATCTCATTAATTTGATGTTCGATTTCTGCCTCATCCATCTCCCCATTCCAAAACCAGAATGGGTGGATACCAAATTCAGCATCCTGTGTTAGAAAGCTTTGTTCAGACATATATTCACCTCACAAGATATTTATAAAACGCTTTCAATTTTAGTTTAGCCTATTTATCTTTTCACAACAATCATCCATTCTTGTAAATCTATAATCATTTTTTATTTTTATAGTACTTTTTTGCACTGAAATGAACGGAAGAACTTTGTTCAATAGACTTCGTAATTGTTCATCCATTTGCAAAAATGTTAGTTTTTTCGCATGCCTGTTTTATTGTATGTAAAAAAGCAGTCACTATTTTCTGTGACTGCTTCATTTATTATTTATTTCGCAAAATAAGCTTCTGCCTTCTCTAAATAAACTTCCTGTTCTGGAGTAAGATCATACTCCTCTTCAATTGCATCAACTGGACAAACTGCTTTACATGCACCGCAATCAATGCAGACATCTGGATCTATATAAAATTGAGTTGGACCTTCTTCAATACAGTCAACAGGGCATACTGTTGTACATTCACCTGCTTTTTCTACTTCACAAGGTTGTGTAATTACAAATGCCATTCTCATATCCCCCACTTTCTTATGTCTCTATTATAACGATATCTTATTCTATTAATCAGTTCAACAGCAAATTAGAAAAAAAGCACCCAGCATAACTGGATACTTTTTCTGCTTTATCACGTTAAGACCTAGATTGTTGATAGTCTCACTTATTATCTTTTATCAAAATGGTCTGGGTCTGGCCCAATTCGTTCTTCTTTATTAATTTGACTGATCATTTTCATTTCTTCTTCTGTTAATTCAAAATCAAATATATCAGCATTTTCATGAATACGATGTTTTTTTACAGATTTCGGGATGGTAACTACTCCATTTTGCAGATCCCATCTTAAAACAACTTGTGCTGTAGTCTTGCCGTGATTCTTCGCAATCGAAGTGATTGTTTCATCAGCTAAGATCTGACCTTGTTTTAAAGGAGACCATGCTTCCAGCTGGATCTGGTGTTTCTTACAGAATTCATGTAAACTTGTTTGTTGCAAGTCCGGATGGTATTCCACCTGGTTTACCATTGGCACGATTTCTGCTTCAGATATAAGATCATCTAAATGGTGCTCTTTAAAGTTACTTACACCAATTGCACGAATTTTCCCTGCTTTATAAAGCACTTCCATTGCTTTCCATGTTTCTTTATATTTATTTTGAGCCGGGACAGGCCAGTGAATCAAATACAGATCTAAATACTCTAATCCCAGTTTTTCTAATGTTGTGTCAAACGCTTTTAATGTTTCTTCATAGCCTTGATCACCATTCCATACTTTTGATGTGATAAACAATTCCTCACGAGGAACGCCTGATTCTTTAATTGCTTGACCTACGCCTTCTTCGTTTTTATAGATCGCTGCTGTGTCAATACTTTTATAACCATGTTCCAGCGCCCATTTAACGGAGTTGATAACTTCTTCGCCGTCATCTACTTGGAATACCCCAAGGCCGAACCAAGGCATTTTCACTCCGTTATGTAATGTAGTCGTTGCTTGCAAACTTGTTACCATTGCTATTCCTCCTTTTATTTTGTAAACACTTTAATATCTTCCCATAAAACCGCAAAATTTAAAAATGATTTGCACTCACTGTCCTGCCTATCTGCTTTATTTGTTCATAACTTAACTGTGATAAGATATAATGAAGAAGGATATCCGGACGATTCTGATTTCCTTTGTGAAACAGGGTCTATCCTCTTCTATTTAATGCCAGGCTTCCTGCTTTGGAAGAGAGACTTTTAATGGAATAAATGATCTTGCCTAAACTTATCTTAAGTGACGCTGCCTTTAGATGGTGATATTCGTTCTACTTATTAGTATAGAAAACTATGAAAAGCTGGGGAAAAATGCGAGCCTCCTATGGGAACAGCACGAGCTGAAAATCCACTTGGTAAAGTGATCTTCTTTACCAAGTTAGTTGAAGCCGTGCCCATGGAAAGTGAGTATTTTTCCCCAGTGAGAAGTTAGCACTATCTATATTAGTACATTAGTGAGTGACAAGATCGTGTCTTTATTGTTAGGTTTTCAAACTAACTATTTTTGTTATGTCTTGAACATTAAAAATGAAAGTAATTGAATTCATAATAAGGAGGCTGCACAATGAACATTGATATGTTAAAGATGTTCTGTCTCGTTGTGGATGTTGGCAGCATCAGCCAGGCAGCAAAACTATCATATGTCTCCCAGCCAGCAGTCACAAAACAGATTCATCAGTTGGAAAGAACGTATAACGCCATGCTGTTTGACCGGAAAGATGGACGGTTAACCTTGACAGAGAGCGGGAAAATACTGTATCCATTCGCTAAGACGATTGCGGAAGACTTCAGGCGCTCTAAAGAAGCAGTAACAGAAAAAAACAGGGAGTATCATGAGTCTTTGCAAGTCGGGGCAAGCTTGACGATTGGCGAGTACCTTTTGCCACGTTTACTAGGAAGATTTAAAAAACAACACCCTCATATTAATGTATCCCTTTTGGTAGAGAATACTGCCCGAGTGCTAGAAGCATTGTCAGAAGGCTTAATTGATCTTGCTTTAGTAGAAGGGATTGTTCAGGATAAAAGGCTGTTAGTTGAAAATATTGCAGATGATGAATTAGTGTTAATCCACTCACCTGATCATCCATGGAAAGACCGTGAGGAGATCGACATCCAGGAATTGTCAAAAGAAAGGATGCTGTGGCGGGAACCAACCTCTGGCACAAGACTAATTATCGAAAATTTCTTAAGAGAATATGATTTATTAGATAAGATCGAAAGCTACATGGATTTAGGCAGTACACAAGCAATTAAAAGTGCAGTAGAAGCAAACCTTGGGGTGAGTATTGTCTCAAGACTGACAGTGATGAGGGAACTGGAACAAAACTTATTATGTGAGGCGAAAATTAAAGACATTGAATTCAAAAGAAATTTATGGCTTGTGACAAGACAGGAACGATACAGCAAAGAAAGTGCGGATAATTTTATCAGCTTTATCCGCCCATAAGCTGACCCAATAAAAAAATGACCGGAAGCTTCCGGTCATCTTCATTTTACTCGTTATGTCTTACAGCAATTTCGTGTATTTTAAAATGCTGATAATCGCTTTTCGGTACTTGCTCGATAAAGCGGCTCGGTCTGCCGACTGAGAATAATGCCAGGTGATGCATCGCTCGTGTACAAGCAGTATAGAATAAGTTTCTCTCTAATTCATTATGGTAATTTTCATCAGAAGCATCCGCAATGACGACAGAGTCAAATTCTATCCCTTTAGCCAGATATGCAGGAATTACGACAATTCCATTATTAAATGTGTGGGTTTCCTGTGTCATCAGATGAAGTGGCAATCTCCTTCTTAATACTGCATGCAACAATCGGCATTCTTCCATCGTCTTTCCTATAATCGCAATGGTCTTCTGTCCCTCTGCAAGAAACTCATCAATTTTGGATACGATTTTTTCAATCGCAATTTCAGGCTGATCAACTTCAATCAGACCAGGAATGTCACCATCTCTTTCAAATGGTTCAATTAAATCACCATTCGGCATAAAAGCTTTTGTAAAAGATACGATTGGCTTTGTTGAGCGATAGCTTCTCGTTAATACAATGCGCTCATGCTTTTCGGAAAACCGTTCTGATAAAAGTGACTCTTCTTTCACTGCATGGGCATAAATTGCCTGGTTTATATCCCCTAACAATGTCATCCTGCTGACAGGGTACATTTTTTTCATTAAAGCAAACTGGAACGGTGTGTAATCTTGTGCTTCATCAATAAATAAATGTTGAATGGTTCGCTGTGACTGGAACCCAAGCATACTGTTCTCAAAATAAATATAACCTGTTGCATCTTCCCATGTTAAATATTTATCTTTTAAATAATCATCCGTTAATCGGCAAATATCTGTCCATCGATTTGGAATTGATTCATCCATACTAATCGTACGATACTGATGAAATAATCGGCGAAAAGTCTTTAATGTATCCACAAATGCTAATCTTTTAATTTTCACCTTTAATGGCTTCATTTTGTTCGCTACCACTCGTTTTCGCAGCAGTTCTTCCTCACGGTCATAATCATCAAACGTGTCATCAGAGAACTGTTGCTCATCCTGTAATGTATGGTGAACATCGACAAAATCCTCTTTTTCTAACAACTCGCTTTCTTCTAGGACCCAGTCTTTCTCTCTTTCGTATTGTTCCACTCGCTTTATTTGCAGCAAGAGCCAGTTCGCTACTTTTTCCAGACGATCTGGGATGGATAAGGACCGTTCTGTCTGATAGAAATATTGCTCAATCGCCTTTTTGGAAATAATGATCTCACCGCGGAAGGAAATATTGCGAAAAACAATTCCTTCATTTCCTAGATCATTTATATATCGATCTAACAAATCCTTATAATCCAAGCTTGCTTTGTATTCCATTGCTTCGACTCTTGTATCATAATCTTTGCCATCTTTTCTTAAATAATATTCCATCTGCTCAAATGGCGTCTCTAGTTGAAAGCTATCATCTAATTGACGATGCAAAAACTGATAAAAAGTCATTTGCTGCATATTATCTTCACCAAGTTCAGGCAGCACTGTTGCTACATAGCTGTTAAATAGCGGATTTGGTGAAAATAAGACAATCTGTTCTGATGATAAAGTTTCTCTGTAGCGATACAGCAAGTAGGCCACACGCTGCAATGCTGCAGATGTTTTGCCACTGCCGGCAACACCTTGAACGACTAACACCTTACTTTTTTCATTGCGAATAATCTGGTTTTGTTCTCTTTGGATAGTAGAGACAATTCTCTTCATTTTCGTACTTGCCTGATCTCCCAGTACTTTTTGCAGAAGATGATCACCAATGGTTAACCCTGTGTCAAACATTCCCTTTAATTCGCCATTACGTATAATATATTGACGTTTTACTGTTATTTCCCCGGAAATATTTCCTTGAACAGTGTCATAACTTGCCGGTCCAGGTGGATAATCGTAATACATGCTCGCAATTGGAGCTCTCCAGTCATGCACAAGGAAATTCTCCTCTTCCTCATCGAGAACGGAAGCTAACCCAATATAGATCGGCTCTTCTTCTGATTCGCTCTCCTCTTTAAAGTCGATTCTGCCAAAATAGGGAGAGTCCTTTAAGCGATCAAGGATATCTAACCGTTCACTTACTTGACCATGACTTCTTTCACGTTCTGACAGAAACTCTGCTTGCTGTTTGATGCTGGCTTCTGTCTCAATCTTATCATCCATTTCTTCTATATTAACGGTTACGTCTTCCCAGAAATCTCGTCTAATATCAATAACGTCTTGCTTTAAGTTGGATGCGCGTGATCGTAATATTCCCATTTTCCGTTTAATTTCTTCTACAACCCTGTTGACACGATTCTGTTCTTCTTTCCATTCTTGTTTCTGACTATCATCCGTCATTACAATCACCTCCATGACGTTTATTCACCGGTTTATGCTTCCCTGGCAGTCTGTGTTTCCACAAGATTAGCATAAAATCCTTTTTGCTGTAATAATGAATGATGATTACCTCTCTCAATTATCTTTCCTTCTTTTAACACTAATATAAGATCAGCTTCTTCTATCGTATTTAGCCTGTGTGCAATAATAAAACTAGTCTTGCCTTCCATCAGGCGATTTAATGCATCAGTAATCTTTATTTCGGTAATCGTATCAATACTACTCGTTGCTTCGTCTAAAATCAAGATAGACGGATTACGGAGCATTGCTCTGGCTATCGAAATAAGCTGGCGCTGCCCTTGACTGATACCATGGCCGTTTCCTTCTAATAATGTATCATATTTATCTGGCAATTGTTCAATAAAAGAGTGGGCATTTGCCATTTGGGCGGCATTTTCCACTTCTTCGTCTGTTGCATCTAATTTTCCGTACCGGATATTTTCCCTTATTGTTGTATCAAATAAATAGGCATCTTGTAAAACAATACCTAAATGTTCTCTTATGCTTTGATTTGCAATTTGCTTCATATTATTCCCATCTACATAAATATTACCTGATTGCTCCTCATAAAAACGTGTTAATAAAGAGATAATCGTAGTTTTTCCTGCACCAGTTGGTCCGACTAATGCAACGGTCTGACCTGGCGCTGCGTGAAAGGAGATCTTATCAAGCACTTTCTCGTCTTTATTATAGGCAAAAGAAACGTCTTCAAATACAACATCTCCATAAAGGTTTTCTAACTGCTTTTTATCATTTTTTGCTTCTTCTTTTTGCACATCTAATATATCAAAAACCCGCTCAGCACCTGCTACCGCTGACAGGATAATATTAAATTGATTGGCCAGATCATTTAGCGGTCTTGTAAACTGTCTGGCATATGTTGTGAATGTGACAATAACACCGATCGAGATTGCTGTTGCATTTGTTGATAAGACAATCCAGCCGCCAATCCCGACAATGATCGCAAAACTGAAATTGTTGAGTGAGTTCATTAGTTTAGGAATAAACCCCGAATAAACCTGGGCCCAATATCCTGCATCTCTTAACTGCTTATTATGTTTTTCATATTGATCAAGGACACGATGTTCCTGGTGAAATAATTTTACCATAGAGTGACCGGAGATGGTTTCTTCCAAAAATCCATTCATTTCTCCTAATTCTTTTTGCTGTTCCTTGAAATATTTACCTGTTCGTTTGGTAATCCACTTCATCCCAAAGAACATGATTGGCACTATTGTGATCGTCATCCATGTTAACAATGGACTGAGCCAGAACATAACAACAAGTGTCCCGACAAGTGTTAAGATACTTGTCGTTAGTTGAATCACGGCTGTATTAAGTGTTCTGCTGACATTCTCAATATCATTGGTAAGACGGCTCATTAAGTCACCGCTCTTTGACTTTTGAAAATATAATACAGGCAAATTCAGCACATGGCCAAATAATTCTTTCCGCATTAGAAAAACGGTATGCTGTGCTATATCAATCATCCAATAGTTTTGTAAAGCTAATGTGACCGATTGTAAAACAAAAACAACCGCAAGAATCAAAAGGATCTGTCCAAAGCCAAAACTGTCGGCAGCACCTGTCATGACATCCACTGCCAGACCAATAAAGTATGGTCCCAATAGCGAAAGCAGGGAACTGACAATCACAAATAAGATCACAAGACGAAATAGCCATCTGTCTGTCTCCATATAACTCCATATTCGGGAAACAGTGCCCTTCAGGTTCTTGATTTTCGGTTTTTTACCAATCGGCGGGTGGTGTGGTGATCTAGGCTGGCTTATTTTTTCCTTTCCTTTAGGGCTACTCATCGATCAACACACCTTCCTTCCGCTGTGATTGCCACATTTTCTGATAAAGTGGCAGGGATTTTACTAATTTGTCGTGAGTGCCCGTTCCTTTTATCTTCCCTTCTTCCAGGACGATAATCTGATCGGCATCAATAACTGAACTGATTTTCTGTGACACGATAAGCGTAGTACATTTGCGTCTTCTTATTGCTTCCAGTACATGTTTTTCCGTCGTGGCATCAAGTGCACTTGTACTGTCATCAAGTAATAAAATCGAAGGATTATCTGCTAAAGCCCTGGCAATAGAAAGACGTTGTTTCTGCCCGCCAGACAGATTGACACCACGCTGTCCGATCAGTGTATCATACTTATTCGGCAATGTTTGAATAAAGGCGTCTAACTGTGCCTCTTTTGCAACATTCTCAATTTCATTATCTGATAAATGTTCATTTCCCCATGCGATATTTTCCTTAATCGTTCCGGAAAAAAGGAACCCTTCTTGTGGGACGAGCGTAATATCATGGCGTACCTTGTTCCCCCAATCATCGACTCGTTTCCCATCAATATAAATCGTCCCGCTTGTCGCATGATATAAATAAGGAATCAGATGAAGCAGGGTAGTTTTACCAGAGCCAGTTTCCCCTAGAATGCCAATCTTCTCACCCGGTTTCACTGTTACATTAATCTGGTGCAATATTTCCTGATCCATATTAGGATATTGAAAGGAAACTTGGTTAAATTCTATGGCACCAGCTATTTTATTTCTTTGTTCTGATTCTTTCACAGTATCATCAATATCTTCTAATAATACTTCATTTACACGTTTTGCAGAAGCTCTCCCGCGTGTCACACTCATTAATAAAAATGAGAAAACACCAAAGGATGCCAGCATTTTTGTCGCATAGTTAATAATCGCAACAACTTCACCAGCCTGTGCATTGTTCATCTCCAGCTGCACAGAGCCGAACCAGAGTAAAGCAATCATGGCGAAGTTCATAATTAACATAACGATCGGCATCACGATTTCCATAATCCATAGCGCTTTTTTATTCTGATCTTTCAAACTGTCATTCACTTTCGAAAAACGTTTATTCTCAAAAGTGATGCGGTGAAAAGCTTTCACTAGCTTAATCGCTAATAAGTTCTCGCGGATAATCTGGTTCACATGATCTATTTTTTCCTGAACAGATTGAAATAACTTCATCCCTCTAATCATGAGAAAAAACATGATCACAAACAATATTGGAAGCGTTGTTAATAATATTGTCGCTAGCGGAACATTAATTGTAAAAGACATAATAATACCGAAAATAATAAACAATGGTGCTCTAAGCATAATACGCATAAGACCAAATAATAGCCCCTGAATCTGGGTCACATCATTCTCCATCTTCATTGCAGAGAACATCTGGATCCTGTAAAACATGCTTTTCCGCAGATCATAACCAACTCCCTGGCTTACATGTGAAGCGTAAAAGGAACTGCTGATCCCTGCTATAAAAGCAATCACTGTTAAGATCATCAGCCATCCGCCATAAATATAAATGGTTTCCATGTCGCCAGCTGTAATCCCATCATCAATGATCTTTGACATGATAACAGGCTGAACCAGCTCTACGATTAATTCTACAATCATCAGCAACAGTGCAACAGCCATTGCTTTTTTATACACATTGACATACTTCCATAAATTGCGCATAAGACTCCCTCCATCTCACCACTTCTTACTATTATATAACAATCTTGATTATAATAGAGCGTTAAATTCTCGAATAGTGGTTAAACAAAGGAATACCCAATATTAGGGAACTCGCATTCGCACTTCATTTAGCCTTAATTCCGCATTAACGGGAAATCTCCTCTTGTTATTCACTAGATTTCCGCTTTATATCCCGATTAACAGGAGATCTCCTCTGGCTACTCACTAGATTTCCGCTTTATATCCCGATTAACAGGAAATCTCCTCTGGCTACTCACTAGATTTCCACTTTATATCCCGATTAACAGGAAATCTCCTTCTGCTTTCCCTTTGATTTCCGCTTTATATCCTGATTAACAGGAAATCTCCTTCTGCTCACCCTTTGATTTCCACTTTATATCCCGATTAACAGGAAATCTCCTTCTGCTCACCTTTAGATTTCCGCTTTATATCCCGATTAACGGGAAATATCCTCTGGCTACTCACTAGATTTCCACTTTATATCCTGATTAACAGGAAATCTCCTTCTGCTCACCCTTTGATTTCCACTTTATATCCTGTTTAACGGGAAATATCCTCTGGCTACTCACTAGATTTCTGCTTTATACCCCGATTAACGGGAAATATCCTATGAATGAGGCAGTTTTTCTTATACTTGGTACTTCAATAATTTTCACTTTTGCCGACCGCAACTTTTTTGCAGAAATTTTAACCTAACATATAAAAAAAGCTCTTACCATAATAAGCAAGAGCCCGCAACACAATGATTACCAAAATGTAAACCCTTTTGATCCTGGCGGTGCGTTTGAATCATATCCATTATCGGAATTGTATAAGCTAATAAAATTAAAGCAATCGCAATTCCAATCCATCCTTTCCAATTTTCCAAAAGACGGGGAACTTTCTTTTTCGCATCCATCACTTCTCCAATCAGAATCCGCCCGAATCCTTTTGGGGCATAAAATGCAGAATATATTAACAAGATGAAATACAAACATAAGGAAGCAAATAACAATGTTCCGCCAACTGCCATTGCAGACTCATACGTCCCCCATCCTTCCGCTACAGAGTGACCGTTATAATTCGTCAGTTGCGTTCGGCGCGGGTTGCCAAGTAAACCGGAGGACAAGTGCATTGCCCCTTACATTATAGAAATGCCCCGTGCAGTTTATGTTCCTCTGTTTGGTTCACATGCCTTTTCATCACAAAGCCTCCTCTATCAAACTTATTTACCTTCATATTAGAAAAAAAGAAAGCTCCCGTATGTGATTCGCGTCACATACGGGAGCTTTTTCCTTATAATATGTCTATATGATGTCTTAGCTGAACAATCCTCTAATCGAATCAATTAAATTGGTGAAAAAGTCTTTCACTGCTTGCCAGAACCCTTCCGTATCGCCACCAGTTACTTCATTCAGCTTTCCTTGTAAATCATTGACGATAGTATCAAGCTGTTCTGTTACCTGGCCGAAATTGATGTTTAAATTACGCATTTGTTCGAACAGATTTGTCAGCATTTCGCGGTCTTCCGCACTTAATTGAATACTGAGATTTTCTAACTGTTCACTGACAATTCGTTCTACATCTTCTTTTGTTGCAGGGTTTTGCTCAGCAATTTGCTGCTTAATTTCTGTCAATAACTGGCTGACTTTCGATTCATCCACACCGGCATTATTTGTTAAGTCTGTTGCGACATTTAATTCTTCATTCGCTACTTCCATTCTTTCTTTGTCCAATGACTCTCCTTCGACATTGAATGCTTTATAGACACCTGCTAAGGCAGAGTGGCCTGTCACCTTGAATGGTGAAGCAACTTCTACCAGCGCATTCTCTATTCCAGCTGTTAAGAGAGCATTTGCATACATTTCATTTGTTACTTGTGTTATATTCTCAGGGTTTACAATATTAACAACAACACCATAGCCTTCACTTTTTCTCGTTATCTTCGCTGATGAATACATATTAGAACTCGGGTCACTGTCTTCAATGAAATTAACTAAATCTTCCGCTGTCACAATATACTCATCTACTTGCTCAGGATCTGTTACGTTAAGCAAATTTCTTACCTGGTCTTTTTCGGCTTCAGATAAAGCTTCACCTAATACCACTTTTGGCTTCCCATAACGTTCATCAATTCCAATGTCCCCACTGCTCGCAAATACTGCAGATGATAGTGCTAGTCCAACCAACAATGTTGCAACAAGCATTGATAGTAATTTTTTCATAGATTGTCTCCTTTTAGAGATGTTCAAAAAGTGATCAAATGATAAGCGGCTAATCTCTTCGTTGGTTTGCGAGTCCGCTTCTCACGTATTCAGACCATACGTTCCGATGCTCCTTATTGCACCGCCTCGACCTTCTTGCTTCTAATTTGCCAACTTTTTGAACACGCACTTTTTAGATGTAATTACTCTTATATTATGCAAGATTTGCGAAGATATGGAAAGAAAAAAGTAAAAACCATCTAACATTTGCTAGATGGTTCTTCTTAGATTATTTCTTTGCAATAACGTCCATTTCGACACCTACACCTTTTGGCAGCTTGCTAACCTCTACTGTAGCACGGGCTGGATATGGCTCCTGCAGGAATTTCGCATATGCTTCATTAATAGCAGCAAAGTTGTCCATGTCTGTGATATAGATAGTAAACTTCATAACATTTCCGAAAGTAAGTCCAGCCTCTGTTAATACTGCCTGCAGATTGTTCATCACTTGCTCTGTTTGTTTCGTTATATCTCCTTCTACTACTTCCATTGTTTCAGGATTTAGCGGAATCTGGCCGGAAACGAAAACGAAGTCTCCTGCGTCGATTGCTTGGGAATATGGACCAATTGCCTGTGGTGCATTGTCTGTATGTATTGCTTTTGCCATTTTAATCATATCCTCTCTTCGTTAGATTACACACAAAATTTTAACATAGAAACGATTTCTAGTAGAATAGAATTGTAAGAATTTTTAAAAAAGGGATGATAAATGATGGAGAAAACTTTTTCCTTACGCACAAACAAGCATGATGAAATGATTGACATTACCTCTGATGTGGCAAGCTTTCTAAAAGAAAAGAATGTACAAGATGGGCTGGTTATTGTTTCCTCTCTTCATACTACTGCAGGAATCACAGTAAATGAGAATGCTGACCCTGATGTGAAGACAGACTTTCTAAGAAGACTAGATGAAGTTTATCCTTGGGATCATTCCAAAGATTTGCATATGGAAGGAAATACAGCTGCCCATTTAAAAGTGAGCACAGTAGGCCATAACCAGACTCTAGTAGTTTCAAATGGCAGTCTTGTGCTTGGAACTTGGCAAGGGATCTACTTTTGTGAATTTGATGGACCAAGATCCCGTAAATTTCATGTGAAAGTGCTGGAAGGTTAAGCGGGGGTTTGCAGAGTTATTGTTTCGTTTTTTATAAAAAAGCGGATAGCTGCGGGAACTTTATTTGCAGATATTGAATTTTATTTGCAGTTTCCATTCTTTATTTGCACCTTTCGTAATTTATTTGCAAATTCCAAGCTTTATTTGCAGTTTCCACATTTTATTTGCAGATTTCCTTCTCTTGCTTTAGGTTTCGACATTTTCTGCTTTTTTCAACTAATCGATCTATCTACCCCAACCAAAAAGAAGCACAAACCTCTCAGAGTCTGTGCTTCTTTCAAAAAATTTAAAATCCAAAGTACTCTTTCGCATTATAGTACGAAATATTTTGTACAATTTGTTTTAAAGCTTCTTCATCATTTGGATATTCGCCATTCTCTACCCATTCCCCAACAAGGTTACACATAATGCGGCGGAAATACTCATGACGCGTGTAAGAAAGGAAGCTTCTTGAATCTGTCAGCATTCCGATAAAACGGCTGAATACACCATTGTCTGCTAATTTTTCCATTTGGTCAATCATACCAAGCTTTGTATCATTGAACCACCATGCTGTACCAAACTGCATTTTCCCTGGTACTCCTCCGCCCTGGAAGCTGCCAATGATCGTGGAAAGTGTAACATTATCACGAGAGTTCAATGAATACAGGATTGTTTTTGGCAATGCATCTGCCCGATCAAGTGAATCTAGTAATCTTACTAATGGCTCTGCGATTAATGCATCATTCATCGAATCAAAGCCAGTGTCAGGTCCTAATTTATTAAACATGCGTGTGTTGTTATTGCGGTGGGCATTAATATGATATTGCATTGCCCAGCCTCTTTTATGATATTCTTTTCCAAGAAAAGTCAATGTATAGGATTTGAATTTTTTCTCTTCTTCTAAAGAGACTTTTTCATTTTTAATCCCTTTTGCGAAAATTTGCGCAACTTCTTCTTCTGTTGCCTCTTCATACATTGCAGTATCAATGGCATGGTCAGAAACGCGTCCGCCAACTTCATGGAAGAATTCAATTCTTTTTTCAAGTGCTTGCAGGAAAGCATCATATGAATCTATCGTCATTTCAGAAACTTCTGCCAGTTTTGCCACCCAGTCAACGAATGTATTGCGATTAATTTCCAATCCTTTATCCGGTCGGAAACTAGGTAGTACTTTTACATTAAAACTATCGTCAGCTTTAATCTTTTCATGATATTCCAGGGAATCAGTCGGATCATCTGTTGTACAAACAACCTCAACACCTGATTTTACAATAAAATCACGAACATTCCATTCACCACTAGTCAGCTGGTTATTAACTTTTTCCCAGATTGCTGGTGCTGTGTTTTCATTTAATGGTTCTTCTACACCAAAGTAACGCTTTAATTCCAAGTGAGTCCAGTGGTATAACGGATTACCAATAAGCATTGGAACTGTTTTTGCCCATGCAAGGAACTTATCATAATCACTGCCATCACCTGTCACATACTTTTCTTCAATACCGTTTGCTCGCATTGCACGCCATTTGTAATGGTCACCATAAAGCCAGACTTTCGTAATATTCTCGAATTGTGTGTTCTCATAAATCTCTTCAGGGCTTAGGTGGCAATGGTAATCGATAATTGGTAAATCTTTGGCATATTCATGGTATAACTTCTCTGCTGTTTGGTTATTCAATTCGAAATTATCATCCATAAAAGCTTTCATTTGAATCCCTGCCTTTTTAGTTTAATTACTTTTTAGAGTCCTAATAAGTCTAAGTGACGTCCAATATGTTTTACCAGACCATTCCGGTAAGTGTCTTCATTGTTTAACAGTGTCTCGAAAAACTCTGTGCGGAATAAGTCTGCACCTGACTCATCTTTTGCAGTTAATAGTATACCATATGTCACATGGAATAACTGTCTTGCGGCATCATGATCCATATACTTTGGCAGATCAGTATCTGATGTATCATTTAATGGGGCAATACTCTCCAAATCTGGTGTTACATGATAATATTGCAGGGTTTCTTCAAAGTGTTCTTCTGCATACAAATGCATACGGCGGTAAAGGTCCGGATTTTCTACTGCAATAACTCGAACTGCCTCTAACCAGTTTGTACCAGCTGTTTTAATGTGTAAAAGACCTTCTGTGTACTTGCCGATAATTGGGAACACACTAAACTTGTCACTGCCTGAGTGAATACTTAATTTGTAGCCAAAGTATTTTGCAATTTCTGCATGTTCGTGTAATTCTTTTTCAAATTGTTCAATGTCGCCAATATAGTCAATCCCTTTTTGGAATTCACCGCAGAATCTCGGCGCTAGACTTTGTACAGTTACCCCTCTTCTTCTCAACTCTTCCGCAACGAAGAAATGAGCTTCAGGTGCTGTTACCGTTTCTGTTTCGTCAATTGAAATTTCAAAATCAATTGCTTTGTCAGCTTTTGACACATGTTCATTAAATACATGCTCCATAAAGTCAATTGCTTCCCCGTATACTAACACATTTTTAACAAGACTTTCTTCATCATACGCAATCTCTAAACCTTGTACATCAAATGTTTTATTTAAATAGTGGCTGTTATAGTATTCTTTTCGATCAACTGGAAGTGCTGCAAATTCTTTCTGAATATCTTCAGAAGATGCCCCTTCGATATCGTTGCGGATTTGTTCTGAACAGTCTAATGTTAAGAAACTGAAGCCAAGCTCAATTGCATAAGCAATATCTTTCTCTAACTTAATATGATCGGCATCTGCCCCATATCCATCCTTGTAACCTTCCTGGAATACCGCAAAACTCGCAGCATCCAAAATATCTGTCATCGTACGA
Organism: Gracilibacillus oryzae; assembly: GCF_009498735.1. GTDB lineage: Bacteria > Bacillota > Bacilli > Bacillales > Amphibacillaceae > Gracilibacillus > Gracilibacillus oryzae. The sequence goes on from NZ_ML762428.1 coordinate 102,186, forward strand.
TTTAATAAGGTTAATTCACGAATACTCTGCTGTGCTAAGATTGGCTTCACTTTTCGGTTTCTTGTTGTTTCAATATGGCCAGGAGATGCCACACCAAGGCGATCACCAAGTCCCATTGTCGCAATTTCGGTACCGAATGCCTGTGGAACGGTATAATCAAAATATTTATTAAGGACCAATCGATTTTCATGTGATAATGCACAAACTTTGCCACTGCCTGAATTCTCACCATTCAGCTCATTAAATAAATCACTTTCTCCAGCAGCTAACAAGTATTTGTCTGTACCTGACTTAACCATTACAAGATTTGTGCCATTTTTCTGTTCAAAAGAGCTTTCGTAAACAGTCACTCCATTTTCCGATGTTGGGGCATTTCCCTGTGCCAATGATTCTATTAATCCATTAAATTGCTCCACTCTACTCCACTCCCTCATATTATTCCGTTGTTAACGGTTCCAATTATTTTGCGAAAATAAATAACAACGTTGTTATTTTTATGATATACTATTTAAACAAAGATCTCAACAGAAAAGTGATTATTTTTTGAAAGATATAGGTGATGAAGATGACAGTAACAATTAAAGATATTGCCAAAGTCGCTGGTGTAAGCTATTCCACTGTTTCTAAAGCATTAAATAACAGTCCGCTGGTGAAAGAAATAACCAAAAGAAAAATATTAAAAGTGGCTGCCGAAATGGGGTATGAACCGAATTTGGCTGCGAAACAATTAGTCCGTAAAAAAACAGATGTGATTGGCTTAATGTGGCCGACAATTGAAAGGATTGTACTAGCTACATTAGTTACGAACATTAGTAAAGCTTTCGAAACAACATCCTATTCGATGATCTTATCAGTTGATGCTCCCGAAACAGCAATGGACACTTTTAAGAAGTTTCAAGTTGACGGGATGATTGTTTTTGGGGAATCTAATTCAATCACTGTATCGACTGAAAACATTCCCGTTGTTATATATGGGGTATCCGGAAAAAATGAATCAGCTTACCCTATCATTGATGCGAACCATGAAGCTTCCATGCAAAAAGCTGTCCAGCATTTAGTCGAGCTTGGACATCGCCGAATTGCTTACATTGGACATTTAGACCAAGAAGATGCACTTCAGTCAGAGAAAGTGGAAGGCTATGAAAAAGCGATGAAACATTTCAAACTGGACGAGAATATCACTATTATAAATTCAAATGGGCTTAATTGGTTTGATGGTTATACAGCTACAGACATAATGCTGGAACAAGATAAACGGCCAACTGCGATTATTGGCGGGAGTTATGATATAAGTGGAGGAATCTTACGGGCTCTGCAGGAGAAAGGTGTGCAGGTCCCTGAGGATATTTCCATAGTCAGCTATGACAACATCCCCCAAATGGCCACAATGGAAGTCCCAATGACTTGCGCTGGTGTACCTGTTGATGTTCTGGCAGAAGAAATTGTCCATTCTATTATTGAGCGGATTGAATCTGACGAAGAAATCGAACTGGTAAAAAAATTATCGCCAACTCTAACGGAAAGAGAAAGTACTGGCCCGCCACCTGAAATTTTGTAACTTAATTACATGGAAATCGTCTCATTACATAAAGGGAGGCGATTTTAATTGAAAAGGATGATTCTAGTAATTGGGCTGCTGCTTCTGTCAGGATGCGGTACGGCTATGCAAAATGAAACAACGGACTCTTCAGAAAATACACCAATTATTGCTGAAGTGCAACAAGGAGAATTTATTTACCGATTAATAACAGAGCAAGAATCCTATCAAACTGGAGAAGATGTGAAGCTATTTGCAGAACTTGAATATGTGGGTAATAAGCAGGAGATAACCATTTATCATGCTGCATCTCCTTTTTCTTTCCCGATAAAAGAATTAACGGCAGGATATGAAATAGGCTACCCTATGAATGAGCCATTACTTACTACTACCATCAAAAAAGGAGAACCACTGCGGCAGCAATATGAGGTTGCGGGGTCATACAGTGAAGCGGATGACAAAGATTATATTGCCTTTATGAAGGACTTCCTCGAAAATAGCTTCCCTGAAGGAAAATATAAGGTCAACGGGATAGCCGATTTCTATACGAATGGTGAAAACGACGATCAAAAAACGGATTATCAAATGGAAGCAAAGATTGAATTTGAAGTAATGGAATGATAGCGAAATAAAAGAGTATGGGACACTGCCTCTATCCTTTTCCTTATCCTATTATAAGTTGTTACTTACTGCACATATTAGGGATTATGTGCAGTAAATAATAAAAGGTGATTTTGAAATTATTTGGGTGCAATGACGCCGCTACGTCCGATTGCTTCGCTTTCCGTGGGGACGGCTTCAGCTAACTTGTTGAAGAAACCCGCTTCACCAAGTGGATCTTCAGCTCGCCCTGTTCCCACAGGAGTCTCCGCAATCGGACTACGCTTGAATGAGGCTCTACAATTTTTATAGGAAGTAGAAGTTTGATAGTTATGAGCTAAACGATTCTTCTGTCACCACCATCGTAAAGCAACTCTAAAGCGTAGGCCGGCCACGCAGACTCCTGTGGGACAGCGAGAGGTGAAGATCCACTTTACAAAGTGCCCTTCTTTGTAAAGTTAGCTGAAGCCGAGCCCACGGAAAGCGAAGTGGCCGGACGGAGCGACATCCTTGCACACTATAGATTTCAAAAACTACTTTAAAAATGTTACTGCACATTATCCCTATTATGCGTACATTTTTTATAAACATTCGTCTTTTAGGTGGAACATAATAGTTATATCCCACCTCGTTTGTTTTTTACCGTTAATCTAACTTTCTCCACACTTCCGCATAAACATCTTTCAATGGAATCTGATATTTCTCGGCAATTCTTCGGCAGTCTTCATATTCTGGCGAAGATTTTATTACCTCTCCATTTTGCACTCCTTCTTTTACGGTAATCTCTCCCCATTTGGTTAAAACCTTTCGTATTTGTCTTTCCATCCGGAAAACAGTTAATGGATAATACCGAATGCCAAGTGTTGTCGTTTCTGTAATTAAAATTTGCTTCATTTCCTCCAAACGCGCTTTACTGCATAATAACTGCAATAACACTGCGGGCCGGTTTTTCTTCATATAAATCGGTGTATAATAAACATCATTTGCTCCGGCATCGAACAATTTCTCCATTACATAGCCCAGCCATTCGCCAGGTGAATCATCAATATTCACTTCTATCTTCAACATTTCTGCATCAATATGCTGTTCATCTGGTGGATGGTTTATCAACTCTCATTCCCTCTTTCTACTATCGATTTCAGATGATATGTCAATGTATCGATCATTTTTTCGTAGGTAAGCTTGTCAGGATGAAGTAAATGATGCAGTGCCATGCCATCAATAATGGCATGCAGCCGGCTTATTTCCAATTTTTCATCCAAACCAGGTTTTAATAAGTTTCCCTTTTGGAGAAATTGCATAATATTGATTAATCCATTATGCATCTCCTCAAATGTAGCTTCACTAAGTTGCTTCAATTTCTTATCAACGAGTGTTTTCGATGAAAAGACAAACCAGACCTCCATTTCTATCTTCCGCTCTTCATCCAATGGCAGCATCTCCCCTAATGCTTGAATAGCAATATCGACACGGTCACCTTTATAATGAGAAGATTGGATTCTTTGTGTCACTCTTTCTGTAACAAGTTTCATTGAAAACTGAAGTAATTCCGATTGGGTGGAAAAGTAATGGCGTAACGAACCAACTGATAATCCAGCAGTTGCGGCAACCTTTCTGACTGTGGCCTTTTCCAGCCCATTTTCTACAATGACTTTCCATGTGGCTTCTGCAATATGCACTTTTCGCTGATCATGATCTACTATTTTTGGCATATTTTTATTTTAACACACTTGTATAAAGTGAGACTTTGATCAGTGGGGGTTTTAACCTCCCACACTGATCATTAGCGAAACTTATCAGGATGCTTAGCGTCTGTTATCCCCACTTACTATCTTCGTGTTACTCCATAATTTTAAAGTGGGGGAGTTACAGACGGTTAGCGCTGTGATTAATTTAATAATATGATATGATTTAATACAAATGTATTAAAAAAAGGAGAATGTTCACATGATTGGATGGTTAATCATTCTTTGCGAAGTCGGTTTCTGGGTATTTGTGATAGCTGGATTGTTTGCAAGATATGTGATGAAAAAGGAAAAATTAAGTGCTATTCTTCTCATTTGTACACCTGTTGTTGATTTAGTTTTACTGATTGCTACAGTGATTGATTTAAAAAATGGGGCGACTGCTACGGTCATTCACGGGATTGCTGCAATCTATATTGGAGTCAGCATTTCGTTTGGTCATCAAATGATCAGATGGGCTGATGTTCGATTTGCTTATTATTTCGCGAATGGTCCAAAGCCAGTTAAGAAGAAAAAGTACGGAAAGGAATTTGCCAAGTCCGAGAGACAGGGCTGGTATCGCCATCTCATCGCATGGCTAATCGGCTGCAGCTTCCTTGCAAGTATTATTTGGTATATTAATAATGAACAGCAAACGGCACAATTAACGCAAATTTTCCTTATCTGGTCATTAGTATTAGCCATTGATTTTGTAATTAGTTTCAGTTATACGATTTTTCCTAAAAAACAACAAGCTTGAAATAAGAAAAAGAGCAATTTCCGAGAACTGCTCTTTTTCTTTCTTATATACCAAGCTGATATTATCACTTTAACGAAGCATTAATTAGTAAACATTTATATTCGACTGGTCACTGCCATTCATACTTATTGATTTTCTATCATTCAATAAGTATTTTCCTAATGCCTGCTGCAATGTCCCTAATTTCTCTGTTTCTGCATTAAATTGGATTCCCAAGTCTGTCATTTCTTTTGCAACTTCCTTACGTAATCCGGTTATTACGGAAGAGCAGCCCATCATGGAAATACCATTAATTGTTTTTAACAGTTCGGATGTAACGATTTCATCCATTGTTGCAATACCTGATAAATCAATAATTAATGTTTGAATACGAGTATCCGATACTTCTGTAAATACTTTCTCTTTTACAATATACATACGATTAAAATCAATGGCCCCAATTAATGGCAGGATACTGATACTGTCATCTATAGGAATAATCGGAACAGACAGATTTTCAACTAATTTCTTTTGTTCACTTATTAAAGCATCCTTGTAAGTAGAATAATTGATAAAAAAGGTATTTAAGAACATATCAACCCGATTGTTTATTTCCTGTTCCAATCTAAACAGATCACTAATTTCAAAATCAGATGACAGATAATTGTATCTATGTATAAATATCCATAAAGAACGGCGAATAGCTTGAACCCATTCCAGCTTAAACGTTATTTCTATCGATTGTGATGCCCATGCGATCCCTTCCTGCTTGGCAAAACTTTTTAGTTTGTCATCCTCACTGTCAATAATATAAACAATTAACTGATGGGCGTTATTCACTAAATCTATATTACCTACTTTTAATATTTCATCAATTTTATGTTTCACGTTTACTGCTTCTGATAACAAAGTTGCTTCAAAATTATCCTTATTCGCATAAAAAAAGTCTCTCAATTGAAACGAATCTTCGAAAACAATATCCACTATTGGTTCCCCCTTGTATTGTATATCCCAAATATAAAAGATAATTCCCTTTTTTAACTGTATCTAAACTCAATTTATTCATTTTATATCAAAATTACTTGAGTTAGCGAACCTTAAGGAAAGTATGTAATCAGGGCACATTCAACCCCATTATATCAAAAATAGCATACCAATCCTATCTTAATTGGTATGCTTCTTCGGTTCCTTTATTTTCCATGATAAACAAATTACTTTATCACACTTTGTCATATTGCTCATGTAAATATGCTACACTTTCATCAATATATGGTTCTTTCGTATTTTCTAATAATACTTCTATATATGGTTTGTTTTCTTTCAGCCAGGAAAATAAGAGATCATATCGTAATATCCCCTTACCAACCGGGACCATCTTAATCCAGTTATCCTCAATAATAAAATCCTTCGCATGAATCGCCACAATATTATCACCAAAAAGCGAGAAGCAATCTTGAAATACGTTCTCCTGGTTCTCGTAATTATCCATTGACATAAAATTAGCTGGATCGAGAATAACTTGCAGATGATTGGAATCAACCTCATCTAATAAACGGCGCATTAATTGTGGTGTATGAATCGGATGATTGATGCCACCTTCAATCCCTACAATCACACCCCACTTTTCTGCCTCATCCGCTAATTCCTTCACACTCTTCACAACTTTTTGAAAAGCCTCTTCCGTAAAGTTATCTTCTGTATAGCCCATCTTTTCATTTACATTCCCAGTTTCTGATGCGACGATACTGCAGCCAAAGTCTCTGGCAAAACGGATATGTTCCTTAAATCTGGAAAGAAGCTGCTCCCGTTTTGTCTCATCAGGATGAATCATATTAATATAGCAACCTAATATGGCAATATTAATATCATGATCAGCAAATGCCTTGTACATGTATTTGGCAAATCCAGGACTTAATGATCCTGTTTGTGTTGGCAAATCTGGAAAAGATTTGGCCAGTGCCAATTGAACTGCACCTAAGCCTTTTGATGCCGCTTCCTTTGCAATCTGTTCTGGTTCCTGAAAAGCAATATCATGTCCACGAATACCTAAATTCAGCCTCATCTTATCAGACTCCTTTTCAACTAAAACCTGAAAAAGAATGACCAGCCTTTAAGCCAGTCACTCTTCCATTATCTTGCCAGCCATCCTCCGTCGACAGCTAAAACATGTCCATTCATATAATCCGATGCTTTACTTCCTAAGTAAACTACAGTTCCCATTAATTCGCTCGGATCTGCAAAGTGACCTGCAGGGATACGTGAAATTATTTCCGCACTCCGCTTTTCGTCAGCACGGATTGGCGCAGTATTTTTTGTAGCAAAATAGCCTGGCGCAATTGCATTTACTTGTACATTATGTTCTGCCAGTTCATTGGCGAATGATTTCGTTAGGCCTGCGATCGCATGCTTACTAGCTGTATATGGCGGAATGAATTTACCGCCTTGGAAAGAAAGCATGGAAGCAATATTAATAATCTTACCTGCACGTCTTTCTACCATTACTTTTGCTGCCGCCTGACTTAATAAGTAAACAGCATCTAAGTTTAGTGCTATCACATCATCCCAGTCCTCATCTTTATACTCAAGCAGTGGATTCCGACGGATCGTACCAGCGTTATTTACTAAAATATCAACAGTACCAAATGTGTCCACACATGCTGGAACCACTTTTTTTAATTGTTCACGATCTGACAAATCGGCCTGGTGAAATTCGGCATTCCCTTCCACACCTGAAAGCAGTTCTTTTGTTTCCTCCCAGTTCGTACCATGTGTGACAACAAAGACATTGGCACCTGCTTTTGCCAAAGCAACCGTATATGCCTGACCAAGCCCGGTATTACCACCTGTAATAATGGCTGTTTTGCCTTTTAATGAAAAATAATCTAAAGAAAAGTCTTGTAAACTCACTTTCTATACCTCCTTAGCGAAGCTCATCCATTTTAACGTGATCCATATCATCATAAGTAATGTTCTCGCCGCACATTCCCCAGATGAATGTATAATTACTAGTCGCTGTACCACTGTGAATCGACCAGCTTGGCGAAATGACTGCTTGTTCATTTTTCAATACAAGGTGTCTCGTTTCACTTGGTTCACCCATAAAGTGGAATACACGCGTATCCGGTTCCATATCAAAATATAGATACACTTCACTGCGGCGATCATGGGTATGTGCCGGCATTGTATTCCAGACACTGCCTGGCTGCAGCATCGTTAACCCCATTTGCAGCTGACAGCTTTCACAAACATTTGGATGGATATACTGGTGAATTCTCCGTTCATTTAATGTACCAGATTCACCTAATTCCAATGGTTTAATATCTTTAATATCAATTTTTACTGTTGGGTAAGTATGATGGGCTGGAGCTGAGTTAATATAGAATTTTGCAGGGTTTGCCGGGTCATTTGAGCCAAACCAAACTTCTTTTGTACCGCGGCTTACATAAAGACCATCATGTCGTTTCATTTCATAACGTTCACCATCTAAAATAACGTAACCTTCATTACCAATATTAATAATGCCAAGTTCCCGGCGTTCTAAGAAGTAACTTACACCAAGCTGTTTATCTAATTTGATCGTCAAGTCTTCAGATGCCGGAGTCACTCCGCCAAAGATCATCCGATCAACATGGGTATAATTTAAGTGAACTTTTCCTGCTTCAAATAGTTTTTCAACTAAGAATTTCTCACGTAACTCGTCTGTATTATACCTTCTAATTTCTTCTGGGTGGTTTGCATAACGTACTTCCATGAATAATTCCTCCTTGAAATTAATTATCTGCTAATCTCTTGATTAAGACTCTGCATAAATTGTTCTACTTCTGCTGCAGAAAAGGCGTTAGCATCGCCTGTGATTGTATGTTTGAGAACACTTGCGGCTGTTGCAAAGTTAACAATTTTGTCTGGATTCCACTTATTCATCACCCCAAACAAAATCCCTGCTGCATACGCATCCCCCCCGCCAATACGATCAATAACTGGATCAATATGATAACTGTCGGTTTTTACTAGTTCCTGATTGGTAAAGATATACCCCTCTAACTTATGTTCAGAAGATGTTTTAACCTCTCTTTTAGTCGATGCAAAAGTGGTTATACCAGGATATCTTTTTTGAATTTCCTCATAATAGTATTTCAGTTTCTGCTGGTGATTTCCTTCTTCTTTTAATGGATCGATATGTAATAAATAAACCGCATCCATATGATTACAAAAAGCAATATCCACATATGGTAATACTTTTACAATTGCTTCACTCGCTTCTTTCTGACTCCACAATTTGGACCGAAAATTAAAATCAAAGCTGACTTTTATTCCGCGTTGTTTTGCCTGTTTCATTGCAAATAGGGTAATTTCCTGTAATTCTTTTGACAGTGCGAGTGTTATTCCAGTTGTATGGAAAAGATCTATCCCCTCTAATATTCTATCCCAATCCAGCTCATCCTTCTGCAATTGAGAAAAACTTGAAAACTTTCGATCATAGGTTACTTGACTGGAGCGGTTCCCAATCCCGGATTCCACATAGTATAATCCTAGTCTTTCGCCGCCTTTAAGCAAATTACCAGTGTTTATTCGATAGGATTGCAGATATTTTTCACAAGCTTCACCAATAGTGTTATCAGGCACTTTACTGATATAGCTTGTTTCCACCCCGAAATTGGCTAAAGAAACAGCAACATTTGCTTCCGCCCCACCATAATAAAAAGTGAATTGATTGGTTTGCTGCAGCCTGACTGTAGGATCTGTTGTCAATCTGAGCAGCATTTCACCGAATGTTAATACTTTCATACACTCGCCTCTTTCACTTTCTCGACATATTGCTTGGCGAGCTCTGTAATCTTTCCATAATCACCCGTTTTAGCTGGGGCAACTAAATTGCCGCCAATACCAACAGCAACAGCACCGTTCTTAAACCATTCCACCATATTGTCAAGACTCACACCGCCAGTCGGCATCATATTCGCCTGCGGTATCGGGGCATGCACCGCTTTCAAAAAGCCTGGGCTGACATTACTGCCAGGAAAGATTTTTACCACATCAGCGCCCGCTTCCATTGCTTCCTTGATTTCAGTAACGGTTAAACAGCCAGGCATATACGGTACTTGATATAAGTTACATAGTTTCGCAGTTTCCGCATCAAATGACGGACCAACAATAAATGACGCACCAGCGAATATCGCTTGCCTTGCTGTATAAGCATCAAGGACAGTTCCGACACCGACCGTAACCTCCTGGTCATCCACATACTTTTTGTTTAAAATTTCTACAGCTTCTTCCACATGGGGAATGGAGTAGGTTAATTCAATCGCTTTCATTCCCCCGCTAATACATGCATCTGCTACTTTTACGGCTTGATCGACCGTATCTGTCCTGATAACTGCTACAACTTTTTGTGATTGGAGATTTGATAAAACACGTAATTTGTTCATTTGGCTGCCTCATTTCTTTTTAGATATAAACGGAGAGGATGATGTAACCGCTCTAGTTCCTGAACGAAAATGTTTGCATGAGCATGTGCTCCTATGTCTTTTAGATGTGTATCATCCTGTTCACCATTAGGATAGCCTATATAGTGGTCTGGTTCAAGCCACATAAACCAATCTTTGGAACGGGCAGGTCCTAACTCCATTAATGCCTCTCTCGTTTTATCTAACATATCAATACAGACAACACCCTCTGTGATCCCGACTTCCCGCATTGCTCTCGGGTAATCTCCATGTGTCTCTAGTAAGTTACCATCTTGATCAAAATGCCTTCGCGCAATAGATGTTAATAGAATAGGTGTTACTTTAGCTGCACGTGCACGGTTAATAAAGAAAGTTAAATTCTCCTGATATGTTGTGAAAGGCTTGGTTGCCCTCGCTTCATCCGGCTTCTCGTCATTATGTCCAAATTGAATGAGAACATAGTCGCCTTCCTGAAACTCTTTCTCCATATCTGACCAGCGACCTTCCTCAATAAATGATTTCGTGCTCCGGCCTGAGGCAGCATGATTCTTTACTGTTAAACGATCATTTAAAAAAGACGGTAATGCCTGGCCCCAGCCCATGCGGGGATAAGCGGACGGCTCATAATGAGACATCGTCGAATCCCCTGCTAAAAAAAGCTGTACCTTTTCCATTAGTTATTCTCACTTCCAATAGCTAATTGGACACTAGCAAGAATAAATGCTCCCACTCCATGAAGATCGTTCGTACTTGTTTCACGATTGACATAATAATCATAAGTTCCGATAGATGTACCTATACAGATATCATGCAAATGGAAGTTGCCTTTTTCATCGATTTCCACTTTATTTTCTACTAATCCCTGGAATGCTTTTTCGGCATATGACCAGTAAGATTTATCAATATATCCTTTGTTTACAGCTTTTGCAATCGCATAGGCAAACAAACATGAACAGGAACTTTCCAAATAGTTGCCCTCATCTTCTGCTTTATCGACTACTTGATACCATAAGCCAGTCGCTTCATCCTGATACTTAATTAACGCATCAATTAATTCATGAACAACCTGCTTTAATTCATCACGCTTTTCATGCTCTTCTGGCAGCATTTCAATAAAATTAGCTGTTACCATACTGTACCAGCCAAGTGCACGGCCCCAAACTTCTGGAGCATGACCCTTTTCTGTTGCCCATGGTGTCTGCTTGCTCTCATCATATCCATGGTAATACAGTCCATTTTCTTTTTTCGTATTTTTACGCATTAAACGTTCTTGTTCCATGACTAAGTCTGTCAGTTCCGGTTCATCAAACATCTGACCATATTGAATCGTAAACGGTCCAGCCATGTACAGACCGTCTAACCACATTTGGTATGGATATTTGTCTTTATGCCAGAATCCGCCTTCTTTTGTTTTGTTTAACGTATTTAATAGATTGCGTAATTTAGCTGCCGCTGTTTTATACCGTTGATCATATGTTTGTTTATATAACGGCAACAATAACAAGCCTGGCTGAATCGCATCTAATTCACTTCTTGCAAAATAGAAGTTTCCTTCCTCATCAATCAGCTTATCAACATATTCTTTAAAGTAATCGAAATATTTTTGCTCCCCTGTTCGTTGCCATACATCATGCATTCCGCAAAGGAAAACACCTTGATGATAATGCCAGCGGTCTGCTGGCGGCAGCTTAACAGGCTCATACTGATTCATTAATGTATCACATGCTAGCTTTGCCCAATCTAATGCACTTCTTTGTTTTACTGTCATCTATCTCTCTCCTCTCTATTCGTTGAATCCTTGATATTCAAACCAATCAAAATCAGCATAATTATTACTTTCTTTTCCATTAGCTGAACAGAATAGACCCATGTACGCACCAATAAACCCGCCTGCTTTATCTGTACTTAAAATCGTACCATCTACTTCTCCAGCTAATAAAGTCCATTCAAATGCCTGTTCTGCAAAGTAGAAAGAATAAGCTTGACCAACTGCCTCCACTTTTAAGTAGATTTTATCTGAGGCAATTTCTTTCTTGGCAATTACCTCATCATTACCAGCTTCTCTTCTGATTAGTTGAATATGAGATTGATTATTCTCTAAGATTACTTCCAATCGGAACTGGTAATCATGGTTTTGCAGTAATACAAGTCCTGCCGTCTCATTGACATCTTCAGGTGAAAACTCCATCACAGTTTGTGCCATAAAATCAATGTGCTGTTGTCTTCTTCCGACAAATGCAGGGTTCTCTTCTTCCATCATTGATTCCTTTTTCGCTTTTAAGCGCAGATATCCCGGTCTTTCTGTTAATGACCAAAACTCCCCGCGAGGTGTTCTTAAGAAATTCCATCTATCATCCAATTTTTCTGCTTCAAATGGATCGTGAGCTGGTAATGCCGGCCATTTATGTTCGGCTAAATTAGGAAAACTCATTTCCTCTTCAATCAGGCCTTTGCCTGGATTAACAATTGGCCAGCCATCTTCCCAAATAAATGGCACAAGGAAACTTTCCCTGCCTAAGTTGCGGTAATATCCACCATATGGACGAGATGCCAGACAAACCATCCACCAGTCACCATTTTGTGTTTCCACAATATCTGCATGCCCAACATTTACAATCGGGTGATTGTTTCCTAAATGTCGGTGGGTCAGAATAGGATTTGTTTCTGTCATTTCATACGGACCTGTCACATTCTTGCTTCTGGCAATTGTCACAGCATGTGTATGACCTGTTCCGCCTTCTGCGATGATTAAATAATACCAGCCATTAATTTTGTACAAGTGTGGTGCTTCCTGTGCATGCGCGTTCTTTAGAGCACCATCCCATAAACTGTACTTTGGTCCTACAAGCTGCTTCTTCTCAAGGTCGAGTTCCTGCAGCCAAATTTCGTTATGCTTCAAGTACTTCGGTCCTTCTGGCGGCTTGCGGTTTCCTGTGTAATACACTTTGCCATCATCATCAAATAATAAAGATGGGTCAATTCCCGGTGCATCTTCCAGCCAGTTTGGATCAGACCAAGGACCAGCTGGATCTGTTGCTGTCACATAGAAATTTCGTCTTGCACCTGTTTGACTGACAACAAATGTTGTAATCATATAGAAAGTTCCTTCATGATAACGAATCGTTGGTGCGTAGATACCACGGGAGTTTGGTGTTTGATCTAAGTTCAATTGCTCTGGTCTGTCCAGCACATGGCCGATTTGTTTCCAATTAACCAAGTCTTTACTATGGAAAATAGGTACACCTGGAAAATATTCAAAACTGGATGTTACCAGATAATAATCATCACCCACCCGGCAAATGGACGGATCTGGATAAAACCCTGGAATGATTGGATTTTTAAATGTTTTTGTCATTACATTTTAACTCCCTTTCGTTCATTCAGATGATACTGGTCTCCCAATTTCTCATATTGAGAACCGCGAATTTCCAAATTTTCTGTATCCGTACTTGTTACTACAGCAGTTTCTATTGTTTCATTCTTTAATGTAAACTGATCAAGGACAATATTTTTAGACTCCTCGACATGAAGTGCAGGACCTTTTCTTGTCAGTACTTTTACATGATGCAGGTTTAACTCATCGACATATTTTGCAAAAATCCCTTCACCTGCCATCTCAATCACTTCCCGCACCATATCAGGTTCCCCGCCAGGTATCTGGTCATCTTGCGTCATCTCAATGGTCACATGATTGATATCTACATCTTTTACCGGCATTTCCGGCAATCCATAAATGAATCCTGCAGCCGCGCGGCAATTTCTTGCTGTAACATTGCTAATTCTGATCTTTTCTACTATCGGTGTTTTATGGCTAACTGGAATGGCTGCTGCATCCAATAATTCAGGATTGCTTCTGCTCACACCGTGACGGTAGAAAGAGTTAATCGCAATTGGACATAACACGTCATCCATCCAGACATTATTAACGAGAAGATTGCGAATATAGCTGCCCCGCTCACGATTTGTTTTAATTCTGATACCTCTGTCCGTACCATCAAACACACAGTTAGAAACCGTTATGTTCTCAATTCCGCCTGAATTCTCACTGCCGAGTACCACACCGCCATGCCCGTGATGCATCGTACAGTTGGTAATCGTCACATTCTTAGTAGGAACACCATATTTTCGCCCATCTTCATTTATCCCGGATTTCAAGACAACACAGTCATCACCAACATCAAAATGACAATCAGATATGCGGACATTAAGACATGATTCCACATCCAGCCCATCCCCATTCGGTGTATCAGAAGGATTTTGAAAATGAACCTGATGGATGGAAACATTCTTACAAAATACTAAATGGGTATTCCAAAAAGGAGAATTTCTAACCGTTACACCGTTAATCGTCACATTTTCCGCTTCGAAAAACTGAATTAATGGCGGACGTAAAAATTGGGAAGGCCATTCTACTAAGTTCGTATCAGCTGGTTCGGTAAAATCTGCATTTGCTTTCGCAATTTCCTCTGTTTTGGCTGATTGGTAATGTTCCTTATTACGTAAGCGGCGGTTTACTTTCCACCATTCCCGTCCGTTGCCATCAATGATTCCGTCTCCTTTAATCGCCACATTGGAAACATTTTGACCAAAGATCAGCGGCATAAATCCGTGACAGACATAACCTGACCATCTCGTTTTCACAACAGGGTATGCATCGAAATCATCCGTAAAAGAAAGAAGTGACCCCGCTTCTAAATATAGTGTCATATTGCTTTTTAACTGAATTGGCCCAGTATGGTACGTCCCTGCTGGTACATATACCGTTCCGCCACCAGCTTCCGCACATGCCTCTATTGCAGCTTGAATTGCTTTTGTGCTGTCTGCCGTTCCGTTGTTAATTGCTCCATATGTTGTAATATCAAATAAACCCATATTCTCACTCCTAATCTAATAAATCTTCTCTTAATGGTGTGAACACATCCAGCAAACGACTTGGCATTAATGCTCTCACTCCATGTACCGCATCAGAAGGGATATGCAGAGATTGTCCTTGCTCAAGTAAAACTTCTTTTCCATCAATATGAAAAGCAAGCTTTCCTTCCAAACAATAGGTTAATTGTTCGTGCGGGTGGCTGTGGCTGGACCCTTCTGCGCCTTCTTCAAAGACCACTTCCATCATCATTACCTTCTCACCAGGGCTATGAATCTTTCTTTTTACACCTGGTTCTGCCTGTTCCCACTGATTAATTGATCCCATTTATCTTTCCACTCCTTCTTTTTTGATTACTAATGGCAATATTAATTGAACGATCATCGCTCCAACAATAACGTAAGCAGCAGTCCCTGTATCTATCCCATCTGCAAATAACATAAAGCTGATAATACCTAGACCACGTCCTATATTAATAATCGTCTCTCTTAATACTACCGACTCTACACGGAATTCCGATCCTAATGGTATTCGGTCAATCCATCTGAAATAATAGGCTGCATAAGCATTTGCCTGTAATGGTTTAAACATGTTCTGTGTAATCATAAAAATAATCACACTCCATGTCGCAATTTCCCATGTTAAGAATGTCCCAGATAATACAAAGCCAATGGCAGCAATCCACAGATATCTTCGGGTATGTTCTATATTGGCGAACCTCGAGAAAATAAAACTGATAATAATTGAAACCGTTAGAAAACTGGCATTTAAATAACCGACAACACTTTCATCTTCAAAAATGCTGTAAATTAATATTGGGGGAACATACATTAATATGCCTTGAGGAAAACCAATAATAAACCAGCCGATCAATGCACTTTTAAAGGCTTTCTTGCGATTTAAAATTATCGGTAAATACTTCATATAATAATTGCGATGCCGGATCGATTCCTTCTTAATTCGAAAACTGCCGAGCGTACAGATAAAAAACATCAGAAAAGCGATAGAGAATACGATCATATAACCTGTTAATCCTGAATAGAAGCCGATAATGGCACCAGCTAGGGCAGGAGCTGCCAGATTACTTGTTCCCATCACCACTTGATTCCATCCCAAGTACCTGTGCCTGTTACTATTAGAGGAAACTTCATGAACAATAGTGAAATAAGCCACCCAATATAATCCTTGGGCAATCCCTCTAAGTAAAGCAAACCAGTAAAAATGGGTAACAATTTCCTCTTGGACAATTACGATGAGTAAATAAAATAAGGCAGTCATAAATATTCCATAACGGTATATTGTTGTCCTGCCTTTTCGTTTTGACATTTTCCCAATCAAAAATGTTGTTGCAGCTTGTGCTAAAATAGCTACTAAATTGTACATTCCATTAACCCAGATACTATTCGTCAGACGCCATAAATATAAATTTACGAAGATAATCGATAGAGCACCGCCAAATTGAAAGATAGCATGGTTAATCAGAATATTTACAGCATGTTTAGACAAGCGCTTTTCTTTCTCTACTTGTTCTGGTTGCATGAATTTTCTACACTTCTTTCTGCTCTAATTCCAATCTCCATTTGCGCCAGAAATGTTCTGGGTCTATTAAACTGTCAGGTTCACACTCCAACAAACGATAGAGTTGTATCCTTATTAGTGTCGCCTGTGTTGTTGCATTCATATCCCCTTCATACAAACCAAGTCCTATAGGAACAGGCTTAGGCATATTCGGGTAATATTCATCCCCTTTTACTTGAGCAACATTCGGAGCTTTAGGGGAATGGTCTAATTCCCGGGAGAATCCGCCGTCTTCCCTTTTCAGCTTGGCTATATTACGGATCGTTATCTCGGTGATTTCTTTCCGTTCATGTTCTGGTATTGCTAATGCCAGAAAGGAAAGTAAATCAATCGGATTCCGGATATAACACATATCTACCGCTTCTTCATTCCTTAAACAAGTCAGGATACTTTGATAGATTTTATCTTGATTTGGCATTGGAATTTGGAATCTTCGGTAAAACGTATGCAACTTAAACGTACCAGAAATTCTTACATACAAAGAGCCTTCTCCCCACAATCCGGTCTCCTTGTCCTGGATTTCTGCCAGATACTGCTCAAATGCCTTGATATAGGAAGCTTGTCTTTCCACAGGCAGTTGCCCGATATAGACAGTGGAGGATGCTAACAAGTCACACCCCCGCCAACTGTTTCGCAAATCAATACTCTCCCATTTTTTGCGATATGCTTCTAATGACTCTGTATAAGCAGGTGCAACATTCAATGAAACTGGTAAGCGGTATAAATGCTTGGCACCCAGTCGTTTTAATGAATTAATCGAATAGGCCAGTGCACGATGCACCATTACTTCATCCTCTTTCATACTTGGGTGTTCATCATAGAAATAACCTGTTTCTTTGTCCTGCTTTGCTTGAAAAAAATCTATCATCTGCTGCTTAACGGAATCAGGCATCTTCTCTGCAAGTTGATGCCTAATTAATATATTCAGCGCTTGGGCTGTTGATTCAATATCTGGTGAAAAATGATCATCTTTAACTGAACTTCTAGCATAATAGAATCCACCTGTTACTGAATCGTACTGGTCCCCTAACCAGTCGAACAGCCCATTATATAATGTATCCAACTGAGCTAAACTTTCTCTCTCCCATCCCACGCTATCAAGCTTCCTTTCTAACACTCCTTATCCTTTAACAGAACCTAACACTGCACCTTTCGCAAAGTATTTCTGTAAAAATGGATAAACTAGTAAAACTGGTACTGTTGCTACAACAATTGTTGCCATCTTAATAGTCGTTTCAGGCGGTGGAGTATCTGTAAATGCTGCACTATCATAATTCATTCCGCTGGCAAGCACGACAATTTGTCTTAACAGTACTTGTACCGGCCATTTATCTGCATCACTTAAATAAAGAATAGCGTGCATGTACGTGTTCCAATAAGTTACCGCATAGAATAAAGAAATGGTGGCAATTGCCGGCAATGAGATCGGAAGAACGATCCGGAATAAAATACTAAAATCATTTGCCCCATCAATCTTTGCTGACTCTTCTAAACTTTCTGGTATGTTCATAAAGAAGCTTCGTAAAATGATCATATTAAATGCATTAATGGTTACAGGGACAATTAGTGCCCAGAGTGAGTTTAGTAAACCTGTCTGCTGAACAACCAGGAATGTCGGAATCATCCCACCATTAAATAGTAATGTAAATACAATCATAAAGTTGATAGCACGGCGTCCAACAAGATCTTTCCTTGATAAACCATATGCTGTTAGTGTAGAGAAAAGCATACTCCATAATGTCCCGCCAACTGTTATGATGATGGATATACCTAATGCCCGAAAGATAGTATCTGTTGAGAAGATATACTCATAAGCATTTAATGAAAATTCTGTTGGAAATAACAAGAATTTCGTTCTCGCTATTTCCGCACTTGTTGCAAAGGAACTACCAACAACATGAATGAATGGTAGTATTGTAATAATGGCAATTAATGCCAGTAAGAAGTAATTAAAGAAGTCGAACACTCTGCTGCCTGCTGATACTCTTTTTAATTTAGCCATTTGTTTCACCTCATTCGTGTTTTAATAAATACCTTCCTCATTAAATTTCTTCGCAAGCCAGTTTGCGAAAATTACCATGATTAAGCCTACTATCCCTTTAAAGAAACCAACCGCAGTACTGTAACTAAACTGCCCTTGTTGTAAACCGGCAACATAAACATACGTATCAAAGATTTCCGCAACACTTCTGTTAGAAGAGTTTAATAGCAAGTAAACATGCTCAAAGCCAAGTTCTAATACATCACCAATTTTCAAGATTAACAATACAATAATGACACTGCGGATTGCCGGTAAAGTGATATGCCACATTTGACGGAATCTGTTCGCACCGTCCATTCTTGCTGCTTCATACAAACTCGGGTCAACCGCTGTTATCGCAGCTAAGAAGATGATCGTTCCCCAGCCTGCTTCCCGCCATATTACCTGGAGGATATACATCGGCCTGAACCATTCTTCATTTAGAAGGAAGTTAATTGGCTGCATTCCCAACGACTCGATAATAGCGTTTACAATCCCTCCATCAAGTGTCAGCATCACATAACTTATTGATACGATAACCACCCATGACATAAAGTGCGGAATGTATACCAGTGTTTGGACACTCCGTTTGAAGAAACTATGTCTCACTTCATTAAGCATCAAGGAAAGAATAATAGGAATCGGGAAGAATACAAAAACCTGAAGCCCGAATAACATTAATGTGTTTTTAAAAATCATCCAGAATTCATCACTTGTAAATAGTCTCTGAAAATGCTCAAATCCTACCCATTCACTACCCATAATACCTTTGTAAGGCTTATAATCCTGGAATGAAATGATCAAACCATACATTGGCAGGTATTTGTATATAAGGAAATAAATTAATCCTGGAAGAATCATCAAATATATTAATTTGTTTTTCTTGATTCTGCGCCATGTTTCTGATCTTCTTGCTTTCTTTAATTGCTTTGCTTCTTCACGAGCTGATATTGTAGACGTTTCCATAAGCAGTTTCCTTTCTTTTATTTATTTCTTGTTCGGTATAAACCAAATCGTAAAGTATACAAGCTGTAACGTAAATAATCATTATCTTACGAGTTACTAATCACCTGTTATCAAGCGTTATTCTCACTTTTAATTTTAGATAAAGCAACTAACATAACATAATGATCATCTCCAATAACATTCGTTTTATGATAGTGCGGGCTCTTAAAACGTTAGTGTTTAAGAGCCCAATAATCTTTCCTATTATTTTGAACTATTATACTCCTCGATGATTGCATCTCCACCTTGAGATTTCCAATCTTCTACGGCAGCTTCGAACCCTGCTTTATCAATTTGTCCTAAGATATATTGATAAGTTGCATCTGTAATGATCTGCTGCAGACGTGCACCATCTTGTGAGAATGTTTCCGAGTAAAGTGGTACAGTCGGATCTTCAATTAAATAATTCTCGTTATCGATAAATAACTCTTCTGATTTTGCTTTTGGCTCATACTCAAAGTAACCAAGATATCTACTATTTGTTTCTGGTTCACCAATCTCAAGTGCCTGGAAAGGTTTAACCTCACGATCAAATAATGCTGAATCATCTGTTACCTTTGCAGCACCATCTACCAGTTCATAATGCTCGCCTTCCATACCCCAGTAAGCGTAATTTGCCACTTCCGGTGACATCATCTTATCAAAGAAACCAAGGATTTTTTTCAAGTCTTCCTCTGTTTCTACAGAGCTTTTAGGGAACATTACTAAGTTACCGTATCCAGGGATCGACCAAATACCAAACTCACCATCAGGTCCTTCTACATAGTTGTGTACATCGAACGTAGCATCAGGATTAATTGCAATGGCATCATCTTTCAAGCTCAGTACATCACCCATTGAACCAACATAGATACCAGCAGTACCATTTTTGATGAATTCTTGCTGATCAGTTTTACTAGTTACAGGGAAATCCTGATTAATGAATCCATTTCCATGCATTTCTTTAAAGAAATCCATCGTTTGTACATACTCGTCAAACATAAACTCTGGTAATAATTGTCCATCTTTTTCGCCCCAAGAGTTCGGCGTTCCAAACCATGAAGAAACTGTTTTGAATGCACCGTAAACTAAATCACTACGATCCGTTACACCAAATGTGTCATTCTCACCATTCCCATCAGGATCGTCTTCTGTAAACGCTCTTGCCATTTCCATAAACTCTTCTGTCGTTTTCGGAGCTTCTAATCCTAAATTTTCTGCCCAATCTTTTCTATAGATAATACCTTGACGTGAAAGCGGGCGACCTTGGTATAGAGTATATAACTTTCCATTAACCATTGTATTATCTAAAACATTTTCTTTTAATTTAGATAAATTCTCAAACTCATCTAAATATGGACCAATTTCCCAAAACTGTTCATCTTCAATTGCGTCACGGAATTGAACAAATGTTGTCTGGTTCTTAAGAAATACTGCTTCTGGTAAAGAATTAGTTGCAAATGCTGTATTTAATCTGTCTTCATAATTGTTATCAGGAACCCATTGTATTTCTAAGTCTGTGTTTGTTGCTTCCTCAATCTTGTTCAACACTTTATCCTGTGGAACTTCCGGTGTGTGTAAATTTGCCATTATAGAGAAAGCATAAGGTTCATCTCCTCCACTTTCTTCACCTGATGATTCCCCTTCTTCACCTGACGAATCTGTTCCACCTGTTTCAGATGAATTGTCACTACATGCTGCTACGAATAATAGGAACATTAACATCATAATACCGAGTAATTTTCTCCAGTTACTGTTACTCATAAATTAACCACCCTCCAAAATATTTTTTTGTTTTGTACAGCGCTTGCTGCCTACATCTATAGTAATTGAAAACGCATGCAAAAGTATATAATCACTTTTTCACAGTCAATGGAAACGCTTACTTACCAATGGATAGTTTAGTGCATTTCTCCCAAAATAATCACTATTACTTCTAGGACTAATTTTGTGTGAACAAATGATTATTTCTAAATCAAGCAAACATTACAATCGTTGATACACAAAGGTTTATCCCACCTTATAAAATGATTATACAATGTAAACGCTTTAATACAACCTTTACTTATCCCATTTAAACATTTATCCTAGTATTAAAACATATTATAATATTAATGAAACAGGTGATAATTATGGAATTAACAGGAATCTGGTCAGGGTTATATAAAGTTAGTGTATTAGTAACCCGTCTTGCTTGGTTAAACATTCTTTGGCTAATCTCTACATTAATAGGTTTAATTTTATTTGGCATTATGCCAGCAACAATCGCTATGTTCACTGTTGTGCGGAAATGGATCCAGAAAGACTATGACGTGAATGTCTTTTCAACTTTTGTAAAAGCCTACAAAGAAAACTTTATCCGTTCTAACCTTTTTGGTATAATTATCTATGTATTAGGTTATGTCTTATCCATATTCCTGAAATATACGGGATACATGAATGAGAGTGAATTATATCCGGTACTGTTTGGTATTTTTATTTTAGCATCATTTTTCTATGTTATGTTAATTTTATATATTGCTCCGGTTTACGTTCATTTTGATTTGACGTTTTGGCAATATATTAGATATGCAGTAACGATCGGTGCTGTTAATTTGCATTATTCCATTTGTACGTTAACTTTACTTGCAGGAATTTACTTTCTATCATTTAGATATCCTGGCTTCGGGTTGTTTTTCGGCTTTAGTTTAAGCGCATACATTATTATGTTCTTGGCTAATATAGGCTTTAAACAGTTAGTAAAGAAACAGCAGGAACAAACAGGACAGCAGGCGGAAACTGTTTCAACTTAATAGTTTTGCTGCTGTCTTTACTAGACAATTTAATACGAGGAAGTTGCCTATGAAAAAATTCTCTACAAAACATTATTTTAAATTGATTGCTTTTCTCATTATTTTAAGTACTGTGCCAGTTATTATCACAGGCGGACTTTCATATTGGCAGTCATCCAATGCCATCGTAGATTATTCAAATGATGAAAAAAAACAAAACATCTATCAAATTCAAACAAATGTGGAACAAGTATTAAAATATGTCGACTTATCAACAACCTATTTTGTCCGATCCACCCAGACCCAGCAATTTCTGAATGAAGATATGAATGCAGCATCATTTTCTGATTATCATAAATTAAGACGTGATCTTAATCATCTTCAGACGATCGAGACAGGAATTGAAGATATTGTATTTGTCAGTTTTGAAAATAAATGGCTAATGAATAATGATGGGCTTGTAAATTTAAACAATACTACGTATGAAGAAATTAAAACAAGTTATATGAATATTGCTGATAAATCAAGCTGGATCTTAGAAGATGCTGATAAAATTAATTTCCCAAACGCAACAAAGAAAAGCTGTTCCCATTATATTAACCTTGTCAAAAAGTTGCCTATTCTTTCCTCCGAACCCACTGGTGTTATCGGTGTTTTAATTCCTACATGTGAACTGACGGAAATTATGGCAGGCAGTAACAATAGTGAGTCATTTCTGATTATAGATGAGAATAACCAGACAATCGCTCATAGCAATACAGCATATATCGGGGAAGATAATTATGTTCCATCTTCTCTCTTTAATAAAATTGACCAGAGTGTGGAAGAAGGTCAATTTGAATATACAATAAACGATGTCGCCTATAAAATCACTTATCATTCATCGAACTATAATAATTGGACTTATTTATCTTTTGTTAAATTAAGTGATTTGCATATGCGCTCAAGTTCCATTGGATGGATTACGCTGTTAATTGTTATTCTACTATTAGTTTTGTCCACTATATTTGCTGTTATTGGAAGCAGAGTACTCTACAGACCAGTAAAACGGTTAAGAAATGCTATCTATTCTAATCAGGCGGAAACGGATGGGAATAATGTAAATGAATTCGACTTAATTGAAACGCATATCGAGAAATTATTAAATCAGAACAATCAATTGGAACAACGGGTTCAAAGTCAAGTTACGCAATTAAAGCAACTGTTTATGATGCGACTTGTGCAAGGGAAAGTAAAAGAGGATGAGATTCCACTAAAACTGCAATCGTTCCATTATCCTAAAGAGTGGACATGGTTAACGATCTTCTCTTTAAAATTTGATGCGATTGACCAGGAGAAATTCGATAAAAATGACCAGGATTTAATTTTATTCGCTATTAATAATCTGTTGGAGGATATCATTCCTCAAACGGAAAGATTAACTCCCGTAGTTCTCAACGATACACAAACGACGATTATTATTACAGACTGTGAAGATGATGCAGAATATACTCGCAGTATTAATGAAAAGGTCTTATTAATTCAGGAAAAGATTAAAGAATTGTTTAACTTGAGTGTAAGTATTGGAATCAGCCAGCGTTTTAAGCATTTGTATGAAGCGGATACTGCCTTCAGAGAAAGTAAGGAAGCTCTAAAGTATCGTCTCAAAATGGGTGAATCTTCTATCATTTTCTATGAAAATCTAAACAGAAGGTATTCGAATATCGCACCATACCCAACAGCAATTAAGAATAAGATTTTTGATGCGATTAAAGTAAGTGACAAAGAGAAAGCAAAAACAGAATTATCAAAACTTTTTGAATATATTGACCGGAACGATATTCATCATCAGCAACTGGAGATTATTCTATCACGCTTTCTTTACGAGTTGTTTGAGTTGAAGGAATTGCTTGGAATCGAAGTAGAAGACTTTCATTCAACAGAGATGATTACACATTATCAAGACTTGAGTTCTCTCGAGGAGATTAATGACTGGATATCCAATCATATCATCCAGCCATTAATCGATAATCTTGATGCAAAAGATGATAATAAGAATAAACGAATTTCTGATAAAATGATTCGTATGATCCAAGGTAACTTTAACCGTGACCTATCTTTAGACTTTATTGCTGCTGAACTGCATTATAACCCAAATTATTTAAGCAGTATTTTCCAGAAGGAAACCGGATATTCATTCAGTGAATATTTATTGAAATACCGTTTAAATAAAGCGAAGGATTGGCTAACGCAAACAAATAAATCGGTAAAAGAAATCGCAGAAGAACTTCAATATAATAATTCGCAAAACTTCATTCGTTCCTTCCGTAAGATGGAAGGGATCACACCAGGAAAGTATCGGGCCCAATATAAGACGAAAGAAGCATAGAAAAGGAGATCCACCGCTCTTGGTGGATCTCCTTTTGCTATTTAAAATTTCCTGTAAATCATCATATCGATAAGTTTATATAAAAAGAATGCTGCCACGAAGCCACTTGCATAAGCAAAACATGTCGCTTCTAAAACTATAATATACAGCGAACTGTTAACAGTATTGCTTATCAGCAGCAATATCGCAAAGAAAAACAGGGCTATAAACGCATAACCAATCAAATAATGATGTGCAGGCAAATGAAAGAGAGACGAATCTTTTGAAAGACGGTCAAACTCTTTTATTTTAAACTGGCTGATGGCAATAGCCGTTGCTTCTTCCTCCGATTTACCCTGAAGGACTAAATCCTGGGCAAAATCATTCATATATGTCAGTAATTCCGCTTTCTCCTCTTTGTCAAGAGTTAATCGGTCAACAAAAGCTGTAAGATCTTTACTGTTTTTATACAGAACATTTATCTTTATATGCCCGATATAATTACAGATTGCCCATACTCCCCCAATAATAATTGCCAGACCATATCCTGCCAGTGCAGTAATTGGCGTATGAGCAGGATCATCAAAATAGTCCAGCAACAGGGTGATGACAAACACACTAATCGAAACGAGCAGAACCCATAGAAACTTTATATCTGAAAAGCTGGTAATTTTCCTAAATACATTCATGCAATCATTCCACTCCCCTTATTTACATAAATAGAATGACTAGCAAACCAACAATCACACAATAATAAGAGAAATATTTTAAGTTTCCTTTTGCCATAATATTCATAAACCATTTTAAAGCAAAATATGTTGCGATAAATGTGGTGATAAATGCAATGAGATACGGAATAAGCAATGTATCAATGGCAGGATCTGTTAAGATGTCCGGTATTTCGAGTATACCTGTACCAAGACTGACAGGAATATATAATAAGAAGGAGAAACGTAACGCAGTTTCCTGTTTCATTCCAACTAGCATTGAACCTACAATTGTTGCACCAGACCGGCTGATTCCCGGTGTCAGGGCAAGCATTTGCGCTATTCCGACCAGTACTGCATCTTTTGTTGTTAAATCTCCGTCATTCTTCCTTCCTCTTAAATTACGAATCATCCAGACTGCAGCTGCTGTTATTAAGAGAGTAACCCCTACTACTGTTGTATTGTTTCCAAGTAAACTGCCAATTTCATCATCAAAAAGCACACCAACTACGCCAACAGGGATCGTGGCACTGATCAAATAAATAATGAATCGAAAATCTTGCTTTGCAGACATATCTTTCTTAAAAATATAACTCAACCCATTCGTAACTAAACGCACGATATCTTTACGATAAATAACTAACACTGCGAGTAATGACGCGAAATTGACGAATATTTCAAAAGAAAGTCCTCGTGCCTCAATATTGAATAATTCCCTAAAAATAACAATATGGCCACTTGAGGAAATAGGAATAGGTTCAGTAATCCCCTGAACTAATCCTAATATAAAATATTTAACCAGTGTTAATAGTTCTTCCATAAAACAATCTCCTTTGCAGATCGAAATTTCAATTCGTTAAATAAATCGATTAACTACTTGTACGACATTTTTCCAGTCATTTTTATTTTGGTCTAATTGTTCCTTACCTTCTTCTGTAATTCCATAATACTTTCTTCTCCCGCCTTGGCTCTCTTCTCCCCAATAGGATGTAATTGCTCCATTATTCTCGAGGCGTTTTAAAGAAAGATAAAGGGTTCCTTCCTGGATGACAAAGGTACCTTCTGTTTTTTCTTTAATTTTTTTGGAAATTTGATAGCCATAATTATCTTCTGTGTTTAACAAGGAAAGGATAAGCAGATCAATCGTTCCTTTTAGCATTTCTTTATTCAATAAATAATCCGCCCCTTCCTATTACCTAATATCATTAAGTAGTTTATTATAGATTACTTAATAATGCAAGGTATTTTTAAATAATATTTGGTAAGACAGAGAGAGAAATAAGTCAACATCGTGTTCGATAAATTGTCTAATTTTGATAGTGCTAAAATACGTTCCGTAAATAAACTACGCTTTCCACGGGCGTCTGTCGAGCCTCCTCGTTCGCAAAGCCCACTCACTGCGGGGTCTCGACTAGGCCTCCGATCCCGTAGGAGTCTACGTTTATTTACTCCACTTAGCTTCACTCTCTAAATCTTGGTAATGCTGATATTTCAGGGGTTAATAAACGTGCCTATATTAATTATGTAATAATGTCCGGTGTGTAATGTAATAATTTCAATCCTCTTATTGGAGAGGACATAACATTGGCAATTTGCGGAGAGTTAGGATTGCTCATGAGGAAACAATAGTAGTTTGTCTATAATTTAATCAAGTTTCATAGACACGCTTTAGAAGAGAGACTTTCAATGGATTAGATGAGCGTGTATGAAAATCCACTTGGTAAAGTGAATTTCTTTACCAAGTTAGCAGACCGCCGTGCACATGGTAAAGAAGACACTACTCAAGAACACTTTGCTTGAGTAGATGTCGCCCTTATGCCCGTGGTGAAAGCGAGTATTTTCCCCAGCGGTGTGCTAGCATTCTCTATATTAGTACATTAAGCATTTGACAACCTTGGCTAATTATTGATTCCCAACCGCATTCATTATATTCATATTATATTATCCGAGAATGATTCGCAGAACGTTGGGGTTGTCCTTGAATGTTTTTGTTCCTGCGCCATATCCGATTTGCTTTACCGTCATGTCAGGGATGGAATCTGAGAATTCTTCCGCTAGTACTTTTACAATTGCTGCACCTGTTGGTGTTGTCAGCTCGCCTTTAATATTGGTGCTCTTTAATGGGACATCTTTTAATATTTCCAAAGTAGCTGGTGCTGGGACAGGATAAAGACCATGATCAATTTTGATCCGTCCTGAACCAACTGGTACCGGTGAAGAGATCACTTTATTGATAGCTAGCTTGTCCACTAAAATCGCTGTACCAACAATATCTACAATCGAGTCAATTGCGCCAACTTCATGAAAGTGAACGGTTTCCAGATCCATCCCATGAATTTTTGCTTCAGCTTCCCCAATTACTTTGAAAATTTTCAGAGCTAATTCTTTAACAGACTGATCCAAATCACTACTCTCAATTAATGCAACAATGTCTTTATATGTGCGATGATGATGGTGGCCATGATCATGCGTATGGTTGTGGTGATGTCCGTGACTATGATCATGAGTCTGTTTATGGTCATGGTGATCATGGGTATGTGTATGTTCATGATCATGGTGATGATGGGTATGCCCGTGTCCATGGGTGTGCTCTTCATCATGATGATGGTGATGGCCATGTTCATGATGGTGGCCATCCTCATGGTGGTGCTCACCATAAATCACATCAAACTTCAAGCTGGAAATCCCGTTTTTATTTACCCGCGATAGCTTTAATTGATATTCATCCTCTAAATGTAACTTGCTCAATTCGCCCTCTAAAAACTCTAACTGTATTCCCGCTGTATCCATAAGAGCAGCAATTGTCATATCACCGCTTATTCCTGAAAAGCAATCTAAATATAATCTCTTTTCCATTAAAAACTTCCTCTCTATAACTGCTGATACTCACATATTAAGCCTACTGATTCATAATTGTAAAGAAAAAAGGAACCGCTTCATTCGCGATTCCTTCCCTTCCTTGCTTATCATATTATTTAATAGAAATAGCAACAACTGATTTAGCAGGTAATTTTAACGAGAGCTCTGTTCCATTCAATTGGAAATCTGTGTAGTTAACAGGCTTCACATTATCCGGATTGTCAAATGTATTATGAGCATCCAATTCATCAGCTGTAATGATACGTCCACTGATGTCAGAGAGATTCATACCGCGCAAGTCAACCTGCACATCTGCATCATCATTCTTATCAACATTACATAATGTCACATTAACTGTTCCATTATTTGCTTTTGAAGAAGATACGGAAACTTGTGCAATCTCTTTCTCACCAACTTTTATCTGGTTTGATTCGATACTTAAATCTAAACGTTCAGCATCTTGATGTACTTTATACATTTCAAACACATGATATGTTGGTGTTAGAATCATTTTCTCTTTATCTGTTAAAATCATGGACTGAATCACGTTGATGGTTTGTGCAATATTTGCCATATGAACACGATCACTATGATTATTGAAAATGTTCAGCGAAACCCCGGCAACTAATGCATCACGGATGGTATTCTGCTGATACAGGAAGCCTGGATTTGTACCTGGTTCTACATCATACCATGCACCCCATTCATCAATAATCATGCCAATACGTTTTTCAGGGTCATACTTATCCATAATCGTTCCATGTTTTTCAATCAATTCTTCTATATAATACGTTTTCTCCATCGTAATGTCCCAGACATCTTCTGTGAATCCTGTTGCAGGTCCTTTATTCCAGAATCCACCTGGGTGAACATAATAATGCAGGCTTAAGCCATCCATGAGATGAGCTGCTTCTCTCATCAACACTTCTGTCCAGTTATAATCGTTGACATTAGCGCCGCCAGCTATACGGTAGATTTTATTATCGCCATAGTTCCTTACATATGTCTGGAATTGGCGATACAAGTCCGCATAATATTGTGGTCGCATATTACCGCCACAACCCCAGTTTTCATTACCGACACCAAAATATTTTAGTGACCATGGTTCTTCTTTCCCATTTTCTTTACGCCAGTTTGCCATAGGTGACTCACCATCAAATGTCATATATTCTACCCATTCAGACATTTCCTGTACCGTTCCACTACCGACATTTCCATTAATATATGGCTCTGCACCTAACATTTCACATAACATATAGAATTCGTGTGTCCCGAAGTGGTTATTTTCAATGACACCGCCCCAGTGGGTATTAACCATTCTTTTACGATCTTCACGCGGGCCAATCCCATCTTTCCAATGATACTCATCAGCAAAACAACCTCCAGGCCAGCGAAGGAGTGGGATATCTATATTCTTTAGTGCTTCTACCACATCACTTCGAATTCCATTTGTATTTGGAATCTCTGAATCTTCTCCTACCCAGAAACCTTCATAAATACAACGTCCCAAATGCTCAGCAAAATGTCCGTAGATATTCTTGTTAATTGTTCCTTTTGACACATCAGCATTAATAACAACTTTATTGCTCATTTTTCCACCTCATTTATTAAAATAATCTAGAAATCTATTTTTATATGTTTGTTAATTTAAAAAACTTCGCGCCATGTACCGGCACTTCAAAACTGATTTTATCAGAAGCTGTACCGATATCTTCATTTGCCCATAAATCTCTTAGCTTTACTTCAACACTGCTTATACCCAGCTGGTCGAATTCTGCTTCCACCTGACTATTTTCATCCGTCAAATTGAATAGAGCTAAATAAATCGTATCGTTTTCACCGTAAGACATCCACACAACCTTATCATTTTCGCGGAGTACCTGTCTTGCTCCAGTTCCCTTTTGATGTGCTTCAAGCACTTCCTCATTTGTAAGAAGGGACAGTGTCCAATCATCATTATCTCTTAATTCCCCACCGAACATTAAAGGGGAACGGAATATGGACCAGAGTGTCATCATCGTTAATTGCTCATCTTTGGTAAACCTTGTGTACCTGTCACTTGCTCCACCGTCAACAGAGCGAATTCCAATATGACCTAGCGGCAGCATATCGGCATCAGGCCAGTAGCCAGGACCAATGGTTTTACTCCATTTATAACAACGGTCAAACATATCATAGAGAAGATGCCAGATGTCCCAGAAGTCGTCCGTCATTCTCCACATATTCGCATTCTCTGTCAGTAAACTGGCATGATCAAGTGGTGCCGGGCCAGGTGATAAACTCAGTACCATTGGTCTGCCACATTGATCGATTGCTTTACGAATCATTTTAATTTCATCAGCATGAATTCCATATAATCTGGAATCTGCTATATCATCTACTTTTACAAAGTCAACTCCCCATTCGGCATACAGGTCAAATAAGGAATTATAGTATTCTTGTGCACCTTCTTTTGTATGATCAATACCATACATATCTGTATTCCATGGACAGATTGAATTTGGTTTTGCAATATCTCTGGCACGAACATCACTGCCTAAAATAGCTGTATTCTGATGTACGGCTTGTCTTGGGATTCCACGCATAATATGAATGCCGAATTTCAAGCCTTTGTCATGAATATATTCAGCAAGTGGTTTAAATCCTTTTCCATCAGCTGATGATGGAAAGCGATTAACCGCAGGGATTAAGCGGGAAAATTCGTCCATATCTAATGGAATAAACGGACGATAGGCTGACGAGACTGCCCCCGCTTCAGACCATTGAATGTCCACAACTACATACTCCCAGCCAAAATCCTTTAGATTTTCGGCCATGTAGTCAGCATTCCCTTTCACTTCTTCTTCTGTGACAGTTGCTCCATAACAGTCCCAACTGTTCCAGCCCATTGGAGGAGTAAGGGCATATTGATGGTGTTTCATTCACAAAACTCCCTTCTTACTAGTATGTAAAGGAAGAAAGGCAAGATCAACTCCTTGCCTTTCTTTGTTGTTATGATTAATTTTTCTTTTGTAAACGAATCATGTTCCATGAGAATTTAGGAAAAATTCCGACTAACTTGCCATCGTCTACATACGATTCACCATTAGTATGCGGCTTTACATTTTCCTGTGTTGCTGTATTGATAGCTTTTGCATCCTCATTCTCTAAAACTACATGTTCTACAACGTCGTAGCCTTCAAATGAACGGATATCAATATCAACTTCCAAGTCTTTCTCTAAATGGCGGTTTGTCGCAAAAATAACAACTTCCCCTTTTTCCTCATTGTATACAACAGATGGATCAAGGTATGGGACATCTGTGAAGTCTTTGCTGTCATATTTAGGTGAGCTGACAACAGGGCTTAGGGCAACTCCGCGTCCGTAAACTGATGTATAGTAGTACGGATAGAAGATTGTCTGCTTCCATGCTGCACCGCCATTTTCTGTCATGATTGGTGCGATAACGTTTACAAGCTGTGCCATACAAGCTACTTTTACACGATCAGAGTGACGTAACATCGTATTTAGCATACTTCCAACCAAAAGAGCATCCTCAAAAGTGTACACATCTTCCAACTGAGGTGGCGCAACTGTCCATGGCTCAATTTCTTTATCCTGCTCATTAGAGTGGAACCAGACATTCCATTCATCAAAGCTTAAATACATATTCTTTTTACTGCGTTTTTTCGCTTTAATATAATCACAAGTGGCAATTACTGTTTGGATAAAGTTTTCCATATCCATTGATTTTGCTAAAAAGTTAGCCGTATCATTACTTCTGTTTCCATAATATTGATGAAGGGAGATATAGTCAGCAACTTCATAAGTATGTTCTAATGTTTCTGCTTCCCAGCTTGGGAATGTCGGCATATTGGAATTGGAACTTCCGCATGTTACTAATTCAATTGTCGGATCAACCAGTCGCATTGCCTTCGCTGTTTCGAATGCTAATCGGCCATATTCGTAAGCAGTTTTTTGACCAAGTTGCCATGGACCATCCATTTCATTTCCTAAGCACCACACTTTGATATTGTGCGGGTCTTTATAGCCATGTGACTTACGTAAATCACTCCAATATGTTCCTCCTGGATGATTACAATATTCAAGCAAGTTACGAGCTGCATCTACTCCTCTTGTTCCGAGGTTAACTGCCATCATCACATCTGTATTGGCCGCCTTCGCCCAATCAACAAATTCGTTTGTCCCCATCTGGTTTGTTTCCGTTACTCGCCATGCCAGTTCTAAACGTTTTGGTCTATCTTCTTTCGGTCCCACACCATCTTCCCAGTTATATGCAGAAACCATGTTTCCACCAGGATAGCGGACAATGGGAACTTGCAATTCTTTGACTAAGTCAAGAACATCCTGTCTGAAACCATGTTCATCTGCAGTTGGATGTTCTGGCTCATAGATACCGCCATATACAGCTCTGCCTAGATGCTCGATAAATGAACCATATACACGTGGATCAATTTCAGAGATTTGAAATTCCTTGTCAATTACCATTCTTGCTTTTACTGATTCTTTTGCCATTTTGTTCATCCTTTCCATTTTCGTTTTATTAAACGCTTACAAATCAAGCGTGATATACTACTTCCAACAGTCATCTTATTCGTACAAATGATAAGAATATAAATATTTTATGTAATTTGTACGTATATATAGATTATGAAAAATCTACTGTTTTGTCAAGATAATGCGCCCTATTTTTAAGACTATTAACTAAAAGTTTATACATCTTATCTTATTTTTCGATTGCATATCTTTTATTTGTTTCACAAGAGAAAAGTCTCGCCTTCAGAAGCTAAATAAAGTGATGGAATATCGCTCTCCAGCAACGAAGCATTTACTTATAAAGTATTGGATATAGTATAAGAGTGAGCCAATAATTAGCTCACTCTTATACTCAATTTCTATATACCAATATATCTTCTAAGGAAGTTGACTTTGAAAGTCATTAAATTATCTTAAGCATTCATTCTTAATTAATAACAAGGAGATGTTGGATTATCATCAAGCAAAGTTTTTCTTGCCGTACGACTCATCTAAATTCTTGTTTGTTAATCTAATCGCTTTGTTTTTAGAAAAATATAATACAATCGCTAACATGTATAAAACAAATCCAATGACATCCATCGCTAATAATTGTGTTACAGCCCATATTATAAACCAGATCATCAGCTTGTTCTGAATATCATTATCTCTTATTTTAGTAGCTATTAGAAAGTTAATAATAGCTCCAATCAGAATAAATAAGCCATACAAGAAGATAATTTGCGATATATTATTAATCATTTGAGATCCTGCAATCATTGTATTAGTGTCTACATTCTCTATTTGTTTAGCACCTTCCTGATTAAACCATGAATTGTAACTAAACATTGTTAAAAAAGCTGTAATTAAGTTCCATAGTGCCCCGACAATGATAAACTTTCTTTCCAGACCTCTTTTCATTACTTCATCACCTCTTAGAAAAACTTTGCTTTTAGATAAGCCAATAACCCTTAACCTTTAATCCCTGAATTAAGGTTGATTGCTGATACAAAATATTTTTGTGCGAAGAAGAAGAGCAGCAATGTTGGAATAATAGCTAATATAGCTGATCCCATCAATTGACCGATCATTCGGTAGTTACCATAAATATCTTGTAATAATAGTAAACCAGCAGTAACAGGCATTTTATCTACATCTGTATAAACAATAACTGGCCATAGGAAGTCGTTCCAAGAACCAGTAAAGGAGAATAACCCACAAACAATTAAAACTGGTCTAATTAAAGGCAGAATAACTTTTGCATAAATGGTGAAATCTCCAGCTCCGTCTACACGCGCTGATTCATCAAGCTCCATTGGAATACCACGCATAAACTGTCTTACAAGGAAAATGTTACCCATACCAGCAAGACCAGGAACAATCATAGCCCAAGGTGTGTTTACCCATCCTAAAATATCAATAATTTTATAAGAAGGAATCAGGTTTACTACATTCGGGAAAAACGAGATTGCCAAGAGCGTGAAAAACAGGAAATCACGACCTTTAAATTTCATACGAGAGTAACCATAACCTGTTATAGAAATAACAGCAACTACTAATAAAGTGTGTAATGTAGCAATAAAGATCGAATTCCATAACCATTGTAATATTGGCGCGGAAGATGTATTTTCTAAAATAGCTACATAATTATCAACTATCCAGTTCACAGGCAGTAATCTAAATCCTTCATTTACTATTTCAGTCTGAGATCGGAATGATGTAACAATACCAAATATAACTGGAATAGTCCAGATAGCACTAACAACAATTAGAAACAGGTAGGCTAAGTATTTAGACACCTTGATTTTTTTAAACATATTCTCACCTCTATATCCTTCATTTCAGATAATTTTACTACGCGGCATTTCGATTCATTACATAATACTGAAATGCTGAGATTACTAGTATCACTAGACCGAGCAATACTGCCATCGCTGACGCTAACCCTGCAATTGACTCACCATGGCTAAATGCTAAATCACGGATATACATCATCAACACAGTAGTACTTTGTCTTGGACCACCATCTGTCATCATTAATGGCTGGGCGAATACATTAAATGCTCCTGCAGTTGTCATTACCATTGTGTAAATTAAAGGGAATCTAATTGAAGGTAATGTAATGCTAAAGAATTTTCTGACTGGACCAGCTCCGTCAATTTCTGCTGACTCGTACAAATCTTTTGATACGCCATTGATGCCGGCACGGTAGATAATCATATTACCGCCAATTCCAGCCCATATTGTAATGATTAATATAATAATCCAGGCATATGGCTGAGTGGTTTGCCAAACAGCTTCCGATCCGAATAAGTTATTTGCTACACCGAGTTGTTTATTGAAAATCAATGACCATACTAATGCTGCAGCAGATATAGAGATTAGACCAGGAATATAAAGAAGTGTCTGGAAAAGACTTGTGAATTTTAGATCTTTATGTTCCAGGGCCACTGCAATTAATAATGGGATAATGATCAATAACGGAACACTGAATACAACGAATAATAATGTGTTTTTCAGTCCATTGAAGAATTGACTGTAGAACGTAGAATCAGTATCTGTAAGTATTGTTTTATAATTATCTAAACCAACCCAAACCGGATCCCCAATTAAGTTCCAATTTGTAAAGGATGCGTAAATACCGTAAACAGATGGTATTAAGATAAAAACAATAAATAAGATAATGTGTGGCCCAACAAATAAAAGTGGTTTTAGGAAATTATTATTGTTCAACTGGATTGCCTCCTTTATCTTAAAGGTGGTAATGTGCCAGAATAATGGCACATTACCTTATAAAACTTATTCCTCTGTTGTTTCTTCTGTCTCTGCATTTTCGATATCTAAGGAACCTTCAGCTACCTTATCATCAACGAACTTCTGCATTTCTTCTAATCCTTGTTGCAAGTCCATTTCACCATGGATTAAATCGCCAACATACGTGTCTATTGCCTCTGCAACATAAGGATAGTGTTCATAAGTGTAAATATGCAGAGATTCTTCTTGTTCTGGAGTCGATGTGAAGAAAGATTGCATATATTCATCATATTCAGGACTTTCGATTACTTCTGTACTTGCTACAATCTGTCCTGCTTCTGCCCATTTCAGTGAATTCTGTCTGATAAATTCAAGGAAATCACCAATTACTTGTTCTTTCTCATCAGTTCTTTCTTCTTTTTCCAGCATTGCGAATAAGTGTGATGATGCACGATTATGGAAAGTAGTTGGTTCAAAAGCATAGATATTTGTTACTCCAAAGTTTAAACCTTCCACTTGTCCGTGTCCTGTTGAACTCCAAGTACCATCAGTAGAGAATAATACATTACCTGATTGGAACATTAAATATCCATCTTCACCATACGGAGTCATTAATCCAGCGTCAGCTAATTCCTTAATCGCCCCAATAGCTTGTTCCATTTCAGGAGTGTTAACTGCTGGCGCACCATCTTGCTGAATATCTCCGCCTAAGTTCTGAATTTGTGCCAAAACTACCCAGCCTGCTAACGCGTCATTCAGTACATATTGTCCTTCTTCCAATTGTCCTTGTAATGAAAGCATTTCATCAAATGTTACAACATTATCATCTAACCAGTGCTCCACACCGTACTTTGCCAATAAATCTTTATTGTAATACATTGCATTCGAGTGAATATCCAAAGGAACTGTGTACTGTGTTCCTTCAACATTTCCTGCTTCCCATGCTTCTGCTAAATAATTTTCTGTATTTAACTCTGGTTGCGCTTCCATGATTCCTGTCATCGGCTCTATTAAACCTTGTTTTACAAAGCTAGTAACACGGTCTGCGTGAATAATTGATAAATCCGGAATTCCATTTCCTGAGTTTAAAACCGTATACATTTTCGTGTACATATCAGAAGTAACAACATGCTCTACCTCGAACTCTGGCTCTGTCTCATTAAAAGCATCTACTAATTCGTCCATGTAAGCTCCATCTTCACCTGTTAAAGGTGTCCAGAATTGAATTGTATTCTCATCGCCGCCACTGCATCCTGCTAAAACAAATACTAGTGAAGCAAATAGAATCATTAAACCTTTTTTCATTTTTAATAACCCCCATTTTTATATTGAATATTTAACACTTATTACTTAGATGGTGTACTTTCCTATTACTCTCTCTCTTAATATGCAACCCCTTTCAATTCAACAAGTATTGATCCTCTAGCTGAACGTACATAATAACTATTATATTCAACAATACATACAAATAATTTTGCAATAAACTAATTTGTACGTATGAGATGTTGTAATTTCATTATAATCAACTCAACAACTCTTTTCAACATATTTTTGTTAATTTATAATAAATTTTTTTTGTAAGATTAACGTTTTTGTTTATCCACCAGTTTACAGGTTATAATCATAACAAATATATTAATAATAACATTAATAGGAGTTCGTTCTTTTCCCTAAATATACCGTTCCTTCTTGATCTTTCCCCATAAACACAATGGTTTCCGTCCAGTTCTCCCAATCCCAGCTCTCATTTACGACACCGCTGACTCTATTTTCACCAAATATGAAATGATAGTTGTTATTGCTTTTATTTATCCAATTACTTTCCTTTACTGTGATACGGAATGATTCATCTTGTTCATCATTGTGCTGATCCACCTTAAATAACTCCCAGTCGCCCGTAAGCTCTTCTGCAGTTATTCGCCGTTTTTCTTCGCCTGCAAATCTTTGAGGTGATATTAATGGCCAACCATCCTCTGTCCATAAGATCGTACGGATATGTAAATAATGCCATCTCTTATCTTTCGGTGCCCGAATGTGGTGACAAATATAAAAATTATTGTCATCATTTAACACAGTGTTGTGCCCTGGCGCTACCCAACCGTCACTATTGTGAAACTTGTAGCCGCCAAGCAGCTTCATCCCTACTTCATATGGCGGGGAATCGATATCTGTCATTTCATTTCCTGAGAAATCCAAGTATGGTCCTTCCATACTTTTGGATCTGGCTACACGTATATTATAATTTGAGAATAGAGAATCATAAGATACAAATAAATAATAGTATTCAAAATCAGGATGGTATACGATGTAAGGACCTTCCAAAGCTCTGTCAACACTTCGATTTCGCTGAGCAATTAGTTTACCTCTTCCTTCATCGAGCAGTTTACCTGTTTGTTTATTAATTTTTGCCAGATAAATCCCGCCAAAAAAGGAACCATAAACCATCCAAGGTTCTCCGTCCTTATCAATAGTAATATTGGGATCTATTGCATTCGGTCCTTCTTCATCTTGCACAGATTTATAGACTAACCCTTGATCTTCAAAAGGCCCTTCAATATTTTCACTTGTTGCAACACCGATAAATGATTGTGTTTTGCCAAACTGGCTGGCAGCATAATACATATAATACTTTTGATTAAACTTAACGATTTCCGGAGCCCATAATCCTTTGGCACCTGTCCAGCTTTCAGCCTCAGCTGGTACTCCATTTTCAAAAGCATAACCGACCCATTCCCAATTAATCAGATCGTTAGACTTTCTGATTTGGATACCAGAACAGAAATCTCCTTTAAACTGTGCATCAGTTGAGAAGACATAGTACCAGTCACCATCTTTTATGATAGCAGGGTCATGAACATTATTAACTGTCCATTTTTCTTTATAGTCCAGCACGGTTTCATCATAGAGTTTATCTATTGGTATACTTGATTGATTCATCATTTTCATCATCCTTCTCATGCTATTTTCATTTGTTATGATAATAATAATTTCTCGGATAGTTGTAATGTTGATTGTCGTATATTCAACTCTGGCTCATACAAACATGATAGTTTTTTATCCTTCATTGATTTCTTTTTAATCATACAAGTTACAGCCTTTGCTGCATCCCATCCAAGGGTTTGCTTTGGATGGATAACACTTGTCAGTTTAACTTCTGAAACCTCTGCAAGGATAGAATCATCATAGCCTACAATTGATAAATCTTCCGGTATGCACAGACCTTTTTTCCGGATATAATCCATCACTCTCATTACCAATTGGTCGTTGTAGCATACTACTGCCGTTGGTTTATTGTATTTATTATCAAGCAGTTTACTTAGACAACGGACAGGTTCTGTCATTTCATTTCCTGATGTGTAAGTAATGATATTTTGGGGATTTAATGTAAGATTACTTTCTCGATGCGCTTTAATAAAGCCTTTCAATCTCTTTCTTCCCTGAGAGTCATCTGTTTTGTAAATGCATACAATATCTTTATGACCTAATTCAATTAAGTGCTTTGTCTGCATGTAACCGCCTTTAATATCATCCATCATAAAACTTACTGGTTCGAGTTCATCATAAACAGCATTTATCATTACATATGGTATCTTCTCCCGCTCCAGATTCAAATAGTACTTTAAATTAGGATTTGGCGCTGAACTGTTAGCAGGTTCGATAATGACTCCGGCATAATTATTCAGTAAAATCTTGTCTAAGATTTCTCGTTCAATCTGATATTGGTTATTTGTATTAAAGATGCTGACTCGATAACCTTGCTCACTTAAATAAGCTTCTGCTCCCCTGATAATGGAAGGAAAGATATATTCTGATATAAATGTAGTCACTATTGCGATATTTTTCTCACTATGCTCATCTACCACTTCCGCATCTTTAAGGTTAGTACGATCTGCACAGAAAGTACCGGCACCTTGTTCTCTATACAGCCACCCTTCACTTACAAGCTCTCCAATTGCTAAACGAACTGTATGGCGACTTACATTAAATTGGCGCATTAATTCATTTTCAGAGCTTATTTTTTGATGCGGGACTGTTAATCCACTAAGGATATCTGATTTGATTAGATTTTTGATTCTTTTATATTTCGCTTCCATAGTTCCGCCCCCTTACTTGCATTAAGCTGACTTTTGTTATGAATATCATCTGTTACCGTTTACATAATTTTATTACTGATAGGATTAACTTATATAATAACTCCTTTCCTTTTCAGATTTGTACGTACTAATAGTATAGCAGAATAAGGTAGTTTTACAATAGGTTGTATGTTCAAATAAATAACTGCTCTACAGCTTGTGTAAGAATCAATAAAAAAATAGACCAGCATCCACCAGTCTATCCTATCAACTATTCATTATTTTATTGCTTTTGTAGAATTACGGATTACTAATTCTGGATCAAACCGGATTAAATCATTTTCTGTCATCGGCTGCTTTTTCGAACCCTTAGATTGCTTGATCATATCTAGAATAACTTTGGCAGCTAACTCGCCCATTTCACTTTGAGGATGTTTTATTGTAGTTAACTTTACTTCTGTCACTTCCGCCATAAATGAGTCATCAAATCCAACCATAGAAATATCGTCCGGAACCTTTAATTGCTTTTCTCTGATTACATCCAATAACTTAATGGCAAGTTCATCATTATAACAAACAATCCCTGTCGGGCGATTTTCTGTATTCTCTAATAGTTTTTGTAATTCTTCAATCGGCTTCTCAGCCTTTTCCTCTGTCGTATATGGGATGATATTATTAGGCGATATTTCAATATTATGCTTCCGATGAGCTTTTAAATATCCTTTCATCCTTTTGGTTCCTTGGGTATCATCCGTCTTAAAGAAACCGATAATATTTTTGTGGCCTAATTCAATTAAATGTTCTGTCTGGAGAAAGCCGCCTTTTTCCTCATCCATCACAATATGAAATGGCTCTAATTCATCATAAAATGCGTTTATCATAAGATAAGGGATATTTTGCCGCTCAAGATTTAAATAGTAATTTATATTAGGATTAGAGACTGCACTTTTTGTTGGTTCTATGATGACACCATCGAATTGCTGTGTTAAAATATTTTCTAAAAATTTTCTCTCATTGTCATGGTCATTGTTTGTCGAAAACAAACTAACTTGATAACCACGCTGGCTTAAATAGGATTCTGCACCTCTGATAATCGATGGGAAAATATAATCAGATATATATGTTGTAATAATTGCTATATTTTTTTGCATGACGGAATGCTGATTATCTTCTTTAGAGCGGTCAGCACAGAAAGTACCGGCACCCTGTTCACGATAAAGCCACCCTTGATTGACAAGGTCACCAATGGCAAGTCTCACAGTATGACGACTTACACCGAACTGTTTCATCAATTCACTCTCTGAGCTGATCTTCTGGTACGGCTGGTAAGTACCATCTAAAATCTGAGATTTGATTGCCTGTTTTACTATATTATATTTTGTTTGCATTTACACACCTCATTAAACTGACTTA
The DNA here is from genome assembly GCF_009498735.1 of Gracilibacillus oryzae. Lineage (GTDB taxonomy): Bacteria > Bacillota > Bacilli > Bacillales > Amphibacillaceae > Gracilibacillus > Gracilibacillus oryzae. The sequence goes on from NZ_ML762428.1 coordinate 143,121, forward strand.
AACAACACTTATAGACGATTCAAAAAGTCATCAATTGGCTTGCGAGTCCGCTCCTCACTGCAGTCCCTCGAACTTCTTGCTTTCAATTTGCCGACTTTTTGAACACGCACTTATACAGCTTCTTATAATATATATTTTACCTTAAACGGCCCAAACCAACAACAGTACCTGTTATATTAAGACAGAAAGAGAGATCTACAACATGTAGATCTCTTGCCTTTCCATCTTAACGATAAATTGCTTCATTCCATTTTAATTCATTTCTGAATTGTCTTACATTTGTATCTTTATCGATAACTACACACTCGATTTTCGCAATATCCGCAAAATCGCAAAGCTGTTCTGTAGTCACATCAAGAGAGAAGACAGTATGATGAGCTCCACCAGCATAAATCCAAGCTTCTGTCGCTTCGCTTAATGATGGTTCAGGCTTCCATAACACTTTTGCAACAGGCAGATTTGGTGTTTCTATTTGTGGTTGTTCTGCTTTCACTTCATTAATTACAAGACGATAGCGTCCGCCCATTTCAATTAATGAAGCATTAACAGCATCGCCGCCGCTTCCATCAAATACTAAACGAGCTGGGTCTTCTTTCCCGCCAATACCTAATGGATTTACAACGATTTTCGGTTTCGTTGCTGAAACTGTTGGACAAATTTCTAACATATGAGAGCCTAAAATCATTTCGTTACCCGGCTCTAAGTGGTAAGTATAATCCTCCATAAATGAAGTACCTTTATTACCAGCGATAATTTTCATAAAACGAGTTAATGCTGCAGTTCTCCAGTCACCTTCACCAGCAAAGCCATACCCTTCTGCCATTAAACGCTGTGCTGCAAGACCTGGCAATTGCTTCATACCATGTAGGTCTTCAAAGTTTGTTGTGAATGCAGTGTAATTGCCTTTTGACAAGAAAGCTTTCAATCCTAGTTCAATTTTTGCCTGCTCTAAGATAGAATCTCTTACTGGACCCGGCTCACTTGCTTCTGCAGGCAGTTCATATAATTCTTCATATTCTTTGTAAAGTGCATCTAATTCTGCATCGGTTACTTTTGCCATTTCTTCTACAAGGTCACCAATACCATAATAATCTACTACCCAACCGAACTTAATCTGTGCTTCAACTTTATCCCCATCAGTAACCGCAACATTACGCATGTTGTCACCAAAGCGAGCAACACGGATATCTGAACATACTGCTGCTGCCGTTTTCATCCAGTCAGCTACTTTTGTTGTTACGTCTTTATTTTGCCAGTGACCTACCACTACTTTTCTTGATACATCCATACGTGTACCAATAAATCCATACTCACGGTCACCGTGTGCTGCCTGGTTTAAATTCATAAAGTCCATATCAATCGAATCCCAAGGGATGTCACGATTAAATTGTGTATGAAGATGTAATAATGGTTTCTGTAATGTCTTTAATCCTGAAATCCACATTTTAGCTGGTGAGAATGTGTGCATCCATGTAATAACACCAGCACATTCCTCGTCAGAATTAGCCTTTAACATAAGGGAATGAATATCAGTTGCTGTTGTCAGTACTTCTTTAAACTCTACTTCAAAAGGTAAATTCCCATCATTATTTAATCCGGAAACTACTTCTTGTGAATTTTTCTCTACTTCTTTAATTGCTTCTTCACCATATAAGTGTTGACTTCCTGTAACAAACCAAAATTTGAATGGTCTAATTTGTAACATGTTTGTTCCTCCTCATTATTGTGTTTGAATTTACTTATCCTGACCGTAATATGCATTTGCTCCATGCTTACGTAAATAATGTTTATCTAAAAGATACTGATCCATATCCTTTGCATTTGGGTTAATTTGATAGGTGTGTAATGCCATTTTAGCCACTTCTTCCAGGACTACTGCATTATGGATCGCTTCATGCGGATCTTTGCCCCAGTTAAATGGTGCATGACTGTGAACAAGCACACTCGGAACCTGGATTGGGTCAATGTTTTCGAAAGCTTCCACAATTACCTTGCCTGTTTCCCATTCATATTCACCTTTTACTTCTTCTTCTGTCATTCTTCTGGTACATGGCACTTCTCCATAGAAATAATCTGCTTGTGTTGTGCCTAATGCAGGGATTCCTTTACCTGCCTGTGCCCAACTGGTAGCCCATGGTGAATGGGTATGAACTACCCCGCCAATGCCCGGGAATTTTTGATAAAGATAGCGGTGGGTAGGTGTATCTGATGATGGTTTTAAGTTACCTTCCACAATATTGCCATCAAGATCAAGGACTACAAGATCTTCTGTTTTTAATTCCTCGTAAGGTACACCACTTGGTTTAATTACCATCAAACCAGACTCTTTGTCGAAACCGCTTACATTGCCCCAAGTAAACGTTACTAGTCCATACTTTGGTAAGTCCATATTTGCCTCTAGTACTTGCTGTTTTAATGATTCAAGCATGCGCCAATCACCTTCCTTTTTTGAAAAAAATCTATCTCCTGTTAATTCTTGTACGTATGTGTAAAAACGATTACTTTTATAATAATACAATTCGTACGTACATTCAATAAAAATATATATATTTTTAAAAATTTTTCTCGTTTTCTTCATAAGAAAAAACACCCTTTTCTAAGAGTGCTTTCCATTACGTATTGAGCAAAAATTTCACATCAGGGTGTTGGTAAACTAATTCGAAATCTTTATTATCTATTAATTGATTATATAAATCTTCTGGAGAAAACCACAAGTGATCATTCTTAAACGTATAACCTGCTCCGTAATGGTAACAAGCCCAAATCAGTTTCGAACAATACGTATATTCCCAGAGATCCTCTAACTCTTGTGATAATTGAAAGGAAAAAACCGGTTTTTTTAGATCCTTGCTTAGATTTTCTTTGTATTTTGATAAGTATTCAATCGCAAATTCTGCTGCTTTTTGACCAACATCTTTATTTTTTGGCCGCAGTTGCGCATGAATCGGATGTTTTTGCTTAAATTGCCTGATAGTATCTTTCACAATGGCAGGATGTCCCCCAGTTGCTTCAATTACGTTCTCATTGTCTACCACCAGTGCAGAGTGCCCCATGTATCCAGATAACTCTTCTTTTATATTGTCACTTGCAACCAAAATGTCACCAGGCTGATAGTCACTTGTCCTTTCCGGTAAAAAATCCTGAAGATTAAAATCTTTTCTTACAATAAACTGATCATAGAAACTAACCACTGTAAATACTGTCGTCCGATTATTTATCGGCAGACTGATTACATTACTGCCAACAAGACTATTCTTCCATTGATAGTTTTCATAAATCTTTGTGTAATTTGCCGGAGCTGGCTTAATGAAAAGTTCACTATCACTCTTCCATACAGATACTTCTCTATCCAAAAGAATCACCTCTTTGCCATAATATGCAGGTGATGGGCTGTTCGAAACCTTTGGAATGTTGTTCGCAATTGAAACAGCGAGGGATCAGGTGGATTGATTTGAAGTTTAAATATATTTTTCTTCTTCATTCTGTCGGGATTCACTTGCTCTTTTGATGTTTAAATCCTTTCAACACCTTGCTTAGAGACGAATAGCCAATTTCGGGTATTCATACGGTTGAAAATAATCCATCAAAAAAAGAAAGCAGGCCTCCCTAAAGAGTCTGCCTGCTTTCTGTTAAAATACAATGGTTTTATTACCATATACGATAATTCTGTCTTCCAGCTGCCATTTTACGGCACGTGCAAGTACACTGCGTTCAACGGACTGACCAATTTTCTTCATTGCTTCTGCATTGTCACGGTGGTCGACACGGCTGATATCCTGTTCGATAATCGGTCCTTCATCAAGGTCATTTGTTACATAGTGAGAAGTAGCTCCAATTAACTTAACTCCTCTGTTGTACGCACGTTCGTAAGGCTTCGCACCAATAAAGGCAGGCAGGAAAGAATGGTGAATATTGATGATTCGATTATTAAATGTCTGCACAAAATTCGGTGTTAATATTTGCATATAACGAGCTAAGACAATAAAATCTACATTATGCTCTTGCAAAAGCTCAATCTGCTTTTGTTCCACTTCCTTGCGAATATCTTTATTTGCCGGGATATAATAAAAAGGTATCCCTAATGATTCCACAATTTCTCTTGATGTTTCATGGTTACTGATCACAAGACTGATATCAGCCATCAGATCACCACTTTGCCATTCCCAAAGCAATTCTAATAAGCAATGTGGTTCTTTGGAAACAAAGATAGCCATTTTCTTCAGCTGATCCACATATTTAAAGGTTGCTTCCATTTCAAATTCGTCCTTAATGGATTCAAACCCTGCCTCCAATGCATCCTTACTATCCTTCAGATTCGGCATTTCGAATTCCACACGTATAAAGAATTCTCCGCCTTTTGGATTGGTAGAATATTGATTAGATTCAATAATATTTGCATTATGCTCAGATAAATATTGTGAAATTGCCGCAACAATTCCTGGCTGGTCAGGACAATTGATCAATAAACGTGCCCTGTTTTTATTTTCTTCACGATATGTATCGATTTTTTCCTTAATATAGCTTTTCATCATGATCCCTCTTTGTTCATTTCATTCTTTTCTACTTTACCCATTTTACCTTAAATGATCAATATATCCTAGTATGATCTGGAATGTTTTTTCTTCTATCAGAGAAAAAACGCCTGATTAACTGAATTTTCATGTTAATAAGCGTTATTCCATTCTCTTATTGAAAAAGCTGCTTCATTACATGCAGGAACTGATCTGCTTCCTCTTTATTGGTTGTAAGTGGCGGTAAAACCCGAACCACATTGGGGCCAGCTACAATAATCAATAGATTATGTTCTTCTCTTGCCTTGTTCACATAGTCGATTGCCGGTTTTTCCACTTCTAATCCAATCAGCAAACCTTTCCCTCTCAGTTGTTTCACATCTTCCGTTTGATCCGCTAGTTCTGTAAGCCCTGCCCAGATATAATCCGCTAGTTTATTGGCATCCTCTAACACATTCGATGTAGTTAAATGAGTGACAGTAGCCAGACCTGCTGTTGCTGCAATCGGATTCCCTCCAAATGTACTGCCATGAGTGCCTGCAGAAAAAGATTTTGCCACATGTTCTTTTGCGATGATTGCTCCAATCGGTATACCTGAACCTAATCCTTTTGCCAAACTGATCACATCTGGCTCAATTCCATACTGCTCATATGCAAAAAGTGTACCCGTTCGGCCCATTCCTGTCTGGATCTCATCAACCATCAATAAAATATTATTTTCTTTACACACAGCGGCTAATTCCTTAATCCAAGCAGCATCTGCCGGTACCACGCCACCCTCACCTTGCACTAATTCAAGCAGAACCGCATCAGGCTGTTTTGTTTTCAACTCTGTTAATGCTTCCTCATCATTATATGGCAAAAATGAGAAACCTGGTGTTAATGGGGTGAATCCCTGGTGAATCTTCTCCTGCCCTGTTGCTGATAATGTATTCATCGTTCTTCCATGAAAGGAATTTTTAAAAGTAATCACATGTGGTTCTTCTTTCGCGAAATTATCTTTCGCATATTTTCTCGCCAGCTTTAGTGCTGCTTCATTTGCTTCCGCTCCACTGTTACAGAAGAAAACTTGATCCCCACAACTGTTTTTAACTAAAATCTCTGCCAGTTGCTCTTGAACTGGAATATTGTATAAATTGGAACAATGCCACAATTTGCTTAATTGCTCTTGCAATGCTTTCTCAACGACAGCTGGCACATGGCCAAGATTACATGTCGCAATTCCTGATGAATAGTCTAAATACTTCGTTCCTTGCTCATCCCAGACATAACTGCCTTTTCCTTCAACTAATGTTAGTGGAAACCGGCCGTATGTGTTCATTACAGGACTTAGTAACTGTTCAGGCATAATTCGCCGCCCCCTTATCCAGAGATATTCTTGTACCAATTTCTTTCCCTTGCATAAATTGCAGCAGTCCATTTGGCTCCAATCCATCAACAATGGAGACTTCCACGACATTTTTATGCAATGCACTGATGGCTGAATTCACTTTGGGGATCATTCCGCCAAAGATTACTTCTTTTTCGATCAATTGATTGATTTGTTTTTCATTAAGCTGATGAAAGATGTGTTTCTCACCGTTTTCTTCTTCATAAATGCCCGGAATATCGCTAATGAAGCATAACTTTGCTCCAAGGCTCTGGGCAACAGCTGATGCCGCCATATCTGCATTAATATTATAACGTTGACCTGTTTCATCCATTCCAATCGGCGAAATGACTGGAACTAAGTTCTGCTCAACCAGACTTTCAATCAATGCGGTATTTACCGCTGTCACTTCGCCCACAAAGCCTAGCGGGTCAGTTGTCTTCACTGGTTGGGCTTTTAACAGATGTCCATCAACCCCGCTCAATCCAAATGCCTTTCCATCTGCTTCTGCGATATTTCTGACGATTTCTTTATTTAATGAACCGCTTAAAGCCATCTCTACTACATCCAACACTTCATTTGTTGTAACGCGAAGGCCGTTCACAAAGCTCGTTTCTACACCAGTTTGTTCTAGTAATTTAGAAATAAGAGGCCCGCCGCCATGGACAATGATCGGCTGCCACTCCCCTTGTTTCTGTATCTCCACTATATCCTGATAAAAAGAAGGAGGCAGCTGTTCAAATACACTGCCACCACATTTAATTACAACATAATTTTTCTCCACCATTGTATCCTCCTTATGTTCGGTAAGATGCATTGATTCTTACGTATTCATAAGATAAATCACAGCCCCATGCTGTCGCCTTCCCATTACCGTCCCCGAGTTTTGCCAAGATTGTAACTTCATCTTGCATTAAATACTGCTTTGCCTCATCTTCTTCAAACTTATGCGGTACACCATTTTCCACCACTAGGATATCGCCTAAGTATATACTGACCTGATCAGGATCAAGCGACTCACCACTGTAACCGATGGCTGTGATAATTCTTCCCCAGTTCGCATCAGCTCCATGGATCGCTGTTTTTACCAGATTAGAAGAAATAATAGATTTGGCAATTGCTGCAGCAGATTCGTCTGTAAAGGAACCATCAACCGTTACCTCAACTAATTTACTTGCACCTTCCCCATCACGTGCAATTTCTTTGGCAAGGTACTCACAAACAAATTTTAATCCTTGATAAAAATTATCCCACTCGTTATGTTCCGCTGATAACGGCTTGTTGCCAGCTTTTCCGTTAGCCAGAACCAATACCATATCATTTGTGCTCGTATCCCCATCCACTGTAATCATATTAAATGACTTGTTCGTGATTGATCTTAATGCATTTGTCAGTTCACTTGCTTCAATATTCGCATCTGTTGAAACAAATCCAAGCATTGTTGCCATGTTAGGGTGAATCATACCCGAACCCTTCGCCGCTCCACCGATGACAACTTTTTCTCCATCAATCTCCAATTCGATGGCAATTCCTTTTTCATGTGTATCTGTTGTCAGGATCGCCGTTTCAAATTTATCTGCCCCATGATGTTCGGTATCATTGATCTGACTGATCCCTTTATGAATACGATCCATCGGCAACAGTTCACCAATTAATCCTGTCGAAGCTACTGCTGCTAAATGTTCCTCTACACCGACTGCTTCAGCGAAGGACTTACGCATATCATAAGCATCCATCAATCCTTGCTTTCCAGTACAGGCATTAGCAATTCCTGAATTCACGACAACCGCCTGCAGCTTATTCTCTTTTGCAATACTTTCCTGTGTCACTTTAAGCGGGGCAGCCTGGAATGCATTTAATGTATAAACCCCAGCTGCATTTGCAGGCACTTCTGAATAAAACCAGCCAAAATCGATTTTCTGTTTTCGAATACCGCAATGCAATCCTCCGGCCTTAAACCCTTTTGCTGTTGCAATATTCCCGTTTTCTATTATTTTGAAAATACCCTGTTGTTCTTCTGTTAACATTTTATTCACTCACTCCTTAAGGATAAATCGGCAACTGGTTGATTCCAGTCGTTTCGTCCCATCCGTTCATTATATTCATATTCTGAATCGCCTGGCCTGAAGCGCCTTTGACTAAATTGTCGATAACTGACACAATAATTAACTTCCCTGTACGTTCGTCTGCATATAAACCAATATCACAGAAGTTACTAGCATAAACTTCTTTCGTTTGCGGAATAACACCTTCTTCTCTTATCCTCACAAATGGTTTATCCTGATAAAACTCTTTATATAAATTTATTAATTCTTTTGTTGATTGCTTTTCTTTCAAGTCTACGTAGATTGTACTCATAATTCCCCTTGTCATTGGTACAACATGTGGGGTGAAAGTAACCTGGATTGCTTCATTGGCTGTATCTGAAAGCACTTGTTCAATTTCCGGAATATGTTTATGAACCCCAAGCTTATATGCTTTGAAATTCTCCTGCATTTCTGAAAAATGAAAACCTTGCGATAAGCTCCTGCCAGCGCCTGTTGTCCCAGTTTTTGCATCAATAATAATATGTTGATATTCTGCTAGATTGTGAGATAAAACCGGAATAAGTCCTAAAGTGGTTGCCGTCGGATAACAGCCGGGATTGGCAACTAATAGAGCATCCTTTATCGCTTCTTTGTTTATTTCACTTAACCCATAAACAGCTTTTACAATATAATCAGCTGCCGCCATCTCTTCCCCGTAGTAGTGCTGATATTGTTCGCCATCCCTCAACCTGAAATCCCCTGACAAATCGATACACTTAACTCCTTTATCAATTAATCCAGGAATATAGTTTTTGCTTACATTAGATGGTGTAGCGAAGAATACAAGCTCCACTTCTTCTGCTAATTGATCGATATCAAACGAATCCATTTCCATATCAATAATATTAACTAAATGTGGATAGACCTCTGAAAAAGATGTTCCACTGTTAGAATGAGAAATTATCTTCACGACCGTTACATGTGGATGGTTATATAAAAATCGGAGTAATTCGACAGCCCCGTATCCTGTGCCTCCTACAATTGCTACATTCACGATTTATCCTCCTAAGTATTCCGTATATTATATTTTATAATTATACTCCATTTTGTATTTTCATGCAATATTGTTTATAAAAAAAGATAAAGCTTACTACAAAATCAACAAGGAAAAGCTATATATCATAACAGTTTATTATAAGATATCCACTTATACATAAAAGTCGGAATATTGCATATTGCAATTACGAAAATGCATTTGTATAAATATCCACGTATATTTATATGCTTATTGATAAAGAAAGATGCCCACTTTTGATTAATAAAAACCCACCTTTTACAAAGGCGGGCCTGCTGTTATCTATCCGTAATTTTATTTTCCATAAAACCGATTTCTTCAATTTCCACTTTAACAATATCACCATCTTGCAGGAATTGCGGCGGATCCATTGCCAATCCCACTCCATCTGCTGTTCCTGTCAAAATGATATCACCTGGATTTAATGTGATTAATTCTGAGATAAAGCTGATTAGAAAAGGAATATCAAATATTAAATGTTTGGTATTGGACGATTGTCTTACTTCTCCATTCACAGACGACTGGATCTTTAAATTGGCTGGATCGGTCAGTTCATCTTTTGTGACTAACCATGGTCCAATTGGTGTGGTATGATCTAACGACTTTCCTTGCAGCCATTGCACCGTTCTTTTTTGCAAATCCCTTGCTGATGTATCATTAGCTATCGTATAGCCCGCAATATAATCATATACATCTTCCTTTTTGACATTGGATGCTTTTTTCCCTATAACAACAGCTAACTCTACTTCATAGTCCAGTTTTTTTGTTGCATTTATTTTATGAATATCATCTTCCGGTCCAATTAATGCATTGGTAAATTTGGAAAACAAAACAGGAAACTCTGGAGGTTCACTCCCCATCTCCTTAATATGATCTGCGTAATTGATGCCAGTACAGATTATCTTGGAAGGATTAGGAACAGGTGTCTCCAAGATGACATCCTCTCTCTTATATTGGGTTTGCGGCTGATGGTTTTGAATATATGTGTATACTTTCTCTGCGGTTTTAATACTTGATGGGGCTTGTGCATAAAATGTTTCCGGATCATGTGGCGGTGGACAAACGCTTTCTTGTGAGTCGTCATTTTCGATCATTTGTTTAAATGCTTGTTCCAGATCTACCACATTGTTATGTAACATCATTCCGATACGATTTGGAGCAAAGTCATATTTTAACTTATAATTTACCAGTTTCAACATTAATCCCTCCTGACATTTCCTTTATTTTAGCATGCAATTGGTATAAAGAGAAAACTTTTCATTCCATACCAGCTACTCTGTTCGAGGTTGTTCAAAAAGTCCGGTAAAAATGACAACGTGCTGGTTTGGTTCTCCGCTGCTCAAACCGGTACTGCCTTGAACTCCTTGGTCATATTATCCTTTTTAAATATGCACTGTCAGGAAGCCATTCCCAAAAAAATCTGTTAATGAATCTAACAACATATCAGACGAGGACTGAAAAACATGTAAAAATAATACTAAATTTAAACATTGAATCTTTTAGGGAGTGTATCAAATGACGATTGCAGATTTATTTAAATTTAAAAGTGAACGGATTAAAGTATTACATTTTACATGGTTTGCCTTTTTCGTGGCCTTCTTTGCATGGTTCAGTATGGCACCGTTAGCTACAAAAATGATGGCTGATATGGATTGGTTAACTTCCCAGCATATTGCGGCACTTGGGATTTGTAACGTTGTACTAACCATTCCCGCCCGAATAATTATTGGGCAGCTGCTTGATAAGTTCGGCCCAAGAGTAGTGTATTCCGGACTCTTAATTACTATGTCGGTACCAGCAATAATTTTTGCATTTGGGGATAACTGGGCACAGCTTATGGTTTCACGCTTAGTGTTAGGGAGTATTGGTGCAAGTTTTGTTATCGGTATACGTATGGTTGCTGAATGGTTCCCGCCGAAAAATGTCGGTTTTGCTGAAGGTATCTATGGCGGCTGGGGGAACTTCGGATCTGCAGCAGCCGCGATGCTACTGCCATGGTTTGCCTTAACAATGTTTGGCGGAGATAATGGTTATCGCTATGCTCTTGCTTTTACTGGTGTGATTTGTTTTATTTACGGGATCATTTATTATATCTGTGTTCGTGATACACCGGAAGGGAAAACACTGGTTAAACCAAAAAAAGCTGCAGCACTTGAAGTAAGCAGCTGGGGAGATATGGTTCAGCTCATTCTCTGGACCATTCCACTTGGCGGTGCGGTTGCAGTCAGTGCATGGCGGTTAGAAGGATTAGGATTTATCTCAATGGAAGTATTGTACATTATATATGCTGTGATCGTGATAATCTTAATTTATCAAATTTATGCTATTTTAAAAGTTAATGTGCCAATATTAAAAGAAGGTGTTCCAGAACAAGATAAATATAAATTCAAAAATGTAGCGGCATTAAACAGTACCTATTTTGCTAATTTTGGCGCAGAACTTGCGATCATTTCCATGCTGCCGATGTTTTTCCAATTAACATTCTCCTTATCTCCAGCTCAGGCAGGGTTAATTGCATCATCATTCGCCTTTGTCAATTTAGTTGCAAGACCACTGGGCGGCGTTCTATCTGACAGAATGGGCAGCAGAAGGAATGTCATGCTTGTCTATATGATCGGTATTTCCGTCGGCCTTGTCCTGATGGGGTTAATGAATTCCAACTGGCCATTGATTCTGGCAGTTGCAATTACCGTTCTTACTTCTATGTTTATTCAGGGTGCTGAAGGAGCGACATTTGCTGTTATCCCAATGATCAAAAAGCGTGTAACGGGGCAAATTGCCGGCATGTCGGGAGCATATGGAAATGTTGGTTCTACGATTTATTTAACTTTGTTTACTTTTGTGAATCCTCAGCAATTTTTCTTTATTCTAGCAGGTGGTGCTTTCGTAAGCTTTGTGATCTGCTATTTTATGTTAGAGGAACCGAAGAACTCTTTTGGGGAAGATTATTATTTAACGGATGAAGAGTTAGAGCAGCAGAATAATACAGCAACAGAGACTGGATTCAAAAAGCAAGTTGTTTTAAAAAAGTTTTAAATATTAGATGGAGCCCAACAAAGTGGTTGGGCTTTTTTTTTTGGAAAAATTGCTCTGAAAAGACTCTTTTTCATCCTTTTACAGGATTAGGAAATTGGTGAATGCCTTCGCTCTCTCTCCGTCTGCCTCTCACGGCATTCAGAGCAGCGGTGAATTCCTTCGCTCTCTCTCCGCCTGACTCTCATGGCATTCAGAGCACCTGTGAATGCCTTCGCTCTCTTTCCGCCTGATTCTCATGGCATTCAGAGTACCTGTGAATGCCTTCGCTCTCTTTCCGCCTGATTCCCTTGGCATTCAGAACAGCAGTGAATACCTTGGCTCTCTTTCCGCCTGACTTTCATGGCATTCAGAGCAGCGGTGAATGCCTTCGCTCTCTTTCCGCCTGACTCCCACGGCATTCAGAGCAGCGGTGAATGCCTTCGCTCTCTTTCCGCCTGCCCCTCACGGCATTTTGTAACTTCTTTATAGATTAAACACATTAGAACAACTCGCATTGCTTGTCATTTAACGAATTTTTCTTATAATTAAAATTTCTACCAAATCCCTCACAGAACTCCTCTACTCCTATCGTCCAAAAAAAAGAAGGCTGCCCATACTCAGAGCAACCTTCCCCATTATCCTATTCATCTTAAAATTCAACAAGCGATCTACAGCACCTTACTCAAAAACGCCTGTGTCCGTTCATGCTGCGGATTCTGGAAAATACTTTTCGGATCATTTTCTTCCACTACATAGCCTTGATCCATAAAAATCACACGGTCGCCCACTTCACGAGCAAAGCCCATCTCATGTGTGACAACAACCATTGTCATTCCTTCTTCTGCCAGTTGCTTCATTACTTCCAACACTTCGCCAACCATTTCCGGATCTAATGCGGAGGTTGGTTCATCAAACAGCATAACTTTTGGTTCCATCCCTAATGCACGAGCAATGGCAACCCTTTGTTTCTGACCGCCAGATAATGAATCAGGGTAAGCCCCAGCCTTATCCTCCAGGCCTACTTTCGCCAGCAATTCCATCGCTTTTTTCTCTGCATCTTTTTTGTTCCACTTTCTTACTGTAATCATCGGTAATGTAATGTTCTGCAAAACCGTCTTATGTGGAAAAAGATTAAATTGCTGGAACACCATCCCAACTTCTGCACGTAATTTATTGATATCGACTTTTTTATCTGTCAGTACTTTTCCATCAATCTCCACTGTTCCCTCTGTGATTGATTCAATTAGATTTAAACAACGAAGAAAGGTTGATTTCCCTGACCCAGAAGGGCCAATAACAACAACAACCTCTTTCTGTTTAATTTCGACATTGATATCTTTTAAAACTTCTAATTCACCAAAGGTTTTCTTTAAATGTTTAACAGAGATCATTTGACATCAAACCTTCTTTCCAAATAATTAAGTAAATAGGTCAATGAAAGGGTAAGAATTAAATAGGCGACTGCCACTGTTAAATACGGCTCCCATACACGGTAATACTGACCGGCCGCAGCTCTTCCCCAATACAGCAATTCTGGTGCTGCAATCATTGCACCAAGTGATGAATCTTTTAATAAAACGATAAATTCATTGCCAAGCGGCGGGATCGAACGTTTGAATGCTTGTGGCAATAGCACATAACGCATGACCTGGAACTTATTCATTCCTAACGAATGAGCTGCCTCTGCCTGCCCCTTATCTATTGATTGTAACCCGGCACGGAAAATTTCTGCAACATATGCAGAAGAATTCAGTGATAAAGTCACCAGAACCGAAGTAACTGCTGTTGTATCACCTAAGACTGTTGGCAATACAGCATAATGGAATAAAAATAGCTGCACAAGTAATGGTGTTCCTCTTAGAAAATTAATGTACCATACAAAAGGAATACGAATAATTGCATGCTTTGACATTTTACCAAGTGCAATAAAAAAACCTAAAACACATCCGACTAACACACCAACGACTGACATTACTATTGTTAACAGCATACCTTCCAAGAAAAAAGGCATATATTCTGCAATAATATCAAATCTAAAATCCATCTGTTTAACTCCTTTCTATATCTTATACTTTGCTTTTTGATTCCCGAATTTATACACAGCAAAACAAACAGAAAAGCGCAACGAGAAACCGCTACGCTCACACACAACTTTCTTTATTGTAATGCTTCAATATTTGGCTCTTCACCAAACCATTTTTCATATAATTCTGCATATGTGCCATTGTCGATTAATGTTTTTAGTGCTGAATTGATGTCCTCTGTAACTTCACTGTCTTTAGGGAACATAATTCCATAAAATTCAGATTCGAATGTATCTGTATCCTCGATCATTTCCACCTTAGCATCAGGATTATTTTTCACATATTCACTTGCAACAACATTATCCGTTACAACAGCATCAACATCACCAGATTGTAATGACATAAACGCTAATGTATTTGCTTCGTATTTAGAGATATTCGGATGGTTAGTTCCCAGAATCTTTTCGGCAGCTTCTGCACCTGTTGTACCTGACTGCACACCGACTTTGAGATCTTTAATGTCTTCCCCACTTGTAATATTCTCACCTTCACGGAAAACTATTTTGTGTGTTGATTCAAAATAAGGAGAAGAGAAATCATATGTTTGTTTACGATCATCGTTAATTGTGATTCCTGCAATCGCAAGATCTGCTTCACCGTTCTGAACAGCTGCCAGCATTGATTCCCAGCCTACATTTTTGATATCATAATTGTAGCCTGCCTCATTCATTACCGCATCGATCAACTCGATGTCAAAACCAGCTAATTCCCCTTTATCCAAGTAAGAAAAAGGCATGAATCCTGATTCTGTTACGACAGATAATGTTCCTTTGCTGTTTTCACTGCCTTGCGTATTCTCACCATCTGACCCAGTTCCACACGCAGCCAATAATGCCACAAGCAAAACAGCAGCAATTTTCAATATATTTTTATACATAAATATTCACTCCATTTGTTATTTATACAATTAATATTTTTTATAATAAAGCATATTTATACAGAAAACAATAGCTTTTATCAATTTTATTATATTTTAATAATTCTGAAAATTCAATAAAATATGAATAAATATACAAGAAAACGGAGAAAGGCGGTTCACCCTCCCCGTTTCTAATCCTACACTAAAATAAATAACAATACTGGTAATGTAACTAAACTCAGGATTGTTGTAATTAATGTAGCACTTGATACAAAATTCGGTCTTGCTCCAAACTGGAGGGCATACATGGTTGTATTCGCCGCTGTTGGCATTGCTGCTGATAGAATAAGTATATCTTTTACCATCTCATCAATCGGCATCGGTAATGTAATCAAATAGGCAATGATTGGAGCAATAATCAGGCGAAACAGCACCGATAGCGACAATTTACCAAACTCCAGATCATTTAATTTAATCATCGCAAGCTGCATCCCTAAAACAATCATAATGACCGGAATCGTGGCGTCTGCCACCATATCAATCGCTGTCATCATTTGCTGATTGATGCCAATGCCACTTACATTTAATATTATCCCTAAAACAGCGCCATATATGATCGGTACTCTTATCACATTCCTTAATGGGGAAATACTGATATTTTCACCTGCCTCCCCGCCTTTCGCAGCAACATAAATACCGATTGTACACATGATTAATGTTTGTAGAACCATTAATATGATTGCATAATGAAACCCTTCTTCCCCAAACACAAGCAAAACCAGCGGGGTACCATAATTCCCATTATTCATAAATACAGAGGCAAGGATAAATCCACTTTTTTCTGACCCATCCCAGCCGCGGAAATAGCCAACAAGATAGCAAAACAATAAACTTACTAAACACACTGCAAGTAAAAAACCACCTAAATAAATGTAATCCATATTTAGATCATTTTCGAAAAATGTCCTGAAAGCAAGGACTGGAGACATTAAATAGATCGTAAGGGTTGAGATTGATTTAATGTCCATCCGTAGAAATCTTATTCCAATATAACCAATCGCAAAAATGCTGAAGATTGGTATAAGTACCCCAATGAATTGCAATATTATCACCTAATTTATTATGATTTCCCATACGGAAAAATATGATAGAGTAAAATTAATACAGAACCAATCGCAGACATCAAGCCCATATAAGTATACAGACTCTCACCGCCCAAATTGTCCATAATCATTCCACCAAGCAATGAGCCGATGATCCCTGTCACCCCTAAAGCAACCGAAACAAAGACCAAATGACCTGTCGACTGCAAATACTTTGGAATAAGGCTTGTTACATAGGAAAATGCCGTCAGATAAAATACGCCATAGGTCAGACCATGTAAAAACTGTAATCCAACAATCAGCACCGGATCTGCTAATATTGCATAAAGAAACCAACGAATAGAAAATAGCATCCCTGCTCCAATAATAAAAATTAAAGGATGAAATTTCCGGAACCACTTGCCCGCAGTAGCAAATACAATAGCTTCACTAGCCACACCCGCAAACCAGGCAAAGCCGACCAATTGCTCTGATCCTCCCAGATTTGCAATATGAATTCCTATAAAACTATCATTTGCACGATGCGTCGTCGTAATGAGAATAATTAATCCAAGAAAAATAATAAAGGGTTTCTTTTTTATTAATAAACCCATATCTTTCAACTGAACAGGACGTGTTTCTACATCAGCATCAACCAAGCGTGTACTTGTTATAAAGGCAGCCCCAGCCAAGACTAAATAAGGCCAGACCATATACTGAATGCCAGTCAACGCAAGAATTTGACCGATAATTAAAGAGGATGTCGCAAAACCAATAGAACCCCATGTTCTTATAGCACCAAACGAAACCCCTAACTGATCTGCTCTTCTCTGTGCTAAACTGTCACCCAGAGCCCCAATTGGAGCTGCAAAAAAGTAATAAGAAGCCCCTAACGTTAATAACAGAGGTAATGTAGCCATCTGCAAAAAGAACGTACTGCTGATTAATACCCCGATTAAACATATCATCATAATCCGTTTCACTGATTGAGCTTTGTCACTCATATAGCCCCAGAAAGGCTGAGAGATAATGGATGCAAACGGGCCAATTGCCATCACCATACCAATCTCTGTCCCGTCTAATCCTCTAAATTGTAAGTACAAAGGTAAAAAAGTAACAATTACAGTATTTGCTGCATGGAAATAAAACAACAACATCTTCAAAGGTATCGTTGATTCGCCCTGTGCCACAAAATGGCCCCCTTCTCTATGGTGTAAAATTATTCCGTAACAACTAAAACCTTATTATACGGATTATACACACCAATGAAAAGTGAAATGTTTTTATTAAAAATCATGCTCACAAAAGAAAAAGCCGAACATTTTGTCCGGCTTCCTCATTATTTTTTGATAAACATTTGCGTCCAGTAATCACCATTAGCTTCATAACCAACCCCAATATGAGTAACCGCTGGATCCAGCATGTTTCTTCTATGTCCTTCACTATTCAGCCAACTTTGCACAACCTGTTCTGCGGATTGCTGGCCTGCAGCTATATTTTCGGAAGCTTTGGTATATTCCACTCCAAAGGTCTGCATCATATCAAAAGGTGAGCCATATGTTGGCGATGTATGAGAGAAATAATTATTTTGTGCCATATCCTCTGATTTTGTTTGCGCAACACTTGCTAATTCTGCATCCAGCTGAAGTGCACCTGCACCATTTTCCTGTCGCGCTTTATTTGTCAGATCTATCACCTGCTGCCTTATTTGATCAAGCTGACCACCATTGTTACCATCCTGGTTCGGTGTATTTGGTGCCGTTTCTGTTCGATTATTGCCTTGTTGCCCGTCTTGCGGAACTTGCTGCTCATTCCCTTGTCTTAAGTTGTCTTGTGGTGTTTGCTGCTGAAATTCATTGCGTTCCCGATATTTAAAATTTGGGTCATATGGTCTGTCTTCAAATATATTCTGTTCTCTGCCTGGATTTACAGGTATTCTAAACCTGCTGTCTTCTTCTAATTGCTGACCAGTGCCTACCTGTTCACCATCATAGCTCACATAATTCGGCTCTATATTCTCACCTTCACGATCCTGTAAGGAAGATTGATTACAAGCAACCAAAAACAAACAAAGACAAAATACAGCAATGTGTAAATATTTATTATGCATTAAGGTTACCTCCATTTATCATATGTTCAACCTTACTATGCACAACTTCTTACACATTATTCAAAGTCACTGAGTGTTATTATTTTCCCTTCTTTAATTGATTTTTCAGCTGCCATCGCAACTTTAAATGAATGAAATGCATCTTGATATGGAGATAATATAGTTGAGTTGTCATTATTTCTTACTGCTTCAAGAAAAACTTTTGTCTCTTCATAATATGGGTTGTTCTGAGCTTTAAAATATTCTTTTTTGTCTGCAAAGGCTGCTTCAAAACTTTGCATTTGCCATGTCATAATCCCTTTATCTGTATACGCCTTAATGCCAACATCCCCGATACCATCCGGGAGTACAGAAGTGTTCGCAACTTGAACAATCACACCACTTTCCATCGTTAAGGTGAAAGACCCGACATCTGCTACCGAAATGGTGCTGTCCGTTTTTGCATTTGCGTTCTGGGCTTCCTGTGCAAAAACAGATTTTACTTCTCCATAGACAAAACGGATCAGATCAACAAGATGGGTCGTCTGCTCATTAAATTGCCCTCCTGATAAGTTTTGATCTCTCCACCAGTAGACAGGTGGCATGGAACCCATCCATCCGGCTGTCACCATTCCAGTTCTCATCTCACTATTATAGCGCTTCCATTTTTCGATGATATCAGAATATCGGAAGTGATATCCCACTGAAGTCAAGTGGTCTTTCTTTTCCACTAAGTTTTTGATTTCTTTCACTGTTTCCATATCTTTACCTAGAGGCTTTTCCACAAAAAAAGGGATTCCTTCGTCAATAAGCAGCTTTTCATAATTCCCATGCCCCATTGGTGGCACACAAATGTATACAGCATCAGGCCGGTCATCAGAAATCAGCTCTTCCAATGACCCAAAGACTCTCGTTCCCGGATAATTCGAAGCAAGTTCCTCTGCTTTGCTTTTACTGGAGCCAACAAAACCAACTACCTCTACTTCTTCAAACTTAGATAAGATATCCAGATGATGTTTAGTAAACCATCCAGTTCCCACCATTCCAATCTTTATTGCCATTTTTCACACCTACTCCCTGAATATTTGTTTAGAACGCCAACCACCAAAACGATAATACGAGTATGCAATGAGACTGCTTAC
>NZ_ML762428.1:162383-166044 GCF_009498735.1 Gracilibacillus oryzae
AATGCCATCCTCACCAAGCCATTTTGAAAAAAGATAGGATAATGGATAACGCAATACCCAGAATGAAAGAAGATTGAGTATAAGCACCTGATACATTGCACCGGCAGCACGAACAATCCCATTCAATACAAAGTTAATTCCTAAAAAAGGATAGAAAAAAGCAATAATAATTAAATATTGGTCACCAAAAGATACTGCTGCCTCGTCCTGAATAAACAAACTGATTCCGAATTCTGCAAAAAAGACGATGATCAAAGCAAAAATTATCATTATCCCACTGTTATAGATGGTCGCATACATCGCAATTTTCTTTACGCGATCCCATTTTCCTATTCCTATGTTCTGACCAGCCATACTATTCACTGTTGCACTCAAAGCATGTGCCGGCAATAAGAATAGACTGTCTAACCGTTGTGCGGCACTATACCCTGCCACAACGGAAGGACCATGTGAGGCAACAACACTCATAATAGCAGCTGATCCTGCTGAAATCACAGCCATCTGAAGCCCGGAAGGTATACCAAGATTCAGAATCAGCTTTATTTCATGCCATTGCGGTTTTTCCGGCCATTTCACCGGAACTAACTTCTTTCTTTTCACATATATTACTCCATATAAAAATGAGAATCCTTGCGAGATGACTGTTGCCCATGCAGCACCTTCTATCCCCATTCGAAAAACAGAAATCAAAAGCGGATCAAGAAATATATTCAAAACAACAGCAATTGCTACAAATTTCAGTGGTGTCCGGCTATCTCCTACCGCCCTGAGAACGGTACTGATAAAATTATATCCAGCCAAAAACAGGATCCCCATTGCATTGATTCTTAAGTAAGTTATTCCGCCATCCAGCATGGAAGCTGGTGTACCTAAGAGACGAAGAAGCGGTTCTGCCAAAATAAAACCAAACAGCCCCATTACAACAGCTAATGAAGTTAAAGTGATGACAAAAGCATTGATATACCTTGCCACCCCTTGTTCATCACCTTTTCCTCTTTGTTGGGACAGAATGGTGAGCATGGTATTGTTGATCCCGATAATAAAGGATAGGACAGTGAAAATGATGGTCCCAGAAACAGCAACCGCACCCAGTGCTTCGGCTCCCAATAAATTCCCTACCCACAAACTGTCGATTAATTGATAGGATACTTGCAACAAATTAGCAAACATAATAGGCGAAGAAAAGTAGAAAAGGTCTAGCCAGATGTTTCCTTTTGTGAAATCTCGTTGTCGCACTTTTCTTCCCCCTTACTTTCTGTATTGATTCGAGAATGCGGCATCTGACCGTCCCAGATTCGCTCACTTTCTGATTCTCTTTCCTTTACATCAGGTTCTTCTAACAATAAGAAGAAATTTTTCGTCGGAAGGTAGCCTAAGCTATGTTTTTCTGACAATTTATCTAAATATGGTCTCATTCTGTCAGTATTCCTGGACTGATTGTTCCCTGTCTCAGAGAAATCGTACAATACACCCGCTACAGGCACGCGCCTTATTCGAAAATTTTTCGCAACCCTTAAGAAAAAGTCCCAGTCCCAGTAATTTCGCATCTTTTCGTCAAACAGCCCAATTTCATGATGAATAGAAGCTCGATACATGCTCCCTGATGGGACATAGGTAGAGAATTTACGCATTGCCTCCAAATCAAATTCATAGGCAAATAAACGGTGTGAAACAGGAACCCTGGCACACTCTTCCATACGATAGTTTACTATTTCGACATCTGAATAAACGAAATCATATTCTTTTGCTTCATGCAGCATTGTTTCCAGATGCGTCGGCAAAATAAGATCGTCATCATCTATAAGCATAATCCACTCACTTTTTACATAAGAAACAGCCGTATTCCTTGCACGCACATGATGACTATTCTTTTCTAAATCAATAAGCTTACATCTTAATTCTGGATATAACTCAACTATATGGGAAATATCCTCACCAGCATCATTGACAATAATCACTTCAAAGCCTTGAAATGTTTGTTGACATAATGATGCTAATAACTCCGCTAGAGCAATCGGGCGGTTATAAGTAGGAATTATAATGGAAACTTTCGTTTGATACATCGACTGATTCACCAATCTTTCCGAAATTATTACACAAGTGTGTAAATTATGTAATTTCTATAAAATGTATGTAAAGTTTGTTGACATGATCCAATACATCGTTAAAATGGAAGCATATAATACAGGTATAACCACAAACAAACTACTAATCAAACAACATACCTCTATTATATATTTCCAACAACAAAGAAAATTAACAAGCTACGATGATGTAACTATCATACAAAATTCTTACTAAAACATCACCTTTCGAATCCAATTATATATCGCAAGTTTAGCATAAAACAATTTTGGTCATACTTATCTTATTAAAGTGAAATTACGATTAGGAGGTTAGAATGATGGCATTTTTACGGGAAGCAGTAGAAAAACAGAAAATCTTCTTAATTGAACAACTGATAGCATGCGGCGAGGTAAAGGCGGATGACACGGAGATATACCAGAAACCATTGAGCGAATTAGTACATGACTATGAAAAATTCTGTATTGATTATGAACAAAAGAACCCTGACAGTTTAAAATTTACTAGATACAATCCCTACCAGCAAGATGAAGAGAAGCCTAGTCTTCATTAGGCTTCTCTTCTAACGTTCTTTTTGAATACCGAATCTTGCGTTAATTTCACCACGAAGCAGCTCGCGGCGCATCTTCTTCTCTTTCTTCCTCTCGGCACGCAGCATATCCTGTCTTATTTCATATGTCTGCACACCTTCTTCACGTTTGTTTGCAATATCAATTAAAAGTTCCACGTCAGCAAAGGAATATTTGCGATTTCCTTTCTCGGATCTTTCAGGAAACACCAGTTTTCGTTCTTCATAATAGCGGATCTGTCTCTCTGATAAACCTGTTAATTCACTAACAACACCGATTGTTATTACTTTCCTAGTCTTATAGGAAGAATTTTCAGACAATTAGAACACCACCCATGAATACTACGTTTCATTCAAGCTCTTAGTTAAAGTATACACTGTTATTTTTGTTATAGAAAAGTTTTGTAAGATAATCTTACAAACATTATAGATGATTATCTGCCAAAGGATTATTAGTGGAAATGAAAGGGAGCTTTCTGATATATTGTAAGGAATATAATGTGATGATTTAATCGGTAGAAAAAGGGGACAAAGTTATATGGAGATATCAATAACAAAACCGGCAGCTAAATGGTTTATTAATGAATTAAATTTAGAGGAAAATGACGCTGTCCGTTTCTTTGCAAGGTATGGAGGATTTGGCGGAGTCCATAAAGGATTCTCCCTTGCTCTAGAGAAAACACAGCCTAATAATGCTGGATTGCAAGTAAAAGAAGAAGGCATTTTATTTTTCGTGGAACAATCGGATTTATGGTACTTTGATAATAAAAACTTTCATATTAAATATTCCAGGAAATTTGATGAAATTGAATATGTGATTAAATAAAGGGAGACTAATAGTGAGAGTCTTACAGAAGATTAGCTTGTGACAATGAGTAAAAAGCGGATCACTCTCTTCTGAATGATCCGCTCCCTCATTATCCTGTCATCTCTATTGGGCATTTTTCTTTTCAATTGTTTCCTGTATCTTATCGTTCCCTTCGTCAACATAGTCCTTCCACTCTGCAT
>NZ_ML762428.1:166054-207484 GCF_009498735.1 Gracilibacillus oryzae
ACCCCACAGGTCATTGCCTGTATCAACAGCATATCCCCATCTTTCATTTGAATAATTTAATACAAGGCTATACACCTTTCGCGATGGATGGTCATAATCTTCATATTTGTCCTCTAAATATTGCTGTGCTTTCTTTAGTCTTTCCTTTTCACGATCGGCTTTTTCTTTCATTTGCTCTTTCGTATCATACGCCAATTGTTTCTTTTCTTCTTTTAATTCGTAAGCTCTTTCTTTCCCCTCATCCTTCCAATCACTCCAGGCACGTTGAATTTCTTCATACTGTTCACGCATATACCGCTTTAATTCACGATCAGAGTCAACATAAACAAATTCTCCGTTTCCTGCATCAGCAACTTCTGTTAACAACTGTTCTCCTTCATCATCGACATCAAAGCCAATAATATTAACAACTGTCTGTATGTCTTCATCTACCAGTTCTTGTGCCATTTGTGCCGGGTCACCATCACATGTCTCCATCCCGTCACTAACAACATAGACAACCGCTTCTTCTGCTGTTTCAGGTATATCACCCTTGCTTGATTCCAGCGCGAGAGCTATTGGCGTGAAACCTGAAGGATAAATCTCAGCTAAGGATGATTCGAGTAAGTCCGCATCATAACTCCCATTGTATATGTTCTCTGTACTGCTGCAGGAAAGCTCTTTATCTTCATAATTACTTGATCCTTTATGGCCATAAACCCTTACAGATAACGTAGCATTGCCAGGCAGAGCTTCCGCAAAGTTGGCAACAGCCTCTGCTGCTGACTCCCATTTCTTCTTACCATCTATTTTCTCATGCATACTGGCACTTGCATCTATTAATATGGCATAATGCGCCGTTTTTAGTTCTGGTGTATTGACTGTTTCATCAGGCCGGGCAATTTCTACATTTATTTCTGTATCAAAATTTACAAAGGTATTTATTTCTTTATGATAATCTTCTCCGAGCAAATAAACTAATTCATGTAAATATTGCTCTGCTGTCAATTCATCTGGTAATTGATCAATTTCTTCCTGCACCGCCATTTCATCATAATTGTCCCCACCATATTCACCAGGTTTGCGAAGAAGTTCTTTTTCCAGTTCAGTCAGCGGGCGTTTCGCATTTTCCAGCTCATAATAGCTGAATTGACTTTCTATGTATTCCTCTGTTTGATCTTTCTCTTCCACCTGTTCGTTTGTATCCTGATTACTCGATACACTATCTTCCTCTCTGGTACTGCAAGCTGCAGTTAACATTAATATAACAGCAATAATGAGGATAAAGAACTTTCTCATTGTATACTTCCCTTCCAAAAATTATCAATAATAACTATGTTATTCCAATCACCTCAATTGATCAATTTTCTAAATATAGCCATCTTACTAAAAATACGATGATTTTCTTCCTGATTCTCCCCTTTACGAGCATTTCCGCTATTTTCAGATTGAGTCTCCTTTACTATTCATCTAAAATATGAATGCAAACAAAAATAGGTGAAAGGTAATAAATTCACCGTTTCACCGTTTTAAAGTATTAAGTTGATGTTATTTCAAAATACCTTGATAATTATATAACAGTTATATTTGCTTTTGCTTTATGATTGGAAAAGTCCAGCACATACCCAGGCTCCCCAAAGTATGGCATTCCTTCCTTCGTCCAGAATAACCGTTGAATTCTGGCATGACGGTTATGATCATACAATGGATTTTCCGTATTAAATCCTTTATATGGACGAGCATGATAGATGATTAGTTCATAACCATTTTCATCAAGACAAAAGCTGTTATGTCCTGGACCATACTCACCGTTTTCATCATTTGATACCATAACAGGACTCTCTGTTTTTTTCCATGATTCTGGATCTAATAAGTCACTGTCTATGTCTGCATATAATAATCCTACTGCATAGTTTTCATCTGTTGCGCTCGCAGAGAAAGCAATAAAAATTCGCTTATCATCCTTGATCATTGCAGGTCCTTCATTTACATCAAACCCAATCGTTTCCCAGTCATACTCAGGCTTTGATAAAAATACTTGTTTCTTAATTGTCCAGGGGTTTTCCATTTCGGCAATATACAAATTGGAAATATTATCAACTTTTTGCGCCCAGACCAGATAACGCTTACCATTGTGTTCGAAGGTAGTTGCATCTAATGAAAAGCTTTGGAATTCTGTATTTATCTGTCCTTTTTCCACCCATTCTCCTTCCAGCGGATTCTCTGCCTCACATTCCAAAACATACGGCCGTATTTCCCAGACATCATCCTTTTCTCCTGCAGCAAAATGAAAATACCATTTGCCATCAATAAAATGAATCTCCGGAGCCCAAATATGCTCAGACATAATACCTGATTCATGTTTCCACCAGATTACCTTTTCTTCTGCCTGAGGTAATTCCTCAATTGTTCTGGCACGGCGTAACACGATTCTGTCATACAGAGGATAAGAGCCTGTAAAATAAAAATATCCATCTGTATGTTTATATAAATATGGATCAGCTCGCTGCTCAATAAACGGCTTTGGATAGTTTTGATGTTTAATTGAACCTTCTATCTCAATCGTACCATTGCTTTTGAGTGCTTCCTCTGAAGGCAAGTCCCATTCTACATCGAATGGTGCTGTAATATTTTCATTTAAATCAACGAATACCTGTTTAGGTAATTCCAGATCTTCCCCATTGTTTATCTTTATTTCTGTGTCATGAATGCGCTTAATCTCCATCCCCTACATCCTTTCTAATCTCGATATGAATATTATAAACAATCCAACTTGTACTTACAAGTATTATTTTCCTTTATTTATCAATTGAACTTATCCTAACAAGACTCGCTTTCCTTCCATAGAAAAAACCAGCAGTCTAGTTTCAGACGACTGGTTTCTTCTTTATTGGATATGTTTTTCTACAAAACGGCTCATTCGTTTCATCGCTTCGTCTAATTGCTTAATGGAAGTTGCATAGGAACAGCGGATATACCCTTCCCCGCTTTCACCAAACACATTTCCAGGTACAACAGCCACTTGTTCTTCTTCCAGCAGCTTTTCTGCAAATTCCTCTGACGTCATGCCAGTAGCTTTAATCGAAGGGAAAACATAGAATGCACCACCAGGCAAGTGACAGCTTAAGCCCATTTCATTTAATGCTTTGACAACAAAGTTACGGCGCTGACGGTAGCTTGTTGTCATATCATTCACACTGTCTCTGCCATTGCGTAATGCTTCCAAAGCTCCGTGCTGCGCCATTGTCGGCGCACACATAATGGTATATTGATGAATCTTTGTCATTGCCTGAATAATTTCAGTTGGACCTGCCGCATATCCTAGGCGCCAGCCTGTCATTGCGAAAGATTTAGAGAAGCCTGAGATAAGAATGGTTCTTTCTTTCATTCCTTTTACTTCTGCTAAGCTTGTTGCTTTCTCATCGTAAGATAATTCCGCATAAATCTCATCAGATATTGCAATGATATCATGTTTGCAAAGGACTTCAGAAATTTCTGATAATTCTTGTGCATTTAACACCGCACCTGTTGGATTATTCGGACTGCAGAGCACAATCGCTTTTGTTTTGTCTGTTACTGCTGCTTCAATTTGTTCTGCCGTTACTTTAAACGCATTGTCGCTTGTGGCACTGACAGTAACCGGTACACCTCCTGCCAATATTACTGCAGAACTGTATGCAACAAAGCATGGTTCTACAATAATTACTTCATCACCAGGGTTAAGGAGGGCCCTGAGTGCAATATCGATCGCCTGACTTGCTCCAACGGTTACTAAAACCTGGTCTTCTGCATTGTAGGAAACAGAAAAATATTCATCCAAATAATCGGTTATTGCTTCACGCAATTCTAACAATCCTGCATTAGCTGTATAAGCAGTATAACCTTGTTCCAATGAGTGATAACTTGCCTCAATCACATTCCACGGTGTCACAAAGTCAGGCTCCCCTACACCTAATGAAACAACATTTTCCATCTTAGAAGCTAAATCAAAAAATTTTCTGATTCCAGATGGCTTTAAATCCTGCACTTGTTTTGCTAAGTATTTTGAACTCATGGCGTCACCATCATTCGTTTATCATCATCATCGTCTTCAAAAATAATGCCGTCATGCTTATATTTTTTCAAGATGAAGTGTGTCGTTGTGGAAATCACTGTGTCTAATGTGGATAATTTTTCAGATACAAATCTGCTAACTTCCATCATTGTTTTCCCTTCAACAGAAACACTTAGATCATAAGCCCCTGACATTAAGTAAACTGCCTTTACTTCAGGGAAGCGGTAAATTCTTGAAGCGATTTTGTCAAATCCTACTCCTCTAACTGGTGTTACTTTCACATCAATCAATGCGGCAACACCTTCATATTCATAAACACTAGACCAGTCTACCAATGTTGAATACCCTAAAATCGCGTGTTCCTTCTCTAATTTCGCGATCATTTCTTCTACTTTTTCAGGTGTTTCATCAATCATTTTACCAATCGTTTCTGTATCAAGTCTTCCATTCTTCTCTAATAACTTCAGCAATTCTATCTCTTTCTGTTCCAATCCATTCACCTTCTTTAAACATTGTGTATACACTAACTTATAGAGAATGTTCACAAGCATTTATAACAATTATCCTTAATATTACTACAATTCTATCCAAATATAAAGAGAGACTATGATTTGCGAGAGGGTTGACTCTAATGATCATTAGTGATCGTATCAGGGCACGAAAGGACGGTTAGTGTTGTGACAAGTTACCAGAAATTATTAGCTCAATTAGGCATGAGCTATGCACATCCTGGCGGGAAAGCAGCCACTTCTTTATGGATGGAACTGCTTCCTGTAACCAATTTCGGAAAAATATTAGAAATAGGCTGTGGAATTGGTCAAACACTGTTAGCGATTAATAATAAAACAGATGCTGACATAACAGGGGTAGACATCCATCCACAAATGACGAAAAAAGCAAGAATGATGACAGAAAAAATATCCACAATTGATATAGTTGAAGCAAGTGCTGAAAATTTACCATTTGAGGACGACCAGTTTCATCTAATTGTCTGTGAATCTGTATTAACCTTTACCAATGCTAACAAAAGCATGAGCGAAATCTCACGAGTTCTATGTGATAATGGCACGGTTGTATTACTAGAAATGACAGCAGATCCTCAATTAGATCAGCTGGACAAAGACATCATTCAAAACTTTTACGAAATTCCGCAATTATTCACTCGTTTTGAATGGCTTAAGCTTTTGTTAGAAAACGGGTTTACAGATGTTACTTTAAAGCAGGTTCACAAGAATAATGTGGATAGCCTTCCTGCAAATCAGAATATTCAATGGACAGATACCATGTTAAAAACGATCGAGACACATTACCACGTAAATAAACAATACGGCAACTCATTACAAGCATGCTTATTTCTTGCTTCTAAGGCTGTGGATACTGAATGACCATACAACCAACAGATAAATGGTTAGAAGAATATCTTGACAGCAAGACAGTACTGTTGAATAACAAATGGAAACAACATCAAAACATTCTATGCAAACCATTGGCAAAATATTTTCATCAGACGAATGCACAAGCCATACAAGATCACCTGCTCCGTCACGGGCTATTTCATCCCGCAAATAACGAACAGGATATGATAACAAGCTGGCTAAAAAAAGATTACCACCAATTGATTGAAAAACTTTACCAGAAATACCGAAAAGCCTGGGATGGTCCTGCTGCCAAGATATTTATCTTTCCATCCAATCATCACAGTAAAGAATTAACGGAAAGATTCTCCGGCTGTGCTGGTTTAAGCTTTCCAAAACAACTGTTTCTTTTTCTGAGTCATCAAGCAACGAGAAAACAGGCCGCTGCTGTATTTCTTCATGAATACAGTCATACCTGCCGTCTGAATTACTTTCGGAAGCCAGAAGAATCGTATACTTTGTTAGATGCCATTATCCTTGAAGGAATCGCAGAACACCTTGTACGAACCATCATCGGTGAGGATTCTGGAAGCAAGTGGATCGAACAGTATCCTGAAGATACAGCAAGAAAATATTTCACCAAATGGATTGCAGCAAATATAAATATTACACGCTATGAACCAAAACATGATTTACTCATGTATGGAGATAAACATGGTATACCACAAAACCTCGGGTACCATATGGGCTATTATATTCTTCAGCAATATATCAAAACGAACAAAATTTCTGCTAAACAAATTTTATATGCCGATAATGAAGAGATTATAAAAGCTATAGACTTTTTAAATTGATGAATGTGACTCGGACTATCTGTCCATTCGATTCTGTCTTTCTTGCATAATGTATAGTATCACTCAAATGAGTTAGAGAGGGGTATTTACTGTTATGTCAAGACATTATGATTTTTGTTGCCAGAATATCGGCCGTCCAGTAAAAATTGTGACAAGAAACGGGCAAGTGCACAGGGGCGTTATCCAACGAGTGAACCGCAATAACGTATTTTTGAATTCAATAGATGGAAATAGAGTTGGCGGATATGGGATTGGTTATTATGGATATGGCCCATATGGCGGTTATGGCAGAGGATTAGGTATCGGAATTGCTTTAGGCGCCATCGCAACAATTGCTTTTCTTCCGTTTTTCTTCTGGTAAAAAAAATTCACTATATATCCACAATCTGTGCATAAGATGTATATAACAACAGAGTCAATTCAAGCTGAATGAAGACAGACACCTCCATATTATATAAGAAAAACGCACATTCGCTAGACCTTCAGCAGATGTGCGTTTTTCCATACTGAAATCCGGATAGATTGAATCTAGCCGGATTATTTTCTCCCTGAATACAGGATCTATCACCATCTACCTAATGCCAGGTATCCTGCTTTTATAGAGAGACTTTATACGGAATAAATGATCGTGCCTAAACTTGCCTTAAGTGATGCTGTCTTTACATGATGATATTCGTTCTGCTTATTAGTCTAGAGAACCATGAAAAGCTGGGGAAAAATGCGAGACTCCTATGGGAACAGCACGAGCTGAAAATCCACTTGGTAAAGTGACCTTCTTTACCAAGTTAGTTGAAGCCGTGCCCATGGAAAGCGAGTATTTTTCCCCAGCGGCAAGTTAGCACTATCTTCATTAGTACATTAGTGAATGACAAACTTGTGTATTTATTGTTCGGTTTATAGACTAACTATTTTTGTTATACCTCCACCTCTATTGACTTCTTCGCGCAAAGTCAACAAAGCGGAATTTGTCTGGTCGATGTCGTGATTCTGTATATTGAAATAAGCTTGCGTCATCTAAATACACATAGTTTTTAATCACCACAATGTTATGAAATCCCTCTAAATCTAACAATATACGGTCCTCTTCTGTCGGCTCTTCCACAACAATCTCTTTCTTGGCAAAACTGATCGTCAGACCGAGTTCTCCTTCAATATAAGCAAAAAGTGAATCTTGCGCTATTTCCTTATTCATATGCGGAATATATTTTTCCACCAGATAGTCTTTATCAAGGATAATTCTGCTTCCAGAAAATGATCTGGTACGACTGATTTCCCATACCTGTTCTGATTGTTTTATCTTCAATTGTTTCCTTATATATGGAGGCGCCTCCGTTAATTTACATGTGTGGACAATGGTTTCAGGCTTCTGACCAATTTTCTCTGCAACTTCTTTGAAACTTACAAGACCTGATACAGGGAAATCGAATTTATTCCTGTCAATCACCATCGATCCTTTTCCTCTAATCTTTTGGATATAACCATTTTGGGCCAGTAATGTCAGTGCCTTGCGGATTGTTTCACGCGAAGTATTATATTTTACTGTTAATTCATTTTCAGATGGCAAAAAATGTTTTGGTTTATATTCGCCACGATCAATTTGATTCACCATTTCATGATAAATAATCATGTACTTATTCTGCATACTGCTAGTCCTCATTTATTTCTTTTGATAATAGACAAATGACTCATACGGCAGAAGCTCTTTATTCACTTTTTCTGTCGCTTCAGGATAATTGGATAAAATTACTTCCCCTGAACCGTCAAATGTGTCTATATCTTCCGGTAATTGAAACGGAACCTTCTTGTCATAAAAGTTATTGACAACAAGCATCCATTCTTGATCATTTTCTCTTATATAAGCAAAAATTGCAAGGTGATCAGGCAGTAGCAGCTGATACGTTCCATCTGTGATTACTTGATATTCTTTCCTTAATTTAATGAGCTGTTGATAATAATAAAAGATCGAATCACGTTTGGAAACAGCTTTTTCTGCATTAATGGATGGATAATTAGGTGCTGGATCAATCCATGGCGTGCCAGTTGTAAAGCCGGCATTTTCTTTATCATCCCACTGCATCGGCGTTCTGGCATTATCTCTTGATTTTTCTTTCAGGATCTCCAGTATCTCTTCTTCTGGTATTCCTTCCGCCTTTTTTATATTGTAGATATTAAATGACTCTACATCTCGGTATTTCTCAATCGTATCAAATCCGGGATTCGTCATTCCGATTTCTTCCCCTTGATAAATATATGGTGTCCCCTGCATGAAGTGGATCGTTGTTGCTAACATTTTGGCTGATTCATTGTGATAGTTTTCGTCATCACCAAACCTTGAAACAACCCTTGGCTGATCATGGTTACACCAGAACAGCGCATTCCAGCCACCACCCTGTTGCATACCAACTTGCCATTTTGACAGGATCTGCTTTAGTTCTATAAAGTCAAAATCTGCTTTTGTCCACTTTTCACCATTAGGGTAGTCCACTTTTAAATGATGAAAATTAAATGTCATATCCAATTCTTCTTTGTTCGGATTAGAGTATTGAATACAATCTTCTAAAGTTGTTGATGACATCTCACCAACTGTCATGGTTTGGCGCCCTTTGAAAACGTTCTGGTTCATTTCATGCAGGAATTCATGTACTCTTGGTCCATCTGTATAAAACTTGCGGCCATCTCCAGGCGGAACGGATCCATCATCATCCGGAAAACGCTGATCCTTCGAAATAAGATTGATAACATCCAGACGAAAGCCGTCAACCCCTTTATCCAGCCAGAAATTCATCATCTGATAGACTTCATCACGGACTTTTTCATTTTCCCAGTTTAAATCTGCTTGGGTTACATCAAACAAGTGAAGGTAATATTGATTGGTTTCTTTGTCCAATTGCCAGGCAGAACCTCCAAATTTTGACTGCCAGTTTGTTGGCGGGCCGTCATTTTCTCCATCTTTCCATATATAGAAATCACGATACGGATTTTGAGAAGATGATTGGGATTTCCTGAACCATTCGTGCTCTGTCGATGTATGGTTTACGACAATATCCATTATCAGTTTGATCCCACGGTCGTGTGCTTCTTTTAATAATCTCTCGAAATCTTCCATTGTTCCGTATTCGGGATGAATCGAAAAATAGTTGGAAATATCATAGCCATTATCATTTTGCGGTGAGGCATAAATAGGAGTGAGCCAGATAACATCAACACCCAATTTATTCAAGTAGTCCAATTTCTCAATGATTCCTTGTATATCTCCTACTCCATTCCCTGTTGTATCACGGAAACTCTTTGGGTATATTTGATATACAACTGACTTTTGCCACCATTTTTCATTCAACATAAAACACCCTTCCTTTATATATAGCGGAAAGAGAGAGGAATCACTTATCCCCTCTCCCTATTTTGTTTACATTACCTTTTTCCAAGTCTTTCGTATGCATCTTTACCAATTTTCGTCTTAGCTAAAATCACTGTCAAAATAAACGGAACAACAATTGCCACTACCATTGCCACACAGAACATTAAAATGTGGGCAACTTGAATGGATAAGACGCCAGGAATGCCCCCTACACCTATAGAGTTAGCCGTAACTCCTGTACCGACAGAAATAACAGCAGCTATTGCTGAACCTGTAATCCCTGCGAAAAATGGGAAAAGATATTTCAGGTTAATACCATATAGTGCCGGTTCTGTTACACCAAGATAACAAGAAATGGCTGCAGGCACGGATACTTGCTGTTCTTGCTTATCTTTACGATTCAGGTAAATCATCGCAACTACAGCTGACCCTTGTGCAATGTTGGATAAAGCAATCATCGGCCATAAAATCGTACCATCAAAATCACTCATTAACTGCAGGTCAATCGCATTTGTCATATGGTGAAGCCCTGTAATAACTAACGGAGCATAAGCAAAACCGTATAGTGCTGCAAATAACCAGCCAAATCCTGAAGTTAATCCAGAATAAACAACATTAGAAATCCATGAACCGATTTCCCACCCTATTGGGCCTAAAACAACGTGTGCTATTAACACTGCAGGTATAAGTGCAAAAAACGGAACAAAAATCATCGATACAACGCTTGGAATAACTTTACGTAACCAGATCTCTAAATAAGCCAATACAAAGCCCGCTAAAATTGCAGGAATTACTTGTGCCTGGTAACCAATCATATCAATTTGTGCAAATCCAAAGTCCCAAAATGGAATCGATTCAGCTCCTGCTACGTTATAAGCATTTAATAATTGCGGGGAAACTAATGTAATACCAAGGACAATCCCCAGCACTTGAGTTGTCCCCATTTTCCTGGAAATAGCCCATGTGATCGCTACAGGAAGGAATTGGAATATCGCTTCTCCAATTAACCAGAGAAAATCATATAAACCTTGAAGAAATTGAGAGTTGTCAGCAAATGTTTGCATACCATCTTGAGCCTGATCAACATCAATTCCACCAATTACATTACGAAAACCTAAAATAAGACCACCAACAACTAATGCGGGAATAATAGGTGTAAAAATTTCTGCAAGATGGGAAACCATTCGCTGTAAGAAGTTCATATTTTGTTTCGCTGCCTGTTTCGCATCATCTTTTGAACTGTCACCAACACCCGCTATCTTTGTAAACTCATTATAAAAAGATGCCACTTCATTACCAATAATTACTTGAAACTGACCGCCTGATGTGAATGTTCCTTTTACAAGTCCAATTTCTTCAATCGCTTTCACATCAGCTGCATCATTATCATTTAACACAAAGCGCATTCTTGTAGCACAATGGGTAACAACGGATATATTATCACTGCCGCCAATCTTCTCCAACAGCTGTTCAGCTGGTTCTGTATACTTGCCCATCATCATTCCTCCTTACAAGATTAACATGTATATACAAGATAATTGATTACGTTTTCATTGTATCTTGTATATACATGTTTGTCAACAAAAAATATATTGCCTTGCTTAAGGCGAAGGAAGCCCATGAACAAAGCTTCCTTCTTTTTATTAAACTTAATTAAAGATCAAGTGTATCTTTATCTACATATCCGTCGCTTTCTTTAATGATTTGCAGTGCTTCCCCATAGTCTTTCTCTGCAACTTGAAATTCAATGGTATAGTCTCTCGGGGAATTGTCCACATCATCACTGTCATTAATTGAGAATGCTGGTATATAACCTCCAGAACCTACACTGCTTGCATTGCTTCCCGTATACGTAAGGGGTGCCAAAAATAAATTACCGCTTCTCTCTGGTAAGTGATCTACTCGAACTTCACTCGCATTTACTTTTGCCAGCTCTACTCTTACCGATTCTGCTTCATCTTCTGTTCTAAAAAATGCCTGGATATACTTAGCCATATAGCATCTTCCTTCCATAGTTTTTGTTGGTTATAATGTACCCGATTTCAATTAATTTGAAACCGAAAGTAAATTTTATATTAATTTTACAAATTTACCGAGATCTATTATCTTCCATCTAGTAAAATAGAGAAAAAGGTTGGTGAATTGAGATATGAAAGCTTTTACTAAGCAAGAGAGAAGCTGGATGATGTATGACTGGGGAAGCTCTGCATTTTCAGTTATTATTACAACAGCGATTTTTCCGATATATTTTAAGGCACAGGCCTCCGGTGCAGGTGTAGAGAATCATGATTCTACCGCATATTTAGGCTATACGATTGCCATCTTTACATTTATTTTAGCAATGATAGGGCCCATTTTGGGTACAATTGCAGATTACCAGGGGTTTAAAAAACGATTCTTCTTAAGCTTTATGGGATTGGGGATTTTTTCAACTGCTGCCCTTGTTTTTGTGCCTGAAGGAGAATGGCTGCTGCTGCTTATTTTCTATACGCTTGCTTCATTAGGCTCAACAGGTGCCAATGTCTTTTATGATGCATTTTTAGTTGATGTAACAGATGATCAGCGAATGAATAAAGTATCAGCAAGAGGTTTTGGGCTTGGTTACATAGGAAGCACTATTCCATTTATCTTAAGTATTTCAGTAATTCTTTTAGCTCAACAGGAGATTTTGCCAATCTCAAGTGTGATGGCAAGCCGCATAGCATTTCTCATCACATGTATCTGGTGGGGAGTCTTCGCCTTTCCGGTCATTAAAAATGTTCAGCAAATATATTCCATCCCAAGAGAACCACGTCCAGTTAAGCAAAGTTTCCGCAGGCTCTTTCAGACGATTAGAAACATTAAACAATATAAATATCTCTCCATCTTCCTGATTGCCTATTTCTTTTATATCGATGGAGTTGGAACGATAATTTCCATGTCAACAGCATATGGCTCAGATGTTGGGTTAGATTCTACTGTCATGCTTGTCGTGCTGTTAGTCACCCAGATTGTCGCTGCACCATTTGCTGTAATATACGGAAGGTTAGCTGACCGGTTTTCAGCCAAAGCCATGATTTTTGTTGGGTCCTCCGTTTATATTGTTGTCTGTGTTTTTGGTTATTTTCTGGAGACTGCTGTGGACTTTTGGATTTTAGCAATGCTTGTCGCATCATCACAAGGTGGTATTCAGGCATTAAGCAGATCTTATTTCGCCAAACTAATCCCTAAAGAGAATGCGAATGAATTTTTCGGTTTTTATAACATTTTCGGTAAGTTCGCCTCAATAACAGGGCCACTTTTACTTGGTGTAACAGCCCAGCTGACAGGGAAATCTAATGCAGGTATCTTAAGCTTAATCGTACTATTTGTGATTGGCATGATCGTTCTGTCATTTGTACCTTCAGATAAAAAAGTGGAAGAAATGATCGAATTACCTCGGCAAGCGTAAACAACTGCCGAGGTTTTTTTCTACTTTCTCATAAAACATATCTCAAATCGGCATCGGTTCAATCTCGCATCAGCATTGTTTATACCAAATTGATATAATAAACTTGGTTTATCTACAAATATTCATACAATTTAGAAAACAAGATTGGTTACCTTTACAATTATCTGATTTCTATGAAAGAATAAATGAATGTTTGTACAGGCAAAATAAGATAGATTCATTCTGGTGTCACGCATATGCTTAATAAATATATATAGAAATAAGGAGAGAACAAATAAGATATGACAAATGCAAATCAAGTCGCACAAAATTATGTTAATGACGTTTATGAAACAGTCAAAAAACGTAACCCAAATGAAAGTGAATTTCATCAGGCTGTAAAAGAAATTTTCGACTCTTTAGTTCCCGTCTTTGAAAAGCATCCAGTATATATGGAACAAGGGATCTTAGAAAGAATGTCAGAGCCGGAAAGAATCATCTCCTTCCGCGTACCATGGGTAGACGATGAAGGAAAAGTTCAGGTAAACCGTGGTTTCCGTGTTCAATTTAACAGTGCAATTGGACCATACAAAGGCGGTCTTCGTTTCCACCCGTCTGTTAATGCAAGTATCATCAAATTCCTAGGTTTTGAGCAAATCTTCAAAAACTCTTTAACAGGCCAGCCAATCGGCGGCGGTAAAGGTGGTTCTGATTTTGATCCTAAAGGGAAATCAGATGGCGAAATTATGCGATTCTGCCAAAGCTTCATGAGTGAGCTTGGTAAACATATCGGTCCAGACACTGACGTTCCAGCAGGTGACATCGGTGTAGGCGGAAGAGAAATTGGTTACTTATTCGGACAATACAAGAAAATGCGCGGCGGTAACGAAGCGGGAGTTCTTACTGGTAAAGGACTTAACTTTGGCGGAAGCTTAGCACGTACTGAGGCAACTGGTTATGGTACGGTTTACTTCGTGCAGGAAATGTTAAAAGACCGAGGCGACAGCTTTAAAGGAAAAACAGTTGTTGTTTCAGGTTCTGGTAACGTATCTACCTATGCTATCCAAAAAGCTACTGAACTTGGTGCAAAAGTTGTTGCATGCAGTGATTCCAGCGGCTATGTATATGACAAAGATGGTATTAATTTAGAAACAGTAAAACGTTTAAAAGAAGTAGAAAGAAAACGTATCAAGGAATATGTAAATGAACATCCTGAAGCAGAATATACTGCAGGATTCGAAGGTATCTGGAATATCCCTTGTGATATCGCTCTTCCTTGTGCTACACAGAACGAACTAAACGAAGATGCTGCCAAAACATTAGTATCGAATGGTGTGAAAGCAATTGGTGAAGGTGCGAACATGCCTTCAACACTTGAAGCAATCGATGTTTTCTTAGAAAATAAAGTATTATTCGGACCTGCAAAAGCTGCCAATGCTGGTGGTGTAGCTGTGTCAGCACTTGAAATGGCGCAGAACAGTGCCCGTCTTTCCTGGAAATTTGAAGAAGTTGATGCGAAACTTCAGGAAATTATGCAAAACATTTACAAAAACAGCGTGTCTGCTTCTGAAGAATACGGCCACCCTGGAAACTTAGTTGTCGGTGCAAACATTGCCGGCTTCTTAAAAGTAGCAGATGCAATGGTAGCACAAGGTGTTATTTAATTAGTTAGATGACTTACATCTTCTTTTAAATATCCTGATTATCCAATTCCCATTAAAAAAGATCCCATGATTATGGGGTCTTTTTTTCGTATGCAGCAATAAATTTTATCAACATTTTACAAACAGTTAACGAAATGAAAATAAAAATTTATTAATGTTGAGTTATCTCAAAAAAACTGCATACATTTCAAAGGGGGAGAATGAATGATTAACTCATTCGAACAACGCAATAGGGTGACAGTAGCAGCTCACAGAGGATTTTCCAGTATGTATCCAGAGAATACCTTACTGGCATTTAAGGAGTCACTTGAAAAAGGTGTGAATATGATCGAGTTTGACCTTCGCCTGTCTAGAGATAAAGTTGTTATGATTTTACATGATGAGACATTGGACCGGACTACAAATGGTACAGGTCCAATTACAGATCTCACACTTAGAGAACTAAAGCAACTAGATGCCGGGAGCTGGCTGGGGAATGAATATGAAGGGTTAAAGATTCCCACATTAGAAGAGCTTTGTGAATTATTAAAAGACTACCCAGATACATTGCTTAATGTAGAAATAAAAAAGAGCCCGATCGCCAAAGAAGTGATGGACAAAGCCGTGTCGATTCTTTCAGGTTACGGATACTTATCCAAGTGTGTATTTACATGCTTTGATGCTGACATTATCAGCTATATTTATGATAAATACCATCTGAAAACACAAGGATTTCCTGCCGAAAAGATGTCTAATTTTACAGATGGCGAAAACGGTACCTATTCCAAAATGTGGTCAATCGCCTTCAGCATGGACCTGTTGACAAAAGAGAAAGTGGATGAATTTAAAGATAAGGAACTTCACGTATGGTGCTATTGTCCAGATACTTGTCAAGCAGTTCAATATGCCTTAGATTGTGGAGTATCATTGATAACTTGTAATAATATAATACCTGCTATCACAGCGATATCAGGCGACCGCTGACCCGCAACATGGATTGCGGTTTTTTTTGTTGGAAAAAGAGTATGATATATGCAAGACTCAAACCATCGCCATTTTAATTAAAGTATAGATTCACAAGGCTCTTTTTCAGGTTTCCCGAACAGATAACCTTGAAACAACTGAAAACCCTTTTCCTTTAACCAGATAAAATCTTTTTCTGTCTCTACCCCTTCTGCTAATGGAATGGAACCAATTTCTAAAGCTTTGTTTAGCAGTATGGTTGCTTTCTGTTGTTTCTCCACACTTTCTGCCACACCTTGAACATATTTCATATCAAGCTTCATATACTTAGGAGCAAGCTCGTGCAGCATGTCTACCGTACTGTACCCTTCACCTACATCATCAAGGGCATAAGCGAAGCCTTTGTGATGATAATATTTTAATACATCTTTCAAATGTTCGATATCATCTACTTTATCTGTTTCCACTACCTCAAAAACTAATGAATCTTTTGCTAAGTTCAGCTGTTCTGCTAACATAGTGGTTGATTCCAGACAATGTTCTGGTGAATAAATGGATGTAGGGATAAAGTTAATGAATGCCTTGGCACCTTTTATTTTCGCCGCATGCTTCACTGCTGTTAAGCGGCAAACCTTGTCTAAAGCATACAGCCTGCCACGGTTCCTTGCAGCTGAAAATATCTCATTCGGAAAAATCATTTTGCCATTCTCGTCCATAAAGCGCGCCAGCAATTCATATGCATATATTTTCTTTTCCCTTGTCACAATTGGCTGATAAAAAGACACCACTTGCCGTTTCTTTATCACTTCATCTATCCAGTCTGAGCCAAATAATTGTTCTGCCAGATCTATTGTTTTCCAATCCTGGCCTGAGACACGATACATTACTTTTTCACTGTCGATATGATCAAAGCAAAATGCATACACATCTTTTAGAATTTCTTCATTAATCCAGATCTTGTCCTGATCCATCTGAATATCCAGATGTCTTCTTATGTGACTTTTTAACAAATCAAATAGTTTACTATCTTCACTTGTACCGACTTTTAACTCAATTTGCATATCACCGATCACACAATTTGTACATGACAATGGAATCACTCTTTCAATAATGTAATTTTATAGAACTAGTATAGCATGATTAAGTATCCAATATTGAGAAAATACTCTGTCTGTTCAGGTAATCTTCGTCATAACTTTCCGCCCACTCTTTTAACTGCTTTAAAATTAACTCTATTTCTAGTAGCCCTGAACGATACTTTTCTACACTATCTAAGAATTCTCTTTTTTGTCTTTCGGCTAATTCATTGCGGAAATATCCGAACATATGCATAAGTGAGTTAGCAACAGATCCCCTGGAAGGCTTCTCTGCTAGCATATTAGTGATTCGTTCATCCATCTGGTTTAATGAGTCGGAATTCCAGCCAGCAATCATCCTGCCAATTTGTTTCTGTATAGCCGGCTGCAATGCCATGAACAGATACTTGTGCCTCGTCTGAAATTGAACAAGATTTGCGGCACTTGGCGTTTCTTTCAGATTTTCATAATCTTTCTCGATCCATTTTTTATAAAACAGAAAAGCGTGATCCTCCATCGCATTACGCCCCCTTTTCTGTGCCATCATACCATAATTTTGTTAGGTATCTGATCAAACAGGGTATACTTCCGATAACATTAATTATCATTTTTAAAATATAAATTAAGAAGAATTCATTAAAACATACAAAAGGAGGCTTTTAAGAAAGAATGAGAATATTCTGGACCAATCTGATAGCTTTAGCACTTGTTGTCACTGTTAATGCCTTAGCAAACATCCTGCCAATAAACGGTATGACAACTGGAGAAATTTCAAATCAATTAAATGTACCTTTTATACCAGCTGGTTATGTCTTTAGTATCTGGGGATTCATTTACTTCTTACTTGCAATTTGGGTGCTTGCTCAGTTACCCAAAAGCAGAAGAGAAGCACCTGTCTATAAAGCATGCAGCGGATTTTTCTGGCTCAGTTGTATTTTGAACATTGCCTGGATCTTAACATGGCATTATCAGCTGTTTTTCATTAGCAATCTTGTGATGATCGGTCTTCTTCTGACATTAATCACTCTTTATGTAAATGGAAAAAAAGCAAATGCAATATGGCTTGAGATCCTGCCATTTTCGGTCTACTTAGGCTGGATAAGTGTTGCTACTATCGCAAATATCAGCTATTACCTTGTTTATGTCGAATTGATTGCTGAAGAATCTGTCAGCATAATCTGGACAATTGTGATGATTCTAATCGGTTCATTGATCGCATTATTATTCTTATTTCGAGAAAAAGATACTTTTTATGTTCTGGTATTCGTCTGGGCTTATATCGGAATCTATGTTAAAAACTCTGGAGAATACCAATCCATAGCCCTTACAGCATTGATTTGCGCCATTTTGTTATTTATTATTGCAGCATTCTTTCTTGGAGCAAGAATATTTAAGAACAAAACTTGATTATTCTGATGAAGATTGGGCCCGGCTTCTTGCGAGTTGGGCTCTCTTCTTGCGACTTCCTGCTCTTTTCTTGCGACTTCCTGCTTTCTTCTTGCGACTCGCGCTCTGTTCTTGCGACTTCCTGCTTTCTTCTTGCGACTTCCTGCTCTCTTCTTGCGACTTCCTGCGCTCTTCTTGCGACTTCCTGCGCTCTTCTTGCGACTTCCTGCGCTCTTCTTGCGACTCACGCTCTCTTCTTGCGACTTGCCGCTCTTTTCTTGCGACTCACGCTCTCTTCTTGCGACTTACCGCTCTCTTCTTGCGACTTACCACTCTCTTCTTGCGACTTCCTGCTCTCTTCTTGCGACTTCCTGCTCTCTTCTTGCGACTCACGCTTTCTTCTTGCGACTCGCGCTCTCTTCTTGCGACTTGCCGCTCTTTTCTTGCGACTTGCCGCTCTTTTCTTGCGACTTCCTGCTTTCTTCTTGCGACTCACGCTCTCTTCTTGCGACTTCCTGCTCTCTTCTTGCGATTCCTGCTCTCTTCTTGCGACTTACCGCTTCCTTCTTGCGACTCACGCTCTCTTCTTGCGACTTCCTGCTCTCTTCTTGCGACTTACCTCTTTATTTGCAGCTTCCTCCTCTTTCTTCCGACTCACTCTTCTCTCCCTCCTAAATCCCCCTTCCTACCAAATAAAAAAGCCCAGCGAGGACGCTGGACTTTTTACTCATCTTCTTTCCATTAAATTGATACCGATTCCCATACAAAGTACTCCCATTAACAGCAGGATCGACAATGGCTGGGTGATATCTGTTAAATTTTCTCCATAAATAGTAATGGATTTCAATGCCTCCATTGCATGCGTTACTGGTATAACCTGTGAAAATGCTAAGACCACTTTATTACTGACAATTTCAATCGGCCAGTAGGCTCCGCCAAGCATCGCCATACTAACAGCAATGATGGGAACTATTGCATTTAATTGAGAGGAACGGTTGACTAACCCGATAATCAGCATTCCCAGTGAAACGATTGCGAAAGTATAAACAACACAGATTAAGAGAACTTCCAGCCATTTCCCACCGATATCGAAGCCGAAGAAAAACTGGAACATTGCAAATACAGCGAAAATTTGGACAAGACCGATCACGAAGGCATAGCTTAGATATCCTAAGTAAACTTGCCATTTACGGACAGGTGATAAGACAAGGCGATCCCAGCTGCCTCTTTGTTTTTCTTCCGCTACCTCTCCGAGACTGAAGACTATCGTATATATAGCGAAAAATAAAGTCATTCCAAATAATGCCTGCAGCTGATTATTAAAGATAAATACATCACCTTCTGATTCACCAATCTGACTATCCACTTCTATCAGCGGTCGTTCCAGGGAAGTCTCAATTGATTGGCGTGTCTGTTCATCGCCAGACTGTTCAACAGCTTGGTCGATCCTCAAATTTTCCCAGTATATTGAACTGATATATTGCTCTACAATTGCTTGATTCGGATTTTCTGTTCCGATAATAAAACGGTAATCCTCTTCTGACAGTCTGACTCCGAAACTTGCTATCCCTAATGCTATATTTTCTCTTGCTTTATGATAGGTTGTTTCAATAAAGTTAAATCCCTCTAATTCATTTAGTTCTTCGATTAGTGCTGCCTTGTCTTCAGCAGGGAATTCATCTGAAAAACTCGTCGGAATAGAAACTTCTGACTGATTGGTTGCACCTCCAATAAAGATAATGAAGACAACTGTCATGGCTATCATCGCTAATACCATAAACGGTTTTCTTCTCAGCCGCTGCCATTGTAATGTGAATATATTAATCATGAAGCAGCCCTCCTTGTTGGAAATATCATCAAACTAATCGCAAAGATCACCACTGCAATAATAATTAAACGGTACATATATGGCAAAATATCTGCTAGAGGCATGCCTTGATTTGCCAGCATATAGGCACGGAGCGTCATACCGTTCGGAGTCCAGCTGCCTATTGTCTGAATGATATCAGGAAATGTGGTAATTGGTGTAAAGCTCCCTCCGAGCAATTCCATTACACTGACAACGCCGCCTGAAAACGAACCAGCAACAGAATTAGAATTGAACCTGATCGTAATCGCAATAAGCAAACTCCCAATTGCACCAACTGCCACTGCGTAAAACACCGTTATTGCCAAAATGGTTAATGAAATTTCCCATGTAAATGGTTGAAATGATTGCATAAGAAGTGATGAAAGACCGAATAAAAGCAACATTTGAATAATTGTCATTAAAATAACTGCCAACAGTTTACCTAACAGAAAATACAGTGGATGTCTCCCTGATAAAATAATTCTGTTTAATACAAGCTGTGAGTGCTCTGTATAAGCCTTTCCAGCCATTGTCGAAGCAACAAAAAAGGCAAACATGACAGCCATACCAATCGTATAATATTCCATCGAACTGATTGGCTCTCGATTCGTAATCGTTTCTTCTTTTGCGATACTTTCTATATCAACTTCCACATCTGCTGACATATTTGGACCGGCAGCTTTAGCAATGGCAGTCTCCAAGTTCATCGTAGCAGTAAATTGCCCGATAATATTTTGCAGAATGTCTCCCTCCAGATGAGAATGCTCTCCCTTGACTATGTGTATCGTACTTTTTTCAGATCCATTTAGTAAAGAAGCTTGTAAAAAGTCTGAAGTAAAGTTTTCCGGAATGGTAATAATAACATCAATTTCTTGTGCTGCTAATTGCGCCTCTGCCTGCTCAGCATCCATTTGCTTTACTGTCACAAAATCTAATTCTTCCTCTAATAATTGCTGTAAAATTTGATTTGGCTGTAATTGTTCTGCGGCTTGAGTTAATCCCGTAATAGCTTGTTCCGGAAGCGGCTGTTCTTCCAGCTGTTTGACAAATGATGAGGCAGCTTCTGCCGGGTTATCTTTCTCGACTAGCGCCACAGTCATATCAAAGGTCATCTCTCCACTCATTACACTGCCTAAAGCAAAGCCCAAGATGATGATTAATATAAATGGCATAAGGAAAATGACGAGAAGTTCTGTGCGATCACGCCAAAGTAATTTCATATCTTTTTCCCAGAAATTAAACATGATTCACACCTCCTAATCTCTCAATCTTCTTCCGGTCAAATGCAAGAAAACATCCTCTAATGACGGCACTTGAATATTCACACTTGTGATGGCCGCCTGATACTGTTCCGCTAAATGAAAAATTCCCGCCAGTTCACGACTGTTTTTTGGTACAATCAGTCGTAATCCTTTCTCCCACTCTGTCACTTTTAAGACAGTTGACTGTTCTCTCAGCGCTTCCTCAAACACCTTCGATTGCTGCTCTAATTCGAGATTGATCGTTTCCTCACTTGATAAAATTCCTGTCAGCTCATCTTTTGTCCCTGTCGCAATAACCTTGCCATGATCCATAATATAGATCCTGTCACAAAGCCTTTCCACTTCCTCCATATAATGTGAGGTATAAAGAACTGTCATGCCTTTCTCTTCATTCAGTTTCTTCACCATTTCCAAGATATAGTTTCGCGATTGCGGATCAATCCCGACAGTTGGTTCATCCATAATAATGATTTCTGGCTCATGCAGCAATGCCACAGCGATATTGATTCGTCTCTGCATCCCTCCAGAATAATTATTTACAAGCTCCTTTTGCCGATCCTTTAAGCCAACTAGTTCGATTACTTCCTGTACACGCTGTTCAAGTTTTTTCCCATGTAACCGGTAAATCTTCCCGAAAAATTTGACATTCTCATATGCGGATAATTCTTTATATAAAGCAATTTCCTGCGGCACCATACCAAGTGTTGGGCGGATAATGTTCGGATTTTTGATCACATTCTTCCCATTCCATGTTACGATGCCTGATGTTGGCTTTGTCAATGTTGCAATCATGGAAATAAACGTCGACTTACCTGCACCATTTGGACCAAGCAAACCAACCG
Organism: Gracilibacillus oryzae; assembly: GCF_009498735.1. Taxonomy (GTDB): domain Bacteria; phylum Bacillota; class Bacilli; order Bacillales; family Amphibacillaceae; genus Gracilibacillus; species Gracilibacillus oryzae. The sequence goes on from NZ_ML762428.1 coordinate 188,085, forward strand.
ATTCCCCTTGCTTAAGATACAAATTGACATCATCAACTGCTACCTGCTTTTTAAAAACTTTACGCAATGCCTCTGTTTCCAACAAAGGATTCACCCTCCTTCAGGATGTTAAGATAATTACAGTTTAAGCGAAAAAGGACAGTGCGAACACTGCCCTCCGTCATTACTTTTTACCGAAACCATTACTGGAGTCATTTTATACATAGCCATTTTTTATTGCATAGATCGCCAGCTGGGTTCTGTCCCTTAAATTCAGCTTATCAAGCAGCTGGCTATTATGGTTTTTCACCGTACCAACAGATAAAGCAAGCATCTCGGCGATCTCTTTATTGCTTCTCCCCTCACCTAGCAAACATAAAATATCTGTCTCCCTTTTTGTTAATGGAATCATACCCTCATGTTTAACTGGCTCTTTTTTCTCAAGCAAATGCGGTACGACTTTCCTGGCCACTTCACCTGGAAGTTGCAGCCCTCCATTTAAGCAGTCTTTAATGGCATGGATTAGCTGGCTTGCTTCTGCATCTTTCAGCAGATAACCATTGACACCGTGTTTCAGTGCCTGAATCGCATATTCCTCATCATTAAAGGTTGTAAGGATGAGCACTTTCATTTCCGGAAACCGTCTTAATAACTGTCTGGCAGCTTCCAATCCGTCCAATTCCGGCATTCTGATATCTAAGATGGCGAGATCATAATAGTTAACTTCCCGTAATTGGATGGCTTCCCGACCGTTCCTTGCCTCACCTGTTACACGAAAATCAGGATCAGTTTCCAGCATCATTTTAATTCCTTGTCTTACAATTGCCTGATCTTCTGCTAACAAAATATCAATCAATCAAGTCCCTCCTTCAATGGAAACATGCCACGAACAACAAATTGGTTACTATATGACTGGACTTCTAATTGCCCATCAATTTGACGAAGCCGCTCCCTCATCGCCTTTAAGCCAAAGCCTTCCTTGATTTCTATTTCCTTATCAGCCGGATTCATTACTTCAAAGCGGAAATGGACTGATCCAGGAGCTTCCAGCGTTATTGTCGCTTCTTTCCCGGCACTGTGTCGCATTACGTTCGTCAAAGATTCCTGAATAGCTCTGTAGACAACACTTGCTTGTTCTGGACTCAATGATACTGACAGTGCATTTTGGCGCATAGAAAAAGTTATCGAAATATACTGTTCTGCTTCCAATTTACGGATAAGCTGAATCACAGCACCAATCCCGGCAACAGAATCTTCTTTTAGCGCTTTTACTGCTTTACGTGTTTCCGATAAACTTTCTTGTGCCAGACTTTTCAGTTGATACCACTCTTCCCTGTCCTCTTGTAATCTCAGTATTTCAATTTGCATTAACAGATTCGTTAAAGTATGGCCGACACGATCGTGGATTTCCCTGCCGATCAGAATTCTTTCCTGCTGTCTTACATGTTCATCATTTGAAATCGTATCACGTTTTAATTTACGGTAAGTATGTATTAATGCTTGATATCGTTCCTCTAATTCCGATACGTCTGCCACATTTTGCTTGTAGAAATAACTCCCTGTAACGATCGAGACAGCTACTAAAAGAAGCAGAAAAATATTCAAAGAAGTAAGAAACTCTATATGCAGGAAGAAAAGAGATAAAATAAGACAAGTTAGCAAAATATAAAGCTTCTTCCCTCTCATACTATGAACAATCGCTGCCATTAAGAAAAGAAACATGAGCCAGACAAACGGATTTATCGCCCCATTCAACGGAAACAAGAATACGAGAGTTACGATAATAAGCAAACACAGCCAGATGGTAATACTCTCTCCATTTATAAGGGAAGAAATGAAAATCAGCGAAAAGAAAACCGCTGTCATCGCAAATAGATAAGTCAGGTCTATTCCGCCATCCATCTCGACGATTAACCCACCAGCCCATACCAGTAACCATAGCAATAACCGAACCCAGAAAATGCCTCGCATCTGTTCACCCCTTTCTCCATTAATATACCATAAGTTTGATTAAGAAAATGCACCTGTAATCAACATATTCGCTTCTTGTTAATATTTCTTGTATAATGTTGAAAACGCTTAACGAAGACATTCATTCTACTTATTCTTTCTAAAAAACTAGTAAAGGGAGCGGGTAAAATGCAATACAGACGCTTAGGTAATACTGGATTAAAAGTAAGTGAAATCAGTTTAGGCAGCTGGCTGACATATGGCGGATATGTGGAAGAGCAAAAGGCAGAAGCAGCCATTGACAAAGCATACGATTCAGGGATTAACTTCTTCGATACAGCAAATGTATATATGCGCGGGGAAGCCGAGAAAATCGTCGGTAAATCGTTAAGAAAATATGCACGGGATTCTTATGTTCTCGCAACAAAAGTTTTCGGAAAAATGGGAGATGGCCCAAATGACCAGGGGTTATCAAGAAAGCATATTGTAGAGCAATGCAATGCCAGCTTACAACGACTTGGTCTTGATTATATCGATATTTATTATTGCCACAGATATCACCAGGACACTCCTCTTGAAGAAACATTGCGTGCATTGGATGATCTTATCAGACAAGGAAAGGTGTTATATATCGGTGTAAGTGAATGGACTGCCGAACAGATGACAGAGGCTGTTCATCTTGCTGACAAAAAACTGTTGGACCGGATTGTTGTTAACCAGCCAAACTACAGTATGCTTCATCGTTATATTGAAGAGGAAGTGATCCCGGTCAGTGAAAAGCACGGGATTGGACAAGTAGTCTTCTCACCACTTGCTCAAGGTGTCCTTACAGGAAAATACAAAAAAGGGGAAGCGATACCAGAAAATAGCCGGGCAGCACAAGAGAATATGGACCTGTCCCGTCTTCTTACTGAATCTAACTTAGAGAAAACAGAAGCATTAAAAGGGATTGCTGCTGATAATAATCTCTCTCTAGCCCAGCTTGCTATTGCATGGATCTTGCGCCAGCAAAATGTAGCCAGCGCGTTAATTGGAGCAAGTAAGCCGGAACAAATTGAAGAAAATGTAAAAGCTTCAGGAGTGAATCTGTCCAAAGAGACACTTGCAAGCATTTAAGAAATATTAAAATAGAAAGTTATTCTTTACCTAAATATGGTAATTATCTGATTATTATTAATTCTTGATTTTTTTTCAAGAGTATCTATTGACATTATATAAGAACAGTTATACTATTACATTAATTGTTAATAAAAGCAATTCTTATCTAGAGAGGTGGAGGGGCAGGCCCGGTGAATCCTCGGCAACAGGTTCTTGAACACTGTGCCAAATCCTGCGGGACAGCATAAACTAAATGTACCCGAAAGATAAGAAGTAATGATGTCAATCAAACTTCTTATCTAAACCAGATAAGAAGTTTTTTATTTTTCTATAAGTATAGTTATCTTTTACTATAATACTTGGATTACAATAAAAGGAGGATGTTTGTACATGACAGAAGAATTGATAACGTATGAACATTATCAAGAGAGTCAGTGGAATACATTCATACCAGATCAAGCGGATGTAACCAAAGGTGCCCATGATATTATTGCCAGCGCCTTTCAGTCCTATGGTGATTCCTTAGTCTATGCTTGCAGCTTCGGTGCAGAAAGCATGGTACTAATTGATTTAATCTCCAAAGTAAAGCCTGACGCAAAACTGGTTTTTCTAGATACAGATTTGCACTTTCAGGAAACCTACGATCTAATTGATCGAGTGAAGGAAAAATACCCACAGCTGCAAATTGAGATGAAGCGTCCAGAATTAACGTTAGAAGAACAGTCAGAACAACACGGGTCAGCATTATGGAGAAGAAACCCTGATCAATGCTGCTATATAAGGAAAATTAAACCTTTAGAAGAAGTGTTATCTGGTGCAACCGCATGGATTTCAGGTTTAAGACGGGAACAATCACCTAGCCGTGCAAACACACAGTTCTTCAATAAAGACAACAGATTTAAATCTGTGAAGGTTTGTCCTTTAATTTATTGGACACATGATGATGTCTGGAATTATATTCGTTCAAATGATTTACCATATAATCCATTACATGACCAAAACTATCCAAGTATCGGCTGCATCCCATGTACAAATCCTGTAGAACAAGGCGGGGATGAACGTTCAGGAAGATGGACTAACTTTAACAAAACAGAATGCGGATTACACACCACATAAAACAATGGTGCTTTTTTTCTGACTATATCAAAGTAAATCAATCGGTTTAATTATGTAAATGGATCGTTTATCCAAATTATACTTTTAGGGGTGAGTTTATTGACATTACAAGTTGTCAATAGTCCTTTTGACGAAAAACAAACGGAAATACTAAATCAGTTGTTACCAACATTGACGAACGCGCAAAAGAACTGGCTTGCAGGTTATCTGGCAGCTTCCCAGACAGCGGAAGCACAACCAGCACCAGGACAGCCAGCGGCACATGCAGCCGCTGCTGCTGCACCACAGCCAACCAGAACGATTACCATTCTTTATGGTTCCGAAACTGGAAACAGCCAGGCACTTGCGGAAGGCTTAACAGAGAAGTTAAAAGCAAAAGATTTTAATGTCACAGTTTCTTCTATGGATGAATTTAAACCAAAGAAAATTAAAGAAGTAGAAGACTTATTTATCATTACAGCAACTCATGGTGAAGGTGACCCGCCAGATAATGCGATTCAGTTCCATGAATTTTTATTAGGAAGAAAGGCACCAAAACTAGACAATGTTCAATTCTCTGTTCTTTCATTAGGTGATGAATCTTATGAGCATTTCTGTCAAACAGGGAAAGACTTTGACAACCGCTTAGAAGAATTAGGGGCAACGCGAATCTATCCAAGGGTAGATTGTGATGTTGATTATGATGAATTAGCAGAAGAATGGATTACTGGTGTTCTTACTAAATTGGACGAAAAGCAAGAAAGCCAGCAGCCTGCTGATGTTACTGCACCAACACCTGCAGAACAGCCGATATACTCAAAAAGCAACCCATTCTCAGCCGAGGTTCTGGATAATATCAGCCTTAGCGGAAAAGGGTCTAATAAAGAAACACGTCATATTGAATTGTCACTTGATGGATCAAACTTCAGCTATGAGCCAGGTGACTGTCTGGCAATCTATCCAAAAAATGATCCAGGTCTCGTAAAACAAGTCATAGAAAAACTGGATTGGAGTCCAGAGCAAACAGTCCCTATTAACAAACAAGGGGAAATTCGTTCGATTCAGGAAGCATTAACATCTATTTTTGAGATTACCAGATTGACAAAAGGATTGCTGGATAAAGCTGCAAACTTCTTTAACAACGATGAGTTAGCAAAACTATTGTCTGATTCTGATAAAGTAAAGCAGTACATTGATGGTCGCGATTTACTTGATCTGATCAGTGATTATCCACCAAAGGATCTGGATCCGACGACGATGATGCAATGGCTGCGCAAAATACCAGCTCGGCAGTATTCTATTTCGAGCAGTTACCAGGCAAACCCTGATGAGGTTCATTTAACAGTTGCAACCGTTCGATACAACAGCTGCGGCAGAGACCGTGCAGGCGTATGCTCTGGAGAAATAGCAGATCGAATCAACCCAGGTGATGTATTGGATGTCTATGTACACCGTAATCCTAACTTCAAATTTCCATTTGATGAATCAACGCCTGTTATTATGATCGGTCCAGGAACTGGTGTCGCTCCATTTAGAGGCTATATTGAAGAACGGGAAGAATTGGATTTAAAAGGAGACACATGGTTATTCTTTGGTGACCAGCATTTCCGTTCAGACTTCCTTTATCAGGTAGATTGGCAAAATTGGTTAAAGAAAGGCTATCTGTCCAAGATGGATGTAGCATTTTCACGTGACACCGCTGAGAAAATTTATGTGCAAAATCGTTTATTAGAAAATGCAAAAGAGGTATTTGACTGGCTGGAACGCGGTGCCCACATATTCGTCTGTGGTGACGAAAAAAGAATGGCAAAGGATGTTCATCAGACACTCCTTCAAATTGTTTCAGAACAGAAAAATGTCAGCCTGGAAGATGCTGAGGCATACATTAACCAGTTAAAATCAGAAAAACGTTATCAGAGAGACGTATATTAATTAGGGGGATATTCATGGCAGGAAATGATCAAAAGAAACTTGACCCAATTGAAAAGTTGAAAGAAGACAGCAGATTTCTACGTGGATCTATTGTTGAAGGATTAAATGACCCGATAACGGCAGCTATCTCAGATGATGACACGAAATTACTAAAATTCCATGGCAGCTATCAGCAGGATGACCGTGATATCCGCGACGAACGCCGTAAGCAAAAACTCGAACCAGCCTATTCCTTTATGCTTCGAGTGGCCATCCCTGGCGGTGTGGCCACACCTAAGCAATGGTTAGCAGTTGATGACCTGTCCCAAAGATATGGTGACAATACGATTAAATTGACAACAAGGCAAGCATTCCAACTGCACGGGATTTTGAAATGGAATCTAAAAGACACGATAAAAACAATTAATGACGAATTGATGACAACCATAGCGGCGTGTGGTGATGTGAACCGTAATGTCATGTGTAATCCAAACCCTTACCAATCTGAAGTTCATCAGGAAATTCAAGACTGGGCGCAAAAAATCAGTGATCACTTGTCACCAAAAACGGGCGCTTATCATGAAATATGGTTAGACAGAGAAAAAATTATCGATTCCAAAGAAGAGGAAGAACCAATTTACGGCAAAACATACTTGCCGAGAAAATTTAAAATTGGAATTGCAGCACCTCCATCGAATGATATTGATGTATTTTCACAGGACTTAGGTTTTATCGCTATAATTGATGATAATGAGGTAAAAGGTTTCAACGTTGTCGTTGGCGGCGGTATGGGCTCCACACACGGAAACACCAATACGTACCCGCAACTCGGGAAAATAGCTGGATACTGCAAAAAAGAAGATGTCATTCAAGTTGCCGAAAAAGTAGTTACGATCCAACGCGATTACGGAAACCGCTCTGAAAGAAAAAATGCCAGATTTAAATACACGATTGATCGTTACGGTTTAGACTGGTTCAAAGAAGAGATAGCAAACCGCCTTGGATTTGCATTAGAAGAAGCAAAAGACTATCACTTTGATCATAATGGTGACAGATATGGCTGGATTAAAGGAAATAACAGATGGCACTTTACCTTATTTGTGGAGAATGGCCGTGTCAAAGATACTGATGAATATAAACTGATGACAGCTTTACGGGAAATTGCCAATATTCATACAGGGGACTTCCGCCTTACGCCAAACCAGAATCTCGTGATCGCAAATGTAACAGCACAAAAGAAAAAAAGAATTCAGGAAGTCATTGATGCTTATGGATTAACAGACGGCAAACATTATTCTGGCTTAAGAAGAAATTCGATCGCCTGTGTGGCATTGCCAACATGCGGTCTTGCCATGGCAGAATCAGAACGTTATTTACCAACATTAATTGATAAAATTGAAGGTCTGTTAGCAGCAGAAGGACTGCAGGAACAAGAGATCGTGATCCGGATGACAGGATGCCCTAATGGATGCGCCCGTCCTGGTCTTGCTGAAATAGCCTTTATCGGTAAAGCGCCTGGCAAGTATAACCTTTACTTAGGTGGCAGCTTTATTGGTGACAGACTAAATCAGTTGTATCGCGAAAACATTGGAGAACAAGAAATACTTGCAACATTGAAAGACATTTTCCATACCTATGCTGAAGAAAAAGAAGAAGAAGAATATTTTGGTGACTTCGTTGTTAGAAAAGGGTATGTCGATGCAGTTTATGATGGACAGAATTTCCACAGAGAAACGAAAGGAGTTTTATAATGTCAACAGTTATCGAAAAGCAACGGGAAACAATAAAAGCTCACGGTGGTGAGTTAATAAACCGGGAACTAACTGGTTCCGAACGTGACAATGCGATCAAGGCAGCAGAAAACTATCCAGCTCTTACCATTAATAAATGGGGAGTTTCTGACCTGGAATTAATCGCGATTGGTGGCTTCAGCCCACTAACCGGATTCCTTGGTGAAAAAGATTATTTAAGTGTTGTAGACAATGTACATCTTGCTGATGGCACAGTTTGGAGCATTCCGATCACTCTTGCTGTAACAGGAGAAGAAGCGGATAAACTGGAAATCGGTAATTCTGTTGCATTATATGGCGAAGATGGCATTCTTTATGGAATTCTTGACTTACAGGAGAAATACCATTATGACAAGCAAAAAGAAGCACAGTCAGTTTATGGAACGACAGATGATTCTCACCCTGGTGTAAAAAAGCTCTATGAAAAAGGTGACATTTATTTAGCTGGGCCAATCCAGTTAGTGAACCGTCCTGAGCACGAAGGTTTTGAAGATTTCTATTTAGATCCTAGTGAGACGCGTAAACTATTCGCAGATCTTGGCTGGAAAACAGTTGTCGGGTTCCAAACAAGAAATCCTGTTCACCGTGCACATGAGTACATCCAAAAAATCGCACTGGAATCTGTTGATGGATTATTGCTGAATCCATTAGTTGGGGAAACAAAATCAGACGATATCCCTGCAGATATTCGGATGGAAAGTTATCAGGCAATCTTGAAACATTATTATCCAGAGAACCGTACTCGTTTAGTTATTTATCCTGCGGCAATGCGTTATGCAGGACCTCGCGAAGCAGTACTGCATGCGATTGTGCGAAAAAATTACGGTTGTACACACTTTATTGTCGGCCGTGATCATGCTGGTGTTGGTGATTTCTATGGCACATATGAAGCACAGGAATTCATCTCCCAATTCGAAGATGAATTAGGTATTCAAATATTCAAGTTCGAGCATGCTTTTTACTGCACAAAATGCGAAAACATGGCAACACAAAAAACATGCCCGCATGATAGATCGGAACATGTTCATCTCAGTGGAACGAAAGTGCGAGAGAAGTTGCGTAATGGAGAGCCATTACCACGTCAATTCTCCCGCCCTGAAGTAGCGGAAATCTTAATTAAAGGATTAAAGAGGGGATCAGAAGCATGACAAACGCAACGAATATCGTATGGCATGAATCTGCCGTATCAAAACAAGACCGTTTGCAGTTGAATAAACATCAAAGTCCCGTTTTATGGTTTACTGGATTATCAGGATCTGGTAAATCAACAGTAACAGTAGCACTTGAAAAAGCACTCTTTGAACAAGGTATTCGCACCTATCGTTTAGATGGCGACAACATTAGACATGGCTTAAATAATAATCTGGGCTTTAGTCCGGAAGACCGAACAGAGAATATCCGCAGAATCGGTGAAGTAGCCAAACTAATGAGTGATGCCGGGTTAATCACATTAACTGCTTTTATTTCTCCATATCAGGAGGATCGCGATAATGTGCGTGCATTATTGCCAGAAGGAGATTTTGTTGAAATCTTTGTTAAATGCAGTCTGGATGGCTGTGAAAAAAGAGACCCAAAAGGACTTTATCAAAAGGCACGATCAGGAGAAATCAAAGGATTTACAGGTATCGATGCACCATATGAAGAACCAGTAAACCCGGAATTGACGATCGACACAGAAGAAAATTCAGTTGAGGAAGCTGTTTCAACTATTATCCAGTATTTAAAAACAAACAAATATATTCAGTAATATCAACCAGCGGCCTGAATTATTTCAGGTCGTTTTTTCACTTTTGCCAAAAACTCTATAATTGCATAATCCTCTCTACCCTATTTTTGTCACTAACCCCTCTGTGTTAATCTTTTTTATCAATACCTTATAATTCCTAGTTATTTTGGAAACAATGAACTGTAATCTTATCTTTTTCCATACGAGGGGTTTGTAAACAATTATGAACCATATTACCAATATTCAGTTGTTTGCATTAATTGTTATATTTGAAGTAGGCAGCACAACTCTTTTCGCTTTGGGCATCGGGGCAAAACAAAATGCCTGGGTTGTTGTTTTATGCGCCTATCTTTGCAGTCTACTATTAATTTGGGCATATACACAGATTCCTAAATATTACCCACACAAAAATTTCGCATTTATTCTAGATGACACACTAGGAAAAGCTTTGGCTAAACCTTTACTATTATTATTTGGCCTGTACTTTTTAAATCAGACAATGCACAATTTCTATGAATTCGGTGCATTAATTAATATGACCGCACTGCCTCATACACCACTATCGTTTATTCTTTATGTATTTATTATTGTTATTATTTATATTCTAATCCTTGGGATAGAAGTGTTGACTCGATCGATTGAGATTGTCTTCCCTTTTTTTATTCTTGTTCTTATAGCCATATATTTTCTCAATTTATTAACTGGAGAATTTGAGTGGAATAATTTACAGCCAATTTTAGGTAATGGAATTACTCCCGTTCTAAAAGAAGTCCCAAATGTGCTCAGTTTCCCATTCGGTGAAATGATCGTATTTCTTACATTTTGGCATTTTGTTAAAGACCCGAATTCAATTCGCAGAACAACTTATATTGCGGTAAGCTTTTCAACACTGTTGCTTCTCACCTCATTACTTGTTATCCTGGCAGTTTTGGGACCAAAGCTTGCCTCCCATACAGAAATCCCGTTATTGGAGACATTGTTATCGATTCATATCGGGATGATTTTTACCAATCTTGATAGTATTGGTGTCTTTATTATGTTTATTGGGGGATTTTTCAAAACGGCTATTCATTTTTATGGATTTTGCTTAGCTATTACCTGGCTGCTCAATAAACAAAAGCCCAACTGGATTATCGTTGTAGCTGGCTTACTTTTGCCTGTCTTATCATTAATGCGATTTGAAAGTCTTAATGATCAAAGGTGGAAAGGAATTGATGAGGGAATATACAATATTTTGATATATTCCCTCATCCCTGTCTTTTTAGTTATTTTAATTGCGGTAAAAAATTGGGCAAAAAGAAAGGAAAAGTAGAATGATTCTGGATGTTTTAAAAATTGATCCTCTTTTAACCTTACTCATGATAGGTGGAGTGTTATACATATTCATACTATGTTTTCTGACGTTATTTTATCTTATAAAAGGTCTATTCAAATAACTACATACTTTCTGGTAATAAGGTGCCCTTAATTAATCCTGAGTTCTTTATCTTCACATTTACTTCTACCTCAATTTCAAGATCCTTGAAATGTGCCCTCCAGTTATCTTTTACTTTGTTCCATACACTTGGGTACCTTTTGTAAAGCCTGTCCCCAAACCCTAAAATATCTGATTCCAATTCCTTTTGAGCTGTTTCTGTCAGATGCCGGATATCTGCTTTCATCTTTTTTTCTGCCTGCTTTTCGATATTATCCAAATAATGGATGATATCAGCATTTTCATTGAATTCTTTCATCGGTTGATGTTCTGATAATTCAGTCAGCAGGTTTACTTCTATCGAAAAAGAGTCTAATGAGCCTTTGCTGACATTCGGATTAATCTTGGCATTCTTATCAATGAGTGCTAAAGCCACAATGGATCCATCTTCACTTAAAAAGTCATAACTGCCCAATGTTTCGTTTCTAATCTTCGTTTTCACCCAATTGTAGGCCATCGTTTCCCTTTCATTAAGGAAGCCTGCTAACCGATCTCCATCAAACACTGCACCACCTGACAGCTTCGTTGTTTGCGGCGTCATTTCTACACCTTCATCAATACTTAATACAGCAATAACAGGACTTTCACCTTTTTTAAGTGCTTTTTTATAAAAATTCAGTAAATTACTTGATACAGCATCAGCATTTGCATCCATAAAAAGGTTATTTAAAAAACTCGCAGGTATAGAGGAAATGCTAGTTTTATGTTTCTCTAATAAGCTTCTCGCAGATGTCCCCTTCGCCACCGCTAACCATGCGTAACTGCGAATATTCTGTTCTCTCTGAAAGTTTTCAAACAGGTGCAGTACTCCACTCTTCGCAACCTCCTCACTCATAATGATCACTTTGTTGTGAGGATAAAAGCCATTCCGATCCACATTACGATTGGTTTTCTGCATTAATTCCGGAATGGTTTTCCCTGTTGCAGAAATAAGGATAAACGGTTCATTGGGTGTAGGTGCAACCGTACTTTGAGATGCTGGCCGAAGAAACTGGGATGTCAAAATATATTCTCCTGTCTCTTTATTCATATCCAGCGCGATGCCAGTAACAATCCCCATTTCCGTGAGCTCTTGACGGTCCCAGCACCCTGTCAGGAAAAGTAGAGTCAAAAGTAGAACGACGTTTCTCATAATTTTAGCAGGAACAGAGCATATGGTTTTGTTCACTTAGACACATCCCCTTTATTTGTTTCTACAGTGGAATGAGGTTTTTTCTTCATAAATTTGATTGGCAGCCGTAGAGGGAAATCTCTCCACTCACTTAGCACAACAGGAGCGATTGGTGTTAAATAAGGTACACCAAAAGAGCGTAATGAACATACATGAGCAATAACAACAAGTATCCCCATCAATAATCCATAAAGGCCTAATGACCCTGCTAAAAATAACAAAAAGTATCTCACTAATATAATGGGATTATTAAGAACCGGAATGATAAACCCTGTTATCGCAGTAATTGCAACTACGATAACCATCGGTGCCCCTACTAAACCAGCCTGAACTGTTGCTTCTCCAATAACAAGCGCACCAACAATACTGATCGCCGAACCAATTGGCCGAGGCATTCGCACCCCGGCTTCTCTCAGCAATTGAAATACAACGATCATCAACAACGCTTCTATTAATACAGGAAAAGGTACCTTCTCTTCCGCTGCCGCCATTGTTGTCAGCAGCAAAGTTGGTACCATCTCTTGATGGAATGTTGCTGCTGCAACGAACAAAGCTGGAGTTAAAACAGTTAGAAAAAGGGCTAAAACTCGAATTAACCGAATAAATGAAGTAATAAAATATTTACTATAATAATCCTCCGGTACTTGAAATGCCTCGATAAATAAAAAGGGTACAGTTAATACAAAAGGTGTACCATCACATATAATTGCTACCCTTCCTTCCAGGATTTTAGCTGCTACTTTATCTGATTTTTCACTATTTCCGACTGTAGGAAAAGGAGAGTTCTTACCGTCTTCGATAAATTGTTCAATATAACCAGATCCCAGAATGGAATCTGTTTCGATAGATTTTAATCTTTTTTTCACTTCCTTAACAACTTCTTCTTTCGCAATTCCTTCAATATAGCCGATTCTGACAATCGTTTTTGTCAATTTACCGATTTCCATATCTTCAAAAACAAGGTTAGGGTTTTTCACTCTGCGCCTTATTAATGAAGTATTTGTTTTTAGCACTTCGGTAAATCCTTCTCTCGGCCCTCTCACAGTTGATTCTGTATCAGGTTCTTCTACAGCTCTTGCATCATATCTTATTGTGTTAATAAGTAGAATTTTGTTTGAACCTTCTACTATAACAGCCGTTTTCCCGACCATTATCCCATTTACCATTTCTTCGGTTGTCGTCACTTCACTAAGATCTGATATTTGAACAATTCTATTTTTAATAAAAGTCATCACTTCATCACTTGAATTATCAAGATGTTGTGATGCTTCTAATAATGGTTCCATTATGTTCAAATTAATGCTGTCTTCGCTTACCATCCCTTCCATATAACATAGAAAGGCACCTGTTACATTTTGAAGCGGAATTTGAAATTCTCTGAACTTAATATCGGTACTATTATGAAACACCTCTTGTAAGGTGGCTTTGTTTTCTGCAACCCTGTTTGTTATTGCTGGATATTTTCGCTCATCCTGTATATTACTTTCCGTATTTCGTTTAAACGGGAGACGCTGCTTTCTGCTCATTTCACAACCCCACTCATTTTTGGTTTATCCTATTATGGTTCAATTTAACAAATTTCATGTATGCCAAGCATAAACAAAGATCTAATTAGTACACACTTGACTTTTTATAAACATAATTATAATATGTTTATATAAAAACAAACATATTTATGTTTAGTTTAAATTAAAGAGGTGGTTGTAAATGGATTTATCAAATGAATTCTGGAATGCTTCAACAGAAGAATTAAAGCAGGGTTATATGAAGAGCGAGCAACATTTCACATGCTTATTATGCGGTGAACAAACAGAAAAAGGAATGGTTTATCCCTTTGAGGGAAAGTATTATGAAGCGGAGAGGTTTTTGCGTATTCATATTGAACAAACGCATCAGTCCGTTTTCGATTATTTAATTAAGATGGATCGAAAACTCACTGGCTTGACAGAACATCAAAAAAATTTGCTGCAATTGTTTTATAAAGGGAAAAGTGATAAAGAAATTCAGGATGAGTTAAACATTGGAAGCACATCCACTATACGGCACCACCGGTTTACTTTAAAAGAAAAAGAACGCCAGGCCAAAACCTTCTTAGCGATAATGGAATTATTAAAAGAAAAGGATGAATATGCACCTGCCTTTGTTCCCGTCCATAAGACAGCAACAATGATTGATGACAGGTACAACATTACAATAGAAGAGCAAGAGCAAATCCTGGATAAATTTATCCAAGATGAAAAGTTAACAAAATTCCCGCCAAAAGAGAAACAGCGGCTCATCGTCCTTCGCAGCATTGCAAACAAGCTTACAGCTGAATATTTATATACAGAAAAAGAATTGAACAATGAACTTGAGGCTTTCTATCATGATTATGTTCTGATTCGAAGATATTTAATTGAATATGGTTTGCTTGATCGAAAAGCAGATGGCAGCCAATATTGGGTGAAAAAATAAGCATCGGAAAGGGAATTACGTTCGTATTGCTCTCCTATAATCAAAAAAGGCTCCCTATCATGGGAGCCTTTCACTTTTCCAATAAATCCTTATTTATCATTTTACTAAATTGCAATATAATATCACATATTCACAACACTTGCTTGTTCACCTGAACGCCTGTTAGCAAGTTCAATATCCATTTCCTTGCGCTTTTTGTCGAGTTTATAAAATGACATCGTTACCATCAGGAGTAAGCAGATGATAATCGGCAGCCAGATAAAGCTAAACTCAATATATCCGAGAGCAGTTGCCGTCTGTTCCACGTTAGGAACATATCCGCCAATATTCAATAACATTCCGATAAATGCGCTGGCAAGTCCCATACTTCCCTTTACAGCAAAGCCTTGGAATGCTGCAATCATACCTGCAATACTTTTCTTCTTCTTATACTCAGAATAATCGATAACATCTGGCTGAATAGCAAAAGTACTCCCGAAAATCCCATAGATTCCAAGACCAGTAATGGCAAGTCCCGCAATTAATAATGCTGGTGAAGTTTTGCCGAAGTAGATCATTAAATCTCCAACAATGTAAATTGCCGCACTTAACATTAACACATTCTTTTTGGACATATTTTTTTGCAGCCAAGGTAAAATGAATAATATAGGCAAACCGGAAAGAATACCAAACAATCCAACAAAGGTGAGCCAATCTGTACGTTCAAGATTGTACGTGAAATAATAGATTACGGTTGTGTTTCGGGTGACAAACAGTGCAAAGTACAGAAAGTTGATAACAAAGAAAATAATGGTCTGATCTGTTAATCCTTTTAGATCTTGCTTCAGTGAAGACTTTCCTGGACTTACTGATGGTGGAATTACCTCTTTCGTGTTCATAAAAGTAAACACAAAGATTAACATCGCAACAAACCCATATATCCCCATCGTAATTAAGAAACCTTTTTGTGTATCACCTTGCCCAAAGAAATTTACCATCGGCATTGTAATAGACATTACTAAAGCGGTTCCAATTAATGCACAAATCATCCGCGATGATACAAGTACATTTCGTTCGTGATTATCTGAAGTTAACCTTGGAACAATCGTATTTAAAGGGATATTCACAACAGTATACGCTGTACATAATAAACAATAAGTAACATATGCCCAAATAACTTTGCCTGTCATATCAAAATCAGGAACAATGAATGTCAATATAGTAAATAGAAAGAACGGAATAGCGCCAATAATAAAATATGGCCTGCCCTGTCCCCAGCGTGTCTTCGTCCGGTCAACAAGCAATCCCATCCCTGTATCTGTGAATGCATCGACTACCTTTGTTACGAGCATTAAAGTCCCCGCAACCGCTGCTGTAATGCCAAAAACATCTGTATAGAAAAACAGTAAATAAGATGACATTGTACTAAATACAAGATTACATCCTAAGTCCCCTACTCCATAACCTATTCTCGTTCTCCATTTCCCCATCATCTCACATCCTCTTTCAACTTGATGATTATGCAGGACTTCCCGAATAATGAAGTCCCGCATTTATTCTAAAGCTTGTTTTTATATACTTGTAAATCCACCATCAATGACAAAATCAGCTCCAGTTGTAAAACTGCTTGTATCTCCTGCCAGATAAACACAAATTGACTGTAATTCTTCAGGCTTCCCAATTCTTTTGACAGGTGTCATATCACTCCACTGTTCAATCAATGGCTTTAAATCAGGTGAATTTAATGTTAACTCTGTCCCCATATAGCCTGGGCTGATCGAATTAACACGAACATTTCTTGTCGCCCATTCCACAGCTAATGATTTCGTTAATTGGATCACACCTGCTTTAGATGCATTATAAGAACACTGAGGTTGTGGATAATTCACAATATGCGCTGACATTGAAGCGGTATTAATGATTGATCCACCGCCTTGTTTCAGCATCACTTTCCCTGCAGCCTGAGCAGTTAGAAAAACCCCGGACAAGTTAATATCCAATACTTTTTTCCATTGCTCATATGTCATTTCTTCTGCAGGTGCATTAATACAGATACCTGCATTACACAGGGCAACATCTAGACGGTCATATTCATTAAGGAATGTTTCGATCATCGCGTCCACATCTTGCGGGTTGGTAACATCTGCTTTGATTGCGATTGCCTTTGTTCCATTTTCCGTCGCAATTTCTGCTGCTGTTTTTTTCGCTTCTTCTATATCAAGATCAACAATCGCAAGATCTGCACCAGCTTCTGCAAAAGCTGTAGCTACACTTTTTCCAATCCCTCTTGCCCCGCCGGTTACTAATATCTTTTTTCCATCCAATCGCATTCTTTCCATGATCCCCATCTCTATCCCTCACTTTTATTAATTAGTTTTGTAAAATGTTTTTATAAAATGTATTTATATAATAAAACGTTTTGTTGCAAACGTCAACATTTAATTTTTTCCTTAGCGTCGCCTCTTCCTCCAAGAACATTGTAATGATAGCGGTTTATATGTTATATTAAGTAAAAATATTTTATAAAACTTTTTCATATAATGAGGTATTTATTATGGATAGTAACATTACATTAAAAGATATAAAGAAAAGTAACTATTCTGCTATTTTTCAATTAATTTATCAGAATGGAAAAGCTTCCAAACAGGATATTGCCAGCAAGCTCCAATTGAGTTTACCAACAATCACTCAAAATCTTGTCCGTTTAGAAAAGGAACAACTAATTAAGAAAAGCGGCCAGTTTCAGTCCTCTGTCGGAAGACGCGCAACTGCATATGCCATAAATGAAAATGCGCGTGTTAGTTTAGGAATAGCAATTCAGAAGAATATAGTTAATCTGCTGGCGATCAATTTATTAGGTGATGTCATCTGTAAAAAGGAAATTCCCCTTGCATTTTCGACAAAAGACAAGTACTTTCAATCATTGAGTATAGAAGTGGAAGCTTTTGTTAAAGAAGCACACATTATGCCAGAGCAAGTGCTTGGGATCGGGCTGGCAGTACAAGCACTTACCTCATCTGATGGAAAGACCATTACTTACGGCAAAATACTGGATTGTACCGGATTGAAAATCGAGGCTATTTCCCAATACCTTCGTTATCCTTGTAAATTTATGCATGATGCTAAATGTGCTGCAACGACAGAACTGTGGATGAGAGAAGAGATTGGTGATGCCGTCTATTTATCAATAGGGACCCACCTTGGTGGTGCGATCATTATTAACAATCAAATCGAGATGGGCGAAGAAGGACATAGCGGAACAATGGAGCATATGACGCTTCATTCGAATGGTCCAGCTTGTTATTGCGGAAAGAATGGCTGTATGGAAACATACTGTTCAGTCAGTGCGTTGCTAAACGAAAATGAAACAATAGAAGCGTTTTTTAATGGATTACATGAGGGGAAAAACGAAAATGAACAGAGATGGAACCTGTTTTTGGATCACTTAGCGTATTCGATTAATAATATTAAACTTGTTATTAACCGTAAGTTTATCTTAGGTGGGCATCTGTCTTCTTACCTGACTGATGCTGACTTAGATATATTGCATAAAAAAGTTGCCGACAGATCCGCCTTTCCAAGTAAGCATCCCTTCATTCAAATCAGTCGCTCCCCTAAACAAGGTGTTCCCAAGGGAGCTGCTTTACCATTCATCAGGGATTTTATTCAATCTGTATAATCTTCCTGTCAAAAACCACCCAATCCGCTTGGCAGATGGGTGGTTTTCTAATCTTCTTCACTCTATTTTATCCACATCATTTGACCTGGTCATCTTCCATTCTTTAAATTTTTCCAGATCCTTGGAAATCTGTTTGATCGCAAAACCAATTACTGCCGCATCATCAAAAAACCCTAAACCAAGAATGAAATCCGGTACCATATCGATTGGAGCGACAAAATAGATAATTGTAGCAATAATTGTAATGATCGAGCCTTTCGGAATTTCTTTATATTCACCTTTAATCCATGCCTGAAATACTTCAAACAGAAGCTGGAGCTTGTCCCATGTTTGTTCCAGTCTGCCTTGTTTGCTGTCCGCTTTTATTGTTGCTTCACTTAAAAGTTCTCCAGACTTCTCTTTGTTTTGAAAATATTCCTTCGCTTTCGATAAATACTTTTTGTAACCATGTTGGTAATTCTCTGCTTTTGCCACTTCTCCCCCGCCTTTCTGTTATTAGGTCTTTCTATTTAATTTTCCATATGACAGAAAAATGGCGCTTGAAATTGCTTAGCGCTTTCCTACCATCTTTTTGTCTATTAATGTCGAAGCTATAGATTAATGTCACTCACCATGGTAATTTATTATTTGTGTTATAGTCTGCATTTTGTACGTTCCATAAATAATCTATAAAATTTGCACACTACTAACAGCAATTTGCAGATATAGATATAAGTTTAATAGTAAAGGAAAAGCTTTATTTTCTCAAGGAGGGACAATGAATGGAAGGTACTACTCAACGAAATGAGACCAAAAAAAGATCGACCAAAATGATACCTATAATTGTGGCTGTTGCCGTTATCCTAATAGCTGGCATCATTACAACACAGGCTTTGATGAAAACATCAGGCAAAGAAGCGTACTTTTTAGCAGAAAAAAAATCAGTCGAACAATTACAATCAGCTTTTGAAACCCGCTACGAAGAAGAGCTTGCATGGGCAGAGCATGCAAACGAAAACGCAGTAGAATCTGTTTTAGAACTTACAGCAGAAGCTAACAGTCCAGAATTAGCAAGCATGGGTTATGATCAAGTCATTAACAATGCCAATGTAACA
>NZ_ML762428.1:207494-248122 GCF_009498735.1 Gracilibacillus oryzae
AATTGAATCAGCATTGGATAAACAAGAGCAAATTGCTTCCACTAACATTTCAGCAGGGTTCAGCGGGATTACCCTAGATGGAATTGAAGGCTATATTAATAAAAATGAATTATATGTAGGCTTACCATTTTTAGATAATATTCTTAAATTAAACAGTGAGGACTTCGGACGCATTTTACATGAAATTGATCCTGCGACATTTACAGGTGAAGAGAAAATTGACTTTTCTCAATTCTTTGCAGACAGTTCTCTTATGACAGAAGATGTGGAATACTTAGAAAAAGAATATGTAGAATATCTTTACAATGAAAGTCCTGAAGAAGCTTTTGAATCAGGAAAAGAAAATGTTTCTGTTGGCGGCAGTGATATAAGTGCAGAGAAAATCACTTTCCACCTTTCTGAAGAACAGATACAAACATTGCTTAAAAACTTGTTCAGCAAAATGGCGGAAGATGAAAAATTAAAAGAGATTATTGTCAGTCAAATTACTTATACAAATTTCGTCAGTCCGGCAGTTGTTGAAGAGGAAATCGCCACATTTAAAGAAGATTATGTGACTGGATTAGAAGAAGCGGCAAAAGAAATCGAGAATGTTAAATTCCCTGATGGATTTACTTCTACCATTTGGGTGAAAGATGATATTATTGTAAAACGACACTTATCAATTGCAGCAGGCAGTGACGAGAGCGACTTAACATCTGGTTTTACAATTGAAGGAACAAACGCTGTATCAGACGCAAGTCAACAAATGGATTATGCTATTACAGCTAATGATGGTATTTCGGAAGAAACTGTAAATATCTCAGCAGATCTTTCTCATCAAGATGGTGAAACGAAAGATACAATAACTCTTACTGCAGGCGAATTAGATGTCACTCTTGAGTCAACTCAAAGCAAAACAGAAGATAGTGGCAAGAACTTTGAGCATACTTTCTCAATGAATGATGGATCAACAAGCATGTCTCTTCACTGGTTAGGTGAAGCTAATTATGAAAAAGATCAGATGACAGTTGATCACACCTTCTTCCTGGATGATGGGGTAACATTTAATCAAGATGTATTCTCACTGTTCGTGAAAGAAACAGGTTCAACAATTGATAAAGTGGAACTTCCAAGCTCTGACCAGGTGAAGAACTTAAGTGATATGAGCGGTGAAGAAATTATTCAGTACTTCGAAACTGACGTGATGAGTCAATTCCAGGGATGGATGATGAATATGATGGGTCCTGGATTTTAATTAATTTTGTAAATAAAGTTGGTGCTATACATGAAGTCATTGAAACATATTGCCTTGTTTACAAAAAATAATATTATTCAGCTTGGGAGGAAGTGGCTTACACTTCCTCTTCTTTTGCTGTTTCCAATTATTTTGATTGGTCTTATTGCTTTTTTGTTTATTTCCGTGATAGACAATAGTGACACCAATACCATTCAAGTCGGCCTTGTCGATTTTGACCAATCAGAAGAAACAGACATTATTATCGAATTGTTAGAAGAATCATCCCAGCTTGGCAGTATGGTCACAATGGAAAAAATATCAGAGACCGAGGCCAAGGTAGGGATAAAGGAAAATCAATTGAGTGCTTATATTATTTTTCCGGAACGTTTTATTGAGAAGTTAATGGACGGTGAGCGATCGCAATTATCGATAATAGGAAATCCCAATCAGCCAATCGAAAGTCAGCTGATTAATGAATTAGTTGAAACAATTACAAGACATATCCGCGGTTCACAGGCAAATATCCTGGCAATAAACGAGTATGCCAAACAGTTAGATATGGAAAATGAAGCGAGAAATGATTTCTTGTTCAAACAATTTACGGATTACTTTTTCTACGTTTTAGGAAGCGACCAGGTAATGGATGAGAGTAAACTTACTAATAATGCTACTGCTTCTCCTCTCGTTTATTTCAGTTTAGCAGCCTTGTTCGCTATTATTACCATCTGGCTGTTTTTACTTTATATTATTTTGCAGCGTGATAGCAGCAAAAATCTGAAGCAGAGAATGAAGTTATACGGGGTAACAGATTTGCAGCAGGCTGTCTCTGACGGGTTTGTTTCCCTATTGATAACAGCAATGCTGGCGCTGTTTTCTTTTATATGCTTGCGACAGCTTCTTCCAGCATTCGAACTTGCCGGAGATAATTATGGACGAATTGGACTATTACTGTTATTCCACAGTGTAATCTTCCTTCAGTGCTTAACTTTAATCAATTGGCTGATTCGTTCACAAAAAGTGACAATTTTGCTTCAAACAGCATATGTCATATTCGTTATTCTCTTTAGCGGTGCCATTATTCCGAGAATATACTTCCCTGCCTATCTGGATCAATATTTCGATTATATTTTTTCCCACCAGGCATTTTACTGGGTTGAACAAATTGTTTTGAACGGTCGATTTTATGCAGAATTGCAGCCATTAATCATAACAGCACTTGTTGGATGTACACTGTTGGTTGCCGTTTCACTATGGAAGGAGCGTGTTCGGTGATGAGGGATATAATAGCTGCACGCTTTCTGTTATTAAAGAAAAATGCTGTTAGTTTAATCATTTGGCTCTTGGCACCTTTATTGATTACGATCCTGTTTCTTTCAACTGTTCATACCGTTCAGGATGATTTTCGTGTCCCTGTTGGAGTTGTTTTAGAAGAAGAAACACCTTCCACTAACGAATTGTATGAAGCAATGGAGCAATCTTCATTTGTGACAGTTTCTCTGCTTTCTGAAAGAGAGGCAATCAGACAGGTACAGCAGCACGAATTAGACAGTGCATTTGTTATCAAGGAAGGCTATGAAGAACAAATCCAGGAAGGAAACAGGAGAGATCTGCTTGAAAGCTATTATTCTGACAGGTCCTTCGCCTATAATTCTGTTAAGGAAATGATCGTTTCTATTATTCAACAAGAAACTGGCAGAATAAAAGCAGCTAATACGGTGATAGCACTGGAAAGGGAGCTTAATGGAACAAGTAACTGGACCGAACAGGAAATTATTGCAAAATCCCGTCAGATCCAGGCAGAAGAAGATTTATTAAATAATGAGTTTCGTTACATGGGAGAGGCTCCTGCTGACGAGAGTGGTCTAATTGAGTGGAATCCATGGATGATATGGGCATTTGCCGCTATGCTTTTTACCATTTTCCTGTTTGACTGGGTGATCAAAGAGCAAAACGCCAGTGTAAATATCCGCATTCCATTTACAAAGGTGAAATTTTCCGTATACATGCTTATCAATCTAGCATTTTATATTATTCTCCTAGTATTGGTGGATCTTATTACATATGCCTGCTTCTATTTATTATATGAAGAAGAAGTTAGTCTTCTCACATTGCTCTCTTATCGGATGATGACCTGTATTCTCGCCTTTCTGATTGTTACCATTGTAAGAAAGGCTTATCTGAGTTATATCTTAGCCATCACTTTAACCATTACATTGGTTATTTTAAGTGGAGCGTTATTACCGTTAGGCGCGCTTACTATCAACAGCAGCTGGATTCATCTAATCAATCCAGTGTCCCGCTTTTTATCAGGAGAATGGACAATCGAATGGCTTATTATATGTATCATTGGTATGGGGATCTGGTATGTTCGAGAGGAGAGAAAATATGCTTAAAATCGATTCGATAAGCAAAAGCTTTCAGCGAAAAAAAATAATCGATAAGCTGACTTTTGAAGTAAATAAAGGGGAAATTGTTGGATTAGTTGGTGAAAATGGTGCCGGCAAGTCTACCTTGTTAAACATTCTGGCAACTACACTAAAGCCGACAGCAGGAAACATTTATTTGAATGAATGGCACTACCAGAAAGATAAAAAAACCATTCGCAAACATATTGGCTTTGTCCCACAGGATATTGCCATATGGGAACAACTTACGGTTGAAGAGAATATGAAGTTTTTTGAGAAATTATCCTGGAAAAAGAAGTCTGTCCAGGAATTAAAGCAAATTTGCCTTGATATGAGTTTAGATCGCTGGAACGAACCTGTGAAAAACTTATCTGGCGGGATGAAGCGAAAACTCAATCTTGCGATAAGCCTGATTCACGATCCTGCTGTGCTGTTACTTGATGAGCCCACTGTCGGGATCGATCTTAAATCTCGTAAAGAAATTGGGGCATATTTAAGGAAACAAGCAACAGAAAATAACAGGATTATTATCTACACTTCACACGATATGGACGAAATCAAAGAATTATGCGACAGGGTAATAACAATCGGGGAAGATCCATTTTATAAAGAATTATTAAAAGAGGCTGGCAAGAAGGTTTTATCCTTCTAGGTCCAGCTTTTTTAATTTACTTGAAAATACTTTTATACTTCACCAATAAAAATCGAGTGTGAATCGTCTATATATATACAAAGGAGGGATTTGCCTTGACTCAATCTTCCATTTCTCAGTTAATGCTTACTAAAGCGGAAAAAGGAGAGTTAGAGATATTTAAGGATATATATGAAGATAACAAAAAACACGTATTTGTTATTGCTCTTTCCATTTTAAAAGACGTAGAGTTATCAGAAGATATCATGCAGGAAGTTTTCATTAAGCTGTATCAATTGCTGAAAGAAAAGGAAGTTTCCAACCTGAAAGCATGGCTTATTCGCGTTAGCAGAAATACAGCACTGGATGTTTACCGGAAAAGAAAACATGAGATTACTGGTTTCGAAGAGAGCTATTTTGATAGAGCGAATTATTGTACAGATAGTCCAGTTGAAAGAATGGTTCTTACGAAATCCCTCAATACCTTAGAAATGGATGAGCGACAAATTGTTTTTTTGAAAGATATTTCTGGCATGAAGCATCGTGAAATCGCCAAATTGTTAGAAATGCCTTTAGGAACGGTACTATGGAAATATCGGAAAGCACTAAATAAGTTAAAAAATTCGTTAGAGGAGGTTGAGTGAAGGTGAATAAAAAGGAGATTCGAAACCATTTGAACAGTGCTATCGAAAAACAAATCCCTAATGACTGGGACAGATTAGAAGCGAAATTAAACAAATCCATGAAAGCGGATCAAGTTTTCCATCATATCGTCCATTCACAGCAGGATAAAAGAAAACAGTTAACCAAAAAGCTTTCAGTTTCTCTAGCAGCATTAGCAGTTGCTTTTATAATGATAAGTTTCACACCTGTTATAGCACAACTGCAAGCATTATATGATCAGATATTCACTAGTGATCACATCGATGATCCTGGTGTAAAAATAGCACTTGAATCAGGGATCGGGCAAACCATCGATCAAACCTTCTATGATGAAGAAAACGATATATCGGTACATTTTCAAAATATCATGACAGATGACAAGGAAACGAAACTTCTCCTTACCTTCCTAAGTGAAGAGACAAATCTAGAAAATTATTATTTAGATTTATTCGAAGGTTCCACTACGATTCAATTACAAACGGAAAATGGCCAGACAATTCCCCTTGATAATGTGGGCTGGGGAAGCAGGTATTATCAAGCTGATAAAAATAAGGTAGTTACAGCATTATCCTTCGCACCTATTAAAGAATATATCGGTCAAAATATTCGTTTAGAAATTCATGATATTACGGTCTATAATGACCAAAGTACTGAAAATGTAGAAGCAACCTGGCCATTAGATTTCACATTAGAGAAGACGGCTGCCTCTGACAGATCAGTATTGGATGTTGATAAACAATTTACTCTTCAAGGAGAAAGCTATCATATTAAACAAGTGGAGTTCTCTCCTTTAGAGACTAGAATTATTTTTACCGGCTCGGATATCCATTATTATACTGATGAAAGTGGAGAGATATATGAGATCTTCAGTAAATTGGAACATCAATTTTTAAATGCAAGAGTAATTGATAAAGAAAATGGTTATGGAGTTGATTATAATAAGCCTGGTGTATTTCTGTCTGTTAATGGTGAGAAAGTAGCTCCTAACTTTAGTAAAGGAGAAATAAAACAAGCCAACGGAACAGAATATGTAATGGTGTTTGCTCCAGTTAAGGAACGAGATAACCTTGTTTTGGAGGTTGGGGAGGGGATTGAGATTAAGTTGGGGGAGTAGCTAAATCCAGTAGAATGTATAAATAAAATCCATTAATTTATGAGGTTTCTGATATTTGACTTATCTAGTATATCCTCCTTGATAAATTACTAGTTTTCAGCTGACAATGTTTACCCGTTTCGCTGATTGATTATCCAATGTCATTGCTTCTTAAAATAAAAAAAGCCTATCACCATAGAGTGATAGGCTTAAAGTGTGATTTATTGTTTACTCTAACTGTAACGTTAGCAAATGCAGTAGTATCTAAAAAGAATTATTGAATGTTTTTAGAAACTGTTTGGCTATCAAATAAAGTTAATGCATTTCCATTTTCATCTGTCACATCAACTGCATCAGTAAGCTCAAGAATTAAAGTTTGGCCGATTTGTTCACTGCTTAGACCTTGGTCTCCTTCAGTTACTTCATCAGTATCTAGAGTAAGTGCAAATGTTGTACCAGTTCCATCACCCGCTTCGGATGTTACTGTATAAGTACCCTCAAATGCTTCTCCATCTAGTAAAAGTTCAATATCCGTTTCACTTACATTCGCGACTGCTTCACTGAAAGTTAGTTCAATTTCATTTCCAGATACAAGAGTTGCAGATGTTAACTCTGGAGAAATATTTTCATTAAGATCAAGATCAATTGGATTAGCCTCAACTAAAGTACCATCTTCAGCTTTCACACCATCAATCACAAGTTCATATGTTCCTGAAGCTTTAATAGATCCTTCTTCGAAAGTAAGTTCTACAACTGCCTCATTATCCTCGTTTGAAGTTAATACAGCCGATTTAACTGTGGCACCTTCTACTTGGTAGTTTGCTTTATTAACAGCAGTTGAGCCAGATAGTTTTCCATCAAATGTTAATGTTACAACATTATCCGTCACTTCTTTTTCTACTGTAAGTTCAGCAGGGTCTACTGCAACTTCATCTTCTCCACGATCAAATGTAACTTCATTTGCTTCGAAAGCGTTAGCTGCTTGAGAAAGATCTTTTACAAATCCATCTTCTAGTTCAATTGTCCAAGTTCCTTCAGCTGCATCTTGTAGAGGAATATTCACTTTAGAATTATCATCTTCATCTACTACAGGTACGGCATCAAAGCTAGCCGCATCATCTGTTACATAGTATGCTTCTAATGTACCAGAGAATGTTTGAGATGCTGCTTCATTACCTAATTTAACAGCTTCAGAGAATGAAAGTTGAAGGTACTCTTCACCATCTTCGTTAACTAATACACTTGAACCTTCAAGTTCAGGTGCAACATCATCAACAGCCACTACATACTGACGAGTTACTGCTTCTCCTGTATTACCTGCGATATCTTCAAATGAAGTAACTTCAAACTTGTTAACCCCATCCTTAAGATCTACATTTAGGTAGTAAGTGACTGTATCTTCATCTACCTCGATGTCATCAGTATTAACTGCTACATCGTTAATTTTAAATGCTGCATCTCCTAATTCTTCAGAGAAAACTACTTTTACACGAGAGTCGGAAATAACGCTTAAGCTTTCTACTTCTGGATCAACAGTATCTTCTGCTGGACGTTTAACATCTACATTCACTGGGTTAGGTGTGATTAAGTTGCCAGCAAAGTCTTCAAGCCCAACAATAGTCAATGTTCCTGCCTCTTCAAAATCAAGGTCATTAAGATCAACTAGAATAAAGTCAAATCCAGTCTCAGTAACATTTGCTTCAACACCATTCAAAGTAACGCTACCGATATCAGCAACAGGTTCTGAGAATGAGATTTTTGCAGTGTTTGTACTTGTGTAAGTCACATCAGTTACTGCAGGACGTACCACATCATCTGCTGTGAAGAATCCTGCATAATCAGCAACTTCGTTTCCTTCAGTATCTTCTGCATCAACAAGAGTTACTGAATAACGACCATCAAATGTATCAGCCGCTGTTAATGTAAGAGTTTTGCCATCTTCACTTAACTCACCAGTAAGTGAAGTGAAATCAACTGCATCACCAACAGCATCAATTGTTACTACACCATCAACTAATTCGCCTGTTTCTGTATCTTCAATAATAGAATCAACATCAACAGCTTTATTAAACTTAACTTCAACTTGTTTAGCGTTAATCGCACTTACTTCCACTACTTCTGGAGTCACTGCCTCTACAGTAACTGTTACCGCTGCTGTAAGATCAGTTCCTTCAATAGTTCCTGTTACTTCATAAGTTCCAGGTACAGTGAAGTCAACATCTTCCGTATTCCAAGATACTGCTACTTCACCTTCTGTATCATTATCATATGATACGCCAACGTTTTCTGGAAGAACAACTTCTTCACCTTCAGTAACTGTGATATCTTCAAGTGCATTAACACTTTCAATAGCAAATGGCTTTTCTAAAGTAGTTCCAAGTTTCCAGTCTGTATCTGTTAGTAATTTTGCAAAGTCTGCACGTTTTACTGGATCTTCTGGTGAGAATGTTGTAAGTGTTGTACCAGCAATTAGTCCGTTAGCATAAAGTGTTTTTACATATTTTTCATACCAAGCACCTTCTTCAAGGTCAGTAAATGGTACTTCTGCATCTGCATCTATTTCTATTTCATAAGCATCCACTACAAGTTTCGCGAACTCTGCACGAGTTAATGTAGCATCTGGTGCGAATCTTGTTTCACTTTTACCATTGATAATGCCTGCTGCATAAAGAGCATTGATAGAATCTGTATACCAGAAATCTTCTTTCACATCTGCAAAGTTAGCAGATGGAGCATTTTCCACATCTAATTTAATAATATTAGCAATCATGATTGCTGCTTCTGAACGTTCTATTTGTCCATAAAGATCAAATGATCCATCTGGATTTCCTGAAATAATCCCTGCTTCTGACAATGCTGTTACATAGTCATAATAGAAATTATCTGCATGTACGTCTGTAAATTCTGTTGCTGCAAAAGCAGAAATTGGTGCAACAGCTGATGCTACAACAGCAGCTGTAATTGTTGATGTAATAAACTTTTTACTTTTCTTTGATGATTGACCCATAACTAAGGACCCCCCTGGTGTATTTTATAAAGTTATCTAGTGTTCTATATCCTTTTAGAAGAAGCAAAAATGAAATAAGTCCCATATTTATGTATATATTCTTCTCTCTGAAATTAGAAAACTATTAACCACTTTTACAGTATAGCATTAAAATTGTCGAAGAAAAGAGAATAATTGGTTTTACATTTAATTTCCTGTTATAAGGAGTATTACCAACATTTATGGTTGATTTCCAACAGATAAATAGTCTTCCAGTTTTATGGGATATATTCACCATGGATTTGTACTTACTTTACTTATGAGGCTATGTTTTTCTTATGTAACCAGTAATAGCGAACTTATTTTTTTATATGTAAGGCTAATTTAAAAAACGCAAAGCCAAATCAGTAAATTGAACGTCTAATAAACAAGAGGTACTTAAGGAGGTGGCTTTTGATTGATAAATTTAGTAAGGAAAGCTCAAAAAGGTAATGATAAAGCGTTTTTAACTTTATTTCAGAAATACGAACAAGATATTTATAGAATGGCTTTTATCTATGTAAAAAATCAAAATGATGCATTAGATGTGGTGCAGGAAACAGCGTATCGTTCATTCAAAACAATCAAAAATTTAAAAAAACCACGATATTTTAAAACATGGTTAATAAGAATTGCGGTGAACTGTTCGTTAGATTTACTTCGAAAGCAGAGAAAAGCAGTTCAGTTAAAGCCAGAACTAGAGGAAAATTTATCAGGGGATATAAACGAAGATGCTGATTTAGAAGTGACTGTTCGTGACTTGATGGAAATTCTAAATGAAGAAGAAAAAAGTGTAGTTATTTTAAGATTTTACGAGGAATTAACTTTCAAAGAGGTATCTGAAACACTTGATATTCCTTTAGGTACGGCAAAAACAATATTATATCGAGCTTTAGATAAGCTCCGTAATAATTGGAAAGGAGATGGTTTTTATGAGTAATAAGATTAAACAAGAAATAAGCAAAATTGAACTACCAAAGGAACTAAATGAAAGAAGTAAGATGGGCGTTTCTCAAGCAAAAAAAGAAATAAAGAATAATAAGAAAACATTTATCGGTATTGCTGCTGCATTACTTGTATCGATAGTAACGTTTACGTTATTTAATAACCATTTAAATAATACAGCAAATAATTCAAATATACCCGTTGATACGGGGGATGGCGGAGTTCATATTCCCGCCATTCAATTACCTGAGGATAATATGTCTGCTGATATGATAGGTTTAATTGTTTATAATGAGAATATTTACACACAGACAAGGACAGAAATAGATGCCCAAGCTGCAAAGGATATTATTGGTGAAAAACTCGGAACAACAAAGGCAATAATAGATGAATGGAGCGAACAGGAAGCCTATAATAAAGAGTTTGCATCTACAATAGGAAAAGCAGATGTTTACACTGTGAAAGGGTACGATAAAGACTTCAGAATAATGACTTACACGGAACAAGATGGCAAAATTTTTGTCGATTTATATGAGAATCTGAATGGAATCACAATAAATATTGGTCAGGATATATTCGGTAAATTAAATATCTACGGAAATATATCCTCTGCACAATACAGAACATTCAGTGATTGGAATAACAGTATTGATGACTATCAACCTATTACAGACATGGAAACACTAAATGTTTTTGTTGAAGAACTAAACCAGACGAAGCCCTTACCTCGCATTCAAAATTCAGACCCAATAAGTAATTCACGAAATGACGAGCAATTCAGGGAATTAAGTATAAACTTGAATGACGGCACTACAGTGAAACTTACCCTTCTCAAAGACGGATATATCTATTATGGATTTATGGGAGCATATTTTAAAATGAATGAAGATATATTTTCAAAATTGTGGAGCATCCTCAAATAATCCATTTACTTACAGTCTAAAAACGCTCAGAAAAACATTCTGAGCGTTTTTGTATGCTTTACACTGTTCTAAACCTGTTACTTTCTCATAGGTGCTCCCTCTTCTTATTGCAACAATCTCTGAATCATTGCCGCCGCTTCTGCTCTTGTAACATCTTTCCCTGGCTGTATTTCATTTTCAGTTACACCGTATACAAGGTGTGCTGCTATTGCTTCAGCTACTTCTTGTTTCGCCCATTCGGAGATTTCGTCAGCGTCAACAAAATCAGCCAGCATTTCTTCTGCATCTGCTTCAATATCAGTACCTTTTGCATATTCATAAGCACGGATCATAACTGCAATGATTTCTTCACGTGTCATTTCTTCTTCGGGACGGAACGTATTATCACCATACCCTACTAAAATATCGGCACCTGCAACATCTTTCACACTTTCTTTATACCAAGCAGACCCTTCTACATCTTTAAATTCTCCGGAATTCTCTGTACTAGTGTCTAATTGAAGTGCACGATCAATCAATCCAGCAATTTCTGCTCGAGAGATGCTTTTTTCTGGTGCAAATTTGTCTGCTGAGTAACCAGATACAATCCCTTTTGTTGCCAATGATTCAATCGATTGTTGTGCCCAGTGACCTTGAATGTCATCAAATGTTTTCGTCTCAGCTGCCGGCATCTTTCCATTGATTTCATAAACAGCGATAGTTCCTGAAATCTCATGGGTTGCTGCTAATAAAGGATTACCAGTCGGACTAACTTCTGCAGGGATAAACTGCAGCCCTTCAGGAGATACATCCCCTTTTACATCTTCACTGAAGTCACGGCTGGAAATCAGTGAAACAAATTCAGGTGCTGCTGGAATTGATAAATCATAGATCATAATCCCGCTGAAACGCTCTAAAGCAACAAAAGCATATGTTGTTCCATCAATTTCACCGCTAATAACTGTTTCCGGTTCAGGTCCTTTGCCATCACTGCGGCCATCAAATTTCAGCTCATCATTATTCGTATTAAAGTGTTGCGGCATTGCTTCTAAAATAATTTCTTCAAACTCACTTCCGCTATCATATACAAGCTCCATTGTGTCTGCATCAAAGATTGAGAAACTGCGTCCACCAAATGAATACAATGCTTCGTAAACCCCATCTGCATTTTTGCCTTGCTCTAATGTAATATCAGTACCTGCTAAATCTTCTAATAAACCATTTTCGACAGCTTCATCAAGCTCACTTTGCGTATAACCTTGATAGTGATCGGCATTTAATTTAATTTGATCAGCGATATCCTCAACACTGCCCTCTTCCGAATATGCCTCATAATCACGGGAATCTCCTTCATTTGGTGTGAGGATATATGTTTTCCCATTATACTCAAATGTATCAATGGCATCAGGCAAATAAAAACCAAGCAGTGGCTGCTTTTTAATGTCAGCTTCTTCATTGTCGATTGCATCAAGTTCATTCCCCGGAGCCGAATGGTCTTTGGCTCCAAGACCTTTTACATCAATTATCTCTTCATTTATTAAATCTACTGTAGCAATTGCATTGTTTTCCTGAAGCGTCACATACGCAGTTGTACTGTCATCTGAAACAGTAACATACTCTGGTTCCAGCTGCTGCAGAATTGTTCCTTTTGAGCCTGCACGCACTTTTTCATCCAATTGATCTTCCGTAAATGTTAATGTATTGACACTTAAACCAACATTAATGATGGAGATAGATCCTTCCGGGTCAACAGAGTAATCATCACTTGGTTCCCCTTCATTTGCGACAATTGCTTTTGTTCCATCTGGTGTAAATGTCACCATATCGGGTAATGCACCAACCTGTACGTGTGTGATGTACTCCCCGTTTTTATTCGTAAATACAACATAACCAGGATCTGTCTTCGGATCACTCACTGCTGTAATTGCGACAACATCCATTACCGGGTTTACAGCAATACTTGTAATATCATCAATTCCTTCAATTCCAAATGAAGAAAGCAAAACCCTTTTCGATGATGGGATTTCTTTAAATTCACCAGAATCTAAATTATTGATTGAGATTATATCAAAGCCTTTTGCTGTACCATTTGTTACAAAAGCCGTTCTTGTAGACTCGTCATAAGCCATAATTTCCGTGCCGCCTTCTCCTAAACCGCTGTCATATTGAGCGATCTGGGATACTCTTAATTCCTCTTCCCCATTGTACTGGAATAATGGCGGCTTTTCTGCCAACACATTAAAAGGAACAGTAGCTGTGAAAAATATGGATGCTGCTGCAATTCCTGTGACAAATTTCTTCTTAAAATTCATAGTATAATTGCCTCCTCTTTTTATCTTACTAGGTCAATTATACCTCTGTTTTGTAAATTTTCTGAAAATTTTTTGTTAACTTATTGTTAATTACAGATATAAATCAAAATCCTTTCAGCTCTCTTAACACCCTCGAAATCGGCAAACCAACCACATTATAGTAATCACCGACAATCCGTTTTACAAACATTGCTCCAACACTCTGGATTCCATAAGCTCCTGCTTTATCGTATGGCTCTTCAGTAGCTATATAGGAATCTATTTCGGCAGCTGACAGTGGCCAGAATTCTACCTCTGTCCTCTCCACAAACACAAATTCCTTCTCTTGGCTTCGAATCATGACTCCTGTATATACACTGTGTACATCTCCACTCAAGTCTCTAATCATCGCTCTTGCCTCTTCTTTATCCTTTGGTTTTTCAAAAATTTTATTTTGAAATGCCACTACCGTATCTGCCGATATAATGATGTTATTATCATTCTCTATCGGGATATAGCTCCCTTTGATCTTTGCTAATTGTTCCACTTTCTCATATGGATCATCAGTTACAATTTGCGATTCGTCTACATCGGGAATTTTTATTGTAAAAGGAATCTTCACTTGCTTGAGAATCTCCTGTCTCCTTGGTGAAGATGATGCCAGGATTAATTGCTTTGTCATTTGTCTGCCTCCTTAAATGTATATATAATTTCTCACTAGCAATTATACCCACTCTCTCCCCTATGCAAAAGAATACCTCTTTACCTCTCTTCTAATTCCAACTGAAAGAAACGTGAAGTATTTCCTATAGAAGTCTTCGAAAATAGTCGAATCATGTCTTACAATAAGTCATAAATACCTATTATTTTTGTATACAATATCCTTATTTTGTTATATATTTAGTCTATAATATAATAAAAAAGGCTGATAATAGATGATAATTAGTTTACTAAATAAATATAAAATGTCCTTGCTAAACAATGAGAGAGGATTGACACTGGCAGAAATTCTGGCTTCTATTCTAATCCTTTCCATTATTGTCGTTACGTTCACCACCTTTTTTATCAACTCAGCAAAATCCACCAGTGCCTCAAATGATATTACGGACGCAACCTATCTTGCACAAACTCAAATGGAAGAGATATATCATATGAGTGCAGAGTTATCTTTTTCTGAGGCGATTGATCGAATAAGTGGCGAAAGATCAAAAATGAATGGAAAGTACGTTATTAAAAATACTAGTGGAGATTTCCAGATAAAGATTACTATAGCAACTAACAATGAATCTTCATTGCAAGCCAATGGATTGAAAGAAATCCTAGTCCAGGTTTACAATTCGTCTAATAAATTAGAGGCACAAATGGAATCAAAATATTTATGGGAAAATTAGAGGGTGGCTTCCATGTTTAAAAGTGAAAAAGGAATTACACTTGTAGAATTATTAGCCGCATTGGCACTTATGTCTGTCATTATTGCTTTAATCAGCTCTGTTCATTTATTCGGTCAGAAGCAGTACAGAGATCAGACAGCTGAGATAAGCAACTATAATGAAGTACGGACGGTAATAGCCCTAATAACTTCTGAATTACGATCAACAAGTGCTGACTTAATAAAAGTGGAAGATAATACACTAAAGATTGATGAAGACCTATACTCATTATCTTCTACTCATCTTAATAAAAATGGCCAAACCATCAGTTCACAAATCTCCGAATTTTCAATTAAAAAAACTGGTACAGAGGTTGATATTTCTGTGACTAGT
This sequence comes from Gracilibacillus oryzae, assembly GCF_009498735.1. GTDB lineage: Bacteria > Bacillota > Bacilli > Bacillales > Amphibacillaceae > Gracilibacillus > Gracilibacillus oryzae. The sequence continues at coordinate 222,432 of NZ_ML762428.1, forward strand.
ACAGAAGATAACAATGGAAATACTCAATCTATTACAACAACAATCTATTTAAGAGAGTAGGTAAAGGAATGCCCAAATGGAACAATGAAACTGGAGCTAGCTTAATAATGGTTATGTTAACATTAACGGTTTTATCGATGCTTGGTTTGGCATTAGCTGCTACTGCCTTCTCTAATCTAAAGTTAACGACAGTAGACCGAGAACATCAGGCTGTTTTTTATATAGCAGAAGGCGGAGCGAACCAGGCATATGCTGAGATAAAAGCACTCATAGATGAGAAAGCCCAATCTGCAAGTGAGATGACTGAATTTTTTGCCGCACTTAGCGAAAAAATTCACAATATTGACCAAATTACTTATGAAAATTTCGAAACTAGCTTTGGTGAAAGCCCCAGTGCTCATATTACTGTTAAACACCTAATGGGTGATAATCCGCGAACATACCAAATTACCTCTAAAGGGACGATTGGGAATAGAACTCGTTCAGTTACACGTGAAATTCAAGTAGAGTGGCAGTCTGGCAATAGTGTTGAATTACCGGAGACCACAGTTGCAATTGTGAGGAATCAACTTGAACTTCATGGTGGCGCAAATTTGGAAGGAAATGTTTATATTGACTCTTCCAATCCAGGTTCGGTTAATATGGATGGAGGAACTGCCGTTTCTAATGGGAGTGTATTTGTTCCAGGAGATGCGGTGGATGGCGCCTTTCAAGGCCCGCCTCCAGATGAGTTTACTCCTCCTGATATTAAGGCAAAAGATTATTCTGTACCATGGCAAAGTTATGATGACTTAATAAATTCATTTCCTAGCTTTCCATCCTATCCAATTCCTCCTGATAAAATTATCGGAGATCAGTATAACCCGTTTAAAGTTATTGATCAGGGCAACTTAAATGTGAACAAATGGCAAGCGGAAGACTATGTTTTAGATGTGAAAGAAAATTTATATTTTCATAATTTTAATATGGATGAAGACCTCACATTAACTATTAATACAAATGATAAAGATGTTGATATTGTTGTTGATAACTTCTTACTTAAGAATGGGCATATTAAGATAATTGGTTCTGGGACAGTAAACTTCTATGTTAAAAATAGATTTGAATTAGGATCTAGTAGTTCTGTTAATATAAATGGAAATTCAAAGCAAGTAAATATGTACCTTGCAAAAGATGATCTGAATTTACACTTTGGCGGAGGACAGAAAATTTTCGGCTCTGTATTTGCAAAAGATGCCAACATTAATTTAACCCAAGGCAGTGGCGTTCACGGTAATATAGTGACAGGCGGTGACTCCGTTGTGTTTGATGGTGGTACATATGCTGAAACCTTTCTTATCGCACCACATGCAGACGTAAAACTATTACAAGGTACAGAGATAACAGGATCACTTATCGCTAACTCCCTTTATGGGGAAGGAGGCGTAAAGGCCAAATTTAAACCAATTGATATGGAGACTTTCCCATTCGGTTCTGGCGGGAATACAGGTGAGTTAATTACAAAACAACCAATTGTAGAAACATCTAGTAATTAAATTCAGTAATTGAATGAAACGAGGTTAAAAAATGGCATTCAGAAATAAACGGAAACTTGGCGATCTTTTAAAAGAAGACGGGTTAATTACAGAAGAAGAAATTATGAGTGCACTAAAAGAGAAGAAGCAAAAGCAAAAACTAGGTGATGCCCTAGTTGAGCAAGGATTTATAACCGAAAAACAATTACTGGAAGTCCTTGAAGTCCATCTTGGCATTTCCAGTGTGTCCCTTTACAGTTTTCCAATCGACATCCAGTTAATGGACCTTGTTCAGAAGGATTTTGCCCGTGACAATAAACTGATCCCCATCCAGCGCCAGGAGAATATCCTGACAATTGCGATGAACGATCCACTAGATTACTATTCTATCGATTACTTAGAGCTGTCTACCGGTTTTACGATAAAACCAGTGATTGCAACAAAGGACGATATTTTGCAGACCATTCATAAATACTATGATATGGGTGATTATGAAGATAATCCAGCAGATGATGAGGAAGCTCCAGCAATCCGGATATTAGATCAAATCCTGCAAACTGGAGTAACTTTAAAAGCAAGTGATATTCATATCGACCCATATGAAACGAAGATTTCTGTCCGTTACCGGGTTGATGGAGTTCTGCGCACAGAAAAAACGGTCCCAAAAAGTCTGATGAATGCATTAGTCGCTCGTGTGAAAATATTATCTAATTTGAATATTACCGAAACTCGGCTGCCACAGGATGGCAGAATCCGGATTCTTATTGATGCCAAACCAGTAGATTTGCGGATCGCGACATTACCGACAACCTTTGGTGAGAAAGTTGTAATTCGTATTTTAGACCTGACTAATATCTTTAAAACATTGAAAGAGCTTGATTTTTCCGAAGATACACTTGGCAGTTATGAACAAGCTATCAGAAAACCTTCCGGGCTTATTTTATTAACAGGTCCTACTGGTTCAGGTAAATCAACGACATTATACGGATCGATAAATGAGTTGAATACAGAAGATGTGAATATTATTACGATTGAAGACCCGGTTGAATACCAGCTGGAAGGCATTAATCAGGTGCAGGTCAACAATACTGTCGGACTCAATTTTGCAACAGGACTTCGATCCGTTCTGCGCCAGGACCCTAATATTATCATGGTTGGGGAAATCAGAGACCGTGAAACAGCGGAAATCGCCATTCGTGCCGCTCTTACCGGACACTTGGTATTCAGTACCTTACATACCAACAGTGCGTTAGCAGCAATCCCGCGTCTCTTCGATATGGAAGTGGAACCATACCTTGTTGTTTCTTCCTTAAATGCAGTAATGGCTCAGCGCCTGGTCAAAAAGATTTGTCCGGATTGTAAACAAACACGTCCGATAACAGAATTGGAAAAGGGAATCTTTGAAAAACACCAGATGAATGTGGAACATTTATCTGAAGGTGCCGGGTGTAATCATTGCCGTTTCACTGGTTACCGCGGCAGAATTGCCATTCATGAATTACTGATTATTAATGAGACTATTAAAAAAATGATGATGAACAATAAAGACTTGAGTGAAATCAAATCATATCTAAAGCAAAACGGAATGCACTTTTTATTAGAAGACGGACTTCATAAAGTTGCCAAAGGAGTCACAACGATCGAAGAAGTGCTGCGTGTTGCCACAACAGAAGATTAAGTAGGTGAGAAAATGTTGCATATCGAAGAGTTATTAAGCAAGGCTTTTCACTTGAAGGCATCTGATATCCATTTAACAGTCGGCTCCCCGCCTATCTTCCGGATTGATGGTCGATTGGAGCCTTTTGGCAAAGAAAAACTTCTCCCTGAAGATACGGAAGAGATGGCTAAATATATCCTCTCTGATATGTTATGGGAAAAATTATCAGAAGACAGAGAAGTCGATTTATCTTATGGTATTAAAGGTGTTTCAAGATTTCGAATGAACCTTTTTTATCAACGAAATTGTATTTCCTTGGCAATTCGGACAATTCCAACTTCCATCCCATCTTTAGATGAGTTAGATTTGCCGAAAGTGATGAAAGATATCGCCAAATTGCATCAAGGACTTGTATTAGTGACTGGACCGACTGGCAGCGGGAAGAGTACAACATTAGCTGCCTTGATTGATTATATGAACCAGACGATGAAACGACACATTATCACTCTGGAAGATCCTATTGAATACCTTCACCAGCATCAGCAATGTATTATTGATCAACGTGAAGTCGGCTTTGATACCCGGAATTTCCAAAACGGATTGCGTGCATGTTTGCGCCAGGATCCGGACGTTATTCTTGTTGGGGAGATGCGTGATTTAGAAACGATTTCCACTGCCATTACAGCAGCAGAAACAGGGCACCTTGTATTAGGAACATTGCATACAACAAGTGCTGCTTCTACAATGGATCGGATTATTGATGTGTTTCCAGCCCATCAGAAAGATCAGATTCGGATTCAATTGGCAAATGTTCTGGAATCAATTGTATCCCAACGCCTCTTCCCTCTTGCTGCAGGAGCTGGTAGAGTAGCTGCTACAGAAATATTAATTAATACACCAGCGATCAGAAACCTGATTCGCTCAGAGAAAATGCATCAGATCCCGAACACAATGCAAACTTCCCGTGAACTTGGGATGCACACAATGACAATGGATGTAAAGAGACTGGTAAATCAAGGGTATATTACAAACAAACAAGCAGCCCCTTATTTAAACGAATTACACTCCATGTAACTTAGTCTTAAACGGGACAAGGAGGTGAGCCATAAATGGCTTATTACGCTTATCAGGCAAAAACAGCAGATGGAAAAATGAAAAAAGGCAAAATAAATGGGGAAACAGAGTCTGATGCGATTAAACAATTAAAAGCAATGGGTCTTATCGTTTTTGATATTCATGAATTAAATACTGTTTTATATAAGGATATTTATATTGGTAACCCGATTAAAAATAAAGATTTCGTTATTTTTTTAAGGCAATTCGCTACATTAATTGATGCAGGAATAACTTTAGTTGAAGCAGTAGCTATATTAGAAGAACAAACAGACAGCAAACCATTAAAGAAAGCTTTAAAAGAGATTAAAGTTTCCCTGGAAGAAGGGATACCCTTATCCGAAGCATTAGCAGAATTCCCGCGTTTCTTCCCTGAATTATTGATAAGTATGATCAACGCCGGTGAGGTTAGTGGTAATTTAGATGAAATTATCGACAGGATGGCAACCTATTATGAAAAGCAATACCAGTTAAAGCAGAAAATCATTACAGCATTAACATACCCTGCCGTCATTGGGTTGATTTCTGTTTTTATTACGATTTTCCTATTAGCAGTGATTGTCCCGATTTTTACCGATATGTTTCTGTCATTTAATCAGGAAATTCCGCCATACACCGCCATGATTTTAAATATTAGTTCTTTTGCGCAACAATACTGGTGGGTTTTAATTTTACTGATGCTTTTCGTCTTTCTTGTTATTAAATTGTTAGAAAGAAATCCAAGGACTGCCTATTTAATAGATGTGGGAAAATTAAAAATCCCTATCTTCGGTAAATTCATCCAGAAATCAATATTAGCCCGGATGACACAGACGTTAAGTTCATTACTAAACAGTTCTGTTCCCATCCTCCAGGCTGTCGCCATCACAGAACGGGTAATTCAAAACCGTGTCGTTAAACATGTATTGCGGGACAGCAGGGAAGCATTAGAGAGCGGTGAATCCTTAGCCAAACCGATGAGTGAACACTGGGTCTTTCCAAAATTAATTACCCAAATGATTGTAGTCGGTGAAAGAACAGGGTCTATCGATGCGATGCTGAAGAAGGTTTCTGAATTCTATGAACAAGAAATAGAAGAAGCCTCCGATAAATTAAAAGCATTGATCGAGCCTGTCATGATTGTCTTCCTGTCTCTCGTAGTTGGTGCTATTGTTCTGTCCATTGTAATTCCTATGTTCAGTTTGTTTGAAAGTTTTTAGAAGGTTAAGAAAGTCATTAATAATTCTATTAGTTATATAGTTATTTAGTACCTGTAAATTTTACGTAAAGTTATAGACAACCACCTAAATTATAGTATAATAGGATTATATTTATGAACTGTATAGGAGCGATGAAGGTTTATCTGTATGTGGGCACTTGGATAAATCAGAGCTAGTAGTGCAACCGACTTACACCATAAGATATTTTATTGATGTGAGTCTTTTTTATGGAAAAAATTAAAAAGGAGGAATAGAAATGACTCAAAAATTAAAGAAAATGTTTCGCAATGAAAAAGGTTTTACACTAGTTGAGCTTCTTGCAGTTATCGTGATTTTAGGTATTATCGTTGCAATTGCTGTACCGGCGATTGGAGGAATTATTGATAAGGCTGAAACTGATTCTGATGAAGCAGAAGATGAATTAGTGCTAGATGCAGCAAGATTAGCTGAGGTTAATGGAGAATTCACTGGTACTTCAATGACAGAGTGGGACTTAGTTAGCAAGGGTTATTTAGAGCAACGATCAGGTGATGAGGATCAGCTCTCTGAAAGCAATACAGGAGATACCATTTATAAGCACAGTGACGGAACATTCTCATTTGAAGAATCGACTGGTTCCGGAACACCGGAAAGTTAATATATTCAGTTAATCTATATTAATCAAAATAACACCCAAACGAGATCCCTTCCACACCCGGGATCTCTATATATTAGGAGCGAAAAATGGAATTATATTATCAAATTATCTTTTTTATCTTCGGTATTGTATTCGGCTCTTTTTATAATGTTGTAGGGATTCGGGTACCAGAGAACAAATTATTCGAGTCAGAGCGCTCAGTGTGTCCTGTTTGTCAGAAAACACTGCATTGGTATGAGTTAGTTCCTGTTCTTTCATATATTATTCAATCAGGCAAATGCAGAGGCTGTCAGACTAAAATATCTAAGATCTATCCAACGATGGAACTGCTGACTGGTGTTCTTTTTACAATCAGTTATTCCCTTTATGGATTTAATTTAGAGCTAATCGTTGCACTGGCCTTGTCATCTTTAGCTGTCATATTGATTGTGACAGATTTACGCTATATGCTTTTACCTAATAAAATACTACTCTTTTTCCTTCCGATTTTTATCATCTTACGCATATTTCTCCCATTAGATCCTTGGTGGTCTTCCATATTAGGAGCTTTTATCGGCTTTGCTCTCATTACTCTCATTATCGTAATAAGTAAAGGTGGAATGGGCGGTGGGGATATGAAGCTGTTCGCCTTATTGGGTATAGTTCTCGGCTTTCAGGGTATATTGCTTACTTTTCTATTATCAACATTGCTTGGGACAGTTGTTTCCATTCTATTAATCGCTTTAAAGAAAATAAATCGAAAGAGTTCAGTCCCGTTCGGCCCATATATATGTGCAGGGGCATTAATTACTTACTTCTATGGTCATGATATCATTAATTGGTATATTACTTCATTTTTCTAAGGATGGTCTAAATGAGCTTATTTAAGAAAGAACGCATTAATCTAATCTTTCAGCAAAAATCAATCAGATATATTGTAAAATCTGGTGCCAACACTTTCGATTCCGGTGAGATTGCACTAGAGTCAGGGATTATTGATGATGGAGTGATTATGGAACCAGACAAACTGGCAACACTACTTAAAAATCTGGTACAGGAAAAGAAATGGAAAAAGAGACCTGTTGCTGTTTGTGTCCCAGATACCTTTGTAACACTTCGGGAAGAAAAGGTTCCAAAACAATTAAACGATGAAGAGATAAAAAAGTATATCTTATTAGAATTAAAAGGAAATATCCGTCTTCCCTTCCAGGATCCTATCATTGATTTTGAATCATTGGAAGAAGAAGGAGAGCAGCAACGGATTATCCTTTTTGCCTATCCAAAAGAGAAATTACAGCCGTACATCGACATACTGGAACAAGCTGAGTTAAAAATAACGATTGCTGATGTTTCCTTTTTATCAATGTACCGTGTCGTTCATGAGCTGGGACTTGCGAACCCAGAACAGCATCAATTAATGATCCAATGGGGAAAATCGAGCTTAGTATTAACGGTATTCTATCAGGATATTCCTGTATTTAACCGTCACATTCATCTTCAGACTGCTATGCAGCAGGAAGAGAATGAAATGTCAAATGAACAGATACTGGACGTCATCGAAGATCAATTGTTGACTATCGACCGATTTATGGATTTTTACCGCTATTCTGTTATGAATGATGAAGCTCAAGTTACAGAAGTGATACTATCAGGGGATAATCCAAACCAAAAACTGATATATGACGTATTGGTAAATCGGTTAAATCTTTCTGTACATCTGCTTACATCAGGTCATTCCATCCCTTTTCAATATGCTGATGTATATGGTTTAACTCTTAGAAATTAACATTCTGAAAATGCACTTATTTTACTATATTAAGGGGATTTCATCATGATTGAGATTAACTTTGCCGAGAAGAAAAAAGTGGATATGTCACCCTATTTAATTATTGCTATTTCGTTACTCTTAATTGCAGCGGGTTTGATAACTCTACTCCTCTACCAGTCAAGTATGGATAAGAGGTTTGAACAGTTAGAACAAAAGAAACTGACAAACGATGCGGTTATAGCAGAACTTGATCAGTTTATTGTAACAAAACAGCAAATTCAAACATTGGAAAATCAGATTGAGCAGTTAGATGCTTCTATTTTTCCTTCTCTGTATTTACTTGACAATATCCAGTCAAATACACCTGAAGGCACGTATATCGCTAATTACCAATTCTCCATTACAGATGGAGTGACGGTAATATTACAAGGAACAACAATGGAGCAGGCTGCACAGTTCAGCAATAACCTTAATCAGGAACGATTTGTCGACAATTTGCAATTACTGCAGTTAGAGAAGCTCAATAATGGTTATGTTGCTACATTTTCATTTCAAACCTTAAAAGATTACTTATTGGAAGAAGCTGATACAAGATGACACTAAAATGGTCTCACAGGAAAACATTGATATTAATTGCAAGTTTACTAATCATTATTTCTCTGGCTGCTCTGAGTTACTACCGCTGGATTTATCCAACGCAACAGACACTGGACCAGCTGCAGGCAGAGATAGATCAGCAAAATCGTTTAATCCAGACAGTGGAAGAGCAGAAACAGCAGTTAAATGCAGAAATAGATCAGGCAGAGCAGTTACAGGCACAGCTTCCATTGCACAAGGATATAAGCAATCTGATCCAACAGCTGGAAACAATTGAACAGGAAACAAGCACATCCATTGTTTCCATTACAACAAATCAAGCAGAGCAATTAGAAGACAACACGGCTGCCGAAATAGCAGAAAGCCAATATGTGATCAGCTTGGCTGCAGATAGTTATGATAATGCAAATCGATTTCTGCAACAATTAACCCAATTGGAACGCATTGTAGAAATAAACCAGGTTGAATATGCACAAAGCAGTCCAACTTCTAATTTAATCGCAACTATTGGTATCACAACATTTTTCCAGCCAAATCTGACAAACCTATCACTTTCACGTGATCAAACAGAAACAGAATAAGAAAAAGCTACCTTGCTTTCAACACAAGGTAGCTTTTTTTGATTTATTATTTTTTGTCAATTGGCTTTTTCCAGAAACCGATCATCAATGCTGAGACAATCGCACCAATCAGAATAGCTAGCAGATACATAAACCAGCTTCCTTCAACTGTTGGTATGACGAATATCCCTCCATGAGGTGCTGGCAAACCGATGTTAAATAGTAAAGCCAGTCCACCGGCAATTGCTGAACCTACTGTCATTGATGGAATAACTCTTCCTGGGTCTGCTGCAGCAAACGGTATCGCTCCTTCGGTAATAAAGAATAAACCTAAGGCATAGTTTGTTTTTCCTGCATCTTGTTCTTCCCTGGTAAATTTATTGCGGAAGAAAGTTGTTGCGATAGCTAATGCTAATGGCGGCACCATACCACCTGCCATTACAGCAGCGTGTGGGCCAAAGTTTCCTGCTTCAATCATGGCAATACCAAATGTAAAGGCAGTTTTATTAATTGGACCACCCATATCGATTGCCATCATACCACCAAGGATAAGACCTAACAATAAGGCATTTGTGCCAGTGAAACCGCCAAGCCAGTTTTCTAAACCAGTCATAATAGCGGCAATTGGTTCGATAATCACATAATACATTAACAATCCTGTTACAAATACACTGATTACTGGATAAAATAAAATCGTTTTAATACCATCAAATGCTTTTGGCATACCTGATAATAACTTTTTCACAAGGACGACAACATAACCGCCTAAGAAACCGGCAATTAAGCCACCAAGGAAACCTGCTCCACCCATTGATGCCATGAAACCACCAATCATTGCTGGTGCAAAACCTGGACGATCAGCAATACTCATCCCGATAAATCCGGCAAGAACAGCCACCATTAATCCAAACGCATAATCGCCACCGATCGCTTTTAATGCTGCGGCAAATTCGTTATATGACGCATGATCCGGCTCTGCAGAATGAATACCGAAGAAGAACGAGATCGCAATTAATACCCCGCCACCAACAACAAATGGAAGCATGTTGGAAACACCATTCATCAAGTGTTTATAAAAACCGGAACGTGCACCGCCGCCAGAGCTTGCAGCTGAACCACTGCCGTCTCCTTCATAAACAGGAGCGTCACCTTTTACAGCTGATTCAATCAGCTCTTTCGGTTTACGGATTCCGTCTGTTACACCTCTTCGTAATACTTTCTTGCCTGCAAAACGCTCCATTTCCACTTTCGTATCTGCAGTGATAATGATCGCTGTTGCATTCGCAATTTCTTCATCTGTTAAACGGTTCTTTACACCATCTGAACCGTTTGTTTCTACTTTAATCGATACTCCCAGCTGTTTTGCTGTATCTTTTAAGGAATCTGCAGCCATATAAGTGTGCGCAATTCCGGTTGGACAACCAGTTACAGCTAGAACTTCCGGGCCGGATGTCTGTGCACTTGCTTCTGCTACTGCCTCTTCTTCTTTTCCTAGCTTTTCTCTCTCTTTTTCATCAATGATTGTTAAGATTTCACTCTCTGATGTGGCATCAAGTAATTGCTTACGGAAATCTTCGTCAATCAGTAATGTGGATAATCTCGATAATGTTTGCAGGTGATCATTATTTGCACCTTCACTTGCTGCGATCATAAAGAATAAGTGTGCAGGTTGTGCATCCAGTGATTCATAATCCACCCCTTGCTTAGAGCGAGCAAATGCAATCGATGGAATTTTAACAGCACTTGTTTTTGCGTGGGGAATAGCTACACTCTCACCAATACCTGTACTGCTTTGATTCTCTCGATCCCAAATTGCCTGTTGAAATGCTTCTTTATCGTTTAATCTTCCTGCATCAGCTAATTTCTGTGCCATTTCTTTAATGACATCATCTTTAGAAGCTGCTTCAAGATCTAAAATCATAATATCTTGTTTTAATAAATCTGTTATATTCATAGCCCCTCAGCCTTTCTTTTATATGTGTGCAGAACTTGTTAATGCTACACTTAGAGCTTTTGCTTCGTTCTGTTTATAATTTTGTAATCTCTACTTCTTTTAGTAAGTTTTCTGCTTCTTCTTTTGTACATAAAGTTTTGGAAAAAGCTGTGGCACTGCCTGAAGCAACAGCGTATTTTGCTGATTCTTCTGCATTTTTTGTTTCTTGCCACTTATAAATAAATCCTGCTACAGCAGAGTCTCCTGCGCCTACAGAGTTAATAGCCTTGCCTACTGGTGCACTTAGCTTAAACACACCAGATGCGCCAACATAAATTGCTCCTTCTTTCGCCATGGAAACAAGGACATGATCAATCTTATTCTCTTGATGCAGGCGTTTTGCAAGCATGATAATATCTTCATCTGTGTTGACTTCTTCTCCGAAAAGGTCTGCTAATTCGTGATTATTCGGCTTAATAAAAGCTGGACCTGCTTTTATTGCTTCCTTCAATGCAGCACCACTTGTATCCAGAATTACGGATATCCCCTGCTTGTTTAACATTGTTGTTAATGTCTGATAAGTGTTCTGTGGAAGGGAGCTTGGCAAACTTCCTGCTAAAACAACCATATCTCCTTGGGAAAGCCCTTGTAGTTTCTCGATAAATTGGTTGTAAGCTTGCTCTGAAATCAATGGTGACTTACCATTAACCTCTGTTTCCTCACTGCCTGACTTTAATTTAACATTGATTCTTGTATCTTCTTCCAAGGATACAAAATTATGCGGTATGTTAACTTCTGTTAAATAATCGGTGATAAATTTACCGGTAAAACCACCAACAAACCCGAGTGCTGTTGATGTCCCACCAAAGCGGTCCAGAACTCGTGATACGTTAATGCCTTTTCCGCCAGCTTCTTTATAATCCGATTTACTTCTGTTTATTGTATCTTGCTCAAAATTTTCAACTTGTACAACATAGTCTACTGCTGGATTTAATGTAACAGTATAAATCATTGTGTGATCACCTCCAAAGTAGTAATTCCTGTGATGTTTTCTTGTTGCTCGGCCGAGATACCATCTGTCGTTATGATGGTGGCAGCATCAATATCCGCTACATTAGCAAAAGAGACTTCACCAAACTTAGTTGGATCAGCGAGCACATAGCAAGTCTGTGATTGCCTCATCGCAGCCTGTTTCACATCCGCTTCTTCCGGATCAGGTGTTGTCAATCCTTGCAAGGAATGAACTCCATTAATCCCGAGAAAGCACTTATCAAAGCGGTATTCTTTGATGGTTTCTACAGCCTTGGTGCCAATTAAGGCTGCTGTACCTTTTTTCGCTTTTCCTGCGATTACATATGTTTCTATTTCATATTCAATTAATAGCTGCACATGTGGTATCCCATTTGTAACAACTACTACAGATTTATCTGCTAAATGCGGTATCATTTGGAGTGTCGATGTTCCTGCATCAATATAGATGGAATCTCCATCTTCAACAAATGAAGCAGCTTGTTTTGCAATCAGTTCTTTTTCACGTTGATTCTGTGTCGTTTTTTCGAGTATTGTTGGCTCTTCTCTTTTCTTTTTTAAAAGGGATGCCCCGCCATGAACTCTTTTAATTAGCTGCTGGTTCTCTAATTCGGTTAAATCGCGGCGAATAGTTGATTCAGAAGCTCCTGTCATCTTACACATTTGATGTACAGAAACAATCTCTTTTTCCTTTAACAAAGATAAAATAACTTCCTGCCGTTCCAATGTAAGCATTTCCATAACCCTCGACTTCTTTTAATCGCTTCCACAGATTTTACAACCATTTTCAATCAATGTCAATCATTTTCGCTCAAATATGGTTAATTTCAGTCAATTCCGATCACTTACTTTCATGTATTCTTTTGAAAAAATCTGCTATCATAGATGTATCGGCAAAGAAAGAAGGGTTAGGCTTGAAGTACAGTTACATTTTTTTCACCATTGTTTTCTTACTGCATATTGCTAACGTGTTATTACCAAGTGATTCCTTACAATATGTATTAGGAATCTTAGCATTCCTCATGCTCGTTTTAAGCATTGGTTATGCATCAAATTTATTTAAGATTTTAGGAACAGTGTTTTCGGCAGCGGGACTTATTTTTTTCTTCACAACAGATTTGAATATTTCCGATGTTGTTCCAATGCTTGCCAATAATTTATCATTGCTTACACTTCTTGCTGTACTGCCATGGATGAACAGTGTTGTAACTGCAGGTCGATTCGATAAATTATTACAAAATTTACTGAGGGGGAATGTGAAAAACCTTGGTTCCCTTTATCAAAGAAGCACTGCTGCGATGATGTCACTGACCGCTTTCTTAAATGTATCATCAGCTACCATTGCCCACGATGTCTTGACAGATAATTTAAAACCAATTGAGAAGAAAGCTGCCAACAAGTTTATTATGATGACAACATTGCGTGGTTATTCATTGGCATTGCCATGGAGTCCATTAGAGGTATTATTAGCAATGTCTATTTTTATCACTGGAGTCAGTTATGGAGAATTGTTACCATGGATGATTCTTATCACTATTTTTATGTACTTAGTTGATAGCATGTGGGGCAGGTATTATTTCGGGAAGATTTCCTATCCACAAAAAAGTGAGAGTGAAGTTAAAAGAAAAAGTAATCATATTCGAGCAAAACTCATTCAACTAATTATTGCTTTAATCTCATTTCTCGCATTGGTCATCCTGTCAGGTAATCTATTTAACATGGAATTTATCTTTATTGTTACCATTTTAGTGGTCCCATTTGCCGCATTGTGGGCGTTTTTCATTAAACGGTGGAAGAGCTTCTGTACAATCGGATGGAATAAGTGGAGAAATAGTGTGAACAATATGCATAACTTTATTGTTTTGTTTGTTACTATGGCGTTTTTCACAGGCTGCCTGAATGAATCACCTGCTTTATTGATGATCCAGGAACCCGTTCTTTTGGTGGCTGATTATCCTATATTGATTTTGATTATGATTCAGTTATTGTTTATGATTTTAAGCATGTTTGGGGTCCATCCAGTTGCAACAATGGGGATAGTTGGCGGGATTAGTCCAATGTTAATCGACATATTAAGTCCGATGAGCTTAGCTGTTATTTTGGTTACTGCCGGCGTATCAACTGTACCTGTAGGAACATACGGCCTTGTTGTGACTATTATTTCGATGAGTTTAAGACAGAGTCCTTATCTGATCACTTTTTATAATTTACTCTATTCTATTGTGTTTGGAGCTGTCGGTATATTCATTGCTTACTGGCTGATTTAAGACGCAATGGGGATTATTTTTATATCCCCATTGCTTAATAAACTACTGTACTGATTTTGAATACTGCATTTCTAAGGAAGAAACGAGAAATTTCTTAAACTTTTCCATTAATGGTGTAAACAATTGATTTTTACGGTGAATAATATAGATGTGCCTTTCATTTTCATAGTTAGGTAATGCTTTCGCTAGAAGTTTCCCTTCTTTTATCTCTCGATTAACTGTTAATCTTGGTACGATCGATAGTCCGATATTGGAAGCAATCGCTTCTTTGATTGTCTGAATCGAACCAATCTCCATTGTTACCTTCAATTTTGCCCTGTTTTCTACCGCCCACTTATCTGTTAAAATACGGCTCACTGCTTTTTTTTCATGAAGAATAAAAGAATACCTATCAAGCTCTGATATCGTTAATGTCTCTAACTGCGACAGTGGATGGTCTGGATGCATAATAATTACCAGCTCGTCTTCCATAACCGGAATCACATTTAATTCCGATTCATGCAGCTGGCCATATGCCATTACCCCTAAATCTAACTCATAATTTTTTACCCGTTCTAGAATTGATGGTGCTTTCTTTACCATTAAGGAAACATGCACATTACTGTGTTCTTTTTGGAATTCTGCTAAATGGAATGGAAGAATATAAGAAGCTGGCGTATAACTCGCACCAAGATGAACTTTTCCCCTGTTTAAACCTTCATACTCTTTCATCAGCATTTCTGCTTCCTTCGTTAACTGAACAATCTGGTTGGCATAATGGTAAAATGCACTTCCTGCATCTGTTAAAATCCATTGTTGTGATTTTGTTTTGTTAAACAGCTGTACACCGAGCGTTTCCTGTAATCGATTGAGATGGAACGTCACTGTTGGCTGCTTTAAATCCAGCAATTCTGCTACTTTTACTAACTTCCCTAATTGTGCCGTTAATACGAATATCTTTAACTGTTGATGATTCAACCTAACCACACTCCTCCATCACTAGCTTAAAACAATATAGATAAAATCTATATACTAATTAAAAATATTTAGTATTTCTTTACCACCCCTTTACATTCTATTAACAGTAGGTCAATTAATCCTTGCTATGCTAGGAAATAGATAAAACAAGGAGGAAGATAAAAATGAAGAAAAAGATTTTAACCCTCGCATTAGGTGTGACATTACTTGCTGTTGGAGGCTGTTCTCAAGGAGAGGCAGATGCAAATACAGAAGCTTCTGAAGAGCCATTAGTTGTCTATTTGAATGATTTTGATGAAATGATTGAGCCCTTATTCGAAGAAGCTACAGGACATGATATTGAGATTGTAAGCGGAAATGGCGCTGAAGTTCAGTCACGAATTGAAGCAGAAAAAGGAAATCCAAATTGGGATGTTGTCTGGATGGATGGACAAGCTGCTTTTGCCAGGTGGGATAATGAAGGAGTCCTATTAAATGATCTTGATGTAGACAATCTGGCAAACTTAAATGAATTAGGCAAATCACTATTACCAGAATCCAAGAGTTATGTCGCTACAGGTGCACATGCTGCAAGTGTGATTGTTTATAACACAAATGAAATCTCAGCAGCAGATGCCCCAAAATCATGGAATGACTTAACAAATGCGAACTTAGAAAATCTTGTCGGCATGGCAGATCCTGCAGTTGCTGCTCCAGCTTATCCATTTGTTTCCTGGTTCTTTGAAGATTTAGGCATGGATGGTGGAAAACAATATTTCACTGACCTTTTTGCAAATGGTGCGAAAGTGTATCCTAAAAATCCTAACATTGCAGAAGCATTATTAAATGGAGATATTCAAGCGGCCGCATTACAAGAATCAAATGCTTATGGTTTAAAGGCAAAGGGAGAACCGATTGAAGTAGTCTGGCCGGAAGAGGGCGCTCCCGCTTCTGTAAGGTATTTAGGTATTAATAAAGAATCAGAGAAAGTAGAAATAGCCAAAGAATTTATTAATTTCTTATTAGAAAAAGAGACACAAACGGAAATGGTTGCAGCAGGTTCAGAAGGATACTTCAGCCCTACTGTTACTGGTGTAGAAGACTTAGCTGACAGACCGGAAAATGCGAAGCTGTTAATCTCTGATGCTGCATTGGCTGCAGAAAACGAAGCAGAAGTGAAAGAGTGGTTCGCTGATCAATCAGTAGAATAAAGTGAGACTTTGATCAGTGGATGTTCCAGACTTTAGTGCTGTGAAAATTTCCCCTAAAGAATAGCTTAGCTGTAAAAACGCTAAGCTTTTCGATTTCCAGAAAGGAGGTCTTTAAATGAAAGCCTTTATGCACAGATATTTATCACCAAACAGTATAAGCGGTTGGATTGTCACCATTGTATTAACTATCTTAATACTTGTCCCGCTGATGGCTGTTTTAATGCAAATTTTCTTCCCTGGCCTGTTCTTTGGTGATAACCAATTCGCCGGTTGGGAAATACTTTTTCAAATTTTCGAAAGAAAGCTATGGTCTGTTTCGCTGATTAATTCATTAACCCTTGCAACAGGTACAGCAATATTAGGAACAATCTTAGGCGGAGCATTGGCAATTCTCCGATCTTCAAGGTCTTTCAAAACGGCTGTTGCGCTTGATTTTGCTGCATGGGCACTTTTAATCTTACCATCATTTATTCTTGCCCAAGGCTGGATATTATTCGCCAGTGGAAAAGGGATTGCAAATCAATTATTTTCGGTAACATGGATAACAGATCTTGTATTCCAACCGTTTGGCTTGATTATGATTATGACATTGTGTAAATTCTCTTATACTTATCTTGCAGTTACGGCAGCACTTGAATGGAATGTGAAAAGATACGGGGAGGCTGCAAGATTATGCGGTGCCTCCAATTGGACAACATTCTGGACGATACATACACCATTACTGATCCCTGCATTTTTGTCCGGCGCTGCACTTATTTTCATGGATACAATTGGAGACTTTGGCTTACCAGCATCACTAGCTGCTGTTTACAGCTTTCCAACCCTTCCATATTCCATCTATACCGCTTTATATACAGCACCTATCCGTTTCGATATGGCTGGGGTTCTCTCTTTATATTTAGTCGGAATTATTTTTATTGCCATGCTGTTTCAAATGTGGGTACTCAAAAAAGGGAAATTTGATTTTATGAATGAACGTGCTGAACGCCAAGTGGCGAAAAAGAGTCGGTACAGTTTTCTTTATACTTTGGTAAATATAGGTTTCCTGTTAATTGCGTTAGGGATTCCCATTGGCAGTAATCTTCTCGTATCATTTATGAAAACCATTGGGAACGGTATTTCGATCGGCAATTTCACTCTAGAACATTACAGAATACTATTTCAATTGGATTCCACAATGCTTGAAGGGTTATCAAATTCATTGCTAATCGCTGGAATAGCCGCAGTAATTGGTATGATTATTGGCTTTTTCATCGGATATGTTCTCATTTTCACAAATTTCCGGTTAAGCCCGTTAGTTGATTCCCTTTCGATCATATCCTTAGCTGTACCTGGCGTCGTACTCGGGATTGGTTATATATTTGTCTGGAATCAACCATGGCTTGAACCGCTGGGATTACAGCTTTATGGTACGCCTTGGATTTTAATTTTAGCCAGTGTAGCGGGGGCAATCCCAATTGCGGCAAGATTAATGATCAGTTCCATGACAAAAATCCCACAAAGTCTGCTGTCTGCAGCTGCCCTTCAAGGCGCTTCCTTTAAGGAACGTATCTTAACTATATTGATACCATTAATAAGAGCATCATTACTAACTGCTGGCTTAACTGCTTTCGGGACAAGTGTGTTTGATCTCGCTGTTTCAACCATATTGTTTCCACCTGGTTTTATGACATTGCCTGTTGCTATTAATCAGGCTTTTGATGACCTGGAATATGGTTATGCAACAGCGGCAACCATCTTTAGTGGCACATTTGTCGTGCTTGTTATTATGGGATTACGCTGGATGATCGAAAAATGGTTTAACAGGAAACAGACATCAAAAGGAGAGATGAAAGAGCATGTCATTACAGGTTCAGAACATATCGAAGAATTATAAAGAGTTTTTTGCACTGAATAATGTTTCATTCTCTATCGATTCAGGGGAAATTATTAGTATCCTTGGACCATCTGGCTGTGGAAAATCAACCCTGCTTCAATTAATAGCTGGATTGCAACAACCTGATCAGGGGAAGATCATTTTAGAAAATCAGACAATCTCAGATTCTTCCTATCTCCTTCCACCTGAGAAACGGCCAATCAACATGGTGTTCCAGGATTATGCTTTATGGCCGCATATGGATGTGAGAAAAAATGTGTTCTATGGAATGAGGAAAAATGAAAAAAGTAGAAAAGAGAAAGAAGAACTGGCCTCTTCCTTGTTTACACTCCTTCATTTAGAGGGACTTGAAGAGAAGTATCCTGCACAATTATCCGGCGGTCAGCAACAGCGGGTGGCAATTGCCCGTGCTTTGGCAACAGAGCCTGCCCTTTTACTTCTAGATGAGCCATTATCTAATTTAGATATGCAGCTAAGACATGAAATGAGAAATGAACTTTCCTATCTATTAAGACGCTTGAGAACTACTGTTTTACACGTGACTCATGATCCGCTTGAAGCATATGCGTTAGCAGACCGGATTCTTGTATTAAGAGATGGGAAGATTGAACAGTTCGATACGCCTGAACAGGTCAGAGAGAATCCTGCATCACTCTGGGTAGCAGGACTGCTGGGTTTAAATAACCGCTTAGACGGCATAATAAATAAGATAGAAGATGCTGGAAGATATACCGTTATGGTTGGTGATAATACCATTATTGGCTTTGGAGACCTGCTGCAAACAAACAATGTTACCATAATTATCGACTCAGAAGAAATTAAAGTCGTACAAGGAAAAGCAGCAAATACAGGTGTGAACACTGTTGATGGAAAAGTAATGTACTCCGTTTATGAAGGAAAAAAGTGGAGATTAAATATAGAAACAAGTGGAGGTATTCTTCATGTCTTGCATGCTTCTCCTATTGCCAGCGGAACAGCTGTTACCCTTCTATTTCAACCAGAGGATACACTTATTTTCAGTAAAGAATAAAAAGAGATAAATGGAAGAAGGGGTTATATTGACACGAATACTAGCTATCTCAGATATTCATGGGCATGCTGATGCTTTGCATTCCCTATTGCATGCTGCACATTACAACAATAAACAGGACCTGTTAATCTTATTGGGAGATTATACTGGCAATGGGGCACACAACAGTAAAACTATTCAATATGTGAAAGATTTAGTGAATAATGGTGCCATCGCGTTGAAAGGCAATCATGAACAAAGGCTAGTAGACCAAAAAGGTATAAATGACCCGGCATATGCAAACTGGAGCAGATTTTTCTCAGAGCTACCTTATTTTTATGAGCATAATTCCTATCTTTTCGTTCATGCAGGGCTGCGTCCCGGTATACCTGTCTCAGAACAGACAGCTGATGATATGATGAACATACGCGAGTCTTTTCACCAACATCATTTTACCTCTTTAAACAAAGTAATCATTTTCGGGCATACGCCTACCTATCGACTTGGCGCCAATCTCGGCAGTATATGGGTGAATTCAGATAAGATCGGCATTGATACCGGAGCGAATCACGGGTATTTCCTTAGTTTAGTAGATCTGAGCAATCGCATTCAGTACAAAGTAAATGTCCGTGAGAATGTCCCTGCAGAAATGGCTTTTTGAATAAAAAAACCAGTGAAGAAAATCATATTCTCTTCACTGGTTTTTTATAATTATTCAACTAAGCTTTCCAATGCATCGTCAATCATTTGACTGTTTGCGATTGGTCCTGTATACAGCCAGCTTGCACCCTGACCATATTCATACACATTGCCATTCTTGACTGCAGGGATGTTTTGCCAAATTGGATCTTCTAGTACGGAAGAACCTTCACTTTGATTAATTAAGAAAATATGCTCAGCTTCTAATTGTGCTAATTTCTCGAGTGAGATTTCTGACCAGTTAGCTGTTGTTTCGGCAGAAATTTCTTTTACCACTTCTGGTGCAGTTAAGCCTAAGTCATTATACAGTAAGTCACCACTGGACAAGTTCTCACTAACTATGTAGAACGTATCTGCAAATAACCATAATGCGGCAACTGATTCATCACCTATGGCTGCCTGAATTTGTTCTTTTGCATCTGTTGCTTTTGTCTCATAATCTGCTAATACTTGTTCTGCCTTCTCTTCCATTCCGAAAATCTTGCCCATTTCTTCAAACTCAGCACGCCAGTCATTATTTTCTTCCGCTCCAATTACATAGGTTGGTGCAATTTTGTTATATTGCTGATACTTATCACCCTCCACCATTGCAGCTGAATCCATAATAATCAGATCAGGATTATGTTCCATTACAGCTTCATATGGAAGTTCACTAGGAATTGTTGGTACATCTGCCAGGGAATCCTGCAAATAGTCTTGAACATCTGATCCATCTCTTACAGACCATTGCGCGACAGGTGTGATATCAAGGGCTACTAAATAATCCTCTAAGTAAGAAGCGATCACCCGCTCCGGATTTGCCGGAATGGTCACTTCATTTCCCATTGCATCTGTTAACGTTCTTGCTTCACCTTCAGCAGCTTCCCCTTCAGAATCTGCTCCTTCCGAAGTTTCTGTATCTGTTGTTGACTCGTCATTTGATTCATTCTCCTGATTCGTTCCACAAGCTGCCAGAAGCAGTAATGACAAGAGAGCTGTAAAGATAAGCCATTTATTCAATGTATTATTCATTCTGTGTATCCTCCTAAGTACAGTAAAAGTTTAATCTAAAATTGATG
The DNA here is from genome assembly GCF_009498735.1 of Gracilibacillus oryzae. Classification (GTDB taxonomy): domain Bacteria; phylum Bacillota; class Bacilli; order Bacillales; family Amphibacillaceae; genus Gracilibacillus; species Gracilibacillus oryzae. The sequence continues at coordinate 243,474 of NZ_ML762428.1, forward strand.
ATAACAATTTTCATTATCATTTACAACTATTATACCAATTGAAATACTGTCAATTTACGCAGAAATAATTTATACTATTTCGAGAATAGTTCTCATTTCTCAAAGGAGTAATAAGATGGCTGTACATAGTGCAAAACAAAAAAATTCAGATAAATCCAGGCCATTCGTTGCCAGTATGATACTGATCCTTGGTACGGTTGTCCTTATTCTGTCCATTGCCTTGTCCGTTTTATACGGTGCAGCGGATATAAATCTACAAACAATATGGCATAGCGTGACACAATTTGACCCAACACAGTCTGCTCATCAGGTGATTCGTAACTTGCGGATCCCCCGCGGGCTGGCAGCAGCTTTAATTGGGGCAGCACTGGCTGTTTCCGGTGCAATCATGCAAGGGATGACAAGAAACGCTTTAGCTTCACCTTCCATTATGGGCGTTACAGCAGGGGCTGGCTTCACAATGGCTATAGCATTGGCAATTAATCCTCAACCATCCAGCATTATGATGATGTTATCTGCATTTGTCGGGGCTGGTTTAGGTGCAGGCATTGTCTTCGGTGTCGGCACTATCTCGAAAAGCGGCCTGACTCCGGTAAAACTGGCATTAGCAGGTACCGCTGTAACAACGATGTTAAGTGCATTATCTTCCGCTTTTACGATCCATTTCAATATTGCAAAAGACTTAAGCTTCTGGTATGCAGGCGGAGTTGCCAGTGTGCAATGGGTTCATGTTCAGTTGCTTGCACCTGTTACGATCATTGGTTTAATCATCTCCCTTTTTCTTGCAAAATCGATTACCGTATTAAACCTTGGGGATGATGTTGCGAAAGGGCTTGGCCAGCAGACTGTTTTAGTAAAAGTTATTGCAATAATTGTTGTATTGATCTTAACTGGTGCAGCCGTTTCTGTAGCAGGTACAATTGGTTTTATCGGACTTGTCATTCCACATATTACAAGATTTCTTGTCGGGGTGAACTACCGCTGGATTATTCCAACGGCAGCCGTTCTTGGAGCGCTTTTATTAGTGTTGGCTGACACTGCCTCCAGAATGATCAACCCGCCATTCGAGACACCTGTTGGAACAGTCACAGCATTAGTTGGTGTGCCATTCTTCCTCTATTTAGCCAGAAAAGAAGGGAGAGGACTATAATGAAGACACAAAAAAGAAAAGCAATGTTTGTGATACTGGGATTATTTACAGCAATCATTATTACCCTTCTTATTAGTTTAAACATGGGAACAATGCGGATCTCGCCTGTTGATGTCTTTCAAACTCTTATTGGTAATGGCACGGACCAAAATCAGTTAATATTATTCGATTTTCGCTTACCGAGGATTGTCATTGCCATATTAATTGGTGCTGCAATGGCGATTTCTGGGGCTATATTGCAGGGAGTCACCCATAATGAACTGGCAGATCCCGGCATACTGGGCATTAACAGTGGAGCAGGTTTTGCTGTGGTTTTATTCCTTTATCTGACTCAGAACAGCCCTGTATCAGCAGTATTTGTCCTGCCTTTAACGGCGCTGGCAGGGGCGGTGCTTGCCGCATTTCTGATCTACAGTATTTCTTGGAAAAACGGGGTCACACCAATAAGGTTAATATTAGTTGGTATTGGTATTAATGCTGCATTTTCTGCGTTAATTATTGTCTTTCAATTGCGGATGGATCCTGATAATTTCACACAGGCGACCATCTGGCTTTCTGGAAATATCGCCAGCACAAACTGGAGTTACACACTGGCATTACTTCCATGGATTCTTATTCTTGTTCCCTTCACATTATACAAAGCAAGCACGCTTGATGCATTAAACCTTGGAGACGAGACTGCTCAAGGATTAGGGGCAGCTGTGGAAAAAGAGCGAATGATCTTACTTCTTGCAGCGGTTGCATTGGCCGGTGCAAGTGTAGCTGTAGGTGGTGCCATCGCCTTTCTCGGGCTCGTTACACCGCATTTAGCTCGAAAATTAGTCGGTGTCGGCCATCGTTATTCTTTACCGACAACAGCATTATTAGGTGCTCTCTTGTTAATTGTTGCAGATACTATTGGTAGAAATATATTATCTCCGTCTGAAATTCCAGTTGGCTTGGTTGTTTCGCTAATAGGCGGGAGTTATTTTGTATACTTATTGATGAAATCTTAATCGTTATTTGTTATGTTAATTGTGTAAACAAATTTATAAGGAGCTGGGCATTATGTATCGTAAGGTATCAGACTTTATCTATGACTGGGACAGCAGTGCAGAAGGAACAATAAAAGTATTAGAATCCATTACAGATGACAAATTGGGGCAGGCAATTGTGCCAGGACACAGTACACTTGGCTGGTTAGGCTGGCATCTGGCTACAGCTCCAGGCTTTTTTGCTGGAATGGTTGGACTTGATGTGAAGTCAAGTGATCCTGAACATATCCCGCAAACTGCTTCAGTTATTGTCGAAGCATATAAAAATATTGCAGAAGACATTCGGGCAAAGGCAGGAAAACTGACGGATGAAGATTTAAGTGAGGAAGTGGACAGCTTCGGCGCCAAAATACCACGAGGGTCTCTTTTACGGACATTAATTGATCATCAAACCCACCATCGCGGACAAATGACGGTTCTACTGCGTCAGGCAGGTTTGCCGGTACCAGGGATTATGGGTCCAACGAAAGAAGAAAGCCAGCAATAGGGAAACGAGCACTTAGTGATCAATCTAAGTGCTCGTTTACGTTATGCCTGATATTCTCTGATTGCTTCTGTTGTCAACTCAATACCGCCTCGCGCTGTCTGGAAAACAGTCACTTTTACACTGGCAGCTTCTATTGCCCACATGATATCATCAGCAATTTGTGCCGCTAATGATTCACAGAAAGCTCCATGATCACGGAATGACCATAAATAGAACTTCATTTATTTAGATTCAATACATTTATGACGCGGTGTATAGGAAATTTCCACTTTCCCGAAATCAGGCTGACCTGTTTTCGGACAAACCGCAGTAAACTCTAATGCACGAAATGTAATGTTCTGTACATTCGGTGCATCAAATGCTTCTTGTTTTAATACATTTCTTCCTTCTTCTACACTTGCGGGTCTTGGCATTGGTCCAGACCTTGGTAAATAATAATTTTCAGACATCGTATTTCCTCCCTAGTTTTGATAAAGCAGGATGGTTACGAACTGCTTTATTGTCATATGCAATTATAACTAACATAGTATAACAAAACCTTAACAAAAATGCCCATGCATGTTCCGGGCAGAATCGATAACCTATAAAGGATGAATTTCGCTATGATAAATCGCTGGAAATTATCCTGTAGTAAGGTATAGTTGAGTAAAGTATAGAAAGGTGGCAATCCAGTGAGGGAAATTATCTTAACAACAGAAAGTGGAGCAGATTTACCGAAAGCGGTTGCGGAAAAATATGCGGTTCAGGTTGTTCCCATGCACGTTATTATGGGTGGGACAGATTACTTAGATGGTTCGTTGCCTGTAGAAAAGATCTATGAATACTATGAGCAGACAAGAAAAACACCTTCCACTACAGCTACCAATGTTCACGAATACGAGAAATTCTTTAAGGAGATAAAAACTGACCACCCTGATAGTGTTATCATCCATATTGGCTATACATCGAAAGCTTCTTCCTCCTTCCAGAATGCCTTGATTGCAGTAGAAGAAATGAGTAACATTTTTTTAATTGATGCATTGAATGTTACCGGCGGACTTGCTGCCATCGTGATTTATGCTGCGAACTTGTTAGAACAGGAGCCTGCGATTTACCCAGAAGTTCTTGTGGAAAGAATTCAAGCCATCATACCAAAAACCAGGCTGGCTTTTGTTCCCGGCAGTTTGGAATTTTTGAAAGCTGGCGGAAGAGTCAGTAATCTTGCCTATCTGGGAGGGGCCTTATTAAAAGTAAAGCCTTGTATAGAATTAGTTGATGGAAAACTTGTTTCCACCAAAAAATACCGCGGCAAAATGACTGTTGTTACAGAAAAACTTATGAAGGAATACCTGAATCAATACAATCTTGATAAAAAACAGCTATATTTGATCTATTCGATTGGTTTAGATGAAAGTATTAAAGAGAAGCTGACAGACATGGCGAAGGAGAACGGATTTGAAAGTATTAACTGGATTCAAGCAGGGGCAATGATTTCGACACATGCAGGGTCCGGGGGATTTGGGGTTGCAGGAATAGAAAAAGAGGTATAAGACTGTAATTTAAAAACAGGAAGCAAACTGCTTCCTGTTCTGTCTTTTACTTATGCTCTTCTTCAAATTTCTTCATAAAATCTACTAGAGCTTCTACACCTTCTACTGGCATTGCATTATAGATACTTGCACGCATACCGCCAACAGAGCGATGTCCTTTCAATGTCTCTAAGCCCGCTTCTTTTGCTTCTTTTGCTTCTTTCACAAACTGTGCATCTAAATCTTGTCCAGGGATGATAAATGGAATATTCATAATGGAACGGCTGTCTTCCGCTACTGGTGATGCATAGAAATCAGAATGTGCGATATAGTTATATAATAAATCAGCTTTTTCTTCATTACGTTTTTGAATTGCTTTGATTCCGCCTAATTCTTTGATCCATTCAAACACAAGCTTCGCCATATAAATACCATATGTAGGCGGAGTGTTATACAATGAACCACTTTCA
>NZ_ML762428.1:248132-257498 GCF_009498735.1 Gracilibacillus oryzae
TGATAATCAAGCATTGTCGGACAGATGTCTGATGCATTACCGATTAAATCTTCACGAATAATGACAACTGTTAATCCTGCTGGTCCGATATTCTTTTGTGCACCTGCGTAAATAATGCCAAACTTGGAAACATCAATATCCTCTGAAAGAATATTGGATGACATATCAGCAACTAATGGAACATTTCCTGTATCAGGGATCTCCCGGAAAGCTGTTCCTTCAATTGTATTATTTGTTGTAATATGAACATAATCTGCTTCAGGATCAATCATGTCTGCTTCGATCTTAGGAATAAAAGTAAAATTCTCCTCCTCAGATGATGCAATAACATTAACTTGTCCATATTTATTTGCTTCTTTCATTGCTTTTTTAGACCAGGAACCAGTATTCACATAATCTGCTTTACCATTTTTCATTAAATTAAGTGGAACCATGGCAAATTGCTGAGATGCCCCACCCTGTACAAACAAAACCTTGTAATTATCAGGAATACTCATTAATTCTCGAAGAAGACGTTCTGCTTCTGTAATAATATCTGTAAATAATCCTGACCGGTGACTTAGCTCCATTACAGACATACCAGAATCTTTGTAATCAGGCAGTTCCTTTTGTGCTTTTTCTAAAACGGCTAAAGGCAACATAGATGGACCTGCTGAAAAATTGTATACTCTCTTCATCTACAACCACACTCCTTATTTATATGAAATAGAAAGAGGTAAGGATAAATCCTTACCTTTGCCCAGGCGAGCGGCTATCGATACTATGTGCTCCCTTACGGTTATCCGCACCTCGCCAGTTACACACAGCTTGTTATTTTGTGATTATTTTAACAATATTTCGACTAATTTTCAATAATAAAATAGTTAAACTTTTGTTAACAATCAGATAATTCTTTTCGATAATCATTGGGTATACATTCCTTCCAAGTATTGTGTTATGATAAAATGATGAAATACAATAGTTTTTAAGGATGAATAAAAAATGAAGACAGTTATATTCGATGTGGATGATACACTTTATGATCAATTGCAGCCATTTAAAAATGCAGTAATGGAGCGATTAGATCATCCATTCTCACCTCAGGAAATTGCCTCATTATATCTTGCAAGCAGAAAGTATAGTGATGAAGTTTTTGAAAAACATATGAATGGGGAAATATCGGCTCTTGAGCTTCAAACATACCGGATCACGAAAGCTTGCGATGAATTTGGTCTGATCCTGTCTCAAGAGGAGGCCATTGCGTTCCAGCATACCTATTTGCTACAACAGCAACAAATCACCTTATTGGCTGATATAGAAATACTTTTACATAGACTTGATGAGCAAGGCAAGCAGATAGCAATATTGACAAATGGGGAACAGAACCATCAAATGATGAAAGTGAACCAGCTTGGATTAGAACGATGGGTCCAAAAGGATAATATATTCGTATCTGGTGCCATTGGTCACTCTAAACCCAGCCCGGAAGTTTTCCAGCATATCGAGGACAAACTCCAATTAGATAAGGAAGAAACCGTTTATATTGGTGACTCGTATGAAAACGATATTGTCGGAGCAAAACAGGCAGGGTGGAAAGCAATTTGGCTCAATCATCGTCAAAGAAAGATAAACGATCAGAAATGGCAAGCAGACTATTCTGTTGATCATACATCCCATCTACTGTCTATTTTCAACTAAAACGGGGGTAGAACAATGAGATACAGACGTGATGAGACATTTCGTTATACCTTTAACCAGCCAAAGCACGGGCTTTTTCAAATAGTGAAAGTAAATGGAAAAGATGTGGAAAGTAAACAAGGCAAGTTTTTAGTTCACAATATCAGTCCAAGAGGCATGCAAGTATCTACTTCTTTCGATTTAATGTTTAAAGAAGGGAAGGATATAATTATCCAGTCAACCTTTGAACTTGTGACAGAACACACTGTACACGGCCGGATAGCATGGCAGAAAAGAAAAGACAGCTATTTTTACGGAATCGATCTGATTATTGACGACCAGCAATCTGATTATATCATTGACGATTTAAAACAATTTATTCATAACGAAAAATCAAATTTATAAGCGATCATCATCACTTATTCTACTTGGAGTGACTTAATTTTGAATTCAAAAAAAATATTAGCCGTACTATTTGCTGTCATGTTTTTAGTAATGGTTGGCTTCGGGATCATTATTCCTGTCCTTCCGTTCTATGCAGAGGATCTCGGAGCATCACCTGCACAGCTCGGCTTACTGATGGCAGTTTATTCTTTAATGCAATTTATATTCTCCCCAATGTGGGGAAGGGTCTCTGATCGCATCGGCCGAAAACCAGTTTTACTGATAGGAATAGCTGGGCTTTCTCTATCATTTTTCCTGATGGCATTCGCTACACAATTATGGATGCTGTTTGCAGCAAGAATTGTTGGCGGTTTGCTCTCTGCTGCTAACATGCCAACAGTGATGGCATATGTAGCAGATATTACAAGTGAGGAAAACCGCAGCAAAGGGATGGGCATTATTGGCGCTTCTGTTGGCTTAGGTTTTATATTCGGCCCGGCAATCGGCGGTGTTTTTTCTGAGGAAAATCTCGCGACACCATTTTTATTAGCAGGTACTTCCTCTGTTATTACGTTCTTTTTAGTAATGTTTTTTCTAAAAGAATCATTGTCTTCTGATAGTGAGGCTGTCCAGAAAAAACGGCCTTCATTACTTCAGGCTTTAAAAGAACCTGCAGCTCCATTGTTTCTTTTGCAATGGTTTGTTTCTATTTCACTTGCAGGACTTGAAGCGACATTTGCCTATTTTGCTTATGATAAAGCAGGTCTCGGTACCGTCCAGCTTGGTTATATATTTATGATTATGGGCTTTGCCGGTGCATTGGTTCAAGGTGGATTAGTTGGCAGGATGACGAAAAAATTTGGTGAAGGCAATGTGATCCAAATCGGAATTATCACCTCTATTATTGGCTTTACTTTGATACTTTTTGTCAACAGCTTTTTAACTGCCGCTGTTTTCCTTTCGATCTTCGGAATCGGAAATGGCTTGATTCGACCAAGTGTCTCGTCATTGCTTACAAAACAAGCCAAGTCTGGATACGGACAAGTAACCGGACTCTTATCGTCATTTGATTCACTCGGGAGAATTATTGGCCCACCGCTTGGCGGACTGCTGTATGGATTAGCCATTTTCATGCCTTATGTGTCAGGAGCTATCTTGTCGGTAATAGCATTAGGCATTTATTATATTTATGTGAAGAAAATGCGGGCAGAATCAGTTTAAATAGAGCTTTGAAGAGGCTGGGACAAAACTATTTTATTGCGATAAAACCCGAACTTTAATTAAAAGGTTCGGGTTTTTGTTCATGTGGAAAATTTGGCTCATATGTCGCTCCGCCAAAACACTTCGCTTTCCGCGGGCATCGCTTCAACTTCCACAAAAAAGCAAAAACCGCTTTTTCTGCGGGATTTTCAGCTGATGCTATTCCCGCAGGAGTCTCTGTGTTTTGACTGCGCTTCGTATGTGCGTTCATCTCTTGATTATGGTATCGTTCGTATTATGGGCAAACAATATTAGTTATGTCCTGTCCTCTTGTTAAATACAATTCCTGGTATGGAGATATGAAAGAAAATGTAATCATAGCGTAGAAAGGGGGATCTCATTTGAATTTTTGCACTCATGAATGCTTCATAGCATCATAACTATGGAATACTCCCCGAGTTTTGCATGTATGAACGCTTCATAACATCATATCTTTGATACACTCGCCTAGTTTTGCATGTATGAACGCTTCATAACATCATAACAATGGAACACTCGTCAAGTTTTGCAGTCAAAAAAACTTCTCCAACTTTTTCCCTCTCTATTCATAAAAAAACTCGGCAATCGCATTGCGCCTTTGCGAGTGTCGAGTCCTGTATATCATTTAAAAAATAGAAATCAGCTCTTTAGTATATGCATGCCGTTGATCTGAAAAAATATCTTCTTTATCAAACAGATCGGTGACTTCTCCATCTTTCATCACCATAATTCGCTGGCTCATTTGGTGGACGGCAGCCAAGTCATGAGATATAAACAGATAGGATAAATTAAGTTTCCTACGTAAATCGTCTAATAATTCCAATACAACACCTTGTGAGATAACATCTAAACTGGCAGTCGGTTCATCCAATACAATCAGCTCTGGTTCCATACTGATGGCACGGGCAATGGTGACACGCTGTCGCTGGCCTCCACTCAACTGGTGTGGATACCGGTCAGCCATTGATGCAGGAAGCTCGACAACTTCTAACAATTGCCTGATATAATCTTTTTTGGAGGTAAACTGAAAATAATTCAAGTCTGCCTCACCCTTTAACTGTTCAATTGGATCAAGTAATGAATCTTTTATTTTCAATTTTGGATTCAGGGATGCAGTCGGATTCTGAAAAACAATTTGCATTTTTCTTCTGATTGGCCTAAGTTTCCGCTCGGACAATGACTCTATCGCTTGACCATTAAACTGGATCGATCCGGAATCAATTGGTTCCATACGAAGCAGACATTTAGCTAACGTACTTTTTCCACAGCCACTCTCACCTACCAAGCCGAGACATTCCCCTTTTTCAACGGTAAAAGAAACGTCTCGAAGAATATTTTTACTGCCTTGATAGGATTTCGTCACATGCTGTACATCGACGATCATAAAATCTCCTCCTGATCTAACCCTGATGGTAATTGTTTTCTTAACAGAGGGGCTGCTTTAATCAATTGCTTTGTATAACTGTGTTGAGGGTGATCCAGGATTCGGTGCTTTCCTCCTGATTCAATGATTTGCCCATCCTTCATTACTGCAAGGCGATCAGCATATTTTCTGACATGCCGCCAATCATGGGTAATAAAAAGAATCGTGCAGTTTGTCTCTTTTTGCCTCTGTTTTAATAATTCCAAGATTTTGTATCCGGAAACACTATCAAGTGCTGTTGTCATTTCGTCCGCTATCACAATATCTGGAGAAAACAATAAAGCAAGTGCAATCGATACCCTTTGTAATTGACCGCCACTTAACTGGGAAGGAAATCTTTTCAGTAAGTGTTGTGAGAGCGCTACTGACTCAAGTGACTCTATCATTCTTTCATTTTGCAGCTTGGTATCATTTAATCCCTGGACTCTCATATATTCTTTGAAATGGTGTTCAATCGTATGAAATGGTGTAAAAGATCCTAAGTAGTTTTGGAAAATATAAGTGATTCTTTTCCCTCTCACTTGCCTAATTTCTTTTTTATCAAGGGAAAGCAGGTCTGTATCACGCAAATAAATATTGCCTTCCACCTTTAAGGAAGAGGGCAATAGCTGGCCGATAGCCTGTGTGATCATACTTTTCCCACTGCCGCTCTGACCTACAAGTGCAAACCATTCTCCTTCACGAATGGATAAGGAGACATTGTCTATGATCGTATTGTCTTTATTCTTAATGGTTACATCTTTTATTGAGAGTATCATACCTTGCCTTCTTTCTTCACATCAAAATAATCTCTTAAATAGTCTCCAAGCAAGTTCGTTAACAAAACAACAATTACTATCGCCAGGCCAGGATAAAGCATCAGCTGCGGCATTGAATTAAAATATGGGCGCAGTTCATTTAACATTGCTCCCCATTCAGGCATAGGTGGCTGTACACCTAAACCGATATAGGAAAATGCGGAGATAAGTAAGATCACCTTGCCAAAATCCAGGCTTGCCATAACCAAAACGGATCCAATTACATGGGGAAATAAGTGTTTGGAAACAATTTTCCTTGGTGATAATCCGTTCATTTTGGCAATCCAGATATATTCTTTTTGTGATTCTGCTAAAACCGTGCTTCTGACTAAGCGAGCATAGTTCACCCATTTTATCAAAGTTATAGCGAGTATGAGATTACCAATCCCTGGACCAAGCAGACCAGCAAGAACAATCGCAACGATCGTATCAGGAAAAGCCAAAAAGGCATCTGCACTGCGCATAAACACACGATCAATCATTCCCTTAAAATAACCAGAAAGTAATCCAATTGGAACACCAATCAATAAGGATGCCAGTAAAGCCAGCGCACTGTAACCAATCGTATATTGGGCACCAATCCATATCCTTGTCAGCATATCTCTCCCTAAATGATCTGTGCCTAAGGGATGCTCCAGACTCATACCTGCTAATCGGTTCCCCATATCCACATGATTGGAATCATGTCTTAAATAGGCAAACGTATATAATAAACTAACAATTACCAATATAATTGCAGTGATCGCTATTACTTTTTTCCATTTTGTTTTTTTTCGCTGATCAATATTTATCGTCATAGCTTTCATTCTTGTGTCCCCTTTTCTTCCCATCTTAATTCAGGGTGGAAATATCGGTAGGACAGATCTACACATGTGTTGACAAGGAAAACGACAATCCCCATTATCAGGATATAACCTTGAATAAACGGATAATCACGCTGTCTGATCGCATCAACCACCATTTTACCTAGTCCTGGGTACGCAAAAAGCACCTCAATTACAAGTACTCCACCAATTAAACTGCCCATACTCACTCCGAATACGGTAATAACAGGAGGAAGACTAAATCGAAATGCATGCAGAAAGAAGATTCGCCATTCTGATATACCTCTTGCCCTGCTTGACTGAATAAAATCCTGACTAAAGGCATCCAGTAAACTTGAGCGAATCAAGCGTACGTATACACTTGATATCGCTAAGCCTAAGGTAAGGGATGGTAATATCAGATTGGCAAAACCACCACGCCCCATTGTTGGAAGCCAACTAAGCCTGACTCCAAAAAGATCGATTAATAACAGCCCTAACAGAAAGCTGGGGACTGCTGCACCAATAATAGACAGTGAACGACCTAACTGATCAATCCAGCTGTCGCGGTACAACGCAGAAAGCGAGCCTAAAGGAACGGCAATAAGCACCATAATAATGATTGCTCCAACAGCCAGCTCAAGCGTTGCTGGTAATCCCAGCAAAATCATATCTGTTACTTCTTGCCCTGTTACATACGATTCGCCAAAATCTAATTTAACAAAATTTAATAACCAGTTTCCATATTGCACAAGCAACGGGTCATTAAATCCCATTTCTTCTCTTAATGCATCCACTTGCTCCTGGCTGACCGACAGCTCGTCTACGTTCAAAATAGTAAGAGCAGGGTCTCCTGGTGCCATCCGTACAAAGGCGAAACCAATAAATGTGATAAATATAATAAAGAATAAAACTTCTATAAATTTACGTGCAATGATACGAAGCAATTATTTCACATCCAGTTTATTCGTAATCATATAATATTCACTCTTTGTTGTGACCCAATTTTCCACCTTATCTTTGTTATAGGCAACAATCGTAGAAGGGTGAAGTACAAAAGAGTTTATTTTATTTTCAAATACATAGTCTGCTGCCTGTTCCGCCAATTCTGAACGTTTATCTTGATCAACTGTCTGATTTAATTCATCAATAATTGCGGTAAGTTCTGGAACCTCGGCACCACTAAAGTTAAGTGCTCCTGTTGGATGATATGTGGCATTTAAATAATAACCAGCATCCCCTCTTGGTGCAGTTAAATTACTATATGTCGCCAGATCCCAGTCACGATTTGCTGCCATATACTCTTCCGGAATATCAATTTGTCTAATTTCAACATCAATCCCGATTTCCTTTGCATCTGATTGGAATACCTGTGCAATTAATGGTAAGTCAGGTCGTGCTGGATAAGTCAAAAGAGTTAGAGTTAAAGGCTTTCCATCTTTTTGCATTACCCCATCTACTCTTTCATAGCCTGCTTCTTTAAGGTAAGCTAGTGCTGCTTCCGATCCTGTTTCCGGTTCTTCATAGCCAGGTGCAAACGGCAAAGACGGCAGGAATGGTCCATAAGCTACTTCGGCATGACCTAATAAAATGTTGTCAACTATTTCTTGTCTATTAATAAGCGCATCCACCGCACGTCTTACATTAACATCTGAGAGACTTTCTCTTTGCATATTCATTGTCATCTGGTGTACACGGAATGTTGCCGTTGAATCAACCTGGATATTGCCTTGCGATTTTAATTCTTCGATACTTTCTGTTTCCGGTCGATAGACGATATCTACTTCACCAGACTGAAGCGCCATTGTCCGCGCATTTGGATCTTCATTAAATGAGAATGTCACACGATCAAGCGGTGATACACCATCCCAATAATCATCAAAACGAACAACTTCCAGCTTACTTCCTGGTGAGAATGATTCAAGGGCGAAAGGACCTGTCCCAATTGGATGATTAATAATATCTTCTGCCGTCACATCGATAATGGACACATTTGGATTTACTAACTCTGAGATAAACTCAGGGAATGGTTCTGTTGTAGTAATATTCAGTGTGTTACCTTCTGCTTCTATTGTATCGATCTTAAGGGCATTTTTCATCGCAACACTTTCCTCTATTGTACGTTCAAGAGAAGCCTTAACTGCCTGCCCGTCCATTGGATTACCATTATGAAAAGTTATCCCTTCTCTCAGATGAATGGTCCAGTTTGTCCCATCATCCCCTTCCCAGCTTTCAGCAAGCCATGGAGCGATCGTTAGATTCTCTTCATCTAGTTTAACTAATGTTTCTGTAATACCCGCTCTGATTGGCACATAGCTTGAATCAACATTAGGGTCTAAAGAATTCGTTGCAAAATTATATAGAAAATGGATATGTTTCTCTTTTTCTTCGCCTTCTGTTTGCTCTGCAGAATTGCATGCTGTTAATACCATGAATATTAATAAAATAATACCTAAACTTGATAAAACTCTGAAGCTCTTTTTATGTATATCTAAAAAGTCTCTCAACATCCCGCACTCCCTTTTCGTAATTATTACGATTTACACATTATCGTAATCATTCCTATTTGGCAAGTGAAAAATAGGAAAATATTAAATTAATAATCTAACTAAAGTTGCGAAAAAAAGAGGCAGCAGACAGCAGGAGGTTTATAAATGCCTTGAGGTGGGTTGAAATAATTCGTCTTGGCATTCGGAAATCATCTCAATGCCTTGAGCGGATTAAAAATAGGGCGCCTTGGCATTCAAAGTCCTTCTCAATGCCTTCAGCTGTCCAAAAGTAGTGCCCATGGCATTCAGAGGTCTTCTCAATGCCTTCAGCAGCTAAATACTAGTGCGCCTTGGCATTCGGAGGTCTTCTCAATGCCTTCAGCAGCTAAATACTAGTGCGCCTTGGCATTCGGAGGTCTTCCCAATGCCTTCACCGGTTCAAAAATAGCGCGCCTTGGTATTTAAAGACCTTCTCAATGCCTTCAGCTGTCCAAAAATGGTTAAGCCAGTATAATTGTGTAAAAAGAAAAGCCATTATAGCTTTCCTCATGATACAATGTTTTCAACCACGATAA
>NZ_ML762429.1:0-1521 GCF_009498735.1 Gracilibacillus oryzae
CATAATTACAGGACATTTGAAGAGCTTTCTAAAGCAATAAATCAATACATTTATTTTTATAATCATAATCGATACCAAGAACGATTAAACGGCCTCAGTCCGATGGAATACAGGACAAAGGCCGCCTAGATCATTTTTATTATTACCACTGTCTACTTGACAGGGGGCAGTTCAAATGTTCGGGTTTTTATACGTATAATATAGTTTTGTCTCAGCCTCTTCGCCCAGTTATGCTACAATTTTTTCATCAACTTCTATTTTATTCAATCTATTCTTTCTTGCTTTATTGAAGAACAACCATACTGTTCCTATTGTTAAGAAAATCCCGATAATAAAGGAAAGATTCAAATCAAGATTAAAGCCAATTTTGGCATTAAGGATATAAACAAAGACCATATATGTCATAAACACTGCTGGCACTAAGGAAACAAGATAGTTTTTCCCTTTCACCAAAAGATACATTGTCGCAATCCACAATGCGATTACAGCTGTAGCCTGGTTTGCCCAGGAGAAGTAGCGCCATAAAAGGTTAAAATCGATATTTGTCAGAATATAACCGATAACAAACAACGGTATTGCGATGATTAACCGGTTGAATACTTTTTTCTGTCCCAGACCAATATAATCAGCGACAATCGATCTGGCAGCACGGAAAGCGGTATCGCCTGATGTGATCGGCAAGACAATTACACCGATAACAGCTACAGTACCTGCGATGGCACCTAATAAAGTAACGGAAATTTCATTAACTGCTGCTGATGCGGTACCATTGGCAATGACTTCATTTAATGTTTGCCCATCAAATACACTCATCGCTGCAGCTGCCCAAATCATGGCAATAACTCCTTCTGCAATCATCATTCCATAGAAAATATAGCGCCCTTGTGATTCTTTTTGTGTTGTTCGCGATATAATCGGTGACTGTGTTGCGTGGAATCCAGATAGCGCCCCGCAAGTTATCGTAAAGAACAACAATGGGAAGATCGGCGAATTTTCAGGGTGCAGATTTTGCAATGTCAATTCAGGAATACTGTAATCAGAGAAAACTAAAGAGATTCCGATTGATATTGTACCTAATAACAGAATTGCCCCTAATACCGGGTAGATTCTCCCAATAATTTGGTTTACCGGAAGGATCGTTGATAAGAAATAGTAAAGGAAAATTGCTGCCAGAATAATTCCGAAGGCAACTTTTCCATCTAACAGGATTTCTATTAAAGATGCTGGTGTTGTAATAAAAACAGTACCAACTAATACTAATAATAATAGTGAAAAAGCATTAACCATATGGCGCGAGAACTTGCCGAGAAATTTCCCTGCTAATTCCGGTATATGTGCGCCTCTGTTTCGAATCGATATCATCCCAGTCAGGTAATCATGAACAGCCCCAGCAAATATGGAACCGATTACAATCCATAGAAACGCAACAGGGCCGTATAATGCCCCCATGATTGGGCCAAAGATCGGGCCAGTACCTGCAATGTTCAATAACTGAATCATCGCATTTCTCTGCTTGTGCAT
>NZ_ML762429.1:1531-25184 GCF_009498735.1 Gracilibacillus oryzae
ACCCCGTCATTCATTGATTGTGCTGGTGTATCTCTGTCATCTTTCGGACCGAATATTCGTTCAATTACCTTTCCGTATGTGAAGTAACCAATTATTAATAAAAGAATAGAGATGAGGAAAGTGGCCATAATAAGCCCTCCTTTTCTAGTTGTGTGAAAACGCTTGCTTACTAACTTTATTTTAACCAGTAATATGGGAGTTGGCAAGTGGTAAAAACAGGAGTTAGAAAACTCTCCCCTCGCCCCTAAGTGTAAAGGTAAGCATAACAGGGAATAGATAGGTAAAAGGGACTTATTACGGGAGGTATGGTATGCTTTTCAGCGATTTTAACACCATCGTGAACATCCTGATCAAAGGTGTCTGCATTTATATTTTTATTATTCTAGCACTTAAAATCTTTGGGAAAAGGAGCCTGGCCAAACTAAATGCATTCGACTTTGTTGTCACCATTGCATTAGGTTCGATCCTTGCTTCTACATTAACCAACAGCAAGGTAACAATATCAGCTGGATTTGCCAGTATCCTGGTTGTTTTATTTTTACAATACTTAGTATCAAATTTCACTGTGAAAATCCCTTTTTTTAATAAGGCAATCAAATCAGAACCAGCTCTTTTATTTTATGAAGATAAGTTTTTAACAAAAACTCTGAAAAAGGAACGCGTGCATAAAGAAGAAATCATGCAGGCAGTCAGAGAAAGCGGTGAAGATGATATGAGCCAAATCAAGCAAGTGATCTTAGAAACAAATGGTTCATTATCTGTTATAAAAAAGTAAAGAAGGAGAGAGTACAATGACAACAGTAGATACGCAAGTTACAATTCGTCAGGCGATTGACCAGCTCAATCAAAAAGAGGGATTTATTCCTGAATTAACTAAGGAGGAGCGTGAGAAGAGATTCGAATCTGCGAAAGAAGTGCTGACTACAACAGATAAGGTAATTAAAAGCTATCTCCGGGTCAGAAGAGATGATGGGCAGATTGTCCGGATCCCCTCCTATCGTGTCCAGCATAACAATATCGCCGGCTTTTACAAAGGAGGCATCCGCTTTAATGAAACAGTGGATGAAGGCGAGGTGGAAAACCTGGCTATCTTGATGACATTAAAGAATGCGCTTCACCGACTGCCATTTGGCGGGGCAAAAGGTGGGGTTGTGATTAATCCCGATCAGTATTCGGAAAGGGAATTGTTTCGTGTTTCACAGAAGTATGTACAGCGATTTGCGAATGATATAGGGCCTACCCATGATATTCCTGCACCAGACATGGGGACAAATGAACGTGTGATGGATTGGATGGTCGGAGAATACAAGACCATTCATCCAGGAGAGAATTATCAAGGCTCATTCACAGGGAAAAGTATTATAAATGGTGGGGCAAAAGGACGCCGCGAAGCAACGGGAAAAGGGACATTTCACAGTTACTGGTGGCTTGTGGAGAAGTGGACCCGCCAGCACTCCAACCGTGTTGACACAGATAAAAATGATAAACGAGATGAGCAAATTGATTATCTTCGGAAATTATATGAAAAGAGTGACCGCGGTGAACCAATCTCTTTAGCTGTGCAAGGTTTTGGAAATGTTGGCAGTATTGCTGCATTAGAAGCTTATAAATGCAGTAACCTTAACCACAGCGTAATCTCTGTGAGTGATGCAGGGGTAACATTATATAATGAAAAGGGTCTGGATATTCCCCGTTTAATCGAATTTGCCAGAATCCACAACAATCTGCCAAAAACGGAACAACAGTTACAGGATGCTGGAGTGGAAGCAGAAATAAGAAACCGCAATGAAATACTGACAATAGATGTAGATGTTTTAATCTTGGCTGCATTAGAAAATCAGATTACCATCGATAATGTTAAAGACGTGAAAGCAAACATTCTGGTTGAAGGAGCCAATGCCCCAATAGCAAGCGATGCTGACAAAGTTTTAAGAGATCAGGGAAGAATCGTCATCCCGGATATTTTGGCTAATGCCGGCGGTGTTATTGTCTCATACTTAGAGTGGAAACAAGGCCGAATTACGGAGCTTTTCACTGAAGAGGCTGTTTTCGAAGAGATGTATAACCATATGGGGGACAGTTTCCTTGAAATTTTTGAAGCTTACTTCCAGGAATCAGATTTCAAAACAATCCGGGAAATCTGCTATATAAATGCTGTTGAACGACTTTTCACATTATTATATCGGCATGGAAAGTTATATTAATGGCTAAGGGACAGGAGTTCTGTCCCTTTTTTTCACTCTCACAAAATATACTGATCCAAAAATTCATTACGAAACTTGCCTTCAGGGTCATACTTCTTTACAATCTCCTGAAATTCCGGAAGTTTTTCATAATAAGATTTAACTCTGTCTGGACCCATTGTAAATAATTTACCCCAGTGCGGACGGGCCTTGAACGGCTCCAATGCCGCTTCTATCTTTGGCAGCACCTGCTTGACGGAATCCCATTCATCTTTCCATGTAAAGTGGATTCCAATAGATTCCTGTTGATAATTCATGCTCATCCATAAGTCGTCTGCAGCCATACTTCTTAATTCACAAACAAACAGCAATGGGGCAATACTGTCACGCAATGGTAATATGGCATTAACTGCCTCTACCACTTTTTCACGCGGAATAATGTATTCACTTTGTAATTCTTTTCCACTGCTTGGAGTGAAATTGATGCGGAAATGTGCCAAGCGGTCATGCCATGGACCAGCAATTCCTAACTGGTCTGTGCAATGCTCTGCCCCATGCCCGGAAATAGGATGCAATTTAACTGTAGCAAGGGACGCTCCAAAAAGTTCTGCTTCAGCTTTACAAGCATCCTCTTCTGTAACAGCACCTTTCAGCCATACCTGGTTAAACTGCTCGCTCTTCCAATCTGTAAACAAACTTACACTGTAGGCACTTGAAAAGATTGTGTCATAGTTTTTTCGAAATGCTTCCAATGATAGATTCTGGTATACATCTTGCTTTACTTGAAAATCCGGGATCAGATCAAGTGTAAGCTTTGTAACAATCCCCACTGCCCCAAGATTGACAGCTAATGCTTTCATTTCTTCTGGATTTTCTTCACGGGAAATAGAATGAAGATCCCCTTTCCCATCAACAAATTCCAAACCGCTTACAATTGTAGCAAGGTTCCCGTTTTTGTCACCAGATCCATGTGTTGCTGTTGCACAGGCACCTGCTACCGAGATGTGCGGCAGTGAGGCAAGATTATGGATTGCAAGCCCGGTACCTTCAAGATACTGGCACACCTCACTGTATTTCATCCCTGCTTCCATCGTTATTTTTCGTTTGTCTTTATCAAACGAAATAACTTGATTGAGTTTCTCAAGTGAAATCATCTGATCTGTTGTATCTGCTATATTGTTAAATGAGTGTCTGGATCCTGTCACCTTCAAACGGTTACATTTTTTCACAAGCTCTTGAATTTCTTCAACACTTTCGGGCATGTGCCAATTCACTGCACTGTATATGAAATTACCTGCCCAATTTCGCTGCTCTGCCATAAGTCTAGTCTCCTTTACTATACCTGCTTTCGAGGTATGAGAGTCACTTGAACGTACAAGTATATTCTAGCAGATTTTCAGTATTGGTGGTAGTTTCATTTTTCCTTAGTCGATTTGTAATACATTAACATTACATATGAACTATTTTGTAATATAACTGTAATGTTTAATCGTCATAATTCGTGGTATAATCGGCGTGTTGAGAGGTGAGATAATGAAAAAAGTAATGATGACATTAGTCCTAATATTATTTGGGTTCATGATAACTTCGCAAAACGCTGTTCAGGCACAGGAAAGTAAATTGGTAGAGGTAGCAAAGCAGTACATAGGAACTCCTTACAAGTGGGGAGGGACAACAACTGCCGGATTTGATTGTTCTGGTTACATAAATTATGTTTATAACCAATTTGGTGAGACATTACCTCGTACAACAAGAGACATGGCCGTACAAGGGCAAGGAGTCTCTAAATCTAATTTGGAAATTGGAGATCTCGTATTCTTTAATACTTCCGGAAAAGGTGTCTCCCACGCAGGAATTTACATAGGCAATAATAGTTTTATTCACGCTTCTTCAAGCCGTGGTGTTACTATCAGTTCATTGGATTTGAATTATTGGAGTAATACTTATATCGGAGCAAGACGTGTGTTAAGTGAGGATAAACGAAAAGAGATTACACAGGTAGAGGTATCTGCCCTTCCTGCTGCACAGATTGCGACAAGTGAAATTTTCAGCGACCTTCCAGCTAATCACTGGGCAAAAGATGAAATTGAATCACTTTATAAACAGAATATCATTAATGGAATTAATGAAAATACATTTGGCGTTAATGATCAAATAACACGTGCAGAAGCAGTAGCTCTTTTAATGCGTTCGGTTGGTTTTGAAACATCACTAACAGCTGACTTTTCAGATATAACAGGTCATTGGGCTGAAGCAGAGATTGCAACAGCACAGAAGAAAGGCTACCTTGATTATATAACAAACCAGACTTTCAACACGGATGAATCAATAACCCGTGAGGAAGCTGCTGTTCTAATATCCAATATTTTCGGTTTACAATATACAAGCGGTGCACCAGCCTTTACTGATGTTCCCGCAACTCATCCATCATTTGATGCGATAACTGCACTAAGAGAGCATAAAATTGTAGCAGGATTTCAAGATGAAAGCTACCGACCTGATAAAAAATTAACACGTGCAGAATTTGCACTTACACTATACCAAGCCATAAATTAATAGATTATGGACCCCTTGTCATTTAGCAAAAGATGATAAAGGGGTTTTTTGTGCATTTCATTCGGGTATATTGGTGTTCTATTAATTTTTCCAAGCATTTCTTACTTCATATTTCCCCTTTCTATTATCTTTCAAACTAAAAAAAATAAATATGAAAATGTTTTATAAAAAATTGTATCGAAATATAACCACTTAAAAGGCTGCAATATAACACAAAAAAGAAGGTTCCTGTTAATCTAAGGAACCCTCTTTTTTATTTGCAATATAATCAAGTGCACTTTTAACGTTTACAAATGTAGAGATCTTATCAACCGTGTCTACAAGTCCAAGCGTTTTTAACGCCAAGTCCGGACGTACACCTGCAAGTAAAGTCTTTTTGCCCATTAATGAGGCAAGTTGGCTAATTTGCAGAAATTTTGAAACAACATATGTATCCATTTCAAGTAAACCTGATAAATCTATGATTAGGTAATCTTCTTCGGCAGTCTCGAAGAAATAGGATAGTCTGCTGGATGTAGCATCAAACCTGTTATCAGTAAAGTTCCCTATTAGTGGGAGTACTACCGCATTTTCTGTTACTGGAACAATCGGTGTAGATATCTCCTCAATCTCTGTTAATGTCTCTTGCAATCTGCGCGTATTTTCTTTTTCCTCTGTAACATCCTTTTGAATGCCGACAAAGTACATCTTCTGTTCTTCCTCTATCCAGACAGGGTCAATCGTCAACTCATTCCAAAAACCAGTACCGTCCTTTTTGTAATTATACAATTGAACTTCGACAGCCTGTTCTTGTTTAATAGCTTCACGAATTTTGTCTATATTTCTTCTATCTGTTTTTTCACCTTGGAGGAAGCGGCAGTTTTTCCCTATTACCTCATTACTCGTATAGCCTGTTAACTCATAAAATCCATCATTAGCAAAGATAATAGGGTTATCAATCTCTGAGGGATCTGTAATGATCATTCCAACTCTTGTACGGTTTATAGCTTTCTCAAATAATGTAAGATTTTTCGTAGGAATCTCCTCCTGCATTGACCAAATTACTTTTATTGTATCATGGATTTTCCTTCCAATACAACTAGAAAGAGGTTACGGGAGTTGATTAATTATTCCTGCAGTTTATCATTTTATCTACGAAGTTTATATTTAAATGGGAAGCTAAGATACGAAACTTCCTAGCTCCATTTATTTTAGATGATAAAGTGATCACTATTAATTCTACTCCCCCTTCATTTCTATTCTCACACCCTCATCTACCGTTTTCTTACAGAGTCCCGAATCACTAATGATGTTTCTACCGTGTGATTGACAATTTCTGCATTTGGAGTTTCTATTCGTCGCAGCAGCATTTTACATGCCTCTTCTCCCATTTGCTCTTTACTGATATTCATTGTAGTCAGTGCTGGTATCGCATGTTCGGAGATAATGGATTGTTCATATCCCATTATCGAGATATCATCAGGTATCCGTACATTTTGTTCATACAAGTATCTCATTGCCCCAACTGCAATTCCATCACTGGCAGCAAGGATAGCATCTGGTCGTTTGCCACTTTCCCAAATTTGTTTCATCGCCTGATAGCCCGCTGTGCCAGTATAATCAGTATGTACCACTGCCTTATCCATTACCGTTTCACTCGTCTCCTGAAGGGCTTTCTCAAAACCTTCCAGTTTCTGTTGGGCAACTTGCATTTGTTCTGGCCCGTTAATAAAAGCGATATTTCGATGGCCGTTTTCCAACAAGTACTTTGCACCAGTATAGATAGCATGATGCACATCAGGAGCAACAGAATCAATTCCAGGGAAATAACGACCAGCTAATACCGCCGGGATTTTCCTTTCTTGCAGTTGTTTTATAAATGCTTCACTAAAAAGCCCTCCAATAATAAAAACACCATCCACCCGATTATTTTTAATAAGAGAAGGGAGTGATGTTTGATTAACTGCAGAGAACCGTTCACTTAATAGCCCGTAATCTGTATCCTTTAGCTGTGATGAGATTCCAGAGAATGTGTCATAAAATAGTGTCTCTGTTATGGAATGAAAGGAATGTGACTTTTGTGCAGACTCATTTACGAGAAATACCATCCCTAAAATATTCTTTACTTTTGTCTGCAATTCCCTTGCTGCCATGTTTGGCACATAGCCTAACTTTTTGATTGATTCAAGGACTCTTAGCTTTGTTTCCATCTTTACAGCATCACTGTTATTAATAACCAGGGATACGGTACTTTTTGATACTTTGCTATCTTTCGCTACATCCCAAATAGTAACCATAAACTCACCGCCTTTTACTGCAATTAATTGTTTCAAAATAATTTATTTATACGTCCATTTTATCTACTTTTAATTATATAAGATGTACTGGTTCATATTCTACCTATTTAATATAACTTGAGACTATGAATAAGTGGAAGTTTTACAGATGATTAGCTTTCAGATAAAAATAAACCCCTCCAGCCGTTTACCAGAGGAGTTTATTATAATATTTCAGGTGGCTATCTTATGGCTAGTGTGATAACAGGATTATTGCTGATTCGCTTTATACGTATCATAGCCATCCTGATAGATTTGGGTATAGTCTTCTAATCCCATCTCCTGCAGGTTTTTCACATAAGTATCCCAATCAGCTTCAATATCTGCCGCACCTGTGATCCACTTTGCTGCCATTTCATCCGTATATGCCATTATATCTGTCTGATATCTAGTAATCCCATCATACTGTTCGTTTGTAAATAGAATTTCCGGGAAAACCCATTCTACTAAATTTGGTTCTTGTAAATCAAACCACTCATCTTTATCAGGGTCAAGCACCCCTGGTTTTAAATTGGACAGATCAAGCTGTTCTCTCATTTCCTGTGTTGATCCATAAGGGAAATTATTATAAGGTGTTTCTTTAACACGCCACTCTCCTGCTGTAAATCCTTCTGGTTCTGGCACAATTTCATATTTTCCGTCTGCTACCTGTTCTACACGGTTCGGGCCTTCCCGCAATTTAAAGGACATATCTGGGTCGAACGCTTTATCTATCCAGCGAATCGTTGCCTCTGGGTGTTGGTTCTTTTTCGTAACTGCAAAAACAGCCGGGTTAAGTTGTGGGTTCAAATAACCTCTTACCTGATGCCCCTCTGGCCCTTGTAATGCAAGCACCGGGGAACCATAATCCCATTTATAATCCGGATTGGTAATTTGGTCAGGACTCCAGCCATAAAATGCGCCAACATTCGCTTTATCACCAGAAGATAATTTCGAAATTAAATCAGATGATTCTAATGTAAACATTTCCTGATCAATTAAACCTGCTTGATAAAGGGAACTAATATATTTTATTACCTCTTTATATTCAGGGCTTGTTCGAACAAAATCTACCTTGTCATCTTTGACAATGAATGTCTCATCAAGAGTATTGAATGATCCATAAAGGAAACCTAATCCATGCAGGCCATCTCCATAAATGCCAGCAAGAGGAACCTCATCATTTGGATCACCATTTCCATTCATATCTTCTGCTTTAAATGCCTCGAGTACTTTTTTAAAATCTTCTGTTGTCTTTGGCATTTCCATTCCAACTTGCTCCAGCCATTTTTGATTAATCCACAAGGAGTTACCACTTACACGTTTATACTTCGCCATGTTCGCTAATGGAATCGAATAAATATGCCCATCTGGTGCAGTAATCGAGTCTCTAACCTCCGGGTATTCTTCTAAAAAATTGGTGAAGTTAGGTGCATACTTGGCAATCATATCCTCAAGCGGCAGGAAAGTTCCCTGTGCTCCACCGACCACTACATCTGACGGGCTTAATTTTAAAACAACATCAGGCAAATCCCCACTTGCCAGCATTAAGTTTCGTTTGCTTGTCCAATCAGAACTTGGGCTCAATTGCCAATCAATATTAATATTCGTATCTTTATTGATTTCTTTAATTGTTTCTAGATTGTTGTAATCCGAACCAGTTCTCGCATCATAAGGTCCAGCAATTTCTAATGTTATTTCTTCTTCTACAATTGGCAGCCCTGTTTCGTTAAAAGTCGTATCAGAACCAGCACTTTCTTCACTGGCATCTGCATCACTATTGGAACAGCCTGCCATTAAAAGAGTCAGAGACAAAGCGATACCTAAAATCCACATCAACATACTTTTCTTTTTCAACTTAAATCCCTCCATGTTTTATTAAGATTAGAAGTACACTTACTGGCAATTGCAACCTGTTAACCTTTAATGGACCCAATCATTACCCCCTTTACAAAATAACGTTGAAAGAATGGATATATCACCAATACAGGTAAACTTGATACAATAATCAAGGAATACTTAATCAGTTCTTTATATTGCTGCTGTTCAGCAATCAACTCCGGATCAACTGCTCCATCAGTGACTGTTGCTGCATCCTGGCTTGCAACAAGAATACTTCGCAGGATCAACTGCAATGGATACAAGGCCTGGTCCTGTAAATAGATTAATGCAGAAAAATAGGAGTTCCACTCACTCACTGCACTAAATAATGCCATTACCGCAATAATCGGTGCAGACAGAGGGACAACAATTTTCAGAAAGAATACAGTTGTTGAGCATCCATCCATCTTAGCTGCCTCTAACAATTCATCAGGTATGGTTGTCTGAAAAAATGTTCTTACAACAATTAAATGAAATGCAGATACAGCTGAGGGAATAATGACCGCCCAAATGGTGTCAATCATATTCAGCTGCTGTACAAGTAAATAGGAAGGAATTAACCCTCCACTAAAAAACATAGTGAATACACTGAAGAACATGAAAAAGTTTCGGCCAACTAAATCTTTTCGGGACAATGCATATCCTGCTGGAATTACCAGAATAAGATTAACGATCACCGATAAAATGGTATATAACATGGAATTAAGGTATCCTCGCCAAACTTCACTGTTCTCCAGTAAAATCTCGTAACCTTTCAGTGTGAAACCTTCTGGCCAAAACATCACCTTTCCTGAATTGACAGCTACCGGATCACTGAAAGAAGAAATGACGATCAAATATAAAGGGTAGAGCACAACCAACAGAATAATTGTTAAAATACTGTAATTAATAAAGTCAAAGATTTTATCATTTTTCGATCTTGCAACTCTTGCTAAACTATCCATTTATCTCACCACCTAGAAGAGACTTTGTTGTTTGAATTTTTTGGCCAGCTGGTTCATCATGATAAGCAAAACGAAATTGATGACATTTTCAAATAAACCGATCGCTGCTGCATAACTGAATTGTGTATTTAATAACCCGGACTTATATACATATGTTTGCACAACTTCTGATGAGGCAATGTTTAAATCATTCTGCATCAGCAATACTTTTTGATACCCTAATGTCACAAAATTTCCAATTTCTAAGATGAGCATAATCATAATGACTGGAAGGATTCCAGGGATATCAATATGGATAATACGCTGTAATTTACTTGCACCATCGACAATTGCTGCTTCATGCAATTGCGGATCAACCGAACTTAGGGCTGCAAGAAAAATAATGGCACTCCAACCGGTTGTCTGCCAGATTTCCGAACCAACAAACACTGTTTTAAACCATGACTCACTTCCCATAAAATAAATTGGTTCCCCGCCAAAAAGCTGTATAATATTGTTAATAAACCCGTTAGAAGGTGACAGGAAGATAAAAATCATTCCAACAAGTACTACTACGGATATAAAATGAGGTGCATAAGTAACCGTCTGGACCAGCTTCTTAAATCGGCTTCTTGTTACCTGATTGAGCATCAATGCAAAAATTATCGGAATCGGAAAGGCAAAAAGTAATTGGTATAAATTAATCAGCAAAGAATTACTTAGCAAATTCCAAAACTGATAGGATTCAAAAAAACGGATAAAATGTTCAAAACCTACCCATGGACTTCCCCAAATACCGTCAACCGCGATAAAATCTTTAAATGCAATCTGGAGGCCATACATTGGAACATATTTAAATATAATAAAGTATGTAATTGTTGGTAAAAGAAAGAGATAAAGCTCCCAGTTCCTTGCCATTTTTCTGATAGTTGCAAATGTCTTTATCTTTCTCTTCTTTTTCATGCTTGAGTGTTTCACTTTTTGTACTGTATCCATTTTCCCCTCCTTAGATTGAGCATCCTTCGGTTATCTTTCCTATTATTAAAATTCAAGTATTAAACCATCATAAGCACATTCTGCACCGATATCTGCAAGCACTTTACTTAACTCCTCATGAGATGGGCAATGTTTATGGGTGAAATGGGTTCCGCAAATGGCGGTTTTGTCTGTTATTGCTCCAATTTCCCTCATCTTCTCCACCATTGTCTGTACACCATCTATACTTAAATGTCTTGTCTGTCCATCCTTAAATCCTATATTTGTACCAACTGTGCATTCAATCACTAATTGGTCAAGCTCCATTCCTTCCAGATGCGGCCAGACTTCCTCTTTATAAACCGCTGTGTCAGAAGCAATCAGAACTTTTGAAGTGCCATCATCAATCATATAATTGACTGCATCGCCAACAGTCGGATAGTGTGTTGCTTTGATTGCTTTAATTTGATATGTTGGCAATTCAACCTGATCATATGGTAATACAGGTATCCGGCGTACTCCCATTGCTGTATCCCTTACTCCTCTAGCATTGAGCAGAGTCATGACAGAAGGTGGTGCAATAAAGTCCAGCTGTGGCGGCTTTTCATGCTCCGGGAACCCTAGCTTACGTACCACAAGGTTGGTTGCATCAAAATGGTCAGCATGGCTATGTGTCACCAATGCATGCTTCACATCCATCAGGTGCACCCCATGCATGGAACAGGCTGCTAGCAGGTCAGGACTCATATCTACCAGTAAATTGTCGTTTAGCAAATAACTGCACCGTTTACGCATGTCTTTCCCGCGATGCTTTCTTGCATAATCACATCTTGGACAATTACAATATGGTGATGGAATTTGGTCAGCAGCTGCTGTCCCTAAAAAAGTAATTTTCATCCTGTTTATTCTCCTTCACTTTAAAAACATCCTTGGCATTTTTTCGTAGATTATTGGGTAATTGCTTCACTCTTTAAATGGCGAGTACAGTTATAAAGGCCATATTTCCAGCAGTTATTATTCATTTCAATGATTGTAATAGATGTATTATTCAGTAGATCTTCATTATTTGTTTCATTGGGAACCAGTTCATACAATGTTTCAATTAGCAGCCTGCCATGAGTGATCGCCAGGATATTCTTACCAGGATAGCGTTCATGCATTTCTTCAACAAAGTGTCTCCCTCTAACTCTTAGCGAAGCATAACTTTCCTGCCAGAAGCCGAGATTACGCCAGTCCTTTCCCCAAGTCTGAATTCGTTCTGTTTCAATTGTGCCTTCAATTATTCCTCTGTTTCTTTCTCGTAATCGCTGATCAAATATTATCGGTAAATTGATTTGTGAGGAGATTATTTCGGCTGTTTGCTTTGCCCTTAACAGATCACTGGCATAAAGCATGTCCCATTTTTCTTCGGAAAGGCGTCTTGCCACCAATTCTGCTTGCCTGAAGCCCATCTCATTTAAGGAATTACTCGAATGGCCTTGTGCTCGCTTCTCAATATTCCAATCTGTATTACCATGACGCACAAATACAATCCTTGTCATCATTTCACTCCCTAGCTATTGCCAAATTGTCTTTTGGAACGTTCCAGGTTTAGAATAAACTACTATTGTTAACGTTGTATTGATTTAATGTTAAGAGATTATTAATTTGAGTTTTAACTAATCTATATACAGTTATTATATTTTTTCTCACCATTCTCTATTTAGCCCAAAATAATCAACATAACTTAGTCTTTATCCAACTAAAAAAGAAGCATTATCAAATGAATGCTTCTCTTGACTCTATATCTATCTATTAATTAAATTCCCTCTACCACCCTATATAATAACTCCGCCGCTATATATACATCCTCCCACTCCACATTTTCTTCAGGACAATGACTGACACCACCTATACTTGGAACAAAAATTAAACAGCTGTCTGTGATCATGCTCATCACCTGTGCATCATGGCAGGCACCACTTGGAACATACTGATAAGGGAGATTTTCTCTTTGACAAATCGATTCTGCTATTCCTGACAAATCCCTAGACAAAATAGTTGGCAATTGTTCTTCTAAAACACGAAGTTCGAAGTTACCATCTCCCACAGCATGTTTGAGTAGTGATTTTACCTGTTCCAATCCTTGTATTATCTTTTCATGAGATATATCTCTAATATCCACCGTAAAGGACACTTTTCCCGGAATACTGTTCACACTGTTAGGATAGGCATCAATTTTCCCTACAGTTGCTACAAAATCACCGCCCATTTGCAGGGCAAGCTCCTGGATTCCTGTAATTACTTTGCTTGCACCGACAAGGGCATCTTTTCTTCTGGTCATCACCGTTGTTCCTGAATGGTTGGCCTGACCGTATACGACGCATTCGATCACTAATTGGCCAACGACCGTATCGACAAGGCCAACCTGTTTACCTTCCATTTCCAAACGGTCACTTTGTTCAATATGGATTTCGAAAAAGGCCTGATACTTGCCGTTTCTTGCTTTTGCTTGATCCAACCTAGCAGGGTCAAATCCGCATGCTTCCATTGCTTTTCCCAAAGAGATGCCATCACTGTCCAGGAAATTAAGTTCTTCTTTTCGCAAACTGCCAGTCAACCCTCTGCTGCCAGTTAGCCCTGTATTAAAGCGTGAACCTTCTTCATTAGCAAACACAACAACTTCTAACGGTACCTTCAGCGAATCTTGCTTTTCCTTTAATGACTGAACCACTTCCAATGCACTGATTACACCAAGTGCCCCATCAAACATTCCGCCATTTGGCACTGTATCAATATGAGAACCTAGTGCAATAACAGCTTTCTCTCGGTTTTCCTCTGTTCTGCCAAAGATATTCCCAACAGGATCCTCATCTATATACAATCCAATTTCATTCATATATCTTTTAATAAGTGCCCTTCCCTGCTGGTCTTCCGCTGAAAAAGCAAGTCGCGTCCATCCATCTTTAGGGTTACCGCCAATTTGTGCTAATTCGAGCAGCCGCTTTTTTAATCTCGTCTTATTAATCTGCATAATCGCCCCTCCTTATCCCTCTATCATCGCTGACTTTCTCTCAATTATATAGAGTGTTTTCCCATATAATGAGAATACAGCAAAAAAAAAGAGCATAAAATCAGATGATTTTACACTCTATAAATCTAGCATAAGATTGGCAGATTTCGCTCTGGAAACACAAGGCAAAATCACTTGTAAGTTCTCCTTCTCCTTTTCCGTTAAAAATTGATCACGATGATCGACAATACCGTCAGCAACCTCTAATAGACAGCTGCCGCATCCTCCTACTTTGCAAGAATATGGGGCATCAATTCCTTCCCTTAACAGCACATCTAATAAGGTATCTTTCTCACAAACATGAATCTCTTTCTTGCTTTTCAGCAGTTTTACATTAAAAGGGGAAGCTGGGCCCATATCAGGCGGGGAGAACAATTCAAAATGAATATTTCCTTGTGGATAGCCAGCTGACTGAGCATATGCTGCAAACTGCTTTACCATTGATTCAGGACCACAAAAGTAAACATGTGTCCCAATCGGCTGATCTTTCATTAATTGAGGAAACATTTTGCGATTGGATGAGGAAAAATAAAAATGGCTTTGGTCCGGAAAATTTTCAGTGATCAACTGGTAAAACGGACAGAGTTCCTTCGACTTTGCTGCATAATGAAGGTCAAAATCTATTCCCTTTTTCTTTAAGTAAAACATCATTTCAATAAACGGTGTGATTCCAATCCCTGCAGCAAAGAAGAGATGCTTTCTCGCCCGAAAGCTTAGCGGAAAGTGATTCTTTGGATAGCTGATCTCCAGAAGATCTCCTTCTTTGATCATTTGATGCCATCCTTCTGAACCACCTCTTGATGTTTCGCTTTTACGGATACCAAGCACATATTGGTTACTGACAGATGGATCACAGGCGATGGAATAATGGCGTTCCAGCTTTTCCCCCTTATAATGAATATTTGTTGTGATATGGGAACCTGGACTGAATCCGGGAAGCCTTTCTCCCTTCAGCGACTTTAAAGTGAATGATTTCACATTAGTTGTTTCGTCTTCAATTCTATTAACAAGCACTTGTAATGATTTCGTCTGCAATGAACTTCTACCCCCTCTTGACTATATCGCAACATAACCTAGATAAGCATCTCTTACTCTGGAGAAATGTGTGGACACATCCAGCTTTGTTTGACAATGCTTGCAAAGAACAGTGTCTTGGCTGTTGATAGAGTTATAGTGATAGCATTTTACACAGAACAGTTTTGCTTCTACTTCCCCGACTGATAGGACACGAATTTCCTGGTCAGAAAATCCCGCCTGCTCTGCTTGCTTTTTTAAAGAGTTTGCCATACCTGCTTCACATCCCAATATTACATAGGTTCCAATCCTTTGATCAAAAAGCAAATCAGGTATAACTAATGATCGTATAACTTCCAGCTTGTCATAGCTTACTTCATCGTTAGGGATGGTAGTGTTCGCTTCCATTAATAAATATACCTCAATGATTGCGGCCGTTTTGTCCAGTTCTGAGAATGATAATTCTTTCATTCCTCTTTCATCCAGAATCAACATGATTTTATTTGCATAAGCTGGTAACTCGATTTTATGGTCTGCGGTTTGCGCCATTGTTGGCATTAGACATTCCCTCCTTGTTCAACCTGTTTTTGCAGTGTGTCTGTTAACCATTCTGATAACAATGGTTTATATTCTGAAAAACCTTTATATTCGGCTATATATTCTGGCAAATCATCAATAATATTGCGGAAATGCTCCAGCCACACTTGGTTCTCTGCTAATTCCTTCAAACTGATCAAATGGGAATGAATGCTGAATAAAATGCTATTGGACTTAGGCAAGCGGAATAATCGCTGGTCTTCCACCCGTAAGTGGACAAGTTCACCGATATTTTCCTTTGTTACTTTATCTTTTTTCGGTGCCCAAAGATCAAAATCCTCTGCAAAGGTTGGTAAGACATGTTCAACCGTTAATGTCCAGTTATATCTGGTCCATGGCTTGCCTGCTTCCATTCTCATCAGAAAATCACGCACCTTGGCTGCCAACTTGTCAGAAAAAACGGGAACAGGTGAATGCCATTCGGTAAATGTCATCCCCACATCAAATACTAATGACCAGTTAGCCGGAAAGCAGACCTGGCCTGCATCCATATATAAGTCCTGATCCCTTTGTGAGACGATCACAAGATCTTCCTGCACGTGACGCCCAATAAAGTCAAGTGGTTCAGCAGGTAATGTATTTTCTGCGCCAAAAGTGAAGCTATACTGTTCCTTTAGAAGATGGTTAGAAAAAGTCCATTGATCCCCTTGCTTTTCGATGGAAAAATAATCAGGATATACTTCTGCCAGCTCATGGATAATCATATCAAGCACTTCCCATTGTGCCTCGATTGTATGGGAAAAAGATTGATAGCATTTCATATGATTTTCCTTTAATAATGCTCTTTTCTCTTCCACTTCTTCCTCATATTCTGGTGTAACTTCCAGGCACAGCCCTGATTCCAGCTGGCGTGAATTATTGGAATAGCGGTAGGAATCCTCATGAAATGGAAAAGGAAATCTTTTGATCAGCGGCTCAGGTGTTATCAATGAAACAGAAGAATGGGTAGTATCCTCATTTAAAGCAGACATTCTATTATTCCTCCTTCTAAAAAGTATTGGACAGGCTCAACTGTCCAAGGACAAATTGAGCCGATCCCTGATTACATGAAATCCGGTTCAGGCATGCGGTGTCCTGTGTAAACAGCAGAACCATCACTCTCGCCATCAAAATAAACCGTTGTGTCTGGTGTGAAAATAAATACATCACCAACTTCTGCCGTATATTTTACTCCTTGGTCATCATGGACAGTAATACTGCCGCTAACGACTACTTTTATCTCTAAATAGGTATAAGTAAATTCAAACCCTTCCCCTGGCTGCATCGCAAAGTATCCTAATTGGTAGGCATCTTTCTTGTCTGTAACAGGTACATCGATAATCTGGCTTTTTAATCCTGGGATTCCTAATTTCTGATCAAGCTCTACCATTGGATAAGTACCTTTTTTAATTAACTGCACTCCAGGTTTTACACTTAAATACTGATAATCGATTACTTTTTCACTCATTTATTTCACTCTCCCTTGAAATTTTTTTAAGCCATATTTTCTTCCATAACCATTGGGGCAACTTCTTTTTCCACTTGCTTTTCTTCCTCTTGTTTCATATATTGCGGATATAAAGCGATGGTACGTTGAAAGCTGTGCTGTTCATGGCGAAACATTGTGACAATAAGCACCCCGACAATAGCAACTGCAGCCAAAAGACAGATCATCAACCCGACAGAATTAGAAGCAAAGGTAAAATAAGCTTCTGCACCTTCCCATGTACTGATTGGACTTGTATTCATTAAAAAATCTCCTTTCTATTTTTGGAATTGTCCACTAACTTAATGTGATTATGTCATATAGAACCAAAGCAACAAACCATAAATTCCCATATAATAAGATTTCGTACGATTCTCTGTCAGATTATCTAACTGGTTTTTTTATTAAAAAAAGAAATATCATTGGTAACAGGAATTCCTTCAGGGAAAGCAGAGGCTGGTACTTCAGATATATCAAGTCCTACCGCTTCAACTTCAGCAGGAATACGCAGTACATTCATTTTTTTCATAACAAAGGAGATAACAAATCCAGGAATAAAACCTAACATAGCACTGATCAACATGCCCGCCAATTGACCGAAGAAGGAAATCTCAGGCCCGCTTATATTGGGATAGCCTGCTGCAAAAATTCCGACAGCAACAACACCCCAGGCGCCGGCAAAACCATGAACAGAAATTGCCCCTACAGGATCGTCCACTCCTTTTTTCTCTAACAACTCACCGATTTTAGCAACGAGAAAACTGCCAATTGCACCAATCACTAAAGCGAGAGCAGGGTGATACAGATCAATGCCTGCCGCTACGGAGATAAATCCGGCAAGTCCTCCTGAAATCGTCCAAAATGGTTCACCCTTGGAACCGATATAGGCACCAATAATTCCACCAGCAAAACCCATCAGCCCATTAAAAGCAAATGCTGATAATGTGGCAGGAGTGCCGTAAATGGTCGTCCATTGATCGCCAACAACAAAAATTAAACAGCCTGCAAGAAAACCGAAGAAACCGACGAATATTAACATAAGGCCTAAAAAGGTGGATGGAAGGTTATGTGGAAGAATTTTAGCTATCTTTCCATCCTTTAAATACTTACCAATCCTTGGACCGAGATTTAGAACAACACCGAAAGCAAAGAAACCAGCAACTAAATGAACAACACCTGATGCACCAACATCATGATAACCAAGCTCGAGCAGCATCCAGCCTTCCCCATGCCATCCCCATGATGCACCTAATATCCAAATCACTGACCCCAGAATACTAGCCAGAATTACAAAGGCACTCAAGCGAATTCTCTCGATAACACTACCTGAGAGAATCGAGGCAGTAGTGGCAGCAAATAAAGCAAAAGCTCCCCAGAAAACTCCTGTCATATTATCTGACAAGTTTGGCCCCATGCTGCTTGACCATGGCAATGCCGCTAATGCGACTTCATCAAAGCGGGGAATAAGTCCATTCGTAAAAGCATTATAAATCCACCAGCCAAAGAAATAAAAGGTAGGGAAAACAATCGCAAGGGTCATAAAGTTTTTAATAGAGGACGCTAACACATTTTTCACCCTTGATACACCAACTTCTAATGACAAAAATCCTGCATGAATGGCAAACATAAATGCAATTGCCCACCAATAATAGATTTCCATGCTGATATTCCCAAGCATCTGGTATGCCTCATTCAGTTCTGCTAAATCCATAACATTTACCAGCTCCTTTTTCCGTATTATTTAGTTCACAATCATAATCTCAAAATTGTGGCTTTATTGAAACGTTATTTTCCAACATAATGAGATACTGTCAGGATATCTGACTTGGTTTTTGCGAGAACAAAAAATATTGGAGATATTTCATTCTATCGGGGGAAAAAGATAACGGGTGACTTTGAGTAGGAAAGTCATTTAGTGCTATGATAAAGTGGCATTTTTACCTTATAAGTTATAAAATTTACTATTGAATACAATTTCGATTTTTAAGTAGAGGGTGATTTATATTCCGCAAGAACTTACATTAATTAGTATCGTAATCATCATTTCTCTCGGTATGTTTTCCCAATGGCTGGCCTGGCGAATACAGTGGCCATCTATTGTGATCATGACGATTGCCGGACTTTTCATTGGTCCTATGCTAGGTTTAGTCAACCCCCAGGCTGAATTAGGGGGGCTATATAGTCCCATTATCTCTCTGGCTGTCGCACTGATTTTGTTTGAAGGAAGTACAAGCCTTGATATTCGTGAGGTGAGAGGGATCTCTAAGTCCGTTTATCGTATCGTAACCTTTGGCGCTCTTTTGGCATGGATCGGCGGTTCGTTTGCGGCACATTTAATTGCTGGATTAAGTCTTGAGATCTCTTTTATTATTGGCGGGTTATTTGTTGTGACAGGTCCTACTGTCATTATCCCCCTGCTTCGGCAAGCAAAGTTACCTCCTCGAGTTGCTTCTGTACTGAAATGGGAAGGAATTATCGTAGATCCAATTGGTCCGCTGCTTGCATTGTTTGCTTATGAGATTTTTAAAATAACCTCAGAGGGACCATTTCAATTTATTGATTTCATTCCGTTTTTTGTTGATTCGATTCTAGCAACTTCAGTCGGGTTCGCAATTGGTTTTCTAGTTAGCTTTTTCGTTGGTAAGGGGTTATTTCCAGAATATATGAAGTCCCCCATTATTTTTTGCTTTGTCTTAATTTGTTTCATATTTGGAGAAGCGATCATGCATGAAACAGGTATGCTTGCTGTTACTGTCATGGGTCTGACGTTGGCGCGGTCCAAGAAGTATGTTCACTCGATTGGAAGTATCGGCCACTTTATGGAAAATATCTCGGTTATGCTTACATCCACTGTTTTTATTTTAATAACTGCCTCCCTGACAAGAGAGACACTTATAGATGTTTTTACATGGCCGATTATTTTATTTGTTATCACCATGCTCTTTCTTGTTAGACCATTGTCGATTTGGTTATCTACTATTGGAACAGAACTGAGTTTAAAGGAGAAAGCACTTGTCGGCTGGATTGCACCAAGAGGGATTGTTGCATTAACTGTTTCAGGCTATTTTGCCGAGCTATTGATAGAGGATGGCTACCAGGATGCAACGATTTTAACACCACTTACGTTAGCTTTAGTGTTTATCACGGTTTGCGCACATGGTTTTACGATCGGCCCCTTTGCTCGTAAGCTGGGACTTGCTAATACAGAGTCTTCAGGGGTAATGATTGTTGGGGCAAGCAGTTTTTCCATTGCCTTTGCCAAACATTTAAAAGAATTAGGGACATCTGTACTCATTACAGATACATCTTATGATAAATTATCTCGTGCCAGAAAGTTTGGGATTGCGACATACCATGGAGAAATTCTCTCAGAGCACAGTGATTTTGAAATAGATATGACACCATATGATACCATTTTGGCAATGAGGGGAGATGCAGCTTATAATGCGCTTGTTTGCCAAACTTATTTTCCCGAGTTCGGTTATAATAACACTTTTTCTCTGCCAGTTGGAGGATTTCAGTCCGAGCATAAAGAAGTCCCGCCCTCTATAAAAGCCAATTTGCTGTTTGGTGAAGGAGCAACATTTACCGAGTTAAACAAAAAGGTGAACATTGGCTATATATTGAAGACAATTGAATTTAAAAATAAACAGACTATTTTAAAAAATGAATGGAAATCAGAAGGAATACCATTATGCATCAAACGCAAAAATGGCAGCATGGTATTTGTCACATTTAAAGATAAACTCATGCTTGATGCAGGAGATCAACTAATCGTACTGGAGGCTGAGACAAAACGATATTAAACGATCAAAACCCGAACTCGAAAGTGTCCGTGTTTTTGTTCATGAAATATCAGGTTCGTATTTCGCTCCGTCAAAATACTTCGCTTTTACCCAAGGGCATAAGTGCGACGTCTACTCAAGCACCCTTTGCTTGAGCAGATGTCGTTTTTATGTCCACATCCTAATTTAAGAGGGAATACTTGTCGATTTACTATCAGTACTTGCTGTTGCAACAGTCGAATAAGCCCGTTCTTCATGAAAACTAAGATCAAGCCCTCTCAGCTCGTCTTCTTTACTTACCCGTAAAGGCATGAACAAGCTGATTACTTTTAAAATAACAAACGTACCAACAGTCGCTAATAAAATTGCCGTACCAACACCAATTAATTGATGAAGCAATTGTTCAGGATTTCCGTAAAACAGACCATTGTTGCCAGCCTCGTTCACAGAGGTTGTGGCAAATAATCCAGTAGCAATTGCTCCCCAGATTCCTGCAAGCCCATGGACACCAAAAGCATCTAACGTATCATCATATTTGAAGCGGGCTTTGACAAAATGGATCCCGAAGTAGCCTACTGGTGCGGCAATTAAACCAATAATGATAGCTGAAGGCACTGTGACAAAGCCGGCTGCAGGTGTGACTCCAACTAATCCTGCGATCGCCCCAGTAGCAGCACCGACTAGTGTTGGTCTTTTGCGATGAATCCATTCAATGAACAGCCAGCCCAGACCACCTGCAGATGCAGCGACCTGTGTATTCGCAAAAGAAAGAGCGGTTAATCCACCAGAAGCAAGCGCACTGCCGGAATTAAAGCCAAACCAGCCGAACCAGAGTGTTGCAGCACCAATTAGAAACAGCACAATATTATGTGGATGATGTCCTTTTTCTAAATGATTGGATCGTGGGCCAATAACAATTGCAGCTGTTAACGCACTGACTCCCGAGAGAATATGAACAACAGTCCCACCGGCAAAATCCAATTCTCCCATCTCATATAGCCAGCCGCCGCCCCATACCCAGTGAGCCATTGGAGAGTAAATAAAAGTTACCCATAAAGCAGAAAATAATATCCAGGCAGGAAAGGAAATTCTTCCGGCAATTCCCCCGGAAATAATCGCAACAGTAATGGCAGCAAAGGCACATTGAAACATGGCAAAAATATAGTGTGGAATAGTACCCATTGCTTCATCACCAACATTATTAAAGCCAAAAAATTCAAAGCTGCCAATCAAACCGCCAATATCTGTACCGAAGCTTAACGTATAGCCCCATAATACCCAGACGATCGAGACAACAAGCAAGCTGACAAAACTGTGCATCATTGTTGAGACAACATTCCGGTCACTGACCAATCCGCCATAAAACAAGGCCAAACCAGGAACGTGCATAAAGATAACGATAGCAGTGGCGATTAGCATCCAGGCAGTATCCCCGGCACTTATAGCAGATTCTGCCGCTTCTGCTGCAAACAGATTGGAAGGGAATAAAAGCAGTAATGCCAAAGAGATCATCATTATCTTTCTAATTTTTAACAATGGACCCACCTCCAGGTTTTTTGTTACTTTACTTCTTCCAATGCTGAAAATCGATTCAAGCCTAAAAAGGATATATCATATTCCGTTCGACCATCAATCGACAAATCGGCTAAAATTTTCCCAACAACACTGGCAAACTTAAATCCGTGACCAGAAAACCCTCCAGCAAGGCAAACATTTTTGTATTCAGGATGGAGATCAATGATAAAATCCTCATCAGGAGTCATAGAAAACATACTCACAGCTCCTTTGACCAGGTTACCTGCAGCTCCGGGCAGAAAATGTTCCAGAAAATTCCGTATATCTCCTTCATCTTCTGCATAAGCGCCAAACTCTTGGCCAAGCTTATCAGGATCACAATCAGAGCCTAAATCCATTCTCCCTAACTTCACACCGCCGCCATCGAAATCAGGAAAACCGTAATAGTGGCCAATGGTGTCTGTATCAAAGATAAAACAAGGAAAATCCTCACTGTATAAGCTGTCGACAACAGGTTCAAACCACCCGATTGTTTTTCGCACTGGCTGAATTGGCAGATTCATAGACGGCAAAAGTTTTGGCAACCATGCGCCTGCTGTAACAACAAGCTTCAAAGCATGATACTGTCCTTCAGCTGTATATAAGGTGACACAATCTTCCTTCATCTCCATTTTCAATATTGGTTGATTCTCGATGACCTCTGCACCTAGTTTGATTGCCTCTTGTTTATATGTTTCAATACATTCTTCACTAAAAAGAAAACCAGATTCCGGGTCAAAGCAGCCGTAATAATCGTCCGGAATCTGAATCCCAGGCCACCGTTCCATGATTGTCTTTGCATCCACTTCTTCATATACCAGATCATTGCTGATGGAACTTTTCACAGCTTCTTTTACAAAAGTGGATTGCTGATGACCTACCGTGAGGGCACCAGCTTTGTTATATAGTGTCTTGCCTGATACTTCTTCAAGTTCCTTCCACAAACGGAGGGATTCTTTTCCTAAAGGAACATACTGACCGCCATTTCCATTACCAAGCCGGAACATCCTTGTATGACCATGGTGACTGCCACGTTGATTAGGGATTGAAAATTGATCGATAACCATCACCTTTTTCTGTTCCCTTGCCAGGTAATAAGCAGCGGCAGAACCCATCGATCCGCCTCCTAAAACAATTACATCATATTGTTTATCCACTACATTCATCTCCCAGCTTTCTCACAATTTAATTGACTTCCTTCAAATATTTTTCGATTTCCCATGAACTGATAAAATCGTGGTACTCTGCCCATTCTTCTTTTTTTCTATTAATATATGTTTTCATAAAGTCTGTACCTAAGGCTTCCATTAATACAGCATCCTGCTCCAATTCTGTAATTGCTTCCTGCAAAGTAGTAGGTAATTTGCTGGCATT
>NZ_ML762429.1:25194-183362 GCF_009498735.1 Gracilibacillus oryzae
AATGCTTTCTACTAAAACAGAATTATCGGAAATGATCAAATTCGGATCGATTTCATTTTCAATTCCATCAAGACCTGCTGATAATATGGCAGCAGCTGCTAAATACGGATTGGCATTATTGTCCATTGCGCGGAATTCGATTCTCCCTGCTTCTGGAATACGCACAAGCTGTGTTCGGTTATTGCCTCCATAAGATATATGGTTCGGCGCCCATGTCGCACCAGAACTTGTGGATAAAGCGGAGAGCCGTTTATAGGAGTTAACAGTTGGACAAACAATCGCTGCAAGAGCGCGAGCGTGTTTCAAAATTCCGCCAATAAAATAATAAGCTGTATCAGATAACCCTCTTAAGTCTCCATCTGATTCAAATAAATTCTGTTCACCGTTCCAGAGACTTAAATGCATATGACAGCCATTTCCTGTTAAATGAGAAAAAGGTTTCGGCATAAAGGTTGCTACTAAGTTCCGTTCCTCAGCCATATTGCGAATCATATATTTGAAAAACGTCAACCTGTCGGCAGATGTAAGAACATCAGCAAAATTGAAATTCACCTCAAATTGGCCGTTTGCATCCTCGTGATCTGCCTGAGAAACTCCCCATTCTAAATCATCCATATATTTGATCAGTGTACTTAAAAAGTCATAATTTCTCATTAAGGCTTGCTGGTTATAACAAGGCTTTTTGGCTACATCAAATGGATCTGAAGGGGAGATCTCCCCTTTTTCATCCTGATTCAAAAGGAAAAACTCCGGCTCAACTCCTGTTTTCATCTCATAGCCCATACCTTTTGCTCTTTCCATTACATTCAACAAGATCGTTCTGGGGCAATAAGACCAAGGGGTTCCGTCTTCTGTTAACGTTCCGGCAAACCATGCCAGGTCTTTTTGCCATGGCAGAATCGTCAAGGAGCTTAAGTCTGGTATACATAGAATATCTGGATCAGTTGGTCCATGACCCAGATCTCCAACAGCAAAGCCTGCGAACCCTGCCCCGCTCTCACAAACGGATGCTAACCGTTTGGAAGGAACTAACTTTGCTCGGGATGTTCCATTAATATCTGAAAAAGATGCTAACAGAAACTGGACCTTTTCCTCGGCAAGCTTTTTCTCAACAGCTTCCAACAACTCGGTATTTCTTGTCATTACTCCATTCACTGTACATTCCCCTTTCATTTAAATGGTTACCTTAATGCCATTTCGGTCATTTCGGTTGAGTGGTCGTAATTTGCCCAATATGGTTTACGGGTTGTGCCCATTCCTACAATTGGCACACCTGTAATCATTGTTGCACTCATGGTTAACGAGCGTAGATCAGTTGGATCTAAGTCAGTTACCTTACTCTTGCCACAAGACCTTGCAAAGATCTGCATTTCCATTGTGATCGAATTAATGTAGTTTTCCACACGGTCAGCTGCCTCCTCTGGATTAAGGCGAGCCATTAAAGCAGGGTCCTGTGTAGCTATTCCAACAGGGCATTTCCCTGTATGACAGTGATGGCATGCAGATGGTACCGTTCCAAGTGCTTCATAATCTTCTACATATAATGATTTATTACAATTCAGGGCAACAAGCATTGCTGTACCGATATAGACAACATCTGCTCCTAGTGCAATTGCTTTTGCAGCATCTGCCCCATTGCTGATTCCTCCGCCGATGATCAGTTTAATCTCATCTTTCATTCCAATTTCGTGTAAAGCTTCTGCCGCTTCCACGACAGCTGCTATTGTCGGAAT
Organism: Gracilibacillus oryzae; assembly: GCF_009498735.1. Classification (GTDB taxonomy): domain Bacteria; phylum Bacillota; class Bacilli; order Bacillales; family Amphibacillaceae; genus Gracilibacillus; species Gracilibacillus oryzae. The sequence continues at coordinate 26,928 of NZ_ML762429.1, forward strand.
TCCAGTGTGATCCAGTTGAATTTCCGGTGAAGCGGCTGTTCCGCCTTCCATTCCGTCAATCACAATCGCATCAGCACCAGCTTTTGCTGCAAGTTTCGTATCATCATAGACTCTTCCTGCCCCAATTTTAATAAAAACAGGCACCTCATAATTTGTCGCAATCCGAACCTGATCTATCTTGACACCAAGATCATCCGGGCCCATCCAGTCAGGGTGGCGGCACGGACTGCGCTGATCCACACCTAGTGGTAGATCACGCATGTTCGCAACTTCTTCTGATACCTTTTGTCCAAGCAATGTTCCGCCTGTACCTGGTTTCGCTCCCTGACTAACAACAATTTCCACCGCATCCGCACGTTTCAGATCATATGGATTTAATCCATAACGGCTGGGAAGAAGCTGATAAACTAGTTTCTCGGAGGCTTCCCGTTCCACTGGGTGCATCCCGCCATCACCAGTACATGTACTGATCCCGCAGCGTGTTGCCGCAATTCCTAAAGCTTTTTTTGCATTAGAGTTGATTGCCCCAAAACTCATCCCTGCAACCATAATCGGGGTTTCCAGAACAAGCGGACGTTTGACCCTGCCTGCTCCTATCACTACTTGTGTATCACATTTTTCCCTGTAACCTTCCAAAGCGACACGCGACAACCCTGCTGGTGTGAAAACAAGATCATCAAATGACGGCAAATCCTGTCTTTTCGTCGCCTGACCTCTGATCCGGTATCTGCCTAGTTCGGCTTTTTCTTGAATTTCATCAATTTTCTCTGGACTCCATACTTTGCTTTTTCTTATAGTACTGTTTTCCATACGCCAAACTCCTTTTTATTAAAGTTATGAAGCATTCCGTTACAGACAATTTTCTTAAAGCTGGCTGGTGCCTTCATACCATAGCCTTCCATTGTACTTCTGATTTCCTCATATTCTTCAGCAGGAAGCTCGACAATTTCGGCTCCATTTCCTAACTCAGCAATATCTCCTGCAACATAGATCGTGCCTGCATACATCGAGTCACCTAACGCCTTGCCGGCATTTCCACATATGATCATTCTTCCTTTTTGCATCATAAAGCCGGTCATATAGCCGACATTTCCGCCGACAATCAGTGTACCGCCTTTTAGCCCAATGCCTGTTCTTGCACCAGAACTGCCCTTTACTACAACTGTTCCGCCTCGCATGGATGCTGCAGTAGAAGATGCCGCATTGCCTTCGACAACAATTTCGCCATTCATCAGGTTCTCACCGATCGCCCAGCCCGCAGTGCCGTGCACAACAGCCGAAATATGGTCAGATAAGCTGCAGGCATAATAGCCGACATCTCCTTCATAGACGATATGGATTGGATCGGTAATCCCGACACCAAGATTATGCTTTGCCTGCGGATTTTTTATCAGCACTTCTTTTATGCCTTGCTTGGCTGAATCAGCAATTATTTTATTCAGGTCTTTTTGAGAGACTTCATTGCAATCAATCGTCATATGAGCCTTTACAGCTTCCATATCATAACCTCCTCAGAATCAGGTTCAAATACGCTCAGGTTTTTGCCAAATCCATTAGTGATTGCCATACTTTCTGAAGCAAAAGCAACAAAATCATCTGTTTCGGCAATAACCATTGGCTTCATTCCAAATGGCTCTTTCGCTAACCCGACATTTTCCGGTGTAATCGCAATATAGCTGAACGATCCATCTAGTTCATTTAAGGACAGTTCCATCGCTTCTTTTAAGTCATAGCCACTTTTTAACTTATCAACTAAATAAACGGCAATCACTTCGGAATCATTTCCAGTAATAAAATGGTAGCCCTTTTTCTCAAATTTGCTGCGCAGTTTGATGTAGTTGGTAATATGGCCATTGTGAATGATTGTTAAATCTTTTCCTTGATGACAACTTAATGGCTGCGAGTGAGAAATATCCACCTTACTTTCTGTTGCCATTCTTGTATGGCCAATCGCGACTTTCCCGTCATAATCAGAGATTCTGAATTGCCTTTCTAAATTCTCCGCTCCTCCTAAAAACTTTAATACTTCCAGCTGTTCTCCATAACTTGAGACAGATACATCATGATCAATATTGTTTACTGCATTTATTAACAATTCTTCGTCACTAACATCTTTAATCAGTGCCCGAACATAACTGCCATGATCCGTTGTGCTGACGATCGTCGCAAACTCTGTTAACAGATTGATAACTTTTGCGCCATTTCCTTCCTTTTCATAATTCACATCCATATATAAACTGTCTGCTGTTTTAGGATGCAAAAGGGCAACTCCCGTGGAATCAGGTCCTCGTCTGCATAAACTCTCCAGCATTTTAATGACGATTTCGCCCGTTTTTTTCTCATGAACAGAATTTTTGTAAATAAGTCCTCCAATGCCACACATGTTCATTCTCCTTTACACATATTTTCTGAATATTCAGATTTTTTATAATGAATCTAATCTTTTATCTAAAGCTAGCAGTGTATGCAATAACACATTTGCTGCTTTTTCGATATCTTCTATCAGACTTTCTTCTTCCGGACAATGGCTTTTCCCTTCGATACTTGGCACAAACAGCATCCCGCTCTTTGTTATCGAAGCCATATGTGTTGCATCATGCCCTGCCATACTGCCCAATTGTAAGGATGAATAATTTAACTGAGTTGCTTGTTCCTCCATCTCCTGAATAATCTGCTGATCCATTGGTGCGGGCAGCTGGTCTAATATTATTTTTCGCTGGACTTTTACTGGACGATTCATTTCTTCGATTCTACGATTCCATTGTGATAAAACTTCCTTTATTTCTTGTGGTGACTTGCCTCTTATTTCTAACATAAATTCAACCTGTGCCGGGATAATATTGGCGGAATTCGGCAAAATGTCTAGCTTACCTACTGTTCCGACAACTTCATCTTCAGGATACTTACGGCAAATATCTTCTAATGCAAGCACCATTTCCGAAGCGGCTGCCAAAGCATCTTTTCTATCTTTCATTAAGGTTGTTCCCGCATGATTGGCTTCCCCTGTCACTGTCACCTTTTCCCGATAGATTCCGGTAATTGCGGTCACTATCCCAATAGGAATGGATTTATTTAATAATCTTTTTCCTTGTTCGATATGAACCTCGAGATAGGCACTTATTTCATCAGAATCTCGTACACATGCTTCAAAATTCGCTGAATCGCCTCCTGCTTTATTAAATGCCTCTGTTAGCAATGTTCCGTCTGCGTCTTTTACATCTAAAATATCTTCTTGCTTTAATTTTCCTGTGATTGCCCTGCTTCCGAAGGTGGATAAACCAAAGGGATTCGGTTCTTCTGCACTGAAGGATACTAATTCAAATCTGTGTCTTGTCGGTATATTGTATTCTTCCAGTACTTTCATTACTTCCAAGCCGATTAGCACCCCCAATGCCCCATCATATTTCCCGCCATTTGGGACTGTATCAATATGAGAACCAAAAGTAATAGAAGGTAATGCCTTATCTGTTCCTTCTCTTGTTGCCCAGATGTTAGCTGCCTGGTCGAGCCTCACTTGAAGATGGAGCTTATGCAGCTCCCCTTTCAACCAGTCCCTTGCTTGTAATTCGGCCTGAGTGAATGTAGTCCGATCTAACCCGTTATTTTCATTGCGTCCAAAGATAGATAACTCTTCAATAGACCTTGCTAAACGTTCTCTGTTAATCTTGGTTTTGGCAATGGCCTTTTGCAAGAAAATTCCCCTTTCTTGTTTAGTTTTGTTCTTTCCTTTCATACCTTTATCTTGCCTTATCTTTTCTCAAAATCAAAGGCGGTCATCCTACATAGTGGGAAATCTTGAAAAAGTATGTTAGAAGATCTTACATTTTTTTATTTATGGCTTGTGTCAACCCAGCCCATCTTATCTGAGATATCAAATGCTGTTTCCTTTACAGCGTTGATGATCCGATTCAAATAATTGGCCCGAAACCTTATTTCCGGTCCTGCGACACTTACAGCCCCTTCCACCTGGCCATTCCATGCAAAGATAGGTGCCGCTACGCCACTCGTACCATGTGTTGTTTCACTTGTGCTGATCGAATAACCTTGTTGTTTAATCAATGTCAGCTCATCTAACAATAAATCTAATTCTCTTTCGGTTTTTAAAATCCCCGTTCTAATTAAACCTTTAATCACTCGTTCCTGTGCGGATGGTTTCATATAAGCCAGAATTACTTTTTTCGATGCACCATGACATAAAGGCAGCCTCATTCCCAATGGTTCTGCAATTCGCAGCATTTGCGGGGAATTAATGCACTCAACAAATATGCCATCATTCCCTTCTCTAACAGTTAAATAAACACTTTCCTGCGTTTTGTCCGCTAATTTCTCCATTAAAGGTCTGGAGATGTTTAAAATGGATAATCCTTCCCAAATAGACAGACCTAATTGCATCAACCCAAGGCCCAGCCTGAATTTCCGGTTCTCTTTATTTTTGTAAACAAAACCATTCTTTTCTAAGGATGATAGCAGGCGATGAACAGTCTGGACTGGCATATCCACCTTTTTACTGATCTCTGTGGCACTCCATTCATATTCAAATTCATCTGGCTTCAGTGCCTGTATCAATTTCACAGATTTGTTAATGACTTCCGACATCTACAAGCCACCTCTTTCGTTTGGAAATCTGCTGCACAAAACAGATTAAGCCACCTCCACTCCTATTTTCTTAACTTTGCCATCTACATCTCAATTTTAATAGGAACATCTCTCGGATAGTGAGATTGCGTTATATATCTTGACAGGGTTTTTCGATATCATCATTTTCGTTTGTATGGATACGTTACGGAAGAGAGGGTACTGACGAGGGATTAGAAAGGTCATTTTATGAGTAGAACCTTTTTCGGCTTTTAAAAAGCATGCAAAAGAACCCCAGCATAGCGGTGAAGAGGCCTTTCAATGCCATACTGGGTGTGTATTTTTCTCATTCGGCAAGGGCACAGGATAGATGTCCGTTTCATTGCAAAAAAGAAAGCTCTCCTCTTATTGTTCAGATAATGTAAACATCACTTTTACAGGTGACCAATACTTAATATTCTCTTTTTTCATTTGATCCTTCTTTAAGTCTTCTAAACCTTTTATTATATTTTTTAAACCCTTTTCCAATTCCCTGTTGGACATTTCAATATCTCTTTTTTATGGAAGGCTTATCCTCTTGCCTCTTCTGCCTATACATCCGTTTATCTGCTATGCTGTATAATTGCTCTAATGTCTCTCCATCAGCAGGATAACTGCTAATACCAATGCTTGCAGACAGAGTTATTTGCTCATTATCAGGGAGCTGCAGCGGCACGGCCAACTGCTTTTCAATTTTGTTGACAATCTCATTTGTCTCCTCCAGATCGAGCAGAAGGACAAATTCATCACCGCCCAATCTGGCTGTATGATCATCTTCATTGACTGCTGTTTGAATAACTTTAGCAACATGCTGTATGGCATAATCTCCAGCCTGGTGTCCAAATGTATCATTTATTTGTTTTAATTTATTTAAGTCAAGCAGCAGAAAATTAAATTTCGCATTTTTGTTTAACAGTTCTGTTATTTTCTTTTCAAATGCAGCTCGGTTGGACAGGCCTGTCAATACATCATGATATGCAAGATACTGTACTTTCTCCGCTTTAACCTTCGCCTCTGTGATATCTTTCGCCATAACAAACAGAAGTTTCTTCCCATTTACCGTAATAAACTCAGAATCAACCAGTAACGTTTTGCGTTCCTTTAACCTATTTTCAAAAGATAGTTCAACATTTACTAGCTTTCGATTCTTCTCAAAAACCTTCTGATGCTCCTTCATGTACGTCTGCTTGTTTATCCCATCTAAAAGTGACACGATAGGGGAATGAACAAGTTCCTCCCTTTTCACACCTAAATACTGAGGCACTTGAGGACTTGCCTCCACCACCTTTGCATCTTTATCAAGCAGAAGGATCCCTAAAGGAGATCGTTTGAATAGAATATGATACCTTTTTTCATAAGACGATAAATAATCAAACCGTGTCATACTAAGGTAAATGGCTATCGCCCAAAATAAAGATCCGTACGGGATGAGATAGAAAAATATATAGACATCCTGAAACGTTAAAGCTGCTGTTAACATAATGATGGTCCATACAAAAAACAACAAATGGCCAATAAACCACAATCTGGCAGCACTTCTGCCTCTTCTCATTTCTACTATTATGATAACAAAATTAATCAAAAGATAGAGAAAATCAACAATCCACAGCAAATATAAACCAGGCCCAGGAATAAATGTTTTATTTTGAGATGTTAGCGGATTTTCCACCATCCATGACTCAATCGGGAGCATTAAGATTAGCAAAACACCTGGAATAAAGGCCAGTTTAAGAAATTTACCATTCTTCTTCTCATACATTCCGGCCGTCATAAACCAAAGATGGACAGATAGTAATGAAGTAACCGTGATCGACCCATTGATCCAATAAATAATAATTTCATTAATAGATTGCGGAAAAGTTATAAGAGCGGTGAATACACCAAAAAACCATAATGAAGCAAAAATGTACAATAGACTGCATGTTTTGTGCATTCTGCTATAACGGTTATTCGCATAGATCATACCTGCCATAAAAATAAAAAGTGAAGCAGGGATTATATATAGTATAAAGTAAAATAATATATTCATTATAAATTCACCCTCTAACCAAGAATACTGGGTTATATATCAACCTCAGTGAGATAATGCAAGTATACTATAATTCTGCCATCTTAAATGTAATTGCTTAAGAATAGTAAAGAAACAGGATATTTTCCCCTTAATGGTAAACTATTTGAATAAAAAATAAAATGAACTTTTTACTATCACGTTGCCTCTTACCTATAGAAAGGGGGATAACAATTGACTGGCAAACTTGTGAAAAAGGCGCAAAAAGGCGATAAAGATGCGCTGTTACAACTTATTATGAAAAAACAGGATGAATATTACCGTCTCGCTTTCTCTTATATGAAGAACAAAGACGATGCATTAGACATGATGGAAGATATGATTGTTATTCTCTATGAGAAAATTCATACATTGAAAAATCGCGATTCCTTCTACAGTTGGAGTAAAACAATTCTCGTCCGATGTTGTTATGATGCCTTTCGTAAAAGAAAGAAAACTATTTCGATAGAAGATAATGAATTAGAATTTGCGAGTTCCGGTAATGCAGTGGATCAAAAAAATACACAGCTTGACCTTGATCATCTACTTGCCCAGTTAAACCCACAGCAGGCAGAGATGATCAGGCTCAAGTACTTGCATGATTTGGATTTAAAAACGATTGGAACAATGACCAATACATCGATAGGAACAGTGAAATCAAGGATTTACTATGGTTTGAAGAAACTACATCATTTAAATCGGGGTGAACAAGATGAGTAGGATAAAACAACTGATACATCAGAAAAAAGAGCAATTAGATGGGCATCAGGCACCAGAGGAAACAGAATTCCGGCTGCGTCAAGCCTTAAACAAGGAGCCAAAACGTCGTCATACGAACTGGAATATGAAAATATGGCAAAGTATCGCTGCACTTTTGGTTGTCAGTATACTGATCGGCTACAATTACCAAAGTCTTGCCTATTATGGCAAAAAGATTATTGGGTATGACGATGTTGTCTCCGATACATTGCAGCACTTGAATGAGCTCGGGATGGGGCAGACCATTAATAAAAGCATCACTTTTGAAGATGGAGCAACTTTTACAATAGACGGAATAATTGTTGACGATAATCAACTGGTTATGTTCTATACATTAGAAAGCCCGCAATCAATCGAGAAAAATCCTGAATTTGACCATACCCCGAATAAAATTTCCGGTTTCTTAACAGATTCTAACCATGAGAGCGGCATGGGAGAAGTTAGCGAAGACGGAAAAGTTGTGAAAGGGACGCACAGCTTTGAACCGCCCAACGGATTTGCGAAAGAATTAACTGTCGAATTTTTTAATACAAGTAAATCGATCACTTTCGCTTATGATCCAGTAAAAGCATTAGGTCATAGTATCAAACAATCCATCAATGAAAAGGTGCAGCTTGATAATGATCAACTTGCCTTCCAATCAATCACAGCCTCCCCAACCTTAACGAGAATAAGTGGGACAGGAAGTAAAGCAGTTGTTGAAAACCTGGATTTCAGTAAAATCAAATTAATCATAAATGGAGAAGAAATCAGTCAGCTAGGGAGTGGCTACAGTACTGATCTCACAGGCACTACTTTTGAATTAAAGTTTGAGGCATTACCGACAGATCTTGAGCAGATGAATATTGAATTGCATATGCCAAATGGGCAGGTAATTGATATTGATGATAAATAATTGAACCCAGATTAGCTTCCATGACTATAGTAATATGAAAACCCCTTATCGATAGAATAATCATAAGGGGTCTTCATTCTTTCCATTCATTAATAAAGTGAGACTTTGATCAGTGGGGGGATTACAGACGGTTAGCGCTGTGATAAACAGAAACTATGGAAAGAAAAGAGCCCAACTTCTCGTTAGGCTCTTCCCTTTGTTTTATTCTTCTTCAGTCTCGTCTGATTCGTCTGATTCTTCTACCGTGTTATCTAGTTCTACTTTGATAACTTCAGCTAATAACTTCGGAAGGTCTGTATTATCATGGAATCCGATAAACTTGTCAGATTGTGGACCATAAACATATAAAGGAATGTCTGCACCAGTATGGTTTGTGCTTGTCCAGCCGATTCCAGCACGGTCACTGATAAGTTTATTAATTGCACTAGCTGCATCTTCAGCTTCCTGAATAGCTGTTACTTCTTCTTCTGTTAATGTGAATTTAGTATTTTCTTCTACTACTTCTTTTGTATTTGAGCGGTCTTCATTTAACTGAGCAGCAATACCTTCACCAGTTGCAGTTACTTCTTTTAAAAGATCAGCATTTAATCCATCAGAAGCACCTGATCCTGTTGTCATACCACCAGTATCATGATCTCCACCAACAACCACTAATGTGTTACCATCTTTCTCTGCAAATTCCATTGCTACTTCTACTGCTTTTTCAAATGCTTCCACATCTGACATTGCCCAAGCTGCATCGTTTGCATGTCCAGCCCAGTCGATTTGGCTTCCTTCTACCATAAGGAAGAATCCATCTTTATCTTCTTCTAAAATATCAATTGATGCTTCTGTCATTTCTGCTATACTAGGTTCTTCTGTATCGCCACGGTGCAATTCAGGTGCAAGTGCAGCCTCAGCAAATAGACCAATTAATCTTTCATCATCTTCTACATCAATTTCTTCTTTAAGATCCAGTAATTCATCTCTATCTTCTGTATAAGTGAAGCCTTCTTCATCAGCCTCTTCAATTAGATCTCTGTCTGTTTGTTTTCCGTTATCTTCTTCTAGCTTAAACATATCCTGTCCGCCGCCAAGAAGAACATCTACTTCGCTTTCAATAAACTGTCTAGCAATCTCTGTTTCGTTGTTTCTGCTGTCTACATTTGCTACAAATGCTGCAGGAGTTGCATGTGTAATTCTGGAAGTAGCTACTAAACCAGATGATTTACCGTCAGCTTCAGCTGCTTCAAGAATGGAAGTCAGTTCATTACCTTCTGGATCAAGACCAACAACACCATTGTTTGTTTTCACACCAGTTGCCATTGCAGTACCAGCAGCTGCAGAGTCTGTAATATCGGCATCAGCAGATAAAGTAGTGTACATTCCTTTTAAATGCTCATCCCAGATAGCATTTTCTCCTTTGTATACTCGGTAGTTAGCTGCATATGTAGAGCTGAATCCATCAGGAATCATATAAATAATATTTTCTACTTTCTTACCACCATTACTATTTTCATTTCCTTTTCCTGGATTATCAGGCTTATCAGCCATAACTGGTAAACTCATAGTTGATAATACTAAACCTGTAGTTAATGCAATCGCACTAATTTTCTTAAACATTCTCTACCAACTCCTTCATAGTTTTTATTACACTCCACAATCTATCAAATGAATGTTTACCTACTGTTAATAGATGGTAAAGATTATATTAAGAAAATTCTGACTAATTAATCAGGAATATTTATCTAATTGAGGTAATATTGTTTAGACGAGCAACTGCTTCTCTATTAATAAGTTCCCCATTTAATAAAATAACCCCTATTAATGGTATCCTCACCACTAATAAGGGCTGTCTGTCTATCGATAATATACAACAATATTTTGAAATATATGTTAATTACTTAATAAGCCTAATAAATTCACATATACAACTAGAATCGTTGCAGGCACAATCCATGTCATTACAACTCTCCAACTCTTATACCATGTGTCTGACAAGCCGTTTGCAAGCTTAAACTGTTCCTTTACAACTGCTTTATCCATCTTGTGCATAATAAACAATGCAATCAGCAGACTCCCAAGCGGTAACAGAATATTACTGACTAAATAGTCTGTTGCATCAAATACGGTTTTGCCAAAAATCATGAATTCACTCAATGTACTCATCGATAATGCTGCCGGAATACCTGCAATGAACATGACAAGACCAGCAATCCATGTCACCTTTCTTCTGGAACGCTTTCCGCTTTCTGTGAATGCAGATACGATAATTTCCAACAAACTAAAAGCAGAAGTCAATGTCGCAAACAAGAATAAAAGCAAAAACAGACTAAAGAACACTTCCCCAAGCGGGATTTGACTGAAGACGGTTGGCAGAATGATAAATAATAAGCCAGGACCTTCTGTCGGTTCCATTCCGAATGCAAAAACAGCCGGGAAAATCGCTAAACCTGCCAGCAAGGAGACAAGGATATTCATAATAACAACAGAGGAGGCAGATCCCGGTATGCTCACTTCTTTTCCTAAATAGGAGCTGTATGTCACCATACAAGAAAAGCCAACAGCTAATGCGAAAAAGGATTGTCCTAAAGCATAAAGCACCCCTTCACCCGTAATGCTTGAGAAATCCGGTTTCAGGATAAAGGAAATTCCCTCCATCGCTCCTTCTAATGTCAGTGAACGTACGACAAGAATAAGGAAAAAGATAAATAATAATGGCATCATATATTTATTTGCTTTCTCAATCCCATTCTTGATTCCCAGGGATATGACCAGGACATTAATTAACAGAAAGATAGCTAAACCGATTAATGTAATAGCAGGTGAACCTGTCACACTGCCGAATAATGCCGAGTATTCAGCACCCTCTTTGATAACTTGTCCAGTTACAGACATTGCACTGTAAATCAGGACCCATCCTCCTACAACACTGTAGAAAGATAACAATAAGAAGCAGCCGAGCACACCAAGCTGGCCAATGATCTTCCAGTGACTGTCTGGAGCCAATGTTTTATAAGCAGTGATTGCCTCTTTTTTTGCACCACGCCCAATAATAAATTCAGAAATCAGCATGGCAAGACCGATCACAAGTGTAAAAATAATAAAAATCAGAAAAAATGCTGCACCACCATTATTACCTGCTACGTAAGGGAACTTCCATATTGCACCAAGCCCAATCGCAGCGCCCGCTGATGCCATAATAAAACCAATTCTTGATGACCATTGCTCACGCATTTTTTCACACTCCTTTCTATTTTATAAATAATTTAAGTAGACTTCTCTAATTATACCAATAATTCTATCACCCAGTAAAAAAAAGCCATCTTCATATGAAAATAGCTTTTTCCGTTCTATTCAGCCAAGACACGCTTCTCTTTGACTACATACACTTGATTCAATACAATTGCCCCAATCATCTGAACAATCGTTTTTGCGATTATCTGGCCTAATATTGCTGCAGGTACAGCTTCCCATGGCAGCATTCCTGCTCCAAGCGGGCTTAAGCCGACAATCACAAATACAACTGAATCAAAGAACCCGCCAACAATCCCACTGTAAAAAACGCGCCAGGCCATCGGTAATTTTAATCTTGTATAGATTTCCGTATCAGCTGTTTCTGAGATGATAAATGAAAGAGCAGATGCTGCAACGATCATTAGTGTATCACCAAGCAGGGAGGAAACAAGTGCTGATAAAAACAATGCAGTAAAAATAAATGCATAGGTTTTGCCTCTTCCGAACTTATTCTGCACCAAATCACGGAAGATAAAAGTTGCTCCAATAAAAAGTGTCCCCATTGGAATAATAAACACGCCAAACTGTAATGGCATAAACGCTGCTGTTACCACATTTGCTGTAACAATTGATAGTAAATATAAAAATACTCGTAACATATGATTTCTCTCCTTATTTTATCGATTAGAAAAAGACCCCAGGAAAGAGATCATAGCAAGGCAAAACAATCTATAGAACAAAAAAACCACATCCTTATGGACATGGCTCGATTATCATGTATCCATAGTTTTTTATAGAGGGTTTACAGCTATGAACCTCTCCCGATCGGGTATTCAATTCTATCCTATGATATAGTAGTTATTGTTTCATGTCAATCTAGTTTTTGGAGTGAGGGAAATGAAAAGAAAATTTCAGAAGAAATATCTGATATATATATTTGTATTAATTGCGTTTATCAGCTCAATCATTTTTGTTAATAATAATTATGAATTTTATGACCGAACGATTGTCCAGATTACTGAAACAGATGAGTTGGAACGGACAGAGATAGTCGATCAATATGACAATAAAGATGTTACTGTAACCCAGCAGATTACAGCGGTGATCAAAAATGGAGCAGATAAAGGACAAACGATGGAGATTGAAAATCAATATTCCGAATCACAGGCGATCCATTTTCACCTGAAAGAAGGCACAGAATTTTTCCTGGCCAATGACGGTATTTCAGTTGGTGATATAAAGCGGGATCAGTACCTGATATTGGTTATCTGGCTGTTTGTCTTGATCCTGTTGTTTGTTGGCAAAAAACAAGGAGCATTATCTGTTCTTAGTCTTGCCGTTAATGCGATTATACTGTCGATTGCTTTAGATATTTATATCCATAATTCGGATATCAGTTTACTCATTATATGCGGGATCAGTATAATCTTCTTTACTGTATTGTCCTTAGTAATGGTCAGCGGGCTTCATGAAAAAACGTACACTGCGATTCTCGCTACATTCCTTGGAACAGCAACTTCACTGGCCATTGCTTTCCTTGCCTTTTTTTTCACAGGAGAACAGGGCTTGCGCTATGAAGAGATGTCCTTACTCAGCAGACATCCACAAGTTATCTTTATGGCAGGTTTGCTGATCGGATCATTAGGCGCCGTAATGGATGTAGCGATAACGATGTCATCATCCATGTTTGAATTATATGAGAAGAATAACAAGATTAACAGTGATGTGTTGAAAAAGTCTGGTCTTGAAATCGGCAAAGACATTATGGGGACAATGACGAACATTTTGTTTTTTGCTTATGTCAGTGGATCGATCCCGAATTTGTTATTATACTTTAAAAATGAATCACCAATCGGCTTTACTTTAACAACCAATCTTTCCATTGAATTGGCACGCGCCTTAGCAGGGGGAATCGGGATTGTCTTAACCATTCCGATTACACTCTATATTTCGATTTACTTTATAAAAAGAAAGCAGGCGAAACAATGAATGTTTTACTATTATTAGCACTTATCCTGTTTATTCTGATGGCTTTAGTCGGTGGAAAAAAAGGGATCAAATCATTTATCGCTTTGTTTCTTAACTTTCTTGTCCTGATTGTTACTGTACTGATTATGAATGACCCAAATACAAATCCTGTTTTGCTGACATTAGTTGCATGTGTTTTTATAGGTGCGATTAGTCTTTTTTATATTAATGATATTAATAACAAAACAACATTGGCATTTATCGCGACAATTTTTACAACCTTGCTTTTGCTGCTGTTTATCTTCTTCATCACAGAGAAGTCGATGATTTATGGTTTTAGTGAAGAAGAGTCAGATGGATTAACGATCTTCTCTGTTTATATTGGTATTGATTTTGTGAAAATTGCTGCATCCGGGATCATAATGGGTACGATCGGAGCAATTGTCGATACAGCTATCTCGATTACATCACCAATGCGGGAAATCCACCAGCACAACCCTGGTATTACAAGAAAAGATCTTTTTATGTCCGGAATCCGAATTGGCAGAGATATTCTTAACACAAGCAGCAACACATTGTTTTTCGCTTTTTTCGGCGGCTATTTAGGTCTGCTGATATGGTTTAAAGATCTCGAATATTCCTTTGGAGAAATTGTTAATTCCAAAGTTCTTAATGGTGAATTGATCTCGATTCTGACAGCAGGAATGGGAGTTGCCATCGTCATACCGATAGCTTCTGCTATTACTGCACATCATCTTGTAGGTATAAAAGATAAAAAGAAATAAGTTTGCACTTGCACTTATTTCTTTTTATGATTGTTTTAAGAACTAATCGTAATTCTGGGAGCACAAAAATGAATTAGAAATAAAAAAGAGACCTATTGGCATAGGAACCTTTAGGTCTTTTTCTTTGAAGCAGCATAAAAACTTAAAATGAGAGACTTTGAAAAAGTGAGATGGTCAGAACAAGAGTTAATAAGGATCCTGCAGATGTTAAAGTTACTATTGTTTTCCCACTCTGTTCTTTGGAAGGCTTCATAAGCTCTCGAGACTGAGCAATCCATATAACGATGGTTGCCATAGCAATAAGAAATAAAACAGAACTGTTCATAAGTAAACTCCTTTTTTTTAAATTAGCAACTTGTAATCTCTTCTCTCTCTTTCCTTCAGAAAAGCGGTTAGAAACTCTCTGCTGTGATATAAGCTTTTCTTTACATCCTGTGCTGGGACATCTAATAGTGAACTGATGACTTCTACAGGTAATAAACAGACATGCGCTAAGCCTAAAACCATTCTTTCCCTAACCGGCAGATGCAGAATCGCTTCATTTATTAATGGCAGCTCCTGTCCCACACTTTTCTTTCTGTTTATCTTTTCCTTTCTTTTAACAAGAAAGGAATCTTGTAGATTATCAATCACCTGTTGGTAAAGCATTAAGTGATCTATTTTTCGAAAATTTCCTTTCTCATAGATTTTATTGAAAACCTGGCATGTTATTTCCTCTGCTAAAGGACGTTCATTTGTTAACAGATAACACAATTGATAGACTTTTGCCTGATTTCTTTCTACAATTGCTTTGAAAATGAATTTATTCATAAATGAGAGAAACATTTTATTTCTCCACAAATTCCAGGTTTTCAGCAATTTCAATTAAATCTTCTTTCGTTAGTTCTGGATTCATTGATAGCAGGGAATAACTCATGCCATCCTCATCCCAGACCAGGTTCTGAATCACATCATTCATATAAATCGCCTTCACACCACGAACTTCTATCTCTTCTTTTTCTTCTAAACCTACAGATAATTCTTCCTCTGGCGCTTCAAATGACGTTAATATGAATTGCTTATAGCCATCTTTCATAAATTCCTGTGTTGCTTCTGTACGGTCAAAGCCTTCCATATAAAATTTTTCTGCACTAACTAAATCATAATTTTTACTCGTTAAAATCGGCTGACCATAATTTTCTGCTAATTCTGCTAAGGTTGTTTTCTCCGCTGGATCCATTTCTTCCATTGTTTTCAGTTCTACTCCTTCAGGAAGGTCTATTGTAAATGTTTCTTCATCAAAAACAGGATTAATCTCTAATTCTGTGACAGTATATTCGATCGTTAAATCATCAGATTTAGAAATAGACTTGATAATAAACCAATTATTCTTGGAGATCCAGTACTCCTCTTCTCCCATTAGACTGTCTTTCTTTTTCGGTGTTGCTTTAATATGATAAGTATCGAAACCATTTATCTCTTCATCGCCAACTACCTCAATGTTATGGGTTTCTCTTAAATTCTCTAATGTGAATTTCAGGTCATCCTTAGGTGATTGGCCAATGAATTGATCATTTTCTTCTAATGTATCCATTACAACTGCATCTCCCTGTAAACTTGAATAGTGAATAATCTTCTCTCCATCATTTACACTCATGGATACTTCGCCTTTCGCTGTTTCAGACATAGACTTGATTCGTTTATTTTCTTTATCTGTCCATTGTTCGATAATAGAATCTTCTATCTTTTCCTCCCCTTTGTAAACGTCAAAATCTGTTTTCATATAAAATCCAGTAATATTTTCATTATCCTCTACTGCTTTTGCGACAATTTGATCAGGGGAATACTGATCTAGACCCTCCAATGAACATGCTGCTAAAAATAATCCAAGACTTACGATCATTAACATTTTCCAAATATTCTTCATCTTATTCGCTTCCCTTCTCTATTTGAAATTTCATTGCAATAATGGTTCCTTTATTCTCGAATGACCACAACTTCAACTCACCTCTATGCTTCTCTGCTATCCGTTTGGCAATATTCAAACCAAGACCAGTATTTTTGGACTGATAGGAAGTCCTTGCTTCTTCCCCTTGAAAAAATGGCTTAAAAATTGATTGTTTGTCCTGGATAGCTGGTCCCTCATTCTGGACGATAAGTATTGCCTGTCCTTTTCTGAACTGGTCTAGATCTGCTCTTGCTTCAGCAAAAGTCCAGTCAGGTAAACCGTTGGAAGTATCTATCACTGCAACCCCAATAGTTTTGTCTGTTTCTGTAAATCTTAACGCATTGCTCATCAAGTTATCGAGATAGCGCACCATCTGCCGATCATTCATATAACAAGTTCCACTGACTAAGTTATCTTTCTTAAAATGGACTTGATGCTTTCTGGCAAGTTCATCATAGCCTTCAAACAACATATCAAAAAACTCTTCTGCATCGACTTTTACTAATTCCATATCATATTGAGCTGACTGAAGCTTCGCATATAATGTGAGATCTTCAATCATTCCTTTGATATGAACTGATTTGCTTTTTATAATCTGCAGGTATTCCTCCTGCTCTGTATCGGAAAGGTTGCGTTCATTTTGCAGTGCTTCTGCGTATGCCTGAAGAGAAGTTAAGGGCGTTTTTATATCATGAGAAAAAGAAGCCATCATTAATTGCTTTTCCTCCTGCTCATGTTTAGCCTTGTTTTGAGCTTCCTTGATTTCATCCTGCATTTGTTCAAAATGCTGCATCAGCTGGCCAATTTCATCTTTTTTCTTATGCTCAAAATAGGTTGGCTTTTGAGTTGATGAGAAATTGGACATCCCTTTCATCAATTTATTCAGCGGCATGTTCAGTTTTCTGTGTAGCATAAAGATAACTACAACATAGGTGATAAGAAAAAGGGTGAGTGAAACAGCTATCATGATATTGCGTCTGTTTTGCACTCCTTCTACCCACTCTGAACGGTCAATGCTGATTTGATAAATTCCTACAATTTGATCATTCTGATAGACAGGCTTTTTTACTGTAAAAGCATCATAGGACATATCATATTGATAAAGGTTTTTAAAAAGGAGTGATCGGTCCATCTTAAATAATGACTGCTCTTCCGTATTAGACTGATAGATTCCCATCCCATCATACCGGTAAAGTTCCACAATAATACTTTCTTTATGGATTTCCTCAGGCAGCAGTTTTTCCATTTCATCTCTTGGTCTAATCTGATATAGTTGTGGTGACTGGAGCTGTTCTTCCATTGATTCCATCCGCTCATATAATTCAAACGAGTCGGCCAGAGCTTTTGACTGATCCCATTCCTGAACTAAAATAAAGAAACCATATGCTGCGACAAGCGGAAGAAGCATTACAATCAAATAAGAAATCATCAGCCATGCCCGGATTTTCATACTATCTGTTCTCCAATAAACCGGTAACCTGTTCCCCAAACGGTTTCAATCCATTTGGGCTCTTTCATTTGCTCATCAAGCTTATTACGAAGGCTTTTGATATGGACATTAATCGTGTTATTCCCGATCCCTTCAACTTCACCCCATACATGCTCGTATAATTCGGCTTTGGTAAACGTTCTGTTCGGGTGCTGAACAAACAGTTGCAGTAAAGCAAACTCTTTCGATGTTAAAGGAATCTCTGTATCATAAGTGGCGACAAGCCGCTGTTCCATATTGATTGTCAGTCCATTATTGAAATTTATCTGATTTGATTGTGGCTCAATCCCTTGGTATCGCTGGTATCTTCGTAAATGTGATTTTACTCTGGCGACTAATTCCTCAAGACTGAACGGCTTGGTAATATAATCATCTGCACCCAGATCCAATCCCTTGATCTTTGCTTCCTCTTCTAACTTTGCACTAATAATGAGCAATGGAATATCACTATTCAGCCTGATATTCTTGCAAAGTTGAAATCCATCCATTTCCGGGAGCATGAGATCAACAAGCACCAAGTCATACGTAGCTTGATTAAAATCCTCCCAGCCTTCCTTTCCAGTCGACGCCCATGTAACCCGCATCCCCTGACGAAGAAGATGATCTCGGCAAATCCGGGCAATCTCTTTATCATCTTCTACAAGTAAAATAGAAACCATGGTAACTACTCCTCTCACACTATCGATTCTAAAGCAAAATTTTTATCATTCTGACAATTTAATAATTATTTTATAATTTCATCCAACTCTTCACTACTATAGTAGAGTAATAGTAAAAAGAAAAGCTCTTTTCTTGCGACTTCCTGCTCTCTTCTTGCGACTTCCTGCTCCTTTCTTGCGACTTCCCGCTCTTCTTGCGACTTCCTGCTCCTTTCTTGCGACTTCCCGCCCCTTTCTTGCGACTTCCCGCTCCTTCTTGCGACTTCCCACTCCCTTCTTGCGACTTCCTGCTCCCTTCTTGCGACTTCCTGCTCTCTTCTTGCGACTTCCTGCTCCTTTCTTGCGACTTCCTGCTCCTTTCTTGCGACTTCCCGCTCCTTTCTTGCGACTTCCCGCTCCTTCTTGCGACTTCCTAAAATAGAAAAAATCCAGCGAAGCTGCTGGATTTTCCTAATATCTATTATAGAGTTATGCTCTCATTCACTTCTGCTACTTGATCATATTCTCTTTCATCAATAATCGGGATAGAGAAAGCAAAAGCAGTGCCTTCGTTCACAATACTTTCCACCCATATTTCCCCATTAAGGCAGTGTATAATTTCTTTACTGATAGCAAGACCTAATCCATTTCCGCTTGTTTTTCTTTTCGTATAATATCTGTCAAAAACATAAGGAATATCTGCTGGTAAAATGCCTTCCCCTTCATCTCTAATAGTGAAAATCGCCTGGTTTTTTTCTGAAATGGCTAAGCTTAGCTCGATTGTCCCTTTATCGGTATGCTTAATTGCATTGGATACCAGGTTAGCCATGACCTGTTCCAGCCTCCCCACATCAACCTCAATCAATGGATATTCATTCTCTGAATCTACTAACAATCGATTATGAAACTCTAGTCCACTCTGCTCTACTTCCAATGCAAATACACTGCAGAAATGGTAGTATAACTGATCAACAGGGATGGCTTCCAGCGAAAATTGCATATTACCTGTTTCCAGTTTTGACAAATCAAATAAATCTTTCATCAATGTATTTAAACCGCTCAACCGATTTTGGATTGTCTGGAGAAAGTCCTTTTGTTTGGCAGGATCCTGAACTATTCCATCAAGTAATGCACGGACATATCCTTGGACAACAGTAACAGGTGACTGGAGATCATGGGATATATTTGATAATAAATGCTTCATCTTCTCTTTTGAATTCGTTAATTGCTGATTGACATCACTTAACGATTGATTCGATTCATTCAAAAGTTCTGTCCGCATTCTTACCTTTTCTTCTAGTTCTGAATAAAGATACGCATTTTCTATCGATACAGCCGCTTGTGAGGCGATTAAATTCAGGAAATTCAACCGCTCACGGGTAAAGACATTTGTTGATTGATTGTTTTCCATATACAGTACGGCAACAAGCTTATCTTGATAAATAACCGGCAGACATAATACAGATTTGGCTTTTGTTTCTTGAATATAGCTGTCTTCAGTGAAATTGCCCTGCTCTCCGGCATTATCTAACACTACGACTTCTTTGCTATTCCTCACATAAGAAACAATTGCCTGGCAAAATCTTTGTTTATTTTCGCCCTTCATGGATAGCCCATTAAAATGGTGATAAGAAACTAAGTCAAGCTCCCCATCTGTATGTAATAAAAAGGAGGCATGCTCCGCACCAGCATATGACAGCACAATTTCCATTAAACGGTTAATTAACTCTTCTAACACTACCTCACTTGAAATAATTTGGGCTGCATTAATAAAAGCATTCCTATCAAGGTGTTCCATTGGTACCATTCCACTTAGCACACTGTCTTTTATCTGCAGCAGTAATTGAGGATAATCTTGTTTTATCTTGCTTGCAATATGTTTTGCACCCCAATTCAAAAATCCGTTATAGGCTTCTGTCATAAAAGACTTAGCATTTTGGGAGAGACCTGATGCCAGATAGAAATTAGCTGCACAGTAATTCGCAATCGCTGTATCCTGCAAAAATCCATTCGCTTCCGCTTGTTCAATTGCCTCGTGATAAAGCGCCATTGCCTTTTGTTCCTTTTGGTTAAACCTCTCTAATTCCGCTTGAACCAATAAGTACTTATGTAAATAATTAGCAGGTGCATGCTCTGCCCAGTTTTTTAATTTTGCAATATTCTTTTTCAATTTTTTTAAATTCATTCTTTTCTCAATAATATTTTTATCCATCAGCTTTATCAGCCATAATGAATGATAGAAAAAATATTCAGGCGCCACACTGAGGACAAGTGTATTATCAACTAGTGGCTCTAATTCCTCCATTAGTAATAGCGCTTTTGTTTGATTATCTAATAAATACGCTACCTGCAATCTTGTTGTCTTATGAATAATTGCTGCTGACTTATCATCAGTAAAGTCAGGAAAGTTCCATGTTGGTTGTTTATCCTGCACAGTTAGAACAGCAATCCACTCAGATAGTTCTGCAAGATAATCACTGGTTATAGCATATTCATTCTTTCGTGCAAACATTAACTGTCGTTCAATACCTTCTTCTACCAGCTCTAAATGATCCCCTTTTATATATTGGGCCAAAACGATAAAAGCTCCATTGGCACCAGCCAGGTGCAGGTTCCCTGTTTCAATACAGATCTGCTGGGATTGTTCTAAATACTCCAGGTTATGGCGAATATGATTTTTCCAATGATTAACAAATGTACCGAAAACAAAAAATACCCGTGCTTGTAAAGCCCGCTCACCGGATCTTTTCACATGTTCAATAGCAAGCTTCCCAAATTGATAGCTTCCCTTATAATCGCCAAAGCCTGCACTCAGTGTTAAGGCATAATTGTTATAGACAAGCGCAGATAAATCCATATCCCCAACCTTTAATGTCAGGCGCAATGCCCGCAGCATTAAAATTGTCGCAAGATTCTGATTGAAGTGATAGGTTGGTGCATTCGTATTAATTAATGTACGCAAAACTTCCCTTTGGTAAGAATCAGCTACAGGTGTAATCTTTAGCAAATCTTCACTCCGCCTGTTACCTAAAGCGAGTTTAGTTAACATATATTCCTTCGCCACTGTTAGTTTACCTGGATTGTTTCTTATATCTAAACCGAATAATCGCACACCTGCAAGGCCCGCTTCTGTGGCCTTCTCCACCTTGTGAATATGGATATACAGAGTAATTTTTAAATTATAAATAGATAGTTTCTCTTGCTTTGTTTTCGCATGTGCCAACATCTCTTCAAAAATAATTTCAGCCTCTTCAAAATGCTGATTTAAATATAGTGACTCCCCGTATCCCATCATTACTTTAAAAGTCTCTTTATAATTTAGGTTCCACTTATCATCTGGCAATAACCGGAACGCCCTCTGATAATAATTCCAAGCTGTTTGATATGCTGCAGCAGTCTTCGCTTTCTCACCTGCTATCCGATTCCATTTAATTAGATCACTTAGTTGCCTTTCAGATAATCTCGATCGGCATATATTCAAATGGTTGACGAGTGCGAAGATATGAAACTCAATTTCCTTATCTGTATAATTTCTTAATAGTTCCTCCGCAATTTTCAAATGGGTGAGCTCCTGCTCTTCTTTTGACATGGAGTTATAAAAAGCCTGTTGAATTTTATCATGCAGGAAACAGTACATTGGCGGATGCTGTTTAAGCAATTGTTCATTTTCCTTTGGGTAAACCCATTTATAATGAATGTCCATTGGCAGAATCACGCCCTCTTCCAATCCATCCCACAATTGCTTTGCCATCGTTTCATAGCTTTCTCCTGTTATCGTACTTAAAAGTTTAAGATCAAACTTAATTCCGATACATGCGGCGATCTGTAACAAACGCATTGTCTGTGCTGGCAATTTATTGATCTGTTTCATAATAAACTCAAGCATCGTATCAGTCAGCGGAATCTGGTGTAACTCGGCAAGATTTACCTTCCAGGATGCCGTGCTTAGATCAAAGCGAATAACTTGCTCCTGATAAAGCAAAAGAAATAGTTGGTTGATAAAGAAGGGATTTCCTTTTGTTATTCGGCAGGTCAATTCTGTCAAGGAAGCGAGAGACTCTGCTTTTAATCCGAATACTTCATTAATCCATTGTTCCATATCCGTTTTGGTCAAAGGGTGAACCGGAATACTGGCAGATATGATATCCTTTTCTTTCAATTGCTTTAAGAGGATTTCAAATGGGTGACCCACTTCCACTTCATCATCACGGTATGCTCCAATTATCAGTAAATTCCTTCTGCCAGGATTCAGCAATAAGTGTTTGATTAAGTCTATTGTTGCATGGTCAGCCCATTGCAGATCATCGATGAATAGAACAAGTGGATGGGTTCCGGTTGCAAAAACATCAATGAAATTTCTGACAACAAGTCTAAATCGGTTATGCACCCCTTGCGGCGGCAAGTCAGGTCCATTTCCTTGCTTGCCAATTAACCATTCAATCTCAGGGAGAAAATTAGAAATTATCCATGCATTGTTAGCGAGTGCTGTGTTTATTTTATTTCTCCACATTTCTATACTGCTGTTGCTTTCTGTTAAGATTTGCTTTATTAAAGAACGAAATGCTTCTATTATCGGTGCATAAGGAATATGCTTTTGAAACTGGACAAACTTCCCTGCTGTAAAGTAACCTCTTTTATTTAACAGTGGTTTTTGTAATCGCTGGACAAGTGCCGTTTTCCCGGTACCTGATGAGCCTGGTATAAGTACAATTGACGGTTGGCCATTTTTTACTTGCTCAAAGATTTCTATCAGCTTATTAAGTTCCTGCTCTCTCCCATAAAGTTTATGCGGCTTTTCTAAAACGGAGCGAGCATCAGATACCCCAAGTGGAAACTGAATCATTCCTTGGGTTGAGTGAAAATGATAAAAGCATTTCTCTAAATCCCGTTTTAACCCATCTGTACTTTGATAACGTTTTTCCGGCATTTTGTCTAACAGTTTCATAATAATATTGGAAATTACAATGGGGATAGCTTTATTCATTTCATGTGGAGGTCTCGGTGATTGAGCTAGATGGGCATGGATTATTTCAGCTGGGTCGCTCTTGTCATGAAAGGGAACCTGGCCTGTTGCAAGCTGGTAAAGCAAAGCACCTAGTGAATACAGATCTGTGCGATAATCCACTGACCGATTCATTCTTCCTGTTTGTTCAGGTGATAAATAATAAAGCCCTTCCAATTGGTTAGTTGCTGCAGATGCCTGCAACAGTTCACTTGAAAGCATTGTTGACAGGTGAAAGCCCGTTATCCTCAGCTTGTCAGTACTCTCATCATACAAAACGTTATTTGGCTGAATTGCTTTATGGATAATATTATTTTGATGAATAGAGAAAAGAACTGTCGTTAAGTTCATTGCCATTTTCAAAAAATGATTTGTATCAAATGGCTGCTTTTTGTTTATCCATTCCGTTAAAGGCTCCCCATTAAAATATTCCAGGATCACATATGGCTGTTCTTTATCTTTCTCCAATTGAACCGGCAGAAGTACACCATAAAGCTCTTTATCCTTTAGTGTATAGTATTCATGAATCAATTCAGCTTTTGCGTCTGGATAGGCCTTATTGTTTATGGTTTTAATGAGCACTTTCCTTTTGTCATCAATGGAAACAGCATTGTACAGTGCCCATTTATCAGAAAGAATCCGTTTGTCTGTCAATTGGTAATTCAATACTTTCTTCATTCACCATCATCCCTAAATATGAAATTTTAAAATAAATTTAACTACACTTTAGCACCACTTTAACTTTGAAGATTATACTTTTTCTGGTAAGAGAAAAGGAGGATCTGTATGATGGATACAGTGCAACATAATTCCGGTAATGAACAGAAATTAGATAAAGAGTGGCTGGCTCTTCTTCTATTTGCTAAACACAATGGCTGCTCTGTTCAACAAGTAAAGGAATTTCTAAAAGAAAAGAAGATTATCGATTCAGATCAGCAGCTGGAAAAACTATGATTGTATTTCATTAAATTTATAACCTATTCCACGTACTGTTTCGATATACTTGGGAGTATTCGAGTCTGTCTCTAATTTCTTTCTCAGATTGCTGATATGTACCATGACTGTCCGGTAATCTCCTAAACTGTTTTCATCCCAGATCAATTCGAACAACTTCTCAACACTGAATATTCTTTCAGGGTTTTGCGCTAACAAACATAAGATTTGATATTCTTTTGCCGACAATCGCAGAATTTCGCTGTTTAATTTCACGACAGCACTATCAAGGTTAATGACTAATCCTGGATAATCGATAACAGAGGTATCCTTTACGTACTCATCATTTTGATTATTTTTCACGGATAAGTTCCGGTATCTGCGTAAATGTGCTTTTATTTTTGCCAATAATAATGGCGGATTGGTGTTTTTCTCAATAAAATCGTCCCCACCGACGCTCAGTGCCAGGATTTTGTCCATATCATCATTTTTCGAGCTTAAGAATATGATTGGTATATCGGTTATTTTCTTCAGTTCCTGGCATAATTCATAACCATCCAGCCTAGGCATCATCACATCTAGTATGATTAAATCTGGTAATTGCTGTTCCACCATTGCCAGTGCTTCGATACCATCACTGGCAACTAGTACGTTATAACCATTTGATTTCATATATAATTCTATTAAAGAACGAATATCTTGATCATCATCGACTATTAATATTGTTTCACTTGCCATAATACCTCCCCTAACTTGTTTCATTCTACTGAATCTTTAACATTATTAGTAGTAAGACTAAGTCTATCATTTCTAGTATATCAAAAGTGTACTCAACAAATAATAGACTAAATAATTTCAACCCGTTCAAAAGTACTAACCTGATTACGTCCATTCCGTTTAGCCGTATATAAAGCTTTGTCTGCTTTGATTAATAATTGCTCCAAAGTATCTGTATTGGCGATTGCCATTCCTATGCTTACTGTGATGGTAATGGTGAGATTTTCTGTAACTAACGGGCTGCTCTCCAGTTTCATCCGAAGTTGATCAGCAAGCTTCTCCCCTTTCTCTAACGAATAGCCGCTTACTGATAAAACAAACTCTTCCCCGCCATAACGCGCGAAAATCATCTCTTCATCAAGCATTGACTTACAAGTTGAAGCAACATGCTGAAGTGCCTTATCGCCAATGTCATGACCATGTGTATCATTCACTTTCTTAAAGAAGTCAACATCCATTAACATAACGATAAATGGAACGTCATGAATAATAGCACCACTGTATGCCTGTTCCCCCTTCTCAAAAAATGCCCTTCGATTCAATGTTTGAGTAAGTTCATCGTAATATGCCTGATGTTCCAGCTTCATTTGCAAGGTTTTCAACTTGGTTATATCTGTAAAAATAATGAGGGAACCGCTCGCTTTACGCAAACGTGAAAAACTAACTTGGTAGATGGAATGATTAATGGTGATCTCTGTCACCACATTCGTTTCCATATTTTTCAGTAAAGGTTCTTCCGTTAAATCCTTCCAGACTTTTTCAATATCTTTCCCCGTCATCTTTTTATTGATTTGCGGGAACATTCGCTTGTATGCCTGATTAAACTCAATTAAACGATTCGATTCATCCAAAACAATTACCCCGTCATTCATACTGTTAAAAATAGCATCCTTCGCGACTGGCAGAATTGTAAAAAGACGTGAGGAATTTATCGCCCATAGATATAATACAGAGGTAATCCATAAGACAATCGGAACTGGGTCAATCCCCGGAGGAGTTAAGCCGATTAAATAGATAAATGCTGTCAACATAGGAATGAATTGTCCCAACAATAACGCAACTAATTGTGGACGATAGATTTGGGCTGTATCCTTCCAACGTATGAGTAAAAATGAGAATGCAAAAAACATGCATGCAAAGGTAAAGGTACCATGAACAACATACCATGGACCAATTTCAAGATATAAGTAAGGCAGACCTAAGGATGGATCCTGTTGAAAAACCCGGTAATGAGCATGGTGAAAGTCCTTGGTGGCCACCATCATCAGTGACAGGACAGGAATGATGAGAAGTGAAAAATAAATTCCAGGTGTTAGTTTTGTTCCCAAATATTTTAACGTAAATAATAAACCTAATGGTGGAGAGAAAGCAATTCCGATGTATTGGATTGTTGTCCAGATCTTTACTTCCACCATAGATTCAGCCAACAAACTAAAGGCAGCAGCGAAACAATAGATGGTAATGGTCATCGCATATCCAATAAAGAAATCGGCAATATTAGAATAAAGATGTCTTTTTCTATAGACAAGAAAACACAAGTACAAGTTTAAAACAGCAGATGTACAGATAAGAGCAATCGTAGCAGTTAACTCGGAAGTCACAGAGGGCCACCTCTTTTGTTAGTCATTTCCTCCTATTATATATCAAAATTTGTCATCTGCGGTGATTATTTTTTCACGAATTAAACTAACTATCTTGTAGTATTTAATTCTTACTCCCAAGGTTTGTCCATATTGATGTTCTTCGCTAACTCTTTGCTTTCCTTTCTTCGTTTTTTCCTTGCTTCAACACGGATTTTCGCTGTTTCATATAAATATTTTTCCTCTTCTGTTTCTGGAATTACCTTCGATACAGGAACAGGACCGCCTTTCTCATCAACAGCTACAAATGTCAAAAAGGCAGTTGCTGCTATTACTCGTTCTCCTGTAATTAAATTTTCTGCTAATACTTTCACAAATACTTCCATGGAACTTGTCCCTGTCCATGTAACACAAGATTGTAAGCATACTGATTGATTTGTGTGGATTGGAACTAGAAAATCAACAGAGTCTGTAGATGCGGTGACAACAGGACTTCTTGCATGTCTCATAGCAGAAATGGAGGCAATATCATCAATATCGCTCATTAATTTACCGCCAAAAAGCGTCCCATGGTTGTTCGTATCTGGCGGGAATACATGACTTACTTTAACAGCAAGCGTTTCTCTAATATAAGTATCTTTCATTTGCTTCACCTTTTTCTGTATATTTTATTATCCGAGATTACTATATCTATTTTCCACAATTGCTGATAAATTACTCCTGAGATTCTATCTGGAGAGAAGGTGAAATTTCAGTTTGCGATCAACTTAAAAAGTGATAAAATGGAATATGGTGTTAATGGCGTTTCTCACGCCTTTTTCATTTTATATAGAAGTAGAGGAGTCCTTTTCGTGATTTTTTCAACATACCTTTTTATTCTGGTATTTCTGCCAATTACGTTCTTAGGATACAGATTATTGGCACATTTTCGTTTGGATGAATTATCAAAGGTGTGGCTTGTACTGGCTTCACTTGTTTTTTATTGGCAGGGAAGCGGGATGTTTACTTTCGCTTTTATTGCTTCGGTAATTTTCAACTATATAATAGGAATAGCTATTATTCGGGCAAATGGGCGTAATAAAAAGTGGAAGAAAAGATTGCTGCTTACCATTGGTTTGGCAGAAAATATCTTGTTACTCGGTTACTATAAATACGCGAACTTTGCCATTGAGAATTTCAACTTTGTGACAGGCAGTTCCTATGATTTGCTGGATATTTTACTGCCGCTGGGAATATCCTTTTTTACATTCCAGCTTATTGCCTTTCTTGTTGATTGTTACAAGGAGCACACAGAAGAGTATTCCTTCATTAATTATCTTGTATTCATTACGTTTTTCCCTCAATTAATTGTAGGTCCGATTGTGCATCACAAAGAAGTCGTGCCGCAAATTGAAGATGAAAAACGACCACTGTTTAACAAATACAATATAATGCTAGGAATTTTCTTATTCTCAATGGGTGCTGCAAAGAAGGTAGTTCTGGCTGATCCACTCACTTTATATGGGGAAGCTTATTTTTCAGATGTAGCATCATATGATGTTCTTGCATCATGGTTAGCAACATTCAGCTACACATTGTCTTACTATTTTGATTTATCAGGATATGCTGATATGGCGATTGGATTGGGGTTATTCTTTAATATATTGCTTCCGCAAAACTTTATGTCTCCATATAAAGCAAGAAACTTCCGGGATTACTGGCAACGATGGCATATTACCTTATCGCGGTTCCTTTCTACCTACATATTCCGGAGTGTCTACCGGAAAGGAAAAGGAAGCTTCAATTTTTATTTTGCCGTCATGTTCACATTCTTCGTCTCAGGCTTCTGGCATGGAGCAGGCTGGAGCTTTGTGTTATGGGGGATTATAAACGGCGTATTTGTCTGTATGTCTCATTTTATGCGGCGCCGCAAATGGCAGCTTCCTTTCATAGTAGCATGGGTACTGACATTCGCCGGTGTTGTTGGAACACGTATATTATTTGTAGCAACAGATACCTCCCAGGCGTTTACCGTTATGGGGAAAATGTTTGATTTTCAGCAGTTTGCGAACTTAAGTTTTTCAGAAATCAGTTATGACATATATACTTTTGCCATGAATAATTCTGTTACAATTGTCATTTTACTTGTGGCGATGGGAATTGCCTTCTTTGGTAAAAGTTCGAATCAGATGAAAGAAGAGTTTAAACCAAGTGTGAAAAATGCAGTGATCTCAGCACTGTTGCTTGGGTTAGCATTATCGCAAATGACGGCTGTTTCAGACTTTTTATACTTTCAATTTTAGAGGTGCAGTATGAAATTCAAAAAGTGGTTAATGGCATTTATCGGAGGATTGCTGCTAATAGGAATGTTGCTTGGCGGTTTTAATATGATTGTTGATCCATTCGGCGTTTTCGGGGATAAGGTATTAAAGTGGGATTCCTACAATATGGTCAACAATCCACGTGTAGCAAAAATCGCCTACCTTGATGAACACCATGAAGAGTATGATTCCTATATTATTGGCGGTTCGAAATCAAGCTCCATATCGCCAGAACTGTTAAATAAATACTACGGAGATGCCAGTTTTTACAGTATGATGATGTATGGCGGGGATTTCCATGATTATGAGAAGACACTTTATCATCTTATTGATAATTATGAGGTAAAAAATATTGTCCTGCATATGTCTTTGCAGGAAATTGGACATTTTCATGAAGAAGCAACAGATTTCAAACAAAGCCTGCACGCAAAAGTAACCGACGAGCCTCTTCTTCCGTTTTATTTAAAATATTTATGGCTCAATCCTGCTTATGGTTATGACAAGCTGGCAGGATTCGGAGAGAATGCAATTGATCCAATGGCATATTCGCAAATTATCCCGGAAACTGGTGTATATAATAAGGTGGAACGGGATAAAGAAGATATTGATAACCTGGACGAGTTTTGGCAAAACAATCCTAACTTTGAACTTCCCATCGGGAAAGTAGAAGGACAAGCCATTGATCAGAATGTGGAGTCACTAAAGCGGATGAAAGAATACGCGGAAGAACATGGGGCCACATTTACCTTTATTACAGGTGCCACCTATAAATCAGAATTACAGAAATATAACATGGAAGAATTAAAAGAATACTGGGTTAAACTTGCGGAGGTGACAGACTTTTGGGATTTTAGCGGCTATACCTCTATGAGCAATGACCCAAGATATTATTATGATTCTATGCATTACCGTAATAGTGTCGGTGAAATGATGCTTGGTTATATTTATGATGATCCAGAAGTTTATGTACCTGAGGAATTCGGCCATTATACAACGAAGGATAATGTGGAAGAACATATTGAAAAAGTATTTACTCCACCTGCACACATTACAGCAGAAGATGGAGATGGCGTAAACGTCCCTGTATTAATGTACCATCATATTGCAGAAGATCCCAGCTTGCTTAATTGGATGATTATCTCTCCAGAGAAATTCAGGCAGGACATGACGGCAATTAAAGAAGCAGGATTTAATCCGATACATTTAAAAGATCTTGCAGCATATGTGAATGGGGAAGGCGAACTGCCGGAGAAACCTGTTGTTATCACATTTGATGATGGTTACTTGAGTAATTACCAATATGCGTACCCTGTATTGAAAGAACTTAATATGAAGGCAACAATCTTTATGATCGGCTGGTCTGCAGGACGGGATACCCACCGAATTGAGGGTGCTGATTTCTATCCGCATTTCACCTGGCAGCAGGCACAGGAAATGCATGCATCCGGTCTTATCGAACTGCAAAATCACAGCTTTGATATGCATGAAGGAAATGATGCGGAAAGATTTGCAGCTTTGCCTAAAGAAGGGGAAACAACAGGGGATTATGCCCGGGCTTTTATGGGAGATACATTAAAAATAGAAGAACAAATAGAGCAAAATGTTGGAAATGATGTGTTTGCTTATGCTTATCCGTATGGTGAGTATGTTCTGCAGACAGAGCAAATGTTAAAGGATTTAGACTATGATGTCACCCTTAGTGTAAACAGTGGGATGAATACAATCAGACGAGGTGACCCGTCAAGCCTGTTTGCGCTAAAGCGGATTAATGCAGGCACTGAAATCTCCAGCTCTAAGCTTGTTGAGATGTTATCAGAATAAAAAGTTTTTACCAAAAGGTAGTGATTCCATGTAATCACTGCCTTTTTTTCATGAATAAAGTGATCAGTGGGAGCCTTATGGATCCTTCCTTTACCAGGATGCTTAATTTGTATAAAAGCTTGTGCTCAATTCCGCGTTACACGATCATCCCGCTCCACACCATTAATATATTCAGAAACATATGCCATATGATCGCTGGAATAATACTATTTGCTTTTACCGTTATGGCTCCAAAGTACAACCCACCTAGAATAAATACAACGCAGCCACTCCAGGGAAATCCAAGTGAATAATGCTGAAGTCCAAAACCGACACTTGTGATCAATACAGCCCAGCTATTGCCAAAACACTCAGAAAAACGATCGAGAAGGATACCTCTCCATATGGTTTCCTCAAGCACAGTATTCATAACAGAAAAACCAAGCAGAAACAGCCAGACTTCCTTGATATATTCCCAGCCACTATTCCAGATAAAGGGCATACATACGATCAAGTTTATCATCATTGCAACCAGAAGGAACTGCCGAACAGTTGTGTTGTGTCTCCCTGTCAGGATAAAAGGGAGATGAACAGATTCTTTCCATTGGGGCTTTTGAAAGCTGCTGAAAATAACTCTTTTATAGATAAGAGAAACAATAATTAAGGAGAGGAGGATAAAAGTTAATGACAATCTGCTCCAAATGATAAAAGTTCCACCATCCATCATCGTTGCCAAAAGATCATTCACATGGCTGTACAGATAAAATCCTGCACCAAAGGCAACGGTTGTGATACTAAATAATCTCATCGATTTTACGAAAGAAAGCAGGCTGATTCCAGTCCCCCATAACAATAACAGCTGATCATCATTCCATTGCAGAATAACCACAAGCGAACTAAAAATAAATAATGAAGCTATATTTTTAAAAATGGTGGAATGTAAAGAGACAGCCATAACCTTTGAAACTCCTTCACTCTCTCATTATCTTTCTACTTTTTTTACTCGTCTTTTGGATTGCACACGCCTTTTTTCCTTATTACTGCTTGACTGGGCATTATACACTGTACTGAGTGCTGATTCCATTATCTCCTCTAAAGGCAGCTGCTCTAAAACTGCACTAACTGCACGGGACATCTTCCCTGTTGTATCTTGTGGTGAGTCCTCTGTACCTTCATCCTTTTCTGTGCTTTCTATTTTATCTAATTCCTCTTGGATAAATGTCTTCAATTCATCTTCTGTTCCGGTCACTTCTTCTGGTTTGTTCTCATTGTTCTCCATGAATTGTAGCCTCCCTTTGTAAAATAAATGTATGCTCTATGGTGACTCTTTATATATATGTAATCTTTTCCTGTTTGACTGGACTAATGTGGAATTTCATTAGAAATAGTTAAGCAACTATATGAATCTGGACATTTTTTCATATACTGGACTATTCGCTTAGGGTGGGGGTGACATCAGGATGAAAATGAAGGATATGGGACATGGGGACAGAATTTTAACTGTTTTGGGCTATAGCTTATTTGGTGTTATTCTCTTTGTCATAGCAGCAGGTGTTATTGTTTCATTGCTTATCCCTAAAAACCAACAAAAGCAGACGGAAAAGATCCGTACCTCCACAGGACAAGAACAGAAGGGTCCAGCCAAACTACATGCCAATTCCAACCTAAAGAAGAGGTCTCCGGCGAATAAGGTAGCATTAAGGAGGAAAAAGAAATGAAGGAGGATAATCAATCACGGTCCATACTTGCCGGCATTAAACTGGAATTTGTAAAATTTGTTGAAGCCTACATGATCGCAGTAAAAAAAGGTGCTGAAACAGCAAAAACAGATATTGCCGATGCTGTAGATAAACGGGATCAATCCTATGATATTGGGATAGTCAAATTATCTAAAGCAATCAAGAAGGGCATACATTGCGCTATGGAATATATGGTGAATTATTGCCTGGAAGTTATGGAACAAGTGAAGGAACAGCAGAAAAAGGAATAAACTATCCTGCTTTCTTATGATACTGATGCAATGGCTGACCCAACGTAAGTCAAGCCAACCATTGCTCCAGTATTATTCATCAAGCTCATGCGGCTGCTCGTATGCAACCTCCTGTTTTAAGCGATGCTGAATAATAGCTGGGTTGAAATATTCTACCATTTGAATGCCTGGTTTTCGTCCAAAATAAATAAAATACTTTTTGTATGGGAATTTTTCACCATTGCTTGGCAAGTTGATATTCACTGGCCTGTTGAAAAGATCAACAGTTGCTGTTTCCTCTATGAATCCAAAATCGATAACTTCCCTTAATGTGCGAATTCCTTGTGAGTTCATCACTTTGCCGATCCCCTCTTGACGATTCGCCATGCTTTCAAACAATGCAGGCGGTACATTCTTTGAATAAACAAGTGCAATATTGTAAGACACGATAACGCCACTCTTCTCCCCGATCAAAACAGATTCACGAATATAATAAGGAGCGCCTTGGGACTCTCCTGTCATAACGGCCTCTTTCACCCCGATCTGTTCTTGACGGATTACCTGTACTTTCAGCTTTTCACCCAGCAATGTTTCTAATATATCTGTTGTACGGCCATCTGTTACCAGCAGAATACGGAAGATGATATCTTGTAAAATATCCAGCGTTTTTCTATTAAACTGTGAGCCTTTCATTCTCTCACCTCCATTAGAAAACTCGTTCATTGAACAAGATTGCTGTCATTTATTATATAAGCCAGAATTAGTAAGTTCCTGCCAGAATACTTGGAACTCTTCCATATTCAGTTGCTGTTTTGCATCAGATAGAGCTTGAGGAGGGTTTGGATGGACTTCAATCATCACCCCGTCTGCACCTGCCGCAAGTCCTGCTTTGGCACAAGGGAGCATGATCTCTTTTCTTCCGGTTGAATGGGTCACATCGACTAAGACAGGAAGGTGAGTTTCCTGCTTTAAGATGGGGACAGCGGAGATATCAAGCGTATTACGTGTCGCTTTCTCGAAGGTTCTTATCCCGCGTTCCATTAACATTACTCTGTCATTTCCTTGATCAAGAACATATTCTGCTGCGAACTTAAATTCTTCCAATGTAGCGGAAAGTCCGCGTTTCAGCAATACTGGTTTGTCTGTTTTCCCGACGGCTCTTAGCAGATCAAAGTTCTGCATGTTACGGGCACCGATTTGAAAGATATCTACATAATCTGCGGCAACATCAATCTGTTCTGGTGTCATAATCTCACTGATCGTTACCATTCCGACTTCATCTGCGACCTTCTTTAGCATTTTCAACCCATCTTCCCCAAGTCCCTGAAAGTTATATGGTGATGTTCTTGGTTTGAATGCGCCTCCTCGCAATACAGTAACTCCTGCTTGCTTTAAGGTCTTTGCAACCGTCCTGAGCTGGCCTTCAGACTCAATGGAACAGGGTCCAGCGATCAGTGTATGAGATGAGCCGCCAATCCTTGTTCCTTTCACCTCAATAATTGTATCTTCACTTTTATGCTCACGGCTTATTAGGAGCTGTGATCTCTCTTGTTTTGATTTATCACTCAATATAAACAATCCTTTCTGTTTATAACTAATAACAGCATTCATGTTTTTCGTTTTTTTATATAAACAGGTTTTACTGATGGAATATTACTCACTAGCTCCTTTCGATCAAGCAAGCTGGTAAATTCCACACTAACCGGCACGGGAAGTTTAGAAGATAATTGATATGTGACTATATTTTCCGACCAGTTGCCGGCATTATGGGAATCCAGCAGAAAATGCAATCTCTCTTCCTGTTCAAGCACTTGCCATGCATCTGGAACTTCCGACAAACTATATACAGCTTCTTGAATCTCCTTAGCATCGATGACTCTCCCACCAAAAGCAATCCGGTCCTTGGCTCTTCCATAATGAGTCAATATCGAACCAGAGCGCCCGCATTTGCATACAGAAGGCTTTACTGAAATAATGTCTTCATTGAAGTATCTTAGCAGTGGAGAGGCTTTGTGAGAAAGGGTGGTAATCGCCGCATATCCTTTTTCTCCAGTGGCAACAGGCCCCAATCCATCTTCATCAAGTACTTCCACATAAAAATCCTCTTCCACAATATGCATATGACCATATTCACACATTGTAGCAATGTTGGCAGTTTCGGTAGAACCATACATATTAAATACAGGGACACCCCACAATTTCTCAATATGCTTCCTGCGTTTGTCGGTCATTAATTCTCCAGCAACACAAATGGCACGTAACTGCTGGAAATCTTTACTCAGATCCATACCCTCAAGCCGAGCTGTTTCTGCCAAAAGCTCCATTTCCCGAGGCAATCCTGCCAAAACAGTGACAGATAACTTTTTGATCAGACTTAAGACCCTGGGATATGGCATAACGACAGTGCGTCCACTTGCTGGTACAACGCCTGCCCCTGTCTGCCATGCTGCATCCTGCATTAAGAATGCGGGAAGTGCCATTGCATAGGGGAAACGGATCAGCACAAGATCACTTGAAGTTAACTTGACACCACATTCCTTTAATTGTCTTCCACCTGTTTGTAAATCTTCCTTTGTAAACCACGAAGCAGATGGTTCACCAGTCGTGCCAGTTGATTCATGATATTGGGCAATTTCCGTCCAATCTACCGCCAGCGTTCCAAAAATCCCTGCTTCTCTCAGATCCTGCTTTGTTGTTAAAGGGAGGGTGCTGATCTGACTCCATTCCACTCCCTGTCTGGGAAAGGCGGATAACTTTCGTCTATACAAAGGGGAGTTTTGTAAATGTGTATACATTTCCCGAAATTTACGCTCTCTTTCCTCATTGCCTTCACTCACGATGACACCCCCTTTCATCTGATTCTTTTATTTAATCTGTAAAAACTCTTGTTGCTTTTCCAAATGTCCTTGGGATATCATCGCGAATCACTACTTTACATTCGACCCCAATACGGTCAGCCATATGCTTCTTGATTTTTGCTGCCAATTGTCTTTTACTTAAATTTGTCCGGAACTTCTCTGCCTCAATCGTTAAGTTTCCTTGCTCTAGTTTAAGGTGATACCACAGACCTGCTTCCGGGACTTCCATGAGGAAATGTTCGATTAAGAAAGGGGAATAATCTTCTGCACCTAAACGAAGCATATGTTCCTGCCGTCCTCTTAACTCAAGGACATCCATGTTGATTCCACACTCACATATTGATTGTGTTAATTTCCCCAGATCGCCAGTACGATAGCGCACCATTGGCATTCCTTCTCTTAGCAGTGTTGTTACAACAATTTCTCCTGTTTTGCCATATGGAAGCACCTCTTCTGATGCTGGATCAACAATTTCCACTTTTACGTGACCTTCCATGATGTGGTACCCTTTATGGTTACTGCATTCCACTCCAATAACCCCACACTCTGTTGAACCATAAAAGAAGGAAACTTCACACCCCCACCATTTCTCCAATCGTTCACGGAAAGTAGAAGAACAACCTTCCCCTGTAAGCCAGATTTTCTTGAGACGAATGTCTTCCCCGATTTTGATGCCATATTTCTCACTTTCTTCTGCTAAAAGAGCAGCATATGAGGGGGTTGTTGTCAGAACAGTTGCCTGATATTCCTTCATCAATTCTAATGACTTGTCAACAGGTGCCATATAGCCACCTTTTCCTAGAGACAGCACAGTTGTCCCAAATGCAAATTGAAATAAACGCTGAAAGCCAAGACCTGGCAAGGCAAATTCATATGGCAAGGCAATTGCAGTAATGTCCTCTTCTTTTTCTTTAAAAAGTTCCTCATATTTTGGAAGCAAATCGTAAACATATTGATCTGCAAGTGTGTAAGAGGTGTAGATCGGCTTGCCTGATGTTCCGCTTGTAAGGTGAACTTGGCCGATTTCCTTCGGTTCGACACATAATAATTTTCCTTTATCCCCTCTGATAACATCCTTTTTCAATTGAGGTACTTTTGAAAGTTGTGTTAAATTATCAATTTCCGGATCTTGAAATCCAGCCTCTTCTAATCTTGATCGGTAATATTCGTTGTGTTCCCACACATGATTTAGTGTTGCATTAACTGCTTTCAGCTGATACTCCTCTACCTGATGGCGAGGCAGCTTTTCGATTGTTTTTCCTTCATCATCTAATTGCTCATAGAAGTCCTTGAACTGTTCCAGATGAGAGGAATGCTGATCAATCGAAACTGTCATTTTATGCGTTTGTCCTTTCATGTACATCCTCCATTCCCTCTTGTTGATAATTCAATGAAAGTGATTGAGTAAGAACTCTTCTCCTTCCTTTACTCTTTATAAAATGCAGGGATGCTAATAATTGACTCGGACAAACATTTATTTATGAAAAAACTAATCATTTGATCCAAACTGTTCTGATAGAAAGTTCATATTGTAACTAGCACCAATCGTTAACTTTTTTCATAAGAGATTACGATCTCTCACGTTAGTGGTTGCGTGACTCTTTACACCTGTCATTCTCAAAGGAGGAAGCTATTGATGAAAAACAATGCTGCTAAACAGTTGGAAGAAGGAAGAAAAATTCTGATGAAAGGTGTGACTGGAGATAAGCAAGCTGTCAAGAAAGCACATGAGATTTTCGCAGCACTTCGAGGGTCTGAACCAAATAACGCAATTGTCGTCGCCTATCACGGAAGTGCACTGACACTTTTAGGCCGTGATGCCGCTCAACCTATCGAGAAAGCAGATAAAGCTGAGGAGGGTCTGAACTCTCTTAATCAGGCAATATCTATGGATCCCAACAGTAAGGAAATTCGATTGCTGCGCGGGAAAGTGTGCCTTCGTTTGCCAGAATCCTTTTTTCAATGCTCCAAAATTGCTATTCAGGATTTTACATTCTTACTTGATCAGTATAAAAAAGATGCTAACTACCTTCCAAAAAACCAAGTTCAAGAGATTATCAAGGATCTGAGTACAGCCTATCAAAATGCTGGCAATGAAGCAGAAGCAAAAAAGGTTTTACAGCAATTAGACGAAGTGAACTAACGTCGTAAAAGTAAGGAGGGTATAAAATTTGGCAGATACTGGTGATAGACCAATCAGTGGTATATTTGGAAAAGTTCATTTATTACACAAACAAGCAGTAGCAGGTATGCCAAATGCTGTTCAAGACGCACTTCAATTCTTAAAGGAGGCACGATCCTCCAATCCTGATAATCCGATCTTGAAGGCTTACCATGGCAGTACCATGCTGTTGATGGCTCGTGATGAAACTAAACCGCTTGATCGATTAAGATGGGCAGACTCTGGACTGAAGCTGCTGGATGAGGCAGTGAACGCTGATTCTGATAATGCTGTAATCCGGCTTATACGAGGCAGATCCTCTTTTAAATTACCTGAAAAGCAATTTCAAAGATCCTCAACTACAATTGAAGACTATAAATTTGTTATTGATCAGGAAAGGTTGGGTAATCAGATTCTGGATCACCAAGATTACTTGCGGCTAATGTATGAAACTGGTGAACTGTATTATAAGATAGGTCAAAAACAAACAGCTAAAAACTATTGGACTAGTCTAAAAAACAAGACGTCCGATAGTGATTTTCAACGTCTTCTTAACATGAAGTTAGCACAAGTAGAGGAACAGGATTATGTTGAACCTGAAGCGGAAGTAAAAAAACCAATGTCTATTCTGATAAGTGAAGCCGCTCGTGTTACGGGAAATGAACTCCAATACTGGGCAAACCAGTTCAAGCAACAGGAAGAACCGAAAAAAGCGGAAGAACCCGAACCCCAGCCAAGAGGCTTGAACAAAAGACGTAGAAGGAGAAGACGTAGTTAGTTATGCTCATATTTGGATGCTTCTTGGAAGGGGGTGTTAAGTAATGGAAAGGCCCGACCTTAAACAATTGGCTCAGGAATGGAAGGAACAATCGAAGCCGATCATAACACAAGCATTAGTCAATGGAGCTTCACAAATGAGCAAGAATATGAATAATGCTGCCAAAGAGGCCAACCAGTCACCAAAAATTCTATTTGGAATAATCAGAAATACAGTAACAAATGGATTGTTGTCAACCAGTCAGGATATTATGGCAAACAGTTTAGATATTATCAGAAAAGACCGTAACAAAGGTTTTCAACAAGAGAAGCAAAAACAAGAAGAAGTCTAAGATTTGCTAAGACAGCAGTGAATGGGAAGATAAATCCCCCGCATGTTTTTTCATGCGGGGGTTCTAATTAAAGTGATTCAGCCGGTCCGTCCTTCACGCTTTGCTCTCTATCGATTTCATTTGTTCTTGCACCCGAACTTAAAAACTACTAACTTCAGGACTTTAATTTTACTTTTCCCCTTTTTGGTTTATGATAGACTTAATTTACCAAATGAAAAATAAGAAACCTGCATTAACACAAAACTCAATAGGCTGGCACCAACAAAGGGAATGATCCCAGGAAAATGACTGTACAATAAATATACGACGATCACCCCAAGCAGCATTGCCAATGTCTGAACCGGTCTTCCGATTGCAATGATGAAGGCGTATTTTATGTAATCTCTCACTTTCATGTCATAATGAACGAATATAGGAAAAATATATAGAGTGACAGTAAAATAAAGGAAGAGAAGTACCATAAAGATCATAGTTATCAAGCTGTAAACCGGGTGTGTAATTCCCTGGAAAAATTTAAAATCCACATAAATGAATACACCAACTATCGTTACTATATATCCCAGAATGTTTGATTTTTTAAAATCAGCTTTAAAATACTGCCAGAACAACTTAAATATTGGTACATCTCTCTCCCCCAATACCCATCTTCTGGTAACTGCAAACATTGCAGAAGTGGCAGGGAACAAACCTAATATACCCAAGCCAATAATGGTACATACTATCCACATTACATTCACATATATAAGGCGTGCAATCCATTCACTTACCCGGTATACACTTGCAAACCAACCATCCATGCTATACTCTCCTTTATCTTATATCTATAATAATCCCGGCATTTTAGAAACACTTTCGAGTGATATAATTTTATTCGAACAATCAAGTAAACGTAATTACCATCAACTATAGAAAGGAAGGATGATAAACATCCTTCCTCCCCAATATAGTTGTATCAGCTTTCTTGATATCGTTTATATGCCGCTTTCTCAATTTCCATATATTGATCCAGTCCCATACTTTCTACTTGCTCCACATAACTATCCCATTCACTGAAAGGAATGTCACCCGATACAAACCCAGCTTCCATTTCACTAATATACGTATGCATATCAGAAGCTGTGGATTGCTTGAACTGTAATTCCTCTTCTGTATAGTTAAAACTGTTCCAAATTTCTTCTGGTGCATTTGGTGCCACCTTTTCTCCAACTGCAAGAGAACTTGGCAGGGATTCAGAACCTTTAAAATACTTTTCTTGTACATAGCCAGGATAGCTTCCACCCATCCAGGTAACATATGGTGATAATGCCTGGTCCATTGTTAATCCATCTGGGTTATTGGTAAACTCCTCGAAGAATTGCATAGAACCATCTTCTGTTACTTCATATGTTTCTCCTTCAACACCCATGAATTGAAGAGTTGCTCCTTCTTCACCAAAGAAATGATCTATCCAGCGAATTGTTGCTTCCGGATGCTGATTGTTATTTGTAATGGCAAATGCTCCTACATGGACAAGTGGTGATTTCAGGTGACTGTATAACTTATCTCCATGCGGACCTTCCATTGCTCCTAAACCAATGTAATCATCTTGGCCACTGAATACTGTTTCAGGGTTAGGCACGATAGCTGAACCCAATACGCCATTTGTACCTTTTGCATTTAGTTTGGTGTCATCCATTGTATAAATTTCACTGTCAATTAATCCTTCACTGTACAACTTATTAACAAACTGCAATACTTCTTTGAATCTCTCATCTGTACGAATAAAGCGTAATTCATCAGTACCTGGTGCTACATCGACATATTTATTTCCTACACCTCTTGTACCGATTCCCCATGATCCTTTAATCGAGTCAATGATCTGATTTGTACTTGTTGCACTAAACGGAATCTCATCATGCTCTCCGTTCCCATTTAAATCTGTTTCTTTAACAGCCTTTAAATAAGCATAGAACTCATCAATTGTTTTAGGTTCTTCCATATTCAGCTGTTCAAGCCATGACCCTTTGACCCAAATTGGTTTTCCAATCAGCATTGGCATAAATTCAGGGCTATAATAAGATGGCAAAGAATAAATATTTCCATCAGGCATCGTAAGTCCTTTTCTAATATCAGGATGTTTCTCCATAACTGCCTGGAAATTTGGCGCATATTCCTCGATCAAATCGTTTAATGGGATAAATACTCCTTGTTTCCCATAGTTGTATAAGTCTGCAGATGGAATACGAGCAGAATACAACACATCAGGGTAATCCCCACTCGCTAATGCCAGATTTCGTTTTTCTGTCAACGTTCCAAACGGTACCTCATCAAAATTGACATTAATGCCAGATTTTTCGGCATATGTCTTAAAAACAAGCGTTTCTTCATAATCATCTAAATTTCCTTCATACTTCCCTGTGAAAAATGTCAAATCAATCGGTTCCTTCACAATAGGAAATCCTTCTGTGTTCACATTTTCTAAAGACTCTGTTCCACTCTCATTCTCCTCTGGTTCCTGGGCGCTTGAATTGTTACATGCTGTTAAGACAAATAATAAAACTAACAATGAAATGTAAAGCAAGTGATTTTTTTTCATAAAATAACCTCCCATTTGATTATCCTTTTAATGAACCAATCATTACACCTTTAACAAAGAATTTCTGTAGAAATGGATAAATGATTAACATTGGTAAACTTGCAACTACTACTACGGCATACTTCAAACCTTCTATTTGGAGAAGGTGTTCGGCAAGAACATCTGTCCCTGAACTTGTCATCGCAGACATGTCTTCCTGAATCAGCATTTGTCTTAAAAATAATTGAAGCGGGAATTTATCTTCATCTGACAGATAAATCAGTGCATCAAAATACGAATTCCAGTGTCCAACCCCATGGAATAATGCCATTACTGCAATAATAGGCATAGAAAGCGGCAGAATAATTCGAACCAGTAAGGTTATATTATTGCAACCATCCATCGAAGCAGCTTCTCGCAGTTCATCTGGGATACTTTGGAAAAAGGTTCGCATAATAATAACGTTATATACAGATACTGCTCCAGGCAAAACGATAGCCCAGATAGTGTCCAGCATTCCCAGATCTTTGATTAATAGATAGGTAGGTATCATACCTCCACCAAAAAACATGGTAAATATAATGAACCCTGTAATCACCTCCTTGCCATAGAAATCTCTGCGTGACAGAGGATAGGCAATCAGAATAGTAAACAATATATTAATAGCTGTTCCAAAAACCGTATAAATGATAGTGTTTCTGTATCCTATCAACACATCTTCATTCTGGAAAACGGTCAAATAGGACTCTATATTAAATTCCTTCGGTAACAGCCATACTTCTCCTAACACTGTCCGTTCTGGATTACTGAAAGATGCACTTAATACATAAATCAGCGGGTATAGCATCAGACAAGCGACTACTATCAGGATGGAGTATATAAAAATTGTGAACATCTTATCTCTTAAGCTTAACTTTTTAAACATCTGGTTGTACCTCCCACACACATTCGCTTACCATAAGCTCACCTTATTTACCCTATGTGCCATATAATTTACCATTAATAAGATAATTAAATTTACAACAGATTCAAATAATCCTATGGCTGCCGAATAACTATATTGCGAACCTAGAATCCCTGTACGGTAAACATGGGTTGAAATAACATCCGAAGCACTCATATTTAAACTATTTTGCATTAAGAATACCTTTTCAAAACCTACACCGAGAATACTTCCGCATTGCAAAATCAGCATGATAATAATAGTAGGTTTAATGCTTGGCAGATTAATATGCCACATACGCTGTAATCTGCTTGCACCATCTATTTCTGCTGCTTCATGCAGCTGAGGATCAACTGCAGCTAAAGCGGCTAAATAGATAATCGAACTCCAGCCCATATTCTGCCAAACTCCTGAAAATACATAGAGGGTTTTAAACCATTCAGGTTCTGTCATAAAGGAGATAGGTTCTCCGCCAAATAAGACAATGATTTGGTTCACAATACCAGTCTGTGGTGATAGAAGTAAGAAGAGAAGTGCCACCACTACTACACCTGATAGAAAATGCGGTGCATATGTAACTGTTTGAATAAAGGATTTAAAATATCTGTTTCGAACTTCGTTAATAAGTAATGCAAGGATTATAGGAATCGGAAAACCTACTGCAAGTTCATATAATCCAATAAGTAATGTGTTAGAAAGTAACCTTTCGAAGTAAAAGCTTTCAAAAAACCTTGTGAAATGTTCGATCCCTACCCAGGGGCTGCCTAGTATTCCCTCAACTGAGATAAAATCTTTAAATGCAATTTGCACTCCATACATAGGAACATATTTAAATATAATAAAGTAAATAATCACAGGTAGAATAAGCAAATACAAATCCCAGTTTTTACGGATACGTTTAAGCTTCTTTCCTTTTCTCTTAACCTTTGTGGGTAGTGTCATATTTTCCATTGCTGGTTGTTCATTCAATCTTTTCACCCACCTTATTATTAATAAATTTATATCAGCTTTGTACTTTTTGCTGCAAGCAGATTAATATATCGTGGTAGAATTGGAGCTTCCATATAAAAATCTGATATCGATATCACAAATTCTCACCATATATCTACCAATTAAAAATAGATAATTGAACATGCCCCCTTCACATATTGCTTACAAAAACTTTACATTAATCACCTTTATAAGCTAATTTGTTGTTGCTATAATCATTATAGATTTTGAGGAAATCTAGGACAATGGTAAGATTATTAGGAAGGTGGGTAAAATATTGCTGTCTAGTAATGGAACGTATTTCTTTAACTTCACAGATAATTCTCAGGACCGTATTGTGGGTATTCATACCTTAGGTTGGGAAAAGCGAAACAGTGCAAGCTACTTTTGGGATGGATTGGAACGCAGTGAATTGGGCAAAGTCATTTTCCAGTATACGTTAAAGGGAGAAGGAGAAATTACTATTGATAATCAGACAACCCGATTAAAGGCTGGTGAAGCATTTTTTGTTACTGTCCCCAGTAATCATCAATACTATTTCCCCGAGGACAGTGAAGAATGGGAATTTGTACATA
The DNA here is from genome assembly GCF_009498735.1 of Gracilibacillus oryzae. Taxonomy (GTDB): domain Bacteria; phylum Bacillota; class Bacilli; order Bacillales; family Amphibacillaceae; genus Gracilibacillus; species Gracilibacillus oryzae. Next base: position 70,817 of record NZ_ML762429.1, read on the forward strand.
TCACATTGTACGGCCAGGAAGCTTTAAGGAGTTTTGAAGAAATTACAAGGTCAGATGGTCATATACTAACACTGGACAAGAACTCCACTCCAATTCAGATTATTTTTAATCTTTATAATGAAGCTGTTAATAATGGCATTTCGGATGTTTATCAAGCATCGTCTAATGCTTATACTTTTTTGATGGAGTTAAAACGGGCCATCAAATCTAAAGGTAAAGCAGGATTATCAAAGAAATATCCAAAGCCGGTTGAGAAAGCAATTGAATTTATCCATAACAATTATTCAAAACCCCTGGCATTAGATGATATTGTTGAAGCATCCGGGGTATCCAAATATCATTTTTCCAGATTATTTAATGCAACCATGCATATTACCCCACTCAATTATGTCGTTAAAATCAGAATGGAGCAGGCAGTAAAGCTACTTAAAAATAAGGAACTTACTATAGAGGAAATCGCTCTGAAGGTAGGGTACGCGAATGGGAATTATTTCAGTAAGGCCTTCCGATCAATAATCGGCGTTTCTCCAGGGAAATACCGAAATAACAGGTCATTTATCCCTTTTGAACAAATTATCCAACGTTGAAAGCATTAACAAAATTCATATATTTTTTCGTATAAACCAATATTACCACTTCACATTGTTTATTTAGGTCATTTGTATTATTATTAATTTAATTGCAATTACTTTCAATAATAAATTAGGAGGGTTTATATGGAAAAAGAAGTAATGAAAGAATTTTATCAGGATGTTAAATTTATTTTTGATGAATATGTGCAATTCTCATTTCAGATGACGAGTAATGGATTTTATAAGGAAGAAGATCTAACAGCAGATATTGAGATAAGTCCTAATAAAATAACGGAATCGATTGATGTCATCCTTCGATCATTATATGGGGGAGTTATAAAAAGTAATACCAGATTTTGGGGACAAAGTTATCCAGAACAAGAAGTGAATGGTGCAGTTGATGAGATATTATTTTCCATTCCCTTTAACGATTATTACAATATAGACAAATGGCAACAGGTTTTGATTACTGATATTGAAGACTACATAACGAACTCAACGATAAATGTACCGATTTTCACTGATAAGGATATGCCATCTTTTGAAGCGAAAAAGGTATATCAAGCTAGATATATAAGATAATGGGACAGGCTTACTGTCCCATTCCCCTATTTACCAGTCTTCTCCTAAAGCTCAAATCTATTAACCTGATGTGACAATTGCTCGGCCAGCTGTGCTAACTGATCAGCACGTATTGAAACTTCCTCCATGGAACTGCTTGTTTGTTGGGAAGAAGCTGCCACTTGTTCAATCCCTGCCGCAGACTCTTCTGATACAGAAGCAATGTCTTCAATCGATGTATTCATTTCATGGCTGTTATTAGCAATACCTCGTAAACTAACGGAAATATCTTTAATCCTTGTTACCATATCAGATATAGAAGAATGAATAGATTCAAATGTCTCACCAGTAACTTCTATCTGTTTAGATCCTTCATTAACTTCTTTATAGCCTTCTTTTAATGAAACAACGACCGTTCCGGATTCATGCTGAATAGTACTTACAATCTTTGTTATATCTCCAACAGAATTGGATACTTGTTCTGCTAGTTTCCTTACTTCATTTGCCACAACAGCAAAACCTTTTCCATGTTCTCCTGCCCGCGCTGCTTCAATTGCCGCATTTAGTGATAGAAGGTTGGTTTGTTCTGAAATATCCCGGATTACTTGTACAAGCTTCGATATCTCTTGTGATTGCCTATCCAGTCCTTGGACTTTAGTAATGGAATCCTGTACAATCTGATCAATTGTTTTCATTTGTGTAACAGACGTTTTCATGAATTGGCTGCCTTGTTCTGTTAACTTTAGTACTTGGTCTGAGCTTGCAGCAATTCCTTCTCCGCCTTTGTGAGCTTCTTCTATCTGTGTTACGAACTGCTCCATCATTTCTGATAAATCAGTAGAGTTATTTGCTTGTGACTCTGCCCCTGAAGAGAGTTCCTGCATAGTAGAAGCAATTTGCTCACTGCCCTCTTGAACTTCGTTGGCAGATTGATTTAATTCCTCACTCTGATTGGATAAACTAACGGTAGCTTGTGACACACTGTTAATAATATCTCGTAAACTTGCTTGCATTTCATTAGTTGCCACAGCTAACTGGCCAATCTCTCCTTTACCCTTGAAGTTGACCTTATCACCTGTCAAATCACCTTTTGCAATTCTTTGAATGGATAGGACTATTTTTTGAATTGGCTTTGAAATCGAACGAGCAGTAATTATCCCTAAAACAATCAGAATAATAGTCAATACAATAATAGTAACTGTTGAAACAACTAACTGTGATTGTGCCTCATCTTTTAAACTAACTGACTTTCCTTTAATAACAGAAACTATCTTATCTTCTATTTCTTTGTATAGATTAATCTTTTCTGTCACTTGGTCATACCAATAGGTGCTTTCAACCTGGAAATCTGAAGTATTAGTTAAAGCGTTATCACGCATTTCCTGGACAATAGTTTTCACTGGAAGATTCATTTGCTGCTCATATAGATCAAGAACTTCTTTGTTACTTTGATTTAGTTCAAATAATTCTAAATAGGTGTCCTGCTGTGTAATTAATGAATGCAATCTCTGGGATTCCCCAATCAGGAAACTGTCTCTTGAGAAGACTGTACTCATTAATGCCCGCTCCACCCCAGCGATTTCCTTTACTTTCATAAAGAGCACATAGGCATTTATATCATTCGCTATTTCAGCATTTGTGGAGATCTTAGAGACGAAACTTATTACATTTAACATCTTTTAATTGTGAGTGGAATAATACCCTGTTGCTTCACTATCATTAATACTGAAACTATCCACTGCTTCACGGTGGGACTGTAATTGATCTTTTTGTTCAATTGCTTCCTGTAATGATTCGTAAAATTCAGCTCCATAACTGCTAGCATCAAAACTTTTCAGAAAGGTATTTAACTCCTGTAATTTACCGTCAGTTAACGCTCGCTGCTCACTCAATTCAACCTGGAATGTTTGTCCATTACTTCCGGTAAACACTCCTGTTGCCCCGCGTTCCTTCTGCATTTCATGGACATAGGCGCTTAGATTAGTAGATAAAGTAATTAACTCATTTAATCTCTCAGACTGTTTTACTGTATTCATTTGACTTATGATGCCTATTGCTGATAATAGAACTACGGCTATAAATGGAATTGCTATTAAAATATACAGTTTCTTACTTATTGTCATAACTCTTGTTGCTCCTTCTTCTTAGGATGTTTTTTCCTTGATTATTTACAGTTTAATACCTTAAAAATAATAGACGCTGTGTCTCCTCTCAATGCAGGGTGCTGCTTATTATGACATAATCCGCCAAGCTTGAATGTAATCTAGTCATCTCCTACTATATCGGCTATATCTGACTTTTAGTAAAGTGATTCGATAACATTAAAAAAGAAGTATCTCTTCCGTCGAATCACCTGGTCTCAAACAACCAGACAATACGGAAAGATACTTCCTGTGCTGCCTCTATCCATTTTTTACAGGTAATTTTCTACCCTTTGATCCCGCCAATCATAACCCCTTTCACAAAGTATTTCTGTAAAAATGGATATAAACAAAGAATTGGCACAGTTGCGACAACGATTGTGGCATACTTAACTGTCTCTCCGATTGGCATTGCATCAACTGAACTGACACCAGTCGTCATGTTGCTTGTATCATTCGCGATCAGAATTTCTCTTAAAATCAACTGTACAGGGAACAACTCTCTATCCTGCAGGAAAATCATGGCATGGAACCAGGAATTCCAGTGAAATACTCCATAGAACAAAATCATTACAGCTACTACAGGTAATGATAACGGCAAAATGATTCTAAAAAGGATGGTAAAATCCTTGGCGCCATCGATCCGGGCTGACTCTTCTAAACTGTCAGGGATTCCCTGAAATGCTGTACGCATAATAATCAGATTGAATGCACTGACAGCTGTAGGAAGAATCAACGCCCAGCGTGAATCAATTAAATTGAGCTCACTCACAAGTAAATATAGAGGAATAAGTCCTCCTTCGAAAAACATAGTGAAAACAATCATAAACATAATCAAGTTGCCCCACATTACCTTCTTGCGGGAAAGAGCGTATGCCCCCAGGGATGTTAGTAAAATATTGATCGTTGTTCCAACAGCTACATAAATCAGTGTATTAATATAGGAAGTGATAATCATAGGATTTTTGAATACCATTCTGTATGCTTCAAGTGTCAGATCCTTTGGGAATAGCATAAGGCCTCTCGTTTGTGCAACATAAGTCGGGTCACTTATGGAGGCAAATAATATATAGAGTAATGGGTACAATGTTACAAGTGATAAAAGAACTAAAAAGATGATATTTGTGTAATCAAAGATTCTCTCTCCTATCGACCTTCTCATCATGTTTCCCTCCTTACCATAATTTTGTGTCACTTACTTTTCTGGCTATTCCATTAGCAATCACTAGCAATGTAAAGGCAATCATCGCCTTAAACAAACCTACTGCCGCACTGAAACTGAAATTACTTTCTAAGATACCCTTTCTGTACACATATGTCCCTATTACATCCGCTGTCTCATATGTGGTTGGATTGTACATTAAGAGGATCTTCTCTTCCCCTACAGTCATGAATTTTCCAATTAACAGAATTAATAAAATTACAACAGTCGGCATGATTCCAGGCAGGGTGATGTGAAACATCTGTTTAAACCGGCCTGCTCCGTCCATTTTCGCAGCTTCGTAAAGCGATGGATCAATGTTTGACATTGCGGCCAAGAAGATAATCGAACTCCAGCCTACATTCTGCCAGATATCAGAACCTACAAATAGGGTCCTGAACCATTCTGCCTCTCTCATAAAAGCAATTGGCTCCATACCGAACAAAAATACCAGAATATCATTTACTACACCGTCTCTTGCCAGAAAATCGAATAAAATACCGACAATAACAACTAGTGAAACAAAGTGAGGCATATACGTAATCGTCTGGACTGTTCGTTTAAAGATTCTTCCTCTTACTTCATTTAAAAGCAGTGCAAGGATAATCCCGGCAGGAAATGCAAATAGTAACGTATAGAAGCTAAGGAGAATGGTATTAACCAATAGCCGCCAAAAGAAGAAACTGTTAAAAAATTCTATAAAATGATCAAAGCCAACCCAAGGGCTCCCGGAAAAACCAAGTGCAGGAGAATAATCTTTAAACGCAATTTGCAATCCGTACATCGGTCCATATTGAAAAATAATATAATATAACACTACTGGTGAGACCATCAAATAGATAATTTTATTCCTTTTAAAATCTTTCACCACATCTTTTCTGAAGTTTCCTACTTTCCTTCTGAAATTGCTTTTCGGTTTATCTTGAAGTTTCACATCTTTTTCTAAGTTTTCCACTTCCTTCACCTCTTTTCATTATCTCAAGATGGATAATATGCCATCGAGATAAGGTAACCCCCCACCCCGACAGCATATAGACAAGAAATTACCTTGAATTATAACGGTCTAATGCTGCTTGCTGAAGTTCAATCGCCCGCTCAATTCCCATACCTTGTAATGTTGCCACAAACTCATCGAAGTTATCTAAAGGCTCTTCCCCCATAATAAATTTAATTACCATTTCATCATAATAGGTGTTCAGATCACTCATAATCGAGTTGAACTCTTCACTTTCGTCAGCTGTCAGTGTTACTGGTGGAATAATAATATTGTTCTCCGCTGAATCTCCCCAAAGCTGTACTGCTTCTTGCTGTTCAGGTAATGTCAAATATTGTTCTACATAACGTTTATCCTGTACAAAAGGACCACCATAGGGTGATCTCACATATTTTCCTAATGCTTGTGTCATCGGTAAACCATCTGGATTATTCGTAATTTCTTCTGTATAAGCAGGGTAGCCGTCTACCATTTCATAGCTGGCTCCTTCGATACCAAAGTTAAAAAGCATATGGCCTTCCTCTGAATAAGCAAAATCCAGCCATTTTACAAGCTCCTCAGGATTTTCCGCAGAGCTAGTAATCGCTACACTATGAACACCAGAATAGGCAGGATCCAATTGTCCTCTTGCCGCTTTTTCCCCTTCATTCAGACTAGGATGAGGAGAAGGAGCTAAAATAAAGTCAGGATCTTTTTCTGCCATTAATCCCATATACTTTCCAATTCCGCTGCCTGTAAAGCCATAAAAACTGCCTAGCTGCCCTCCTGTTACTTTTGCATCCAGCAGCTTAGAGTCAATTGCAGCAAAGTCAGGGTCTAACAGCCCTTTATCGTACCAGCTGTTTACCTTTGTTAAAAATTCCTTAAATTCCGGCTGGATCGAGCCATACTTTACCTTGCCGTCTTGCTGGTAAAATTCCGGAGTGATTCCATAAGCACTGACAAAAGCTCCTGAATATTTTATATGATTAAGTTCTAACAGTAATGGTATTTCATCATTCTCCCCATTCCCGTTCGGATCTTCATTCTTAAATGCTGTTAACACCGTTTCCCATTCATCAATGGTTGACGGTTTTTCTAAATTAAGATTCTCAAGCCAATCCTGTCGTATAATAGGACCCATAAAAACCATTAAGGATTGATCGCCGCGCAGAAACGGAAAGGCATACATGTTGCCATCATCTGTTGTAACCATGTTTTTAATTTCCGGATTTTCGTCTAAATATTTGGTTAAATTCGGTGCATATTTCTCGATTAACTCATTTAAACGAATAATCGTTCCATTTTCTATCGCATTATCCGGACCTTTTGGAACCTTCCGCCAGTTATATTCAATAGCATCAGGCAGCTGATCGGAAGCAACCATTAAGTTAAATTGTTCTGTAATCTGTGTTCCTTCACCTGATGGGTGTTTAAATTCAACTTTTGTACCTGTAATTTTTTCAAGCTCTTGATATACACCTACACTGTTCAAACTTTCTGAAGTAATGGCAACATTGGGATCTATTGCAGTCCAATAAGTAAATTGATCTGGATATTCTACTTCTTCAGGAGACTTACTTACATCTGCTCCACTCTCTTCTGCATCATTGGAGGCCTCATTATTAGAGCACCCTGCAGCCAATAATAGAATTACGATTAGCGAAAACAAAACTGATAACGCTTTCAAATTTTTCTTGATCATTTTAATCCTCCCCTTTTTTCGGTTTACTGCCTGAAAACTTGCTCACAACAATCATAAGTTATCCTGAGCAAACTGGATATAATACAATTTTTAGATCTGTTATCAAATTATTAGATGTACTGTTATCTGATTATTGTCTCCATTAACAGATGATTGTTCTTACGCCTTCTAAACAGCAATCCAGCCAGTTTGAATAAAAAACTCTGCCATCGTATTTGATAACACTGGCAGAGCAAATCTTAATTATTAATTTGCGTAAACTATTGAAATCATGAAGTGATTTTGCGGTATTGACCTGGAGTTACACCCTCCACTTTTTTAAATACTCTAATCAAACCAACACTGTTTGCGTAGCCTACCCTTTTCGCAACCTCGGCTATTGTCAGCTTTTGATTAGTCAACATCCTTTTTGACTCTTCTATCCTTACTTTTGCAATAAAATCGGAGATAGTAAGGTCTCGCTGTTTCTTAAAGAATGTCGACAAGTATGACGAGTTCATCCCAAATTCGTCTGCTATCATACTGAGGCTGAGCATGTTATCACCATAATTATCCTCAATAAAATGGATTATATCCTGATACAGTCGTTCCCCCTGATTACTGTGGTTGTTTTGTATTTTAATACAAAAGCTGGAATATAATGATTTAATATTTTCCTGCACTTCCTGAACTGTCCTGCATCCTGAAAGAACATGAAAAGGCTTGTTTTCTTCGATAAAGTTTTTCTTTTCTTCCAAGTCTAAAGTGCTGAGCAGTTTGATGAATGTACTTAATAAATCATGAGCAAGAAATTTACTTACTTCTGGCGTCATTTCCTGTTGCCGCATATTGTTAACTAAAATCTGTTCAAGTGTATTCTCTACATTTGCATAGTCACCGTTCTTCGCAAAATTGAGTAACTGAACTTCTGTCTCTGTTGGATAGTGATAGTCACAACCGCTGTTATTTTTAATATCATTATATGCAATAATTGAATTTGGCCCTTTTATCATCCTGTAATCCAACGCCATCACTGATTCTCCATAGCATTCAGAAATCTTGTGCAGTCCATGGTGAATTTGACTGATAGCTACTGTAATCTTAATATGAAACCTCTCTTCAAGAATACCCTTCAATTCCTTGATAAAGCGTAATTGCTTTCGTTCTTCCTGACTTGAATTATCTTGATGATTGTTCACGATGATGAGCTTATCACGTTCAATTTCAATGGTGTAACCATCTCCATCAAATAACTCTTCGCTAAGGTTAGCGATAATAAAACGGCTTAGCACCCATTTCGTATCAATATTTTCTTTGGTAAATTGACAATAATCATCAATCTGAATTAAGACCGTGCTAAAAAAATCTTGCGTAAATCTAACTCCCATGAAATGTAACTCTCTTTCCGACATTGTTGTAACATCTACTTGTCCACGTACCATCCGCAAAATAAAGTCAGATCGAATGACAGGTTCCTGCCGGGCGATAAGACGATTTAACTGGCTTTGTTTATGTATATAGCCAGCAATGGACTGTTTGATCAAATCCAATTCATTTTTAAAAGGGCCTTTTGGCTGATTATTTCCTATCACCGTATTCACTACATCCCGAATTGGGCGATAATTTCTGTTTGCTAAATAATAAGAGACAATAATTCCAATAACAACCGAAATAAGCAGCATTCCAAACGCCCATGATTTAACGTGATTGACCTGAGTTAAGACAATTTCCTTTGGGACAATAGATACGTAAGTCCAGCCATTTTCTTCTGAGGTAGTAAAGGATACGATCATTTCCTGACCATCTATCTTCTTTGTAATAAAACCAGCTTCCTTGTTCAGTAAAGGCTTTATATTTACAAAGGAGTTGGTATCATCACTTGTAGACATCATTATATTATCCTTTTGATCTGCTATATACATAACACCGCTGTTTAATCCCTCAATCTTGTGTAGCATATTCCGAACCTGCCATTCATCAATGTGAACCATCAGTGCCCCTTTAATATTATCCCTTTCTCCATAAGGTAATGATTGAAGAAATGTAATCACATTATCTTCCCCCGCATTTGTGATTACTTTCTCTGAGGGAGAATAATCTCTTAAATGGAAACCCGACATTTTATTCATAATTTCAATATAGGAGGTGTCTTCATAACGCTTAATATGATGAAAAAATAAGGAGGCATTTGTTTTCATTGTTGGTGAGAGTAATACATCAGAGTTGGAAAAGTATACATAATAATCATCAATGTTTGTACTTACCGTTTGATACCTTTTAAGCTCATTGATAAATTCAATATACTTATAATTTCTCATATTCTGCTGATTTATTAACTCAATTAACTTCGGGTTTAAGGAAACCTGTAATGATAATTGTTCTACTTCTTTCAATTTATTATCTACTACCTGCTTTACTTGTTCTAGCAGTGCTGTATTGGACTTATTGGCATTATCGATTAATATTGACTCCACTCTGTTAAATAGGATAATGCCAATAATAATAGGCAAAAGCAATATGATGAAATAGGAAAATAGAAATCTTATAAAAACGGTTTTCCGTTTTTCACTCATCTTTTCAGTTCGTTCACTTAAGCGCTTACATTTTAACAATCCTCTCACTCCTTACTTAAAAACTTTTTTAAGATAACTGACGAAAAGGGGGGAATAAAAGAACGGAGACAGGAAGAATTTCTTGTTTGCTAAAAGAGATCATTTTGTTCTCCCTTTGAATCCCTACTGTCTCTGAAAAATATATTCCGTTATATTAATGCACTGTCTATAGAAATATTCTTTCCAGACCAGGCCTTCTTTGTTGTCCATTCTTCCTCTCCTTGCCAGAAGGTATCATCTGCAGGTAATCCTAACGGCAGGAATACAGCCGCACATAAATATAAGCTGCCTGTTGAAATATATGGCTCGCCTAATTCTGGCTGATGTCCGCATAAACCAATTCTTAACCATCCATTATCATCAAAGGTTCCCGGAATCTCGATCATCCGGCGAATCACAGCTGTTAGAGCACACCGGACCTGGGCAGGCTTCAGACTAGCATCCAGCCTGTGCTGCAAGGCCATTTGAGCAAGATGCTGAAAGGCTCCAAAGCGATAAGCAATTGATCTTCCTACAATAGGAAATGTACCTTCTGGTGAAATATTCCTCTCCTGAATCACAGCATAGCGGATCGCCCGTTCATGAATTTTAGATTGTAACATCTTCCAATCTGGTGATAATTCAGCAACAGTGTCAATTATATCAACAATCATCGGCTGAATCACATAACTGTTATAATAGTCGGCATGAAAAGCAGGTCCATCTCCATATAAGCCGTCGCCTAAATACCATTGTTCATGTTGTTTTAATGCAAAATCAATTCTCATTTGGTCATAGTCTTCATCAAACAAATATAGAGCTGTCTCAATCATCGCTGCAAACAATAGCCAGTTGTTGAAGATCGGTTTTCGTGTACGTGTTTGCTTTAATGCATTGATGACATTATTTCTTACATTTGGTTCTAATTTATGCATCAGTTCATTAGGGGCCCGTACTATCGCATGGGCAAGAAAAGCTGTGTCCACAATAGGCTGTAGTCCATGGGAAAAATTCATATAGTCAGGGGATTGGGGATCTGTTGCCTCTTTCATTCCTTGCCTGATAAGATCGCCATAATTCTTCCTTAAGGCTCCTTCTTCTCCCTCATCCGGTCCATTTTCTATCCATGGTGCCATTCCGCATATTAAACGGGCAAATGCTTCTAAATAAGTGTATTCTCCCCGATCTTCCATTATTGCTTCCACAGGCATTTGCTGTTTTAACTGCTGATTTGCCAGAGAATGCAAAACAGGGTCCGCTATTTGGAGCATTGTTGTTAACCAAAATTCCCGGTCATTTGTGTAAGCCATTTGTTCACATCCTTCACAATTTTTCACTTGTAAAATAACTCAATCCTGCTTCTAATCAATATATTTCCTTAGTTTCTACAAGTAGCAGTATAGGTAAGCGCTTTCTATACAGGTTTTTATTATAACTGGTCTTACAGCATAAAAGTTGTTGTATAATAACTAATAATATCGTTCTGTTGTTCTATAAATGCTTCGTATATTTTCGCCTGAAATCATTGTTTCATTAAGGAGGGGTGAAATGAATAAACTGTTTGAACAGATCGACCTGAAGCCATTTCACTGGATTTACCGGAGGATTTCTGATGCGAATTTCAACGGTTTCTACCACTGGCATCAAGGCTGTGAATTACTATTTGTCTACAGAGGAAAAGGACAAGTAATTGTAAATCAGCAAACCTATGAAATAAAGAAAGGAATGCTTTTCTTTTTTCAGCCATTTCAGCTGCACAAAATAAATGTGGAAGTATCCTCCCATACTCCCTATGAACGCAGTATTATGCACTTTGATCCGAAAACACTTGGACCGCATCTGCATCTGTTTTCAAGTCTTCATACCTTGTTACACCGACTGCAGAATGGCGTAATGGAACCACAGGCATTTGACTTAGAAAAAGAATTTGAATATGTTTATGAAATATGTGAATCACTTAATAATTCATTGCAGACAAGCCACTGGGAGGAAGATAGCCAGCTCTTTCTTATGCAAATGCTTTCATGTATTCGCAGAAACCTTGAAGAATCGAAAACAGACAGGTTCAGTAACAGTCTCCGTCCGCTTCGCCACTCTGAGAGAATGATGAACTGGATTGAAAAGAATTATACAAAGCCGTTTGATCTGGATCAATTATCTGCTGATCTTCATCTGTCAAAATCTTATGCCTCGAGAGTTTTCAAGCGTGAGGTTGGGAGCAGTCTGACTGAATATATAACGATACGCCGAATCAAGCAAGCTTGCCAATTATTGCAGATGACCACTGAACCTGTTGAAATAATTGGTGAATGTGTGGGGATCGGAAGTGTATCTTATTTTATCCAGTTATTCAAAAAAATGATTGGTACAACACCACATCAATTCAGAATCTCTCATCAGCGAATGGTTAGTGATAAATTGTAACCAACTATTTTAGTAGGAAACAGACTATTCTCTAAAAAATGGCACTTACCGTACCTGGCAGGTGCCACCCATAAGATTACTTTATTAAATAAAATTCATACCTGCATTATTCAAACGATCTCGTGATGAATCGGTACTTTTCCCCCTTTTGTGGAAGCATACTAAATTATTAGAAACTAAATGATGGAAATACAACCAACGCTTTCTTATAATAATATGTATAAACAGTCTCAACACCTCTATATTACTTTTAGAAATACTAAAAACAATTTTCCAATTTTTATTTTCATTTGTTTATTATCATTAGCAGCAATGTTGAATGAAAACTCACTTATTTTTAATTCCATCATTTTTCTGAAAAATACTTTTTTCTGCAGTGAATGTATATTTCATGCTGAATCACCCAATCTATATACGGTAATTGATTAAAAGATAACTGCATTTTAATTGACAATAATAACAGACCCTATATAATAATTAGTATAAATTAATAATTATTATATAGGGTCTGTGGATCAGGCAACTTTGTATAATAATTAAAATTGAAACTTAGGAGGAATTTTTGTTATGTCATTAATCGGTAAAGAAGTACAACCATTTACAGCCCAAGCGTACTTAAACGGTGAGTTCATTGAGGTTACAGAAGAAAATTTAAAAGGTCAATGGAGTGTTGTTTGTTTCTATCCAGCAGACTTTACATTTGTTTGCCCAACAGAACTTGAAGACCTTCAGGAACAATATCCTGCGCTTAAAGAACTTGGAGTAGAAGTATTCTCTGTATCAAGAGACTCTCACTTCACACATAAAGCATGGCATGATTCTTCAGAAGCAATCGGTAAAATTACTTACACAATGATCGGTGATCCGGCGCATGTTCTTTCCCGCAACTTTGATGTATTTGTGGAGGAACTAGGACAAGCAGATCGTGGTACATTCATCATTGATCCTGACGGTATTATTCAAGCAGTGGAAATTAATGCAGAAGGTATTGGCCGTGATGCAAGCACATTAATCAACAAAATTAAAGCAGCACAATATGTTCGTAACAACCCAGGTGAAGTTTGCCCAGCGAAATGGCAAGAAGGTGGCGAAACACTTAAACCAAGCCTTGATCTTGTAGGTAAAATTTAAGGAGAGCGATTATTAATGGCACTGGATGCAGAAATTAAATCACAATTAAATCAGTATCTTCAAATGTTAGAGAACGATATTGTGCTTAAAGTCAGTGCAGGTTCAGATGACATATCAAAGGAAATGCTAGTTCTTGTTGATGAACTAGCTTCCATGTCATCTAAAATCACTGTCGAACATACAGAATTAACACGAACACCAAGCTTCAGTATTAACCGTGCTGGTGAAGAAACTGGTGTAGCATTTGCTGGTGTTCCATTAGGACACGAATTTACTTCTCTCGTATTAGCATTGTTACAAGTAAGTGGTCGTGCTCCAAAAGTGGATCAAAGTGTGATTGATCAGATCAAAAAAATTGATGGTGAATATCACTTCGAAACTTATGTGAGTCTTACTTGCCACAATTGTCCTGATGTTGTGCAGGCACTAAACATTTTGAGTGTGCTTAACCCTAATATTACACACACAATGATCGATGGTGCGGCATTTAAAGAAGAAGTAGAAAGCAAAAATGTTATGGCAGTACCAGCCGTTTTCCTTGATGGTGTATTCTGGAACGGAGGACGCATTTCTCTTCAGGAAATCATCGCGAAACTAGGGGAAGGCGTTACTGCAGAAGACTTAGCAGATAAAGAGCCATATGATGTTCTTGTTGTTGGCGGTGGCCCAGCTGGTGCTAGTTCGGCAATCTACACTGCACGTAAGGGGATCCGCACTGGTATTGTTGCAGAACGTTTTGGCGGCCAGGTTCTTGACACACTAAGTATTGAGAATTTTATCAGTGTGAAGGCAACAGAAGGACCAAAACTTGCACAGGCACTTGAAGAACATGTAAAAGATTATGATATTGATGTTATTGATCTACAGCGTGCAAAACGCTTAGAAAAGAAAGAACTTTTTGAACTAGAACTTGAAAATGGTGCAGTTCTTAAAAGTAAAACAGTTATTATCTCAACAGGTGCAAGATGGCGAAATGTGAACGTTCCTGGTGAACATGAACTGAAAAACAAAGGGGTAGCTTACTGTCCGCAGTGTGATGGTCCATTGTTTGCTGGAAAAGACGTTGCAGTTATTGGTGGAGGTAACTCTGGAGTGGAAGCAGCCATTGACCTTGCCGGAATTGTAAAACATGTGACAGTTCTTGAATTTGCACCAGAACTGAAAGCAGATTCTGTCTTACAGGAGCGACTGAACAGCCTGCCAAACGTGACGGTTATACCAAATGCTGCCACGAAAGAAATTACAGGTACAGACAATGTTACAGGACTTACGTACACAGACCGTGAGACAGGTGAAGAGCACCATGTTGAACTGCAGGGTGTATTCGTCCAAATCGGTCTTGTACCAAACACAGAATGGTTAGATGGAACAATTGAACGCAATCGCATCGGCGAAATTATTGTCGATAAGAGCGGTGCTACTTCAATCCCTGGTGTGTTTGCAGCAGGAGATTGTACTGACAGTTCTTATAATCAGATTATTATTTCAATGGGATCAGGTGCAACTGCAGCGCTAGGGGCATTTGATTATCTGATTAGAAATTAATACAGAGTAAGTATAAGCAAATTCGACATCTTTAGAAACCTACTATCCTATTATTGATGACAGGATAGTAGGTTTTACTTTTAATCCTATTCCAAGCAAAAGTACCAATACGGCCATTATCCCCATTTAAAGGGACATAGCCCTACTGGTCTTAATCAATTTCTCGGTAACAAAACTTTTACACTCGTCCCTTTATTGACCTCACTATCAATTGATATATGGCCTTGATGTTCCTGAATTATTTTGAAACTCACCATTAACCCTAAGCCTGTTCCCTCTTCTTTTGTTGTATAGAACGGTTCACCCATCTTTGGTATTTTCTCTTCCGGTATTCCTCCACCTTGATCTTTTACTTCAATTTCTACATTATTATTGCCAATTTTTGCTGTTATTGTGATGACTCCTCCGTTTTCCATTGCTTCAATCGAATTTTTTACAAGATTAATGAAGACTTGTTTTATTTGGCTTTCATCACAAATAATATTCGGAAGATTTCCTGCTATTCTTGTTTTTAGCTTAATATTATTTTTTTCAGCTAAAGGTTTTAACAATGAAAGAACATAATCTAAGATAGTTTGGACGTTTTTCAAAGCAAAATGATGGGACTTTGGTTTCCCGAGAATCATTAAATCATTTACAATCGTATCTATCCTGTTGACCTCCTCAAGGATTATCGCATTGTATCGTCCTGCAGAATGTTCGCCGATTTGCTGCAACTCTATAAGTCCTTTTATAGAAGTTAATGGGTTCCTTATCTCGTGGGCTACACCAGCTGCCATTTCCCCTACCACAGCTAATCTTTCCGTTTGCTGCAACTCTTCATATGCTCTCTTAATAGAGGTAATATATGATATAATACGAGTTAATAACAAATAGGCAATAATAGCAATAATAATAATTAATATGATTGGTGTCAGCACATCCTCCATATGCCCTGTTATAAGTCCTGCAAAGATATATTTAAAAATCATTCCGAGTGAAACCATCCAAAAGTATGTCTTATTAACAAATATAGGAGAAAACAGGACAAGTAAAACCTCAATAATATTTCCACTCTCGTAGGTATAATTAATATTATTACTCGATAAAAATATCATTGCATCATTAATCATAACGACCAGGATATATACAATAATGTAAATATATTTAATAAGATTTGGTTTTTCTTTTTTAAAACAATAGAGAGCAACGAAAAGCAATCCGACATGAATGAGATAAGGAATAATACCCAAGCTCCCATCTGCAAACAAGACTTGCTCCTCTCCGTTCATAATGGGAACGATGTAAAAATCATAAAAATCATAACCCCAGGCAATAATGTAAAATAGAACTAAAAATAATATGGTGGCTTTTTTCTCTTGATGTAACAAAGCATATTTAGTAGAAACAGATTCTGACATAATCCCTCCTCCATCGACTAACTTATTCCGACAAATTTCCTATATCTCATTTTATACGATATATTCCCTTATATACAACGTTTTTCTCTTTCATCAATAAAAATACTATATATTTTTATAATACAGAAGTCATATATCTTTCTATCCATTATCCTGATTGGTCCAAAAATCACTTCATTTATGATATATTCTCTTAAAATATCTCAAATACAAAAAAGAACCTCTTCCTTCCTGTTTCCCTAAAACTGAAAGAAGAGAATCCTCCTATGATCAACCCTTATAATCGTCCACAAATAAATTGCCAAAAATGATGAACTGACTCCCAAAAACGCCTGGACCAGCCTTATGGCTCCAATAGATAATGCGCTTGTTGCAGCCTGTCGATTTAAAAAGCTGCAGGGCGCCAATTTGCTATAACCACTGCAGCTCATATATTTATTTACCTATCTTTTCCAGCCGACAGCTTGCATGCTTTAGCACAGGCTGATGGGAAAGTGGATCCACCTCATCCATTGTCATCTCATTAGCATTAGCTTCCCCATCAAAATTCCCGTAATGAAATGGAACAAAGACTTCCCCCTTATTCATGATATTCCCTACTTTTGCCGGCACTTCAACGTTACCTCTTGGTGAAACAATTCGTACCTTTTCTCCATCCTTGATTGCAAGGTTTCTCGCATCATCTGCATTTATTTCCACAAAAGCCTCGGGAGCTTCCTTTTCCATTTCAGGCATTCTTCCTGTCTTCGTCCTGGTGTGCCAATGCCAGATAAGTCGGCCTGTATTTAACCAGAACGGATAATCTGCTCTCGGCTGTTCAGTCGGACCGCCAAAACGAGTAACTTTAAAAACAGCCCGTCCGTTCGGGTTCATTTCTTCAAACTCTTCTCTCGACAGCGGTCTGCTTGTATAAGGATCCTTGCCGTAGTTCTGGCAATAATCAACCTCTGTGTTAAAGAAATGATTCTCATATAAACGAGTTTTTCCTTCAGGATTATCAGCAGTACAAGGCCAGCGAAGACCATTTTCTTTTTCCAGCCGATCATATGTCATACCAGTCATATCACAAGGACGACCAGCAGAAACCTTCTTCCATTCTTCAAAAGCTTCTTCAGGTGTAGAGTAAGCAATCAATGGGTTCCCGTCTCTATCCTTGAATTCCATTCTTCTGGCGAATTCCACCAGGATTTCAAAGTCTGTTTTTACCCCATTTGGTGGTTCAATAGCTTTGCGAAGCACGTTGATGGTCCGATCGGCATTCTCCATTGTTCCTTCCTTCTCGCCCCACATGGCAGGTGGAAGGACAACATCTGCTACCTCTGTTGTTTCTGTTAAGAACGGATCCTGGACAACGACGAAGGGTTTCTCCAGTGCCTTTCTTGCCCGCTCCTGGTTTGGCAGGGAGACCAGCGGGTTTGTATGGATATTCCAGAAAAATTGAATCTGTCCCTTTTCCATCAATTCAAGCTGCTTAATGATTCCTTTATTAGGTCCAATTTCTAAATCTTCCTCCTTTACATTCCAGAGTGCCGCAATATCCTGAATATGCTTTGGATTGTTAGGATTCCGGTTGCCAGGATATGTTCCGACACCGCCTACTGTTCTGTTGCCTGACGAGCTCGGCTGTCCTGCCATATGTAATGGTCCACAGCCTGGTTTACCAATCAATCCACGCATCAAGTGAATATTGTTGATAGCTAAACAGGTTGTTGTTGCATCGCTTGCTTGATATACACCCTGCAGTGTTGTGGTGACAAGAGATTCTGTTTTCCCTAACTTTTCAGCAGCTAGGGTAATCTTTTCTTCTGATAAACCGGTGATTTGACTTGCTTTTGCTATTGTCCACTTATTAATTTCCTGTTTCAGTTCATCCAGCTGGATAGTGTGATTGTTAATGAAGTCATGGTCAATCCATTCATTATTGACTATTTTGTTCTGGATGGCATTTAGTAAGGCAAGGTTTGTTCCAGGGTTTAAATCCAGATGTAAGTCTGCCTCCTTGGCTGTCGGTGTCCTGCGTGGATCAACTACGATTAAGTATGGTTTCCCTGTAGCCTTTTTTCGTCTTAAAATTCTGTCCCATAATACGGTTCCTGTTTCAGCCATGTTATGGCCAAACAGCATAATGGTATCAGCTTCGTCCACATCATCAAATGAAGTTGGAACCCCATCTGATCCAAATGATTCAATCAGACACCATTCTGTTGTTGCTGTACATAAACGTGTATTGGCATCCAACAGGTGTGTTTCCATGCCTGCTCTACCTATTTTTCCAATCGTATAATAATCTTCCAAAAAACCTTGGCCAGTCGAATAGATGGCCACACCATCTCCACCTTTGTCTTTCAAAACTTCTTTGGCTTTACGGACAATCAGATCCATCGCTTCTTCCCAGCTGGCAGGTTCCAAATCTCCTTGATCATTACGGATCATTGGCGTTAACAACCTATCCTTGCTATTATTTGGAATCCATTGGTATTTAGCTTTAGGATCCAATCTTCCTTTATTTATCGGGTGTTCATCTATTCCCCCAATACCAATAATTTTATTATCTTTTACCGCTATATCTGTACCACAGCCAACAGAACACAAATTACATGTACTGTGTATCCATTTGTCGACAGTTTCGTTATCTGCTACAAACTGCTCATGCAGGACCTTTCTATGATCCATATCAATTCCCCTCTCTGTTTATTCCCGGTACTGTGCAGGTACAATAAATCGAGTTTTTTCCCATCCTCCAGCAAATTCATGTATAGACGGAACAGCTTCTTTTAATTCCTTCTTCATTTCTTGAAAATTTTCTTCCAGCCAATCAAGTTCATCACTATTAACAAAGTTATTTTGCTCAGCAACCCGTTTCCATTGCTCAAAGATGAGTTTCTCTGCTTTATCCCCTTTATAGACAATATGCAGGTTTTTGTGTATCTCGTCATTCATTTCAGGAGTCTCTCTAAGTCCATTCAATATAATCTGTATTGCTTCCTTTTTTTCCTGCAGGAGCATTGTGAACCTTTCCTCCATCGTGTTCTCCCATACAGGCATCCTGTCCAGCACCCGATCCGCCAGCCCTTGAACAATCCGCAAATGATAAGCAATTTCAGCTGCTGCGTGCATTCCGACCCTCCCTATAGGAATAATGTTTTGAGTTTTATTCTCCTAAAAAATTCCCGCTTTTTCATCGAACTAAACTTGCTCAGCAAGGGATTTGGTATAGATTGTAAAAATAGCAGGAATTTAATCAACGGGTATTTTTGACGCCTGCTAATCGTTATTAGAAGTAATCTGTGAAGGCATGCCATGGGTTTCAAG
Source organism: Gracilibacillus oryzae (assembly GCF_009498735.1). Classification (GTDB taxonomy): domain Bacteria; phylum Bacillota; class Bacilli; order Bacillales; family Amphibacillaceae; genus Gracilibacillus; species Gracilibacillus oryzae. Next base: position 90,352 of record NZ_ML762429.1, read on the forward strand.
TATTTCTGTCAAAAAAATAAACACCCCAAAAGCCAGATTGTCTCCAGCTTTTGGGGTGTGGTTCTTTCGATAACTTATTAATCAGCACTTACTAATTAGGATACTGATTCTGATTTGACTTTAGGGATAAATCTTAAAGCATAGATTGCACAAATACCTACAATAACATAAATGATTTGTGATAGAATCGCTTCTTCCCCGCCAAAGATTGTCGCTACAAGATCGAATTGGAATAGCCCAACTAATAGCCAATTTATTCCACCTACAATTAATAGAACTAATGCGATAATATTTAATGCTTTCATCATTCATTCTCCTTTCCATATTTTTGATCCTTTCTCGTCTTACCTTTCCATTTCCTTTTATTCAACATTTGAAACATATATTGCTGAAAATAAATAAATGCCATCACACTTCCACTATTGATTTCCTTCTACTTCCGTATCAAATCTGCCACAACACGAACATTCATTGCTTTCATTGACATACTCGCCATTGAAAAATTGCGGTTCATTTACAAAACCGCAAAACAAACAACAATTATATTCGATAACGAATCCCTTCTTTCTAATAAATAAAATAAGGAGTTTGAATACAGGAAATAATAAATGAAAATTATTATAATTGATAATCGTTCTCATTTTCAAAACTGTTATGATAAATTATTCTGCTTATAAATCATTTAATTGACAATGATAATCATTTTCATTTAACATAGAATCAGATACCTTACAGGAGGGATCATTAAATGGCAAAAGTAATCTTATTGTTCTGCAGTATGTCTGGCAATACGGAAGAAATAGCTGAGATCATTGAAACAAGTATTTCCAATCATGGACTAGAAGTATGTAAATTTCAATTAGATATGGAAGATATAAAAGTGACAGATCTGCTGGACTATAAAGCTATATTATTCGGGACATACACATGGGGAGATGGAGATATCCCTTATGAATTGGAAGATTTCTATGATGATATGGAGGAGATTGATCTAACTGGAAAAGTTGTCGCATTATTCGGGTCCTGTGATAGCATGTATCCTGATTATGGTGGTGCCATTGATACATTTGCAGAGCGGTTTAAAGAACGGGGGGCCTCGGATATTCTATATCACTTAAAAGTAGATTTGACCCCAGATGATGATGATGTGAAGCGGTGTCAGCAATTTGCTGAAGACTTTGTTGAGCAGCTTAATATTTATGCCGAATGAAGATCGTTGTTTCTCTTCCCATTAGAAAAAGAAGCGAATCACTTAAGAATCGCTTCTTCCCACCCTTCTCTATTCAAATGTTAACAACTAAAAATGATTTTAAGAAGTGGTTGATATTAAGCCTATCCCCCTGCAATCATCTGTGCTAGCTGCCCGCACACCAAAGCTGCATAGGTACCGACAATGTTACCTAAAATACCCATTAACAGTCCAACAGGTGCTAATGCCGGCTGGAATACGGAAGCAACAATTGGGGCAGAACTTGTACCACCGATATTACCTTGGGATCCTACTGCGACAAAGAACAATGGTGCTCTTAATAATCTTGCTGCAGCAAAGATACAAATAATATGAATGGCTAACCACACAGCTCCCATTAATATGAACTGTGGTGCTTGCACAACATCTGCTAAATTGGCTTGTGCACCTATACCAGTTAAGTATAAGTAAATGCCTAAATAACCTATTTTACTGGCACCGTAGTATTCTAAATTTCTTACTTTTGTAAAGGAAAGAGCAAGCCCAACAGCCGTTATTAAAATAAACGACCATGTGGAAGTGCTCATAATCTCACTTTTTGGTATAAAGTCCATATCTGCGAATACACGAATGATATAGGAGCCTGCAACCCCAACTGCTAAAATGGCAAACAACTGTGGAAGCTGTATTGGTTTAATATTTCTTTCAACATCTGTGGCAATATCTGCATTAACTTTCTTAATAGTAGAATTATCCGCACCATTCCACTTATTGAACCTTTCCTGAAAGTTGGCTAATGCAATCATGACACCCATCCAGCTGATGCCAACTATTGTGTCTGTTAAGATAACAGGACTTAATATGTCATCAGGTGTCTTAAATGCCTCAATCATGGCACCCATATTTGCCGCTCCACCAATCCAGCTTCCAGCAAGGGCACCGACTCCACGCCATGCTTCCTCTGGCAGTATTCCTTGGAAAAGAGCAAATGCAATCGGTCCACCAATAACAACACCTATGGTCCCTGCCAAAAATAACAGAATAGCTTTACCGCCGAGCTTAAAGGTAGCCGGAACATTCGCACTAAGCATTAATAATAACAAGCCCGCAGGAAGTATATACGTACTGAGAAAACTATATAAATCAGAACTTTGCGGAATTATCCCAAAGGTGGTAGAAATCATTGGTAGAAAGTACATCCAGATTAAGGGTGGAGCATATCGAAAAAACTTACGTAAAAATTTATTATCTAGCGTAGATAACATGAATACAATCCCTACAACAGCAACTAAATAAGCAAAAATAGCCATAGGGTCTTGAATTAACGCCATATCCTTACTCATGATGAGAAACACTCCTTGTTGATTTTTAAAAATTTTCAGATAATTAGTGGTGGAGACTTGAAGATTTTATCATCTTATAGGAAAAATTCAATCAGAAAGTATTGTGAAATTTACCATTTAACTACAGGGGGTGTCATTAAACAAGTATTTTGATCACTATTTTTGCTATTGAAGCAATAGATCCTATACTTAATTTTCTATCCCAATTTCGATAGACAGCAATGAACACAACTAATGCACACCATTCGGCAGTGCAACTTTTCATATTCAATTAAATAGCTGTAAAGCCTCCATCAATCGGTATCACTGCCCCATTAATATATGCGGCTTCTTCCCCTAGCAAGAAAGCGACTGTGTTTGCCACTTCTTCTGGTTGACCTAATCGTTTCTGCGGAACTGGGTCAACGGAATTCTTTGCAGCCTCAGGATTCCTTTCCAGAAATTGAGCTACCATAGGAGTTTCCGTTGTTCCTGGTGCTACTGCATTAGAGCGAATTCCCTGAGCAGCATATTCTGCTGCGATGGTTTTAGTAATTCCAATAATGCCATGTTTTGTAGCAGAATAAGTACCCACTGTCTGCTGTCCGACAAGACCTGCAGTTGAAGATGTATTAACAATAGCACCACCACCGTTTTTAAGCATAACCTCAACTACATATTTAATACCATATAATGCCCCGCGCATATTAATACCAATAACTTGATCTATTTGTTCAATTGTATTTTCAACGAAATTCGTACCCGGTCCGGAGATACCTGCATTGTTATAAAACATGTCGATCGTACCAAATTCTTTCACTGTTTGATCCACATAATTTTTTACTTCCTCTGCTTTGCTAACATCTGCCTTAATAAAGATAGCTTTAGCGCCTTTTTCTTCCACTAATTTAACAGTTTCCTGACCGCCCTCTTCTGAAATGTCGACAACGCTGATATTGGCTCCCTTTTCAGCCAATTTAACAGCTACTGCCTGGCCTAATCCACTGCCTGCTCCTGTAACAATTGCTACTTTTTGATTTTCCATTTTTGCCAGCTCCTTTATGTAAGTCCAATACAGAATTAATACTATCGGAAATTTAGTTGCTTGTCTAAGCTGATGTTTATATGCTTTAACATTCCCCTTTTCTTTTCACATTATTATTAGCAAAAGACAGCGGACAGCAGCACGAGAGCGATCATTACCAGGCCCTATCCTGGCAGATGAGTCAATAGGTGATTAAGTTCAAAGTCCGCGATGTTAAATGAACAGAATAACTCGACAATCATGGTGATGACACATGATGCCTTTGCAGCTAGCTTCTGCAATGCGCTATATTGGAATAATTACCTGAAAACTATCCCTGAATTTTAATATTTCCCTTGTATAAGCCAAGTCATTAATATTATAATCACAATATATACAATTCTTATAAAATTACTTGGTTTTAATTAGAATAAGGTGGGCTTATATATTTATCCGAAAGGGATTGATTGTCTTATGCTGACTTATATAGCATTAATTGTGGCACTATTTTTTGCTATGAATATTGGAGCAAGTGGAACCGCTGCAGCCATGGGTGCTCCCTATGGGGCAGATGCTATTAAAAGTAAACGGCTAGCATTAACTCTTGTCGCTTTGTCTGCCTTTTTAGGGGCAGTTTTGGGAGGCGGAGAAGTTGTTAAAACAATCGGAGAGGGTATTATCCCATCTGATATCTTAACGGTGGAAATTGTTATCATTATCCTCGTTGGTGCTGCCTTTACATTATTTTTGGCCAATTTAATGGGGATTCCGTTGTCCACCAGTGAGGTGACAGTTGGTTCCATTGTTGGGGTTGGGGTAGCATTCCAATCCCTGTTTACCGGCAAGCTAATTGTCATTATTTCATTCTGGGTCATCATTCCAATCGTTTCTTTCCTTATCACGTATATTTTAGGTGTTGTCATTAAGAAAGCTGAAAAAAAGTGGTCTTTTTTAACTGGGAAAGGAAAATGGGCAAAGTGGTTATCCATCCTGCTTGTTATCGGAGGATGCCTTGAAGCATTCTCTGCAGGAATGAACAATGTTGCTAATGCTATCGGTCCACTTGTTGGAGCGAATATGATATCTTCCAGCAACGGGATCTTACTTGGTGCACTTTTCACTTCTATTGGAGCGTTAGCACTTGGTGGCAAAGTATTAGAAACGAATGGGAAAAAAATAACACAGTTATCGCTTTTACAAGGAAGTGCAGTCTCCTTTACTGGAGGTACACTGGTAATTATTGCTTCCGTTTTTGGACTGCCTATTCCTCTCACACAGGTAACGACGTCCGGAATTCTGGGAATTGGTACTGCCAAAGACGGGATTGTCACATTACAAAAGAGTGTGATTAAACGAATTATCATGGTTTGGCTTGTTTCCCCTGTTGCATCACTTGTTGTTTCTTACTTGTTAATAAATCTTTTTATAAAAGTAAACGGCTATAATATCCTTATTATTGTGTGCACCCTTACTTTTGCATTGGGAACGATTAAGCTATCTCAGATTGTGCGAAATGAAAGAAGAAATCTGCATGACAGTGGTTCTGGAATTTAATTACTTGTTATCCTACATGAACAGGTGGGGTTTATTAAGCATTATTTATACTACGTTTGTGAGAAACAAAAAAATCCCACCCTATTCATTAGAGTGGGATCCACTATTTCAAATCCTAATTTCCTGATCTCGATAAGACGCTTTAATCTCGCCTTGTTTGTCTGTAGCAAATAATACAGACCGTTCTTTTTCCAGAGTAAATTGGTAGACCTGACCAGTAACGGGGTCCTGTACTTTTATCTCTGTATCTTTTGCATACTCAGATACAAATGTATAAAGAAAGCCATCACGGAAAGTTAGTTTTCTTCCATAAATACCTGGCAAGTCACCGCCTTCGATCCACTTTATTTCTTCTTCGACAGCTGCATGAGCTAATGCTTTTTGATATAAAGCAATTAGCATATCTGTACGTTCATTCAGTTCTACCGGGAGCGGAGACCATAGCAATGTACCACTGCCGAGTTTTGTCTCTATTAAACCGGCATTCTTGCTTTTTTCTGCTACTTCTTTATTTACCTCGCCAATGCGTCTTTCGCCAAAAGAAACCAGGTAGTCGTTACCATCAATTGTCAGCACCTCTTCGCGTACCACATTTGATAAGTGATAGTCTCCTAATTGTTTTGATAATTGCTGTGAATGGTTCCAATACTCATCAAGGCCAATCGGTCCTGTCCATAAAAGTGTTGCACCAGACTTTTTTACATATCGAAAAATTTTCTCTGCCGCTTCTTTGCTGAAATTATGGGCACTAGGTACAATCACTAGTTTGGACGGATGTTCCTCTAATGCCTCCAGATGATACTCTCCCATCGCACGGAATGGAACGTTCATTTGATAGGCAAGCACTCTCGTTAATGTTGTGGTACCATCGAAAGCAAACTTCCGGTTTGAAAAGTCATTCGAATAAGGAAATACTACGACGACATCTTCTAATTCTCGATCAATAAACAGATCACGAATTTTCCCGATAAATTTTCCAAAATCATAGGATACATCTGCTTCGGGCTTCTGGGTACCGTCTGCCCGCAGTGCTCCAATATTCGATTCATTGGTATTATTCATATAAAAGTTCGTATTCCACAGCCACTGGACAGCACCTGCACCACCAGTTGAAAAAGAATAGGCATATTTCCGTTCCAAAATATTACGCAATTCTTCTTCAGACCGTTTAGCTTTACTATCCGCTGTCTCGACATACATAATCCCAGTTTCCTGGATTAAATTCGGCTTATATGGTGTCTTGGTGAATATACCATCCCAGACAAGCTGGTCCATCAGCCACCATGAATGTACAGTCGTATAATCGACTGCTTCCTGATAGAAAAACGGTGTTGGACGCTGACTGTACAAGGCTTCATCCTGTCCAACAGTGACAAGCTGATCAGGGTTAAGCTCCTTAATCGAATCACGTAATTGTTTTGCCCATTGGTTATGCATGTCCATTGTAAATAATGTATAGTCGAGCCAACGCAGGCCTTTTTTCGGCTGTTTCATATCCTCCATGTCAAAATTAATCTCTTCTTGTTCTGGTAATGACACAGATTCAAAATCTGGTAATTCTCCGTTAGTCATATCCCAGCGTTCCTGCAATACTGTAATAGACCCATGCCGCTTTTTCAACCATTTTACAAACGCAGCTTTTTCAAAGCGATCCTGCGCAGATCGCGGTCCCTGGAAATAGCGCTTCGGATCGAACATTGATGGTTCGTTAATTAAATCCCATTGCACATTGGTTGTTTTGGCATGTCTTGCTACCAAAGCACGAATAAATCGCTTCTGTGCGTTAACACTGCGGGGATCGAGGTAAGGATTTTCCCCTTCATATGCAATCGGCGTAAAGGCAAAGAAGTTAAAGGTAACCTCAATATCATACTTTTTCGCTGTAAGCAGGAAAGCATCGATTGCACGCAATACCTCTTCAGACGGGTGGCCATCGATAAACATCAGATGACGCCAGCCAGTCCAAAGACCTGTGCGGATTAGGTTGATTCCTGCCTCTTTCATTGTGGCCATATCCTGATTCCATGCAGCTACATTTGGCATAAAAATAAACTTGCGTGCCACATCTGAAGTCATATATGTTTGTCCTACGATTGGAAAAGGTCTTCCGTTCTTCCAGAAATAATCTCTTCCGGCCGTCATGACACTCCCTTGTTGCAATAATTCAGGATCATTCCCCCAGAATCCTTGTGTAAATATCCGCTTTTCTCCTGAATCAGAAATGGCGACACATTCGATCAGATACTGACCTTTTTCCACCACGAAATCTGCCGGTATCCTGAGAAATTGCAGTTCATCTGTCGCCATGATCGTTTCTTCCCCTGTCCAGACCACCTCTGATTCCTTTGTGATTGTTAACTGAAATTGCCACTTTGCTGATTGTAGGGTTATTTCTTCCACTTGAATAGTAATGCTCACACGGTCACCCTGTTCATACATCGCGAAGTTCGGCTTCACCCATATTTCTGTCACACCGTTGCTGACATATTCTGACCATTCTGAAATAGCCTCTATACCGCCATTTTGCCAAAAATTTTCACCTGCCGCTTGATTGATCATTAACCACCTGCCACCAGCGAAGTCACCCTTTGTATTCTCTAATAATACTGCTGGTGCGGCAACTTCCCGTTGTTCTATAGATATGCCTTTCAGCAAAGGATAAATATGGGCATCCATTGGACCGCTTGACCCATTTTCTTCCGGACGATCCCGGTGGCGTGTTACATGCAAAATCAGATTGTGTGTCGGCTCAATTGCAAATAACGATTCTTTTCCTTCAAAAATTGGCACCTTATGATCTGCCTGCAGTTTCACGATTGGTTTAGCATCAACAGGGATTATTTCATGTATTTGTAACTGACGGTGATAAGCAGTTTGCGCTCTTTCTACTTCCCATTCTCCATGTTCTGAAAGATGAACAGGGTTACGAAAAGGTGCCCCCCCAATATGCAGCAAGCCCTTTCCCTTCTCGAAAAATGCCAGCATATCTGGCCATGCCTCTTTAGGGAAATAAGGACCGTGTAAATGTACATAGCTGTTGAAAGATGGATCCACCATTGCTGCTGAGAGCTGTTTGGCATTGACCACTTCGAATGAGTCATCAAGCTTTCCAAGCCACTCTGGTGAAGGCCTCTCACCTTCATATGGAAACTCCTCATCATAAAAAATTAATGTTCTGGTCACTGGTAGCCCTCCTTTTATCCTTTTACAGCGCCTTGTGTCATACCGTTTACAATTTGTTTTTCCATAACTAAATAAAAGAGTATTGTAGGGATTAATACGAGCGTTAGTCCTGCCATCTGTGCTGTATAATTGGTCGTATACTCTCCGGCAAAGTTCGCTAACCCCAGTGGCAGCGTACTTAAAGCATCATCATTAATTAAGACTAAAGCAAAAGAGAATTCATTCCAGTTATTAATAAAGTTTAAGATAACTGCTGTTGCTAATGCTGGACGACTCATTGGTAAAATAATCGACCAGAAAATTCGAAAGGGACCACAGCCATCCATAATAGCAGATTCCTCAATTTCTTTAGGAAACGAACTCATAAAGCTTGTTAACAGGAAGATTGTAATAGACAAGTTAAATGCCACATATGGGAAGATCAATGCTAAGTGTGTATTAAGGAACCCGAGCTTCTGCATTAAGATAAACATTGGAACCAACGTAGCATGAATTGGCACTAATAAACCCACAACAAAAAATCCGTATAACAGATTTCTCCCCTTAAATCGAAACCGTGCCAGGAAGTACGAGGCAAATGCGCCGACCATAATACATATTAATAAAGCGACAATGCCGACAAATAGACTATTAAAGAAATAAGTCCCAATGTTGGCAGTAACCCAAGCCTCCACATAGTTAACAAACACCCACTCGTCAGGCAGACCAAATGGATCAGTAGAAAATTCCTGACCTGTTTTAAAGGAATTCATAATCATCCAAAAGATCGGATAAGCATTTACAATCGTAAACAACAATAAAATCAAATAAATCGCGCTTCGTTTTACTCTTTTCTTTTTACGTGCTTGTCTGGAAACCTTATCATAATTAACTGCTGACTCTTTCATTACCTACACCTCTTTTCTGCGGAGTAATTTAGTTGTTATCAGGATAAGGGCAATACTAAAGACAAAAATTAAAACAGAAATAGCACTACCATACCCGTAACGAAGACCTTCGAAGGTTTTATCATACATATAAGTAGCCATAACCTCTGTTGAGTTAGCTGGTCCCCCTGATGTCATTACGTAAATTAAGTCGAAGGTTTTTAAGCTTCCACTAATACAAAGAACAATGGAGATGAGAATGATATTCCATATAGAAGGCAGCACCACATGGATTGTTTTCTTCCACTCTGAGGCACCATCCAAATCAGCTGCCTCTAATATTTCGCTTGGTACCGTTTGCAAAGCGGAAAGAAAAATAATAAAGTATAAGCCGACAAACTGCCAGATAATCGTGATACAAATCGCTATCATCGCCCATGTTGGATCACCGAGCCAGTTCTGTTGCAGGAAACCTAACCCCACTGCTTCCAAAAAGTTATTAATCATACCATATTCCGAATTATAGATCATCCGCCACGTGATCGAGATAACGACAGTTGATATAACAACAGGCATAAATCCAATTGTTCGGAAAAATTTGGCACCTTTCATTTTTCTATTCAATAATAAAGCTAACGCTAAAGCAATCGGTATCTGCCCAAATACAGACGCTAGAACTACTAAAATATTGTTTCTAACAGATACCCAAAATACAGAATCCTGGAGCACTTCCTTAAAATTCGCCAAACCGACAAACTGCATCTCTGAAAAACCATTCCATGACATAAGGGAATAATAAAAAGAGATAAAAATTGGAACAATGCTGAAAATGAGATAAATCGCTAAAGCAGGTATAACTCCTACCGCGATAATCCACGGCTTTTTAAGTAAATGCATGTGACCACACCCTCCAACTGTAACTTTTCTTTATTATAAAAGGGCTTACATTATTCTGAAATCCTAAAAAATTAACAATATATCTACTTTTCTATAGAATGGAGTTTTCGAAATTGGGTAGGTGTGATCCCGGCATAGTTCTTGAAGACCTGAACGAAATATTTATATTCCTTGTAGCCAACATACTCTGCTATTTCAAACACTTTATTTGATGTTTCGCTCAGCAGCTCTTTCGCTCTATTAATTCTTATTGTATTGAGATATTCAGAATAATTGTAACCTGTCTCCTGTTTGAAGAGCATACTGAAATAATTAGGTGTAATATAATGCGCCTCAGCTATTTCTACTGCTTTAATATCCTTTTGGTAGTTTTTCTCGATATACTGCTTTGCTTGCTGAATAATCCAATGGCTATCTGTAGAACGATCTACATAATCGATCATTCTTTCCAGATCTTCTAGCAGCAAATTTTGAATGGAACAGGCACTATTATAAACCAGTAAATCCGTTTCTTCATTTAATTGAAAATCAAGTTGTTCAAACAAGGATTCTTGTCCTCTTTCTTTAATGGATGTAAACAGAAGAAGGCAGATTGTTTTTATTTGCTGGAGGGTTAATGACTGTTCTTGGAAATCAGCAAACAATTTATTCACTGTTCTCACTGCAGCTTTCTTATTCTGTTGAAAGATAGCTTCTGCCAAATTACCAATCTGTTGTTTGTCTAATTGATATTCTTTAGCAGCTGGGAGCTTTTCCAGCTCTGTCACCACCTGTTTATCTGAACCACGGTAAAAGCTTAAACGTATGTTAAGTTCCTGATAAAGTGCTGCTAATTGATGCATATCATAATAGCTGTTGGATATGGCTAACGAAGCTTCATTATTAAGGGCAGTCATGACCGAAGAGGAGAGTTTATTTATTTTCTCTGCTGAAATTCCCTCTTGGTCATATAAAAATAAAACTGTCTGATTTTCATGCATTTCAATACCAATTGAGCAAATATTCATTTGATCGATGAGATGTTTCATGTTTTTATAGGATATTGGCGGCTGACCCGCTTTATAATAGTTTCTCTTTTCGACTAACATTAATCGATAGGCATAATGCCGGCTCTTAATTTGCTCCGATAAATTAAAGGATCCCGGCAAATGAAATAATTGCTGAGATAAATAGTTTGTCAGGATTGTCTCTTCTTTCGTCTGCTCACTCTTCCTTGTCTCTTCTATTTGTTTTTTTACATTACTGACTAATGTCCATAATTCATCAATATCGACAGGCTTTAACAGATAATCCTTTACCCCCATCCGAAGTGCCTGGCGGGCATACTCAAACTCATCGTAACCACTAATCATAATAATAGACACATGAGGAAAAGTCTCAATGATTACTTTAGATAATTCGATACCATCCAATTCAGGCATATTGACATCTGTTATGACAATATCCATCGGCGTTTTTTTCATAATCTCCAACGCTTTCTTGCCATTAAGTGCAGATCCAACAATCTCAATATCCATTTCTCCCCATGGTATGGTATTGGCTAACCCTTGGCATATTAATGGTTCATCGTCTACGATCAACATTTTCAGCGTCATTTCATCTGTCATCTCCTTCTATTAACTGATTCAGCATTCCTTTATCCTTAATCCAGGGAACCTTTATACGTACAGTTGCACCAGATGCAACCTCGATGACTTCAATTCCATAATGATTGCCAAATGCATTTGTAATCCGATCATGTACATTTTTCAATGCGTAACTGTCTTGTTCTTCCGTAGCATGTAATAAGTGCTTGACTTTTGCCTTATCGATTCCCATCCCATTATCCGAGCAATCAATGATCATAACATCTCCTTTCAAATAACAACGAATGGTGATATTTTTATTTTCCTGTGACTGTGGGAATCCATGTTTAAAGCTGTTCTCAACAAGTGGCTCGAGCATTAGTTTTAGAACAATACTGCTGGCTAATCCGGCTTCGATAAAAATAGCATATTGAAAAGTCTCTCCTAATCTCCGCTTCTGCAATTCCATATAACTCTGGACATATTTTAATTCATCCGCTAACGGAATCCATACTTTTCCCTGACTGAGTGTAATTCGAAACAGTGTTGATAAATCTTCAATACTTTTACTAGTATTCGGCGCTTTTTCCAATCTAGCTGTCCAACGCAGCATGTCTAATGTATTGTAAAGAAAATGAGGATTAATTTGACTTTGCAGCGCTTTCAATTCTGAATGCTTATTTTGAATTTCAAGCTTATACTTATTATCAATTAATCGCTGTATCTGTTCCACCATTGAATTGAACCGATAGCCCAGCTGGCCGATTTCATCATTTGATCGAACCTTTACCTGTGCACTAAAGTCACCATGTTCCACCCGTTTCGTTTCTCTTGTTAACTCCAGAATAGGACGGACTACAAAAACAACGAACCCAGCAAATGTCATTAATCCCATAAAAATTGAAATCAAAATCATATAGCCAAAGGTCGATCGAATATCCTTCATTTCTGATAATATATATGTTTCACTGACAACCGATACTAAATGCATGTCAAGCGGCTCAATATACCTTGAAACACCATAATAGACGTCCCCTTTTGATTCCAGTTGGAAACTTTCACCCTCTGTATGAATATTATTGATTATTGCTTGATAACTAAAGTCTGGACCAAATTTAGACGACGTAATATTTTGTTCCTTGTTATGAACAAGAAAGGCTTGATGCTGCTCATTAGTGAAACCATCTGTCACCTGCTGATACAATGCTTGCAGATCAAGACGGATACGAACAAGTCCAATTGGCTCAGTAATGTTATATAAGTTATTAATCACCCGGAACAATGTAACTACTTCTTCATCTTGGCCGGTACGTTGATTGTACATTTGATATGGTGAACTCCACAGCATTTCTCCTTTCCGTTCTTTTGCACCTTCCACCCATTGTTTCTCATTTCCCTCGACAGTTTCCCCAACGGACAGTACTTGCTTATTTTCTCCTTCGATTTGAACTGAATGGAAATAATCCTTCTCTGATTGATGAAAGACAAAAAAACCACTTATATTACTTCGCACTTGATTCAGATGATTATAATCTTCTCCCGTAACAGCTGGATATGTCATAAAGTCACGAAACTCCTGACTGTAAATCATATACCTTGATATATCTTCAATTTCTTTTATCACATTGGTCAGCTGGGACTCCATGTTCCCCAGATTTTGATGAGTTGTCGTTATAATTTGTTCTTTTAATATTTTATTGGATTGGTAGAGAACAATTGATCCAATTATCCCGCTAGGAATGGTGACTAGCAGAAGGAAGATAATAACAGATTTCCATTTTAAGCTGTTTTTAATAAAGTGAATAAGTGGCATAGTTGATTGCCCCCATTATGTCATCGTTAGTGTAAATTGAAACTATGGTCAGCGGGAGGTTAATCCACACTGATTCCTTGCGAAACTTATCAGAGTGTTAGCCTGTTTACATACACTTAGCTTCCTGTGCTACTTTACGCTTGAAGTGGTGACTTCATAGATGTATAGCATCGTAGATAAGTAAAGTATAACACTTTCATATGCGCAAAAAGTAGAGCATCTCGTAAGACACTCTACTAATCTACGCTTTGTAATAAGCTACTGCTGTTCACTCTCCTGTACACGTTGAATATTTTCTGCTGCTTCCTCTGGAGTTGAACCACCAACCGTTATCGATTGCAGTTCATTTTCTAATTGATCATTTACTGCAGGTATCAATGTGGCGTCATAAACAGGAGCAGGCTCTGACTCTGCAATTAAGTCCAGCATATCTTCCTGCAATGGATGAAGCTCTGCATCGGCTGGTACTTCAACATTGGCAATAACCGGACGACCCACTTTAATCAGTTCTTCCCATAGTTCCTGGTTGTAGACGTATTTTAGGAAGGTATGTGCTGCCTCCAGTTTTTCACCTTCTAAGTCACTATTAATCGCAACACCGGTCCCTGCAACGGTTGCCATCGTTTTCTTATCATTTAGCGGAATCATGGCAACCCCTACATTTTTGCCCTCAGGCATATTTTCCAAAATCGCGGAAATACCCCAGTTACCGTCCATTACCATTGCTGCTCTTCCTTGAAGGAAATAGTCAATCATTTGGGAACTGTCGATTGTGTTCAAATCTTCATTAAAGGCTCCCTTTTTCACCAATTCATCAATTACTTCCAATGACTGGACAAAATCGTCATCGGTAAATGCTCTCTCCCCATTAGAAACACCTTCCAAAAAATCGTTGCCAGTAAATCTATCAGCAATGGTAGAAATATAGACAGATTGTAAAACCCATGCATCTGAGTTACCTAGTGCCATTGGTGTAATATCATTTGCATTCAGATTATCAATTAATTGAAGAAATTCCTCATAGGTCGTAGGAAATTCCTCAAATCCAGCATCAGCTAACATATCCTTATCATAAAAAATCATATGGGTTGGATTTGTGTTTGCAGGTACAGCATAAGGTTTCCCGTCAATTGAAAAATCTTCAAAATCCTCTTCATCCAACAACCCTGTTTCCTCTGTCCAATAGCTGGTAATATCGCTGATTGGCTGTACAACACCACCTTCTACGAGTGGCTCTAACTCAGCACCTGGCCAAACCTGGAATACGTCAGGTAATTGTCCACCTGCTGCCTGTGTATTTAAGCGTGTTCGATAGTCCGCATTAGGTGTTGTATCGACTTGAAGATCAATGTCTGGATGCTCTTCATCAAATTTTTCTACTACATCCATAAACGCCTGGTAATCTGCCCGGCCAATATCTTCCGATTTCCAAAATGTCAATTCCACAGCGTCTTCATTATTAGAAGTTCCATCAGCCGAAGATTCCTTATCACTCTCCCCTGAACATGCTGTTAAGAAACTGACCAATAATATAACAAAACCTAAAAGTACACGTTTACTATGCTTTCTCATTTAACAACCCTCCATTTTGTTATCGCTTACAAATGGATTATCTCACAGGATATTAAACTTAAAAATACAAGAAAATTAATATAATATCCAATAATTTATACTTTGGAATTATATAGCAGATGAATGGAAAGTTGCAGAATAAAGTTAGTCGTTCGGGGAATATACCAGAACAAAGGCGCAAGCGCCCGTTTAGAGACATAGCGAGTGGAGCGAATCAACTAAGATAAAGGAAGCATGTTGCCTAGTTTCTGGTACATGAGGCTAGACATCTCTGTTTATACTTGAAACTTCAGAATTTCTACTATGTCAACCAAGACTTCCTCCTAACATGTAAAAAAAAGGATTTCCACCTAATTGGAAGGAAACCTTCTCCTTTTTTGCCGTTATTATTTGATTTTTCATCCATTAGCTTCATAATTTGTTTGTGGTTGACAACAAATATGGTTGCTGTCCTTTTTAAAATGGTCGTTTCTTTGGACTAATACAATAGTTTTGTCTAAAGCGGTTTCAAGCAACCTTTACAATTATTGCAGTCTTATGTATTGTCTCTCTAGTGATCGCGATGACAATTAAGCCACCAAGTAATGGTAAACAACCTAAGGAACATACAGGAAATATTGAAAATATGCAGCCTAGCACTAGGGTTGGATAATGAAAAGGATTTATCCACTAAGAATTGAGAATATTAAATAATAACTGATGATCTCTTTCAGCACAAGAGTGAAAATTGTATCTTATTACAATATCCCTGGTTTTTTATCAACTATGCACTGATTCAGATTTAACTTTAGGGATGAATCTTAAAGCATAGATCGCACAAATACCTACAATAACATAAATAATTTGTGATAGAACTGCTTCCTCTCCTCCAAAGATTGCTGCTACAAGATCAAATTGGAACAGACCAACTAAAAGCCAGTTTAGCCCTCCTACAATTAATAAAACTAAAGCAATAATATTTAGTGCTTTCATACATAATACTCCTTTCTATGTGTTCGATGATTTCTTGCCTTACTTTGTTCATTCCTTTTATTCAACTTTTCAAACATTTTTAGTTCTTTAAGCAAAGAGCTAAGTTGGTTTGTGGTGACTTCTCCTTTACTACTTATACACTAATTGTCTTTGTTTAGAATCGTTCTACCATGAAAATTCCCATGTGAAATCTATCTGGTTTCTGTTATTCTTTTTAAATTCAGGGGAAATAGATAGAATGATAGATAGAAGAAAATTAATACATAAGGAAGTGAACAACATGAAAAATTTAACCATGACATTATCCTGGTTACTCTTAGTCTTTGTCCTTATCGCATGCTCGGAAAACACTGTTACTACTGATCAGAGTGAAGGAAACAATGAAAATGCGCAATCGGAAGAAAGTGTATCGGAACAGAAAGAAGGAAATATAGAATCAGAGGAAAAGCAAGAAACAGAAGAAACAAAACAAACAGAGCCAGCTCAGCCTTACAAACCGATAGAGCCTGAAAATGATGCCAAACTTCTCAAAGATAAATTGTCTGAAGAGGAGCTTGAGATGATGCCTAGTGCCGAAGCTCACGGAGATGATCGCACGAGGATGGTTCCAGTCGGCCAAACACTGGTTGAAGGAGCGGAGGATCAAACCAATGGTCCTTTAAAGGATAATAGAATTGTAGCCTACTATGGGCATCCGAACTCCACCAATATGGGGATTCTGGGGGAAATGGAACCAGAACAACTCATGGAAAAGTTAAAAAAACAGACAAAGGCATATTCCGATGCCGATCCATCCCGTCCGGCCATTCCAATGATTGAGTTGATTTCTACAATAGCACAGCGGGATCCTGGACCTGAAGGTAAGTACTACCACATGACTTCAACAGAACAAATTGATGAATATGCTGAACTTGCAAGAGAAAACAATGCGTTGCTTATGCTTGATGTTCAGCTGGGAACAGACTCTGTCATGAATCAAGTTAAATTACTCGAGGAATGGTTGAAGCTTCCATACGTTCACCTGGCCATAGATACCGAATTTCATGTAAAAGAAGGAGAAACACCAGGTATCGACCTTGGCCAAGTAAACGGAGCGGAAGTCCAAGAAGCGGTGGACTACCTTACAGAAATGGTAGAAGAAAACGACCTGCCAGACAAAATTATCCTCGTCCATCAGTTCATGGACGAAGCATTAACGAACAAAGAAGCCATCCAACCGACTGAGAATGTAGAAGTCGTCTTGAACTATGATGGCTGGGGTGATTCCTCCACAAAAATGTCTCTCTATCGCAAGTTCGTGCGGAATGAAGCAGTCCAATACGGCGGGTTCAAGATCTTTTATAATAAAGATGAACCTGTACTAAGTGCTGAAGACGTCTTAAAGCTTGATCCCAATCCTGCGATTATTAATTATCAGTGATAAAGAGTCCGTTTTAAGAACCAATTACGATCTAAGACAATAAAAGGAGAAGCGAAAGTGCTTCTCCCTTGCTTCTATATTTCATCTAGAAAAATAGTGATAAGATGAATGTCCAAATACATACAAAAGCTAATAATCCAAAGCTGTATTTCAGCGTCATCTTTGTTAAATCTGCTTCCCTTCCTGTTTCGCCAACAGCTGCAGTTGCAATCACAATCGATTGCGGAGAAATAAGCTTCGCAATAACTCCACCAGCCGTATTGGCAGAAACTAATAGAGAAGGATTAGTTCCGATAATATTACCTGCTGTTACTTGAATCGGAGCAAATAATGTATTATTGTTAACAACTGATCCAGTCATAAATACGCCAATCCATCCTAATATTGGTGATAATAGTGGAAAGACTGTACCTGCGGTTGCCACAGCTTCTCCTAATGCAACAGTTAATCCACCGTATGTCATTAATTTAGAAATCCCGATAATAGCACAAATCATTACAATTGGTTTCCAGAACTCAACCACTGTGTTTTTAATAAGGTGATAACCTTCGCTAAATTTAATTCCTGCCGTTGTTCCAATGGTTGTTAATCCCGCTAACAAAATTGCTGTTCCAGTTGCCCCTATCAAACTAACACTTGCACTTAAAGATGTTCCCGCTATTCCAAAGTCCAATACAGTGAATCCTAACATACCATCTTCAGCAAATAACCCTTTGAAAGCTGGGAAGCTCCAAATCAGAATGAAGATCGTTAACAAATAAAATGGGGACCATGCCTTAATAACTTCACTTAGAGAATGATTCTCAAATTCAAGATTTTTGCCAATCAATAAAAAATTATTCCGTGGTTGCCATTTTCTAAGAAATAATGCTAACATTCCCATTGCTAATAAAGGTGGTATAATATCGGCTAATTCCGGACCTACAAATACTGTAATTATCACTTGAGTCAAAGTGTATGTGGCAGATGTCACTAATATTGCCGGTAATACTTCCTTTACTCCCTTTAATCCGTCAATTAAGAATATTAATAAAAATGGAATGGTAAAGTTAATAATCGGAAGTGTTAAAGCTGTCATTACCGATACGCTCATCGAAGTAACATTTCCTTGAAGTTCAAATGTATCAATGATTCCTACAGGTATACCAATTGCCCCAAACGCTCCCGAAGCGCCATTTGCGATTAAACAAAGCATGGCAGCTTGGAGAGGTTTGAAACCCAATGAAACTAACAGTACCGAACAAATGGCTATAGGTACACCAAATCCAGCAGCGCCTTCTAAAAATGCATTAAAACTAAATCCTATAAGTAAAAATTGAACCCGTTGATCCTGTGAAACCCCGACAATACTGCTACGTAGCACATTAAACTTACCAGACTCCACAGAGATCTTATAAAGCCAGACAGCCATCACGATAATCCAGCCAATTGGCCAAAAACCTGCAACGATCCCCTGAACAATACTTCCAAGTGATGTACTAAGAGGTAACTTAAATACGAATATTACGATTAAAAATGTAATGAATAAGTTCAATAAGGCAGCATTTATACCTTTCATCTTTAGAAAAGTTAAACAGATTAAAAACAATAAGATCGGTATTGCTGCGACAAGTGCGGAGAGAACAAGGTTATCAAATGGATTAAAAGTTTCCACTAACATATAAATTGCCCCTTTAAACTATAAATATATCTTTATTCGAAAATAGAATCTTGAATATCTTTTAACGTTCGGACAGATTGAGAAAGCTTTTGTCTCTCTTCCTCATTCAGAGATAGTTCGACAATACGTTTTACGCCGGCTCTTGTAATAACAGAAGGCATACCGACATATACACCACTGTGACCATATTCCCCCTCTAACAATGTCCCTACAGGCAGAACGACATTTTCATTTCTGAAAATAGCCTTCGTTATCCGGGCTAATCCCATAGCTATACCGTAATATGTTGCACCTTTTGCATTAATTATTTCATAAGCTGCTTCACGAGCCATTCCAGCTATTTCTTCTTTCCTTTCCTCGGTTAGCTTTTGGGCAAGAGGTGCACCAGAGATATTTGCAGAGCTCCATGCCGGGAATTGAGAATCCCCATGTTCTCCAATGATATAACCGTGAACACTTATTGCTGCCGTATCAAACTCCTCTCCTAGTAAGTATCTAAATCTCGCAGAGTCTAAAATAGTTCCAGATCCAATAACTCTTTCTTTTGGTAGACCTGAGTATTTTAATGTTGCGAATGATAGGATATCAACTGGATTTGATGCAACAATAAAAATACCGTTAAACCCTGAATCCATTACATTTGTTACAATACTTTTAAAAATAGCGACGTTTTTATTTACTAGCTGTAATCTGGTTTCTCCAGGTTTTTGTGCTGCTCCTGCTGTAATGACAACAATGGCTGCATCGCTGCAATCCTGATAAGAACCTTTTTTGACTTTCATTGCCGTAGGGGCATATGCAATACCATGACTTAAATCCATAGTATCCCCTTTTACTTTATCTTCATTTAAGTCTACTATTATTAATTCATCACATAATCCCTGATTCATTAAAGCAAATGCATAACTTGATCCAACAGCACCGTCTCCGATTAATACAACTTTGTTACCTTGTGTAAAATTCATTTTAAATTCCTCCATCGTCCTTGAATTTATTTAATGTGAAGTGTTTCACATATAGGTGTAAAAAAATATCTAATTTCTTGATCCTTTAACTCAATAATTGTGAATTACTTCACAAACATAATATACATGATTTTTTTGAATTTAGCAAGATCACCATTAAAGTTTCTAAAGTCCTTTGATGCTTTGGACAAATTTCTGTCACATATAAATCAAATCTCAATAACAAGATCAAAAGAAATGGGGATGGAGACTTTATCTCAATCTGTAAAAAACAACCTAACAAAATTAACCCTCATGCAAAGAAGAGCACAGTCTATATACTAAGAGTGTGCTCTTTTGCTATTTAACAATCAATATAGTGGATCTCGCCTATATAATTAGGCATAATCCATATAATCTAATCGCTCACTAAGAGCTTATTCGCTCCTTTGGCGAGGCAATTTGAGTAAGCCTATCCCCCTGCGATCATCTGTGCTAGTTTCCCGCACAATAAGGCTGCATAGGTGCCGACAATGTTACCTAAAATCCCCATTAATAATCCCACAGGCGCTAATGCGGGTTGGAATACAGATGCAACAATGGGTGCTGAACTCGTCCCACCGATATTACCTTGAGACCCAACTGCTACGAAAAACAACGGCGCTCTTAACAATCTCGCGGCAGCAAAGATACAAAGGATATGGATTGCTAACCAGACGACTCCCATTAAGATAAACTGAGGTGCCTGCACAACATCTGCTAAATTCGCCTGTGCACCAATCCCAGTTAAAAACAAATATATTCCTAAATAACCGATTTTACTGGCACCATAGTATTCCAGGTTTCTAACTTTTGTAAAGGAAAGGGCAATTCCAACAGCAGTGATCAAAATGAACGACCATGTTGAAGTGCTCATAATCTCACTTTTTGGAATAAAGTCCATCCCTGCGAAGACACGAATGATATAGGATCCTGCAAAACCAATACCAATTATTCCAAACAGCTGTGGAAGTTGTAATGGTTTCACATTCCTTTCAATATCTGTTGCTATATCTTCATTAACTCTCTTAATCGTAGAATTATCCGCACCATTCCACTTATTGAACCTTTCTTGGAAATTGGCTAATGCAATCATAACACCCATCCAGCTAATTCCGACTAGGGTGTCTGTCAAAATGACTGGACTTAATATCTCGTCAGGTGTACGAAACGCTTCAATCATTGCACCCATATTTGCTGATCCGCCAATCCAGCTTCCAGCAAGGGCTCCTACTCCACGCCATGCTTCCTCAGGCAGGATTCCTTGGAATAAAGCAAAAGCAATAGGGCCTCCAATCACAACACCGATTGTCCCTGAAAGAAATAAAAGAACAGCTTTCCCTCCGAGCTTAAATGTTGCTGGAACGTTCGCACTAATCATTAATAATAACAAACCTGCTGGAAGTATATACGTACTTAGAAAACTATATAAATCCGAACTTTGCGGAATAATACCAAATGTGGTTGAAAGCATTGGTAAAAAGTACATCCAGATTAAAGGTGGAGCATAACGAAAGAACTTACGTAAAAATTTATTATCTAAAGTAGATAACATAAATACAATCCCGACAATTGCACTTAAATAAGCGAAGATCGCCATAGGATCTTGAATTAACACCATATCTTTATTCATGATGAGAAACACTCCTTGTTGATTTTTGAAAATTTTCAGATAATTGGTGGTAAGGACTTGGAGATTTTATCACTTTTCCAGTCAAAAAATCAATCGGAAAATATTGTGAAATTTGCATCGAACTACAGATAAGGAGATGGAAGCATTGAGGGTTTATTTACTGTTGGGAGGATAGATCCTTTACTTATATCGTCTGTCCCAAATTCGAAAGCCAGAAATATGCACAGCTAAAAAGCACTATTATCTTAAAGACAACAGCACTCTTACTAAATGTACACATGCAGCAGTGCAACTTTCTATTATATAATGATATGGTTATAAAGCCACCAGCTTAGCTATAATAAATATCTTTAACTCTTAACAAGAAAGCGAATGACACTGTAATTCCTTTCGCTAGATTAGCAGAAAACACGATATTATAAATGGATCAGCCAACGATGAGCCTCAGCAAACAATGGCCCCCAAGTTGATTCATGGTGCGTTCCATCAGGTATAAAGTCAAATCGTATTCGATTTTCATCTACACCTGCTGCGATTAGCGTCTGACGGACCTTTACTACATGCTCATAGGCAGTCTGATTAAAATCTGTATTATCGGTCTCCTGACCTCCCATGCTCAGGTAAATACCCATCGCAGGAGAAATATCTGACTGCTGAATTAATCGGATGATCGCACCATCATCCTGCCACATAACAAATGAAATCCCACAAACTTTGCCAAACAGATCAGGATAGCAAATGGCCGTGTAGAGCGCAATATACGCACCGAACGAGCTTCCGCCAATCAGTGTATTCTCCGGTTCGGGAAGGGTTCGATAGTGACGGTCGATATATGGCTTAAGTGTTTCTGCACTGAATTCAGTGTAAGCATTACCTTTTCCTCCAAAGCCATACTCCTCGTTCATGGTAAAATTATATTAATTGTTGCGCTGGTCGCCTCCATTATCAATAGCAACTACGATAGCCTCGAGACCAGTTTCCCCAATAGCCATTTGCTCTAGTGTCTCATCTACGCCCCACTCGATTCCCCAAGATGTTGCTTGATTAAACACATTTTGGCCATCTTGCATATAGAGGACTGGATACCTGCGTACCCCTTCTTTATAACTTTTCGGAAAATAAATCCATATTCTGCGCTCTATCTGCAGCTGAGGAATCGGGAATGCTTCGATTATCTTCACATCACCGGTAATCGTATGTATTTTGTCGTCATTCAGAACTTTTCTCCACGGTAAAGCAGTAGTTTTGCTCATTTATGATTCTCCCTGCTAAATCTTGTATTGTCAAAACCTTGTATAGAAATAGGTCATAAAACCCTATGTTCATGTGCTAACTAAAGGAATGCATTTGCTTTTGTTGTTCACAGTGCAAACAGCCCCTCCCCCATACTAAAAAACAAGGCTAAGTAAAAAATTACAGCCGCTCACACTGTGTATAATCATTCGCTTTCTATTCCCGATTGATCAGATACTCTTTCACTTCTTCCATTGTCTCTATTTGATCAATATGGTCAATAATGTTTTCTAACACTGGGATACTTTGCATGTAGATTCGCTGTTTTATATCTTCTGGTACAGGACCGACAAATTTCTTAATCAATCGGACAGTTGTATCCGCTTTTCCTGCTTTTCTTCCTTCTTTCAATCCTCTATCCCGCCAAGAATTTGGTAAGCTTCGAATAAATGCTAACTCTTCTGGTGTGAATTCCTCCATATCTTTCATTATTTTTTCCTTCTCCTGTACAGTGATCGGTAAATACGCTTCAAAAAATCCATTGACTAACTCTGCTTTTGCAGGGGTTGTGTTAAGGCTTATTAACATTCTTAAGAAGGCACGCTTGACA
This sequence comes from Gracilibacillus oryzae, assembly GCF_009498735.1. Taxonomy (GTDB): domain Bacteria; phylum Bacillota; class Bacilli; order Bacillales; family Amphibacillaceae; genus Gracilibacillus; species Gracilibacillus oryzae. The sequence goes on from NZ_ML762429.1 coordinate 113,848, forward strand.
TCTAATTCTTCTGACTTTTGATAACCCATTTTACTAAGTAAAGCAGCAGCTACTGGGTTATTAGACTTTAGGAAAGTACGGCAGTTGAGATTCTTTAATTCTATTTGAACAAAGGCGCAAGCACCCGTTTAGAGACGTAGCAGTGGAGCGAATCAACTGAGATAAAGGGAATCACGGTGAGGTAACGAAACGATGATGACTTATCGTAGGGCGATTTCGCGAAGTCGCCTAGTCTCTGGGCGCTGGAGCCGGACGTGGCCGTTTCTGTCAGCGAGCATTATATAGCCAACATTTTATACTCCCTTACCTTTTTAAAAACGAAAAGGTTAAGACATGAAAGAATGGAAAGGTAATAGTAAATTGGTTGGGTTCATTGCGAATGTAGTCATATGTGAAAAGGGCGATTGGCTATACAGGTTTTCTATACCTATTATACAATAGGCTGAAGTATTGATACATACGTTGATGAAAAAAATCTTGTCTGTAGCTTTGAGGCTCTACATGGATGATAATCAGTTTTTCTTCTCCTTTTAACTTGGCTTCGAATACCATATCTACTTTTTTATGGTCCCCTTCAAGCAAATCTGTGAACCATTCCTCTGATAATGGCTTCACGTCAGAAAAATCGATGGAGCGATGGACATCTGGGAAAAATAATTCAAGAAACTCTTCAAAAAACGTGCCAATCAATTGTATAAATAACTGATCATGCGATAAATACTTGCTGGAATCTTCATGAACTGCGATCAACGTATGATTCATAACACTTCTCCTCTCATTACCTTATCGAACACTTGTTCTTAAATAAATATTAAACTACTTTCTATTGTTTGTGCAAGAAAAAAGATATCACTATTGGCCAAAGTTACACCATTTAGGAAGCGCTTTTTAATTGAGAAATTTTTCTAAAAAAATCGGGATTATTCCATGGCTTCTGGCACGGTTTAGTTTACTCATAAACAGCGACAGCTCCCCCCAAACTAGTAATTTAATAGGTTTGTTTTATAAATTCTTCATTTTCCGTTATCAAGGTGTTTTTAAGATATAATAGGTTTAAAAGTATTCAATTAATGATCAAAGAAAGGCTAATAAACCAAATATGAAAAAACTTAACTTGCAATCCTCAGAATACCTGTACACCTACTCACGTGATTTCGAAGAATACTCTCTCTGTGCATTAGAGCAAAGAGTACTCTTCGGTGAAGAATCCGATAACATTATCAAAAGCAGTAAAAATATCAACCCAAGCAGGAGCCCGTTTATAAAGGGGAGGCTCTCCATTCTTTTTACAGGTGAGTCTGTGCAAGCAATTGCTGAACAGGTTCATCAAATGGAACTTAGTGACCAAACCTTCAAAATTCTTTACATTAAGATAAATGACCTTTCTCATGAGCAGAAAATAGAATTTGCAGAACAGCGAATGATTGAAAATGAGATTGGCTGGAACATCATTGGAAAGGCGAAAATGAAAAACCCTGATATTCTTTTCGGGATTGTACCGTTCAAAGGACATTGGTACTTCGGCACATACCTGGAAAGTGAATCAGTATGGCTGCATCATTTGAAGAAGCCGCAGGAGTACTCAACAGCATTAAGCACACGCTTGGCCAGAGCTGTTGTCAATATAGCAGTTCCAGACACAGCAGGAGTCCTTGTTATCGACCCCTGTTGCGGAATAGGTACAGTACTTGTCGAGGCACTGTCGATGGGGATTCAGATTGTTGGCTCTGACCGCAATCCATTAGCCGTAAAAGGGGCCAGAGAAAATATCGCCTTTTTTAACTATGAGGGAACAGTGAAGGTAAAAGATATTGCTGACGAAGAAGGCTATTATGATGTGGCAATCATTGATTTGCCATATAACCTTTCTGCCAAAGCTACGCAAGAGGAGCAGTTCACTATCATCAGGCATGCTAGAAAAATAGCAGATAGAGTGGTGATTCTGACGATTGAAGACATAGATGAAATGATTTTGTCCGCTGATTTTACGATCGTCGATCGGTGTGTTGCCAACAAAGGGAAGAAGGCGCTTTTCTCCAGGCAAGTGATTGTTTGTGAATAATGGATTATGATGGTGAGTTAATGTACGAGTGGTCCAGTCTGCTATAAAAAAGAACCATACTGATTCATTTTCACCAGCATGGTTCTTTTATTTTTTCTCAGTAAATTCCCAAAACAGGGTGAGAATAATCAATTTTTGAGCTGCAATGTTTCTATTTAGCCGGTAATGGAGCATGTGGTGAAATAAATCCTTTGTCCACTAATTCACTCCAGAATGCTTGCGGGATATCTTGTTTAATCATTTCCACGTCCTGAGCGTTATGTTCCGGGCGAGTAGAACCAGGAATGACAGCTTTCACAGCTGGGTGTGCGGTTGAAAATTGTAAAGCTGCTGCCTTCAAGTGTACGTTATGACTTTCCGCAATTTCTTCTAGCTGTTTTACTTTATTTTTGATCTCACCATCTGCTTTAGCATAGTTAAAATAATCTCCTCCAAGCAAAACACCAGAATTAAATGGGCCGCCTACAACGATGTCCACCCCTTTTTCGGCAGCTTTCGGCATCATACGCTGGAGTGCTTGCTCATGTTGCAAAATGGTATATTTGGTAGCATTTAAGCATACGTCAGGCTGGAATTCTTCCATGTCCATCACTAACTCAATCGGTTCAGTTGTATTAACACCAAGTCCCCACGATTTAATCACTCCTTCTTCACGAAGGCGACTCAAGACACGAAACGCCCCATTTCTTGCCTCTTCAAATTTTGCAAGCCATTCATCGCCATGGAAATCAGGAGAGAGATCATGAACATAAACGATATCTAAACGATCCGTGTTTAATCGTTCCAGACTTTGCTCAATTGATTTCATGGTTGCTTCCTCTGAATAATCTGTAATGACCTTGTTTTGACGTCCATTCTGGAAAATGCCTTCCTCTTTTTCCTCTTTTTCATCCGTCATATAACGTCCAACTTTCGTTCCGAATAAATATTCATCTCGATTATAATTTGATAAAGCCTTGCCCAGACGGATTTCTGCTAATCCTGCTCCATAAAAAGGGGCCGTATCAAAATAGCGAATCCCTTGGTCCCATGCCGTTTGTATGGTTTCTTGTGCTTCCTCTTCAGGAACATCTCTGAACATATTTCCTAATGGTGCTGTTCCAAGACCTACTTTATGTTTAAGAGCTTGCTCTAGTGATTTCATTAATATTCCTCCTTGTGTTATGAAGTCACACAAGTCTTTTTCCGCTTTTATCCTGCATTAAACATAAAGAACGGCAGAAAAAATAATTCCACATTACTCCGCACCAAATCGCTTTTCCAAACCTTTGCCATATGATTAAATAAAAGTACATCCTTACTGTAGTCCACGAAAAGAGGAAAAGATATATGTTTAACATAATTGGTTATCGTACAGCAAAAACTGCTGTAGGTGCGGCTCTTGCCATATTCATAGCAGAGCAGCTGCAGCTTGATTTTTATGTGTCAGCAGGAATTACCGCAATCCTTTGTATATCGGTGACAAGAAAAGACTCTCTGAAAGCTTCCTGGCAGAGAATCGTTGCGTGTGTCCTTGGACTAGCTCTAGCGACAGTCATGTTTGAATTAATCGGATATCATGCTATCGTGCTCTGTGCTTTACTGCTATTGTTCATTCCGATAGTCGTGTATTTTAATGCAAAAAAAGGCATTGTGACAAGCACTGTGTTCATGCTCCATCTTTACACACTTGAACAAGTTACACTCGGTATTCTGCTTAATGAAATCTTGCTATTATTAATTGGGGTCGGAGCGGCACTGCTAATGAATACATATATGCCAAGCAATGAAAAACAAATGCAAGACACTCAACGAGAAATCGAACAATGTTTTCAAAAGGTCTGGTATGAATATGCGCGCTATTTAAGAGAAAATATTACGGATTGGAACGGGGAGGAACTCATAACTGCTTCCAATAGAATTGATGATGGGCTTGCAAATGCGTTAAAAGCGAGCGATAATCAATTATTTCGTCATGATGATTACTTTTTTCACTATTTTAAAATGAGAGAAAAACAGTTTGAGATTATGGAACGGATGTTACCGTTGATATCAACACTTGATCACACAGTCGTACAAAGTCAGAAAATAGCTGAATTTATGGAGGAATTGAGTAAAGCCGTCCATCCGGGCAATACTGCCATCTTTTATTTAAAACAGCTGCATGAAATGACGCAAGAATTTCGGGAAATGGAGCTTCCAAATTCCCGAGAAGAGTTCGAAGTACGATCTGCATTATTTCATTTATTGTATGAAATAGAAAATTATTTAACCATTAAGAAAAAATTCAAACCAGATCCGAAACGAAAAGTTTCGAGTAACACGAAGATGGTAAGTGGGGGATAACAGACGCTAAGTATCCTCAGTGGGGGGATACAAAAACCCCCCCTGAGGAAAGTCTCACTTATGGTGCTTATTTATTTAGATTCATTACGATTTTGATTAAGCTGCTGTTGCCCCATCTTGACTAATTCTCTAACCATACTCCCGCCCAGATGCCCACCAACTTTCCCAGCATCTTTCGCTTTAATATTCCCATTATACCCTTGATTAAGTGAAATTTGCTGTTCTTCTGCCACTTCAAATTTTGCTTTTTGGGGATCTTTTGTATTAGCTACTTTTGCTTTTAATTGATCTAATCCTTCTCGAGCTTCTGGTACAAGAATTTTATTTTTATTTGCCATATTGTTTATTACCCTTTCTTAGAATATCTCTGTTAGTTCATTCGTGTCTTTTATTAATGCTATCAAATTCACTAATAATCAATTTTTTGATGCTGATCTTGGCTATCATGACCCTTTACATCTTAATTAGTCAGCTCTTTTGTTTTAGGGCTGTGGTGAATACCTCCTTTATTATTATGATTTACGTTTAACTAGAATTTATGAGTAACTGACAAGCAACACTTATTAACCAGATTCTGCAAAAGCCCTCGAACCATAACGGTTTCGAGGGCTTTTTAGTGGGCTGGCATGCAAAAAGTCACTTGATAAAAAGGGAGACTTGTGTTCTTAGAGGGTATAATATTAAATATCCACAGCCTTAATTGCTTTTGATAAGGAGGAATTTATGCTGATGTCATTGAAGTCCAATCCTAATTGTATCGCTGTTTGTGCAATTTCCGGGCGTATACCTGAAAGATGAGTTTTCACACCGATAAGTGATAATGATTCAACTAAATGGAAAATTTGATGGGCAACCATAGTATCTATCACAACAACACCTGATAGATCTAATAATAAATGATCAATATTTAAGCGAGCACAGTCTTCCAGAGTTTTTTCAAGTAATATTCTTGCTCTGTGAGTATCAATTTCACCAACTAATGGCAACAAAGCAATATGGTCATTTAAAGCAATTACTGGGGTACTTAATTCTAATATCAATTCTTGTTGAGCAAGAAGTTTATTTTCAGCATTTTGGTTATATTCTTTTGTATACCACTCAATTACTTCTCCCATTGTATCCGTTATTAACTTATTTAGATAGAACATTTCATCTAACGAATAATGATCTTTATGTAATTTGAAGTACTCATTTAACAACTCTAGGTATTGGTGTTGAGTTCCATGAAATTCTCTAATGATCTCATGAATAGGAGTATGCCCATGCGCTTCATCATGTGCAACCTTTATAATCCAATTTTCTAGGTTCTTCTTAAATGCGTTTCTATCATTCTGAAATATTTTTATAAAAAATTGGTGGAATTGATGATTCTGTTCTTTAACAGCAGCAATAGTATCTGCTGAATCAGAAGAATATACACCTCTTGACCCTGTCTTATCTAGATTGTCATACCACTGTTCAGTTAATTCCCTTGTTTTACTACTAAAGAAATCATAGATATTTTTTAATTCCATTTAAATTCCTCCCAACAAACTAGATGAATTTTCCTACATATATTCTACACTATTTTTATAACAAAGTAACACTTCCACTTTCCAAATCACCTAACCGATAAGAAGTCACTTATTTTCCAGTAATTCACTCTATTATTATATCATGAATGAAGCGAATAACTTATACAGCAAAGAGGGAATTGAATTTTCAATGCCCTCTCAACATTCCTTTATATCTAAAGAGGATAGCTCTACCCTGCTTTCAGCTCTGAATCTCCATAGTTACTTGCTCTTTTATGTTTAATAAGCTGCCATACAAACCAAGCGAGCACAGCTGTCCAAATAACCGTTCCTAAAATCAGAGAAATACCATAGTCCAGGTTAAAGCCTTCCGGTGCATAGAAGAAATACGTACTTACGGCTGCTGTCATGAACAAAGCCGGAATACTGCAAATCCAATGAAACTTGTTATTTTTCACTAAGTACATGGTTGCCGTCCATAACATCACCGCAGCAACAATCTGATTCGATCCTCCAACATAGCGCCAGAGGAAGCTATAATCAATCGTAGTTAGATATAGCGTTGCACCAGCCACAGGGATGGTAAGTAAAGCTAAATTCTTCTTCCCATTAAAATCTTTCTTCGTCAGTTGAGTCAATACTTCCGCCAGCATCATTCTGGAGGAACGTAATGCCGTATCACCTGTTGTAATTGGGAGAACCACAATACCCAAAATGGCGATGAATCCGCCAAATGCACCTAACGTCGTTATACTAATTTCATTAACGATGCCTGCTGGGCCTCCTGCATCCAGTGCTGTTTGCAATGCACCCGTACTGACGCCTTCACCAATCATAGCTCCATAAAAAACTTTTCTGCCTTCACTTTCCTTTTTTAAGGTTCGAGCTAATATAGGACTTTGCGTACTATGAAATCCAGAAATTGCCCCACAAGATATTGTTACCATTAACAATGGCCAAATAGGCAAATCTCCTGGGTGTAAATTACTTAATGTTAAATTTGGAATTTGATGATCAAAGAAAAACATTCCAATACCAATTGATACAGCCATGAAAATTAAGATAGCTCCAAATACAGGATACACTCTTCCGATTATTTTATTAATTGGCAGAACCGCCGCCAGTATTAGATACGCAAAAATAATTACCAGCCAAGTCGTCGTGTTAAGTGGTGTTATTTCCGTAAGTAACTGGGCAGGTGCCGCAGTAAATGCTGCTGCCACTAAAACCATTAATATGATCGAAACAATCGTTGTAATGAATTTCATTTTACCGCCCAAATATTTACCGACAAGTGTCGGAAATTGAGCTCCATTATGTCTAAGTGAGATCATCCCCGAAAAGTAATCATGCACTGCTCCAGCAAAAATACAACCAATAACAATCCATATAAATGCGACTGGACCATATAACGCGCCCATTATTGTACCAAATATCGGACCGGTTCCAGCGATATTCAATAGTTGAATTAAACTCGCTTTCCACCAACTCATCGGCATATAATCAAGACCATCATTGTTTGTATAAGCAGGCGTTGAATCCTGGTCATTAATGCCAAAAATTCGTTCAACCACCTTACCATAAACAATGTAGCCGACAATTAACAATACAATAGATGCTATAAAAGTAACCACCGCTGAAACCTCCTTTTTTTAAATAGTGAAATCTAATAATATAGTTAATGGGAGGAAAAAGCAATGATATTTTTTAAATTTTCAGACATTTGTTGTTTGATAGGTGACTCTGCATTTGAATCGATTATGCATTACATAGAGGTTCACTATATTGCATTAGTTATGAGGGTAACTCTAATTTCAGACTGCCTTTATTAAATGGGAAAACGCCAATATAACATCTAATATTAGTATATCGGCGTGGTTCCCTCATATTAAATTAAATTTAATGAGCATTAATGAGCACGGAATAGCTAAGTATTTTAGTCTGTTTGCCACTCACTTATGGTATGGTTCACCTTTCATAGTTTTAAACACTCGATAGACTTGCTCTATCAGGGAAATTTTCATAAGTTGATGTGGGGCTGCCATTTTAAATAAAAATAATTCATTGGCAAGTTTATAAACGGACTCTTATAAACTGAGTGATCCTCTGATAATGCCGCAAACTTACTTTTATCATAAGTCATAAGTGATTGGATGACTGTTGTTAATTGTTTCAACATTTTCATTTTCCTTAAATTGCAAGTGGATGACGTGCACGTCGATCTTACATGGGTGTTTTATTTCAACCTTTCCTGCTCTATAAACTTATCAAAATCATCTTTCGGTGGATTTGCTAATCGCTGTTGATGAAAGGCTTCATATTGTTCATTTGCAAATTGCTCCGCTACTTTGGCTTTTATTTTTCCTGCGTTTGTTAATATTTCATGCTCATTGAATGCTAAAAATGCGTCTAATCTCCCTGCCCAGTCTTTCATATACATCGGCTTTTTCTTTCTAGCTTGATTTTCTGCATAATCTAAATACATTGTCACGATACGGTTTAAATCACCAAGTTCTTCTTGTGTCAAATAATTTTTTGCTACAACGACATCTTGTTTACGTACCTTATCTCCTTTCCAGCTAGTCAATCCCATGTTAGGCTTTGTAGCATCTGATCTTTTCATAATTAGTTCCGAAGCTGTATAGCCATGAATCGCAAAATGAAGTTTATTTTGAACCGTTGCAAAGAACTCTTTCGCTATTGGTGTGCTTGGGTTGTAATCAATGGATGTCGCATAAATGTCTGTAATTTTTTGATAAAACCGTCTTTCAGATGCACGAATATCACGAATACGTTCCAGTAATTCATCAAAGTAATCTGAGCCAATATTACGAATTTCTTTCAATCGCTCATCATCCATTGTAAAACCTTTGACAAGATATTCATTCAGACGTTCCGTCGCCCACTGTCGGAATTGTGTACCACGATGAGAACGAACACGATAACCAACTGCAATGATCATTTCAAGATTATAAAATGTTACCTCTCGCTCTACTTCCCGAGAACCCTCAACTTGAACTATCCGGTTTTTCCGGATAGTTGTATCTATCCTGTGTTCTCCTTCTTCATATATATTTTTTATATGCTCATTAATTGTTTTGACACTTTTTTGAAACAGCTCTGCTATCATCTTTTGTGTCATCCAAACTGTTTCATCCTCTAATCGAACATCTATTTTTGTATTTCCGTCCTCTGTTTGATAGATTAAGATATCTGTTTGATTTTGCACTTTATTCACTCCCGTTGTTTTCTTATAATTATATCATTTTAATACAACGAAGGGAATGTTTGTTCGTCAGTTGAATTTCCATTCTAATATAAATGAAATATGCTCCTCAGAAACTTAGTTACTTTGGAGCGGGAGGACAATACTCATTCAATTAATGACTTTTTCGACAACTTGTTGAGCAAAGCACCTATTTATTTTAATAAATAGACATAATTCCTATGAGACAATTAATACCTACATTACTTTCATTCCATTGTTTTTTAAATTTTTTAAGATAGTTCAAAATTAATATTTCATATTTCGTAAACTCAAATTAAAAACCTCATTTACTTATGATACGGTTCACCGTACCGGTATGTAGGGTAAAATAAAGTAGTTAGAGCTCCTCACAAAATATATTGAGAGGAGCTCTAACTTAATAATTATTTCTTATGTTTATCTTGCATTTAAATTGTAATGTCCTTATTTTTGTCCCTATTGTCCTTATTTCTTGTCCTCATTGTCTTAATTTATTCCCATTAGTGCTCGGACATCCGCTTCTATTCAACTTATTTTTACTTCTTTTAAAGGAAGATTGTCCTTATTATTCACTTATTTATCAAAAGTATATTTAGTACCCGCTCCATGGCCGATAACTGCTACACCGTCCGATTTTAGTTCCTTTATTAGACGTTGTACCTGTTTACTTGTCAGACCTGTCATTTGTCTAATTTCCTTGTTTGTTAAATCTCTCTCCTTGAGAATAGAAAGTACTCTTATCTTAATAGCTTCCTTGTCCAAGCGCTGTTGTCGTTCATATTTCATATCTTTTTCTAGTAAACCGTAGGAATAACGAGTTAAAGTGAAATATCTCCCTTTTCCCCTTCCAATGGGCTCGATGAGATTAAAATCGTTATTCATTCTACTTAACAATTCTCTAGCTTGTTCCATGCTTCTTTGCGCCACTATAGATGCTACCGTAGAATCTATTTGTTCATGCCTTAGCAGATACTGTAATATTAACAAGTGATCTACATCGAGTGTTTTACCTTCATTTGTTAAAGCATCTACAATTGTCTTGAAACCTTTCTTTAATGGAGATGCTGTAAAAGTTAATTCAATATTATTTCCGACTTCTCGATAAACAGGAGGTTCTTTTCCTTCTATCAATAAAGAACGGTAAATTCTTGACACTCCTAAATTAGATCTATTCACTAATTTAAGACGGTCTAATAGATCCATTAAATGATCATTCCTTGCTACTGGTGGATGGTGAAGAATATTTTTTTCAGTAATGCCTCCAATAAATTGACCCGGGTTAGTGAGTATTAGCTTATCTTTATATTGTTTAAGCATCACTGTGCCTGGTATCCTAAAATCTCGATGTCCAAATGCATTTAACAAAGCTTCCCTTAAAGCTATTGTAGGATAAGTGCTAAACTCTGGATGCACCAAACCTGATTCTATTGTTACCACTGTATTATCAACAGAAATATACCTTTCAAGTTCGTATAGGGCAACTGGAATTGACTGTGTGCCATCATCCCTTAGGGTATAATCTGTATCACTCATCATTTTTCGATATGACCATTTGTGCTGAGGTATAATTCTTGAAAGAGCGTCTGGTTTCCCAACTAAAAGTAAAGCTCCTTTTGTAAGAAAGTCGTCCCTTAGTGCTCCTATTGATTCGAGCAAATCTTTATCACTTAAAGTCAATAATGTTTGATCAACTCTTTCTTTTGACATTATTTCTCTTATACGTTCCATTGCTGAAGGAGAGAATAATTCTTTCCAATCTTCATAAATAATCTCTGATGTGTAATCCATTTCAGTAGATGCGCCAACCATTTGTCTCCTAAGCGTACCAGTAAACGGGATACATTCCTTCCCTTGTCTTATGGTTGCTGCTCCATCCGTTGTCGTATATGGTGGCATTCCAGGGTAAACATTCATCAATAATAAGCGCTTTGTTCCTTCTGGTACAGTGATTTCCTCAAATACTGGTGTTAGGTGTGGGTCGGTTTTTTCATAAATGCTTTTCTGAAGTAAAGTTGTATCAATTTCTTGCGGAACACCTAATATTGCATCAGACCTTCCCTTTACTTTATCTGCTACACCAAACACAATACTTCCGCCACCACCGTTTGCCATGCATACAGCCATTTTCAACATCAATTTAACATTGTCATCTAAACTTCTTTTATTCCATTGTTTAAAGTCTAATGTTTGTGATTCAAGGTCATCAGCGATGTTTGATTCGAGCTTGTCTAATAATTGGTACACGTCTTGCTTGGATATCATCTTTTCACACCTCCCCGGCATTTTTAGCCTGTTATATAATTATTTACCACTCTACACACATACTTCCTTTATTCATTAACAACCTCTCCCAAAAAGCCTTGTTCCAATAAAAATTCTAATTCATCGATAATGGTTTCTATTTCCTCTATATTTAATGTTTCATCATCCATTACCTCAGCACTTGAATGATTAATTGGGTTGTGATTTCTTAAGTCGTGGGCTTTTTTTATTAAATCATCAATATCAGTAATCTCCTGATTGAATTCAATTCTTTTAAAACCCTTTTTTATTGGGCCTTCTTTATAATACATTCTGTAATTAGGCTTACCTTTTCCAGCTCGTTCGATACCTTTGAAGCACATCAAATGGGCAGTAACTCTATCAAAATATGATTTATAATATGAAAACGCCTCTAAGGTATCGTTACTATTCTTGTAATGTTGGTACATAAAATATATATACCAGACTTTTGAGTCATTATTAAAATCATAGTCATCCTCAAATATTAGGTTTACGTAACTGTTGTTGTCTTCATCAAGCAGAGATTTTACAAAAGAGCCCATACAGTACAAATTGATGTATTTATAGATATTAGGTTCATATTCAGTGAGTTTATCTAGTAGATCTTGATGACGAAAATTCCTTAATATCAGGTAATTAATAATCATTGCAATATCAAATGAATCCAAACTTCTATTACGAAATATTTCGTTCAGGAAGTGCTTTATCAGTTCCTCATCACATGTGTTTAATATCATATAAATCAAATTCTTTGTATCGTACTTAATTATCTTGTAATCACGTCTTAACAACCTTTTTAATTTACTAATGAGTTCTGCATCATTAAATATACCTTTTCTATAGTAAATTAAGTATCGAAATACCTCATCAGATGAATACTGTACATCAGGTATGGTAAAAACTTCATCTTTTATTTCTCTGTAGCGGTCGTGGTTATGCAATCTTACTCTGGCAATTTCATACAACTCATCTACAAATACTTTAATGCTATTCTCGTCAAACATACTTGGTATATCTATATCTTGCTCATTAACATAATGATCATATAAGGCGACACTTAGTTCCTCACTTATATCATTAGAAAATCCATAGTTACTTTTCTGCTCATTTAAGTTCAGATTAACTTCTCTATAATTATGAATAACGAAGTTTTTTATAATTGAAATAACTTCATTTAACAGGTCATCACTTGTATTAAAGAAGATATATAGATCATCTACATATCTTATAATTTGGAAATCTTCAATTTCATGTAGATCACTTAAAAATGCTTCTAGTTTACTATCAAACAGATCTAAGTAAACATATGTTGCCAAAAATGATAGTGAACAAGATTTTTCTATAGTAGGATACTTTCCGCTTCCAATTGATTGCAGTAATCTTTTATAGATCAAAGCAGTTCTTGAATCTATAATGGTGGACTTTCTATTTATTTGGTCAAATAAAATGTTAATATCTAGACTATCAAAGAAATTGGTAATATCAAACTTATAATAATACTGGTATCGTTGAGAGCATTCATTAACATCAGCATAATAATGCTCATAGCTTTTTTGATAATGAAAATCTAGATCATGTATATTTCCTGCATAGTAACACCTTGTTAAAGTCGAATCTTTAATGTACGTCTTACATACATGGTATCCTATACATTCCAAATAGATATAAACTATTGGAGATACCAACTTAGAATTTCTAAATGAGCTATTATTCTTTTGAATATAGTGACGTGGAAAGTCAAAAACTAGTTTATTCTTAAAAAGAGCGCCATTATTAATAAACTTATAAAAGAACTCTTCACTTCTTATTACTTCCTTTTCATCATCAGTTAAAATAGAAAAAGGATACAATTGCAGATATTTGTTTAGAGATTGCTTATTTTGTTTAAAAATCCCTTCACAGACATTATTCCAGGTATCGTATTTCATGTTAATCATATAATTTTAATCCCCCAATACATCTTGAAGAAGAAGACAAAATAGGAATGTTTATAATAAATCAGTTCTGATAAAATATATATGGCTGTTCAAATGTAACAATCGTTTGTTCAAGCTTTAATTTATCAGGTTCGAAAAGGACTAAATTTTCACCTTCCCCTTTTACACTACTGAAAAGTATACCATCAAAATCATATAATCTGGCACAGTCAGCTATAAATCTAGGAACCAAATACTCAGGCTTTACATACTCATTTTTAGTTTCTCGACTTACAATACCTTCATACACCAACATATAATGTAGCATAATAAAATTCATACCCTTGTCCTCTGTATAAAAGTTAACCTTTCTTAAATCCAGAACATATATTAGCTGGTTTACGTCAATTCTAATCATACTGCATGACCTATGCCATAAGGGAATCACCTCACTAAATGCTGTCATTTCATTACTGGATAGGTAAAGAAAACTTTGTCCAAAATGATTGTATCTACCTTCATAAATCGCAACTTTTTCTGCTGTTGGATGCCACATACCACCTTCATCATAGGGTATGTACTCTTTCAATTTTCTTGCCCGATAAAAAGAAGCGTTTGTAATTTCATGTTTCCCTAAACCATTTATATTTTCTAGGATATGTCTACCAAATTCGGTATTTAAAGCAAGCATTGGATATTCTTTTAAATAATTATAAAATTGGTCTATCTGTCTTTTTAACCCATTCAAAATCCCATTATACCAGGTATTAAATTCGTCATATCCTATTACATTGAATAGAAGTTTATTTAGCATAATTACTATTTTCGAATCAGAATACCCTTTCATGTTTAAATTTGGTAAAGCAAATTTAGCAGATAGGATAAAGTTATAAGGTTGTTTAAAAAATTGTAAATCATCATCCACATGTTCCCGTATGGAATAATCGTAAAAGGTGTGATGATCTAAATCTAAGTCAACAAATTCATTTGTCCAGTTATAATTTCTAATATCTGGAGTATTATTGTTTTCACCTTTAACCCTAAATACTATATAATCAAAGACTGATATCGGAGATATTTGTATATAAAGCTCTTCAATCCTTAACTTCCAATAGTCCATTAAAAGGTAATTCCCTGACACTTCAAATTTTCCAATTGGACTATTCCCACCCCTCCACCACCATATATACTCCATTTTATCCTTTTCCAAATTAAACTTTTTCTCCAACTTTGAGAGTATTTCGAAGATTTCTTTTTCATCAGTTATTAATTTTGAAAGAGGCTCATTTCCAAATATTTCTCTAATTATTTCACTAAAAAGTCTTCTTGTATCTAATCTATAATTTTTATCATCACTAATAAAGATTTTTAAGCACCCCTTTTTTTCATCCTCAGGAAGAGTCTTAAGTAGCTTCAAAAAAATATTATATTAATTCGTCTTTAATTTTTCTTTCTTCGACTACCCTTCCATCTTTAACAACATAAATATACACTTGGTTCAAGATCTCGTGAATATCTTCTAAATAACCATCTGATGGAAAATAATCTTCACTGTCCGTTAAAATAATAACTCGTTCTTCACCATTAAATCGTTCACTATAAAAGTCCACCAACGCAAAAGGGGCATAAGCTTTCACATTTCGTCGGCCATTCGCTTTCTCATACTCTTCAATAATTTCCTGATAATCTGTAGAAATTACCCTGTTATTTTTGCCATTCGGTGTTACTTCTAATTGTACAATCTGTTTTGGTGGGATCATTCCAATATTAGCTTGTCTTTCAATCAAACTAAGACGGTCTTCCTTCTTATTTTCAATATCAATTAATCTGGCATTCATCTGATTGATCAATGCACTGTTTTTATTATCAATATTGTCTCTTTGATATTCCTCAAGTTTCTGAAGTGTCTCATCGTATTGCACTCGGTACGTTCTATCTAAGAATGATTTCATTTTGTTTAATTGTTTCTCTCGTTTGTCCTTCACTTCATTCCTGCTTTTAATTGCTTTTTTAAGTGCTTCTGATTTTAATGTCGTATCTTTATCTGTGTTTAAATTAATACCTTCACCGGTAAGCTTGCTTTGGAACAACCAATAAGGGTCAATTTCAATGGTTTGTCCATTTTCTCGTTTTGCTAGAAAAATAAGTTCGCTTTTTAGCATTTCACCAGTACCATCATTGATTCCTATTAGGTAACATTCAATACTTAATGGTTCTGAAACTGGATAAGCGGCCATATATCGACCTAATGCGTACTTATCTAGCTCTTTCTTTGTTAAATTCAGCCCTAATTTAAGTATAGGAGAATCAATATCGATTTGTGGTGTGTATCCATTTGCATATTCTTGGTATCCTGTAAAACGTATTGATTCAGTAAAATCAAGCTGGATATTTTCTTTTAATGCAATATCCCTGATAAACTTCGGAAACCGCTCAATTCGTTTGACAAAGCCATCATTTGAATCATAAACTCGTACTTTTCTCATTTTAAAGACATGATCTACAAAGTTTGCATATCCTCTTTTCGGTAAACGATGGACAGCAATATCGTTCTGTTCTCTTTTTAAGTGAGGTAAATCAATAGTGTCTTCATCTAATTTTTCATCGTGTACAAGTTTTAACAGATTTTCATGTTCCTCTGATAATGATTTTTCCATATTAATGATGATCTCATCTAATTTCTCACGATTAATAATAGCTTCTTGCATTAAATTGGCTAAACTATCATACTGATCTTCCAGTACTTCACCAATAAAGTCATATACTGAATCAGAACCTAAATCAGCTCTCATCCGTTCCATCTTCTCAATCAAACGAATCATTACATTACCTTCTCTAGTATTTTCAGCTACCAAATTAAAAGCAAAGACTTCATTTTTTTGACCGATACGATGGATACGACCCATCCGTTGTTCTAATCTATTCGGATTCCATGGAATATCGTAGTTGATCATTTGATTACAAAATTGGAGGTTAATAGACTCTCCACCTGCATCTGTAGCCAGCATAATCTGTGATTCATTCCTGAATTTCTCTACTTGTTTTCTCCTTTCGTCCATGGTAAATTCACCAATAATTTTTGCAACAGAAGGTACACGTTCAAGCAATTTTTTCTCCAAGTATTTCAGAGTATCTTTTGATTCTGTAAATATTAAAATCTTTTCATCTTCATTTAACAAACCGTTGATGCCAAACAAAGTTTCCTCAAGTTCTTTATATTTTCGTTCAACAAAATTTTGTCGAATATAGGTAGTTTGGTTAATTAATTTTTCAAGCTCACTAATTTCAACATTAATTTCTTCTGGATCTATATCATCGATTGAATAGAGTAGTTTGGTCTCTATCTCTTCTACCGTTTCCGAGGATTCCTCATTGTAGTCAGTGATATCCACCTTCTTTAATTTAGCAAGATAACTTTTTCTTTCTTTCAATGTTCGTTCCAGTAGTTTTTCCAACCTATTCTTCCTTCGTTTAAGTGAAATATGAATAGCTTCAATAGACGAACTCAATCTACGTTGTAATAGCATCATTGCAAAGGCTGTACTGTTACTACCTTTATTAACAGCTCGGTTAAAGTGTTCTCTGACATAGTCTGTTACTTGGTTATATAAATCTAATTCCTCATTGGATAACTGATATTTTATTTTTTTAGTTGTTCTTTTTGGGAATATAGGTGTTCCATCAAAATTAGTCATACTTTCTTTTAAACGTCGAATTATGAATGGATTACTCTTTTCTCGTAAGCTTTCATTTGCAGAAATCGAGGAAAAGATATCATCATCCAAAAGCTTCATTAGATGACGAAAGTTTTCCATATCACCTTTATGTGGGGTTGCTGTTAGTAATACAGAATGCTCCGTTTTTTTTAGAAGTAATTCCCCTAATTGATACAATCTCGTTCTTCGGGTTTTCTTCTTCAGAACACCATACGTATACGCCGCCATTTTATGTGCTTCATCTACAATAACTAAATCAATGTCTGCTTCATTTATTAAACTTTTTATATCATCTCTGGATGCCCAATACATAGAAGCTAGGCATTGGTCATTCACTAAAAAAGGATTTTTATTTCCATATTCCCGCACTACATTACGATTAATAATATGAAATGATTCATTAAATTTTTCTTCTAACTCTTCTTGCCATTGTTTTAATACTAAAGGTGGAACGAGAATCAAAATACGATCAACACTTTGTCTAGCTTTAAGTTCTTTTATTAACATTCCAGACATGATTGTTTTTCCCGCACCCGGATCATCGGCGAGTAAGTAGCGTACTTTTGGCGATTGCAACATTCTGCTATATACAGCTTCTATTTGGTGTGGTAATGGAATTAAATTATTTCCACCCAATGCCCTGGAATGTTTATAACGATGTTCATTTACCAATTCATAGTATTGTAAGAAATGTTGAATGTCCTCTGGTGATATATTCTTATATTCGTGTTCCTGATTTAACCCATCCAACGAGTGGATCTCATCTTCTTCCAACATCAGTTCATAAAACTTACTCGTATCACGCCCAATAGCTTCAACAATATAAAATCGATCATCTATTTGCTCACATTTCTTTGAAACATTGGGACGGTTCCTTCGTTTCATTAAGGTAATTCATACTAAATACTAGATTTCAAAAATGCCATACAGTTTATTATAAATACATAATCATTACCGATCCCTCCATATCACTCCCTTTATCTAATTCTTTGAATCCTAGAGATCCGTAAAAGCGAATCAGTTTTTCTATATTCTCTTTCCTTTTATTATCAACGCTTTCAGTAATAGGTGGGGCTGCCCGTAAAATTACATACTCTACTCCTAAAATGGACCAATATGACATCAATTTATCCATTGCTTCCCTACCTATACCTTTCTGCTGAAATTGTTCTTCAATACTTAATGAATGGAAAATAATACATTTACCATACAACAATTCTTCGTCTACTACATCTTTTAAGGAACCAATTAATATACATTCTTCACTTGAATAATGATCTGCTGCATCTATTACACCCCACCAACTCTCATAAATACCAAGGTTGTACATAGAAAACAGAGCACGACCTACATTTTCATGTGAATCGGTATACACCGAGTAGTTATCTATTGTTGAAGAGTATTGTATTACGCCTGTCTCTTCATCTAAACTGGAGGAGTAAGTTATATCAATATAATGAATATTTTCTTCCGGTTCAACTGCACTATAGTCACTAACATTATTCGCTACTATCTTTGCTATGTTTTCAATAACAAGCTGTTTTTCAGTATTAAACTTTGTTAAATCTGCATTATCCCAATTTCCACCAAACATTTTATAAAAAGCAAGCATGTTATCTAGTAAAAACCACTCTTCCCTTTGAATAGTGAGAATAAGACCTGTTAATTGATTGATCATATATTTGTTTATCGTCTTCATATCGGCATCTGTCAATTGACCATTGCTATGTATGTCTTCCACAGGCCCATTTCTATATATAAAATGTGCAATTGCTTTAGCCCATTCTCCTGCTAGTGTAGGATCCTTCATTTTATGTAAGGACTTATCATTTAACTTTTTATCTTTTAGAAAAGCTTTTGCGAGTTCCTGGGATTTTTCTTCCATTTTTCTTCCCCCCTTATTTGTTCATGAAAAATACAACTCACTAAATTTCAGTTGCATGAGAAGAAGCTAAAAATCACTCATACTTCCCTTGATCTTCAGCCACTTCTCCCCAATCAGTAAAAAACTCATTCTCTTTATAAACTCTATTCACTAGCTCTAATCGCTCTTTAAAGTACTCCGACAATTTCTTGTCAGTACAATAAATAAAGCAACCCTTTTGTCCTCTGGTCATTAACGTCCTGTATGTATTTCGAATTATTTCATCCGCCAATTTAGCAGCTTCTTCTGGCTTCTCTTTAAACAACTTCTTTATACCAAATAATGCCCTATCAGTTTTTGCCCTTTGGTTATAATCTGTAATCACTTCTTCATTTGCAAATCGTAAATCATCACCAATAATGACTCCAACATAATCAAACTCTAGCCCTTGACATGTATGAATACATCCTGCTTCATTAATAGAGTCTTTGTCTATTGCCCAGGTAGCTGAGTTTCCTAAATTCCAGCTCATTTTAAAGTTATAGTCAGGTAGAATGATATCATCATAGTCTGGCTTATCTCTTCCTGCTTTATCCCAATTCCAACAATATCCTGCAACTATTCTTGACTTGTTATTATTCTCATTTAACTTTTCTATTTCTGATTTTAACTCATTTGGGTTATCGAATACGCGAAAGTCATACTGGCCGCCAATGTACTGGCTGTTTGCTGTTTCCCTGATTTGAAGGACATCATCAAGCCACGCAAGGTAGCCATCAGATCCATTACATCTAAACTGGGATTCCAAATTCAAAATCTCAATATTTGCATCATTATCCTGGGCAAAATGTTGTATTTGTTCTAAGCTTCCAGCATCGTTGATAGTGACTTTTTGCCTTTCATCAATAAAAAAGATTGAGTATTTTGCTGCGTTAATAATTTCCTTCGTCTGGTTTTCTCCTAAATGTTGAAACATACCCGATTTCTCATTCAACCGGTGTGCCTCGTCTATAATTAATGCATCAAACTCATCTTTTGGTGATTCAACATAGCTTCCAGAACCCTTAAACAAATTATCAATATGTCCTTTGCGAAAGTCTTGCTTTAATTTAGTAGAATATATATTTCTAGGGGCAGAATTTTTGGTAACATATTGGCACACCATCTGGCGCTTTGTTAATTCCACTAATAAATTTATCGCTAAAACAGATTTACCAGTTCCAGGTCCGCCTTTCACAACTAATACTTGCTTAGTTCCTGTACGAAGCGCCTCTTCAGCCATATAAATGGCTTGTTCATATACTACTTTTTGATCATCAATCATAACGAACTCTTGATTACCTTTTAACATTTGATTTAATGCATCTTGTAATGATTTTGAGGGTCTAATCTTACCCTTTTCGATTTTATATAGGTTCTCCTTATTGTCACCTATAGTAATGTGACGCTTAATAAAGTCCCGCAGCTTTTGAGAATCTCCCTTAACAAAAATAGGAGCTTGATCAATATAGAAACTATAAATATTATCTGATAGGGGATCATTTTTCTGAGTTATGTAATTATGCAAGTAAGCACAAGGATAAAGCTGCATTTCTTCTTTTTGAGCGTTTTCATTATAATCTTCAATAAGAGAAGCATAGGAAGATGCTTGGTAGGAGGGATGTGTGGTTTCTCTTATTCCTTTTCCTAAATATGTCTTAACAATAGCTTCTTTTCCCTCTACTTTTTCCACAGACTCCCATTGTTTCAATTCTACTATAATTATTGAGTTTTCATCTTTATTTCTTCCACTAATGAGGAAATCTACCCTTCTAGAGGTATGGGGAATATTAAACTCTATTGCTATCCCTGCATCATCGGGAATTTCCCGGTCACTTAATACTCTATACATATACTGCATAGAATTGTCCCAGGATCTTACTTCTCTTTCATTAATATTTCCGATCTTCGCATTATAATTTTTGGTGATATTATTTACTAGTTCATCGTTAAATACATCGTCGAGAAAAGCTGTTTTTGTGGATTCGTATACAATCATGGTTTCATCTCCGAACTTCAAGTTAGTTGTTTTATTTTAGAATATATACACTTTTTTATAGGTCTTTTCAACTCACTCATTTAATTATTTAGGTAATTCTATTTATTAAACACACCTAAATTATACCATTTTATTTATTAATAGAACAAATAAATCTCGAATTTCATGACTTTTTATTTAGTATTTATTAAAACAATAAAACTAGGAGAGTTCTTTCAATGAAATTAATTTGTTTAGCTATTATTGACAAGTAATAAATAATGTTATATATTAATAACAGAACATACGTTCCTAATAGGATCAGGAGGTGAGTATAATGGCTATTGGAGATAGATATAAAACCGGGCAACGTTCCCCAGCAAATGCGTATTATAAATGGGATGGTTATACGGATGGAACAAATTCACCAAGACCTACTTCAGAAGAGCAAAAAATTCGATTAGAGAAGGGTGAAGTGTTTCCACCAATAAACTCATGTGATAAAGGAGCTTATTGGCGTATGACTTCGTATGCTTAATTCTTGCATCACATCTAGCTTGAAGCATATTTCTTCAAGCTAGATGTAAGCGTTTTTCTACCAAACGGCTTTGGGTTCATCTGAAATTATAGACTGGTGTGATTTACATTTTAAATTTTATTTTTAACTGGGAAGAAAGAGTATGATCTTATTTTTTGATCATAATCGAAATCTATTATATCTAATATAATTTGCAGCTCTCGGATTAAGTAAATGATGCTTTTTCTATAAATACCTCATCTACTTGTGACGCGGTTCATCAAAAGTCATTTATAATATATATGAACATACTTGAAAATCCATTATTATGTATAATGATAATATAGAAAAATAAGTTATTGTGACCGTCAAGTAGAATGACACAATTTTTGCTGATTAATTTGATACACTTGGTTGACCAAATATAGGTGATCTATGCTTCATTCGCCGAATGTCTTCATTCAAGTGAATGATTTCTACTCGGTGTAGGATGCGGTCCAATATAAGCTATTCCAACGCTATAAAATTAGAATGAACTTTGATCCGAAACTTCTCCCTAAATGAAAATCTAGTAGTATTACAATACAATTGGATTTAGAGACTTTTTAAAAGTTTTTAAACAACAAAGTAAAAAGTAATAGATGTTAATGTAATATAAAGAATAAACATAAAAATAAACGTCACTAAAACAGAGACGTTTTCAACCTTTATGGATATAATATTTTTTAAGGATTTCTATTATGTGGTTTTCTCTTTTTTCTTCTAATAATTTAAGTAATTTTTCTCCATCATAAAAGACATCGAGAGTTTCTGGTTTTACGTTTTTATGTGTATTTATGTTTTCCAATGCTTTTGATGCATCCTCTGAAAATTTAGCAGTGGTAATATAACATCCTTTAACCGGAAATGAATTTTGTTTTTGTAACTCCTCTCTAGCGAATGGTAATGTCGTGTTAAAAAACCATTTAACTGTATTTTTCTTATCATGTGGTTTTAATGGTATTTCAATGTTAGAGTTTCTACCTTTAAATTCATAAACAATAATTTCCTGTTTTTGAAAGTCCCGAACAATTACATCATATTCGTATTCACGAGGTGTTCCATCATCTTCTTTTCTTTTTAAAACCTTGCCTTGTTCTATTGATGCATCTGGATACATTTTTTTTATAAAAGGATACATCAATGCTTCAAACAAATCACCTTTCATATTTCCTAAATTATTTGATTGTCCAGACTTGTCCATATCAGATAATGTTGAATCCACATTCTCTATAATATCTTCAGATGTACCAAAATCATTAGCTATTGCACTTTTGATTTCTTTGACTTTATGAATGATGGGATATATATTTTCTCCATAAATTGACCCTAAATTAAGCATTATAAAACCTAATTTTTTTAATTGGCTAAATGCATGTGAAGTAATTTCTTGATAAACAACTATAGGTAGTATTTTTCTTTCATTTTTTGCACTTGAGCGGACAGCTTGTACTCTTCTTAAAAAGCCCTGAACATCACATGACATATAAGTTCTAGAAACAACTACATCTATTACAACTAAAGTCTTCTTTTCATCCCGTTCATTATTACTTCTTAAAACAGTATTATAACCTGTGGTGTTTGTATAAGCGTAAGCATCCCAAACGTAATTATTATGTTCAGCACCTTTAGTCAATTTAGTTGCATTTCTATATACAAAAAACCTATTATCAATAAAATTATGCTTTATTAACCAATTACGTATATCTGGAATGAACATGCAATCCAAAACCATATTATTTTTATGTTGATATATCAATGAAATAGAATTTTTTTTATGACTTGATAAAATTATATAGTTAATACCACTCTTAGTTTCAATCTCTACCAACCTTAAGTTAATCAGCATACTTAATATTTCATTCAATGTATTAGACTTTTCTTTTTCTTTTCTTACGGGTGATGCTGTAATCTTTAAACTTTCATAATATGAAATAATTCCGTTATTGGATTCTAGTAAGTTTAATAAGTGATATACTGGTGGCCGATTCTTCTTTGTTATCTCTTTAACAATATTAGTATTTAGTCCTTTTTTGTTACCATAGTAAACATACTGGCCATTACCAAATGTTACAGGATTACTTGATTTCATAACTTCTTTATCACAAGCCCTCGAAATAATCTTCCTTGCATTATCAGATGTTATTCGAAATTTATCTTGTAACATTTGGTTTAATTCTTTGCCCGTTTTAAAGACATTCTCATTTGAAAATATTTCTTTTAGATACTTATGATATTTGCTCACTTAATCACCCCTATATAAATGTTGTCACACTGCCCTTATATTATTTAAATTAATATTAAATAGTGCTTTCATTTTCTTTATAAAACATTGATAAATTAACATTTTTCTAATATTTCCTCTACTAAAAATGTCACACATATATCAATTTTATAGTATTCTGTAAGTTTGTGGGTAAATATATGTGATAAGATGATAATTTCATTATTTACTGGTTTGTTTATGCTCTAGTCCATCACCTAAATTCAAATCACTTTTACCACTACACACTTATCAATTATTTTTCCACATTTAAATAGGCTTGTCACACTGCCCTTATATTATTTAAATTAATATTAAATAGTGCTTCCATTTTCTTTTCAAAACATTGATAAATCAACATTTCTCTAATATTTTCTCTACTGGAAGTGTCACACATACATTCATTTTATAAAATGTTTGTAGTATATGTATTAAATAAGCCGTCTATTAAAGTAGTTTCTTTGGAACAAGTGCATAGTATTTTAATTAAATTTCAAAGGTACTCCCTAAAGTATACGCTGAGGAACAAAAGGATTTACTCCATACAATCATTAATAAAATTACAGTAATTGAAAGAGATTCACCAGATGAAAGAAGCGTCAAGGACATTGAATTGTTCTTTGACTTCCATTAAGAATGACTATGTACTTACTTGTGATACGGTTCCCCCCGATTAATCCGAAACCCCCGATAAACCTGCTCCAACAATATCAACCTCATCACCTGATGCGGAAACGTCATCTTAGAAAAAGATAAAGCCAAATCACTCCGCTGCTGCACTTCCTCACTGATCCCCAAAGAACCGCCAATCACAAAAGCAATCTTACTTTTCCCATAGGTCGCCAGCTCGTCCATCTTTGCAGCTAACTGTTCAGAGCTCAGCATCTTCCCATTAATCTCAAGTGTAATCACATAAGTATCCTGACTAATATGAGCAAGAATACGCTCGCCTTCTTTTCGTTTCACTTCGATCATTTCCGCTTCACTCATATTTTCTGGTGCCTTTTCATCTGCCACTTCGGCAATCTCTACCTTGGCATATGTACTGAGCCGTTTCATATATTCCTGGATACCTTGCTTGAGGTATTTCTCTTTTAATTTTCCAACTGTTACAATGGTTATTTTCATTGCAGTGTCATCCTTTGCTCTTTTATCCCCTATAGTTTACCACAGTTAAAATCAAGCTATTGCCGAACCCGTAGAAACCTCATCTCTACAAAATGCAAACTCAGCAGTTCGGCAATAGAAGCTTAATCTATTCAGTATCTAACTGCACAAGCATCTTATTCAAAATCCGCTTTAATTGAATCGCTTCTTCCACATCCAAATTAGTCTGTTCAATAAATTTTAACGGAATCTGTTCCGCTTGCTTCTCTGTCTGCTTGCCTTGCTCGGTTAGGACAACTTCTACGATCCGTTCATCTTCTTTGGAACGCTCCCTTTTTACTAATCCATGCTCTTCCATTCGTTTCAGCATGGGAGTCAGTGTGCCTGAATCAAGGAAAAGGCGTTTGCCTAATGCTTTTACGGAAATACGATCTTTTTCCCAGAGAACAAGTAGTACTAGGTATTGCGGGTAGGTTATGTTCAATTCCTCCAGTAATGGACGATAGTGTTTGGTCATTTCACGTGTGGCTGCTTACACTGGAAAACAGATTTGATTATCTAATTTCATTATTTCATTTGTCATTGTTGATCACTCTTAGGCTTTATTATACCAAGTCGAGAAGTAAAATTATAATAAGTGACGCAACACAATTAAATTGCGAACAATCTATTTGTAAACAATTAATTAAGGGCGTGTTTTAATATGGGATCAGCGTTATACACAGCATCATCAACAGCATCTGGCGGGCTATAGTATAACCAACCAGATAAAGACTCCAAGAATCTGAAGGGTTAAATGATATCAGTATATTGTAAAACGAGATTCATAATGTTACTGGGTGTTTTACGGGATGTGAGTTTGGAAGTTTCTGTAGCGCCACACAAGCCATTATCTCAAATAATAAGTAAAATAATATTTTTAATTGCACAAAGGGAAACATTGCCCTTTGTGCAATTTTTATGTTATAACTAAATATAGAATGATAAGCGGAGGTGTAAAGATGTCAGATGAAAGTCTAAGGTTAAAAAAGAAAAATGCTACGAGGCGTGCTCTTGCGGAAGCTGCGTTTGACTTAGCAATGGAGCGTGGTTTAGATGACTTTGTGGTAGAGGACATTGTGTCAATGGCAGGCTATTCAAGGAGAACATTTGCGAATCATTTTTCCTGTAAGGAAGAAGCAATCGCTAGCGCTCTCACCATGAATGATTTTCGAGAACATGATGAGGCACATTCCTTAGAAGGACTTACGCCACTGACTACCATCGAAATGTATATCAAGCGCAGTTTTACCATTGATAAATTACAAAGATTGCACGAATTGATTTTATTATCCAAAAGTCACCCAACCTTGAAATTATATGTGACTGGTGTTTTAAAAGAAACCCAGGACTATGCTAGACAGGGTATTAAGGAAGGTTTTGGTGATGCTTATTCTGAAGAGTATTACCACCTGTTAATTGGTGCAGTATTTGGTGCTCTAATGCCTGTCCTTGATGGAAGCATTAATGTTCATTTGCCGATTGGTGACACAGCACAAGACCAACCTGATAATGAATTTCAGAAATACATGGAAATCGTCTTCTCCAAATTAAAGGAAGGCTTCAAATAAAATTAAAACGAGTAGGAGTTTAGAAAATGTCGAAGTTATTTTACAGAATTGGTAAGACAGCATATAACAAGCCATGGGCATTTATTGCCAGCTGGGTAATCATTTTAGGAATTATTATCGCAGCAATTGTATCAAATGGTGTGAGCATGACCAGTGAAACAAGAATTGATGGGACAGAAGCTCAGGAAGTTCTTGACCAGCTAGCAGAGGATTTCCCGGTCGCTTCAGGTGGTCAAGGAAGCTTTATATTTGAAGTCCCTGAAGGGCAGCAAGTTGACGATCAAGCTAATGCAGCATCACTTGCAAACGTGATTAACAACATTTATGAGTTAGACTTTGTCGTCAATCCGCTTGATATAGTAGGAGATAGTGAAGATATGGCTCAACTGCAAGAGCTGCAAAGTCAGCTCGCGCAAATGCAGGAAAGCGAAATCTCTTATAGACCCTTAGTGGTTAACCAGATGCCTATTCCAGGAGTCAAGGTCTCTGAAGAAGGGAACATAGCGCTTTTTCAATTTCAAATGACAGAACAAGCGGAGAACTTATCTGAAGATCAATTAAACCAATTAACAGATCTAGCGGATAACGTTGAAGAGGATACATCAATTAATGCTCTCTCAACAGGTTCACTTCAAGGTACGGATATCCCAATCGGGGGCACCCATGAAATCATCGGGCTGATTGTTGCCGGGATTGTCCTTGTGGTGACATTAGGCTCACTTATTGCAGCAGGATTACCACTTCTTGTTGCACTTGTCGGTGTGGGTGTTGGAGTCGGTGGTACCTTTGCCATGTCGAGTCTGTTTGAAATGAACAGCCTTACTCCAGTCCTAGCTTTAATGGTTGGTCTGGCAGTAGGGATTGATTATGCGTTATTTATTGTGAATAGACAAAGGAAGATAATTTTTGAAGAAAATCTGTCAGCTAAGGAAGCTGCGCCACGTGCGGTAGGAACAGCAGGAAGTGCCGTATTCTTTGCCGGATTAACGGTGATCATCGCGCTGTGCGGATTATTAGTTATCGGGATTTCCTTTTTAAGCAGTATGGCTCTTGTTGCTTCCTTGACGGTATTTATCGATGTACTTGTGGCACTTACATTATTACCTGCTATTTTAGGATTAGTTGGAGAGAGAATTGTATCCGCAAAGGCAAGAAAAAAACATAATAAGAAAGACAAGAACAAGCCTACTTTTGCAAGTAAATGGATTAATGGGATTATCAAGCTTAGATGGCCTGTTGTTGTGCTGATCATTTTTATTTTAGGTACACTAACGATTCCTGTTTCCGATATGAACTTAGGAATGCCTTCAGGGGCCAGTGCGAATAAGGATACAGCCCAAAGGCAAAGCTATGACATTATTTCAGAAAGCTTTGGCGAAGGTTATAACAGCACCTTGATTCTTGTAGCAAATGATAAGGATGGCAATGCAATTGATACACAAGAGTATCTTCAATTGCTATCTAATATTAATGAACTTGATAGTACGGTAGAGGTATCACCAGGTGGGTTTAATGACGATGGAACGATAGGGATTGTGAGCATCACCCCAACTGCTGGCCCTACAGATGAAGAAACACATGATTTAGTAGAATATTTGAGAACAAATGACTCTGTAGTTGAGAATACCAATCTTGATATCGGGGTAAGTGGACTAACGGCGATTAATATTGATATTTCGGATAACCTATCTGAGGTATTTCCAATTTATATTGGTATTATCGTTCTGTTATCCTTAGTTATCTTACTGGTTGTGTTCAGATCGGTTATTGTACCAATCAAAGCAACAGTTGGTTTCTTATTGAGTATTATGGCCACGTTTGGTGTAACGACAGCCGTCTTTCAATGGAACTGGTTCGGAATAGGTGCTATATTCGGAATCGATACTGGTGGTCCTTTACTAAGCTTTATTCCGATTATGGTAACAGGTATCTTGTATGGTCTAGCGATGGATTACCAAGTATTCCTTGTATCCTCCATGCGTGAAGCTTATATTCATGGCCACAAAGGGGATAATGCAGTTATTAACGGCTATACCATTGCAAGTAGAGTGGTTGTTGCGGCAGCATTAATCATGGTTTCCGTCTTCTCAGGCTTTATCTTTACAGATGACATTATGATTAAACAAATAGGGTTCGCCCTTGCCTTTGGTATTTTGATCGATGCATTCTTAATTCGAATGATCTTCGTACCAGCTGTCATGTCCATATTCGGTGACAAAGTTTGGTGGTTGCCAAAATGGTTAGATAAAATCTTGCCTAACTTGGACATTGAGGGTGAAAAATTAACGCAGGAACTTGCGAAGGAAAAAAGTGAAGAGAAGTAGATCTAATAAAAATGGAGACTGTCCTAAGAGACATGTCTCTATTTTTTTCCTTCACCCTTTTCTGTATTGACTTAACATAGTGCCTTAACACAGACTAATGAAACGAAGACATACATTTTTTGAAATGATATACTTATTGATAGAGATAAGAATGTTGGATACCATTTAGAAATGAAGGGGAAAAAATATGAAAGTAATTAAACCAAATATACCTGCAGAACTACCACAAGGAAATTTCCAGGACATACTCTATGAGGAAGACCCACACCTAAGTAACATGGAAATTGAAGGATCTCATTTTGATAACGAGGTGCTGGATCGTGTTCATTTAAATAATATGGTGATTAAACAATCGACATTTCAGCATACGTCTTTCGAAAATATCGACATTACAGATGTTCTTTTTGAGAATTGTGACCTTTCCAATGCCGACTTAAGTAAAGCGAGCATCCATCGAGTGGCATTCAAGAACTGTAAGCTATTAGGGGTGCAGTTTATTGAGGGGAGATTTGGCAATGTAACTTTTGATAATTGCGTCTTATCCATGTGCAATTTCGGTGATTCCAAATTAGAAAAAACACAATTCACCGAATCAAACCTCCAGAATGCGGATTTCTTTAATTGCAAACTGGCAAAAACAATCTATTCTTACTGTGACCTGACTGGGGCTAATTTCGACTCTACCAAGCTAAAAGGGGTTGATATTAGTACGTCTCAATTTGAAACACTCGTGGTGAAAATAGAGGATTTAAAAGGCTGCATCGTCTCCCAGCACCAGGCAATTCACTTTGCTTCCATGTTGGGACTGGATATACGATAAGCTTTTCCCGAAAAGGTTGGGACAAAAGTAGTTTGTTGATCTTGAAATCCGGATGATCCGTAATTCGTTCGGATGATTAGCTTTTTGAAAAAGGATTTATCATCCTCCACTTGATCTCAGATTCTTGCTATGGAAGAGAGACTTTCAATAGAATGGATGATCGTGCCAAAACTTAGCTTAATTAATGCTGTCTTAAAGGGACAATATTCGTTCCACTTATTAGTCTAGAAATCATAAAGCTTTAGAAAATGCGAGACTCTTGCGGGAACAGCGCGAGCTGAAGATCCACTTGGTAAAGCGGGTTTCTTTAACAAGTTAGCAGACCGCCGTGCCGGCAGAAAGCGAGTATTTTCCCCAGCGGTGTACTAGCATTATCTATATTAGTACATTAGTGAGTGACACACTATTGACATTTATTGTTCGGCTTTTAGATTAACTATTTTTGTTATGTCCCAGCCTTTTTCTCATCCCATCTGTTCCCTCGCTTGTTCTTCCCCAATCCGCTTCATATGACGACGAAAACAGCTCATAACCAAAAGGTGGGCATTTGCCTGCGTATATTTGTAAATAAACCATGGCATAGACGGAAGATAGTCATGTATCGCAATAATCGCCTCATTTGTCTCCGGTATTTTCCTGAATTCCAGACGTCCTCTTTCATTATGCTCGGCATCTGACAGGAAGCCTCCCGTTATATAATAAAGGTCACGGTCTTCCGTACTGCGGTCAGGCGCATAAGACAACTCAAGCAATGGTTTTTTGTTGCCGATCCAGCCAATCTGACAGTTGAGATCCTCATCAACCGTTGTACGCACCCAAGGGTTAAGGAAGTCTTCCAGCCATTGAACATAATACCTTGCCACTTCACCAACGCGATAGCCTTCCGGAAGCGGGATTCTTTGTACGGAGCGGACATCTCGTTTTAGCGGCCCAATGTCCGGTTTCTTCAGAATCTTACGTTTATTGTCTTCTTCTTTTAGCGAATAAGCCGCTGCTTCTTTAAAAGAGATCTTCCCATCACTTATCCCTTCTGCTTCTCTTTGTACTGTCAATGGGTGTTTCAGGCTATCCAGGAGCGGGTAAACCGTTTCCTTTGGTGTTTGTGTAATCAGGCGTAACCAAAGACGGGACAGATACAAGGAGAAAAAAGGGACATTATACATTTTCCGCTTTTTGCCCATTACCTCGGCTGTCTGCTCCATCATCTGCCGGTATGTCAGTACCTCTGGACCACCGAGATCATAAGAGTCATTCACTCTCTTTTCATCTGCAACAGTCTTATTCAAGGATTGTAACACATCTTTTAAAGCAATCGGCTGTGTCTTGGTTCTGGTCCACTTTGGTAAAATCATTACAGGCAGACGTTTAACCAGCTTCGCCAGTATCGGGAAGGAGGAACCCTTTGGCCCAACAATTAATCCTGCGCGCAAAGCTGTTACAGGTGTACCATATGCTCGAAGGATTTTTTCCACTTCCAGTCTGCTTTTCAGGTGTGCCGACAGCCTCTTTTCTCCTTGTGGCACAATGCCGCCAAGATAGATAATTTTCTTGACTCCCTGCTTTTTGGCGGCCTGGGCAAAGTTATCGGCAAGGATTACATCCATATCAGCAAAATTGCCCTGTGTAAGCTTGGCTGAAGGCATCATAGAATGCACCAGATATACTGCAATATCTGCACCCTCCAGGCCTTTTTCTGCATCCTTCAATGAAAACAAATCACAGGAACGCCAAGTGAGATCATCTGTATCTTCATGCTTATCCCCATTTCTGGAAAGCCCAATAATATTCATCCGTCCACGCAGCTTGGAAAGCAGATTCTGGCCGATATAACCGCTCGCTCCAGCTATTACAACAACAGGTTTGTTTTCTGACATATGTCCACATCCTTTTTATCTCTGGTACTAGGCTATACCCTTCGAGAAAGGGCTGTAACCAATTGGGAGGGTATTCAGTCTGATTTAGTTATTTCGCCAAATTTCTCATTAGGTCTCGCACTGGTTTCCATATTTCCTGGGAAATAACTGAATAATTATTGGGGAATATTCGACAAATTCCCTTTGCCGAGATTACCATAGCTGGTTCCCTCTATTTTAGCAAATCTCTCATTTGATTTTCTTCCATATATATCTTAATCTAGAATATAGGATAACAAAAGCTTAATCATAAGAAATGGAGACGATTACATGGAAAAAATTATCTTTGTCGAAACAGGGACAGGCATTGATGTACACGGACAAAATGTTACAAAAGCTTGTGTCCGTGCAGTGGAAAATGCGATTCACTATAATTCTATGCCAGGGATTAAAGATTACTTGCCAGGACAGGATTTGCATAATATGAAAGTCAACGTAAGATTGGCAGTGCCAATGGATAAAGAAAATGTTGATATTGAAAAAGTAAAACAGGAAATTCCTTATGGCACTGTTACTGTTGATATTATTGATGGAGGAATGGCCACAACATCTGGTATTATCCTTGAAGATAAAGATGATAAAAATGATCTGATGTATATCGTAAATGCCGCTGTCGAAGTAGGCTATTAAGAGGAGGAATCTTGATGAGATATGTTGCAAACACTGATCGTTACAGGGACATGGTTTATAATCGATGTGGGAACTCAGGGATTCAACTGCCTGCAATATCATTAGGATTATGGAATAATTTCAGTGACAATGATCCAATCGAAAATCAACGTGTGATGTTGTTTAAAGCATTCGATCTTGGCATCACTCATTTTGATTTAGCTAATAATTATGGCCCGCCAGCAGGTTCAGCTGAAATCAATTTTGGCCGGATTTTACGAGAGGACCTTGCTGCCTACCGGGATGAAATGATTATTTCTACCAAAGCAGGTTTCCGCATGTGGGATGGACCATATGGTGATTGGGGTTCACGAAAATATTTAGTTGCAAGCCTTGACCAGAGCCTAAAGAGAATGGGACTGGAATATGTTGATATTTTCTACCATCACCGTCCAGATCCAAATACACCACTTGAAGAAACAATGGCTGCTCTTGATCAAATTGTCCGGCAGGGGACAGCATTGTATGTTGGAATATCCAATTATGATGCCGATCAGACAAAAGAAGCAGTCAAGATTCTGCAAGAACAGAACACGCCATTTATAATCCACCAGGCAGCATACTCTATGCTTGATCGGAAAATTGAGCATGGTTTAACTGAGGTATTAGAGAAGAATAGCATTGGTTGTATTGCCTTTGTACCATTAGCTCAAGGATTGCTTACAAATAAATATCTAAATGGAATCCCAAAAGATTCTCGTGCTGCTAAAGATTATATTCCATTCTTAAATGAAAAAGATATCTCATCAAGTGTTTTACAAAAGGTCAAAAGCCTGAATGATCTGGCAGCTTCACGCGGCCAGTCACTTGCTCAAATGGCACTGGTCTGGGTGTTACAACAGAAATCTGTCGCATCTGCCTTAATTGGAGCGAGCCGTGCAAGTCAAATCGAAGAAAATGTTCGTGCGTTAGAGAATATCCAATTCTCTGCGGATGAAATGAAACAAATAAACGAGATCCTGAAATAATGGAAAACACCTCATGTCAAATGAGGTGTTTTTACATATGAATTTACCAAAAAGGAGCAGCAATCATGGAGTTTACTAGTAAAGAAGTTCAGCAATTAGAGCAGCAATTAATCGATATCGAAAATAAGAAAGTTTTGCCATCATCGGTTCTTGCTGTCATTTATCAAAAGAAGTTATTCAAATTATTTGTCTCTGAATCACTCGGTGGTAGAGGAATGGATCTGCCTGGTGCACTAAAGATTTTCCAGGAAGCCTCCACTATTGATGGGAATCTGGGCTGGGCTGTCACGATAGGTTCCGGCGGGGGAATGTTCTCAGCCAATTTTAGTGAACAGCTTGCCAAGGATTTATTTTCCCAGGAGAATGCCGTAATCGCAGGCAGCGGGTTTCCTGGTGGAAAAGCAGTAAAAACAGATGGGGGATACCTTGTGAATGGGGAATGGAAGTTTTGCAGTGGATCCCCATATGCCACTATTTTCACCGCCAACTGTTTAATAGAAGAGGAGGCAACTGTCCTTTCGTTTATTCTAAAACCTGAAGAAGTGGAAGTAATGTATGACTGGAATTCATTTGGCTTGGTTGCAACAAGCAGTCATTCGATAAGAATATCCAATCAATTTATCCCATCAGAGCGAACATTTTCTATAACGGAGATGAATAATAACTTTACGGAGGATATTCATCAGTTTCCATTTGTTCCATTCTCGGAAGCATCTTTCGCTTCTGTTGTACTTGGTATAGGGAAGAATTTTCTCAATGAAGTAAAAGTAAATACCAAAAAAAATAAATTAAATTGGGCAAAAGGCCATTTTGATAAATATCAGTTTGTCATTAGCAAATGGGAAAAGGAAATGGAAAGATGGAAAATTGCTGAAACAACCTTCTACAAACAGATCGATCAGGTATGGAACCTTTATCAAGAAGGATCGCCACTATCAGAAGACCAATTAGCAGAATTCTCACTAGTCTGTAAAAAGGCAGCTTCTACCTCATTAACCTGTGCCCAGAATCTATTTCGTTATATGGGAATGGAGATAGTAATGCAGCCTTCGAAACTGAATCGAATCTGGCGAGATTTACATACTGCTTCTCAACATGCTTTCTTAATACCTTATCGAGAAAATGAGTCAGATGCTTATGAGATAACTTTTGCAGAAAAATAAAGGAGATCTCCTCCCTGAGGTCGAAATAGTTAAAAAAAAGGAGGAGAGTTTTATGTATACAGTGAATGACCTTATTGTGGATCTGAAGCAATTTAATGATTGGGTTCTATCGCTACAGAAAATGGATAATGATCTGTTCTTCGAGCCTGTTAAGGAAGGCAAATGGTCTACAGCAGAGATTATTGTACATATTACATTCTGGGATAACTACATAATGGATGATATTCTGCCGAAGATGGCACAAGATGCAAACATTGAGAGTATTGACTTTGATACGCTGAATCAAAAAGCATCGCTTCACGCTAAATCAGGTATCTCCCAGCAGCAAATTATTCAGGAACAGATTCAGGCAAGAACAAACTTGCTTAAAAAAGTAACAGAAATACCTGAGGAGGATTTTTCTGTTACTTTCCAGTTGAATGGGGAGGCAATCGATGAATATTCAGGCCATCCTCATTCTGTATTTAATTATTTCTGCAGTTTTGTCTGGCACGATAATCATCACCGCAAACAGGTAGAAGCATTTCTTGAAAAGAAAGAATTACCACAAACTTGAAACCTTTCCCCTAATTCTACGTAAAAAGTGATAGAGCTAAATGAGTTAGGGTGATATTTTTGAACAAATATTATATAAACGATGTGCCTTTCTCCCTCTCAAACAAAAAAGCAATATCCGTCATGGATGAGCATGGAGTGGAAAAAGGATATATAACCAAAAGTAAATTATCAAATTTGGAAAAGGGCAGTGTCTTCTCTTATACATGTACAGAAAATCAGCAAAGTTTTATTTTAGGTATAAAGAAAAATGGGCTCAAAAGGTTTGTTCTTGCAGAATATGAATTGCTTTTTGAACAAGACAGCTATTATTTAAGTGATAATATCGGTAAAAATCTGCTTTATTTTTCTGTTGATGGAAAGTGGAATGACCAGGATATTCTATTCGAGGAAAACTGGTCAGGAGATATTGAATTGAAAGTAAATAAAGTGCATATGGCTACAATAAAAATAAATGATGGAATCTTCAAAACAGTATTTGAGTTTTCGGAGTCACTAGAAGAAAGTAATATAATATTTGCTGCCACATTCCTTATGTATTTTATGGTGAAAATATACAACGAAGAAACCGCCATTATTGAAGAGTTGTTTTTCTAACAATTTTAAAAAGCGTCTCGCTCTCATTCAGCGGGACGCTTCCTTTTTTCAACTCATACATGGGACACGATAAACTCCGCATTTCCCTCTAATTTATACTCATCCACTGTTGCAGGAATAATAAAGTGATCCCCTTTGTTAATCTCATATTTTTGTTCATTTACAATTAAGTTTGCTTCCCCTGTGATAACACTGACTTGCAGGAAATCACGATCTCTGACATTATCCACAGAACCTTGTAAGTTCCAGTGATAGACAGTAAAATATGTGTCTTTAACTAATTTCCTGCTCGTTAATCCTTGCTTCACTTCCTCTGTCTGCTGAAGAAGAGGAGTTTCATGCGGGACAGTTGTTACTTGTTTTGCCTCTTCTAAATGTAACTCTCTTGCATTTCCTTTGTCATCTGTCCGGTCAT
The DNA here is from genome assembly GCF_009498735.1 of Gracilibacillus oryzae. Lineage (GTDB taxonomy): Bacteria > Bacillota > Bacilli > Bacillales > Amphibacillaceae > Gracilibacillus > Gracilibacillus oryzae. The sequence goes on from NZ_ML762429.1 coordinate 149,752, forward strand.
AATCATACACCCGATACGTGGTATCAGAGCTTTGCTGAGTTTCTAATATCACTATTCCTTTGCCGATTGCATGAATGGTACCACTCGGCACATAAACAAAATCGCCTGCTTTTACTTTTATCTTACGCAACAGTTGGTCCCATTTGCCCTGGTCAATAAGCTGCTCTAATTCGTCTCTTGTCTGTGCATGATGTCCAATGATCAAGTCCGCACCTTCTTCTGCACTCAGTACATACCAGCACTCTGTTTTGCCATAAGACTCGCCTGCTGTTTCACGGGCATACTGGTCATCTGGATGAACTTGGACAGACAGATTGTCATTTGCATCCAAAATCTTAATTAATAAAGGATATGCCTCCTTATTGTCAGTTCCCTTTTGAAATAACTCTCCATGGTTCTCCCAAGCATCCAGCAACGTTTTCCCCTCTAACGGCCCATTTTTTATTTTACTTGGACCATGGGCATGGGCAGATATAGCCCAAGCTTCTCCAGTTTTTGCATAAGGGATTGTATAATTAAATTCAGTATGTAACTTATCTCCACCCCATATTCGTTCTTTAAAAACAGGTAATAAAAAGATCGGTTCTTTATACATTCGCTCCTCACCCCATTTTACGATTTATCTTCTTTAAAGATACTATCACCTTACAGAAAAATCAATCTATATCACCTATTTATCCACATGTTAATCAGAAAGAAATGGAATACTATTCACATGTTAATAACGATTATGAATACATATCCACAAACTTATCCACATACCCACATTCATTTATACATATATCGTATAGAACATAAATTCGACTACCATATATATATTACTATTCACATACAATCCACAATTTGTGGATAACAAAATAAAAAGTGTGGACAAAAGTTTTTTCTTCTGTCCACACTTCTCTCCTTTTAATAGGATAATGTTGTTAACTCTACACTGGTTTCCTGCCTTTGCCCATCCCGATAGAAGATGATTGTTAATGCTTCTCCTACAGTTTTTCTTTCATATAAGTGCTTTCTTAAATCTACAATATCTCCCACTGGTTCGCCATCTAATTCTGTGATAACATCATATGCCTGCAGTCCACCTTTATCTGCTGGCGACAATGGCTCAACACTGCGGATATATATTCCCTGTTCAACTTCAGGAGGTAAGTTTAGACTTCTTTCCCATTCAACTTGGGCTACATCTTGTAAGGAGTAGGCTTCTACACCTAAGAACGGCCGTGTCACTTCACCTGTTTGTTCCAGCTCCTCGATAATTGGGATGGCATCATCAATCGGTATGGCAAAACCAATGCCCTCTACAGATGACTCTGCAATCTTCATAGAGTTAATACCAATTAACTGTCCTTTCATATTCAACAGAGCTCCCCCACTATTTCCAGGGTTAATGGCCGCATCCGTCTGAATTACTTCTGACTGCCAATCTGCTCTGCCATCTCCATTAAAATCCTGAGGAATGGCACGCTGTTTTCCGCTAATGATACCTTGTGTCACAGATCCTGATAAATACATACCAAGAGGATTACCTATCGCAATAGCAGGTTCCCCAACATGGACACCTTCAGAAACACCTAATTCAATTGCTTTTTCTGCATAACTTGCATCCATCTCTATTACAGCTAAGTCTGTATACATGTCACTGCCAATCAAAGTTGCTTCCACATTTTCCTCATTTGACAAGTTAACCTCTATTTGGTCTGCCCCTTGGATAACGTGGTGGTTTGTCACAATGTAGGCTGTATCTCCGTCAATTTTGTAGATCACTCCAGAACCTGTTCCTTGTTCACCATATTGCTCCTGATCCCATAAACTTTGTGACTGGATATTGACAACACCAACAACTGCAGGAGATACATCAGCAACAATTTCTGTTATTGTTGAACTTACCTCAACCTGCACATTTTGCAAATTTGATGAAATATTTCCCTCATTAACGTTCTGATCAGATTCTACAGCTTGTTTCTCTCCAACAATCACTTCATATGGCAATAAGCCATTGTTTACAAGTGACGGCAGCACTAGTGCAAATAGAAATGCGCCAAGCACCAATCCAGTGATTAAAGGAAGCAGCCAGCTGCTTTTCTTATTTTTCCGTCTTGGATAATGATCATCATAATATCCCAATTTGGTCACCCTTTACCATTTATTATTGATAATTCCTAACCAAATTCACGCTATGAAACTAACCTACTTCATATAAAGGTGTCGGTATCTTTGGATCGGTATCATGTAAAGTTACATCTTTACCAATAGAAAAGCCATAGTCTGTTAAGTTGTGCTCAACAGACATGCGCGCTAATTCTTTCATATTATTATCTTTACTTAAATGTGCCAAATAAATACGCTTTGTTTTGTCATTAATTATATCTTTTAATGCATGAGCACAATCCTCATTGGAAACATGCCCGGAATCACCAAGAATTCGCCGTTTTACACTCCAAGGATAACGGCCCATCCGCAGCATTTCCACATCATGATTGGACTCAAATACCAATGCATCCGCACCTTCAACTGTTTTTTTAATTCGCTCGGATACATAGCCTAAATCTGTAACAAGGGCTACCTTCTTGCCATTATGGTGGAAAACATAAAACATTGGCTCTGCTGCATCATGTGATACAGCGAATGACTCAACATCTATATCAGCAAATGTTTTCGTTTCTTCCATATTGAATAAAAACTTCTGATCAACCGAGAGTTTTCCAATTGCATTGTCCATGGCCTTCCATGTTCTTTCATTCGCATAGATTGGCAGATTATATTTTCTTGCAAAAATGCCGAGGCCTTTTATATGATCACTATGTTCATGTGTTACCAGTATTTTTGACAGTTCATTTGGATCTACTTGGGCTTGTTCAAAAAGCCTTGTTAGCTCTTTTCCGCTTAATCCAGCATCTACTAATATTTTTTCCTTGTCTGTTCCTATATAAAAAGCATTCCCTGTACTGCCGGATGCTAATACGCTAAACTGAAACGTCATTTTTGTTCACTCCATCTGTAAGCTCCATATTCTCTAATAATTGATTCAAAAACCGGATAATACTATCTTCTTCCCAATCCGAATCTAATGATTGAATAGCGCCTGTATCATTTAAGACAAAATCCTGAATATCTTCTTTCATATCCATGACAAAATCATTTTCATTTCTTGTTGATATATGACCTTCTACTGCATTGGCATAATAATAATCAGAGTCATTCACTTCCACACCCCATGTCGGCGGCAATACTTGTACCCCATTCGGCAACTGCAATAAGTTAAAGTAGCCAAACTCCATATTGGAGATGGTTGAACCTGATTCTATGTTGCCACGCCTGTACAAATCAGCAATAACCTGGGTCGGATTAGCAAGACTGTATTCCTCTTCTGGCTGTTCTTCCGCTTTCTCAAGAATTGTCTGCACATAATAAGCCATGTTTCCTGCTTCATTGACATGAACCATTAAAGTCCCGCTTATATTAAAGAAAATTGGCTGATCAAGCTTCTGGAAGAAAATATACGTATTTGTTTTTTGATCATAAGCATAATTCTCCAGATCATAATTATCCGCATTCCAAACGTTATCTGTAATACTTTCGCCAACGTTATCTGTGTTAAAAGCAGCCTGTTCATTAAGTCTTGAAACGATCATATGATTATCAAGCACAATAGTATCCTGATTCGGCAATTCATTAATGGCATCTAAGTCTTCCTCAGATAATTCTTTGCGCTGGGCATGAAGCATTGGTGCTTCAGCAGGTTCTTCTGGAATATTATCAAGTCCTTCAATATTTCCCTGAAGGTTATCTTCAAATTCCAATTCAGGCAAGACAGATACTGTATCCTGATTGTTTATAAATTGCTGTAATAGGAAAATATCAAGAATCAGAAAGCATAAAATGAATAGTGTCTTAATTTGTCCCCATTGCATTTGTCTGTCCTCCCTGATTAATAACCATACTTTTTGTTATAACCTGCCAGCCATTGTAAGTTTGCACACTCCATGTTGGAATAAGATCAAATACCTGTGCTGCCTGTTGTTCAATGCGATATCCTAATTGAATGTTAAGGATTCGATCTAATGAATAATGTTCGCTTTCTTCCAGGAAGCTGACCAGTTCATCTGCAGTCATTAACTTCTTATCTGACCTGTCATATGACTGGGTTAATATCATTAATGGTCTCGAATATTTAAATAACTTGCCATTAAGGTATTCTAAAGACATTGTCGCAATATCTTGTGATGAATTTAGTGAAAATACTGGGTAGTTATTGTATGTCATTCGATATTCAATTTCCTCTGAAGATACATCAAGGTCATACAATCGATATTCAATTTGATCTTCATCCTTCAACCAGCCATTATGTGAATTAATATGTTCGATCGAATTGGTTAATAACTGATCTCCAATACTTTGTAACGGCATACCCTCTGATTGATTTGACTGTGAAAATTCATTAGTAGAGTAATCGGTAAATTCCATAAAATATCTTCTGACTAACATTCCTCTACTTCCATCTGAATATGTTTGACCACCTTCAGGATTAGGCGAGCTCTGTACATCTTGCGGGTTCAGGAAGAATATACTCTGAAATGTCTCCGAATCAGTATTTATGGTCGTATAGCGAAATTGTTTTCCTTTAATGTTTGGGTCCTGTGGTAAATAAACCGTTTGGTCATTCCGCACTTCCACTGGTAAATAGGTAATAAATTCTCCTTCTGTAAATACTTCATCAAAATGCTTTATAACTTGAGGTAAATTTTGAATGTTTGCTCGAATATCTATCCCATAAGGATCACTATTTTCAAATATTATTTGACTGGTTTCTCTATTTTGATCTAAAAACAGCTTAATGCTTTTAAATTCTGTATCAATCTCCGATGGTTCATCTGATGAGAATATCTCTCTAATATAGCTTGAAGGCATGGAAGTCGGGAAAATAATCTCTACATAATTTCCAGACTCAGACTCCCCGCTGGAATCATTGTCATCAAGCATTCGGAAATCATATAAATGGAGCTGGGAAACATATTGAAATGTATCAAGTTCCTTCTCTTTTTCTGCAAAACCTACTATTGTTCCATCTCTGTGAAACACCATTTGATATGGTTCAAGCAGACTCTCTTTGTTCTCTTCTGCACCTTTTAATACGGCCTCTGTCGATTGATCTGTATTATCAGCAGTGTCAAATGAGCGGTCATAGTTCCATATAGCAAACGTAAGCAAAAAGCTTAATCCGACAAGAAAAGTTAGGATAATGGTTTTTACAAGTTCGAATTTCATCTTCTTCCCCCTCTCTTCAAACTCATCAGAGGCAGTGTAAAGTAGATGGTTGTACCTTGGCCTTCTTTACTGTTGGCCCAGATATGGCCATGATGTGCTTCAACAATTTCTTTAGAAATGGCAAGTCCTAATCCTGTACCACCTAATTCACGTGATCTTGCTTTATCCACTCGGTAAAAACGTTCAAAAATCTTGTCTACTTTCTCGCGGGCAATTCCTAATCCCTGGTCCTGGATACTGATTTTGATCCGCTTTCGTTCTCTAACAAGCTGGAAGGTTATTTTACCACCTTCTGGCGAATATTTAATCGCATTCGACATGATGTTATCAATCACCTGTGTAATCTTATCTGTATCAATCCAGACATCAATTTTCTCATCAGGAATTTTTCTTTCAATACCAATCAGCTCTGTTTTGTTCATTTCAAATCGATCTAAAATCTGATGAACGATTGGTACTAGATCTGTTTTCACTTTATTCATTTGCTTTTCCTTATGGTCCATTTTAGATAATTGTAATAAATCATTAACTAACCGGATCATTCGCTCTGTTTCATTTTGAGTTACTTCTAAAAATCGAGGAGCAATCTCTTTATCTTCCCATGCACCTTCCGTTAATGCTTCGATATAACTTCTCATCGTTGTTAATGGTGTTCTTAACTCATGAGAGACATTTGATACAAATTCCCGTCTTTCTCTTTCCACTTTCTCCTGTTCGGTTACATCACTGATAACCGTAATAAGGCCGGTAAATGTCTCTTCATCATCCTGAACAATTGAGAAGCTTGCCTTTACAAGAAACAGATCATCATCTGTACTAAAGTCAATTGTCAAAGAGCCTGTCTCTTCCAGTTCTTTGACATCAATCACTTTATCTTCTAACTGGAGAACTTCGACAATCTTTTGTCCTTTGGCATCTTCCGGCAATCTTCCTATCAGATTCGAGGCCGGGCCGTTAATTAATGTAATAACACCATGTTCATCAGTTGCAATCACACCGTCTGACATATTAGAAAGTACGGAGCTTAACTTGCGCCTTTCTTCCTCTGTTGTCTGGTTGGCAAGCTTTAAACGATCATTCATATCATTGAATGTGACAGCCAGCTGTCCAATTTCATCTGTTCCGTACACATTTACCTTTTTGGAGAAGTCTCCCCTTGCCATAATCATTGCCTGTTTCCGCATTTCAGTGATTGGTTTGGTAATGGATCTTGCAATAAGTATACCTAGAACAATCGAAACAACAATCGCAAATGCTGTTGCATTTAAAAAGATTTGGGTCACATTCTCTAATTGGTCATAAATCCCCTCAATGGACGCATCTACCTGCAGTACTCCGACAGGACTTCCACTTGCACTGTCGACAATTGGTACAATGCGTCTAATCGTACGTTTATAATCATCGGATTGATTACGGAACTCTTCCCTGGCAGGTTGGCCATATTGAAGAGCCACACCAATTTCATTTTCACCTGTAATCCTTTTTCCGACTCGATCTAATCTGGTTGAACCAACAATACGCATTTGAGAATCAATCACTTGTAAATCAGTAAAAATATCAGTCGAATAGCGATCAATAATATCTCTTACTTCTTGCTGTAATGATGGTCCTTCTTCACCATCAGCCGATCGGTCCTCTGTAAAGACTTCTTCCAGGTTTGCAACAAGGATGTGAATCCGTTCATTAAGATTATCATCAAAGCTTGTATGCAAACTGTTTTCTAACTGGCCAACAAAAAATGTTCCAATTACCTGAATAGCCAATAATAAGAACATCGTTAAAACGATTATTATTTTCAACCGGATAGATTGAAAGAAACTCACTCTGCTCATGTAGCATTACTCCTGTTCAGGATTACGCAAGTAATAACCGACACCTCTTCTAGTTACAATCCATAATGGATTACTCGGATTGTCTTCAATCTTCTCACGTAATCGTCTAACCGTAACATCAACAGTTCGGACATCGCCAAAGTAATCATATCCCCAAACCGTTTCTAAGAGATGTTCCCTCGTCATTACCTGTCCGATATGTCTTGCTAAATAGTGTAACAGCTCAAACTCCCTGTGAGTTAATTCAATATAATTGCCATCTCTTGTCACTGTATATGCATCAGGATGGACAACTAAAGAACCAACCGTAATATCATTCGTATCACGTTTCTGCTGGTCTGGTTCCTGATTCAGTCTTCGCAGGTTCGCCTTTACTCTTGCAATCAGCTCGCGATTACTAAACGGTTTTGTTACATAATCATCCGCACCAAGCTCTAAGCCTAATACTTTGTCTATTTCCGCATCCTTTGCTGTTAACATGATAATAGGCATACTTTTTGTTTTTCTAACTTCTCTGCATACTTCATTTCCATCTTTATTTGGCAGCATGATATCTAAAAGAATTAAATCCGGATCTTCATTAACAGCATACTCTATTGCCTGATCACCATCATAAGCACAGATTACTTCATAACCTTCTTTTTCCAAATTGAATTTTAATATATCGGCAATCGGCTTTTCATCATCTACAACTAATATTTTCTGACTCATAAAAGCACGTCCTTTTTTTAAAATTTATTATGAATAAAACTTCTCCTAATTATCTATTTTAACCGATATTCAGTCAAATGTCTTTTGTTCACCATTCCCTAAATTAGGAAAGAATGTGTAATTATCATGCAAGGTCTCTGACGAGTGTTCTGAATAACCAGCCGTTCATTTAATTGAAACGAAAAACCCTTGCTACTTTATTGGTAACAAGGGTTTATATATTTTCATTTCAGGGTAATCACTTAACAGATAGAACAAAGGCGCCTAATCTCTGGGCGCTGTAGCCGGACTTGGCCGTTTCTGTCAGCGAACATATACTTTCTTACCTCACTAGAAAAGACTGGCAGGATTAACTAATGAACCATTTTTATGGACTTCAAAGTGCAGGTGGACACCTGTAGAATTACCGGTTGAACCCATCACTCCAATGGTACTTCCTTTTTCAACTGTTTGGCCTACAGACACACTGATGGAAGACATGTGAGCATAAACCGTACGGTAACCATTGTTATGATCGATAACAATTTTATTACCATAACCGCCGCTGTTATAGCCAGCTTCTACTACTGTTCCATTATCTGCAGCTAAAATAGAACGGCCACTTGGTCTTGCTATATCAATTCCCTTATGGTAAGAGCCCCATCGTTCACCCATATGGCTGGAAATATATCCTCCAACAGCCGGCCAATGGAAATTACCAGTACCTCTGGAAGGGATAACCTTTGTTCCTTTTACTATTACTTTATTCACTGCTTCTTCTGTTACATTTTCTGTTACTGTTTCTTTCGCTACAGTTTTGCCATTCACTTTCTGAATCTCGTACTGAACTTCCTTTGAGCCGTCAGAACCTTCTTGTTTTACTTCTTTATCGCCTTTGTACATAGTTTCTGATTCTTTTATTTCAGTAGCATACTCTATAGTTTCTTCTACTTTTTGTTCTTCTGTAACTACTACTTCTACAAAAGGCTTTAATACCGTAACATTTAACTCATCGCCAATCTGGATTAAAGAGTCCTCAGTTAAACCTGGATTCAGTTCCATCAATTGATCGAGCGTCAGATCATGCTTAGATGCTATCGAACCTAATACATCCCCTTCTGCTACTGTATACTTCTTGTTTTCCAATGTTCCTTTTTCTAAAAGGGTCAGACCTTCTTCTACTGTTAGTAATTGGGATGCTGCAACCTTCTCTTCTATCATGCTGACATCTGCCGATAAGCTGACATCTGTAATTCGTGATTCACCAACAGACAGAGCATCCGTATCCTCATTATTTTCTAGCTGTTCTAAAGCTTCATTACTAACAAACTTTTCTTTATATTTCTTGATTACCGATTCCGCTTTCTCCTCATTTGAAAAATAACCGACTACTTTATCTCCAACTGTCAGTGCACTCGCTTCTACTTGTACAGTCAATTCTTCTTCTAAATAATCGATTACCTGTTCTTCTGAAGTTTGAGCAGTAAAGACGGTTTCCGGAACATATGTAATGTTCTCATCTATTGTATATGTGTAATCAGAATGCTGTGATTCTTCTTCTAAACTATCTATCTTTCGTTCTACAAAGTTAGTGATTTGCTGCTTACTATCTACTACACCGATATGTGTTCCATCAACATAGACATGATAGATCTCGGAAAGATCTGTTTCATCAGCAAAAACAGGTGCAGAAATACTGAATCCTATTACACCAGCTAAAACAGTACTTCGGAAAACTTTTTTCATATTTCGGAATTTGCTTTCTCGCATCTTGCATATCCTCCTATTTACCTATAATGATCCATATTATCTTTAATTCAAATGAATCACCTTTAATAAGGTAACATAGAATAAGGAAAGGTGAAAAGGGTTTTCATGGTAATGTAACACAACTGTATAATAAATACCAAAAAATAGAAAAAATATAACAAGATATTGTTGTATATTGTTTAAATGTGTAAATAAATGCCTCTTATGATAGAAAAAAGATGCAACCATAATGATTGCACCTTTTGTAAACTTCTTAACTATATACACTTCTCACAACATTTGTCTGTGAACGGTCTGGTCCTACTGAAAAGATGGATAATGGAATACCAGTTAATTGAGAAACTCGCTCTAAATAGTGGCGGGCATTTTCCGGCAATTCATGAAGGCTTTTCATTCCAGTAATATCTTCAGTCCAGCCTGGAAGCTCTTCATAAACAGGTTCACAATCTGCCAGCACCTTTAAGCTTGCAGGGAACTCTTCCATAATTTCACCTTTATATTTATAAGCTGTACAGATTTTTAATGTTTCGATTCCTGTCAGTACATCAATCGAATTTAACGAAAGATCAGTAATCCCGCTAACACGGCGGGCATGTCTTACAACAACACTGTCAAACCAGCCTACACGGCGAGGACGGCCTGTTGTTGTTCCATACTCATTACCGACTTCACGGATTCTGTCACCTGTTTCATTCTCAAGCTCTGTCGGGAATGGACCATCACCAACACGAGTAGTATATGCTTTGGATACACCAACAACATGATTAATCTTCGAAGGCCCCACACCAGAACCAATTGTAACACCACCGGCAATCGGGTTAGAAGATGTAACAAAAGGATAGGTTCCCTGATCGATATCCAGCATAACTCCCTGTGCACCTTCAAATAAAACACGACGGCCGTCATCTAATGCATCATTAAGTACAACAGATGTATCTACAACATATTTTTTAATTTGCTGACCATACTCAAAATATTCGTCTAAGATATCTTCCACTTGTACTAAATCTGTTTCATATACTTTTTCAAACAGACGGTTTTTCTCTTTTAAATTCATTTCCAGCTTTTCTTTAAATGCTTCCTTATCTAATAAATCGGCAATTCTGATTCCAACACGTGCTGCTTTATCCATATAAGCTGGTCCGATCCCTTTACGTGTTGTTCCAATTTTATTTGCACCTTTTTCATCTTCCTGAAGGGCATCTAATTTCAAGTGATATGGAAGGATAACATGTGCACGGTTGCTGATACGTAAGTTATCTGTGTTCACATCTTTATCATGTAAATATGCCAGTTCTTCTACTAATGCCTTCGGATCGATAACCATTCCGTTCCCTAATACACAAACTTTATCATCAAAGAAGATCCCTGAAGGAATCAAATGTAATTTATATGTAATTCCATCAAATTTAATTGTATGACCTGCGTTATTTCCACCTTGGTATCTTGCTACAACTTCCGCATTTTGAGAAAGAAAATCTGTAATCTTTCCTTTACCTTCGTCTCCCCATTGTGTTCCCACTACTACTACTGAAGACATATACGGCACCTCCGCCTAATCATTTTATTAATACGTTAACAATTTTACCAATCCAAGTGAGTAATGTCAATTTTATTTACGAACAATCTTAGTGCTTAATGATTTATCGTTCGTAAAATTACAAACATGTATGAAGTATGAAATATATAGTAGTTTCTACACTTTTAGAAATAATTATACTGTTTCTTATCCCATTTTTAATGTATAAAAAAGACCACGCAGAATAACTGCACTGGTCTTAAGCTGGTGGTATATCACTATCCTGATAGCGATGGTCTAAATCAACAAATTTATTATATTCTTTTACAAAGGCGAGCTCTACTGTCCCAACAGGACCATTACGTTGCTTTGCAAGAATTATTTCAATAATGTTCTGTTTCTCTGATTCTTTATCATAATAATCATCTCTGTATAAGAATCCAACAATATCAGCGTCCTGCTCAATACTCCCAGACTCCCTCAAATCCGACATCATTGGCCGTTTATCTTGTCTTGTTTCCACACCACGGGACAGCTGGGATAAAGCAATTAGAGGAACATTCAATTCTCTTGCCAGCCCTTTTAAGGAACGGGAGATCTCTGATACCTCTTGCTGGCGGTTTTCTTTTGAGTTAATACTACCCTGAATCAGCTGTAAATAATCTATCAAAATCATGCCAAGCCCGTGCTCTTGTTTTAACCTTCTGCATTTAGAGCGGATTTCACTTACACGGATACCTGGTGTATCGTCAATAAAAATCCCCGCATTGGACAAACTCCCCATTGCCAGTGATAATTTACGCCAGTCTTCTTCTTCTAATGATCCTGTTCGTAATCTTTGGGCATCAATATTGCCTTCTGCACAAAGCATACGTGAAACTAACTGGTCTGCCCCCATCTCCAGACTGAAGATGGCAACATTCTCATCTGTTCTTATCGCAACATTTTGTGCAATATTCAGGGCAAATGCTGTCTTACCAACAGATGGTCTTGCTGCAACAATGATTAAATCATTGCGCTGGAACCCTGAAGTAATCTTATCTAAGTCACGGAAGCCTGTTGCAATCCCTGTGACTTCCCCTTTGTTTTTATGCAATTGATCTATATTATCATAAACATTTATCAAGACATCTTTAATATTTTTAAAGGAAGAAGCGTTTTTTCGATTAGATACTTCGAGAATGCGTCGCTCCGACTCATTCATTACCTCTTCCACTTCATCTTCTTTTTCAAAGCTGTCTGTGACAATATCTGTAGCTGTTCGGATTAATCTGCGCAGAATTGATTTCTCTTCAACAATCCGGCAATAATAGGAAATATTTGCCGCTGTTGGAACAGCATTAGCCAAATCACTTAAATAAGAAACCCCGCCGACATCTTCCAGTTGCTTACTGTTTGATAAACTAGTAGTAACTGTAACAATATCAATCGGTTCTCCTCTATCAGAAAGTGTCATCATCACACGGAAAATAATCTGATGACTTGCTCGGTAGAAATCCTCTGGTAACAATATTTCGGAAGCAGTTGAGAGCGCATCAGGCTCTAAAAAAACTGCGCCTAATACTGCTTGTTCAGCTTCCATATTATGTGGCGGTGTCCGGCCTTGTAATGCATCACTCATTTTTTCTCACCTCTTAGAATTAACAGAAATACAACCCATTCTATAACGAAACCTGCAGAAAAACAATAGATTTTGCAAAAAAAAAAAATAGAGGCTGAGACAAAACTATATTATACGTACCAAAACCCGAACATTCGATAGCTTGTCCGGGTTTTTGTTCATGAAAAATCTGATTCATATTTCGCTCCGTCAAAATACTTCGCTTTCCTGCGGGATCTTCGGCTCGCGCTGTTCCTGCAGGAGTCTGCGCATTTTGACTACGCTTAGTATGTGCGTACATTTTCTACAGTATAGTATCGTTCGTATTTTAGTTTAAGTATTTTAGTTGTCTCCCAGGCTCAATTTCTTTATGCTTCTACAACATGTACTTTGATTGTTCCAGTAACTTCTGGATGAATCTTTACAGGTACATTCGTATACCCTAACGTACGGATTGGCTGATCTAATTCGATTTTACGCTTGTCCATTTTTATATCATGTGATTTCTTTAATTCTTCTGCTATTTGTTTACTTGTAATAGAGCCAAATAAGCGGCCGGCATCACCAGATTTTGCGGTAAGCTTTACTTCCAGCTTTTCGAGCTTTTCTTTTAGCTGTTTTGCCTCATTTACTTCTTCTTCCTCTTGCTTTGCCTGTTTATTTTTTTGTGCTTTTAATGCACTCATATTTGCAGAATTTGCTTCTACTGCTAAGTTGTGTTTCAAAAGATAGTTTCTCGCATATCCATCAGATACGTTTTTTACTTCTCCTTTTTTTCCTTGCCCTTTCACGTCTTTGGTTAAGATTACTTTCATTGCTGATCTCCTCCTTCATAATACTCATCAATTATCTCTTTAAGCCATTCATAGGCATCTATAACAGATACATCATCAAGCTGTGTAGCTGCATTTGTCAAATGCCCGCCACCATTCATTTTCTCCATAATAACCTGAACATTTACTTTGCCAAGTGAGCGTGCACTAATACCAATTCTACCATCTTTCCGCTCAGAAATAACAAATGATGCTTCAATACCAGTCATTGTTAATAAGGTATCTGCCGCCTGGGCAATAACAACAGGTCCGTAAGTCTCTCTTGAATTTCCAACAGAAATGGCAAGATTGCCTCTGTATATATTCGTGTTCTCAATTAAGCGACTGCGTTTCACATAGATCTCCAGGTCTTCTTTAAGGAATTTCTGCACAAGTACTGTGTCAGCACCTCTGGAGCGTAAATAAGAGGCAGCATCAAATGTCCTTGAGCCAGTTCTTAATGTAAAACTTTTTGTATCAACAATAATCCCTGCAAGTAATGCGGTTGATTCTAACATATTTAAACTTAATTTGTTCGGTTGATATTCCAGAAGTTCTGTTACAAGCTCTGCTGTTGAAGAGGCATATGGCTCCATATAAACAAGAGTAGGGTTTTCAATAAATTCCTCACCTCTTCGGTGATGATCAATCACAACAACATGCTCTGTTTTTTGGACTAGCTTCTCTTCAATTGTGATCGATGGCTTATGTGTATCAACGACTACGAGCAAAGTATTTTTCGTTACAATATCCAATGCTGATTCTGGATCAATAAAATGAGACCATAAATTCTCATCTTCTTTAATCTCATCCACCAGTCTCTGGACACCTGTATCAATATCATTTTCATCAAGTACAACAAAGCCTTCTACATCATTTGCTAAAGCTATCTTCAGAACACCAATAGATGCGCCGACAGAGTCCATGTCCGGAGCCCTGTGCCCCATAATTAACACCTGGTCACTTTCTTTAACCAACTCTTTTAAGGCATGAGAGATAACTCTCGCTCGGACTCTTGTTCTTTTTTCCATTGGATTCGTTTTTCCACCATAGAAGCGGACTTTGCCTGACTGCTCATCTTTTACTACAACCTGGTCTCCCCCTCGTCCTAATGCGAGGTCCAGACTGGATTGTGTTAACTCACCCAACGCTGGCAGTGATGCTCCCCCTAATCCAATCCCTATACTTAGTGTCAGCGGTACATTACTGTCTGTTATTAATTCTCTTACATTGTCTAAAATTTCAAACTTGGACTTTTCTAATTGCTCGAGAATTTCCTGGTTTAAAACAGCTAAAAAGCGTTCCTGTGAGATCCTCTTTAAATAAATTCCATTCTCGTTCGACCAATTGTTCAGATGCGAAGTTACTTGAGAGTTAATTTGGCTTTTTGCTGTATCATCCATGTTCTGGGTAATTTCATCATAATTGTCTAAAAAAATGATTCCCAGAACTGTCTTTTCCTGAATATATAATTGTTGTAATTCTGTTTGTTTGGTGCGATCAAAGAAATATAATAACCGCTCATCTCTTTTGTTATAAATCTGATAATCGGACTCATTGATATGTAACCAGAAATTATCTTTACTCTCATCCTTTATTTGAGATATTAATTGTTCTGATAGAATTTCCAATTCCTCGCCAACTAATGTTTCCTGTGTTGTGAACTGGTTCATATATGGATTCGTCCATTCAATCTGATAATCATCGCCATACAACACAATCCCAAAAGGCATTTCCAGCAATGCTTCTTCTCCGACCTTTTTCACACGATAAGATATAGTAGAAATATATGCCTCTGTCTGATTTACAATTTGTTGTTCTTTTTTCACACTATAATATAAAGAAATAGTAAAAAGAACAGTCATTACAGTACCTAAGATCCACTCATAATAAAATAAAAAAACTAATAAAATAAAGGATAGTAGATAGATGCCTATAATATGTCTGCCTATTTTTAGTTTCTTGAAGAATTCAAACGGCATTTCTGTCAGCTCCTAACTTAAGCATACGTATCTTACTCAGTAATTCTTTTCTTTAATTCAAATCCTAAGTCAATTATACCTAAGATTCTTGCCAAATAAAGACCCATTATCGGAAAAAATACAACGATAAGGATACTAACAATCGGCACTGCTTTTGATTTAGTCTTCACATAACTGTAATGAAAAATGAATGACAAGCCTTGTAAAATTAGCAGAATTCCCGCTAAGTGCGAAACATTTACTAATATCATCTGACTAAATCCGCTGTCTCAAATGAAAAATGAAAAGATCAAAGTAAGAAAATATATCCATAAGATAAGTTTAGGTAATTGGAAATTTCGAAATGGAGGAAAAAGATACTTCTCCAAAAGTTTGCGATTCATCCATTTGTAGCATAACCATTGTGTGATAATGGCAAGTATCATGGAGATCACTACTAAAACTACCGGCAAAAGTTGCAGAAAACCTGCCATTTGCTCTCTTAATAAATTAAGATTCTCTGCAGATAACTGCTGCATTCCGATCACTTGTATCATTTGTTCAGTCATTTCAATCGAGTCATCCATTGCATTCAGGTAGGATTCTCTTATGGAAACACCCAATACCGCTTCAACAAACAGATAAACTCCGACTAATCCCAGCAGGAATCCTAATGTCCCTTTTGACCATGTCTCGTATGGATGCTGCTTTTTTTTCATAGAAAAACCTAACATAATTCCACTTACTATCGCAATCAAACTGTTCGGTATCGATAAAACTGGAAAAATGACGATACTGACGATAATCAAGAGGGCAACCGCAAGCGAAAATAAACTTCGATTATATTGTAACAGCAAAAGCACAATGGGAATCGGAAGCAGGAAGATCGTTATAAATCCTAATAACGGGATCAGCCCGCTAATTAGCAGTAAACCAATATAGAACAAAATATATAGGAAGTATTGAGTATTGATTGATTTTTCATTCATTACTTTTCCCCTTTTCTTTTAAGACCATATATCTTAAAATTATAAACCATGTATCGACAGTATGCTATTAGAATCCCTTTGTTTCAAAATGGATATTCTTCCTTTTTCCCTATACGAACAGGTCATCATTCCAGTATAATAAAGTGAGACTTTGATCAGTGGGCACTACAGACCGTTAGTGCTTTGATAAAATCAGCAATAACAAAAGGAGGAAGCAATATGGTAAAGACAATTATTTTCGACCTTGATGATACACTGTTATGGGATAAGAAAAGTGTGAAAGAAGCCTTTGTTGCGACATGCAAGCAGGCAACAGAGAAGTACGATATTGATAATGAGAAACTGGAGGAAGCAGTCCGGGAACAAGCCAGACAGCTATACCAAGGTTACGAAACATATGAATTTACCCAGATGATAGGAATTAATCCTTTTGAAGGTCTCTGGGGCAATTTCCTTGATGATCATACATACTTTAAAAAAATGGCAGAGATCGTTCCAAATTACCGAAAAGACGCCTGGACAAATGGCTTAAAGCAAGTTGGAATTGATGATGCAGAATTTGGTGCATATTTAGCTGAGCAGTTCCCGGAGAATCGCAAAAAAAATCCATTCGTCTATGAGGAAACATTTGATGTATTAAAGAAATTACACGGTAACTATCAGCTGATTATGCTGACAAATGGATCACCAGATCTGCAAAATACCAAATTAACAATCACCCCTGAGTTAAAGCCTTATTTTGACTATATTATTATCTCTGGAGACTTTGGTAAAGGAAAACCTGATGCCGGCATTTTTGAGCATGTCTTAAAAACAGCGGATGCGGACAAAGAAGATGCGATTATGGTTGGTGATAACTTAATGACAGATATTCTTGGTGCAAACAGAGCAGGCATAAAGAGTGTCTGGATTAACCGCGAAAATAAGACACCGACAGATGTGAAGCCAACTTATGAAATTAAGCATTTGGAAGAACTGTTTGATATTATTTAACTTTTAGGATGCTGTTTGGAGGGAGCCGATAACTTGTTCCAAAAAGAGATATGCCATTTATCATCCTATTAGTAAAAGATAACTCCTCTTTCCTTTTATCTATCTCTTCTTGGGGAGTAAATTAAAAAATCAAATGCGTAAAAAACGAGCTCCCTATTGTGTCTGAATTGATTGACCACATAGGTGAGCTCGTTTCCTTTCTATTAAAGTTCCATTGCTGTTAATTTTTCAATTTCATCAATTTGTTTTAAAGCTTCGATCTCTTCTTCTTCTAAATTCTTATCAACCGTCAGAATCATAATTGCTTCCCCGCCGACATCAGAGCGGCCCACTTGCATTGCACCAATGTTAATATCCTTTTGAGCGAACATTGTTCCAACTTTACCAATTACCCCTGGGCGGTCATTATGCTTGATCACAACTAAGTTACCTTCAGGGACAACATCAACTGTATAGGCATCAACCTGAACAATACGAGGTGCTAAACCATTTAATAACGTTCCTGCAATAGAACGAGTAACATCCTTTGTCTTCACTTCTACTTTTAGTAAATTTGTAAATCCTTTTGGTGTGGAAGATTTATTTTCATTTACTTGAATACCTCGTTTTTCTGCTAAGTAAGAAGCATTTACATCATTCACATGATCACCTAGGTGTCGTTTGAGAAGACCTTTGATTGTATTGCGTGTTAATGGAGCAACTTCCATTTCTGTTAATTCACCAGAATAAGAAATATTGATTTCTTCAATTACACCAGTTGCCAGATAGGTTAAAAATGTGCCTAATTTTTCAGACAAATGGAAGTATGGTTCGATTTTATTTAATACTTCTTTCGGTACAGAAGGCAAGTTAACTGGATTGCGTGCTACTCCCTCTGTTAAGTAACGAACAACATCATGGCTGACATCTATTGCTACATTTTCCTGTGCTTCTACCGTACTTGCTCCCAAGTGTGGTGTAGCAATAACTTCCGGTAATTCCAATAAACGGTGATCCGTTGCTGGCTCTTCCTCAAACACGTCTAAAGCAGCCCCTGCGACCTTCCCTGATTTAACTGCATCATATAATGCGTCCTCATCAATAATCCCACCACGGGCACAGTTAATAATTCGAACGCCATCTTTCATTTTTGCGAAAGCTTCTTTATTGATTAAATGTTTCGTTTCTTTAATTAATGGTGTATGGACTGTAATAAAGTCAGCTACTTTAATAACATCCTCTACAGAACCGAAATCAACACCCAATTTATCTGCTCTGTCTTTTGTTAAAAACGGATCATATGCAATTACATTCATGCGTTGGCCTTTAGCACGAGCCGCTACTTCTGCACCGATACGTCCCATACCAATTACACCTAGTGTTTTTCCTTTTAACTCTACCCCAACATGCGTCTTACGATCCCACTTTCCATTCTTCAATGCTGCATATGCCTGAGGAATTTTTCGAGCTAAAGACATTAACATTGCGACAGTATGCTCAGCAGCTGAGTTAGTGTTTCCGTCTGGTGCATTAACTACAATTACCCCATATTCTGTCGCTGCACTTAAATCAATATTATCTACACCGACACCTGCACGGCCAATGATCTTTAATTTCTTCGCCTGGCTGATAATATCTCTTGTTACCTTTGTTTGACTGCGGACAAGCAGTGCGTCATATTCGCCGATTTTCTCTGCCAGTTCATCTGCTGATAAGCTTGTCTGGACATCTACTTCAATATTATCTGCTGCTCTTAATGGTTGAATTCCATCTTCACTTAATGGATCGCTTATTAGTACTTTAAATGCCATAATTGTTGTCCCTCCATTTTTATCCCTATATTAGTGATACGTGAAACATTTCACTTTATATCATCTGGCCTATCTACTTCTGTTTCCATTATAACATCATTCTCTGAGCGGGTGCGATGATAAATTGTTTGAATTAACTAAAAATTTCGTTATACTCATAACCATTTGATTTATCATTTTTTTCTATCATAGCAGAATGATTATGTTTGTCAAGATTTAAACGATAATAATTCGGTTTTTTAGATAAAAATGGTCTATTAATTGCCTGTTTTCACATTTTACTAACGAAAAACCGAACATTATTTACTGAAGGAAAATTTACCCTCTTTGATTTACTTTTCTTATGACTGGATTTTAATCCCTATTTTGCCATCCCATGTTTATCGCTAAGTATTTTACTCTTGTTACCAGCATTCTGAACAAAATCAATTAGCAAAGAGGAAATAATAACAGTTAAGAATGAATATACAATACGATGATAGGAAATGTAAGAAAGGGACATGATCAATACCATCAGATCTGTTGCTAAATAAACTACCGAAATCCTCAAGCGTGTAAGTTTATGAATGGTCAGTACGAATGCATCATCCCCTCCACTGGATCCTCCTTGCTTTACCACTATGCCTACTCCCAACCCAACAAGTAAACCTCCCAATATAGATGCAATTAAAGGGATCGAAGAGAGATCAGGCAGTATCGGAGGAAATTGCTCCCATAACCTCATGAATCCAGCTAATGATAAAGATGCTGCTATTGATAGCTTGATAAAGTCCTTTCCCATATACTTAAAAGCCAAAAGATAAAAAGTCAGATCAAGCAATAGCGAAATAGTAGATGGTGAGATACCCAGCCAATAATTAAACAACAATGTTAACCCTAGGATTCCCCCTTCCGTTATATTTGATTGCTGATGAACGTTATATAATCCAAAAGAGATGAATGCAGTGCCAAGTAGAATTTTTACTATCTTCTCCTGGGTGAATAACCTTTTATTTGTGTGAAATAAATATTTACTAAACAATAAATCTCAGACCTTTCCTTTGAGCTCAACAGAGGCATGTATTCTATGCTAAACTCTGGTACAATACTAAGGTCAAATGATAAATCTTATCTAATAAAGGTGAAAAGATGAAAAATTCCTATAAAATAAATGAAATAGCGAAACTTTACGGTATCGGTGCTGATTCCCTGAGATATTATGAAAAGATTGGTGTTCTGGTCCCTCAGCGTGATACAAATGGTTATAGACTTTATGGTCTGAAAGATATTTACAAGATAAATATTATACGCGATTTACGCCAACTGGACTTCTCCATGAAACAGATAAAGTTTTATCTGGATAACCAGAGCATTGAAAATACACTCGATTTGTTACATCAAGAACAAGCGCTTATTGAGATACAGCTCGAGAAGCTTAAGAGCAATCAGTACAAAATTAATGAGAGAATACAATTCTTATCATCTGCCTTACAAGTAAGACCAAATGTCATCACTGTTAAATCACTGCCAGACCGTCCTTGTTTGCAGTTAAAAACAAGGATTACAAGAGACGAAGAAATGGACTTCGCTATCAAACAACTTCACCAGAAACACGAGAGCGAGATCCAGGATTTTGGTAATCAGTCTTATGGCGCATCTATTTCTGTTGCAGATCTTGATAATGGAATAAAAGATGTATTTAATTCCGTATTTTTTATTCTGGATAATCATAAGTCAAATGAGTATGATTTTGTTCTCCCGGAAGGAGTATATCTTTCTCTCTACTATCGGGGTGATTACAGTCAAAGTTATGATAAAGTTCTTAAGATTACTGAATACGCAAAAGCGAATAACTACGATTTATTAGGTGATCCATTCGAAATATATGAAATAGATAATCGTGATACGATGCGTAGTGAAGAGTTTCTAACAGAAATCCAAGTACGAGTTAAAGAAAGAGATCTGCAATAAGAGCTGAATTTATATAGGGGGATTTTTGCTGGATCACGATCCATGTGAATAGCTGTTCCGCTTTCGCAATCTGGCAATTCTTCAGTTTGGAAACACTACCTTCGTATTCTGGTTTACTAAGCATTAGAAAGAAAGCTGGAAATGGATATTAGTTGAAATCTGGGGGTAAATAATAAAAAAGGCACCACAGGAGAGAAACCCCTGAAGTGCCTTTTTCTATTATTCGCTCACGTATGGCAATAAAGCCATTTGACGAGCACGTTTGATTGCTCTTGTCAATTTACGTTGGTATTTTGCAGAAGTTCCTGTTACACGACGAGGAAGAATCTTTCCACGTTCTGAAACGAAACGTCTTAATAAGTCAACATCTTTATAGTCAATGTGTGTAATTCCGTTCGCTGTGAAGAAACACACTTTACGACGCTTAGCGCGTCCACGACGAGCTGCCATTATTCATAACCTCCTTTAATGCTTAAAATGGTAAGTCATCATCAGAAATATCAATTGGCTCTCCGCTATCCTGGAAAGGATTATCGCCATTGTTATTTCCCTGATTATTTGAATTATTTTGATTGTTGTTTTGATTATACTGATTCATTTGGTTTTGGTTTGATTGATTCTGGTTTTGATTGTAACCTTGAGAACCTTGACCACCAGGCTGTCCACCTTGTGAGCCGCCTTTAGATTCAAGGAACTGAACAGAATCAGCAACAATTTCTGTTACAAAAACACGTTTCCCATCAGGATCATCATAGCTTCGTGTCTGAACACGTCCATCCACACCAATTAAACTTCCTTTGTTCATGAAATTGGCTAGGTTTTCAGCTGGTCTTCTCCATACGACACAGTTAATAAAGTCTGCTTCACGCTGTCCTTGCTGATTAGAGAAAGGACGGTTAACTGCAATGGTAAAGTTAGCTACAGCTACTCCGCTTGGTGTATAACGTAAGTCTGGATCTTTCGTTAACCTGCCGACAAGTACGACACGATTCAACATCAGAACCACTCCTTATTATTGATCATCTTCACGAACTGCGATGTAACGAATTACATCATCAGAGAACTTCGCTTGACGATTGAATTCATTAATTGCTGCTTCGTCACCTTTGAAGTTAATAACTACATAGTAACCATCACGATAGTCATTGATTTCATAAGCAAGGCGTTTCTTGCCTACTTCTTCAACTTTTTCGATCTCCGCACCGTTATCAGTAAGGATTCCGTTAAAACGCTCGATTAAAGCAGTTTGGGCATCCTCTTCGATATTTGGGCGGATGATGTACATAATTTCATATTTATTCATCCGTTTGCACCTCCTTTTGGTCTTAGCGGCTCTATATTAGAAAATAGAGCAAGGAGTAATATACGTCATTACTCACAATAAGATATTATACCAAATACTGCATACCATTGCAAATATATTTTAAATAAATATGTCTACAGGTGATTCAGACTATACGTTAAAGCGGAAATGCATGACATCTCCATCTTTCACCAAGTACTCTTTTCCTTCTAATCTAACTCTGCCTTTTTCTTTTGCTGCCTGCATCGATCCAGCTTCTGTCAGATCATCATAAGACACGGTTTCCGCACGAATAAATCCTTTTTCAAAATCACTATGAATAATGCCAGCTGCTTGTGGTGCTTTAATGCCTTTTTTAAATGTCCATGCACGTACTTCCTGCTCACCTGCAGTAAAGTATGTTGCCAGGCCAAGTAATTGATAAGTTGCTTTGATTAATTGATCCAGACCTGATTCAGGTATGCCCAACTCCTGAAGGAACTCTTCTTTCTCTTCTCCTTCTAATTCAGCAATTTCGGATTCTACCTTAGCACTTACCACAATTACTTTTGCTTCGTCTTTTTCAGCGAAGTCTTTCACCATTTGCACATACTCATTATTGTCTGCATCCAGTAATTCATCTTCTCCTACATTTGCTACATAGAGGACAGACTTGCTTGTGAGCAGATGAAGGCCTTTGACAAGCTTCTCTTGCTCTTCTGTGAATTCCACTGCTCTTGCAGGGATTTCCTCTTCAAATGCTTCCTTCAACTTAGACAGTACATCAAATTCTGCCAAAGCTTCTTTATCTTTTTGCTTTGCCAGTTTTTCCACACGCTGGACTCTTTTTGACACTGTTTCCAAATCTGCCAAAATCAATTCTAGATTAATTGTTTCAATATCAGAGATAGGATCTACTTTCCCGCTGACATGTGTAATGTTATCATCCTGGAAACAACGGACAACATGACAAATAGCGTCAACCTGACGAATATGGGAAAGGAACTGGTTGCCTAACCCTTCACCCTTACTCGCCCCTTTTACGATTCCTGCAATATCTGTAAACTCAAACGCTGTTGGAATGGTTTTCTTTGGTTTTACTAGTTCTGTTAACTTTTGTAATCTTGTATCAGGTACTTCTACAATCCCTACATTGGGGTCTATCGTACAAAAGGGATAATTTGCTGATTCTGCTCCAGCTTGTGTTATTGCGTTAAATAAAGTTGACTTACCCACGTTAGGTAAACCAACGATTCCTGCTGTCAATGCCATTAAACTTTCACTCCTTAAGGATTACCGTCCATATGAACGTTTCGGTCATACCAATTATAGATTTACTTATCATGATTGACAAGTTTTAAAAATAGCTTTTTATCGCTGCATAACTTACGGAATACAGTGTTTTTATCATCTATTAATATATTCTCTTCCATTCATGCTGCTAAAGTTAAAAATTTGTTCCACGTGAAACATTTTTACTCTTCAGCACTTTGGATTACTTTTTTCATTTTCTGTTCAAACCTTCTTCTTGGTAACATTACACTATGGCCGCATCCTTCACATTTTATGCGGATATCCATCCCCATTCGGATGATTTTCCAGCGGTTTTCTCCACATGGATGGGCCTTTTTCATTTCTACAATATCATTTAATTGAAATTCTTTCTTTTCCATTCCATCACCTTCTTGCTCCATCGATTCATTCTTCTATTATAATATAGAAAAGAAATAAATCATAACGTATCCTTTGAGAATTTGTTAAAACTTAATGGAAAAAGTAATATAGCTGCTAATAATACCAAATTGACAATTCCATATACAGGATAGATCCAGGCAATTAGATTGGAAAATCCTAATTGTGTCAGTGGTAGTAAGATGATCACAGTTGCTGTTGCGATCTTCCATATTTCTATAGAGGTGAATGATTGAATCCTTGTCACAATCCCTAATAAACCTGAGATGGCAGTCGTAAAAATTGCAGCCCATAATAAAATTGTCATCACAATATAAGTATAGGCAGGATAATTTTTTAATATAGCAAATAAGGGAATTTCATATAATATAATTATCTCCGAGATCTGGATTAAACTATTATTGTAAATATAAGAGATTATGCCTAAGATAAGCCCGCTCCCAACGCTGGCTATCCAAATTTCACCCTTTGTTTTAATCTTTTCACCAATTGCTCCAAGGACAGCTAATATGGATAAAATATTAAGAGCAGTAAACGTAAAAGCAGCATACCAATTATGCTGGTGCCCCCAATCAATTATAAAACTCAGCTGTTGATCAATACTGTACATAATTAAAATGGACATTAAACCAAAAATCAGGATTGGCAACAGCCATATATTTAATGTGACCACACCTTGAACACCGCGGATAAATACAATAATCATAATACAGACAATAAAAATAATTCCAATCCATGATGGAATTGAAAAAGCTTCAAACGTGGCCCCACTTCCTGCTATCATGACAACAGTTGTAGAAACCAGATAAAAGAAGATGAGTATATCATAATATTTAGCAGTTTTTTTACCCATTAATATTTCTAATACAGTGAAATAACTGGTAGTTTTATGCAGGTAACTTATATGCATAATAATATAAACACCAATAATGAATAACAAGGTGAAAAGCACGATAGCTAGTCCACTTTCATGGCCAAAAAATTGCCAAAGTTCTCTTCCAGAAGCATAACCCGCACCAATCATTGTCCCAATTATTAAAAACATCCATTTCAATCCAGATTTCCACATAGCTATTCCCCCATCTTGCTACATACTTTTTAAAATTGAATGTAATAGCAGATAATATAAAAGTATGCATCAATTGCCCATGCTATGAGGATTTATGTATGGATCTGGTTAAAACTTAGAGGAAATAATGATAACCAAAGAAAAACAGAATAAATAAAACGATAGATGGTAAAAAATTGCCTATCTTTATCTTCGTCAAATTTAAGATATTTAAACCGATTGCTAATATTAATAAACCGCCAAGTGCTGTCATTTCTGAGATAAATATATCCAGAAAATTATCTGGAATCCATTTGTTAATTTGTACTGCAAGCAATGCAATGGTACCTTGATAGACTACTACAGGAATAACAGAGTAAATAACGCCATACCCAAGTGTTGACGATAATACCATCGCCATAAAACCATCTAAGAAGGATTTTGTTATGAGTACTTCATGGTCACCTCGTAATCCTCCATCTAATGCACCAATAATGGACATTGCGCCAATGACAAATATCAAGGTGGCGGTGATAAAGCCTTCTGTCAGGTTGCCTTTATTTTCTTTACTAACCTTTCGTTCCAATTTTTGACCAATCCGATTTAATTGGTCCTCTAACTGTATAGCAGTGCCGATAATCGAACCAATGAGTAAGCTTAACAGAATCAGCACGATATTGTCTGCCTGAATTGCCATCTGTAATCCTATTAAGGCAACGACTAATCCGATTCCCTGAAGCGCGGTAGTCTTAATCCGCTCCGGTATGTTTCTGAATACTAAACCGATCAATGTGCCAATAATAATCAGCACCCCATTAACTAAAGTCCCATACAATTCCATTAACTCACTCCATTCTTATAAAGGCAAGATTAAACATGAAGAAGCCTGATCTTCTCAAACGAAAGAGTGATCAGACTAGCTCCATTTATTTAAATGTTAACTTTCCATTTTATCCAAAATCCGGTTCAAATCATCTTCGGAAAAGAATTCAATTTCTATCTTACCTTTTCGTTTGCCCCGATTAATTTTCACATTTGTTCCAAAGTAATCTTTCAGATGATTCTCTTTTTCTTCAAGGAAGATATCTTTCTTTCCTTTCTTTTCTATCTTCTTTCGTTTCTGTTCATTCAATGTTTGGATTAATGCTTCCACTTGCCTTACATTTAATTTTTCTGTTGATATTTTATTGGCTAAAGGTATCATCTTTTCTTTATCTTTCAGTCCAAGTAATGCCCTGCCGTGCCCCATAGAAATTGCGCCATGATTAATTTTCGCAATGACTTCCTCTGGCAGACTCAGAAGACGAATTAGATTAGCGATGTGTGAACGGCTTTTTCCCAATCTTTGTGCCAATGTCTCTTGAGTAATACCTAATTCATTTATTAATCGGTCATACGCATTTGCCTCTTCAATCGGAGTTAAGTCTTCGCGCTGTATATTTTCTAATAAAGCAAATTCCATCATCTGGTCATCTGTTAATTTTTTAACAATTGCCGGAATTGTTTTTAAATCCGCTTCTTTAGCAGCTCTGTATCTTCGCTCACCAACGACTATCTCATATCCTCGTAGACTTTTTCTTACTATAACTGGTTGAAGAATTCCATGTTGCAATATGGATTCCTTAAGTTCTTCAATTGCATCTGCTTCAAATACTTTCCGAGGTTGATATGGATTAGGGCGACATTTCGCTAATGAGATTTCTTCAATCTTTTCATCTGGATCCTCGTCCATTCCAGGAAAAAAAGCATCCAAGCCTTTTCCTAACCCTTTAGCCATTAGCAATCACTTCCTTTGCTAAATCTAAGTATACTTCTGCCCCTTTTGACTTTGGATCATAAGTAATAATTGGCTGGCCATGACTCGGTGCCTCACCCAACCTTATGTTTCTTGGAATAATAGATTGGTAAACTTTACTCTGAAAATACTTCTTAACTTCTTCAATCACTTGTAGTCCTAAATTTGTTCTGGCATCAAGCATTGTTAACAGCACACCTTCTATTGCCAGATCCTGGTTTAAATGTTTTTGTACTAAGCGGATTGTATTGAGTAATTGACTCAATCCCTCCAGTGCGTAATACTCACATTGAACAGGAATTAATACTGAATCTGCAGCAGTTAATGCATTAATTGTTAATAATCCTAATGATGGAGGGCAATCAATAATGACAAAATCATAATGATCTTTTACACTGTCAATCGCCTTTTTCAACCGGATTTCCCGAGATATAGTTGAAACTAATTCAATCTCTGCCCCTGCTAATTGGATTGTTGCAGGGATTACATCTAAGTTAGCGATTTTTGATTGGACAACTACATCAGCTATTTCTATATCATCGACTAATATATTATAAACACATGAATCTACATCTGCCTTATTCACCCCTAGTCCACTTGTGGAATTCCCTTGTGGGTCAATATCTACTAAGAGTATTTTTCTATCTAAATGTGCCATGCATGCACTCAGATTGACAGATGAAGTAGTTTTTCCTACGCCGCCTTTTTGATTAGCTATAGCAATGACTCTTCCCATGACGTCACCTACCTCTTGCAACTTTTCAAATTTTCTATTCTATTATAACACTGATATTTTTATTTTTTCTTAAAAATTACAAATTTCAACTTATTTTTTATTTTAATTATAGATTCGCCTTTTTATAAGTCTTTCTGATGGTGAATTTACCTGAATTACAACTATTTCTCTCTTAACACACATAAAAATTCACCCATCTTTTTGTGTAGATGAGTGAAGGATGTTTATTTCTTCTTAGGAATTTTAATCGTTATTTGATAATAATCTTCAAGATCTTGTTCGTCTGTTTCAAGATCTATACCTGTTTCAGAAACCATGTCTAGTGATTGCCTGATTGTATTCATAGCAATTCTCATATCCTTATTGATTCCTTTTAGTCTTGGTTTCTTTTTCGGTTTAGTAGTATCTAGTAACTTTTCAATATGTGCTTCTGTCTGCTTAACATTTAAATCTCTTTCTATTATATTCTGCAGAACTTTCAGCTGCTGTTCTTCCTCTTTCAGCAGTATTAATGCTCTTGCATGTCTTTCGGTTATCTTTTTTTCCATTATTGCCTGATGAACTTCTTCCGGCAATTTTAATAACCGCATTTTATTAGCTATTGTTGACTGGCTTTTTCCCAGCCTTTGTGCCAGTGCTTCTTGTGTTAATTGATGCAATTCTATTAATTTGGAATATGCCTTAGCTTCCTCTATTACTGTCAATTCTTCCCGTTGCAAATTTTCTATTAATGCAACAGAAGCAGTCTCTTTATCTGACATTTCCCGAACAATTGCCGGAATCTTGTCCCAATTCAGACTAGTTGCCGCTCGCCAGCGACGCTCACCTGCGATAATCTCATATTGATCTTCTGAATTCTCTACTGGTCTTACTACAATTGGCTGAATAAGCCCATGCGTATGGAGTGTCTGTGCTAATTCTTTGATTTTTTCATCATCAAAAATAGACCTTGGCTGATACTGATTTGCTTGTATATTAGCTATAGGAAGAAAAATAACCTCATCATGGTCAACTGTTACTTCTTCTTCAATAGTTTCTATGTCATCCGCTTTATCTCCCATACCAAATAACCGACCAAATGGGTGTAACATAAAAAAACACCACCTTTATAAAACTTAACCGAAATAATATAAACTAATGATTGCAGATAAGCACCTGCTTAGCATCCTGTGAACCTTTTCAGCAATAATGATAGTTGGAGCTAAGCTAGCCATATCAGTTAGAAAAACTTGCTTTAAATCGGAAAGCAAGTCAAAGAAGCCGATCTATATTCCAAGTGTTTCACGTGGAACATAGCAAATATATATCTACTTCTATATTTTATCATAAATAAATTGAAATAAGATAGTAAAATATTCGTAATATTTACTTTTCCCAACAATATTTTCAGCTAAATATTAAGATAGTGGTGTTTTGTTTGGAACACCCGGCTTGCGAGGGTATTTCTTTGGTGTTTTTTTGCGTTTATTTAAAACAACGATGTTCCTTTCCCCATTATCCTCAGGTAACTGAAATGTTTCTATTCTGTCCATTTTGCCGCCAAGTAATTCGATTGCAGCATCTGCCTCCTCCATTTCCTGGGCCGCATTGGCACCTTTCATGGCAATAAAGACACCATTTGTGCGAACTAATGGCAGACATAATTCACTTAAGACAGACATCTTAGCAACTGCACGGGCTAAAACGACATCATAATGGTGGCGGAATTGTTCATCCTGCCCAAATATTTCTGCCCTGTTATGATAAAATGACACCCCTTGCAATTTTAAGTTTGCTGCCAAATGGTTCAAGAATGTGATTCGCTTTTTTAATGAATCAACAATTGTCACCTTTATATTGGGAAAGCAGATTTTTAACGGGATACTGGGAAAGCCTGCTCCAGCCCCTACATCACATAATTGGATGTCCTGGGTAAAATCAAAATAAAATGCAGCCGAGATGGAATCATAAAAATGTTTTACAAAAACCTCTTCTTTTTCAGTAATGGCAGTTAAATTCATTTTTTCATTCCACTCAACCAGTATTTCATAATACTTTTCGAATTGAGCTACCTGATAATCAGATAACTCAATTCCTTTTTGTTTTAATTGCTCACGAAAAGCATTTACATTCATAGAAATATATGCTCCTTTTCATTAATGCCTAGTCATTATTCATTGGAAACTTTTGCAACATTTCCTTGTTCAATATAGACAAGCAAAATGGAAACATCAGCAGGGTTAACGCCGGCTATTCTGGAAGCTTGTGCAACAGATAACGGACGTACCTTTTTCAATTTTTCTCTTGCTTCTGTTGCTATCCCAGTAATGGCATCATAATCAATATTATCGGGAATTAACTTATTTTCCATTTTCTTCATTTTTTCCACTTGTTGATTTGATTTGGCGATATATCCTTGGTATTTGATCTGGATTTCAATTTGCTCTTTTACATCTGCAGCTAATTCTTTGTCAGCAGGGCAAACTTTGTCAATAAGCCTATACGTTACTTCTGGCCGCTTTAGTAAGTCAAATGCTAAAATACCATCTTTCAGTCTTGTACTACCGATTTCTTCCAACAATGTCTGCAATTGTTCTGTCGGTTTCAGACGAACTTCCTGCAAACGGTTTTTCTCTTCTTCAATAAGACGTTTTTTCTCTTCAAATTTATTGTAACGCTCTTCCGGGATTAGTCCAAGTTTATAACCAATGTCTGTTAAGCGTAAATCTGCATTGTCATGTCTTAATAATAGACGATACTCCGCACGGGATGTCAATAAACGATATGGTTCGTTTGTTCCTTTTGTCACCAGGTCATCAATCAGCACACCAATATATGCTTGTGAACGATCCAAAATAAGTGTCTCTTTATTCAATGCTTTCGCTGCTGCATTAATCCCTGCCATAATTCCCTGGCCAGCCGCTTCTTCATAACCAGAAGTTCCGTTGATTTGTCCTGCAGTAAATATACCTTCCACATTCTTCACTTCTAATGTTGGCCACAATTGGGTAGGCACTACAGCATCATACTCAATCGCATAACCTGCACGCATGATCTCTGCTTCTTCCAACCCAGGAATGCTTCTTAATATTTCTCTTTGTACATATTCGGGTAAGGAGGTTGATAATCCTTGCACATATACCTCTTCTGTATTTCTTCCTTCTGGCTCTAAGAAAATTTGATGACGGGGTTTATCATGGAAACGAACTATTTTATCCTCAATTGATGGACAATAACGTGGTCCGGTTCCTTTAATCATCCCGGAATACATTGCAGATAAACCAAGATTATCATTAATAATTCCATGCGTATTTTCATTTGTATAGGTTAACCAGCAAGGAATTTGATCCGTAATGGCTTCTGTTGTTTCATAAGAAAAATGCTGTGGATTCTCATCCCCTGGCTGAATTTCTGTTTTACTGTAATCAATCGAATGATTAATGACACGTGGCGGTGTACCTGTCTTAAAACGAACTAATTCAAAACCGAGCTCTTCAAGGTTTTCTGCTAATTTCACACTTGCCCGCTGATTATTCGGACCACTTTCATAAGAGATATCGCCAATAATCACACGACCGCGCATAAATGTACCTGTTGTAATAATAACCGATTTCGCACGGTATAATGCTTTCGTTTCTGTAATAACACCCTGGCATTTACCGTCTTCTATTACTAACTTCTCTACCATCCCTTGTCTTAAGGTAAGATTTGGCGCCTGTTCTAGCATTTTTTTCATTTCCTGAATATAAAGAGGTTTATCCGCCTGGGCTCTTAAGGCTCTTACAGCAGGCCCTTTTGCTGTATTCAGCATCCGCATCTGGATATACGTTTTATCAATTACTTTCCCCATTAATCCGCCAAGCGCATCTACTTCACGAACAACTATCCCTTTTGCCGGACCGCCTATTGATGGGTTACATGGCATGAACGCAATCATATCAAGGTTCATTGTGAGCATTAATGTCTTTGCACCACGACTTGCAGCAGCATAGGCCGCCTCTACCCCAGCATGTCCTGCACCGATAACTATTACATCATATTGACCAGCTTCATAAGTTGACATCGCTGATTCCTTCTTTCTATTTCAATTATTTTCCGAGGCAGAATTGTGAGAACAGTTGATCAATTAAACTATCCTGCACTGTATCCCCAACAATTTCACCAAGTAACTCCCATGCTCTTGTTACATCTATCTGAACTAAATCAATTGGCATATCTGCATCAATTGCTTCTTTTGCATCTTCTAATGCTTGCATTGTTTGCTGCAATAACTGAATATGGCGTACATTTGAAACATAAGTCAAGTCCCCTGCATCAATGTCGCCTGCAAAAAATGTCGCAACAATTGCTTCTTCTAACTGATCAAGACCTTTATCTTCAATCAATGCTGTCGTAATCACTTTTTGATTACCAGCTAATTGTTTCACTTCCTCTAAATCTAAGGCTTGCGGCAAATCTGTTTTATTCACAATAACGATAAATTCCAGTCCATTGACTGCCTCAAATAATTGCCTGTCCCCTTCTGACAGTTCTTCACCATAATTTAATACAAGCAAAATTAAATCTGATTCTTTCAAGGCCTGACGGGATCTCTCGACACCAATCTTCTCCACAATATCCTCTGTTTCACGTATCCCAGCCGTATCAACAAGTCGCAAAGGAATACCTCTGATATTTACATATTCTTCGATAACATCCCTTGTTGTACCAGGAATGTCTGTTACAATCGCTTTTGTCTCGTGAACTAATGCATTCAACAGAGAAGATTTCCCAACATTCGGTCTCCCAATAATGGCTGTTGCAATTCCTTCGCGCAATATTTTACCCTGTCGTGCCATACTAAGCAGGCGTTCCACTTCCTGGTGTACCTCGACTGTTTTTTCCCGTAATAATTGATGGGACATCTGCTCCACATCATCATATTCTGGGTAATCAATGTTCACTTCCACATGTGCGACTGTTTCAATTAAGGATTGACGCAATTGCTGGACTAATTTTGATAATTTCCCATCTAACTGCTTCAATGCAATGTTCATTGCTTTGTCTGTTTTTGCCCTGATCAAATCCATTACTGCCTCTGCCTGGGATAAGTCAATTCTTCCATTTAAGAAAGCTCTCTTCGTAAATTCACCAGGTTCTGCTAAACGCGCCCCTCTTGATAAGACAAGTTCCAGTAAACGATTGACAGATGCTAAACCGCCATGGCAGTTGATTTCAATTACATCTTCTTTGGTAAACGTCCTTGGTCCCCTCATGACAGTTACCATAACTTCCTCGACCATTTCATTTGTATTGGGATCAATTAATTTACCATAATGGATCGTATGAGAGTCAACAGTTGCTAAATCTTTGCCATCAAACAAAGGATTGACGATCTTAACTGCTTCTTCTCCACTTAAACGCACAATGGCAATGGCCCCTTCCCCTATTGGAGTCGATATTGCCGCAATTGTATCTTTTTCCATTATTATTTCACCTCCAAACATACATTTTTTTATCTATTTTAATAACCCTGTAACTTCTTTTATAAAAAAACTACCACTAACTTATTAGAATATCACAACACGACCCCTTTTGAAAAGATATCCACACTAATTTTATTGTTTTATATTCCGGAGCAATTATCCACATGTGAATAACTTTTTTTAAAAAAAGTGGTTTCTCTCTTCGTAAGTTGCAGGGTGTGAATAAACTTTGTTTATCATTATCGGAAAATTCTCATAGATGGCAGAAATGAATGGAGGGAAATAAGACCTGAAGATATAAAAAAAAGTAATGGCCAGATTAACTAACCATTACTTTTTATCATTATTATTTAACTGGATGGATTACAACATACCGATTTGGTTCAGATCCTTCTGAATCAGTCGTTATCTTACGATTATTCTGCAATGCAGTATGAATG
>NZ_ML762429.1:183372-204328 GCF_009498735.1 Gracilibacillus oryzae
TCATATGATGGCATTGGCTCAATCTTCACACTGCGGCGTGTTTGGATTGCCCTTTCTGCCAGGCGATTGGATAACTGAATTAACGTATCTTTTCTTCTGGAACGATAACCTTCTGCATCAACAATAACGGTATAATATTTATCAGCAAATTGATGGATTGCCAATTGCGCTAAATATTGAATGGCATTAAGAGTCTGACCTCTTTTTCCAATGATAACGGCAATTTTTTCACCACTTAATTCACACGTTATTTGATTGTTATGAACAGTTGTCTCTACAATTAGGCCTTCATCAAATTCCTGAACGATTTTACGAATATATTCATCCAGCTTTTCGACTGGTTTTTCATTTTCTGTAACTTTTACAATTGCTTTTTTTGAACCAAATAAACCTAAAATCCCTTTTTTACCTTCATCAATGATTTCAATTTTTGCTTGGTCCTCTGTGATGTTTAACTGCTCTAGGGCGGATTGGACCGCTGCATCAACTGTTTGTCCAGTAGCAGTTACTTGTCTCACTTCTTCGATCCTCCTGTAGCATCTTTCTCATTATCCATTTTCTTCATCATCGGATTTTTCACTAATAATGTTTGGAAAATCATGAAAATGTTACCCACTGCCCAATATAATGCTAATGCGGCAGGGAAGAATATAGCAAATACCCCAATCATTATCGGCATAATATATAACATTAACGTCATCTGTGGCATCATGCTATTTTGCTGCATGTTCGTTCCAGACATCATTAATTTTTGCTGCAGGAATGTAAATGCAGCTGTTAATACCGGCAAAATATAATATGGATCTGGCTGGTCTAGATAGAACCATAAGAAGTAGTGTCCATCTAACTCACCTGTTCGCATAATGGCATGATAGAAAGCTAACAGGATTGGCATCTGCACAATAATCGGCAAACATCCGGCTAACGGGTTCGCACCGCTTTTCTGGAATAATTCCATTGTCTCCTGCTGTAATTTCATTTGTGTCTGCTGATCTTTTGAACTGTATTTTTCTCTTAATTTCTGTAATTCTGGCTGAATCTCTTGCATCGCTTTTGAGCTTTTTAATTGTTTAATGTTTAATGGCAATAAGATTAAACGAATTAAAAGCGTAACAATAACAATCGATAAACCGTATCCATAATCAGCATTAAAAAATTCCGCCACTTTCACAAGCAGCCATGATAATGGATAAACAAAATAACTGTTCCAAATTCCTGTGCTTTCTGATGTAATATCCTGTTCTATCTCATTACAACCTGAAAGCAATACTATAATTGCTACTAAGCCTGTTAACAACAGGAGCTTCTTACGCATCTTTATCCTCCTTAACCCAACACATTCTTTTTCAATCATTTTTTCATTATAACAAATATATATTCTAGCAAATATATGTACCTAAATAAAAATTTACTTTTTTAACAATCCGGTTTTGAATAATAAATGCTGAACACTTTTTTTCACTTGATGAAAATCGCAATCCCTTACCGGTTGCCTGGCAATGATAATTATATCATACCTCGCTTTAATTTCCTCGCTTAATTCAATAAAAGCTTGTCTCAAATATCGTTTCATTTGATTACGGACAACTGCATTGCCGATTTTCTTGCTTACTGACAAACCAACACGATAATGATCCTGATCTTTTTTCTCTAAATAATAAATGACTAATTGACGATTTGCAAAGGAAGCGCCATTTTTGAAAACTTGTTGAAACTCTCTATTCTTCTTTATTCGAAATGCTTTCTTCATTACTACCAGCGCCTCCATTATTTATGCAAAACTTCTTCATCCATTATTGTGCCTATTTCCCGCTCTATTATAGCATTAGAAAAAATCTCATTTGCTGGATCTTTAGCAAATGTACTAGTTTTTCTTATACTTAGCACTTTAAAATTTTCCCTGCGTCAAGTTACTTCTTTGATAAAAATTTCATACTTTCCTAACGTAGAAAAAGACCACTGACAATATCAGTGGTCTATGCAGATAATACTTTTCTACCCTTCTTACGACGGCGAGCAAGTACTTTACGTCCATTTTTTGTGCTCATACGCGCACGGAATCCATGAACTTTTTTACGTTTACGATTATTTGGTTGAAATGTACGTTTCATTATATATGCACCTCCCTGAGGAATTTTAAAATCATAATCGATTAGACAGTCTTACTCATTATACTTTCTATTAGTTGTGTAGTCAATGCCCAGTTATATTTTTTTTGTTACTTTTAAACAGCCTGATATACAACAGTTTTCCTTCTCGGTTGTTATATAACAGATAGTCTGTGGATATTTTTCAACAAAAACTTTTCTTATTCCCATTTTTATCGACAAATTGTGCACATCTTTTACGGTTATGGATAAGATCGCCCCACAGTTTCGTTAACTTGTGGATAAGTGAATATAAAACATTGCATTGAGTGGCCTTTTTTGATAATATATATATGTTTTATATTGTTAATAACAAATTAACCATGTCCTATTATCCACAGAGTGTGGATAAAGTGTGGACAACAATTCACACTCTGTTTAATTATTTATTCACAAACATGTGGAAAACTGATTTCTTTAGTTTTCCTCTTTTTTGTCGGTGGAAAATAATCCACAGCTTATTATTTTCCTATTTAGTAAAGCAGGTTCATGAGAGGAGGGTTTTTAAAGTTGGAAAACATCGAGGATCTTTGGCAAAAAACATTAGAAAATATAAAAGATAAAGTGAGCAAACCTAGTTATGATACGTGGTTAAAGAACACGTTAATAGAACAAATTCAGGGGGATTCTGTTATCATTTCTGCACCAAATGAGTTTACTAGGGATTGGCTGGAGTCCAAATATACCAATATCATTTCAGAAGCATTATATGAAATTACTGGTGCAAAATTAGCTGTTAAATTTATTATTCCAGAATCTTCAGCTGGCCTGGAAACAGAACAAATGCAAACACAAAAGAAGGCAGTTGTGCCGAATCAAATGAATTATGCGTCACCGAAATCGATGTTAAATGATAAATATACTTTTGAAACATTTGTAATTGGTTCTGGAAACAGGTTTGCTCATGCTGCATCACTTGCTGTGGCAGAAGCACCTGCAAAAGCCTATAACCCGCTGTTTATTTACGGGGGTGTTGGATTAGGAAAAACACACTTAATGCATGCTATTGGCCATTATGTGCTTGACCATAATCCTTCTGCAAAAGTTGTCTATCTATCTTCAGAAAAATTTACGAATGAATTTATTAATTCGATTCGAGACAATAAAGCTGTTAATTTCCGCAATAAATACCGAAATGTTGATGTCTTATTAATAGATGATATTCAGTTCCTTGCAGGAAAAGAACAAACACAAGAGGAATTTTTCCATACTTTTAATACATTACATGAAGAGAATAAACAGATTATTATCTCAAGTGACAGGCCGCCAAAGGAAATTCCAACATTAGAGGACAGATTAAGATCACGTTTTGAATGGGGTCTTATTACAGATATTACTCCGCCAGACTTGGAAACAAGGATCGCCATTTTGCGGAAAAAAGCAAAAGCAGAAGGTTTAGATATACCAAATGAAGTGATGCTTTATATTGCTAACCAGATTGATACGAATATCAGGGAACTAGAAGGTGCACTTATTCGCGTAGTGGCATTCTCTTCTTTAACTAATCAGGACATTGATGCATCTCTTGCTGCAGAAGCTCTCAAAGATATCATTCCATCATCCAGACCTAAAATCATTACTATTCATCATATACAAGAAGCTGTTGGAAAGAGATATAATGTAAAACTTGAAGAGTTTACAGCGAAGAAAAGAACGAAATCTATTGCTTTTCCAAGGCAGATTGCTATGTATCTCTCCCGTGAATTAACTGATTTCTCCTTACCTAAAATCGGGGAGGAATTCGGCGGCAGGGATCATACGACAGTGATTCATGCACATGAGAAGATTTCAAAGTTACTGGGAACGGATCAATTATTAGGAAAAGAAATAGAGGAAATCAAGGAGCAATTAAAATCTTTATAAGAAAATATGCTGTGAGATTTGTGGATAAGTAGGTTTTAAACACTAACAGCTTATCCACATCTGGATAACTCGTCTGAAAAAGAGAATAATAAGTTATCCACATAATCACAGCCCCTATTACTATTACTACGATTTTTATTATTAATAATTAATATATAATATGACTTCCTCAAGGAGGATTAAGATGAAAGTAACAATCAATCGCGATAAATTAATGGAGAGTATTCAACATGTAACAAAAGCTATTTCTTCCAAAACAGCTATTCCTATTTTGTCTGGTTTAAAAATTCAAGTGAAAGATAATGGAATAAAGTTAACCGGCAGTAATTCTGATATCACAATCGAATCGTTTATTCCAGTTGAAGAGGAAGGTATTCAATTTATTGATGAAATAGAAGCAGGAGAAATCATTGTTCATGCGAAATATTTTCCTGAAATCATTCGTAAAGCACCACAGGAAACGGTAATGATTGATTCAGACGAACAATTACAAGTAACCATTAAATCTGGACATGCAGAATTTCACTTAAATGGACAGGATCCGGAAGAATACCCGCAAATAGCACAGATTCAATCAGATACAAGTTTTGAACTACCAATCAATTTATTGAAAAATATGATCAAACAAACAGTATTTGCTGTTTCGACATCTGAAACAAGACCCATTCTGACTGGTGTGAATTTAAAAGTGGAAGAAGGTCAATTAAAATTTGTAGCAACAGATTC
Organism: Gracilibacillus oryzae; assembly: GCF_009498735.1. Lineage (GTDB taxonomy): Bacteria > Bacillota > Bacilli > Bacillales > Amphibacillaceae > Gracilibacillus > Gracilibacillus oryzae. The sequence goes on from NZ_ML762429.1 coordinate 188,109, forward strand.
ACATAGACTTGCGGCAAGCAACATTCCATTAGACACGTCATTAGATAGCTTTCCTGATAGTCAGGTTGTTATCCCTGGTAAAAGTCTGAATGAATTAAGCAAAATTTTAGATGATACGGAAGAAAAGCTTTATATTAGTGTGACAGATAACCAAATTGCCTTCCAAACTAATCATCTTTATTTCCTATCAAGATTACTTGATGGAAAATATCCAGAAACGGCAAGACTAATTCCGGAAGAAAGCAAAACAACATTGCATGCAAACACAAAACAATTGCTTCAAGCGGTAGATCGTGCATCATTATTAGCGAAAGAAAATCATAATAATGTAATAAGACTTCAAACAAAAGGATCACATATGATTGAAATATCAAGTAATTCACCTGAGATTGGGAAGGTTGAGGAAGAATTAACCGTAGAAAATATTGAAGGAGAAGAGCTGAAAATTTCATTCAGTTCGAAATATATGATTGATGCACTTAAAATAATGGAAACAGACCAAGTAAAGATTGAATTTACTGGTGCGATGCGGCCATTTATTATAAAACCTATTGATCATGATCAAATATTGCAGTTAATCTTACCAGTTCGAACATTTTAAGAACGAAGCCTGGGAAAACTAAAAGGCTTCATCTATAATACGGACGATACTATATTCTACAAAAATGAACGCACATACTAAGCGAAATATTTTGGCGAAGTGCAATAGGAAGCAGCTTTTTTTATGAACAAAACCCGAACATATTAGTAAATGTTCGGGTTTTGATACGTATAATATAGTTTTGACTTAGCCTCTTTACCTTTTATTGCAAAAAAACTCATTTGCCATGGCAGGATTTATCCGTTTTTTCATATTTGCTCTTTTGTGTTTGCTTTTCTTCCTGTGGAATGTTTAGTAATATAGATAGAAGGGCTATAATAATTAATAGTAGCCAGGGACCGGATTCACTTTGATTATTAATATAAGAGATGGTGATATAAAAAATGGAAGAAAGAATAGAGATCAATACAGAGTATATTCAATTAGGGCAATTTCTGAAATTAGCAAACATTCTCGAATCAGGCGGCATGGTAAAAGTTTTCCTGCAGGAGAATGGTGTCTTTGTTAATGGAGAATTGGAAAACCGCAGAGGAAGAAAGCTGTATCCAGGTGATAAAGTAGTTGTAGAGGAAGCAGGTACTTTTATTGTTGAAGCAAGTCAATGATAATCAAGTTTTTCTAAATAGAGAGGGAAACTATGAATGTATATAAGAACACTGAAATTAGCAAATTATCGAAACTATGAAGAATTGTCCACAACATTCGATGATAAGGTAAATGTTTTTATAGGGGAAAATGCGCAAGGAAAGACTAACCTGATGGAAGCAATCTATGTATTAGGATTTTCTAAGTCGCATCGTACAACAAAAGATAAAGAATTAATCCAATGGAACAAAAGTTATGCTAAAATAGAAGGTAGTGTGTATAAACGTAAACAGGAATTCCCGTTAGAGATTTCAATCTCCAATAAAGGGAAAAAGGCAAAATTAAATCATCTCGAACAAAGACGTCTCAGTGATTATATTGGTGCATTAAATATTGTTATGTTCGCACCAGAAGACTTAAACTTGGTTAAGGGAAGTCCTCAAATACGGAGACGTTTTATTGATATGGAAATTGGCCAGATTCAACCAATGTATCTTTACCACTTAGGTCAGTTTGTAAAAATTTTAAAACAAAGAAACCATCTATTAAAGCAACTCCAGAAAAAGCAGCAAAAAGACCGGACAATGTTACATGTACTGACAGAGCAAATGATCGAACATGCAACCATTATTGTGGAAAAACGATTTATCTTCTTAAGAAAACTAAAGAAATGGGCTGCCGACATACATAAAGGGATCAGCCGGGGTTTAGAAGAATTAGTGATTGAATATGATACCACCATACCAATTTCGGAAGATGATCCTAAAGAAATGATCAAACAGATTTATACAGACAGCTTTGAGAAAGCAGAAGAGAAAGAAGTAGAGAGAGGAACAACTTTAGTTGGGCCTCATCGAGATGATTTACTATTTATTGTAAACGGGAAGAACGTTCAAACATATGGTTCACAAGGCCAACAAAGAACAACAGCCTTATCTTTAAAACTTGCAGAAATAGAATTAATTTATCAGGAAATTGGTGATTATCCAATTTTGCTGCTTGATGATGTCTTAAGTGAACTGGATGACTTTAGACAGTCTCATCTATTGGACACAATTGAAGGAAAAGTACAAACTTTCGTTTCCACCACAAGTGTTGACGGGATAAATCATGAGACATTACAAAAGGCAGAAATATTTCAAGTGCAAAGTGGAAAAATAACAAGATAAAAGTAGGGATAAGATGTTTATTCATATTGGAGATGACCATGTTATTCAATCAGAGAATGTCGTAGCAATAATTGACTACAGTTTAGTTAATTCTTCGACAATAAATGATGAAATGCTGCAAGAATTAAACAATAAAAATATGGTTGTTACGGCAGATGATTCTGTTACGAAATCTATTGTTGTAACACCAGATAAAGTTTACTATAGTCCATTATCTGTTCTGACACTTAAAAAGAGAGCAAGTATGATATCTACTATAAGTAAACTGGAAGATTACTCTGATAATAGTGAAGAAGAGATGGATTAATGTTATAATCTTGCTTTTTTCCATTATTAAATTATGAGAATGTGGGTGAAATGAAATGGCACTGGAAGAAGAAAAGATCGGAGAAACAGCATATGATGCTGATCAGATACAAGTATTAGAAGGTCTTGAAGCTGTTAGAAAGAGACCAGGTATGTATATTGGATCAACCAATGAAAAAGGGTTGCATCACTTAGTTTGGGAAATTGTGGATAACAGTATTGATGAGGCATTAGCTGGCTATTGTGATCATATCGAAGTCTTTATCGAAGAAGATAACAGCATTACCGTTGTCGACAATGGACGTGGTATCCCTGTAAGTATGCATGAAAAAACAGGAAGACCTGCAGTAGAAACGATTATGACAGTATTACACGCCGGAGGGAAGTTCGGCGGCGGCGGTTATAAAGTTTCCGGCGGTTTGCACGGTGTAGGGGCATCTGTTGTTAATGCTCTTTCAAGTGAATTAGAAGTATATGTTCACAGAGATGGCAAGCTGCATTATATCAGTTTTTCACGCGGGAAACTGACCAATGAGCTGCAAGTTATTGGGGAGACAGATATAACGGGAACGCGAACAAGGTTTAAACCGGATGAAGAAATTTTTACGGAGACTACTTTATATAATTATGAAACGTTAGCAACAAGATTACGTGAGCTAGCTTTTTTAAATAAAGGATTAAGTATTTCGATTCAAGATAAAAGAGAACCTGAAAAAGAACCAGAGACGTTCTATTATGAGGGTGGTATTAAGTCCTATGTAGAGCATTTGAATCGCACGAAAGAAGTGCTTCATGAACCTTTCTATGCGGAAAAAGAGGAATCTAATATTCAGGTAGAGGTTTCTTTACAATACAATGATGGCTATGTAAGCAATATTTATTCCTTTGCCAATAATATTCACACATATGAAGGCGGGACACATGAATCTGGATTTAAGACAGGTTTAACTCGTGTTATTAATGACTATGCAAGAAAGAATAATTTGTTTAAAGAAAATGACCCTAATTTATCAGGTGAAGATGTTAGAGAAGGCCTGACAGCGATTATCTCTGTAAAACACCCTGATCCGCAGTTTGAGGGACAAACAAAGACAAAACTGGGAAATAGTGAAGCAAGAACCATTACTGATTCAGCATTCAGTGAATTATTTTCTAAATTCCTGTTTGAAAATCCAAATACAGCAAGAATTATTGTTGATAAAGGTTTGATGGCTTCAAGAGCAAGACTTGCGGCTAAAAAGGCAAGAGAGCTGACAAGGCGTAAAGGGGCTTTGGAAGTTTCCAGCTTACCTGGGAAATTAGCTGATTGTTCTTCAAGAGATGCCTCTATCAGTGAATTGTACATTGTAGAGGGGGACTCAGCCGGGGGTTCTGCGAAACAAGGAAGGGACAGACACTTCCAGGCAATTCTGCCACTTCGAGGGAAAGTTCTAAATGTGGAGAAGGCAAGACTTGATAAAATTCTTTCAAACAATGAAATCCGTACAATTATCACAGCTCTAGGTACAGGTATTGGCGAAGAATTTGATATAACGAAAGCACGTTACCATAAGATCGTGATTATGACAGATGCGGACGTTGATGGTGCCCATATCCGGACATTGTTATTAACATTTCTGTTCAGGTTTATGAAACCACTGATCGAGCATGGCTATGTTTATATTGCCCAGCCGCCTCTTTACCAAGTAAAACAAGGAAAAGCTGTGTACTACACGTATAGCGACAAAGAGCTTGACAAATTATTAGGGGAACTGCCAAATCAGCCAAAACCAGGCTTGCAGCGTTATAAAGGTCTTGGTGAGATGAATGCCGAGCAGCTTTGGGATACAACAATGGATCCAGATACGCGAACATTGCTGCAAGTTCAACTGGAAGATGCAATGGAAGCTGACCAGATATTTGATATGCTAATGGGTGACAAGGTAGAGCCAAGACGTAATTTTATTCAAGATAATGCAATATATGTTAAGAACTTAGATATATAAGCAATCTGTCATGAGGAAGCATCATTGCAGAATGTCTGCAATGAATAGGAGGTAATGTTGTATGGTGGATAATAATCGTCCACAAATTCAGGAGATTAATATCGGGCAAGAAATGCGAACATCGTTTTTAGATTATGCGATGAGTGTTATTGTCTCTCGTGCACTTCCAGATGTAAGGGATGGAATGAAGCCGGTACACAGGAGAATATTATATGCATTAAATGACCAGGGAATGCATGCAGACAAACCATATAAAAAATCTGCACGTATTGTTGGGGATGTTATCGGTAAATATCACCCGCACGGTGACTCTGCGGTATATGAAGCAATGGTTAGAATGGCACAAGATTTCAGTTATCGCTATATGCTTGTAGATGGCCATGGGAACTTTGGTTCAGTAGATGGAGACCCGCCTGCAGCGATGCGTTATACAGAAGCAAGAATGTCAAAAATATCGATGGAAATGCTCCGGGATATTAATAAAAATACGATTGACTATACGGATAACTATGATGGTTCTGAGCGGGAACCAAAAGTTCTCCCTGCAAAATTCCCTAACCTTTTAGTAAATGGTGCTTCAGGTATTGCTGTAGGTATGGCGACAAATATACCGCCACATCAGTTAGGTGAAACCATTGATGCTATCCTTGCAATCAGCAAGAATCCAGAAATAACGATTTCTGAATTGATGGAAGAATATATTCATGGACCAGATTTTCCAACGGCTGGTCAGATTCTGGGACGAAGCGGGATAAGAAGGGCATATGAGACAGGTAAAGGCGGAATTACAGTTCGTGCTAAGACCGAGATTGAAGAACAAGCAAACGGAAAAGCACGGATTATCGTAACAGAACTACCTTATCAAGTGAATAAAGCGAAACTAGTTGAGAAAATAGCAGAACTGGCAAGAGAGAAAAGAATTGAAGGTATTACTGATTTAAGAGATGAATCGGACCGTAATGGAATGCGTGTTGTGATTGAATTAAGGCGAGATGCCAATCCAAATGTTGTGCTAAACAACTTATATAAACAAACATCTCTTCAAACCTCTTTTGGAATTAATATGCTGGCACTTGTTGACGGGCAGCCAAAAGTGCTGAACTTAAAACAATGTCTGGAGTATTATTTAGAACACCAAAAAGAAATCATTACAAGAAGAACACAATATGATTTAAATAAAGCAGAAGCAAGAGCACATATCTTAGAAGGATTAAGAATTGCTCTTGATCATATTGATGCGATTATTACCTTAATTCGCCAATCGCAAACAACCGAAATTGCCCGTGAGGGATTAATGAATGAATTCAGCTTATCTGAAAAACAGGCACAGGCAATTTTAGATATGCGTCTGCAGCGTTTAACAGGTTTGGAACGCGAAAAGATCGAAGAAGAATACAAGCAGATCCAGGCACTGATTGAAGAATTAAAGGCAATCTTAGCAGATGAGGAGAAAATTCTCGAAATTATTCGTGAGGAATTATTAGAAATTAAAGAACGCTTCAATGATGAACGCCGTACTGAGATTGTCAGTGGCGGGTTAGAAATGATTGAAGATGAAGATCTAATACCTGAGGAAAATATTGTTATTTCTCTGACTCATCGCGGCTATATTAAAAGATTGCCAGCATCTACTTATCGTGCGCAGCGAAGAGGTGGACGAGGCATTCAGGGAATGGGGACAAATGAGGATGACTTTGTTGAACATCTAGTATCCTGTTCCACACATGATACCGTGCTTTTCTTTTCTAATAAAGGAAAAGTATATCGTTCAAAAGGTTATGAGATTCCGGAATTCAACCGTACAGCAAAAGGGATACCAATTATTAACCTATTGGAAGTAGAACAAGGTGAATGGATCAATGCTGTTATTACCGTAAGTGAGTTTAATGAAGACTGGCACTTGTTCTTTACAACAAAATTCGGAGTATCGAAACGAACATCTTTATCGCAATTTGCCAATATTCGAAAAGGCGGTTTAATTGCATTAAATTTAAGAGATGATGATGAATTGATTTCTGTTCGTTTAACAGATGGGAAAAAGGATATTTTAATTGGTACGAAAAACGGCTATGTCATTCGATTTGAAGAAGAACAAATTCGAACAATGGGAAGAACGGCAGCCGGGGTCAAAGGAATCTCATTGCGGGACGATGATGAAGTTGTTTCCATGGAGATTCTTAACGAAGGAGAATATGTGCTGAACGTAACGGAAAATGGTTTTGGAAAGCGAACACCTGAAGAAGAATACCGTAAGACAAATCGTGGCGGAAAAGGTATCTTTACATGCAATATAACCGATAAAACCGGCCGTGTCATTGCAGTGAAGACTGTAACAGGTGAAGAAGATATAATGATCATGACGATTTCCGGTGTACTTATCCGAATGCAGGTTGACGGAATTTCCACAACAGGCAGAAATACACAAGGGGTAAGGCTAATACGTCTGCAGGATGAAGAAAAAGTTGCAACTGTTGCAAAAATCGATCCGGAAGTAGAAGAGGAATTGGAAGCAGAAGATACTGAGGCAGAAGAAACAGACCAAAATATAGAGTAAGGGTGTGATCCGATTTGCAAGTACATCCAAATCAGTTAGTCCCGGGATGTATATTACTGAAGGAAGTGGAAGGAAAAGCAAAGCATCCTATTATCCTGAACCATACTGTTATTGAGGAAAAGCATATTGAAGTATTACAGCATTTTGGTGTAAAAGTAATAGAAGTATCGGAAAAACTGACTTCAGGCTTAACATTCCAGCCAAAGAATATAAAGCAGGAAAGCATGGAAGAAACCAGTCCAATTGAACAGGATTTTATCACACTCTATAATGATGCCGTGCAACGCTATAAATCAATGTTCCGGCAGTGGCAATCCGGTGCACCAATAAATATCAATCAGCTCAGGAAGCTGATGATTCCATTATTTAATTGTTTGGAAGGAATGCAGCTGGATCTCTATTTGTTAGACAAATATTCTACGAAAGAAGATTATTTCTATCACCATGGTATATCTGTTGCCTTAATCTCTGCTCATTTAGCTAAAAAGATAGGCTATCAAAAAGAATGGATTCAAGTTGGACTTGCTGGTATACTTGCAGACTGTGGTATGGCAAGGTTGGATAACTCTATTCTGCGTAAAGAAGGAAATTTGACCTTAGCAGAGTATGATGAGGTTAAAAAACATGCGACAGTTTCTTACCGTCTGGTAGAGAATATTGCAGCATTATCAAAAGAAGTGAAATTAAGTATCCTGCAGCATCATGAGCGTTTAGATGGCAGCGGATATCCTTTAGGTGTAAAGGAAGATAAAATCCATCCATTTGCTAAAATTATTGCGATTAGTGATACGTATCATGCGATGACTTGCGAGCGTTGCTACCGCAAGAAACAGTCGCCATTTAAAGTGATGGAGGAAATGCTTATTTCCGCCTATACCAAGTTTGATTATGTACTTCTGCAGACATTTGCTCAAACATTATTAAACTATTCTATTGGTACACGTGTTTTATTATCCAATGGTAAAGAAGCTGTCATTGTTTTTGCGAAACCTGAAACACCAATCAGACCAATTATCCGCCTGGTTGATAACGATGAAGTTATCTCTCTTAAAGAAAAACCGGCACTTTTTATCGAAAAAATCATTTCAAAATAATAGACAAAGAGGAGAAGCAGTCAGATGATCGCTCCTCCTCTTTTTTGTGAAAAAATATAATCAACATGATTTTCTTAAAAATGAACTAATATGAATAAATTAAAGAAACACAAACTATATCCTGTAATAGCTGCATTAGATTAAAAGCAGTTTTTGTTCGAGTAACAGAGACTCCAGAAAGCGAAGTTAATTTACGGAACGGTGTTATTGAACCTGTTAAAATAGTCAGTTTCTCTTGCATTTATTTACAGTACGAATAGAAACCAAAAGAGATCGAAAACATAGAAATAAAATTTGTTTCCAGCCATGTAAACTCTTACATCGTTGATTTCATTATAACCATTGATTTTGTCTATTTTTTTTATTGAAAAAAAGGTTGAAAATCCTATGAACATGTCGTATTGTAATTAACAATAGTTAGCAAGAAAAAGCCTCAATGATGCATAATGTCTGACATAAATTTGGAACAAAAAAGACGCAGCATCCCTCAATATAAAAGTAAGTTTTCCACTATCATATTATTTAATTTATATAAGGAGGACTATCCGTGAGAGAAGACAAATTTGCTAAAGAAGGTTTAACGTTTGATGATGTACTATTGGTTCCAGCTGAATCCAATGTATTGCCGCGCGATGTATCCGTAAAAACAAAACTATCAGACAAGATCACATTAAACATTCCATTCCTTAGTGCTGGTATGGATACTGTAACAGAAGCGAAAATGGCTATTTCTATTGCAAGGCAAGGTGGAATCGGGATTATCCATAAGAACATGTCGATTGAAGCACAAGCGGAAAATGTTGATCGTGTGAAACGTTCAGAGAGTGGAGTAATTACTAATCCATTTTTCTTACTTCCCGATCATCAGGTATATGATGCAGAACACTTAATGGGGAAATTCCGTATATCAGGTGTGCCAATTGTCAATAATGAGGAAGAGCAAGTGCTTGTTGGTATCTTAACAAACCGCGATTTGCGTTTTATTGAAGATTACTCGATTAAAATTGCCGATGTTATGACAAGTGAGAATCTAGTGACAGCACCTGTTGGCACAACTTTAGAAGAAGCTAGCAAAATATTGCAGAAACATAAAATTGAAAAGCTGCCATTAGTCGATAAAAACAATGTACTAAAAGGGCTAATTACAATAAAAGATATCGAAAAAGTAATTGAATTTCCGCATTCTGCTAAAGATCAGCAAGGACGCCTGTTAGCAGGAGCAGCCGTTGGGGTGACAGGTGATTCAATGGTGCGGATTGAAAAGCTTGTAGAAGCAGGTGTTGATGTTATTGTTATTGATACCGCTCATGGTCATTCACAAGGGGTTATTGAACAAGTAAAAAAAGTCCGCGCGGCTTACCCTGAGCTTGATATTATCGCAGGAAATGTAGCAACAGCAGAAGCAACAAGAGCACTGATTGAAGCAGGAGCGAATATTATTAAAGTTGGTATCGGGCCTGGTTCTATTTGTACAACTCGAGTAGTTGCGGGTGTCGGTGTACCACAAATTACAGCGGTAAATGATTGTGCAACAGAAGCTGCTAAGTATAATATTCCGGTAATTGCCGATGGCGGAATCAAATACTCTGGTGATATTGCAAAGGCAATTGCAGCAGGAGCACATGCCGTTATGCTCGGAAGTCTATTTGCAGGTGTAACCGAAAGTCCTGGCGAAACAGAAATCTTCCAAGGCCGCCGCTATAAAGTATACCGCGGAATGGGAAGTATTACTTCAATGAAATCAGGATCAAAGGATCGATATTTCCAAGAATCTGATGAAGTGAAGAAACTGGTACCTGAAGGCATTGAAGGCCGCGTTGCTTACAAAGGACCACTTTCCGATACTGTTCATCAGCTCTTAGGTGGATTACGTTCTGGTATGGGCTATTGCGGTACGAAGAATATTGATGCATTGCGAAATGATGCCAGATTTATCCGCATGACAGGTGCGGGTTTACGCGAGAGCCATCCACATGATGTTCAAATTACAAAAGAGTCACCAAACTATTCTATCTCTTAATTAACTGAATGAGAAAGTAGGAAAGCCTGTTTCACTTAGTTGGGAGCAGGCTTTTCCTGTATGCTTTTTGCAAGAATGGTTACATAGTGTCATTTTCTATTTCGATTAGTTGTGGTAAAATATTTTCGTGCAAAAAGAATTGTTGGAGGTAAATAGTGTGAGAAATTTGTCTAAGAGAATTAGTATACTTTTTATTATTGCAATTGTTTTCATTGCTGCATTTGCAATAAAGCCATTTGAAATACAAGCAGCAACATCTTTAGAGGTAAGTGCAGAATCTGCTATCTTAGTAGATGCTGATACTGGTAAAATATTGTATGAGAAAAATGCAGACCAATTATTACCTCCTGCAAGTATGACAAAAATGATGACAGAATATTTAGTATTAGAAGCAATTAATAATGGTGAGATCAGCTGGGAAACTACCACACAAATTAGTGATTATCCTTATAGTATTTCGGCAGATCCCACTTTTTCAGGAATTGGCTTGATACAGGATCAGAATTATACGGTTCGTCAACTGTATGAAGGAATGTCGATTATATCAGATAATGCTACAACAATCGCACTGGCAGAACTTGTTGCAGGTTCGGAAGCGGAATTTGTTAAAATGATGAATCAAAAGGCAGAGGAAATGGGACTCCCTGAATATAAATTTGTTAACACAACAGGATTATCAAATGCAGATTTAGGAGAAAACTATCCTGAAGGGACAGAACCAGATGCAGATAATCTATTATCGGCACGTTCTGCTGCATTACTTGCTTATCATTTAATTAATGACTACCCAGAAGTGCTGGAATTCTCAAGTAAAATGAGATCAGAATTAGATGGCCGGCCACTTGAAAACTTAAATTGGATGCTGCCATGGGAAGATAATAATTTCACCCAATACGGGTATGAAGGTGTTGACGGTTTAAAAACAGGTTATACTGATGAAGCAGGTTATTGTTTTACAGGGACAGCTATGCAAGGAGACCGCAGAGTTATTACAGTTGTAATGAAGACAAGCAGTAAGGGCGAACGCTTTCTTGAAACAAAAAAATTAATGGAATTCGGTTTTTCACAATTTAGCCAGGCAGAGTTATTTCCTGCAGGATATCAACTGGAAGGACAGTCAACTATCCCTGTTACAAAAGGGAAAGAAGAGGAAGTTGATGTAGAGATAGCTGAAGCGATAACATCAATGATTCAAAACGTCGAAGAAGAAATGTACAATGTTGAATATGAAATTGATGAGAGCTTGTTAAATGAAAACGGAGAGTTGACTGCACCGATTGAGAAAGGTGATAAAATTGGGGAAGCCGTATTATCATATAGTGGTGAAGAAGAGATAGCATACCTAAGTGGTATTGGCTCAAAACAAAAGGTTGACCTTGTGGCTTCCACAACTGTAGAAAAATCGAACTGGTTTATGTTAATGATGGGGGCAATTGGAGACTTTTTCGGAAATGTATTTGGTTCCATTGCAAGTTTTGTTACAGGTTTCTTTAACTAACCAGAGCTTTCGTTAATTCCAATATCAGCACTTGGCATTTGTGTTTTTGTTGGTATATAATAGTAGTAGCAATAATGATGATGCGAATTTCATACAATCAGTGATTATACATTTAGGAGGAACTAGAGAATGTCTAAAGTAGGTACAGATAGAGTAAAAAGAGGTATGGCGGAAATGCAAAAAGGCGGCGTTATTATGGACGTTGTTAATGCAGAACAAGCCAAAATTGCAGAAGAAGCCGGTGCAGTCGCAGTTATGGCATTAGAACGTGTGCCGTCTGATATTCGTGCAGCAGGTGGTGTGGCACGTATGGCAGACCCGACAATTGTCGAAGAAGTGATGAATGCTGTGTCTATTCCAGTAATGGCAAAAGCACGTATTGGTCATATTGTGGAAGCACGAGTACTCGAGGCAATGGGCGTTGATTATATTGATGAGAGTGAAGTATTAACACCAGCAGATGAAGTATTTCACTTAAATAAAAGAGATTATACTGTGCCATTTGTATGTGGCTGCCGTAATTTAGGGGAAGCAGCACGTCGTATTGGTGAAGGTACAGCAATGCTTCGTACAAAAGGTGAACCAGGAACAGGAAATATCGTGGAAGCTGTTCGCCATATGCGAGAAGTAAATGCACAAGTACGCAAATTAGTGAACATGTCTGTTGATGAAGTAATGACATATGCAAAAGACTTAGGAGCACCATATGAAGTGCTATTAGATATTAAAGAAAATGGCCGCCTTCCTGTAGTGAACTTTGCTGCCGGCGGTATTGCAACACCAGCAGATGCAGCATTAATGATGCAATTAGGTGCTGACGGTGTATTTGTTGGTTCTGGTATTTTCAAATCTGACAACCCTGCGAACTTCGCAAGAGCAATTGTAGAAGCTACAACACACTATGAAGATTATGAGTTAATTGCTAAAGTATCAAAAGGAATTGGTACAGCAATGAAAGGATTGGAAATCAGTACAATTGCTCCTGAACAACGTATGCAAGATCGCGGCTGGTAAAATAGTGAGGAGTAAATAGAATGGTGAGAATAGGCGTATTAGGCCTGCAAGGGGCTATTCGTGAACATATTCGTTCTGTTGAAGCAGTTGGAGCAGAAGGAATTGTGATTAAACATAAAGAACAATTAGATGAGATTGATGGACTGATCCTTCCAGGCGGGGAAAGTACCACAATGAGAAGGTTAATTGATAAATATGAGTTTCTGGAACCATTAGTGAATTTCGGCAATCAGGGGAAACCTATCTTTGGTACATGTGCTGGATTAATTCTTCTGGCAAATGAAATTGTTGGTCAGGAGAATGCTCATCTTAAGTTGATGGATATGAAAGTGGAACGAAATGCATTCGGGCGTCAACGTGAATCCTTTGAAGCAGAATTAGTAGTCAAAGGGGTAGCGGATGACTTTGAAGCAGTTTTTATCCGTGCACCATATATAGTAGGAGTAGGACCTGAAGTAGAAGTAATTGCAACATATAAGGGTAATATTGTTGCAGCTAAACAAGGGCATTATCTATGCAGTGCTTTTCATCCGGAATTAACCGATGATCATCGGTTAACCGGACACTTTATTGAAATGGTAGAAGAATCACAGCGACCTGCAGCAACAGTTTAATAATCAGGAAAATGTGGAAAGGAAATAGTATCTCTATTATGCTTTTCAGAGAGTCAGTGGCTGGTGTGAACTGACAAGTGTAGAGAGAGAATCCATCCTTGAGTGATAAGCTGAACCACAGTAAGCTTATCCGGTGGCAAGCCGTTATTTGTAATCAAGCTGGGAGATAATAAATATCTCCAATCAGGGTGGTATCGCGGGTAAACTCTCGTCCCTATCGTTTATTAGGGATGGGAGTTTTTTATATTTGAAACAATCTAATGATAAATATTAAGGAGGTTTTTCATATGTTAGATATGAAAATGCTACGTAATAACTTTGCTGAAGTTAAACAAAAGCTGAAACACAGAGGAGAAGATTTAGCCGATTTAGATAAGTTCGGTGACTTAGATGAAAAAAGAAGACAATTAATTACAGAAACAGAGCAGTTAAAAGCGAAACGAAATGATGTATCCAAGCAAATTTCTGAACTGAAAAAGGAAAAGAAAAATGCGGATGATATGATCGCAGAAATGAAAACAGTTGGTGAGCGAATTAAGACAATTGACCAGGAATTAAAACAAGTAGAAGAAGAGTTGGAAGTTCTTATGCTTTCTATTCCTAATATTCCTCATGAATCCACTCCCATCGGTGAAACAGAAGACGACAATGTAGAAGCACGCAAATGGGGAGAAGTACCTGAGTTTGCTTTCGAGTCTCAGGCACATTGGGATATTGCGACAGAATTAGGTATTTTGGATTTTGAAAAAGCTGCAAAAGTAACAGGAAGCCGCTTTGTGTTTTACAAAGGATTAGGCGCAAGACTGGAACGTGCATTAATGAACTTTATGATGGATTTACATGCAGATGAACATGGTTATGAGGAAATGCTGCCACCGTACATGGTTAACCGTACAAGCATGACAGGAACAGGTCAACTGCCTAAGTTTGAAGAGGATGCATTTAAATTAGATGGATGGGATTATTTCCTTGTACCAACAGCAGAGGTACCGGTAACAAACTATTATCGTGAGGATATTCTGAAGGCAGAAGACTTGCCACAGAAATTTACAGCTTTTAGCGCAAGCTTCCGCTCTGAAGCAGGCTCTGCCGGACGTGATACAAGAGGATTGATCAGACAGCATCAATTTAACAAAGTAGAGCTTGTTCAGTTCGTTAAACCGGAAAATTCTTATCAAGTGTTAGAAGAGCTGACAGGGCATGCAGAAAAGGTATTACAATTATTAAAACTGCCTTACAGAGTTATGAGCATGTGTACAGGTGACTTAGGTTTTACAGCAGCGAAAAAATACGATATTGAAGTTTGGATGCCAAGCTATGATACGTACCGTGAAATTTCTTCTTGTTCTAATTTTGAAGACTTCCAGGCACGCCGAGCTGGGATCAGATTCCGCCGTGAAGAAAAAGGGAAGACAGAGTTTGTTCATACATTAAACGGATCTGGTTTAGCAATCGGACGTACAGTTGCTGCGATTTTAGAAAATTATCAGCAAGAAGATGGTTCAGTAAAAGTACCAGAAGTATTGGTTCCATATATGGGTGGAAAAACGGTAATATCTTAATTCAACAATAATTCATAAAAAAAATCATAAAAAATGTTGACGGCAAGTTTTATATGTGATATATTATTACTTGTCGTCAGGTACGGAGGAATACCCAAGTCTGGCTGAAGGGATCGGTCTTGAAAACCGACAGGGGTGTCAAAGCCCGCGGGGGTTCGAATCCCTCTTCCTCCTCCATTTATTTATAAACAATATTAAAGATTACATAGAACAAAATCGTTATCATTGCATAACGATTTTTTTATTTTATAATAGAAGATAGTACATAAAACTAAAAGGATGAATGGAGAATGAATCAAACAATTGCCTTTCTCGGAGCAGGATCAATGGCCGAAGCAATCATTGCCGGCATGACGGCCAACAGTGTTATCCCGGCACAGCAGATTATTGCAACAAACAACTCAAACAAAGAAAGATTAGCAGAGCTTTCATCCAAATACCACATTCAGACAAACCAAAACAAACAGGAAGCAATCACAGACAGCAATGTCATTATTTTGGCAATGAAGCCGAAAGATATTAAAAAGGCCACAGACGAAATAAAGGGATGGATAAGAGAAGATCAGATCATTGTTTCTTTATTAGCAGGAATATCAACAAATTTTATTGAAAGTCAATTAGATACAAATACTCCTGTTATTCGTGTCATGCCTAATACTTCTGCTGCGATTGGTTTATCAGCCACAACGGTCACTGGCGGGAAATTCACGACAGCAGATCATTTGGCATTAGTCGAAACGATTATGCAATCGATTGGGACAACTACCTTAATAGAAGAAGAGGATATGGATGCATTTACTGCATTGGCCGGAAGCAGTCCTGCTTTCTATTATTATATGATAGAAGCAATGGAACGGTTTGTTGCAGATAAGGGATTGGATATCGATATTGCAAAACCGCTGATGATCCAGACATTAAAAGGAGTTGCGGGAATGCTGGAGACCAGTCCCGACTCACCAGGAGTATTGCGGCAGAAAATTACGAGCCCTGGCGGGACAACAGAAGCTGGACTTAAGACACTTGCCTCACATAATTTTCAACATGCTGTTGTAGACTGCTTAAATCAGACAACAGACAAGTCAGCAGAATTAAGGAAAAATTTCGAGAAGTAAAAGAAGGGGGAAGAACAAGTGTATCTTTCCCCGCATATATAATCAAATTATGGCCCTATAGCTCAGGGGATAGAGCGTTTGTTTCCTAAACAATGCGTCGCAGGTT
>NZ_ML762429.1:204338-222617 GCF_009498735.1 Gracilibacillus oryzae
GAATGGCATTTCATTGCCTGCTGATATGGAAATACACAATTCAACGAAAAAATATGATGATAAAAGATGCAGCAATAACAGGAAGAAGCACCGTACCAATTGCTATTCCACCCAATTTATTGCCAGATTTTAATGTTTGCATACAATGCACAATACACCTGTATATTACAAACAATGTCAGCAGAATAAACAATATCATTTTCATATCAATCCCTCACTTCATTTAGGTTCGTGTCATTTATCATTTTCCCAAATTCTAATTTATCAATTTCATACTCAACGTTTATGTTTGCGTTTGGATAGATATTGTTTTGCCAATCTGCCTCTTCATAGGAAGGAATATCCTTAAAATGTTTCCGGATAAATAAGGACCAGTAAAAAGGGTCAGAACGGTATACTTTTTGGGATTTTTCAATTAAATCCTCTGTTTTCTTTTTAACCCTTTTAACAATTGCATTTTCTAATGTTCTCCTGTCATCAGCTTTCTGTGTATAATCAATTAAACTGGGAATGGCGACAATCTCAGCTTTAAACTTCACCTTTACATCTATGATTGTAGGTTTATCTTTGTTGTATTGAATATCAATTGCTGGTTCTTCAGTCTGGGAATAATGATAGGTTATATTATATTCCGGCATAAGTGGATCAGGGATTGTAGTTATAAAACTGTCCATATCCAATGTTGTATTAAGTATCTGAGCTATCCTTGTTTCTTCCCCATCCAAGATGTCAATCATTTTCCCTTCTTTAAAAACAGCTGCTCCCATAAACTGCGTAGGAGGTCCTCCCTTTTGCGGAATTTCACCTGCAATATACTGGTCTTCTTCCATTTCATCATCTTTATTATCTGATTGATCTGTTGTCGCATAAATCCCTAGAAATAAATCAGCATCTCCCTCTGTTATCTGGAAAAACTGGTGAATCGTTGCTTTAGGGATAATCCCTGTCTGGATGGCCCGGGACAGCATGGACTGATAATATTTGTGTGGTCTTGTTTCCATAAGCGGTTTATTGTTTGTAATAAAATCAGATGCCTTTTCTTTTGATACAATAATTTCCACCTTTCTCCTTATCTCTGGTGTCCGTGATGCAGATTGAATGATCCGAAGAAAATTGTCTGATCTGGCCACCTCTTCTGATACAACAATTACTCTGGTATGATCCAGGGTAATTTGTTTAGACACAATTGAGTTAGCGAAATAGGTAGCACTCAATAAGTCGGAACCATTTACGGTTACAATTTCCGATGGAGGTTCATCTGCACTAGATGATGCTGAATAGCCTACTTCCGGGTTGGCGAATTGGTAGGTTAACGCGTAAATGCCTTTTTGGTCAGTAGCATCAATCCCAATAGTAATCACATAGGATTGTTGTTCCAGTTCAATGCGATCTTGACATCCACCTAATAAAAGCAGGAATAATAACCATAATAATAATTTCCTGATCATTTACGTAATCCTCCTCTTAATAATGCCACCAGCCATAGTAAGACAGGTAGTAAGATAAGAAATGGAGTCATCGCATTCAATAGATAATTACGAAATTGAAGTTCGTTAATAATAGAATTAAACGGTAATGTCCCTAATGTTGCGATGAGAAAGGTAAAGGGAAGCAGTAATGGTTCAAAATCTTCTATGTTAAAGACAGCCCCGAAAATCCAAGTAGCAAGATAAATAAGGATCATAAATTTTAAGAATGCGGCAATTAACCAAAAGACCATAAAAATTGTTTCAATATTAGAGAAGAACTTCCCAAAACTAACAAATTGGGTGATATCATGAAATGGAAAGGCAATCTTCTCAACAGAGTTATAATCAAAAACAGTAATATAAATAAAATAGAAAATCACAATTTCAAATAATGAAATTATGGCTGCTAAAATACTTCCTTTATAGAAAATATCTGTTTCTCTTGTGGAAACATATGCGATGAGAATGAAGAACAATTCAGCAAAAATAGATGCCTTTGCTGCACCTTCAATTAGTATGTCGGATAACCCTGATCCGAATATCGGGAAAATCCTCTGAACAAGTAAGTTTCCTAACACCAAAAACACAATAAAAAAAGCAGATACTTTAATAAAAGGTAGAGCAATGAATGAAGAAAACCCGATTACTTCAAAACCTTTTTTCGCTCCAAAAAATACAACCCCAAAAAGAACAAGAAATATGAGACCGGAAGGCCCCTCAGGATAGTATAGTATCTTAATCTGTTCAACATAATTACGACTGTCCAATGCTATCGACAAAAAAGCGAAAAGGAAAATAATAAATCCAATTATTTTCCCTATCACTGTACCTAGAATTTCTTCTAACAGCTGTACCAAATTTTTATCTTTATATTTTTTTAACAAGTAAAGCATTAAAAGAAAGCTGGGAAAAATACAGACACATGATATCATTGGTACAAGCCACAGTGCATTTTGTACATTTTGAGTCAGTAAAGCGGGAGTAGAATCAGACAATTTAATCCCTACTATGATTAGAATCATAGCAACGATTTCCCTTACACGCAGATAACCTCTATTTTGCATAAATACAGAACCCTCTTTTAATTTAGAAATTAATAAATATTATTTGTTTCGTTTTGTGCTGTCTTTTAAATCTAAAAAGCCTGGACGGAAGTATTCCTTTTTCAATACTTTACGGAAGACAGTGTCTTTCGATGATTTGAAATTAGGTGCAACTGGTGAAAAAAATGGTACTCCATATGACCTGATGGAAACTACATACATAAAGAAAAGAATGAGTGCTCCAATAAGACCCAGCATACCGAATGAAGCTGCAGCCAGAATAAAGATAAAGCGAAGGATTCTAACGGTAAAATTCATCGATAAATCAGGAATACCAAATGAAGATAACCCAGATAATGCAGCCACAATAACGATAATAGGGCTGATAATATTAGCTTCAACTGCAGCTTGGCCTAAAATTAGTGCACCAACGATTCCGATGGTCGGTCCGAGGGGATTAGGTATCCTAACCCCTGCCTCTCTTATTAATTCAAAGGCTATTTCCATTATCAAAACTTCAAATACAAGCGGAAACGGGATTCTTTCCCTGGAAGCAGTAATCGCCAACAATAAATCTGGAGGAATCATTTCACTATGAAAATTTGCTATGGCGACATAAGTCGCTGAGATCATTGTTGTTAAATAAAAACATAGTAACCGAATGGCACGGCTGAAATTACCATATAAAAAACGTAAGTACCTGTCTTCAGGTGAATGATAAAATGACCAGAATGTCACCGGAACAATTAAGCAGGCAGAGGATGTATTCATTAATAAAATAATATATCCATCTTCCAGAAAGGCGGTTGCTTTATCCGGTCTTTCTGTATAAAGGATAGTAGGAATCAAAGAATAAGGGCGTTCTTCCAAGTGCTGCTCCAATACTTCGATATTACGAATGCTGTCGATTGAGATATTTTCTAACCGTTCTCTTAGATTTGATAATAAATCGTCCTTTACCATATCTTTTATATATAAAATATTTACTTCATTCACTGATCTTTCCCCAACTTGTACTGCTTCATTGACTAATTGATGGTTATGTAACTGTTTGCGAATAAGCGAAATATTAGCATTTAATGATTCGGTAAAGGCATCTTGAGGACCTTTAATAACACTCTCATTCTCTGCTTTAGATACAGCACGATATTCGAATTTAGCTACATCCATAGCATAAGCAATTTCATCATTGTCAATAAACAGGATAGCTTTACCGCTATTCACATTTTGAATTGCTTTTTCAAGATCTGTAACTTCCTCCAAATTTTCTATTGTTACGATATTACTGAGCTTATCCCCAGTTTGTTCAAGTAATGGTTTAATAATATGTGTATTAATTCTCTCTCCATCAACAATGGAACCATAATAAAATAGACATGCATTATATTCGCTAAATTTAACTTCTAATGTTCTCATACAGAAGTCTTTGTTTAACCCATAAGAAAACGTTTCTTTCATTTCATCGATATTTTTAGAAAGGGACTTATTTATCTTAATCTTTTTTTCTTGATCCTTTGATTTTTTAAATTGACGCATGTTATTTCACTTCCTTCCCTATCAAAGTTAGTATGAGCGAAAATTATTAGGAATATGTGTAAGAATTTATTGTCATAAAAAGTAGACTTTGAATGATTAAATTAGTGTAAATAATGCTTAAAAGTGATTGACTGATATGAAATTATTCATCCTATAAATATAAGGATAGGGAAGAAAGGCCTTAGTCTATTAATTGGCTCCTATTTGATAGGAGCATTACGATGCCACCAGCCTATGATACGATTTATATACCTAAGAAAGATTTGCTCAAAGAATAGCACCGTATTTTTATTAGTTAAGCAGCTTACATGCAAGGATTTACCACAAGTTTTTCCTCCTGTTTGAACAACTTGTTGTAGCAATAAATGGAAGTTAAAACACTTGCATTCTATATAATTTTCGTTAAAATACAATGTAAGGGGAAACATTTCAAATTAAATGCAAACGTTTACAAAAAAGGGATAAGGAGTGAAGGGGATGGATATGACGAAAATTCCAGCAAGACAAGGCGTTTACAATGTGGAAAGTTATGAAAAGGTTAGAGAAGGTTTTGACTGGAATGAAATAAAAAAGGAATTTAGCTGGTATGAAACAGGAAAAATAAATGCTGCTTATGAAGCAATTGATAAACATGCAAAAAATCCAATGATGAAAGATAAAACAGCCTTAATCTATTCAGCACCAGATCGCGAAGAATCCATTACATTTGAACAGTTAAGTAAACGAAGCAATCAAGTTGCTAATGTATTAAAGAAGTATAATGTTGCGAAAGGTGATCGAGTTTTTTTATTTATGCCAAGAAGTCCTGAATTCTATGCAAGTTTCTTTGCAATATTAAAGATTGGTGCAATTGCCGGTCCTTTGTTTGAGGCATTTATGGAGCAGGCGGTGCGTGATCGCCTGGAAGACAGTGAAGCAACTATGCTTATTACAACACCAGGATTATTAGAACGTGTTCCTGTTGATGAGTTACCTGCATTAAAGCAAGTTGTTCTTGTAGGTGATGGGGAAATTGATACAGAGAGGTACATTCATTTCAATAAAGAAGTAGCGGATGCCTCCGAATCGTTTGATATCGAATGGGTTGATTTAGAAGATGGTATGCTGATTCACTATACCTCTGGTTCAACTGGTAAGCCAAAAGGAGTTTATCATGTACACAATGCGATGATCCAGCATTATGCAACAGGAAAATGGGTAATTGATTTAAAAGAGGATGATGTATACTGGTGTACAGCTGATCCTGGCTGGGTTACCGGAACAAGTTATGGGATATTTGCTCCGTGGTTAAATGGAGTCACTAATGTCATTCGTGGTGGACGGTTCACCCCGGAGTCGTGGTATGAAACATTAGAAAAAAATAAAGTCACCGTATGGTACACAGCACCAACTGCATTAAGGAAATTTGTAAGTGCTGGCGAGGAACTAGTAAAGCAATATGATTTCTCCCATTTAAGACATATCATGAGTGTTGGGGAGCCATTAAATCCGGAAGTCATCACATGGGCACAGCGAGTGCTGAATTTACGCATCCATGATACTTGGTGGATGACAGAAACTGGTGCAATGTTAATCGTTAACTTGCCATGTATGGAGGTAAGACCAGGTTCCATGGGGAAACCAATTCCAGGCATTGAGGCTGCGATTGTTGATAATGAAGGAAATGAATTACCGCCTAATCAAATGGGGAATTTAGCAATCCGCAAAGGCTGGCCATCGATGATGCGTGCGATATGGAATAATCCTGGGAAATATGAGAGTTATTTTATCAATGGATGGTATGTTTCCGGAGATAGTGCTTATATGGATGAGGACGGATATTTCTGGTTCCAGGGTCGATTAGATGATGTAATTAATACTTCAGGGGAACGTGTTGGCCCATTTGAAGTGGAAAGTAAACTGATTGAACATGAAGCTGTGGGAGAAGCAGGTGTAATCGGGAAGCCTGATCCGGAACGCGGGGAAATTATTAAAGCATTTATTACATTAAATCCTGGATATGAAGCAACAGATGAGTTGTTAGAGGATATCCGTCTGTTTGTAAAAAAAGGTTTAAGTGCCCATGCAGCACCAAGAGAAATTGAGATAACGGAAAGTATACCGAAAACAAGAAGCGGTAAAATTATGCGACGTCTTCTTAAATCATGGGAGCTCGGTTTACCAACTGGTGACACATCGACATTAGAAGAATAGGATATATAAATAAAAACAGGGCTTTCTTGTAAGTAGTTCCGATAATGTGGAGAAAACTTACAAAAACATTGGAAATAACATACCAAAAGGCATTGCAAATCACACTAAAAATCGCATACAAAAAAGCTCGTCATATCGACGAGCCTTTTTTTTTTTTTTATTATTTATTATTCCAGTCTTTTGCTAATAAACTATACGTCACCAAGTCTTCATAATGGTCATATATCCATTGTCCATCTCTTGTGATACCTTCCTTAGAAAATCCTAACCTTTCTGGAACAGCTATGCTCTTAACGTTATTTACAGCACATTGGATTTCCACACGATTGATATTCATTTGTTCAAATAGATAAGTTAATAGGGATGATACCGACCTTGTTATAATACCTTGACCTTGTGCTTCTTCAGAGAGAAAATACCCAACACTTGTAGTGCTGTTTTTCCAATCTATATAGTGGAGTCCAATCATACCAACTAATTTTCCATTAAATCGAATTCCAGCGTCAAAGCCATTATTATCAGCGTAGTTTCTTATCCAAATCGGTATGATAGGTTCGAAATCTTCTGCTGACTTCCTTTTATCTACCCACAGTAGCCATTTTCTTAGATGCTCACGATTTGTGTCTATGAGGTCGTATAATTCTTCCTTATGATGTTGCTGTAATAATTCGATGGATACTTCTTCGTCTACTTTGAATGAAAACATCTAATTACCCCCTTATATATTTACAAAATTATACCATAGTTTTCTGAACATTTAAGGCTTATTTTCACTTTTATCTAAGGTAGATTATATCTCTTAAATCAAAAACTTTATCAGTAATACCTAATCGTTGTGCAGGAGTAAGTTCTTTTCCATCGGCTGATTTATAAGTCTCACAGAAGTTATAGAATGTCCTTAATATGGTTAAAGCGTATTGAGCATATTTAGGGTTAAAATTGGCGTAGATATAGCTTTTCCCATCGCCTCTTGCGGTCATCAATGGTCTTTCAAGAATAGATAATCTTCTTCGTATCTGTTGAATGAAACTATTTGTTGCATTGTCATTAACATTCATAACCATTTTCGCAATTTCCTTTGGTTCGTAAGAAGATAAATCCGTTCTGCAATCCACTTTATGAAAACCTTTATCCCTCGAAGCCAACGGGTGGATTATAGGATTTTCAGCCCAATCTTTATAAGTTTGTTTTGGTGTTGATATTTCCTTATGAAATTTATGATTTTCAAAATGCTCTTTTAACATAAAGTAGGCTAACTTACGTAAATTCTTTGTTTCGTATCCTTTGTGAAATCCCCAATCTAATAAATCAAGTTTCGCATCCTCAAACTCTTCTAAACATTGCTTTCTACTCTTGTTCTTATCAACCGAACAAATGAAATGGTGTGCATCAGATAATCTTACTTCCTTCGAGAACACTCGGAAAAATGCCGATTTTATGGACGGGTCATTATCACTTATCATTCTCCACTCATTAGCATTGACCATTTTTTTAATTAACCAAAAGTGAGCCATTGTCGTATAAGTTGGATTAACGTGAAGTCCATCTACATACTGCATTCTCTTATTGAATTCATTTAATTCCTCTCGAAATTGGTGTAGTTTTTGATTATCTTTTGGTGATGGTTCTTGAGGGTAATATGAAAAGTCCAATCGGTTATTTTTCTTGCTGAAATCGTTCAAATGGTCTTCTTTATAGATGACAGTATCGTACTTTAAATCCTCGACTGTCATTTCCCAATCATATGCGACATCCACTCTGAACACGTATCTTGAAATTGCATCCGCTGAAACTACCACATAGGTCTGCACTTGATTATCTTCCAGTCCTGCATACTTTTTGCCACCTTGACCTTTCTTTCGAACGTTATTGAGGTTATAGTGCATTTTATCGGTGTTTAGCCACATTTCTTCGAAAGATTGGTTATTTAAATGGGGAGTTTCATACTTGTCCAAGAATTCCAAACAACATCGGTATAGCCATTCTAATTTATGATAATAAGTGCTAACCCCGATTTCTAAAATATCACAAGTACGGTTGATAGGCATTTTATTCAAAAGCAATTTTGCAAACATTGGGAGAATATCATTTCGTTTTTGACGATAGGTTGTTGATTGTCGTTTATTCGGAAGAACACTTGTCTTTTTCTTACAGACTTTACATTGCCAACGTTGAGCATTATTTAACGTCTTGCCTTGCTTGTAAAACCTATAAGGATTATCAAATGGAGTAAAGTGTCCAACAACACAAGTATCCTTATGAAAGCTATACTTTGGCTCTACATCTTGTGTCTGATTGATACGAATTAGTCTCGAAATTTCTTCTGCAACCGACCAATTCGAAACAGCAGTCGAATAACAATTTAATGTCATACCTCTATTTGGGTGGATAGGGTCTGGATTACACACAAGCGACTTCTTACTACTCGTTCCACTGATTTTATATCGTGATGGTTTCCCTTTAACTGTTTCAAATTTAACTTGTTCCTGACCACACCATTTGCAGAAGGGGTTAGTGCAGAAATTGTATTGGATTTTGTGAGACTTGTCGTTCCAAGTAAATTCAACGGGGAGATAAAGCATATGATTATATCGAGTAGCAAACTGTTTGTCTGACAGTAGTAGATATTGCTCTTTTCTATCTTTTAACTCTTCTTCATTAACTGGATTATGAACAACAACGATGCCATCTTCTCTTGTAGCTAATCGCTGTAATTTAGCCAATTTTTTAGTCCTCCATTCTTTCTTCTAATCCCATTTTTTTAATCATTCGTTTGTTGTTTCTTATTCCATTAACCCAATCAATAAATTTCTTATCATCTATTAGATTTTTTAAGAACTTATCAACAACTTCACTTTCATCATACTCACAGTATTCAGCATAATTCTTCACTATCTCTCTAACTTGTTCAGATATCAACCAATCAACTTTATCAGCGTTTTTGTTTTTAGGCTCTATGAACTGCATTTTATCGCCTCCCAAGAAAATAGTAAAATCATCATAGTAATTAACACCTATTTTAACACTATAATTTACACCTTGACAACAGTTATTGTCACTCTGTTATTTATTTTGTTATTTATAATGCTATTTTATATGTTAATTTAATCAAATTGTTGATATAACAATAAAAATGGCATACCAATTTACTTTGCGATTTGGTATGCCATTTCATATGCTATTTATACTGTTTCTCCACAAAAACGGAACTACTTAGCTTTCTTGCCCTGTTTTTTTTATTTTCCTTAATCTAATGCACCTTGTGGACCGAAAAATTCAAAATGGATGTTTTCCCCATCTACATGCCATTCTTTTAATGCTGTATTAACAGCCTTCATAAAAGGTTCTGGTCCGCAGAAATAGAAGGATGCATCATTAGTCGGCACAACTGATTGTAACCATGAAAGGTCGATAAAACCTGTTTTATCACAGAGTGTTGGATCAGATGGTTTTTCATAAATAATAAATGCATGAACATTTTCATGATTCTCACTAATCTGTTTCACAGTATGTTTAAGCCCATGCATTTTTTCATTCTGTGCCGCATGAATATAGTAAACTTCTCTTTCCGTCTGCTCTCTTACTACTGTTTCAAGCATACTTGTCAATGGTGTTAATCCAACACCGCCACTAATCAAAACAAGCGGTTTATTCCTGTTATCCAGCACAAAATCACCAGCAGGAGCACTAATCGAGAGGTTATCACCTTCTTTTACTTGCTCATGTAGATAAGTAGATACTACACCATCAGGCTCTTCACCGATGGCTGTCTCCTTCTTCACACTGATCCGGTAATATTCTTGATTCGGTCTGCATGATAAACTATATTGCCGTTGACATGTATAAGGAATGCCCGGAACTTCCACTTTTACTGTAATATATTGACCTGCTTCAAAGGCAGGCAAATCCCCGCCATCTGCCGGTTGGAGATAAAAGGATGTGATCACATCACTTTCCTTTTCTTTTTTTATAATAGTGAAATCACGATAACCAACCCAGCCGCCGTTCTGTGCTGCTGTTTCTTCATACATTTCCTTTTCGACTTGAATAAAGACATCAGCAATCACACCATAAGCTTCTGCCCATGCAGTGATAATTTCATCTGTTGCAGCTTCGCCCAACACTTCTTTCATTGCCTTTAATAGATTCTCCCCAACAATTGGATATTGTTCTGGTTGAATGTTTAAACTTCTATGTTTGTGTGCAATCTGCTTGACTACAGGCAGAATGTTCTCCAGTTGGTCAATGTTTGCTGCAGCAGCATAAACAGCATTTGCTAGTGCCTGGGGCTGTTTTCCTTTCCGCTGATTTGTCTGATTAAATATGTTTTTTAATTCTGGGTGGTTTGTAAATAAAAGTTGATAAAACTTTGATGTTATTGCCTGACCGTGTTGTGCCAATACAGGTACTGTTGATTTTACAATAGCAATGGTCTCATTACTTAATAGTTGAGTTGTCATAACAATCTCCTTTTAAACATGTATTTTATATACATGTTTAATTGTATAATATATTTAGAAAGTATTTCAATAGCATTTTGCCTTCATGTTTGACAATTTTGTTACATAGAATCTGACAACCCGCTTGTCAATGGATCAGGTATATGTGTAGACTATTAACAAAAGGCTATAAGGGGAATCATCCATGCGTTTAAAAAAATATACGGATTACGCATTACGAACATTAATATATACCGCTTCAAAAAAGGATGAAAAAGCAAGTATTAAAGAGATTGCTGATACATTTTTTATTTCAACAGAACATATTAGAAAGGTTGTCCATCAATTGAGTGTTAATGGTTATATTGAGACAACGAGAGGAAGAAACGGTGGGATTACACTTGCGAAGCATCCAAAAGAGATTAATATTGGTTCTGTCATTCGTTTGATGGAAAATGACTTCTATATGTTAGAATGCTTTGACGGAGAACATAATCAGTGTGTGATTACAAGTGCCTGCAGCTTGCGTCATGTTGTCGGAAACGCAATGCAGGCATTCTTTCAAGTATTAGAGAAATATACATTAGATGATTTAATAGACAATAAGGATGAGCTGCGGATGTTGATGGACGCAGACTGAGCGTGAGAACTTCATAAAAATGAGCTGAGACCAAACTATTCTATGCAATAACACCCGAACTTTAAAAAGTTCGGGTGTTTGTTCATGTAAAAAGTTGGTTCCTATGTCGCTCCGTCAAAACACTTCGCTTTCCGCGGGCATCGCTTCAACTTCCTCAAAAAAGCAAGAACCGCTTTTTCTGCGGGATTTTCAGCTGATGCTATTCCCGCTGGAGTCTCCGTGTTTTGACTGCGCTTCGTATGTGCGTTCATCTCTTGATTATGGTATCGTTCGTATTTTAGGTTAACATTATTAGTTATGTCCCGGCCTCATTTCGCATATTTTATCTATGAATTGGTATTTCTCTTTCTGATAGTGAACTGATCTTCTAATAATAACCAGTTTTGCGGGAAGGCAAGACCGAGTTTCCAGTAGCTGATCCCTCTTAAATTTTTCTCTTTGATTAAGTCGAATTTAGCCTGAATAGATCTGGCATCCTCAAACCAAACCTCATGCCGGTTTCCTTCATTATCCTGATAGAAAAAATAAGGGGCTTGTGCTTCTTCATCATATAAAATCGCCTGGTTATATTGTCTTGCTAAATCAATCGCCTGCTGAGGGCTTACTGCTTTTGCATATTGTCCTCCTGGTTCATAAGGCAGTGTCCAGTCATACCCATACAAGTTTTGGCCAAGCATGATTTTATTTGCTGGCATCTCTGTTAATGCATATTCCACTACATCACGTACAGGACCAATAGGAGAAACTGCCATCGCTGGTCCGCCACTATATCCCCATTCATAAGTCATCAACACAACAAAATCAACAATCTCTCCATGTGCCTGATAATCATGCGCTTCATACCATGCGCCTTCTTTATCCGCGCGATCCTTCGGTGCAAGAGCTGTTGATATAAGTAACCCTTCCTGATGAAGCCTTTCTGTCGCCTTTACTAAAAAATTTCGATAATCTTGTCTGTTTTCAGGAGGCAGGTATTCAAAATCAAAATGTACATCACCAAAACCAACTTCTTTTGCAGTTGCAATGATTTGGTCCAACAATGTATTTTGTACTTGTTCATTTGTTAATATCGTTCTTCCCAATTCCGCACTGAAGGCACCTTCTTCCAGATTAGTGACAACAAGCATTAAAACCGCACCGTTTTCAGCGGCAATTGCTGCAAATTGATTAAGGGGTGGTGCAATTAATGTACCTTCTCTTGTTACGCGATAGGAGAAGGGAGCCAAATAGGTAAGGTTATTGCTGTGCTTTCTTGCAGCAGTTTCTAAAGTTTCGGAAACAGATCCCCCTGTTGGTTCGATATATGCATTTACTTCGATTTCTGTTTTTGGTGCTTCCGGAATATAGAGACGTACACCAACAGATAAAGGCTGATACAAGTTAATTTGATTAACATTCGCTAATTCAGCTGCTGGAATACCGAATTTCTGACTAATGCTATAAAGGCTGTCACCTGACTGGACAGTATAGAACTGACCGTAAATGGGAATAACCAGTGCTTGCCCTGCAACAAGTCCTTGGCTCGCATTTAATTCATTTGCAGATGCAATTACCTGGTATGAGGTTCCGAACTGGTTGGCGATAGAATAAAGACTGTCACCTTGTTTCACAATATATGTCTGCACGCGAAGTTCTCCTCTCTTTAACATATCTTTTACTACGATATGAAAAATCAGAGAGTTTAGAACAGGATTTGCTTTCGTTAAATTGGGTTGATGTTAGCATTAAAAACTTTTTTCATAAGCTGGAGTGCTTCTTCATTATGTCTTTCTGTATTAGAGGCAACACAATTTTCCGGAACATGGATAGTGTAGCCACGCATATGTGCATCATTAGCGGTAAACAAGACACAGATGTTTCCTGCCACACCTGCCATTATAATATGTTCAATCCTTAATTCTTCTAATAAGGAACGGAGCGGTGTACGGAAAAAGGCTGACATCTGTGGTTTCATGATGAAATAATCTTCCTCTGCTGGAGTACCCTGTTCAATTATATCCAGATTAGATTCACGGGAGCAGGCTTCCGCGATAGCTTTATAATCCGTTTCCCATGTATTGTAATGATCGTTTACATGAATGACAGGCATATCATGTTCTCTGGCAAATTCCTTTAATTTTTTTATATTCGGGACGATTTTTTTAGTATGATGTAAAAGCATTCTCCCTTCAACGAAATTAAAGTCGTTAATCATATCAATAATCATTACAGCTGTTTTCTTCATTTGTTCACCTCTTCTTTTCCTTGGTGACAAGATACCCTATTTTCGATGGAATCATGCATTTCATTCTTGAAGTTTTGCTTTTAATTATGCACTATAGAAGAAAAAGGATGAAATGTGGGATAATATGAATGATCAGGAATATATGCAAATAGCGATAGATGAAGCGCAAAAAGCTGCAGTTCTAGGAGAAGTGCCGATTGGCGCATTGATTGTATATAAAGATGAGATTATCGCCTCTGCTTTTAATCTAAGAGAGAAACTTCAGACAACAGGGTCGCATGCTGAAATGCTAGTAATCGATAAAGCAAATGAAGTGATTGGCAGCTGGAGGTTGGAAGAATGCACATTATATGTGACATTAGAGCCTTGTCCAATGTGTGCAGGTGCTATCTTACAAGCTCGTATTCCACGGGTAGTTTATGGAGCAAAGGATCAAAAAGCAGGCTGTGCAGGGACCCTTCTCAATTTATTGCAAGATGACCGCTTTAATCATCAAGCAGAAGTAGTCTCAGGTATAATGGAAGAAGAAGCAGGGGAGCTTTTGACCAGTTTTTTTAAAGAGCTGAGACAAAAGAAAAAGAAGCGGACGATAGAAATGGATGATAATAACAAACAATGAACCTTGATTTTTTTCCGTGAAAGGGTTATACTAAGAAATGCGCTCTAGTAGCGCAACTGAATATATTAGCAAATTTGCCGTGCTAGGTGGGGAGGTAGCGGTGCCCTGTACTCGCAATCCGCTATAGCGAGACTGAGTTACCTTGCTGAGGTGTCAGTGCTTTAAGGTCTGCCTTAAGGGAGTAGTGTTGACACTCGGGTCCTGCGCAACAGGGACTCGTGAACCATGTCAGGTCCGGAAGGAAGCAGCATTAAGCGAAACTCTCTGTGTGCCGCAGGGAAGCCTGAGTCGAGCTATGAACTTAAGTAACGCTTAGGGCAATGCCATCGAAGCTTGGTGCACGGCGTTAATACATACAATGAAACCTCTTGTTTTTAAACAGGAGGTTTTTCTAATAATCTGAGAGTAATAAGCGCAGACGCATGGCATCTAACTATCGCCACAAACTTTGCGCTTTTCTAATATCTTACTCGTTTTTAACGGGAGGATTTGCTACAATATAAAGTAGTAAAAAAATAAAAGGGGTTACGAAATGGGATATCAAGCACTCTATCGCGTTTGGCGTCCAAAGAATTTCGAGGATGTCGTTGGACAAGTTCATATTACTCGTACACTGCAAAATGCGATTATGCAGGATAAGTTTACCCACGCTTATTTGTTCTCAGGTCCAAGAGGTACCGGGAAAACAAGTGCTGCCAAGATATTCGCCAAAGCAGTAAACTGTGAAAACGGTCCGGCATTGGAGCCTTGCAATCACTGTGCAGCATGCTTAGGCATTCAAGATGGCTCTATTTCTGATGTAGTTGAAATAGACGCGGCATCAAACAACGGGGTAGAGCAAATTCGTGATATCCGGGACAAGGTTAAATATGCTCCGAGTGCAGTTGCTTATAAAGTGTATATCATTGATGAAGTACATATGCTGTCGATTGGTGCTTTTAATGCTCTTTTAAAGACATTAGAAGAACCGCCAAAACATGTTATCTTTATCCTTGCAACAACAGAACCGCACAAGATACCTTTAACCATCATTTCAAGGTGTCAGCGCTTTGATTTCAAACGGATTTCGCAAAAATCCATGGTGGAAAGAATGGTTCATATAACAGCTTCTGAGGATATACAAGTATCTAATGAGGCGCTGGAGGCAGTCGCATTATCAGCGGAAGGTGGAATGCGTGATGCACTCAGCCTTTTAGATCAGGCTATCTCTTATAGTGAAGAGAGTGTAACGATTGATGATGTCCTTGCTGTGACAGGTTCTGTCTCCCAGCAAAAACTGGCATCTATTATATCTGTTATGTCTGATAAGAATATCCAGCAAGCATTAGTGGAAATAGATGAGTTAATCCAATCAGGTAAAGACCCTGGCAGATTTGTTTTTGATCTGATCTACTTTTTACGGGATTTGTTATTGTATCAGACAGCACCTGCACTTGAGAATGTATTGGAACGAGCAATTGTCGATGATACATTTAAGCAATTGGCACAGCAATTAGATGCATCATGGATACAAAAGTCAATAAAGGAATTAAATCAATGTCAGCAAGAAATTAAATGGACGAACAGCCCTAAAGTTTTTATTGAGATTGCCATCTTGAAAATTTGCGAACAGCAAACAAATAATCCAATAACATCAAATCAAGATGTTCAGCATTTAATGAAGAAGATAGAAGAATTAGAAAATAAATTAAGTGAAATGCCAAAACAAGCAGCAACACAACAAGAGGCTAAACCAAAACAGACAAGAAGAAGCAGTCCTGCCAGCAGGAATAGTTATAATATTCCTTATGAACGCATTCGCCATGTACTGACTGAAGCATCAAAGGATATGCTGAAGAGAGTGAAGACACAGTGGCCTAACTTTATGGATGCGTTAAAGAAGCAAAGTGCACCAGCGCACGCTACTGTTCAAAACAGTAAACCAAGCGCTGCTTCTGACAGTGTTGTGATTATTTCCTTTCGTTATGAAATACACTGTTCACTTGCATTAGAGCATAGACAAACGATAGAATTAGTATTATCAGAAATAATCGGTTCAGAGATGACATTTATTCCGATTCCTGAGGAAAACTGGCAAACAATGCGGGAGGATTTTATCAGGAAGCAAAGGGAGCAGGACAACTCTGACGGAGACAGACCAGCTGAGGAAGCAGAAGATCAAATGATTGAACAGGCAAGGAAATTAGTTGGTGACGATTTGTTAGAAATACATGAATAAAAGATGATTAACATTAGGAGGGTTTTCCATGCGTGGTGGAGGAAATATGAACAAAATGATGAAACAAATGCAAAAAATGCAAAAAGATATGATGAAAGCTCAAGAGGAATTACAAGAAATGACGTTTGAAGCTACCGCTGGCGGTGGTATGGTTAAAGTAACAGCGAATGGTAAGAAAGAAATTACAGATATTGAAATACAAGAAGAAGTTGTGGATCCTGATGATATCGAAATGCTGCAAGATTTAATTTTGGCTGCAACAAATGAAGTATTAAAAGAAGTAGAAGATAAGTCGAATGATACGATGGGCAAATTTACAAAAGGGCTAAATTTACCTGGAGGTATGTTCTAGGAGGAATAGCTGATGTATTATCCAGAACCGATATCTAAATTAATTGATAGTTTTACAAAATTGCCAGGGATCGGACCGAAAACAGCCGTCCGCCTGGCTTTCTTTGTCCTGAATATGAAAGAAGACGATGTACTCGATTTCGCGAAGGCTTTGGCGAACGCTAAAAGAGAACTGACCCATTGCAGTATTTGCGGACATATAACGGATCAGGATCCCTGTGCAATCTGTCAGGATGAATCAAGGGATGAGTCCCTTATCTGTGTGGTGCAGGATCCGAAAGATGTTATTGCAATGGAGAAAATGCGTGAATTTAATGGTAAATATCATGTTCTTCATGGGGCTATCTCTCCAATGGATGGAATTGGTCCTGAAGATATCAATGTACCTTCATTAATTAACCGGTTAAAAGATGAGGAAGTAAAAGAATTGATCCTTGCAACCAATCCTAATATTGAAGGGGAAGCAACTGCTATGTATATCTCTAGACTTGTGAGGCCTTCCGGTATAAAAACAACACGTATAGCTCATGGGTTACCAATGGGCGGCGATCTAGAGTATGCAGACGAAGTCACTTTATCCAAAGCGCTGGAAGGCAGAAGAGAATTATAATAGAGGGTGGAAACTAATGTTTCGTAAAAAGAGAATAAAAAAAGAAATTCTAGACCAGGAGCTGCTCCAATCTATTTATCAATTGAAGAATGAATGGACTAATTTAGATGATATAATGGCACGAAGCATTGAACCAAGTGAGAGCGGTCAGTTTGATCTGGCGGTTGCTAAAGCGAAGTATTTCTATCTTATTCGCGAGGCCAAACACAGAAAAATATCAGCAGGCTAGAAAAAAGCAATTCTAATTTTCTCTATTAGTACATATAGTTAGGTAAATGATTATATGGCTAAAGGGGACAAGCATTATGAATATCTGGATAATTGGTGGATTATTATTGCTGATAGTATTTTTGTTAGTGAAAGGGATCCCGGTTAACTTCACTAAACCTTTGGGTAAAGGTGCGATTAAACTCACGATTGGTATTCTTTTCTTATTTTTCTTCAACCTTTTCGGAGCTTCATTTGGTCTTCATATCCCGATTAATGTCTTTACAGCAGTAATTGTAGGATTATTAGGCGTGCCGGGCATTGCGTCATTAACAGCTATTCATGTTTTCCTAATCTAATAGTAATAATCAGCTGAGAATCAAATTTCAATTATTGATTCTCTTTTTTTAAAAAATAGTATTGCATATATTTTGGGGATGTGTTATTCTATTCTAGTCGCTTTTTTAAGAGACATTACTTCAACAAAAAAATTCAAAAAAAGTATTGACTTATAAATTAATAAATGGTATATTTAAGAGGTCGCTTTTTTGAAGAGACATTAGCGAAATTGATCATTGAAAACTGAACAAAACAACCAGTATGAAAGAATATTTAAGAAACAAGCTAGCTTTTAGAAGCGAGCGCAAGTCAACTTTATTGAGAGTTTGATCTTGGCTCAGGACGAACGCTGGCGGCGTGCCTAATACATGCAAGTCGAGCGCGGGAAGCT
>NZ_ML762430.1:0-9501 GCF_009498735.1 Gracilibacillus oryzae
GAGAATGCCGTTCCTTCCCTTCAGAGGCCAGCAAGCGTAGCGCGGTAGGTACTTGACTAAAATTAAACATTTTTAGTGTCCAATTTATTGACATAGATCCATTAGTTAGATGCCCAACTACCTTTAGCTTGTGTGTCAACTCTAGTAGTTATATCATTGCTAAAATGTAATCTTACTTTATTTCCTGCGTTATGACCATTTGTCAATTTTCTAGAATCTCCTGCCTTAACATCTCTAGCCCATGGTCCGGTAGTTCCATCCCCATCCGTTATATCGAAATCCGTGCGAACATCCACATTGTACCCACCGTTACTTGTATGTGACATCTCAGCTTTTTGACCATCTACAACCTTAGTTTGTGTGTTACTGTAACCGTTCCCGTTGAATTTCCCCACGGTAGTATCATATTTTATAAAGTTATTACCTGCTTCTGCAAAACTAGCAAATCCCAATATTCCTAAAACAGTTGCCATGGTGATAAGAAATTAATTAATCTCAATTTTGTAACTCATAAGTTTTTTCTTCGGTCCAATAAAGAGAGTTTATCACAATTATTTACAAATTTATAAAAACAAATATCGACAAATATAGCACTTTCATATTTTCTATACCTAAACTTAATAAACAATATTAAAACTAATCCAAGTATTCAATGTATGGCCATGCATTTATTTGATTATGTACTTTGAGTCGAAGGTAAGCTCTCCGGCTCTATTGTATATTCCAAAATTTCAACCTAGTTTAGTTCTAAACTAGGTTGCTTATCTCACGTAATTAAATTTTCCTAAAGAAACTTTCTACACTAATTATGAGGCCCATTATTTACTTTTTCGTCTCTTGACTAATTGGCTTGTAAATTTAAACGATTGGAAATGCAAAAGAGAAGAACAATAAAAAAATGGGGAGCCCACCTTTCCCCATAATAGAATTAGGAAACTTTACCTGTCGGACTACAAAAGAATTCAATATTGATATTTCTTGATACAGAAACTCCATTGTATGTAAATTTACCTCCGACATCTATAGAATATGTTCTACCACCATCTATCAAATCCGGTGTATATCCTGTTTGTCTCCATGTACCTTTATTTGCTCGTGATGTTATAGAATTTATACCCGAAAACATTTGACGTCCTTGGCTAGAGTTTAGAGTGGTATCAAAAGAGCCAGTAATGCTAATAGTTACTTGTGTTCCTGTAATAGTTGTTGTTTTAGATTTGGCTATTGTTGTTGAACTAAGAACTGAAAATCCATTTTCGCTTTTTTTATTTTCACCAACAACGAAT
This sequence comes from Gracilibacillus oryzae, assembly GCF_009498735.1. Classification (GTDB taxonomy): domain Bacteria; phylum Bacillota; class Bacilli; order Bacillales; family Amphibacillaceae; genus Gracilibacillus; species Gracilibacillus oryzae. Next base: position 1,287 of record NZ_ML762430.1, read on the forward strand.
TCTAAATTAGCAATATCTTTAACTATTTCCTTGAACTCTTTAGGTGAAACCCATTCATGCTCTTTAAACTTGTCAAGCGGCAAAAGCTCTAAGTTTGCATCTGGGTACTCCGAATTCACTTCCTCAACAATACTGCTGTATTGCTCATAGTAAGACTCTTTATGATGTGGGGTTAATTCCAAGATAGACCCTGATACGGTGTTACCTAAACAAAATGCAATAATTGTTACAAAAGAAATTGATAAGATTTTTACAATATTTTTCATAAAATTCCTCCTAGATGGAATTTTACATTAATTCAAAGAATACGTAAATGGATTAAACAATAAATTTAAAAAAGTCATTTTTTCTTTTTAAGTAAAAGGTTAATTATGTAAGAGTGAAAATGCCTACCACACTATTAGCTAACTATTTTATAATCTGCTAACAAATGTTATGAAGTATTTCTTTAAGAAATTCACGAATCACAAGAGCGAATTTTTAACTTGAGTTATACTGTTAATAGGATAGTTTTTACTGTTTAAATAGTTCAAAATTAACTACTTCTTATTCATTAAGGGATGATGAAATAACATACTTTAATACAGCAATCTCTTTAATAATAAATGATATTATATAAACTGGAATTGTTGGGATAAAATGATATAATGTGTATTGAAAATTATCAATAGTATCGATTTCTTACAATCTTACAGAAGGGATCATATATGAAAAAAAAACTATTCTTATTCATATCTTTTTTCTTTATTTTATTTTGGATATCCTCTCAAAAGGAACCTACATTTGTTAAAAATGACAACACTTTAGAAGAATTTAGGTACAACCAATTAGTAGACTTTATGGAAGAAAAGAGTGAAGAAAATGAATATTTTGATTACGGCTTTGAGTACGTCAATCAAAATTGTTTAGATTATGGTTGTGAAAGGAACCTGAGTATTTTGACTAGCCATGACACAAATGAGAAGGAATTAAAGAATGAAATTAACAAGGAAATCAAAAGGCTAAAATTAAATTACAATCTGGATATAACCCAAAGAAACTTATTTAAATTAGAGGCAGAAAAAAGATGGGGAATAATTACTAATAAAATATCAAGTTATTTAGAGGAAGAAAAACAAATAAATGGTATCCAAATATCCTCACATATATTCACTTTTCATACCTTAACTGAATTATTACTACTTTTAAACTCAGAATTGAGCACAGTTGCTGAAGTATTATCAAATTCTAATCCAGAGTCAAATATCATAGTGAAAATTAGAGTTATCAATAATTCAAATCAATCAAATGAGTCTTTAAAAAAAAGAATAGAGAAATTTTTGACTACACATGATATGAAAAATACGATTGGTGATGATTCTTATCAAGTAAATATAATCAAATAAATTAGAAATCCTGGAAAGTTTAACAGTTCGTGCCTATAATTTATTTGATCCTGTTAGATCAGTCGAACTAAATGGAGGATGGTTTGGAGAAGCAGCTGTCCCTTTTAGCAATTTATATAGAGGAAGTAGTTATGCATTTGAGTTAAAAAACAAAGATCTGGAAATGGTCACAGCAGGAAACTTCAGACAAAGAATTGAATATTGCCAAAATGAAGATCACCATCCTTTTTATATAGAATTCTGAGTGGCCTAAAGGAGGAATGAAATCTATGAACGTCGAACTTACACGCTTCAAATTAAAAGAAGGGAAATCAAACCTGGTAGATGAATGGTTACAGTTTTTAAATGACAATATGAAGGATGTTCTTCTCACTCTAGAAGCTGAGAAAATGTATGTGGAAACAATTTTTCGGGAAACACTTAATGGCAATGAGTATTTGTACTGGTACTCTGTTCAGGGAGAAAATGGACAGGATGTGGAAGAGTCTGACAGCTGGATTGACAAAAAGCATTTGCAGTATTGGGAAGAGTGTATTGATGCGGAATTTCCGCCTGTTGATCTTAAGACAGAGGTTGTGATGATACAAGGTAGGATCAGGGAAGTAATGGAGCAATAGCTTTGTCTGAATAAAGCAAGGAGGATCTTTAATGGCGGGCATTTTTACAGTGATTGCAGAGATTTGCAGTTCAATTGCATTTGCGATGATCGGTAAAAATAAACAAGATAGAGAGAAGGAAGCCTCTGAATAAACCATAAATGATAGGAAGAAGGCGATCATTACAAGGGATCGTCTTTTTGTTATAAAAATGAAAAATTGAAATTGGAATATTATGTTATGATAAATATAGGATAAATATTAATGACCTATCTATTAAGCTAGGTAGTGGTGAGGATGATAATTCATATTCTTGGTGGTGCAAGCAAAGATTTACTATCACTTTAAGGAGAGTAATTTCATGTTAATCAGACGGATTGCTGCCTTTTTGTTTCTGCTCACTGCTTTTTCAATTGTTGAATTGGTAAAAGGGAATGGGCTCCAATTATTAGATGCATTAACATACGCAGTAATTTTTATGCTTTCAATAGAATTAGTCAATTCCCTTTTCGCAGATTCCAGAAAAGAAAAAAGTAAGTGACATTCTTTTCATGCTAAAAGAGTTAAACTATTCACAATTTTAATAGAAGAAAATAATCTAATTCTGTTAAGGGAGGAATGGCAAATGAGTTCAATAAAATTTGATTATCCAGTAAAGGAAATAACGTATAAAGAAATAAATGATAGGAAATTAAAATTTTATATTTTTGAACCAGAGACTGCCCTTGAAAATAAACCTGTTCTATTATTTTTTATCGGCGGCAGTTTTAAAAAAGATCCTGTATCACCAGCAAGATTCCAGCATCAGGCACATTACTTTGCATCTAAAGGCATTTTATCGATTTGTGTTGATTACAGAAATGGAAAGGACGAGGGGTTTTCTCCTATTCAAGCAATTTGTGATGTAAAATCTGCTGTTAGATGGGTTAGAGAAAATGCCTCCAACTTAGGCGTTAACCCCAATGAATTAGTTGTGTGCGGATCGTCTGCAGGCTCCTACATTGCTGTCTCTTCTATTATGTTTGATGAACTAAATGACGATAATGATAATCTAAAAATCAACCATATTCCGAATGCTCTCATTATATTCGCGGGTGGAATGGATGCTGTCGATATTATGACAAGACGCTATCCAGAATTAATTGACAAGGCCACTGAAATCTCACCACTGCATCAAGTCAAAAAATGCCTGCCGCCTACTTTATGGCTATGTGGAGATTCAGAAAGAGACTATGAACAGAATAAAACCTTCGTTAAGAGAATGAATGAACAAGGAAATGATATATCCTTTTATGAATATGAAGGCGGGGAGCACGGCTTTTTTCATTATGGAAGACATGAGAATAAATATTATCATGAGACATTGACTGAAATGGAGAATTTCTTGAAATTAAAAGGTTATATTTAGAAGTCTCTATCATGAAAAAAGAGATTCAGCTTTATTTAAAGGAATGCTTCAAGAACTAGAATATGACAATGATTCATTAGAGGAATATAAAAGGTCGTTTAATTGAGATGAGCAAAGATTCACCCCTTATTTTCAGATGTTTTTCATTGATTCGATATTTTTTCTGAATTGTTTGCCATCTCATGCATGTTTAGTAGAATAAAGGTAGGAAATTAGATTATAAGGAGGATTCTCATGTCAAAAATCGGCTTGGTCGGCGGCTTAGGGCCTGAATCGACAGTGGAATATTACCAATCTATTATTAAAGGTTATCAGGAAAAAAAGGGTAGCAATAAAGTGCTGCCACATCTTGTGATCAACAGTATCAATATGTATCAGGTTTTTGCTTTCATCGATGAAAATAATACCAAGGGGTTAACAGATTATTTGGCGAAGGCTGTTAATGAACTGAAAGCAAGTGGTGCGGATGTTGTGGCGATTTCAGCCAATACACCGCATATCGTGTTTGACGAAGTTACGCAGCAAACGACTCTGCCAATGGTCAGTATAGTTGAGGAAACTGTAAAGGCAGTCCGTCAAGACAAGCTCAGCAAAGTAGGACTGATCGGAACACGTTTCACAATGGAAAATGATTTTTTCATAAAACCATTCCAGGATGCCGGGATTGATGTCATTGTACCAAAAGCAAGAGAGCAGATAATTATTCATGACAAAACGGTTGAAGAGTTAGAAAACGGGATTGTAAAAGAGGAAACGAAGAAAACATTCTTAACTATTATTGAGCGGATGGAAAGTGAGGATGGCATTGAAGGGCTTATCTTAGGATGCACAGAACATCCGATGCTGATCAAACCAGCCGACACCGCAATCCCGCAATTCAATACAACAGCTATCCATGTTTCTGCCCTAGTTGACCGTTTGGACTGAGGAGGTACGAGGGTGAGGGAATATATTGGTGACTGCCAAAATTGTGGCAAAGAAATTTATTGTGAGAATGGATTTTTTAATGGTGTTTCCGTTTCTGATGGCTATCTTTGTTTTGATTGTGAAGAAGAGAACAACAACCACTAGACGCTCCCAAAAAAACAGGCGGTTCTATTTCCGCCTGTTTCCTCATTTTAATTATTCCATTTTTTAAGCGGTTTTGTTGCTGGCCCATGGATCACTTTCCCAGTATAACTAAAGCGGGAACCATGACACGGGCAGTCCCATGATCTTTCAGCATCATTCCAGTGTGTTTCACAGCCCATATGGGTACACGTTGGATCCACCGCATGGATTTGGCCATTTTTATCTTTGTAGGCGCCTGCCCGTTTGCCATCAATCTTAACAGTCGCACCTTCATCGTTCTCCAGCTCATCCAGTCTCTTCTCCGGGCGTTCCAGCTTGCCGCTGACCAGTTCCTTTGCCACCGTTGCATTGTCTTTTAAGAAACTGGCAGCATCTGACCCTTTCAGCTTCGAACGGGTTGGATCAAAAACAGATGCATACCGGTTTTCTCTGCCAAGAATCTGATCTGTAAGCATCATGCCTGTTAGTGCACCTGCCGTCATTCCCCATTTATGAAATCCAGTCGCAACCAGAATTTTTTCATTGCCTGTTACCATCTGTCCAATATATGGTACTGTGTCAAGGGTTGTCATGTCCTGCGAGCTCCAGCGATAAAGGATTTCTGTTATATCAAAGAACTTGTCTCCGAATTCTGCCAGATTTTCATAATGCTCCATCGTTTTGGTCTTGCTCATCCCAACTCTGTGGCTGTCACCGCCAAGCAATAAGATCCTCTCGCCATTGGTATCAACAGCTGAACGAATCGATCTTTTCGGTTGATCAGCACTAATATACATCCCATCCGGAATGACGGAATCCGGTGCTTTTGCGCCAATCACGTAAGAACGGGAAAAATCCATCCGCGCAAAATAAGTCCCGTCCATATCATTGAATGGAAAATGGGAGGTGACAATCGCATAATTTGCCGAAATCGTCGAGCCATTCTCTGTCCGGATTGCCGGATTTTTATGATCGATAAATTCCATTGCTCTGGTGTTTTCATAAATTTTCCCGCCATTCTTTTCGATCTCATTGATCAGAGGCGCAAGGAATTTTACTGGATGAAACTGCGCCTGATTACGCATTACCGCCGCAAGCTCTGCCTTTATTGGGAAAGAAGCTTCCACTTCTGCCATCCCGCCATCGATATTGATAGCCTTATAGGCATCGATTTCTTTCTCCAAAAGTTTCTTTGATTGAGTGCTATCGGCATAGATATAGGCATCCTTGTCTTCAAAATCACAGTCAATGTTTAGTTCTTCTATTGTTTCCCGGAAAAAATTTATTGCTTCCATGTTTGCATCATAATATAGTCTTGCAGTTTCTGCATTGAATGTTTTCATTAATTTAGAGTAGATCATCCCATGCTGTGCAGTCACTTTAGCTGTTGTATAGCCTGTCACACCTTCAAGCAGGCGATGTGCTTCAATCAGTGTCACTTTTCTGTCCGCCTTCGATAGCTGATATGCCGTGATAATCCCGGCAATTCCTCCTCCTATTATCAGGACGTCTGTCTGGGAATCTTGCTGATGTGCGGCATATGAATTGATATCCCGGTTTTGCTGCCAGAGTGAATGCTGATCTGGTAGGTCCATTTTAGTCATGCTGTACCTCCTTAAGGCCTTTTATATTTTCCTACCCTTTACAAGGGGGGATAAACTGAGTTAAGGAAAGTTTATAGAAAGGGCACAGATTAAATGGACTTAAACCAGTGATATAATAAAAAAATAATAGGAACAGCAAAAAGGGAAAAATCACAGGATATAAAGCGAGCGATTACATCTAACGCTCCAATACACTGAAACATGTTGTGGAAAATGAGAAGGACGATTAGACTGGATGTATGACTGAAATTCACAGGAATTAATATAGGAGGAAGTAAACATGACTAAACATAAAATCTATACAATGAGTTTCGCAAGTGTCTATCCCCATTACGTTACAAAGGCGGAAAGAAAAGGACGGACAAAATCAGAAGTCGATCAAATTATCCGCTGGCTGACAGGGTATAGCCAGGAGGAGTTAGAAGCACAATTGGAAAAAAAGACAGATTTTGAAACATTCTTTGCGGAAGCTTCCCAAATGAATCCTTCTCGGACGTTGATCAAAGGAGTGATCTGCGGCGTCCGTGTGGAAGACATCGAAGAACAGACAATGCAGGAAATTCGCTATCTTGATAAACTAATCGATGAGTTAGCAAAAGGAAAAGCGATGGAGAAGATATTGCGGGCATGAATGAACAAGTAAGGAAGTACTTGAAATAAAAAAATCACGATATTGATCGTGGTTTTTTTGTTGAAAATCTTGAATGAAAGTTCATTTTTTGAAATAATTGGTATATGGTTGTGAGACGCTATAGGGGGTTGGATGAAAATATTAAAATGGTTGGAACAGATTTGTCTTTTAGCTGGAATGCTTCATGTTGGTTTTTTAGCTTTTTGTTATTTTCAGGGTTATGAGTTAAGTTATTATCCCTATTCAAGCTATGTAACCTTCTTCTTGCTTTTTGGATACTATGCTATTTCTATCTTTAGAGACAGCAAGGAGAAAAACATTAGAAAAATGAATAAAGTTGTACTTGTCATTGGATTGATTGCTCTTTGTGTGGGGATTTTTGGATTCTTTCCTTCACAGTCACCTTCACCAACTGTCACAGCAGGCGACACGGAAATCCCAACAGTTCAAGGGGGCTATTGCTGGAATGGAGATCTTGCTGTGTGTGCAGGTGATCCACTTAAGACACCTGCTCCTACGCCGACAGTAGTTTCACCAAAAGAAGAAATCAAAATCGAATATCCAAAAGGACTTACTGCTGAAAGAGTAAAAGCTGAGAAAATGATGGATGAAAACAATGGGAAGCCAGTAAATAACCTGGAAACAAATAATGGTGCAGTCGTGGCACCTGAAGAAAAAGGGGTATATGTTTACCATGTGTTAGCTTCGTGGAAACAGGAAGAGGCAAACTTTTCGTTTCGTATTAAAGTAGAGTAAATCTTATGTTGACAGCGCTTAAAAAGTGAGGAGAAATTATTCGAAATTGGTTTAAAAAAGATTAAATTGGAGGGTTCATCAATGGATAAAAGTACAAAACATGTTGTCGGATTAATAGGTAGTTTTCTGATTTTTGCTGTTGGTTTATTTCGCATAGTGACTGAATCACTATCGTCCACACCTTTGTTTGTAGCTTATATATTTGCTATTACTGGTTTCATTGGTGTGATTGCTAACGGAGTAGAGTTAGGTAAAAGAAAAAAGCTCAATTCATAATATTATTGGAGGAAAATCGAATGTTTATTGTGAACGTGTTGCAAGGAGTGAAAAAATGGACACTTTCCTTATCATGTGGGGAATCCCGGCCTTTATGGTCATTCGAGGATATTTGAAAATGGATGATGAAGACAGAAAGGCGGTAAGGGAAGATTTTACATCACCTAAGTTTATTTTCACAATAGGCTTTCTTGTTATCGGTGCTTTCCTGGAAAGATTGGGAAACATTACTTCAATAGGGCTCATTAGAGCACCAGGAATGATTCTTCTTGCTGTTGGCGGAATTATCACTTTTCTGGATTTATGGGGAGAAAGAAAATTAAGAAGTTTACTATTTCTGCTTCTCATTTCTTTGTATTTTCTACTAAGCTATTAGATTTGAATCAGTTGTTTAGGAGGAGTTTTTTTTGGATCGATTTCTATTTATTTTCGGAATTCTATTCTTTACAGCTTGCCTTATTTTCTTTGTCCTGAATTTCATCACAGAATATGATGGGATGATGTTCATT
>NZ_ML762430.1:9511-15858 GCF_009498735.1 Gracilibacillus oryzae
AATGCCAGTATTGCAATGGGTGTTGCTGAAATCATAAGATTATTGAAAAACAATAGGCAGGTGGAAACATGACATTCCCTCTATTTTTTTATAATTTACATTTGCCAGATGAAGTCAGGATTTTCGAAGTACCAAATAGTGGTGTGAGACGATTTGATCATAACTGTATTGTTTTTGATGTCGAAATTCAAGGTGCAGTATTGCGACATTATTCTTTCAAAGACAGATGGTTTGAGATCAATGTGTCTTTGACGAAAGATGGCAATTTTCGGACGGAAGAACATCATCATATTTCCTGGTGTTTTAACTGTGATATCAGCACACCCCATCTTGAAATTGTAAATAATATCTACAATGCTGATCTGTTTCTTGATGTATTAGTGGAGCCTGATGGAAAAACATATGCAGTTATTGATGAAAATGATTTTGAATGGGGAATCGCAAATGATTTTCTGTCCAAAGAGTTAGAAAACGGTGCGAAAAAAGGGCTGGATGATCTTTTGTCGATCATTGAAACAGAAGGATTAATAAATTTCTTAAACCATTATTATCCGTTGCATTCTTTTGGTGATATACCCGTTCAGCCTAAGATGAATAAGGTATCCTTAAGTAATGTAGAGCAGTATAAGAAAATAAAAGACTTTTCGTATTTGTATTGATTTATTAATTACTCATTTTCTTATCAAACTATCTTAACAGTGATGTGATTAAACCATAAAGGAGCAAAATATGTTAGACCGATACTTACCATTTATCGAAAAACTGCCTGACAGCAGAGAACTGAAAAAAGAAGATTTGCTCACACCAGATTTTTTAATAGAAAAAGAAAAGAACCTGGAAATGTATTATTCGCCACACAATGACTACATAAACAAGCAAGCTGCCATCATTATTGTCGGAATCACGCCAGGCTGGACACAAACGAAGACTGCTTACGAAACATTTGGCAGATTACATAAAAAGAAGTTGCCCCTGGATAAGATTATGAAAGAAACAAAAAAAGCAGCGAGCTTTTCAGGCACCATGAGAGCTAATCTTATTACTATGCTGGATGAATGCAAGCTGAATCATGCACTGGGAACCTCCAGCACCTCTTCGTTGTTTGCCGAAAACCGGTCCACCTTGCATACAACCTCCATGATCAAATACCCGGTTTTCTATAAAGGGAAAAACTATACAGGTCACCAGCCCAAACTTGCAAATAGTGACCTTCTTTCCAGCTATTCTTATCACTTGTTTGCAAAAGAAATCCGAACATTGCCAAGTTCTTCGCTGATCATCCCTCTAGGGAAAAGGGTAGAGGCGGTTATCGCGGAATTGAAGCAGCAAGGCAAGATTACTCAAGTTTGCTTGCAAGGATTTCCCCACCCATCAGGAGCCAATGGCCACAGAATCACCCAATTTAACAAAAATAAAAACAGTTTACTAGAGACAGTTGCTAACTGGGAAAAGTCAGGAGGATAATATGGAATCAAAGCTTATTATTATACGAGGAAACTCCGGAAGTGGAAAAACAACGACAGCAAAAGCACTTCAGCATCATCTCGGGCGCGGAACCCTCTTAGTTTCCCAGGATACCGTCCGCCGTGACATGTTAAAGGTAAAAGACAGGGATGGCAACCTTTCGATAGATTTGATCAGGCAAATTGCGGAATACGGCAAAGGCAGGTGTGAATTTGTAATTGTAGAAGGTATATTGTACAAATATCGTTATGGAGAGATGTTGAATCATTTAATCACGCATTTTAATCACAATGCTTATACTTTTTATTATGATTTAACATTTGAAGAAACGGTCACACGCCACAACTCCCGTGCCAAAAAAATGGAATTTGGTGAAGAGTCTTTGCGTGCCTGGTGGAATGCGAACGATTATCTCGGCACAGAAGGTGAAACATTACTGACAAATGACATGTCACAGGGTGAGGTCGAGGAACTGATTTTAGCACAAGTGCAGGAGGAGAAATGATTAGAAAAATTATCGCATCACACCAATTACCTGTCGATACTTATATTCGGATATTCTGCTGACGAAAAATATACGCTTTAGCCCGTGCGTTAACGAAAACCCAATAAAAGGGAAGGGATAATATGAAAAAAATGTGGCGAATTTTTGCGCTGCTGGTGTTTTTTACAAGTGGTTGTGCTTTTAATGAGGAAAACACTGTCTCTGTTGTTGATTTAACAGAGAGGGAAGAAGCCATTCTCTCTACGGTTTCAGATCATTCATTTCTCTTTGATTTTACTGCAGACAGTGAATACAAGGAGCTAACTGTCTGGGTTGATAAATATGAATCAGGAAAATTAGTGGAAAAGAAATTTAGTAATATGACTATACCAATTGAGCAAGATGGTATGGTGATTTATACAACAGTAAATAATAATGACAAGTCAAATTTATATAACTTAGCCATTAGCAGTGGAGGCAGTACGGCTTCTTCAAGAGGTCCTGATCCGACCTCCGCCGGCTTGGAAAAAATGATGAGTGTATGGGGGACTATTCCAGAAAAAATAACCTTTGGAGAAGAGGAAGTAGTTTTAGCATCTATTTGTTATTCAGATAGTGAAACTGGTGTCAGTTCACTTCCAGAAGAATTTTATGAGAATGTGGAAGGGCATAAGAATGAGTTGGAAGATTATGATGTAGCTTATTTGCTTAAAGCGGAATTTAAAAAATAAGTGGATACCATGTGTCCTGTACATATAACAGATGAGACGGAGAGTTTCGGGTTTTTTATTTTATTGATCAAATTATATACTGAGTTTAACCAGTATTTTCACTATTATTAGGCCATCCTATAGACAGGAGGGATGGTCATGGTATTTCGAATCATCTTATTTTTAATTTTTATCAGTTTCTCTTTCACCACAATGGTTAGTGCAGATACCAGCTTCAAAACAGCTTTTATCCGTGACAGCCAGCTGTGGATCAAGGAAGGGGCGACAGAAATTCAACTAACACACGGCAAAAAAGTGTATTCACCAAAATGGTCCTATGATGGTCGATTTATCGCCTATTATGATGGTGATGAAGCGGGAAATAAAGCGGATTTATACCTGTATGACACTGAGAAAAAAGAAAACTATCAGCCGTATGTTACAGTGGAATCGACAAATTTCAAATGGTCTCCTAATAAAAATCAATTAGCTTATCTTTCAAAAGGAATTTTAAATGTTACCAAAATGAAAAATGGCCAACCATACGGTTTTGAAAATGTCTCTCTTGGCGTGAGTGATTTTGAATGGTTCCCGAATGGAAATGAATTTATTGTTTCATCACAAGCTAGTTTACGGCCAACTGGATGGGGACATGTCCCGCTTTATAAAGTACCTGTTGAAACAATCTTCTCAAAAAAGAAAATCACTCCTTTTTATACGATCCAAACGAACGAAAAAAAGTTATTTGCCATAAATGCGAATGATTTCAAATGGAATTTTGATGGTACTTGGGTCAGCTTTTTAGCTACTCCAACTGCTTCTATTTCCGCTGATCAGAATATATTGAGTGTTTTATCATCAGAGGGAACCGATTTTCAGGTGATAGGGACAATGCTTTGGAACCCGGACTGGATAAAGTGGGCCCCACAAGCAAACAAACTCGCTTATATTTCCGGTGAGGGGAGATTTTTTGTTGAGAACAAAAACACTGCGATTGCGGATATACCAACAGCAAAACAACAAAAAGAATACACACCTAAAGGCTATGTTGACCTTGGCTTGGAATGGTTTTCACCAGATCAAGTCATTGTAGCACGTGCGAAAGAAAACAAGAACTGGGGTGAAGGATCTGTACCTACCATGTTCACAGCACTTTATGCCATCAATATAAAAACTGAAGAGCAAAACCAAATCACTTTTCCAAATAAAAACGATTATGATCGGGATCCTCAAATGGCTGGTTCACACCTTACCTGGTTCAGAAGAAATGCGAATAATCTAAAAGGGGATGTGTGGGTAAAGGAAGGGTTAACAGGGGAGGAATATATGTGGATAAAGGGCATTGATTCAGCTCCTGTTTTTTATTTTGAATAGATAAACAGAATGCATGTTCGTATCAATTGTGTTATAATAGAACAGGATAATGTTCTAATAGGGCAAGGTCGGCTAATCCCCTTGATGAAAGGGGGTGACGCTTATGAGTATGTATGAAAGTTTCAGAGTGCTGTTAGGCTTTGGTTCCTTCCTGATTGCATTACTCACATTGATCATTTCGTTGATCAATAAAAAATAGACCTCCCTATTTGCCCTCAAAAGTAATTAGGAGAGGTCTATCACCCTTATGATAGCCGATCCCGCTGGGGGAACCGCTTATCCACTACCCGCAGTTCCAGCTGCGGGTTATTAGTATATGATGTTCTTATCTTTACTATAACATATAAATCGAGCAAAGTCATATCGTTAATCTTTTTTCAGGAAAAGAGGGCTAAAATGAATACACAGCTAAACGAAATAAATGCCAAGAAGATTTTAACAGAAGCCAAAGGTTATTTGGATGTTGGGTTTACTCATTCACTAAATCCATACAGCGGCTGTGGTTTTTCCTGCCTGTACTGCTATGTCAGGGAAATGCCGATCCAGCGGTTCAAAGACCTGCCGTGGGGCACATGGGTGGATATCAAAACAAATGCTACAGAAAATTACAAAAACGAAATCCAGAAGCTCCGCAAAAGATCAAAACCTGTCAATATTTTCATGTCTTCTGCCACTGACCCTTACCAGCCGATTGAACGAAAAGCAGAGATTACCCGCGGGTTATTGGAAGCAATGATCGAATTTCCGCCCGATTTTCTGCAGATCCAGACAAGAGGCCCGCTGATCAAAAGAGATCTGGACTTGCTAGTGCAATTACATGAAAAATGCGAATTGCTTGTTTCCATGACAGTCGAAACAGACAGAGAAGATATCAAGCGGATTTTTGCTCCATATGCACCGGGAATTAAGCTGCGATTGAGTGTATTACAGGAACTTCATGATGCCGGGATAGCCACACAAGCATCCATTTCCCCTGTTTTGCCATTCACGCCAGAATTCGCAAGCGTATTAACAGGCAAAGTCGATCATATCTGGATTGATACATTGAGCATTGGGGATGGATCGATGGGAAAACGTTCCGCAAGACTAGGAATGCCCCAGTTATTCAAAGACAATGGATTAGACAAATGGTACCAGCCAAATTTACATCACAAAGTGGAGAAGTATTTCAAGAAATATTTTCCAGAGGAAATGGTGAGAGTATCAAAGCAGGAAGCCTTTCCGAAGTAAAATCGATTCTCTGTTATGGGGATCGTTTTTTTTTTAATTTATGTTAAAATATAGTGGAATTACCATAATTGTGGACGAAGGGGCAGAAAAAATGCAAATAAGACTAGCTGAAAAAAATGATAAATCAGTTAATCATGATGAGATGGAATTTCACCCTTGAATATGATGAAACCAAAAAAGATGCCTCCTATGATGAAGTCGAAAAAGAATGCCACACCTTTTTGGAAAGCGTATTCACAAGTGATCAATGGCTGATTTGGGTCGCTGAAGATAATGGGAAAATTGTATCCCATATTTACATTGAGTTCATTCAGAAAGTACCTCGCCCTGGCAGAATCACCCAGCCTTTTGCTTATATGACCAATGTTTATACAGTTCCAGGATACAGGAATAAAGGTATTGGCAGTAAGGTTCTCGCCACTATTAACAGCTGGGTTGAAGAGAATCATATCGAATTTGTTATTGTTTGGCCAAGTGAAGAGGGAGTGGGCTTTTACAAGAATAATGGTTATCAGCAATGTCGGGAGGCTATGGAGTATTTTCCTTCTAATAGCCGCAATAAATAAAGGGAGAGCATGGAAATGTATGATATCAGGATAGAAGAAATCACAAAGGACAATTGGGAAGAAGCCTTTCAATTAAAAGTACATGAGAGCCAGAAACCATTTGTACCAACGATTGCAGAATCACTTGCCTATGCTTATGTAAAACCCTGGGATGAGGCACTGGATCCTTACATAATATATGAAAACAATACCATAATTGGCGCTTTTTATCTTACCTATACCCCCAATAGTGAGGACAATTACTGGATTGGCGGCTTTCAGATTGATAAAGAACAGCAAGGCAAAGGGTATGGTAAACAGTCTCTCCAGAAGATAATGGAGTTAATCAAAGCGAAACATCCCGACTGCAAAGTGATATCATTGACCGTTGAAAAAGAAAACAACAAGGCCATTCGTTTGTATGAGAAGGCAGGGTTTATCAATCAAAATGAGGAGAATGATTATCAGGAAGTAGTATATAAGTTGAAGGTTCGCTAAAGGAGGGTGCGCTTTATGGCCATTTTTGCAGGATACATCATT
>NZ_ML762430.1:15868-121946 GCF_009498735.1 Gracilibacillus oryzae
GTCCTTTTTCTCATTGGGCTGGTGCTGTTATTGACAGGTATTTTTATGAAAGATGGGACAGCAAAAAGTTAGTCTATACACAAGAGGAGTGAAGAAAAATGTCATTAACTTTTGCCCATCCAGCAGCAGTTCTCCCTTTTTCGCGCGAAAGTAAATATGTTAATTTTCTGGCAATGGTGTTAGGAAGTATGTCACCAGATTTTGAATATTTTCTGCGTGGGATGCCTTATGGAACAATTGGCCATACATTCACTGGCTTTCTTGTTTTAAATTTGCCAGTAGTTGTGATTGTTTATTTTATTTATAAAATATGGATTCATCAGTCATTATATGATCATCTGCCAACAATTTTACGGGAAAAACCTCCCGAGAAAGCAAGGAGCAGCTCGCTTTTAAACGTGATCATATTCCTGTATTCTGCTCTATTTGGCATGCTGACACATGTAGCCTGGGATTCTTTCACCCATTTAGACGGCTTGATGGTGAGAAATCTATCTTTCCTTACCTATACTGTTGACCTGTTTGATCGTACGATTCCTGTTTTTAAGTTGCTCCAGCATGGCGGAACGATCGCTGGTATTCTGGCGATTCTGGCATATATCTATTTTCGAGCAGCAACAAACACAGCAGAAGGTGGTGCAAAACCAAGACAAAAGTGGATCTACTGGTGTCTTATCGCGATGCTTTCCACACTCTTCTTTTCTCTATGGTACCTGATTGATAGTCTGACTTTTGCTTCTTTCGGCATTATTGTTGTGAGAATAATAGATTCCGCTTTAATTAGTTTATTGGTTGTTTCTATTTATTTTAGAAGATTCGTGAAGGAGGAGCATAATGCAGGAGAAAATTAATGTTTGGTCATTTATTTTTTCATTCTTTTGTATATTTTTGTTCGCCATCTATTCATTCACTGGCTGGTTTAGTCATGCTCCATACGGCGTTCATCCTTTAGTGATCATTCTGGTTATGACAATAATTACCTTTCTGTTTGGTGTATTTGGTTTTTCAGGCGTCAGGGGCTGGAAGGGAATGACGAGAAGTGTTGTTACCATCGTTTAAACATTAGGTTTATCGATTATATTGGGAAGTGTTTTACTGATTGGCAGATTATTAAGTTAAAGGGGAGTTAAGAGATGAATTTAATACTAGAAACAAATAATAAACAGGCATATCTCCAGGAACTAGAGGTTATAGACTATTCTCACCCACTCATCGAGGCCAAACGACAGGAATTATTCACAGCGGAACAGACGGATCTAGAAAAAGTGAAGCTAGCTTTTGAGTTTGTCAGGGATCATATTTCTCATTCCTGGGATATTCAGGGGACAAAAGTGACTTGCAAAGCGTCCGATGTGCTTGAGCATAAAGAGGGTATTTGCTATGCCAAATCCAACTTATTGGCAGCACTGTTGAGAGCGGAAGGAATACCAACTGGTTTCTGTTATCAAAGGCTGATGATATTTGATACACCAGAAAAAGGTTATTGTCTCCATACACTAAATGGAGTTTTTCTACCTTCCTTAGAGCGATGGATAAGAGTTGATGCCCGTGGTAATAAACCTGGTGTGCAGGCAGAGTTTTCCATCAATGAAGAAAAATTAGCATTCACAGTTCAAGAAGAATATGAAGAGATCGATTACCCCACCATTTACACCAAACCGAATGACAAAACAATTGCTGTTCTAAAGGCGAATACAGATGCAATGGAAATGTATAAGAAACGACTGCCTGATTGGTTATAATTTTTTGATATGAGCTTTTAGGCAAAAGATTTATTTGGAGGAGTATCTATGAATACATTGTTTCAATACGAGATCGTGTCTAAAATATAGGGATCATTGCTGTTATCTTAAGCTTCTTGGAATCCTTATACAGCGACATACCAATAAAATCCTAAGTATATGAATAGTAAGAAGTTCAAAATTACTAAACTTAATCGCGTAGTTCCTTTTTTACAGAAAAAACCACAAATAACACCTAAAGCACTTACAAAAATAGACGTGAACACATTTATCCCATATGAGTGCTCAATAAAGTCAAAATTCCAAGTCTGAAAAAGATGCATAGCTATGTAGGCCGAAAACAAGAAACATAGAACGGAAACCCCAGTTAAAAATTTTCTCAATCTATCAACACCACCAGAAAGATATTATAAATGTAATTAAGATACAATATTAACTTAATTATACAGTAAAACCGCTTGCTGCACCATATGATAAGGAAGAAAGCAATTGAATGAACTTTTAAAACATCTTGTTAAAAAATGAATGATGGAAAAGATATTGAGTATAAAATAGGTTATGAAATTGTCAGAGGAAATTTTACAGCTGGTTTGGTGGGTGCGACCTTGAGTACAGAAAATGAATTTGATGTGATTATTACCTGTAGCGATAAAATAGTACTCCATAAGGTCATACCTGAAGCTATAAATCATTATTAAATAGCAGGCTTAAAATAACAGCGGAATGAGGGATGATCATGACATTTGAGGATTTGATAAAATTAAAAGATTATGAAATTTCATTTGAACAGATTTCTGAATCGAAAACGAAGGAAGTACAGTTAAGAATTATAGTAAACATAAGCAGTAATGCAACAGATTTGCTTATTTTCCCACATGCCGACAGCAAAGCAGAAACCCTGCAAATTGACTTTAAAAATTATATTACTTATTCCGTTATATACGATGATTATACTAACTGGAATGATGATGAAGTATTTCGGGGAGATTCATTTCGGATCTATGAGAAGTCTAAGTTTTTTGATTTTGTACAGAAAGAGTATAGGCTTCCAGACTATGAATTGACACATTACTCTTTAGCTTGTATTGAACATCATGTACATATCATTTCCAAATCCCCGCCAGTCATCAAAGTAATTGATCCAGATGAATAAAATTGTGAGACACAGTCCGTTTTCCTATCAAAACTCCTTGTAGGGATAGCAGATTTGATAGGTAGAGCCAGTTTTCCTATCAAAACTCCTTATAGGTATAGCAGATTTGATAGGTAGAGCCAGTTTTCCTATCAAAATTCCTTATAGGAATAGCAGATTTGATAGGTAGATGCGATTTTCCTATCAAAACTCCTTATGGGTATAGCAGATTTGATAGGTAGAGGCAGTTCTCCTATCAAATCTCCTTCTGGATAAGGCTGATTTGATAGGAAGAGCAAGATGTTTAGAGGTGAAAAAATTGGAGCATAAAAATATGGCAGCTTATTTAAATATAATAATTGGTACTGTGGGTACGGTGCTTATCCTCTGACAGTAATCAAAACCAATATGATTCAAACAGATTTAGCAGGCTTTACATTGATATTCATCGGTTTCATCCTGACAAATTTATATATATATCATTTGGAAAGAAAAGCTGGATACAGTACCAAGGTAATTTGGATAAGAGTGTTATTATCAATCATGTTATTTCTGGCAATTGCCATGTTCTTTGCTAATGGCAGTATGTAATTTTGCCATCCAGCTATTTAAATCCTTACTGAAAAAATCAAATATTCACAGGAGCAACAGGCGACATAACCAAAATCGTGCATCCAGTTGGACTGGTAGGCGCATGATCGCTATTCGGCGGATAGTAAATGTAAGAGCCAGCTTCATAGGCTGTTCCCATGTCTTCATATACCCCTTCCACAACGAAAACTTCCTCGCCTTCAGGATGGCGGTGCCGAGCATAGCCTTTCCCAGGTGCAAAACGGAGTAATGCTCGTACCTCGCCAGGTTCAGATCGCAGAATCGAGATTTCAACACCTTCATCTACAAGCTTCCACTCAATCGATTTTGCCTCAATACTACTCACATGATCCATCAAAATTATCTCCCTTCCAATTAGTATCTGGTACTAATTCAATTCGAGAAGAACCAGTAAATTCCTGCTCAAGTTTGTATATAAAGTGAAGAAACAGAGAATAGAATATAAAAAACATATTTCCTAAGTCTCAAGTCTTAAAAAAAATTGGACCATAGCTTTATAGAAAGATGGTGTTTTTAGAGATATGATTTTCTTGTAATACCAAAATATAGTATGTAGATGCCAAGGAGGAAAATCATGAAAAGAGAAATCCGCACTTCGGAAAAACTATTATTATCAGGCCTTATTCTAATTTTATTATTTATGATTGTGCAAGACTGGCTTCCATTAGGTACGTTAAATGATGTTCAAGCGATTCGGGAGGAACATTCATTGAATCGTTTACTTACGGTTACAGCAATTAATGCAGGCCAAATCCTACTCTTAATCGTACTGATCCTTCCTTTTCTGGGTAAAAAATATCCGGTCTGGATCAAATTATGGTTGTTAATCCATCAAGTATGTATTTTTGCAGGAGTCTTAATATCATGGTGGATTCCCTACTTTTTTGGTTATGGTGCGGAACAAATGGCAGAAAGTTATCAGCAGATGTTTGGAGATACGCACACTTTCCTGCCAGTGATGAATGGTTTTGCTCCAAATACATTGCATATCCTTTTTCACCTGACGCTATTATTCTGTATTATTACAACAATCTATCTTTCCTTTACATCTTCAAGAAAAACACATACAGGAGAGTTGCCTGCAATACAATAACTGCCCAAAAGCGGGAATTTTCAGAATTTATCGACAAAACACTTTACCACACTAGCGTAATAAACTACTTTATCCTATAATAGAGAAATGTTTGAAAAAATCTATCATAGGGGTTACTGACATGAAGAAAATTGCAATTATTGGAAGCAGTGGCGGGAATCTTTTTAATTTAGGCGGTAAAGATCCTGCCAAACTATTAAAGGAAATCGAAAAACAGGCAGCAAGTGCAGGAATTCAAATGGAAAGTGTCCAATTTATCGGTGCAGAGGAATCGATGGATTATGCCAAAGATGCGACAAAGGCGTCACTGTGGCGTTTGAATGCCGGCACATTTGTTGACGGGAAGAAAGCTAGTTTAGTAGAAATCAATCAGGAAGCACAGCAAATAGATGAAGAACTTGCGGAAAAAATTGAGCAAGGACAGATTGATGGTTTAATTGTGATGAGTGGGGATCCAGAGAATACCAACCGAAAAACTATTGAAGCTGCTGCAAGAAAAAAGGTACCGATTGTCGGAACAGGCGGCACATCCATGGCTATGATTGCTTCAAAGGGAGCCAACGTCATCTCGACTTCTGGTACTACTGGTACAACCAATCGTACTCGTGCGGTTTCCTTCATTACTGCATTAAGCAAGGAGTTTGGTCTGACTTACCGCCCGATTCTTGGGAGCGGCAATAATAAGGTAACCAAAGGAAATGGACTGAAAAACATTAATATTCGCGGTATAATGATGTCTGCTTTACCTGGCTTTATCGCAATGGCGCTGATTCTCGCATTAAGTAAAATACCGGGACTTGATGCCTTGAGCAGTGTTTTTGATGTGCTTATCGGTGCAGTGCCTGTCGTGATTGCGGTAATTGCAGCAAAACAGATCTCCGAATTGGACGAGGTTTCCATTGTTGCTGGTGTGATCGCTGGTGTCCTATCAGTTGATGGCGGCATTATCGGCGGCCTGATTGGCGGTATTTTGGCAGGATTGCTTGTACGCTTTTTATTTCAAAAATTTGTTGAATGGCGTTTTCCAATGACAACCGTTAACATCGCTGCAGGGGGTTTTGCAGGACTTATTGCTGGTTTATTAGTATTTTATCTGATTGCACCTGTTGCTTTGTTTATTGGAGATGGAATAAAAGAATTGATTGAGACAGCAGTCGCATTTAATCCAATTCTGGCTGGTGTGATCGCTGGTGTGCTGATCTGGCCGGCGATTATCGGCGGTGTCTATCATGCCGCTATTTTGCCGATTGTTTTATTGGAGATGGAGAAAACGGGCAATAGTTTTCTTGGTGCGATTGATATGGTTGGGCTCGTCATGGTTGCCGCTGGTATTAACCTTGCAAATATCGTGCGTCCTCGTGATAAAGGGGAAGCAGCAGTAGCTGGGCCAGGCTTTCTTATAAATATGGGATTTGGTACCTTTGTTGAATCAGCCTATCCGTTTATGTTCTCCAATAAATGGATCTTTGCAGGTGCGTTGCTGTCTGGCGGGGTAGGCGGTGCATTAGTCGGCATGTTCGATATCAGAGGAACCGCTTATGTGCCAACATTTACCGCTCCACTTTTAGCGAACAATGCCTTTGGTTTTGTTATCGCAATGCTCGTTCCTTGTATCTTAGCATTTATGATTACATTTGTCGTGAATTCCATGAACAGAGTAAAGAAATAAAGCAGAGAAGCGGATATTTATGTCCGCTTCTTTTTAATATTCAGCGAAAGAGCACTTTACGTTGTTCCAAGCAGGAATCGTCACTTTTTTGTTGAATTAATATTCTAATGAGTCTATCCATTCATTAAGATTAAAGAAGGGTATTTTTTTAAGGGGGAGAAAAATGGATACGGGTATAGTGAAAAGAGAATATAATAACCAAAGAACGGTAGGAGTTTGGCTTGTTTATATTGGGATCATTATTATTTTGGCGGCGGTTGTTGCTGGTGACTTATTTATTCAACCATATATAATGGGATTTGGCTATTTTATTGGATTTTTCCTGATCCTTGGGTTGCCTTTTGTTAATAACAGACTGGCATATGGCAAGAATTCCAAGTTTCAGGACAGAATGGATAATATTATGATTGCAGTCACCATCCTTCTTTGCACACTTTGCGGGTGGATTATCGGTATTGATAACTTACGATTATTGTGGCTATGTATCTTTTTGATCATCGGTCTTCACTTCCTTGGTTTTTATTTTTCTCAAGGAAAACTGATGATCATACTAGGAGCTATTTTAGTAGTAAACGCCCTGATTGGAATATTTTCAGCAAGTGTTCCATTTTTATTAATTGCAGTGATTGATGGTATGGTAAAAATCGGTTTTGGGATCAAGATGCTGGGAATGAAACCACAGCCTGTGAGTAATTACACTTGACGCGATTTTCGCTCAACAGACAGAACTAACTAGAGAAAGGACGGTTTAAGATGTTTGCCCAACTATTTTTAGGAATAGCCATGATTGTTCATGGGACTTGTCACTTATTAGATAAAAGGATTTTTCTCAGGAAAAATATTGAAAGCTATGTTAGTGATGTTCGCTCCTATCAAAAAGGAGCAGCATTATCTGCATTTTTATTAGGTTTCCTTTTCATAGTGATGGGTCTGGTTGAAAAACTAGCAAACATCCCAACAACTACTTTTATTATTATTTATATTATTTTAGCTGCCATTCCTTTGACAATCGCTATCGTGAATAATAAAAAGCATTCTGGTTATTATTGGCTTTAATAATCGAGAAAAAGAATTGGGGAGAGTCAACGTGATATTCTTTGATATTGATTCTACATTACTCGATCATGAAAGAGCAGAGAAAATGGCAGCGATAGAGTTTTTAAAGGTGAATAAGGAAGAATTAAAATTTAATGAAAGTGACTTTGTAAAATTATGGCTGGAATTATCTCTTCAATACTTTAATAAGTTTTTGGCAAGGGAACTATCCTTTCAGGAACAACGGAGAATGAGGATGAAAGAATTATTTGGTAATAACTTAAGTGATCGATTAGCTGATAGCAAATTCAATGATTATCTTAGTTTCTACAAGGAAAATTGGGTAGTGTATGAAGACGTTATCCCTTGTTTGGAAAAATTAAAAAAACAGGGTACTAGCCTTGGTATTATTAGTAATGGAGAGTATAAACAGCAAATGGAAAAATTAGAAACTGTAAATATTCATAAATATTTTGACCATGTTATAACCTCAAGCCAATTAGGGGTATCTAAGCCTGATATAACTATCTTTCAACAAGCATGTCATCAAGCAAATGTGAACATAAACGAATGTTATTACATAGGGGATAGAATGGAGACTGATGCCATTCCTAGTAAAAATGCCGGCATGAAAGGGATATGGATAAATAGGAATGACAGAACATCACATTTGGATGTCCATGTCATACACAGTCTTAATGAATTGGATGCAATAATAAATTGAGTCTTCTTCATTCACGAACTAGGTAATGAGGAAGATCTTATGTTTAACGAAGAGGCTTGGTAGTCATAATATTTCTGTTTAAAAAGAGTTAGTTATAATTATATTACGTAATCGCACTTATGATAGCTCTCGAATACAAAACTTACAACATGAGATGGATGTTCGGTTCGTTTAAAGAAAATAATGTAGTAGGATGCAGGAAAAGTGGATCTTCACTTTAATAACTGAGGTGTTTAATTATGAAAAGAAGCAGCCTTATAACAATGGCACTTATCCTATCTGTATTGCTGAACTTGGTAATGTTACAACAAGTAATCGGTGAAAAAGACGAAGCAAAACTGGCGCATTTTGAAGAAATTCATAATGGGTTAACGTATTCTCTAAGCTTTGGCGAGACACTTAAAGAGAACTATGATGAGTTAGCGCTCGATGAAAAAGTTGAATATTTAACAGCGATGCATTGGAGTTTGACATTATCAGCATGGACCCTGGAAGATGTGGAGCCTGGCGACAGGGGAAATGATAATATTGCAAAATTGCTAACTATTTATCGTGGTATATCTTCAGATTTAAAGGAAATGATTAGAAAGGATAATGCAAATAACGCTGTAATGAATCCGCTTACTATATGGTTAAAAGATATGAATTACCTCAAGGAAAACTTCGATCTTGTTCAACTGTCTAAAGCGAACGATAAAGGAGTAAATAGCTATTTGAGGGCCTTACTCCAGGAACTGGAATATGAGAATGAATCATTGGAGGAGTTCAGACATGCAATTGAAAATACTGAATCATAGCATAATCCTCCAACATTCTTGCTATCATGCCTCAAAGACTCCCCACGTAAATTATCTTTTTCATTTTTTAAATAAAAATGTAAAGCCTGCTTGACATATCATGAAATGTTAAGTAAACTTTACTTATCAACAAATGTAAAGTTTACTTAACATTAATCAAGGAGGCTTTATGAAAAACAGAATACGTGAATTGCGAAAACTGAAGAAGATTACGCAGGAGGAATTATCTAAACAAGTTGGGGTCTCACGTCAATCGATCATTGCAATTGAATCAGGAAAATTTAATCCATCCTTAGAGCTGGCGTACAATATTTCAAAAGCATTCCATTGCACGATTGAAGAAGTGTTTCTATTCGAAGAAGGGAGAATGTAATGATGGAGGTTTCTATCGGAGGGATCATAGGACTGTATGGGGGCATGCTTTTCGGGGTTTTGGGCTGGTGGTTTGGTCGGAAGAAAGCGAAAGAAAACAGAGGGCTGGATGAGCTTTACTACCATATCTGGCAAAAGGCAAGATCTTATGCATGGTATGTCACATTAGGAGCGATCTATGTTTTCTTTTCGTTAATCATGTTTGGGGTGGAATTAAGCACAGCAATGGTTTTAGGTATACTTCTTTTGGCTCACGTAGGGAGTTGGGGTATGATTGGGATCATTATGTCGGTCAACATGACCAGTACAGCTCCATTGCAGCCTTCTCGTGTGAAAATTGGCATATCTGTCATTGTCTTTACAATTGTCTCGATTTTGACGAATAACTGGTTGTTTTTGTTAGTAAGCATTCCACCTAATTTAATTGGACTTATTACTGCGCTTATACCTAATAGAAAATATTCCGAAGAGTGATTCTACAATAAAAGTTAATAAAATGACTCCCAGCTCATATTGGGAGTCATTTTACTAATTGAAAGAGAATAGCACTATTCATCTTCAAGATCCTCTATCAAATTCTTCATTTCATCGATCTCTTTTCGCTGTGCCTGAATAATTTCATCGGCAAGTTCCCGCACTCTCGGATCAGATATTTCCGCATGTTCACTTGTTAATATGGCAATCGAATGGTGAGGGATCATTGCTTCCATATAATCCGTATCATCTACCAGTGTCTGGCTGCGTAACAGGAACAGTGACAGAGCAAATACAACGACACTGCCTGTAACAATTCCAATATTGGCCTTGCGGTTTTTCAGCATATGACGCATAAAAATTAACATTATAATAGCCATGGTTGCACCCATCAGAATTGCCATATATACCCTTGTCTCACTGAAAAATACATGGTTCAGCTGAAAGGTACTCAAATACTTGAAGATGAACATGACGATGGTAGAGGTTACAACCATCCCTGCAAATTTGAGATAAGGCTTCATTACATTCACTCCTTCATCATATTGCCTTATGGTTTTTGATTCCCGGTAGATATGAAAATAAACTTCTCAGCAAATGAAGAACCATTATTACTAAGTAACAAGGAGGAGGTAAAAGTAAGATGAGTAATATCAACGGTTATGTTATTATATCCTTAAAAGTTGAAAGTAAGGACTTCCATGCCCATTCCAAACCAACAAGTCCTGAAAGAATAAGCTGCCGCTTTCTGTATTTCTGCGTGATAAGGGATGTAAAGTTTTATTTACTGGTTTGAATGTCGATTTAAGACAAATTTTCAGTTGGATTTTTAAAAGGGGGAGGAAATTGAAGTACCAGAAATTATTTCTTATCAGTTTTATAATTAATATTATAGCAGTAGTGCTTGTAACATTTTTTCTAGGGGATCATTTTCAAGTTAAAGAGACAATAAAACAAAATGAACAGCGCTTATTTAGAGAATTTGTGAATAATCAGGAAGCTCTCAAAATCAACTTAAGAAATGCACTGCAAGATACTGATGAAATCGATAAAATGGAACTGACAGAAGCATTAAATGTTAATTACGCTAATCTAATGCTGAGTGAGCAGATTTCTCTTCCAGATAAATTGGAATGGTTTTCATCCAGTTTATATGGCTATAATTATCAATTATTAGAGGATTTCAAGGATGAAGCACAGGAAAACTCCACTAGGGAAGAACTACAGACGATCATCGACACAATTAATACTTATCAAAAAGCACTCCAGTTTGATTATTACGATACTCCGGAAGAAATGAGACGCAAATTTGAATCAGCTACAGAGGATGTGATCATACCATTTTTCAATAATTCAAATCCATTCTAGTAAAACAATAGAAGACTTTGAAGGAACAACAAATGCTGGACCAATATAAAACAACTTTCTGACAACAAATAACTCAAAAAGCAGATTTACTCACATCCCCGCTTTCTTATTAGATTAATAGAATTCTAGAACGTAAAATTCTCTGCTTATTATTCTGATTTATCATTTGAGGAAACCGTAAAAACATATCTGGAGAAGAAGCTCTAACTCGGTTTTGCAAATGATATTAAACCATTTAATCGACTAGCATAGTCAGTCAGGGCTGCAAACTGTAAACACTCATTCACTTTTACCATATAAAACAATAAATGGAATAGTGTGTTAGAATATATGAGAAAATTAATAAAGTAATATAAAAAAGGTGGAATTGAAAATCCAAATGAAGAATTTATTAAAGATACAGTTGCTGTTCTTTCTGTTATCTTGTTTCCTGCTTGGCTGCTCTGCTGATGAAGCGGGATTAGAGGAAGTGGACGGGACCGACATAACTTACAGCGAGTTTTTCAAAAGCTATGATCGGCTTGATCAAAGAGAAAATATTACATACTATAAGCCTGTTCCCATAATGGAGTTGCAATCTTCCTTCCCGAATCATGTTGTAAATACCATAGATACCAATCGATTGCCGTTTGAAGTGGAAAAGGAAATCGCCTATCTGGTAACCTCTGAAAATGAGGAGGGAGATCTCCAAAGACAGGTGCAGTTAACTTATCATAGTAAGTCAGACCCAGGAGATTTTTTTATCATGACCATCACAGAAGTTGAACAAAATCCATTAACAGAAGTCGATATGACGGATAAATTGGATTATGCTGGAAACGAATTGAAGAAATACACGCTAACGGAAGGTTTACCTGTTTTCCAGCAAATCATCACAATGAATAGTTCCCTTGTTTATCGCTATTATGATTTTGATGAAGCCAATGAGAGGCTGAGTGTTGTGGCAGATTCTGCAAATGAGATTTATGCCTATCATGATGGGTTTGTTTATCATGCTGGTTATATGGTTGACAGTGAGGAAACTACTCATGAGCAAATGCTTGAGTTAACAAGGGATTATATCTTAGGGCATGATGATACATAGAGTTGTCCAGAAGCTACTTCAAGAAAGGAGTTAGGAGGGGAAAATGTATACTAGTGAATATTTTACTGAATTAGAAAAAAGTTACAAATTGCAAAAAGCAGTCCTGTACTGGTTATTGGGTTTTATATACGTAGCATTTATAGGGTTTCAGCTTGGCAGGATACAAGCAATTGCCGATTTTAATTATAATCTTCATGAAATCATGTATTTACCTTTTAGTATAGCGATATTTGCAGTTCCTGCTTTGTTTCTTATCTATATTCTCTCTTTAAGTAAATACTTAAGATTGAGAGGGAGGCAAAAGCCGAATTTAAGAACAATAGCAAAAACCTTCGTGATTATTGCTTCTATTGTGATCATCTTTTTTATTACTGAGCATCAATTCCAGGAAGTAACTACTGGTGGGAAATTCGAAGTGACGCAAAAACAAGAACTTGACGGAGAATATTATTTAATCATTCAGGACAAGAGAGTGAAGACTTCTTTTAATGTATTTCAATTAATTGAAGAAAATCAAGAGTATTTAATTAGCTTTTCATGGAATAAACGCTCACCATCCAAAGGGAAATTGGAGAGGATTGAGCACTTAGATAAAGTACCAGATGTTATCAAAATTAATCGTTGATAAAGGAATAAAGGAGCGGAAGTATATGAATCGAAAGATAGCGGTATTATTGGGGTCTTTATTCTTATTGTTAGCAGCTTGCGGTGTAGAAGACTCCAAAACATTTACTTTTTCTGAAGAGACAGAAGATTGGTCGGCAAATTTAAAAGTTACACAAACTAATGATGATTATGAAACGCAGGATTTGGTACTGGAGTATAAGGGGGTTGATGTTAATTCTGTTGGAAAGTTTACTTATCATGTCGATAGTGTTGGAAGCTTTGGAGAAAGTGGCGCTACTTTAAACGATCAGGGAGTACTCAAAGAAAGCAGTGAAGCAAATCCAACGAATGCAAAAGTTGATGAAAATACGCAGGTGGAAGTGAGAGTAAACTGGAATGGAAAAACGGAGACTTTTAATTTGGATCGGGTTACGATGGTAGAGGTTAAAACAAAAGGGTAGGTATGTAGGATAAATCTAGGAGCAATGGATTACGGTCTAAAGTTAGATGGTATTATCGGCTATGATATCATGAAGGCAGTAGGACTTATTATTGACTTTCAACAATTCAACATATCCGTAAAGTAAATAAGTCCTCTTACGAAGAAAATCGCCCTCGTGTTAGGTAAAAAAACGTAAATTCGTAAAAGGTGCCTGTTATAACTTTGAAAGAATGCATCTCTACCTTAGGTTTCCAATTATCTTTCAATCAACATTCTCATCAGAGTCCCAAGTGTATGAGAATAATAATTATAACTTCCAAGAGCATTTCTTCAATAACGATGAATGCTTTTTAATTTTTATAAAATAAAAAGGAAAATCATGCTAGAATTGTAAGGAGTAAAATTAAATATAGAGCATAATGCAAAAAGGATGTGAGAAAGTGAAACCCTCCTATTCAACTTATCATGCAAGCAATGCCAACATTGGCATTGATGCAGAGATTAATCGGCTAAAAGCACAAGCACTAATGGGGTGGGAGAAGGAATACAGATACTTAAAATGGCATGGTCTGGAAGATGGGAAGAAAGTTTTAGAAGTTGGGTATGGACCAGGTTTCGTTACCGAACAACTTGCTGATAACCTGCCAAATAGTGAGATAACCGCATTAGATGTAGACGAAAAGTTGCTGGAAAGTGCCAAACAACAAAACAAGCATAATAAAAAAGTCGAATTTATCAATGCTTCTGTATATGATACTGGCCTTCCTGATAATAGTTATGACTTTGTTATAGCGCGATTAATTTTCCTGCATTTACATGAACCAATAAAAGCGGCAGCAGAGATATTCAGGGTATTAAAACCTGGGGGGAAGTTAGTGATCATCGATATAGATGATGGTATCTTTGGTGCAATACAGCCGGGTATGGAAAACCTTCGCACTGTTATTGATAAGCTCATTCAGATGCAGAAAAAAGCCGGCGGAAATCGTGAAATTGGCCGAAGCTTACCGAGATTATTTCAAAGTGCCGGATTTACTGACATCGATCTAGAGGCAGTCTCTGTTCACAGTGATTTAGTTGGCAAGGAGGGATTTAACGAGCAATTTAATCCTAAAAGATTTGAGCACTTTTATAAAAATGGAACCTTATCTGAAGCCGACTTCCAAACTGTTAAAAATGCTTATGATCAATTACACAATCCGGATTCCTATGCAATGATGATTTTTCTTTTAGCATGTGGAACGAAACCTCATCGTTTTTGAAATAAGTTAATAAAAATAGGCTTTATGATAATTGGAGGTAGTTATGGAAAAAAGATTGCCGATTGTGATCGCAATTGCTGCGGTATCGGGTGGAGGAAAAACAACCATTACTTCTAAGCTAAAAGATAAGTTGCAAAACAGCCAAGCACTTTACTTTGATGACTACGATTTTGCTGGTCCTGAAGACATCATGGAATGGATTGATAATGGTGGGAATCCAGATGAATGGGATCTATCCCCCCTCATTCGAGACATAAAGAATATACGCAACGAACCGTTAGAGTATTTGATCTTGGATTTCCCATTTGCTTATTTACATACGAAAACCAGTGATTTTATTGACTATGCTGTTTTTATTGATACCCCACTGGACATAGCATTGGCACGGCGAATAAGACGAGACTTTAAAAGTAGCTCCACCGAAATCATTTTAAAAGATTTAGAAACCTATATTGTGAGAGGAAGACAGGGTTATCTGAATATGTTAGAAACGACCAAACCAAACTCTGACCTCGTTGTAGATGGAACATTACCGATTAATGAGATTGTAAATGTTATTACAAAGAACATTGCAAGAAAAGATAATTAGCTGATGAAGCAAATTTAATAAGTAAGCATAAGGGTAACTGTATGGACAAACGTTGAGTTGTAGTAATAGTTTTGCTTTCTTTTACTATAATATTTGGAATTTCTATCAGCATCTCTCAAACGGCGGAAAGCTTATTATTGATATTTTTTTGCAAACAGATTTAACAAAGGACAAAGTATCAACAAGAACGTGTGAAACTAGTAAAAGTGATATGATCATATTAGAATCTAAGTTGGTCAAAGTTGACTATATTAACCAGTATACTATTTCTCACCACCGCTATGTAAAGCGGCGAAATGGTAACTTAATTCAGACAGAATTAGAACAATTTCCACTTCGTTGGTATGGAATTGAAGAGTTTAAAATGCTCCTAGAACAAATTGGGTTTGAAGATATAGTAATATCAGCAGATTATCAATATGGGAAATATCCAACAGAACCAAATCAAACTATTACATTCGAAGCTGTAGCTAATAAGAAGTAACATTATTCTCTAGTACACTATATTAAGTGCTAGTGTTGGCAGAGTATATCTTTTACAGTATTACTGATGATGATTTTTGGGGTAAGACAAGGGTGAGACCGCACAGAAAAATTAAATTTAGCTACGGACTTTAATAGTTATTAAGTTGTAACTGGAAAGGTGGTACATATATTGTTTCGTATTAGAGATATGGAGAGAAAGGAAGTTAGCTTTTTAACAGATATGTTGTATGAATCCATTCATATTCCTGAAAATAAACCGTCAAAAAACGAATTATTGAGCTCGCACCATATCAAAAAATATTATCAAAACTGGGGAAGACATGGAGATAAGGCTCTGATTGCAGAAAATTCGGAAGGTCAACGAGCAGGAGCTGTTTGGTACAGGTTATTTGACAGTGGTAACAAAGGCTATGGTTATGTGGATTCACAAACTCCAGAATTGGGCATTGCTGTTACTAGAGAAGTTAGAGGCAGGGGATTAGGTACTTTGTTAATGGAAAGTATGATTGAACATGCCAGAAAAGAGGGTTTTAAGTCGATATCATTGAGTGTAGACCAGGAAAACAACTGTGCCATTCACGTTTATAAGAAATTAGGTTTTGAGGATTATGGCTTTGACGGAACATCTAAGACGATGATTTTGAAGTTGTAACAGTAGACTGAATTAAAAATGTGTAAGATTTAAGATAGATTTCAGAGCGGCAACGCATTGTTTAATTCGAATTATCTGTCTTTAGTAGAATGATAGCAATGAGAATTGTAAATGGGAGTTTTTATCACAGCGCTAACCGTCTGTAATTCCCTAAACGAAAAGTATCGAGTAACACGAGGATGGTAAGTGGGAGATAACAGACGCTAAGCATCCTGATAAGTTTTGCTATTGACCAGTGGGGGATATAAACCCCCACTGATCAAAGTCTCACTTTATGGAGTTAGTTTTTATAGGACACGGACATGGAGAACATTCCCTGGATCCACCAAAAAGTATACTTTTTTCTGACCCGGCTTTAACTGAAAAAGGGATAATTCAAGCCAACTCCCTTATAAAATAATTACCAAAACTCAGTTAATCTGTAGCATAAGCAATACACCCTTCCACAAACTTCAGTACCTCATCAGGAATCGGATATAACCCCGTTTCCTCGGCCGGAAGTTTTCTTACTTCCCAGAATTTATCGATCAACTCTGCATCTCCTTGAAAAGTAATATTGGATAATTCAGTTAACTTGGTGGCGATTTGAATGACTTCTTCTGATTGGGGCTTAATATTGTGTTCGATACACCATTCTATTTGCCGCAGTATTGAAATGTATTGTTGTGTAGTGTCATCATTGTCACTGAGATTGGGAATCGACTCTTGTAAGATCGCCAATTCACTTTTTTGAAAATAGTCAGTCCATTTTTTAGCGCTTTTTTGTGAATTTTGAACAAGTTCGGAAACGCGCTCCCATGATAGGGAACCTTCCAAATCAATCAAATTAATTAAGGAACTAGTGTTAGAGATACTAGTTTGAAGTGTCGAGATTTGCTCTTGCAGGTAATTATAATGGGAAATGAGAATTTGTTTATAAGATAATTTAGCCAAAACACTGCGAATATCTTCTAATGGAAGAGAAAGTGATTTTAGAATTATTATTTTTTCTAATGTAAATAAATCCTCCTCTGAATAATAGCGCTTTCCACTCGCATCTTTAAAGCTTGGTGGAAGGAGATCAATCTGATCATAATATCGCAGTGTGCGAATAGATATGTTTCGCTGTTTGGCAACTTCCCCAGTAGTCCATCGTTTCATTTTTATTCCCTCCTGAAAAAATGTTTGCAGGTGACGTAACGTAATCTAATATGATTGGATTATATCATATAATGGAAGAGGGATAACGTATGGAAATCAATCATATGAACTGGAAAGAGCAGGATCGTTGGGGGATAAAGGAACTTATTTTATTGCTATTACTTGAATTTGTGTTTGTCATTGGTGTTATTAAACTGGTTGTTCAACCTATCTATGCTGACTGGTTTGATGACGATCTGTATGCAGGAACATTAATGGGCTTAACGATCGCCATAACGTTACTATTAGGCGTTTATTTTATTGCGATCAGACCAAAAGGACTTTCATGGAGTGAAGTAGGGCTAAGACCATTCAGGGCAAACGATTGGAAATTGATTTTTATATCCTCAGTTGCCGTAATGGTTGGTGGCGTCATTCTTATTGTGCTTACTAGTTTTATAGGGAATACCTGGGAGAACAGCAAAACAGATGCCATTCAACAGAACGTGAGTGTCATCACGGTTCTTATCGCCTTTATCTCAGCTGCTGTTATTTCACCAATATATGAGGAAATCTTTTATCGAGGCTTCCTGTACCGCTGGTTCCGTACACGGTTAGGATTCACAGGCGCTATTTTACTCAGCTCGTTAATTTTTACCATCGTTCACATTCCAACTTACAATGTCATGCCAGTCAATTTCTTTAGTGCTGTTATTTTTGCTTATGCATATGAGCGGACTAATTCGATCATACCATCGATCATTATTCATGGTTTAACCAATGGTGTTATGGTACTTTTAACCATTTTGTGATAAATATAGAGTATATAAATGATTACAGAATTGGGAGGTGGGTATTTTGCATGATAATACAAAACTACCTTTGTTCATTATAACTGGTGCCAGCGGAACGGGGAAAACCACAGCAGTTCCAGCTATTCGCAAGCTTATGCCAGCCTTTGACGTGATTGATATTGATGTAATATACAAAGATGTTGGGGACTGGCAAAAACTGAAAAATATCTGGTTAACTGTTGCAAGTGAGATAGCAAAAAGTGGTCGAATGACTATTCTGTGCGGTACCATAATGCCGTGGGATGTAGAAAAGTGTGATAATTATAGCTGTTTTAGCAATATTTATTACATAAACTTGCATTGTGATGATAAAACAAGAGAAAATCGGTTAAAAGAGAGAGGCTGGAGCATGGAACTAATTCATGAACATAAGGAGTTTGCGAAATGGTTAACAGAAAATGCAGACAAGGCTTATTATCCAGCTATGCCTACCATTAATACTACTGAAAATAGCCCGGAGGAAGTGGCACTTAAGATAAAAGAGTGGATCTTAGACTATACAAAATAACTGGGCAGATATGCTGATTCCCAAATAAGAAAACAAATGGATTTCCTCAGAGGGGAAGTGATAAGATGAATACGTTCTATTACACCAGCCCGATACTGGGTTTTCTTCGACAGCACATCAGAAATGAAGAGAATGGCAAAATAGTAACTGTTCAAACGAAAATAAGATTTCGGCCAAGTTACAAGTTTTATCGCAGCTCAGAATTATTGTATAGAGCAACGATTAGAAATACAGCAATTCCAAAAAAATTTCAGTTTGACATTACTGATCCCCATGAAAATCATCTAGCAACCATTCGTAACATTCCTATTACGAAAAAAAGCACCGTATTCAGCGAATACTCTCTCGCGATGAAAAATGATGTCTTACATATAAAATTTGCTATGGCGCATAAGTCTTTTACAATTCAAGATTCTGACCAAAGAGTAATTGTTCAAGGCAGTTTGGTATCCTCGCTTTTAAGCAAGCTGATAAATTATAAGAAGTACAAAGTCGACATACATGAAAATATAATTCCGAATGAACTGTGGATGGCCATTGTGACAGGGATTTTTGCGCTTGAATAAGCGGAGGCTTTTAAAAAAAAGAATCACCATAAAAAATAAACATAGAAAAAAAAGTCCTCCTCTTATTCAGAAGGACTTTCTATTTTTTTAGTGCTTGCAGATGCTTCGCTTGTCTCGTGTTCTGCATCTCCATGTCCAGGTCCATACAGATTTAATATCACCACACCTGCCAGAATCAATATTATCCCTGCAACACTTGCCATGTTAATTTTTTCTTTCCAGATTAAAACAGAAATAATCGTTGTTGCGACAATCCCGATCCCTGACCAGATCGCATACGCAGTATTTAAAGGAATGGTTTTCAGTGACAGTGACAAGAAGAAAAAACAGGCAATGAACGCAACGATAACTCCAATTGTAGGATAAAGTTTGGAAAATCCTTCCGATGCTTTTAGCAAAGAAGATCCAATCAGTTCGCCGATGATGGCTAATAATAAATATAGATATGACATGCATGCTCCTGAATTGTGTTCATCAAATATCTGTATTTTCTCCTCTTTTTATATTTTCTGCAAGTAAAATCCACTGATAGCAAAATGGATTCTCTTTAACTTCGATAAAATCGCTATTTATATTTTAGTTAAACCGATTCGAATTTAAAAAAACCATTAACACAAAAAGGAAAATAGTGTTAAAATCAAAGTGACGTTGCAACAATAATAGATTGGTATGCGTAATTAAAAGGGCTTATCTATGGCTATCTGTTTTCTTACATATCATTTTCTCCTATCTAGTGGTGGGGAATATGCTGGAGTTCGGGTTATTACAAACTTTACACTTCATTACTTGATACTAGTCTTCGTCTTTATAAATTGGATCATTTTTGAAGTTAAGAAAAGCTACACCTGCAAGTTCATCTTTTTATGGATGATTTATCCAATACTTTATTGTGTTATTTCCTGCTTAAGAGGATTGTTTGATGGATATTATCCGTATTTCTTTTTTAATCCGAATGGGGAAATTCCAGCAGGTGTGGGCAGTTATACGAATGTCGCATTGTTTATCGCTGCATTTTTAATCGTTTACCTCATCCTAAGCTCCTTATTAATCCTATTGAACAGATTATTTCTCCATAAAAAAATGAACTCTTCATCTGAACATGATGTAAGGGATACAAAATTGCTCTAATTAAAAAGAGGTGGTTATCATGGACAGACTAACACTTTTAGGCGGAACATTAATAATTTCAGGGACTATCTTATTCGGAATGGTTCATCTCGCGATCGCACTATATGTTCCGAGTGTGCAGGGATGGGAAACGTCAGAAATATTTCAGCAAGCAAGGAATAATATTCTATTAAATGTCCCTTATTTCTTAAGTATTATTTTTATTGTTGGGGGATTTCTACTTGTCCTAAGAAAAGAGCTTAAAGTGTTTATCAATTTTTTAACAGGTGGAAAGTAATGTTTTAGATCATGGGCACATCCAAAGATTTATTCCCTGGTCTCCAACTGTGCCTATGTTTCAATTCAAGAAAAATGGTTGCGCTTCCAATGAAAATATTGTATATTATTTAGAGAAAACGATTGCGCTATTTTAATAAGAAAATGGAGCGATATTTTTTTAGATAATAATGCAAACGCTTGCACAAAATTGCATTATTGTTGCATGTAAGTTGCACTATCAATTTAAAGGAGGGAGCATGATGATAAACAAAAAAGGAAAGAAGCCTGTCATTTTGATGATGATAGCCATAATGTTTTTCAGTTTGTTTACAAGTATAGCACCTATTGGTTCAGTAAAAGCAGCAGAAGAGGTTGAACTAGATCAAATAGCAGAAAATGAAATAAGGATTCATTATGATATCGGTGATTATAATTTCTCTGATATTGGTGCATGGTTATGGGGAGATGTAACAAACCCTTCCGATGAAGTAAGTGATTGGCCAAATGGTACTTGGTTTGAAGAGGGTGGAACAGATCAATATGGCGCATATATTGATGTGGCAGTAAATGAAAATGCCCAAAATATCGGATTGAAAATTAATAATCGTGCAGGAGAAGGTCTAACGGATGATATTTCTATTGATATATTGTCTGAACAAATGAATGAGGTATGGCTTACAACCGATGGACAAGTATATTATTATGAGCCAAAGGAATTCGAAGAGAATATAATTCGAGTACACTTCCAAACAGATTCGGAATCCTACCAACCGTGGGGCGTCTGGTCATGGGGAGATGTAGCAACAGAATTAACAGACTGGCCTGCTGATGCCCATCCTTTCTCTGATGAACAAGTTGGAAAGCATGGGGCATATGTCGACATTCCTTTAAAAGAAAATCCTGGTTCTATTGGATTTACACTTGT
This sequence comes from Gracilibacillus oryzae, assembly GCF_009498735.1. Lineage (GTDB taxonomy): Bacteria > Bacillota > Bacilli > Bacillales > Amphibacillaceae > Gracilibacillus > Gracilibacillus oryzae. Next base: position 37,366 of record NZ_ML762430.1, read on the forward strand.
GGAACGAATTGAAAACGGACAGCAGACGAAGGATTTAAGTTTTACTGATCTGGAAAATCATCGTCAAATTTTCTTGAAAGATGGTGAGGAAACAGTATATACCAACCCGTATTATGTTGCGACGAAGGCAGAAGAAGAGTTGCCTGAAGAACATGAGGGGGAAGCAGAGATTAGTGTCGAAGGATCCGTGAATCGCAGTTTTACGTATAACGATCATGCGGTACTATCTGTGAATATTACTAATCATTCAGAACTTAATATTCAATCCATTTATGCAGATACGACGGCATTGGGCGGAAAAGAACGCTTGCCAATTTCACCGGAATTAAATGAAATGACTCTATCAGTACGTCATGATATAGAACCAGGAAACAAAACGATTCCAGTTACTGTAGTTGATGAACAAGGTGGGACTTATTCGACCAATGTGACGGCAACTGTCGCACCTAGAGAAGTGAGTGAAACAACGACAGATTGGGACGAATCGATTATTTATTTTATGCTGACAGACCGTTTCTATGATGGTGACCCATCAAACAATGACCCGTATGGATTAAATTATAGTAGTTATGATAACCAGCGAGGAACCTATCAAGGCGGCGATTTTAAAGGTGTTATGGAAAAACTAGACTATCTTGATCAATTAGGTGTAAACACGATCTGGATTACACCAATCGTAGAAAATATTGGTTATGATGTGAATTATAATGCAGCAGAAGGTTCATATTTTGCTTATCACGGTTATTGGGCAGAAGATTTTGAAAAACTGAACCCGCATTTAGGTACGTTAGAGGAATTTCATCAGTTAATTGATGCAGCTGCTGAAAGAGATATAAAAATAATGGCAGATGTTGTCTTAAATCATGGTGGTTACGGTTTGAATCAGTCGGAAACCAATCCACCAGCTGGATATCCAACAGCAGAAGAGCGCGGACGTTTTGACGGGATGTTTAGAGAGCAAGCAGGATCTAATGATGAAACGATGTCATTGTCCGGCCTGCCAGATTTTGAAACAGAAGTAGCCGAAGTGCGTAATCAATTAGTAGAATGGCAAAAAAATTGGATCGAAAAATCAACTACAAAAAATGGGAATTCATTAGCTTATTATCGTGTCGATACGGTAAAACATGTAGATGATACTACTTGGCAACATTTCCGTAACGAATTAACAAAAGCAAAGCCGGATTTCCAATTAATTGGAGAAGCTTGGGGAGCTGGAAAGTCTGATGATCAAGGGTACCTGAAGTCTGGTATGATGAATTCCTTATTAGACTTTGAGTTTAAGGCAACCGCAACAAGTTTTGTCAATGGTAACCTGGAAGGAGCGAACCAGGCATTAATCGATAGAAACACCACCATCGATAATACCGCCTTACTTGGTCAATTTTTAGGCAGTCACGATGAGGATGGCTTTTTGCACAGTCTTAATGGTGATGAAGGGAAATATAAAGTTGCAGCTACGTTGCAAATGACAGCCAAAGGGCAGCCTGTCATCTATTATGGGGAAGAGTTAGGGCAAAGTGGGGCAAATAACTGGCCATTATATGACAATCGTTATAATTTTGCTTGGGATCAAGCAGAAAATAATGATATGTTCACACATTATCAGAAAAACTTAGATTTTCGTAAAAAATTTTCAGATATTTTTGCAAAAGGTCTAAGAAAAACCGTGGCAGGTTCTGATCAAGATCATTTCTTGTTAGTGGAACGAAATTTTCAAAATGATAGGGTATATATCGGATTAAATGTAGCTGATACAAAACAAACTATTAGCGTGAAAGTGGATAATCAAGCGGCTGTCATTACAGATCATTATGCGAATAAAACATACCAAGCAACTGAAAATGAAGTGGGTGAATATGTTATTGCCATCGAATTACCGGCTAAAACGGATGGTGGTACCGGGCTATTAACAATTTCAGAAGGCTCTATTTTATCAGGAGAGAGTAGTGATGATGTGCCTAGCACGCCAGAAGCAGGAGAAATTCCAGAAGGCCATCTGCGTGTCCATTTCCCTGCAAATAATAATATGGATGAATTAGGATTATGGATATGGGAGGATGTGGCAACCCCTTCAGAGACTGTTGGTGCTTGGCCAAGCGCAGCATTAAACTTTAAAGAAGAAAATAAAACCGATTATGGACATTATGTTGATGTGGAATTAACGGAAAACGCAAAAATGGTAGGGATGTTACTTTTAAATCATGCAACTGGCGAAAATTTATCTGGTGATTTATTTGCTGACATCCTAGCACCTGAAATGAACCAAGTTTGGATCACAGAAGATTATAAGACTTATCCTTATCGGCCTTTAAGTAATAAAGACGGAAAGATAAGAGTGAATTTCTATCAGGAAGAGGCATCTTATAATAATTTTGGTCTTTGGGCATGGGGAGACGTGAGACAACCAACTGCGAATTGGCCAGATGGTGCTCATTATTTATCAGACAATCGTCTTGGTTTGAAAGGATCGTACTTTGATCTTCCATTAGTTGAGAATCCAAGCCAAATTAACTTCTTATTTTTAAACAAAGAAACAAATTGGCAGTCAGGAGATTTATCTTTTTCTGCATTTGACAAACATACACAAGTTTTTGTTCGAGAAGGGGATGACCAAGTGTATACGAATCCATACTTTGTCAAAGAAGAAGGACTAGTAAAAGGAGAAATTATCTCAAATAAAAAGATCGAACTCGGTTACACTTCAGTAGCAGGGCTAACGGATGAAACGCTTCTTGAAGAGATTGCAGTGACAGATAACGAAGGCAAAACATTAACACTGGATTCTGTTACCATTTCTGAAGAGGATCAAATAGTAATGCTGCATGGTACATTCGATTTAGACAAAGCACCTTTTACTATTACCCATAATGGCAGGAAAGCAACTGCTTCCATTGGTTGGCGATTAAAAGATGAAATGTATGGTTATGAAGGAAAATTGGGGCTTGAAGTACATGATGCTTCAAACGCTGCATTAAGATTATGGTCACCAAGTGCTGACAATGTTTCGGTAGTTTTATATGACAAAAATGATCCAAACAAGATAATTAAAGAAGATATAGAAATGATAAGAGGGGATAAAGGAGTATGGCAAGTTGATCTAAATCAAGAAACCACAGGCTTAAATAATCTATTAGGCTATTATTATCATTTTGCCATTGAACGTGAAGGGGAAACAGTTCTTGCATTAGATCCATATGCAAAATCAATGGCAGAATGGACGAATGATAATCCGGAAAATAAGGTTGGAAAGGCAGCTATCGTTGATCCAAGTCAAATTGGGCCAGAGCTGGATTATGCAAAGATTGATAATTTTGAAAAACCTGAAGATGCTATAATCTATGAGGTGCATGTTCGAGATTTCACTTCTGACCCATCAATTGACGAAGAATTAGAGGCACAATTCGGGACATTTTCCTCTTTTGTGGAAAAGCTAGATTATATAGAAGATTTAGGTGTTACCCATATTCAATTACTACCAGTTATGAGTTATTATTTTGCAAATGAAATGAATAATGAGGAACGTTTGCTAGACTACTCTTCTACTGATACTAATTATAACTGGGGCTATGATCCACAGAGTTATTTCTCATTAACAGGGATGTATTCGGAAGATCCAACCGACCCTGCGAAGCGAATTGAGGAATTTAAAAATTTAATCCAAGAAATTCACCGTCGTGACATGGGAGTAATTTTAGACGTTGTTTACAACCACACGGCACAAACTCATATTTTTGAAGACTTAGAACCAAATTACTATCACTTTATGAATGCAGATGGAACACCGCGTGAAAGCTTTGGTGGTGGACGACTAGGCACAACTCATAAAATGGCTAGACGTATCTTGGTAGATTCTATTAAATATTGGGTGGACGAATTTAAGGTCGATGGATTTCGTTTTGATATGATGGGAGACCATGATGCCGAAAGTATTCAAATGGCATATGATGAAGCGAAAAAATTGAATCCAAACATTGTGATGATAGGAGAAGGCTGGCGAACTTTTGCAGGAGATGAGAATTATCCAGATGTACAACCAGCAGATCAGGACTGGATGCAAGAGACAGACAGTGTTGCTTCTTTCTCAGATGAATTTCGTAATGAATTAAAGTCTGGTTTTGGCAGTGAAGGACAGCCACGTTTTATTACAGGTGGGGCAAGAGATATTCAAACTATCTTCAACAATATAACTGCAGACCCTGGTAATTTTAAGGCGGATGACCCGGGAGATGTTGTATCATATATTTCAGCACATGATAATTTAACCTTACATGATGTGATTTCACAATCGATTAAAAAAGATCCAAAAGATCATAAAGAAGAAATTCACAAACGAATTCGCTTAGGAAATTTGATGGTCTTAACATCACAAGGGACTTCATTTATCCATGCTGGTCAGGAATATGGTCGTACCAAGCAATTCAGACATGAGGATTATAAGGGGGAAGCAGCAGAAGCACCATATAAATCAACATTCTTAACAGATGGAAATGGGAATCCTTTTGAGTATCCATATTTCATTCATGATTCCTATGATTCTACTGATGCTATTAATATGTTTGATTGGGAAAAAGCAACAAACGAAGCAGCTTTTCCAGTAGAAACTACAACGAGAACTTATACAAAAGGATTGATAGAGTTAAGACGCTCAACTGATGCATTCCATCTTGCAACAAAACAAGATATCGAAGCAAAAGTGAAATTATTAGATATTCCAGAAATTAAGAAAGAAGATCTTGTTATTGCTTATCAGTCAGAAGATTCTCAGTCGAAAGAAGAATATTTTGTATTTATAAATGCGGATAATCAAACAAGAACACTATCATTAAAGGAAAATCTTACAAACGGAGAAGTAGTTGTAGCAGGAGAAAAAGCAGGTATTCAAGCCATTTCTGATCCCCAGGGGGTTAAGCTGACTAAAGAATCAATTGAAATTGCACCATTATCCTCTGTTGTCATTCGATTACATGATGAGACAGACGAGAATAATACAGACACAGACCAGCCTGACAATGATGATAGTAATTCTAATAATGATAGTAATACTGATAATGATAGTAATTCTGATGCTTCGGATCCAGATTCAGAAAATGAAGAGCAAGAAGATACACCTTCTGCAAATGTTGGAACTGTCGTTGTAGACCGGGAGGCAATAGAAGTAAACGAAGACACAGACGAAGATGGGAAAGCCGTTTCGACGGTAACTTTACAACCAGAAAAAATATTGAAGCAAATTGAAAGAAGTTCCAACCTGGAGCGAGTAAAGATTAAGCTTGATCAGCCTTCAGCATCTCGATCTGTTACTTTTTCTATTACTGCCCAAATAATCCATGCTATTAAACAAAAGAATGAAAATGCTACTATTCACTTGGAAAGTAATCAAGCAATCTATAAACTTCCAATTCAGGCTTTAGGCGAGCTAGAGGAGAATACAGAAGTGGAAGTGTTAATGGAAGTATTACCAGATGAAGAGGTGGCGGAACTTTTCCAAGATCATTTATCCAATGTACAAGGTCCAGTAGTACGGTTTGAGGTAAATATTAAAAATGGAAACGATGTAAGTTCCTTTGATCAATATGTAGAACGTTCTGTGAAGCTGCAAGATCATACTATTGATCCTGACAAATCAACAGCTGTTTTAATAAAAGGTAAAGATGATATTAGTTTTGTTCCATCCTATTTTACTGACAATACAGTAGTAATTAAAAGTCGATCTAATTCACTGTATACCGTAATTGAAAAGGAAACAGAATTACATGATATCGAAAATCACTGGGCAAAAGATTCCATTCAAACTTTAGCCAACAAATGGATTGTTAATGGTTATTCTGATCAAACCTATAAACCAGACAAAGAAATAAGCCGTGCGGAGTTTGCTCGATTAATAGCTGTCAGTCTGGCAATAGAGCCGAACAAAACCGATTCCTCTCCATTTACAGATGTTGATGGTGACGAATGGTTTGCTGACAGTGTGCATGCCTTAGAAGAAGCGAATCTCCTTACAGGCTATACAGATGGAAGTTTTCGCCCGGATCAATCGATTAGCCGTGCAGAAATAGCTAGTATATTAAGTCGTGTAGCAGATTATATTGATGTTGATTTAGAAAGAAAAAATCATTCTCTTGCTGATTTACAGGATGTGAATCAAATTCCTGAGTGGGCTGCAGAGGAAATCGAAAATGTGTTACAATTAGAGATTATGCAAGGTTATAATAACGCTTTCACACCGAATGATGATGCGACAAGAGCGGAAATGGCTGTTGCGTTATATAACTTGTTACAGAGAGTAAAATTTATTAATTAAAATCATAAAGAGACCATTATCAACATTCATTAAACTTGGATGTTGGTTTTGGTCTTTTTTGCTGTTTTATTCCTGAGAACGATGATTTTGATCGGCAACGGTAAAGGAATCGGACGCGAAACATCCTTTGTCAGGAGGCGTTTCGGAACCTTACATTCTGTTATAATTAATGTCAGATGGGAAAAGCAAGAATCGATTTAAATTAATGTACTGCTTGGCGACTGAATAGTGCATTTTTTATAAATGGAAGTAAAATGCTTACAATTAAAGTGGGGACTTGAATCGTAAAAGAATTATTTCTCTAAAAAAGATTTAGAAAGTATTGCGGCAATGGTGGCTGGAGGTCTGCGAATATCAAAAAAGGCGGGATATGATGGAAGTTAGTCTTTGGATGTATATAACAGTTTATATCGCTCAATTAATCGGAGTATCCTTAGCATTAGCTGTTTTTCCTTCTCTATATTTTAAAAGCAGAAAAAATGGAATTTTGCTCCTTGTCATTATAATTATTGCAATCCTCTATTCGTTAATACAGGGATTTAGTGCATCAGCCGCTATGGGCACAGGGATGTTGATTATAAGCATATGTCTATTAGCAGCTGCTTATATTAATGTTCAAAGACAAAAAGAAAAGAATTATACTCATTAGCGTGTAATATTGTTTTGGGGAAAACAGGGAAGTGACATTATATAAGGCATTCTTGAGTAAAGCCAGGAATGTCTTTTTTCTCACTATCCAAAGGAAAATAATGTTATGATTGCAAGAAGAAAAAACTTATTTACATAGCGCAGGAGGAATGGATATGAACCAAATATTCACAATAGACTGTGGCGAAATCCTATTAAGAGAATTTAGAATAGAAGATGCAGATGCAATTTATGAATTGACTTCACAACCAGAAGTATATAAGTTTTTACCAGATTGGCGGTCAACAAGAGAACAGAGAGTAAATTGGATTACCAATTATGAAATACCAGATAATAAGGCATTTCTAGCATCTGTCCCAAACGTTGGGGAAAGATGGCTAAAGTTAGGAATCGTGCTAAAAGATACAGATGAATTAATCGGTTTCTGCAATACCGGGATAAAAGAGGACCTGAGCAGACCAAATCGCGAAGTAGCTTATGCAATTTCTAAGCATTACAGAAATAAAGGCTACACCACACAAGCAGTTAAAGGACTGATCACATACCTTTTTGAAAACACGGATGTCGAACAACTGAATGCTGTCGTGCTGCCATACAATACAGCTTCGAATAAAGTAATAAGAAAATGCGGTTTTCGTCTAAGTGGAGATATTTTGATAGAAGATCAGCAATACTATCATTACATACTAACGAAGAAAGAATATCTAACGAAAATTTAGAAAATGGCTTTCGATTCTCATACGATAAGTGTCCGTAAAACAGGAAATCATTTTGGAGGTAACCATATGCTGATAAAAGCAACACTGCCAGAAGCGAAAGATGCTGCCTTTCTTGCATCACTGCTCTGGCCTGGCCAATCATTAGAGGAATTTGTACAGGAGATGAAAGATTTTATAGAAAATGCGGATTCAGCAATTTTTCTGGTCTATAGTGAAAGGGAAGCAATCGGATTCGCTCATTGTGAATTGCGAAATGATTATGTGGAAGGGACAAATTCCAGTCCCGTAGGATATTTAGAAGGAATTTATGTGAAAGAGAATTACCGCCAACAAGGCATTGCCAGAAGGCTAGTTCAGGCATGTGAAAATTGGGCAAAAGGAAAAGGCTGTCAGGAATTCGCCAGCGACTGTGAGTTAAATAATAAAGACAGTCTTGGAATGCATCTGAAATTGGGATTTGAGGAAGCGAATCGGATTATATGTTTTAAAAAGAAAATATAACAGTAAAGTAATTCTATAAAAGAGGAGTGCTATTTGTACTCTATTGTAACTTTTACCAAACCTATTCGACTAATAAAGTACATAAAGATAGAGATCACCAATAAAGGGGGAATTTCCATTGATACCGATTATCTTGTCCATTATATTACTAATTGCCCTTGCTTTTTCGATATCTGTTGTGTTTAAGAAAAGAAAAAAGGCTGGCATAACAGGGATCAAAAGTGCATTAACTCCCATATGCCTCTATCTCATAGCGGTGACAAATTTATTGGCTTACTGGTTTGATTTTATGGGATTGATAAATTGGACAATCATTGTAATTTTACTGATTTTAGGAGCGTATTTTATGAAATATATGCCAGCTTCGGAACAATGAAACTATCTGCATGAGAGTGTAATGCTGACTCGTGTTATCGAAGTTAAAAAATTTTATAAAAAAACGAGTGATTGAGTTTGGATAAATGTGATTCGTGGTAATGATTACTAAGTAGAACGAACCGGTTTACAGAAGATAGTGCAACAAGATTAAGCGGCTTTTTATGTGTTATATTAGTAGCCTTCTTCTTGTAAAAAAATCCTGATAATTTTCATAAAAAAATGAACCCCTAATCGGCTTCGTTTATGTTACTATAGCCATAGTGGGAGAGTGGAAATGCATAGATATTTTTAGCATTTTTTCTCCACAATATTTACAGAAGAAAGGTAGTGTTTTAATTGAAGAGAAACCGCACATTTTTAGTTGGGATGTTAGCAGCAATATTGCTTACAATGGTTGCATGTAACTCATCTGACGAGTCCGAATCAACGCAGGCCAGCCCATCACAGGATAATAGCCAAACTGCCGATTCTTCTGATGTTGAAACGGAGATTAACACAATCGAAACAGCGACTCTTAGCGAAGATATTACTAAAGAAGAGAACGCTTCTACAAAATATAGAGAGGGTAAAAAAGAAGAATATCAGGAAAAATTAAAGGAAACAAAAAAGGAAATGGATGAACTCCAAAACAATCCAGAGGCTGATTCCACTACTGCTTTAAAAGAAGTACAAGGAAATCGCTACGAGGTTTGGGATGATATGCTTAATGAAATTTACGCAATTTTAGAAAAGCAGCTTCCTGCAGAAGAAATGGAACAGCTCAGAGAAGATCAGCGTGAATGGCTTGATTTACGTGAAGACACGGCAAAAGGAGCTTCTTTAGACTATGAAGGCGGGACGATGGAACAATTAGAATATGTTACTGTCCTTGCTAATTTAACAGAAGATAGATGTTTTGAATTAGTGGAAGATTATATGTTGTAACTCTTATTACGAGAAGGATCGTCATTTGACGGTCCTTTTTTTTCAGCTATATATTCATCTTGCTCTATGTTATACTGAAAGAAAAATAGGGTGGACAGATTCAATGACTCAGAAATGATTTTTATCGAAAAACGGTTTCTTCCAGGCGATAAACTGCCGAATGAAAATGATTTATCAGAGGAACTCCACATCAGCAGAACAACTCTTCGTGAAGCAATCCGGATATTGGTTACGAACGGCATTCTGGAAATTAGACGGGGAAAAGGTACATATATAAAAGAAGATATTGATGAAGATAATATGGAATCATATGATTCGCTGACAAGTGCGAAGATGAATGCAAGAGATTTATATGAAATGCGCCTGATTTTCGAACCAGAAGCAGCTTATTATGCGACAATTCGGGCAAGCGATGCAGAGATCAAACGTATATTGGATTATGGAAAACAAATAGAAGAGAAGATCAAACAGAACGAAGACAGAACAGGAGTGGAACGTAACTTCCATAAATCGATCGTAAAAGCAACCCATAATGAATTTATGGAAAAGCTTATGCCAGTCCTGTACCAGGCAATTGATAAGGGTGTCATTTTATCAACGAAAAAAGAAATGGCAGTGCAGGACACAATCAATGATCATAAAATGATAATGGAATTCATGGAAAGCCGCAACCCAGAAGGAGCCAAAAGCGCCATGAAAATCCATATACTACATGCCATGAAGGACTTAGGCATTGAATAGTAATTAGAAAAAGACATCTGGAGAAGTTCCAGTATGTCTTTTTTTAATATAAGACGAAAAGTGATGTGATCAAGGCAGAGTTTTCGTTGTTATAGAGAAAAATAAGAGGAAAAGCAACTGAGCAAAGGCGGAGATTTCCAGGTAAAACAAAGAATAAGAGGAAAAGTGTCCGAGCGAAGCCGGAGATTTCCAGGTAAAACAAAGAATAAGAGGAAAAGCGTCCGAGCAAAGGTGGGGATTTCCAGGTAAAACAAAGAATAAGAGGAAAAGCGTCCGAGCAAAGGTGGAGATTTCCAGGTAAAACAAAGAATAAGAGGAAAAGCGTCCGAGCGAAGGCGAAGATTTCCTTGAAGACAAAGCAGATAAGCAAGTCTTCTTACAAACTGGGCAATCACCCAGTTTTTTACTGATCAATTTGTCCAACAAGTATATTGACAGCAGACAACTTCCATTTTAAAATATGAATACATAGAAAAAATGGGGGTTGGGAATATGAGAAGTGATACGATTAAAATTGGGGTAGATCGCGCACCACACCGTAGCCTTTTGTATGCTACAGGAAAAGTTAAAGCAAAGGACCTTGGGAAACCATTTATTGGAATTTGTAACTCTTATATTGATATTATTCCAGGTCACGTTCATTTACAGGAATTTGCGAAAGTGGTAAAAGAAGCGATTATTGAAGCTGGCGGTATTCCGTTTGAATTCAACACTATTGGTGTAGATGACGGGATTGCGATGGGGCATATTGGTATGCGTTATTCTTTGCCAAGTCGTGAACTAATCGCTGACAGTGCAGAAACAGTAATTAATGCCCACTGGTTTGATGGGGTTTTCTATATTCCAAACTGTGACAAAATTACACCAGGTATGCTAATGGCCGCTGCTCGTACAAATGTACCGAGTGTCTTCGTTTCAGGTGGGCCGATGGAAGCTGGGATGAGCTCCAGTGGAAAACAGCTTTCCTTAACATCTGTTTTCGAAGGTGTTGGCGCATATAAAGCTGGTAAAATGACAGAAGAAGAATTTAATGACATTGAAGCAAATGCTTGTCCGACATGTGGATCATGTTCCGGAATGTTTACAGCTAATTCCATGAACTGTTTAATGGAAATGCTGGGTGTAGCTCTTCCTGGGAATGGTTCGATTGTTGCAACAAGTCCAAAACGTAAAGAATTGATTTATGAAGCAGCAAAACATCTAATCCGTATGGTGGAAGAAGATGTAAAACCTCGCGATATTATTACAAAAGAAGCAATTGATGATGCATTCGCACTGGATATGGCGATGGGTGGATCAACCAATACAGTTCTGCATACATTGGCAATTGCCAGTGAAGCAGGCATTGAATATAACGTGGAAGACATTAATAAGGTAGCTGCACGTGTCCCTTATCTTGCCAAAATTATGCCAGCATCTGATTACTCCATGGATGATATCAACAAAGCTGGCGGGGTAAGTTCCATTATCAATGAATTGACGAAAATCCCTGGTGCCATCCATCCAGATCGTTTAACCATTACTGGTCAAACAATGGGTGAACTTGTAAAAGATTATGAAATTACTAATAATAACGTGATTCGTTCCAAAGATGATCCATACAGCCCTGTTGGCGGTTTATCGATTTTATTTGGGAATATTGCCCCAGAGGGTGCGGTAATCAAAGTAGGAGCAGTTGATCCTTCAATTACTGAATTCACAGGGGAAGCCATTGTATTTGAATCACAAGAAGAAGCACAAAAAGCAATCGATGATGGCATAGTACGAGAAGGACATGTTGTCATTATCCGTTATGAAGGGCCAAAAGGTGGTCCAGGAATGCCGGAAATGTTAGCACCAACTTCTGCTATTATGGGACGCGGTTTAGGAAAAACAGTTGCCCTTTTAACAGATGGACGTTTCTCAGGTGCATCCCGTGGTATCTCCATTGGACATATCTCTCCTGAAGCAGCAGAAGGAGGCCCAATTGCATTGATTGAAAACGGAGATATCATTGAGATCGATTTACCAAACCGAACAATGAATGCAAAAATTTCGGATGAAGTGTTAGCAGAACGCCGTAAATCATTAAAACCATTTGAGCCAAAGATCAAAACTGGCTGGTTAGGAAGATATTCCAAACTTGTAACAAACGCATCCAAAGGCGGAATTATGAGTATCTAATATATATGAGCATATCAATTTTTAATTGATATGCTCTTTTTCCATTATATGACGTTTATTAATCGCCTTATTTGGTAATTGATTAATAAAGGTGGTGTATCTCATGTCAGATAACAAAGAACAAAACTATTACCTCAAAAAATACTGGAAAGCATGGGTTGGTTTCTCGTCCATTTTTTTACTATTAATTTTGCTGCATGAATTTGTAATTGAATTTGGGGGGTTAAGGTATTTTATATTAATAATTCCTTTAGTTGTCCCTGCTATTTTTTATTATTATGCACTTTTTAGAGAAAAGGGAAATTAATCCATTTATTTTGCTTAAACCTTCCTTTCCTCTATTTCAACTTCCTTTTTTCCGCAACAAAATCTGTGCGACAATAGCCAAGACTGGCAGCTCGATCAATGGACCAATAATCAGCGCAAGAGCAATCAATGGCTGATCTGGGAAAGCAGTAACGGCAATCGCCAGAGAAACTGGAGAATTCCGTGCGATTATTGTCATATGTAAGCTGACAGTATCCTCCCACTTCAATTTAAAGACTCTTCCAATAATTTGCGCTACAAAAAAGTTGATGACAAAAAACAGCAATAATGGAACAAGCATGAATACAATAACTTCCAGGTTCGCAAAAAGATAAGAGCCCTGTGACGCAAACATAGCAATAATTGCGAAACATAAGAATACGATCTGGGAGGAAGCAAAAAAGGGAATTATCTTTTTCTTAAAAAAGTTCTGCTTCCTCTTAAATATATAACGTGTAAGGCTTGCCATTAAAAATGGAAGAAATAAAACGATAACAACACTCTCAATAAGGCTAGCCAGTCCTACAGTCTCCATTGTACCTGCGAAAATAAATAAATAGACAGGTAATAACATCACTTGCAGGAGTAAATTGACAGGAAGGACAGATGTGGCAAGCGGCAAATTCCCTTTGGCAATCGAGGTGAAAACTAAATACCAGTCTGTACATGGTGTCACAAGCAGCATAATAAAACCGAGCCATAAAGCGGGATGGTCGGACAGGAAGATGGCTCCCAATCCCCAAGCTAAGAGTGGTGTCCAGATAAAATTAATGATGGTGCTTGTACTGAAAAATCTAATATTTGTGAATGCATTTTTGATATTTTTTAATGGAATGGTTAAAAAAATCCCATAAAGCATGATCAATAAAAATGGAAGAATAAAAGAATCTGCGTTCTGATTCATCCAGTGAAACTGGCCTAGAAATAGTCCTATCCCAACAGAAATAAGTATAATAATTGTCTGCATCTTCTCCACAAGTTTCATCGTAAACCCCTTCACTCTATGTCCGAATTACTGTTTACTTCTTATTATAACTTAAATATTTTCCTTTAGCATGATGACTCCTTTTCTGCTTCCCCTTAATTCTTGTATTATTAGCTGAGAAAAATGGGTATGTGATAAGAAGAAGCAGAAAAATGAATAGTTAGTAACTTGAAGGAGTGGACATATGAATTTAGAAGAAGTTTTTAAAAATCAAAAGCCAGAAAAGCAAGCATCCAATTGGGAAACAACAGAAGGCAGTCATGGAATGGTTGCCTGTGCGATAAAAGAAGCAGCCGAAGCAGGCGAACAAGTATTAAGAGATGGCGGAACAGCTATTGACGCAGTAATCGCCATGCAGTTTGCTCTAATCCCGACAGAAGCGATGAACACAAGCATCGGAGCTGGCGGGTTCATTGTTTATTATGATAATGAAAAGAAAGAGACAAAGGTAATCAATGGCCATACAAAGGCGCCATCAGGAGCTAGGCCGGATTTATTTCATGATGAAAACGGGGAAATCATGCCATTTGATGAGCGTTCGACAAGCCCGCTATCCGTTGGGGTACCTGGTATTATGAGGGCAATGGAACTGGCACACAAACATTATGGTACGTTGTCACTGGAACGGCTGATTGAACCTGCTATTAAACTGGCAGAGGAAGACTTTGAGCTTAATCGGTTATGGGACCGGACACTGGAAATATTTGAAGACAGATTAGGGGAGGAAGCCAGAAAACTTTTCGTGCCAAACGGAGAACGTCTGAGAGAAGGAGATAAACTGAAGCAGAAAGACCTTGCAAAAGCATTAAAAATCATCCGTGATCAAGGCTTTCAAACAGTATATGAAGGCGAGATTGCCGATGCGATTGTTTCCACAATAGAGAAACAGGGCGGAATTTTAACAAAAGAAGATCTCAAAAACTATCAGGCTTCGATTGATGAACCATTCTGGGGCAGCTACAAAGATCTGGACCTCGCATTTCCGGGACCTCCGAATGGCGGCGGCTTTGCCGTCTCCCAGCTGTTAAAACTGCTGGAGCCAATAGATATTACCAAATACGGCCTATATTCTTGGCAAAAATATCATATCCTTGCAGAAATGATGCGTATCGTGCTCGCCGATCAGCAGACCCATCTAGGGGATCCAAATGTTGTGGATATCCCTATGGAAGGACTGTTTCATCCAGATTATTTAGAGGAAAGACGTAAAATCTTCTCATTTGATCATAGAAAAGAAGACATAAAAGGCGGAGACCCTTGGAAGTACCAGCAAGGAGAAAAATCGAATCGTATGGCGAAAAGAGATGACAGTAAAAAAGGGATGGATACCACTCACTTTACAGCAGTAGACCGCTGGGGCAATATTGCGGCATGTACCTCCTCGATTGAGCGGATTTTCGGTTCAGGCATTATGGTTGAAGGCTATGGATTTATGATGAATAATGACCTGACCGATTTTAACCCAGAGCCTGGGACAGTAAATGAACTGGATGCCAACAAATTTGCGGTCAGCTCTAAATCGCCGACCATTGTCTTCCAGGACGGAAAGCCATTCTTCACCTTAGGCTCACCAGGTGCATCGACAATTGTTGGTTCCGTTGTGCAAGTTCTTCTGCATGTGCTGGAATTCAAAATGGACTTAAGAGAAGCCATTGCGGAAACTAGAATCTTCAATAACCCGGATGTATCAATGGAATGGGAAGATGGAATCAATGAAGTCGCAATGGAAAAATTAGAAAAACTCGGTTATGAACTGGATCGCAGCTTCCAAACCCAGACAGCAGATGACCGAATTGGAGATGTACAGGCTATCCTGATTGATCCAAAGACAGGAAAATTTTACGGAGCAGCTGATTCACCTCGGCCAGGACAGGCTAGAGGGGTGGAAGAGGATAAATAAACTAGTGAGGGCTAGCATATAGTCCTCTTTTTTTGTCATAGTTTCAGAAAGTGTTCTGGAAATTTTAAAATGTTTCTGTTTGAAAACATCATGGAATAATTAGGATTTAATGTTAAAATAATTATGTTAATGGAAAGCCAATAGCCGGGGAGATATGATGATGAAAAAAATGATACTAATTCTATTAGTATGCATTGTAATGGTAGCATTTTGGTTCTACACTCCGAAAAAGATTAACAGAACTATTAATGGTTTAGCTTATCAGTTGGGCAATGAAGAGAAAATAGAGAGGGTGGAAATTATAATCACTGGAGAACAAAGATATACGTTAACAGGTAAAAGGAGATTCTTCGGAACGTTGGATATTAAAGGAGAGGAAATCCCTGTTCCACAAAATGAGCGAGAAATAACTCTGAACTTTGAGTTAGGTAATTATTCTCCTATCTATTATTTTTATTCGACTAGAGTGAATGGTGATTATACACCACAAATACATAATTATGGTACGATTTATACGAATAAAGATTTAAGTCAGCTGACGATTATGAAATTAAAACATGAAGGTGACAATGGCTGGTGGAATGGCAGTGAAGGGTTGATGGTAACAGCACCTGCCCAAACTAGGAAGGAAGCCATGGAATTGTCTGATAAACTTATCAAAAGATATCAATTGCGTGAAGGAGAATTTAGGTACATACCCGAGAGTTAGGGAGGGATACCTTGCTTTCCTGCAAAAATATAAATGTATGGAGAGGTTTTTATATGAAGGAACAGAAAAGATTTCCTGATTTAGAGACAGAACGGCTGACTTTACGTAATGTCAGCAATAAAGATATCGATTTTATTTTCCAGTTATTTAGCAATCAAAAAGTATGCGAATATCTTTATGATGAAGAGCTTTATACTGAACGAAAAGAAGCAATCGAATTTGTTGAATGGAACTCAAATCCGGAAGAAAAAGGTTATAACCGATGGGTATTGACAGCAAAGAATGATCACTACAGGCAAATTGGTACTTGTGGTTACGATTATTGGGATAGAACGAATAATATTGCAGAAATAGGCTATGATCTGTGGCATGAATATTGGGGTCAAGGATATATGAGGGAGGCATTGATAGTTGCCATTGAGAGCGGATTTAATAATATGGGACTGAATAGAATTAATGCATATGTTGCTTTAGAAAATACTAAATCTATTAAACTGTTGGAAAGAATCGGGTTCACGAACGAAGGTATATATCGGGATAAGCATTTGTTTAGAGGCAAGTATTATGATCATTATTCTTTTTCATTGTTAAAAAGAGAATGGAACCAGCTTTAAGAAGTGGGGAACAAAAGTCCATGTCTATGGAAAAGTTACCATAATAGAAGAAAAAGAAGTAATGGGAAAATTAATGAAGCAAACTGTTGATTTCGATTAAGTAAATCTTATAAGATTCCAGCAGAAAGTATAATTTTAAAGAAATAGTAGTATGGTGCTAGAGGATATTTATGTTGCAAATAAGGAGAATGAGAATGTTTACAACATTAGAAACAGATAGACTAATATTAAGAGAAATTACCAAATCAGATGCAGAAGGGATATTTTCCTGTTTCTCCAACGAAAGTGTCATAAGATATTATGGTCAGGATAGATTAGAAACTATTGAACAAGCAGAGTCATTCGTTGATTTCTTTGCAAAAAACTTCAAGGAAAAACGAGGCATACGCTGGGGGATGGAAAGAAAAGGTGAGAAAGGATTAATAGGTACAATTGGATTTAATGGCTGGTCCCCGAAGCACAAAAGAGCGGAAATAGGTTATGAAATACATCCTGACCACTGGAGAAAAGGTTATACTTTGGAAGCGGTATTAAGAGTAACTGAATACGGGTTTGAGACATTAGAACTTAATCGCATAGGAGCAGTTGTATTTATCAACAATCAAGCATCGAATAATCTATTAACCAAAGCTGGATTTCAGAAAGAAGGTATACTCAGAGATTATATGTGTCAAAATGGTGAATCCCATGATACTTATGTATATTCTATTTTAAGAAAATAGAATTGCAATAGAAGGAGCTGAGTATGGTGAAACAGGTATGGGAGAATTTCCAAAAAATAAAGGATTGCTTTTTAGAGATGACCGAATTGGAGATGTACAGGCAATTTTGATTGATCCTGAGACAGGGAAATTATACGGAGCCGCTGATTCACCTCGGCCAGGACAGGCTAGAGGGGTGGAAGAGGAAGATTGAGAAAATACTTTGCTATATTTTTCAATCCAGGTTTAATAATAGTATAATAGAGTAAGCAATAGAGAGTTCCAGGGTGGTAGTCACTCCCTCCTTCGAGGAAGAAAGGGGGTGATGCTTATGACTGTTTTCGAAAGTCTGGTTATTATGATTAGCTTTGCTAGTCTTGTCGTAATCATTCTGAAAAATGGAAATAAGTAAAGACCACCCAAATTAAGCTAAAAACTTAATTAAGGTGGCATAACTAAAAGGCATTTAGTGACTGCCACTTAATGGGCAATCTATTGCATAGGCTGGAAGATGTTACAGCATCTTTCAGTCTTTTTATATTTTATAAACTTTCTAAGTACATTATACCAAATTAATTAGAAAAATAAACCTTTTTGTAGAATGAGTTTTAGCTATAGTCCAGTACATCTACGCAAGTTTTCTCAAATGAAATGATTTAAAATATTTAAACGCACAAAATGAGACCAAAATTTGACCATGGAAGGTTATTCTCGCTATGATAGAGTGGACAAATATGCTAAGGGGAGATGAACCAATGTATAGATTAATAGGTACATCATTACTGCTATTATTGTTGCTTACAGCCTGCTCTCAAGAGGAACAATCACCATCAGTTGAGGAACAGCCGAACAACTCAGGTGAACAAAGTCAGGAAGGTCAGGCAGATAATGCTGATCAACAGAATGTAATTGCAGAGAATTTGAATGTTCCATGGTCCATCGAAAAAGTTGATGATACGTTTTACCTAACCGAAAGACCGGGAAATATCGTGGAAATAGAAAATGGACAGCTAGAGAGGCAAATGGTTGAGCTGAAAAAAGAAATTGCAACCGCTGCAGAAGCGGGTCTTCTGGGTTTTGTACTGGATCCTGAATTTACAGAAACAAATCAAGCATATGCTTATTATACGTATAAAGATGATTCCGGCCAATTTAACCGAATTGTGACACTTCGTTTAGATGATAATACTTGGACTGAGGAAAATGTCCTTTTGGATAAAATCCCGAGCGGTGCCTATCATCATGGTGGCAGGTTGAAAATTGGTCCTGATAACAAATTATATGCAACAGCGGGTGATGCATCTGAACCAAATATTGCCCAGAAAATAGAATCACTTGGCGGGAAAATATTGCGGCTGAATCTCGATGGTTCCATCCCTGAGGATAATCCTTTTGAAGGGTCCTATGTATACAGTTTAGGGCACCGTAATCCACAGGGTTTAACTTGGTCTGAAGATGGAACGTTATATGCAAGTGAGCATGGTAATAGTGCAAATGATGAGATAAATCTGATAGAGGCCGGAAAGAATTATGGCTGGCCAATTGTTGAGGGAGTCGAGCAACAAGAGGAATTGGTCTCTCCATTATTTACTTCAGGGGCAGATACAACATGGGCACCATCAGGAATCAGCTATCATGATGGCAATTTATATGTTGCAGCATTAAGAGGATCGGCTTTATTACAATTCAACCTGGAAACAGGAGAGCAGCGTCAGATTATTTCAGATCTAGGCAGAATACGTGATGTAATGATTGAGGGGAATGAACTGTACCTGATTACAAATAATACGGATGGACGGGGTAATCCGGAAAATGCTGATGATATGTTATATCAGATCCAGTTATCAGAGATGAACTGAAGAGGCCGACTAAAATAGTATAAGAGCAGAATGTAAGCTTTACCCTCGCCAATTTGCTATAATGACTACACTACAGATAGGAGAGTGAGCAATGGAAGAGAACGTTTTTGAACAATTGGCAAAAAGATATGATACAGAAGAAAGAAAAGAGTTAGCGAAAATTATCGTTAACGAAGTAAGAACAAAATTACAGAACAGCAAATCATGTTCCCTGTTAGATTATGGGTGTGGAACAGGTCTTGTCAGTTTAGAATTAGCAGATTTAGTTGATTCTCTCCTGCTAGTCGATTCATCAGAACAAATGCTTGAGGTAGCAAAAGCAAAAATTGCACGCCAAAAAATTAACAATGCAGACGTACTTTATGCAGATTTTACCCAAGAAGCCCCTGAAATCAAGTCAGACATCATTATCATGTCACTAGTCCTTCTTCATATCCCTGACACTAATAAAATTTTGCAGATGTTGTATAGTATTCTTAATAACGGCGGCAAGCTGATCATTATTGATTTTGATAAAAATGATAAAATAAGTCACCCGAAAGTTCACAACGGCTTTTCTCAAGAAGAACTGACAAAGAGCCTAGCTGAAGCTGGTTTCCAATCAACAGAAATAAAAACATTTCATCATGGCAAACAGATCTTTATGAAGCAAGATGCTTCCATGTTTATTGCCAACAGCGTAAAAGGTTGAGACATGAAGTGAAGTTTTACATCATTAGAGATAGGTTATTCCTGTCTCTAATTTTCTTTTAATACCAGAAAATGTTAAAGCAGTATGAGCTGGTGTATTGTTAGGGCTTGGAATTCTCTTTAGTAGGTGCTGTTCATTTTCTTCTAGTAATTGCAGGATTAGTGTATCTGTTCCAATAAATTGAAGGAGGGATGTTCATGATGGGTTTACTAAATGCAGGAAGCCTGATTCTCGGTTTGACAGCCTGGATACTTCCTATTATGAATCTGATTTTGTATAAAAATCATCAGAATAAAAATTGGATTGCTTTTTCAATTATCAGTTTAATTGCGTGTGCAGTCTCGCTTTTATTTCAGATTATTTACAATCATCATCTGGTCAAGATAGAAGACTGGTCAGCGTTGATGGATACAACAGGTGCGGTGGTATTTGTCTCGGCTGTTCTTCTTGTCATTACACTTATATTGAATACGATATCCTTTATCATCTATCGTGGCAGAGAACAGGTATAATAATGAAACATTTTTAAAAGAAATACGTAGATAGATTTGTAGATTTTCTTAAAATACATATGGAAGGAGAACCAGATAAATGGCTTATTTCGAGAATTTTGATTTAACCGATTTTTGGGATGATGATGAATATGCAAAGGAGAATTACATTTCCGCTCCTCCTGATGATGAAATGATAAAACAAATAGAAACCCAATTAGGATATAAGCTGCCATCGTCATACATATGGTTAATGAAACAGCATAATGGAGGAGTTCCGCATAAAACTTGCTATCCTACCTCTGTTCCGACAACCTGGGCAGAAGACCATATTGCGATAACAGGTATTTACGGAATCGGTTTTGAAAAAAGCTATTCGTTAGGTGGAGATACTGGAAGTGAATTTTGGCTGGAAGAATGGGAATATCCCAACATCGGGGTAGCGATAGCAGATACACCTACAGCAGGACATAATATGATTTTTCTTGATTACAGGGAATGTGGTCCAGAAGGTGAGCCTTGTGTTGTGCAAATTGACCAGGAAAATGACTATGAGATCACATGGGTAGCGAAGGATTTTGAAAGTTTCATCAGAGGGTTGGTACATGAGGATGAATTTGAATAAGTAAGGAGTTTTAGTGTGAGAAAACGATGGATCTTCTGGTGGGTTGTTAATGGCTTCTGGCTGGTTCTTTTTGCTGCAGGTACAGCTTTCGTTTGGATGCGAGAAGTTGACGGAGCTGATGTTATTCAGACACCAGAAGTAAAATTAGCTTCCTTTATTGTTTTATTGATAGCAGCAATTTTTCCGATAATGATTCAAATTATATGGCTAATCGCTAATCTCGTAACAGGCAGTAACAAAAAAAGTGAATATGCAACAATAAAACAGTGAAGTTAGCAGTATTTAGAAGTCATATTGATCTTTTGTTCAACATGGCTTCTTTTATTTTTTAAGTTGAAATGGAAGACAATGATTTACAAACAATATTCTATTTTTATACTTCCATTTGGTAATTTATGCTAAATTATTAAATGATAGATTATCTTATTTGCGGGGTGAGCAGCTATGAGAAATGAAAAGGAAATGACGGAATTGATCATAGACTTTGCACAAAAAAATGAGAATATTCGTGCCGTCTATATGAATGGTTCACGAACAAATCCCAATGTGCCAAAAGATATGTTCCAGGATTATGATATTGTTTATGTCGTCACAGAAACAGCAGCTTTTATTAATGATAAATCATGGATTCACACATTTGGAGATTTAATCATGATGAAGGAACCTGATAAAGATAATTTTGGCAGGGAAACAGGTGATAATTCCGATAGGTCCTATGGTTTTCTAATGTTTTTACAGATGGAAATCGGATCGATCTGCGTTTGCAGACAAAAGAAGTCATGCTGGAAGAATACGAAATAGATAAGCTTACACTACCATTACTCGATAAGGATGGTATTTTACCAGCAATTCCTCCTCCTACTGAAACAGATTACTATGTGCAAAAACCTTCTAAAGTTGAATATGATAGTTACACAAACAATTTCTGGTGTTGTCTGTAAAACGTAGGAAAAGGTATATGGCGTGATGAATTGCCTTATGCAAAGTTAATGTTTGAATATACAACAAGAGATGCATTGGATAAAATGATCTCCTGGTGGGTCGGGATCCAGCAGGATTTTCAAGTTTCAACAGGAAAGTTAGGAAAATACTTTAAGAATTATCTGCCGGACTCATACTGGAAGATGTATAAAAGAACCTATGCAGATGCGGATTATAGTAATATGTGGGAATCAATTTTTATTGCTTGCGAATTGTTTAGAATCTTAGCTCAGGATGTCGCTGAACATTTTAATTTTTCCTATCCAATGAATGATGATAAAAACATGATCAGATACCTTCAGCATGTTAAAAACTTACCATCAGATGCACAGGAAATCTTTTGAAATAATAATTAGTTGAGCTTGGGAGGAGAAAGTTCAGGTGAATATTACCATAACCAAAGTTTCTTATGATGACAAGTTAGTTCTCTCTAATATAATTCAATTGTATCGCTATGATAGCAGTGAGTTTGACGGACATGCATTAAATTCACACGGTCTGTATATGTATAAATATCTTGACAATCAATGGACAGATGATTACCGCTATCCAGCTATAATTAAAGTAGATGGCGAAATTGC
Organism: Gracilibacillus oryzae; assembly: GCF_009498735.1. Taxonomy (GTDB): domain Bacteria; phylum Bacillota; class Bacilli; order Bacillales; family Amphibacillaceae; genus Gracilibacillus; species Gracilibacillus oryzae. The sequence continues at coordinate 60,187 of NZ_ML762430.1, forward strand.
CGGATTCGTGTTAATTATCCTTGATGTTCCCAAAGATTTCACCAAGTTAAGTAAGACAAATAAGACAAATGTTATAAGTGATTTTTTCATTCTAAGAAAGTTTAGGCGAAAAGGAATTGGCAAACAAGTCGCTTTTTCTATATTTGATCAGTTTAAAGGTGATTGGGAAGTAAAACAGACACTAACAAATAAACCTGCTTATGAGTTTTGGAAGAAGGTTATTGGCGATTATACTAATGGATTTTCTTACCATGAAGAGGTGTTGAAAAACGAACAGTGGACGGGACCTGTATTTAATTTCAAAAGTGGGGAGGAGTGAGAACTGATGCAAGAAATGCGATTGAAACTAGAAAGATACATAAACAACTATCTGGAATTGTGGGACTTTTCTGGAGTCATCCAAGTCAGAAAAAAAGAGGAAATTCTGTTTGAAAAGGCATATGGTTATTCATGTATCGAATTTGGGTTAAAAAATACCATGCATTCACGTTTTTCCATCGCCTCCCTGTCCAAACAGTTTACTGCCTTCGCAATTATGCACCTCTATGATAAAAAACTGCTGGACATTGATAAACCTGCAAATTTATACTTGCCAGACGATATGAAAATTCACGCGTCTATCACAATACATCATCTATTATCCCATACATCGGGTTTATACAATTTTTATAATTTTGAAAATGACTTTTTCTCAGGATACAACAGGATGGATTATTCAAAAAAAGACTTCTTTCATCGTTATATCAATAAACATCCTGCAAAACGCCCTGGAAAAGAATTTGATTATAATAACTCAAACTATAATCTGTTGGCATGGGTTATAGAAAATGTCTCCGGGGACGATTATGAGAATTACCTTCGAAGCAACCTGTTTCAGCCTCTGGAAATGAAGAGCAGCGATGTGGATGATGGCAGCAGAATTATTAGAAAAAGAGCATACAACTATGTCAAAGATTTTGCTAATACTGTCAAGAGTCCTTATCACAACGAGAAATTCAGCATCGGTGCAGGAGCCATTGTGACAAACTGTGAGGACTTATCCAAATGGTACAGCTGTTTACGTGATCGAAAAATCCTCTCACAAAAATCCTACACCAGATTTTTTCACGAAAACAAAAACAATTATTGCTACGGTTTGGAACATCACCACATGTATGGTACAGACAGATATTCTCATGGCGGGGATCATCTTGGAATATGTACATATATGCAGAGCTATTATGAGGAGGACATCTGTATTATCATTCTCTCCAATAATGAAGCGATCGATCAATACAAATTGGGGAATGCCATTTCAGATATTTTACATTATAAGGATGTTGAAATGCCGAAAAAACATCAGGAATTTCCTCTAAGTGAAAGAGAGCTTCAAACATTTTGCGGTACGTATTTGGAAAACAAGATCCAAGTGAAATGGATGAAAGGCAAACTTTATTTTACTAGATTTTCAGGCAATCTTCATATTGAGATTTACCCGATAGATAAAGGAAAATTTGTACGAAGACATTCTGATCAAGTAAATCCGTATCATATTTCTGAGAATGAAGACGGGAAGAAGACTTTCTTTGGGTATGTAAAGAAGTGAAATTTTGGGAAGAGGATAAAATCATAAACTCCCTTTGGAAAATATTATTATTATTTAAACACTTTCTCATCTCCTCACAAACCAAAGGATATTTATGGTAAAATCATCACGAGGAGGTATGGAAGTGCTGTTAATCTATATTTTATTATTTTTTATTTCCGGTTATTTATTTGTTCTACAACTGATAAAAGCAATCAGGGGAGACGATAATCACCATCAATATGGGCTTGTAAAACATTCAGCAGCTATATTTTTTGTTCTGTGGTCAACTTTTATGGTTATCAGTTTCTTGGCATTCACAGAATAGCTAATTTATTTCAAGGAGGTGATAATGTAAAGGACTGAACCATTTCTTATTTTCCGTATCCAATTTAGAGCAGTCCATTGAGTTTTATGAAAAAGTTTTTGATGCGACATTACTAGTAAAAGGAAGAACTACAGCTTACTTTGATTTAAACGGTATGTGGCTTGCACTAAACCTAGAAAAAGATATCCCTCGAAATGAAATTCATCAATCCTACACCCATATTGCCTTTTCTATTGAAGAAGCGGACTTTGAAGTTATGTATCAGAGATTAGTAGACTTAAATGTGAACATACTGGAAGGCCGGCCAAGAGACAGAAGGGACCGAAAATCGATTTATTTCACAGATCCTGATGGTCACAAGTTTGAGTTTCATACAGGAACGTTACAGGAGAGACTGGATTATTATAAGCAGGAAAAAAGACATATGGAATTTTATGATTAAAGAAATTTCAATAGTATTTACTTTATAATCGATTGTTTCTTTTCTGTTTTAATCCTAAAGAAAAGGGGTTCTGTCATGTATGCTTCCTTTACCCTCCGTTTAAAAGCTTTTATGATTGATTATATACTTATTTTCTTGTACTTAATTGTCATTTTCATCTTCAGTGTCTTTCTTTTTCCATCTGTGCAGCAATTATTCACAGGCTCTCTCGTCACAGCCCAATTTTATGGTTTCTTATTGGTCACTTTTCCTGTATCACTCTACTTTATTATCAGCGATTCAAATATAGGGAAGCAGTCCTTCGGCAAAAGAAAAGCAGGTATACGCGTTGTTAAGAAAAATGGTGAATCATTATCGGTGGTGCATGCAATTATACGCACAATCATAAAATTCTTACCTTGGGAGTTGTCGCATTTCCTTGTTTACCGACTGATGTATTTAGGTGACGCTGAAGTGCCTATTGCCTATTATCTGGTTGGTGTGCTTATCTATGCCCTTTTGTTTGCATATATCCTGACAGCTGTTTTTCTGAAAAAGAAACAATCTTTATATGACATATTGGTGAAAACGTATGTGGTGAAAGAGTCCAAATCTGAGATATAAGGCAGCATTAAATCAATGAAGCAATAGGAGGATTTAACTTATGGAAAATATAATGATAAATATCATCATTTTTATCGTAATTTTATTTATTCTTTATATTATTATCGAAACAGCAGTAAGAAGAGGTATTAACAGTTCAGTAATTGGACAATATCTTGAAAAGGAACATGGGATTAAAGAAAGAACATCCCTTTACGATAGAGATTTGGATGATGAATGATGAATGGACTAGAAGAAGAATGTAAAACTGTTGGTCTAAAATCCTTAGCTTAAATAAGGATTCTGGTTCGTTAGATTATTCGTTATTAAATAAGTTTCAGAGCTATTTTTATTTATCGGAGAGGAGAGAGCAGCTGTGTTCACGGGTTTATTGGACATTATTGGGATGATTTATTTATGGACATGGTTATTTGGCCATTTGTCTTTGTTTCTTCAGTGGTTTATGCTATTTCAACTTCTATAAAAGATGAGGAGCCGTCAATCAAACATGTGATGTTAGCATCAATATCCCTGCTTATTATTCTGGCTGGAACTTCTCCACTGATGTATGAGTAATTGTTCAGTGCGAAAGGTAGATGATGTTTGAAGGTGATTGATTGAAAGCGAGGTGCTTCATTTTTGATTGGAGTGTTTTTAGATCGTGATGGAACAATTGGCGGAGACGGTGGGGGAGTTCATCCACTGGAGTTTACTCTTTATGAGAATGCAGGTAAAGCTATCAATCTTCTTAATGTAAATAAATTCAAAGTTTTTCTTTTCACTAACCAGAGTTGGATAGGAAAGGGCAAATTTACTGAACAAACCTTTCTTGATGGCTGTAAAAAGATGGAGAAAGAATTGGAAAATGACAATGCTCTTTTAGATGGCATCTATTATTGTCCTCATAAACCAGAAGATAACTGTAAGTGCCGTAAACCGCAAACGTATCTATTGGAAAAAGCAAAAGTTGATAATAACTTAAACTTATATGAGTGTTATATTATTGGAGACAGATTAAGCGATATGATTTCAGCTGAAGGTGCAGGCGCTAAAAAGATATTAGTGAAAACCGGAAGAGGGTTGGGAGCTTTGAATGAGCTGTCCTTCCATAACAATTTAAAACTTGACTATGTTGCTGATGATGTTCTAACTGCGGTGGAATGGATAGTGAAGAATGTAAATACGGAAAAGTAAATCTACTTCACAAACTCTATTTGTGCTAATATGTTGCGGTAAAATTCAGGAGGAAAAAATGAAGAAATGTGTTAATTATAAATTGTGGACAGTTTGTATGATTCAAAATGGTGATAAAATCTTACTGCTTGACAGACAACATGATGATTTTAAAGGGTTTATTCCACCTGGTGGAAAAGTTGAATTCCCTGAGAGTATAGTGGATAGTGCCATTCGAGAGGTAAAAGAAGAAACAGGTTTAGAAGTGAGTAATCTTATTTAAAAAGGCCTTTATGAATATGTTAATCCCGCAGTAAATGATAGATTCATGATTTTCAACTACATTACGAAGGATTTTAAAGGGGAGTTACTTAAAGATGCACCAGAAGGAAAAGCTTATTGGATAAGCATAGAAGAAGCATATAACCTTCCCATGCAGCATTCCATCAAAAGAAGATTGCCATTATTCTTTCAAGAAGGAACATTTGAAATTCAAGTCGAATGGAATCAAGACGAAAACAAAGAAGGTAAAGTTACGATTAGAAACACATGAGCTGGAGGTATAAATATGACAAGATTAACGTTCCATAAAAATTACAAGAATAATGAGCAACTGAGAAACAGCTTTAATGAACTTGCCACATTAGTTTTTGGTTTGAATTTTGAAGACTGGTATAAAATGGGGTATTGGAATGAACGTTATCTTCCTTTTTCTTATGCTGATGGAACAAAAATCATTTCTAATGTTTCCGTTAATCTCTTGGACTTTGTGATAGATGGTGAGAAAAAAAGTGCCATACAAATTGGTACAGTGATGACGCATCCAGATTATCGAAATCAAGGGCTTGCCGCAAGTTTGATGAATAAAGTGTTAGAAGAATTTGAGAATGATTATGACTATATGTATCTTTTTGCGAATAAGCAGGTAGTAGATTTTTATCCTAAATTCGGTTTCGAATCAGTAGAACAGCAACTATTTTCAATGACATATACACCGAATCACTTGGAACCCGCCCACATGGTTAAACTTGATCCCGGCAAGATTAATGATCTCCACTTTATTTATAAAATGGCCTCCGAAAGATTACCTGTCTCCAATTTATTTGGAACATTGAGTTCACAAGGGATTCTCATGTTCCATTGTATGTACGTTTTTAGTAAGGATATTTATTACATAGCGGAGGATGAAGCGATCGTTATTTATAAAATTGAGGGTGCGCAACTACACATTTATGATATCGTGAGCCAAAAGGACATCAGGATTGACAATATTCTAGCAACAATCAGCCAAGGAGATACGGATAAAATTATCTTTCACTATACACCCAGTTATACAGGTATTGAGATACAAGCTAATGTTTATAATGATGGCGAGGTTTTATTCGTCAAATCAAGCAATGAGAACATTTTTCCCGTAAATATGAAACATCCTGTTACTTCTCAAGCATAAACTTCTTCTCCAAAAGGCATATTTTTAGTGATTGAATGAAATGGTTTAGGAGGGGGAAAATGATTTACTTTTCTGGAACACCTTTGATAGAAACCGAACGCTTGATTCTTAGAAAACTAGAAATGTCTGATGTTCAAAAGGTTTATGACCATTGGCTTTCCGATGAACGAGTATCTGACAACAGAGTAAGCGCGCCGCACCAGAATATTTCTGAAACTGTCGAAAGGATGGCTGAAATTGTCGGTAACTATGCTAAAAAAGATTTTTGCTGGTGGGGTATAGAGCTTAAAACCGACTATGATTTGATTGGAGAAATTGATTTATATAATTTTGACAAAGACACAGAAAATTGTGAGGTAAGTTATTCTCTTGGATACAATTGGTGGAATCAAGGATATGGGACGGAAGCATTAAAAGCTGTCGTGGAGTTTTCCTTCAGGTATATGAATGTCCATAAAATATCCGCTGCTCATAATATTGATAATCCGGCCTCAGGGAAGGTGATGCGAAAAGCTGGTATGGAAAAAGAAGTGATAATCAAGCATATGATTCGCAATGCTAAGAAAGAGTATAAGGATTGTGCTGTTTATGGGATTCTTCAAACCGATTACTTAAGAGAAAATGTTAATGCCCCAACTTCTATTCTAAAATTAGAGATGGATATAACTATTAATTTGGAGGAGGACAACTAATGAGCGAACAAGAAAACAAATCTGGATGGGACGCCATTGATCAAGTGATGACAAATGTTTACGGAGATCAGGAGCCCAAGCATTTTGGCACATTGATTTCCTATCAGCTTGGAGGAAATGATCCGTTAGACGGAATCAGTGTCTACACAGCCAAAGCACCAATTGAACATTGGCATTTTGTCACATATGGATTTTCAGAGTTATATGAAAAAGAGACACAAGATCCGGAAATCAGCGGATTTGGATTTGAGTTAACATTTAGACTTGTGAAAACAGAGGAGGAATCAGAGCCGCCATATTGGGCGATGAACCTTTTGCAAAACCTTGCAAGATACATATTTGGAAGTGGCAATATTTTTAAAAATGGAGATTATATGGATGCCAATGGTCCGATATGCCTTGAGTCGGATACAGAGTTAACAGCACTTGCCTTCACCTGTGACCCTGAACTTCCAGGGATAGATACACCAAATGGAAAGGTTGAATTTATCCAGGTTGTTGGAATAACAGCGGACGAGCTGGAAGCAATGCAGATATGGAATACGCTTGGTGTGTTAAAAGTTTGTGAGAGTCATATGCCATCCTATGTTACAGATCTGTCACGTTCCTCCTTTTTGCAGGACCCTAAAGTAAAAGAGGCGGTTCAAAAAGGAAGTGAAACAGAAGGATCCAACACTGGATTTCTTTTTAATGAACAAATATCATGGCAGCCTGGTGTGAAAAAACTTTTCAAGAATAAGCCAGCTTCTGTCACAATTGGAGCGAAACAAGCAGATACAATCGGAAAAGTTCTTAAAGGACGTGCAGTGAAAAAAGAACCGCTTCGGCTTGTAAGCAATGAAGCAACTGTTGTCTTTTCTTTCGGAGACCAGCCTGAGATAATTGAAAAAGACGATAGAATAGAAATCATCTTAAATCAAGAATCAGCAAATGAATTAGCAGAACAACTGCAGCCTTCTGTCAAATCAATTTCTATCTCTTCACTGAAATCGGTCATGTTTGAAATCGTGAAGACAGATGTTAAAGATGCAGAGGGCAATGTGGTGGAAACAATAGGATAATATCACTTTGCCTGATTTTCCTATCAAAACTAAGCATGCGCTCTTCGTTTTGATAGGTAGATCAGTTTTTCCTATCAAAACTAAGCATGCGTCTCATCGTTTTGATAGTTAGACCATCTTTTCCTATCAAAACTAAGCCAGTGGCTCATCGTTTTGATAGGTAGACCATCTTTTCCTATCAAAACTAAGCGTGCGGTTCACCGTTATAATAGTTAGACGAGCTTTACCTATCAAAACTAAGCGTGCGGTTCATCGTTATGATAGTTAGATCAGCTTATCCTATCAAAACTAAGTGTGCGGTTCATCATTTTGATAGTTAGATCAGCTTATCCTATCAAAACTAAGCGTGCGATTCGTAGTTATGATAGTTAGACCATTCTATCCTATCAAAAATATCCATGCTGCCCTGCATTATGATAGGTAAAAAATTAAACCCAGGAAACAGAAAGAGAGCAACGCTGAATTATCAGCATTGCTCTTCATTAGGTTTTATTTTTTCCGAACAGGAAGCCAAACTTCACTATAAGCGTAATCCTTCTTTTCTGGATCCATTTTTGTAAAAGAAAAAGCAGGGGCATTAATGACTTCATAATCAGAAGATGGCAGCCATTCAGAATAAGTTCTTGCCATTGTCTCTTGTAATGTGGATGGAAAAGGTCCTTCGTTTGGGAATATTGCCCATGTACAGGCACTAACTGGCACGCTATCTAACTGATCACTTACTTGGTCTTTTGTCGTCAACACCCCAATCAAGTGTGTTAAATCACCTTCTTCTTTCATAAAGTTCTCATCCGCATCATAGGAAGCATTCACAATTTCGTATGGCTCTATATTCTGAAGGGAATGCATTTCTGCTTTTTGTTCCTCTGTAATGCTCTTGGCAAGCTTCACGATTTCATTATTCACACCTTCAAACTGCATTGGTACACGTTTACTGACCCCAACTAAATGAAATGCTGGTTTTTCTTCTATTCTAAATTCCATTGTCTTTCCTCCTTTAACAGTGATCACAAATGAAAGTTTGGGAAACGATTTGCTTATCCCTGTTTTGATGACCTCTGAAGGCAGAAAGCCGCTCCATTTCTTAAAGGCGCGGGAGAAGCCGTCCACTGATTGATAACCATATTGAAATGCCACATCTGTCACTCTTTCTCCACGCAATAAATCTTTATTTGCTTCCGACAATTTTCTGTTTTTTATATATTCACTAAGGGTTAATCCTGACAGGTAAAAAAATATTTTTCGAAAATGATAGTCTGAAACTCCGGCATATTCAGAAATTTCTTCAAGCGATAATTCCTCGGTTAAATGCTCTTCAATATAGTCAATAACAAGGTTTAGTTCCTTTAACACGCGATCCCTCCTTTCATGACTTTATCTTAGCACAGCCGGTTCAAGAATACTCGACATTTTTAATATAAGATATATCGACTATGCGGTATAACTTCAGGTTATATCAATATTATTTTTCGGTATTTCTCTTCCCCATATTTTTCCCCTACAATTTAAGTATCAAAACCCAATTTCAATTTGTCTAATTTGTTTTTATCAGGTGCATACAAATACATTTCCCGTTTAAGAGGAGTATCTTTCAATGGCACAAATACCACACCTCGATAATCAATTTTTTCAACCATGATGGACGGGAGATAAGATATGCCCTGGCCTTGAGCTATAAATCCAATGATCGCATGATATCAGGTAGGGGCCTTGCATCCTTTTCCATTAATCGTCTGATTTTTTGATATAAGGGGGTTGTATTTGGCGGCAGCAATTGTGTGTATTGAAAACAGTCTGTGATCGAAACATGATCCAGTTCTGCCAGTTGGTGATTGACTGGTACGGCTGCATAAAAATTGTCACTAAAAAGAAAGGTGGAATACAGTCCTTTTTGATGTGGATGATCCTGAATGATTGCTGCATCAATCTCCCTTGATTTTAGTAATGGTAATAAGTCAATTGTATCATCTTTAAGTTGGGTCAGTTTGATCTGAAAGAGATTTTGGTCTTTGATGTAATCAGCAAAATAATAAGAAGCGAGAAGCGGGTCACTTCCCATTCTTACGACTTGATCATTCATATGTTTTTTTAGTTGATATTTTAGCTGGTAAATAATTGGTTCAATATCGTTATATAATTGCTGGCCTTTGTCTGTTAAGCTGATTCCTTTGGACATACGAACAAAGAGCGGGAATCCTAATGTTTCTTCTAATTTTTTCATCTGTTTACTTACGGCAGGCTGAGAAACAAATAGTTTATTTGCAGCACTGGATATACTTTTTTCCTTTGCTACAAGTAGAAAATATTCCAACTTTTGCAGGTTCATCTATTTTCACATCCTTATTCATTTTAGGAGGAATTGTAATGTTACGATACTATATTCTGTTAAGTTTATCTATTATTCTCGAGATTTTTGGGGCTTCTTTTATGAAAATATCATAAGGATTTACCCAATTAGGCGCAACTATCATTGTTATTGCTTCCTACAGCATAGCATTGGCGTTGTACATCTTGCTAACAAAACAACAGGAGCTAGGCATTGTGAACGCATTATGGGCAGGAGGAGGAACTGTCTTAGTTTCGATCTCAGGAATTTTCTTATTTCAGGAGTCCATCTCATTGCTTAAATTAATCGGTATTTTATGTATTGTCTTGGGAGTCGTGGGATTAAACATACCTAAACAGGAAAACAAACCAGGAAAGGCGGTATCATAAATGGGCTATCTTTTTCTGACAATCAGCTTAGTTTTTGCTGTGATTGGTAATATGTCCGTCAAATTATCACAAGGATTCCAAAGGCGATTGCCAAGTGTCGGCGTATTTCTTTTCTACGGCTTTTGTATCTATTTTCTAACGTTGAGCATTCAGCATATAGAAGTAAGTGTAGCTTATGCTATCTGGTCTGGTGTAACAATTATGGCGACAACAGTTATCGGTATTCTGTTTTTTAATGAAAAGATAAATATGCGTAAACTCTCATCAATTGTCATCATCTTAGTTGGAGTATTGGTTCTTCATCTGCAAAGCTAAAACCGGCACCTTCTGACGCGGGTTATGGTAAAATTTATATACAATGATTAGCAGATAATTTGTGGAGGGATCTTATGGAGATTGAAAAAATATACGGTGATTTGCCCGTATTGGAAACAGACCGGCTCATTCTTAGAAAAGTTACTTTAGAAGATGTAGAAGATATGTTTTATTATGCTTCTAATGATGATGTATCAAAATATGTTACATGGGATACCCACAAAACAATTGCCGATGCAAAGGGTTTTGTGGAATTTATTTTGCAGAGATATGAAAACAAGCAAGTTGCTCCATGGGGAATTGAGTATAAAGACAATGGAAAATTCATTGGGACGGTTGATTTTGTCTGGTGGGAACCACTGCAGCGAACAGCCGAAATAGGCTATGTTATCTCTAAGGATTACTGGGGACAAGGAATAACCACAGAAGCAGCAAGAGAAATAATACAATTCGGTTTCGAAAATATGGACTTAGTTCGCATCCAGGCAAGATGCCTGACAGAAAACATTGGTTCAGGAAGAGTAATGGAAAAAGCGGGAATGACTTTTGAAGGTGTTTTACGAAAAGCTTTAGTCATGAAAGGAGAACATCATGATATCAAGATGTATTCAATCTTGAGGGAAGAGTTGTAGTAAGCTGGTAAATCTGCAGATATTAACATGACAGTTTATTAGATTTCACTAATACGCCGAAATTGCTAAAAGGATGATTTTACTTTTTACGGAATGAGAAAATACAAGGACTAATAAGGAGGATATAATGAAGCATAACATGGGGTTATATGAAACTCCTTTTAATTCAATAAAAACAGGTAAAAAAATTGTGGAAGTAAGGTTAAATGATGAGATAAGAAGAAAAGTCAGAATAGGAGATAACATAACATTCACAAAACTTTCCGGCAGTAAAGAGACATTAACGGTTGAAGTGACTGAATTAAGGGAATTTCCCACCTTCAGAGAAATGTATAAAAGTATCCCTGCAAAAGATTTCGATGCAGTTGGTGGTTCGATTGATGAAATGGTGCAACAGACTTATCAGATATATTCTCCGGAGCAAGAAAAGGAATGGGGCACACTAGCCATTAATATAAGGGTAATTAGTTTATCACAGCACTAACCGTCTGTAATTACCCTAAACGAAAAGTTGCGGGTAACACGAAAATGGTAAATAAGGGGTAACAGACGCTAAGCATTCTGATAAGTTCCGCTAATGATCAATAGGGGATATAAAAACCCCCCACTGATCAAAGTCTCACTTTATTTTAAAATGGAGGTACTCCAATGATCAGTTGGTCTACTTTATTTCATCCTATTGCCCTGGATCTTTTAATCATTCCAGTTGCTGTTGTGCTAGGAATTGTATTAGCACTAATCACCAAAAAAGTCTTGATAGGATTTCTCTCTACAATTTTTTCCTTTATTTTGTTCAACATCTGGTTTTGGGGATATTTCTATAAATCAGGGAGTTATGGTGTGAAATTATCATTAAATGATATGATCATTTATTTCATGTTTGCTGGAATAACTCTCATTATTTCCAAAGCTTTACTTTATCGAAAGAGTATCAAAAGCAAGAACAGCTAAGGATCGAAATTTTTAAATCACCTCCCATAATTGGAATATTGTGTTATTATATAAGTGTAAAAATCTTACGAAAAAGCAGGGAGAATAATGATAAAAAGCAAAGTGTTCTTTATTAGTTCTTTGACAATATTCCTGATATGCATGTGTTTATATTTTCCTTTTCCTAATAACACAATATCAAAAGCTACTGCTTCATTTATGACATTTCCTGTCTCCAATCAAGAAGGTGTGGTGATTTTAGGTCTTATCGGATCTATTCTATTCTTTATTGCCTTGAATTTACTTTGGCGAAGTTTAAATAAATTTCGCTTTCCTGCTTTAATTGCGGCTGTCCTCATCTATACTTTTTTACCAAGTTTTCTAATTGATCTCTACCAGGGAACGATCGCAAATGGCATTTATGCAGTGGCTTATGATGGGGATGGAACATGTCGCTTTGACAATGTGAGTGAAGAGACAGCTGATATGGAATGTGATCTGTTGCTTCATAATCGAAGCGATGAAACAATATCGTTTCACCTGGGTATAATCGATTCGTCTATTAGTTACAGGGAAGAAAACATAGACTCACCATTAAAGAACCTGAACGAGAGTCCTTACCAAATTACGATTGAAGCTAATCAAAAAAAATCCGTGCATTTACAAGAATTGCTTGATATATCCGGACTTTCTATAGGTTTTGATGGAGCAGAGTGGAATTATATTAATCTTAAGTTAATTGATGATGGTAACAACTCAAGAATTTTGTAAATAGGAGTGATAAGATGGTGAAGTTATCAAATATGGCAGCATTCTATGCCATATTAGGATGTATGGGAATTGCAGCATACTCACTATATTCCAACCTGAATCACACATGGTTAATCGCACCACCGACGTACATTTTGCTTTTGATCAGTCTTGTTGCACTTATTTTTGGATTTGTAGGCTGGCAGGATAAGAGGAATTGGCAGACAAAGACAAGAAGCTGGTTCACCGTTATTCTCTCGTCCCTTACAACAATTGCTCTTTTCCTCGCTGTTTCCTTCACTGCCTTCTTTTCGATTGGTGAAAGTAAACAGATCTCGTCGGTACGTTCACCAGATAATCAATATACCATTGATTTCTATCAAATTGACCCAGGGGCCACAGGATCAGTTGGAGTCAGAGGAGAAATTAATGGACCACTATGGTTTAAAAAACATATTTATTATCAAGATGAGATAGAGCAAGTGGATGTGGAGTGGGAAAATAACCACACGGTATCAATCAATGATCATGTACTTGATTTAAACAGTGGAGATACACTTGGCTATTAGGCATTTTTCGATCAACCAATCTTGAAAAAGAGAGGATGATGAGATTGTCGAAAGCAAGGTGGATACGGAAACAAAGGATGTTCTGTTGAGGGATTTTTTCCTTACTGTATACAAAAGTGTAACAAATAAAATTGCCGATGTTGTCATTAAATGAAGGAAGGAAAGTGGCATCCCTAATCACATGGAGATGCCACTTTTTATCCTTATCAATCTATCAATAGTTGATATGCCTTCCTTTCCCCATGGGTATAGCCAAAGTGAATCATTCCTCTGTAAGTAAACCCAGTCGCGAAAATTACTTTTTCCATTAGATGATTTTTAGGATAGGTATCAATGCGGATATCTTTGTAGTCAAGATTACGGGCAAGTACAATTAAGTCATGCAGCAGCATTTTTGATATGCCTTTGCCACGGTGATGCTGATCTACCGCAATACGGTGGATGGCCACGTAATGAGTGGACTCACCCTGCCACATACCATCTGTCATATTTTCGTAGGCATGATCTGGTCCTGGTATAAGCGTGCCATAACCTACAATCTTCTGATCATCCTTCAATACATAAGCAAAATCATTTTGGATATCGTTTTGGACAGTGTCAAGGTTAGGTCCATGCCCATTCTGCCACTGTGGTGATCCTTGCTCTTTTAGATAGGCAATGCCGTCATTTAATATTTTCATAATTGCTTCCGTGTCGGCTGCCCGTGCTTTTCGGGTGTATGTCGTCATTTTAATCCTCCACTAAGTGATGTGTTATTTTAGCATGCCAAACTTTGAATTATCTTGCAAGAGTTTTCATTTTAACTTGATGAGATGGTACAATTTAAAGAGCAAAACATCAAAAGCACCGCGAGTGAGAAAAGTTATGCATCCATGAAGGCATCATAACATCAAAAGTACCGTATTTATGCGAAGATATGCACTTATTAAAACAGCAAGCAGCACCAATAAAATCCTAGTCTGAGGAATAAAATTAGAATTTATTTACCTATCAAAAATCCCCCACCTCAGTCGAGATATGATAGTTAGAAGCAGTCAACCTAATAAATTCATCCATCCAACTCCATCTAAGCATAAAAAAAATCACCCACACCATCTTTTTACATTTTCCAGCCAAAAGAGCTCCGCCAAAGGTTTGATTCTTCACACTAAAGGATAAACAACCAATAAGAGAGGTGTTTAATATGACAGCAGAAGTTGTGATTATGAATAAACAAGGAATGGCGCTGGCGGCAGACAGTGCGATTACAAGTGGACGCGATGATATTAAAAAAGTGTATAACACAGCAAACAAGCTTTTCTCCTTATCAGAGGAACAGGCTGTCGGCATCATGGTATATGGTTCAGCTTCTTTTATGGAGATACCATGGGAAGTGATTATCAAAGCGTATCGCAAGTACTTAGGAACACGAACATTTTCAACACTTGATCAATATTTAAAGGACTTCCTCGATTTTCTTCGGCATGATGAGCGATTCAGCAATCCCCAAACAGAAGAAGTCATTATTTATCGGACTTTCTCCCAGTTATTAAAACAAATTGGCAGGGAAGTAGAGAGTAACATTGATCAGAAGGAAGAAGAAGTAACCGACAAAACCGTTGCCGACTTGATGGAAGACCACATTGACGAAAATCTAGCAGCTTTTCAAAAAAAAGATGGAATTATCGAAAATCTGAACTTCGATCAATTCAAAAAGAAATACTATCCAGTAGTCAATGAACTAATCGAAGAATTGATTTCTTTCCAAGTGTCGGAACATTTAGAAGAAAAAATGACCCAACTTGCCTACCATGCTGCCCGATCAGACCACTTCAGCACTGGAAGCACAGGCTTAGTGTTCGCAGGGTTTGGGGAAAATGATTTATTTCCTCGGTTATTAAATTATCGGCTGGAAGGTTTTATTCTCGGCAAATTGAAATATAAGAAAGAACTGGAAAAACAGATCAGTTATACTAATCAGCAGGCGGATGGAACAGCAGCAGTTGTCCCTTTCGCCCAAAGTGAAATGATCGATTCCTTTATGGGAGGAATTGAGCCAGATATGCAGGATGCTATTTTTAATATCATTCAAGAAGTTCTGACAGAATATCCTGCAGAGATACAAAAACATATAAAAGATGTCACATTTTCTGATAAACATGTTTCAGACATCGAGAAACTGGGTAAAGATGTATACCAGTCTATCCAAGAAGCTGTATGGGAATATAAGCAAAGTCATTATATTAACCCGCTTCTTGGTATCGTAAGATCTTTGCCAAAAGAAGACCTGGCAGATATGGCGGAAACACTGATTAATCTGACTTCATTCAAAAGAAGGGTGAGCAGAGCTACAGAATCAGTAGGCCCTCCTATTGATGTCGCCCTCATTTCTAAAGGGGACGGGTTTGTATGGAGAAAAAGGAAAAATTTTGTTAACCAGGAACTGAACGCCAGACTTTAATGGAGAAAGGGTGATATCAGTGGTGTTAAAAGAGCCAAGAGATAAAAAGCGATTTTTTAACTTATCGGAAGAAGACCAGATAGATTTTACCTTAGAAGAGAAGGAAAAAGCAGAAAAAGAAAAACTAGCAAAGAAAGTTTTTCAAGATGTTGCTAAAAAATATAATGGGAACAAAAAATAAATGTTTATCGTTAATCTATAGTGGTAAACAAGTAATGTAAGATAAATTTCCAAGGAGGTAGATTTAAATGGCTAAGAACAATAACCACAAAATGTCTCGATCTGAAGCAGGACAAAAAGGCGGCAACAAAACTGCACGTGAGCATGATCAGGAATTTTATGAAGAAATTGGACAAAAAGGCGGTAAAGCTACTTCCCGTAATCACGATCAGGAATTCTATGAAGAGATTGGCCGCAAAGGTGGAAAAAGAAGCAATGGTGGCCAAAGCAATAACAACTAAATTAAATATTAGGTCAGTTAACTGACTATGATAAAAAAGCTGCAGAGGCTAAAAAGTCTCTGCAGCTTTTTTTGTATCTACTTTGAAAATGTTTTTTTTTTGACACACATATTCGTTTTTGCTAATATGATAGCAATAAAACATATTAGTGAAAACGAATATATCAGGAGGATGAGTATGGTAACAATTGATCTGGACACAAAAGTGAAGTTTTTGCATGGATTATCGCATAAAACACGGAACCAAATCCTTGAATGTATAAAAGACAGAGAGAAAACAGTTTCTGAGATTGTAACTGATATGAAAGCAAGTCAATCTAATATCTCCCAACACCTGTCCTGTCTAAAAGATTGCGGACTTATTGTTGGCAGACAGGAAGGGAAATATATTTATTACAGTTTGCGTAACCAGCAAGTGCGTGACTTACTGTCAATGATTGATATCGTGCTGGCAGATGTTCAAAATGATATTGCTTCATGTAAAAACTTTGTCCAAGGCGGTGATTGCTGATGACAGAAAAAAGTTGTTGTTCCAATCAAAAAGAATCTCCGACTAAGAATTCACAATCTTGTTGCAGTTCACAACCTGCAGAACAGATAGCTCAATCGAGTGAAATAAGTTCATGCTGCAGCAGTACAGCAAGTAAAGAAAAAAACCAGCCTAGTGTTACTAGCTGTTGCAGTAATGAAGAGGATGATGAGGCTGCCGCCAGTAAACCAGTCCAAGGTGAAAAAAATGAATACCGCATTTATGGGAGGGACTGCCCATCTTGTGCTT
Organism: Gracilibacillus oryzae; assembly: GCF_009498735.1. GTDB lineage: Bacteria > Bacillota > Bacilli > Bacillales > Amphibacillaceae > Gracilibacillus > Gracilibacillus oryzae. The sequence continues at coordinate 77,068 of NZ_ML762430.1, forward strand.
TAACGATTGAAAAAGGACTAAATGGTCTCAAGGAAATACGTGAAGCAAAAGTGAGTTACAGTACAGCAAAGTTACAAGTAATTGGCGCAAATGACACTGCTTTTGACAAAGTGGAAGAAACCATCAACAAGCTTGGATTCACAGCAGAGCCATTACATCAAAGCAAAAATGTAAGAACATATCAAGTGGAAGGCATGGACTGTGGCAGCTGTGCTCAAAGTATTGAGAATCATTTTAATACACTTTCCACAGTGAAAAGTGCACATGTCAGTTTCGCTACAGGAAAAATGAAACTGGAACATGAGAATAGTGTGGAGGAGATCATCAGAGAAGTATCCAAAATAGGATATAAAGCATCATTAATTGGCGATAAAAACAAGTCTAATGAGATGGACCAGCCAAAAGGGGAATATCGCCCGATTATCTATTCTGGTATTTTAATCCTAATCGGTTTTATTGGCTCATATACCGTTTTATCACCAATTCTATCTACAATTCTTTATGCACTGGCTATTGCAATCAGTGGACACAAACCAGTAAAGAGTGCTTTTTATGCACTAAAAAGTCGTTCACTCGATATGAATGTATTGATGTCGGCCGCAGTGATTGGTGCAGCATTGATTGGTGAATGGTTTGAAGGAGCAACCGTTGTCTGGCTGTTTGCATTAGGAACAGCTCTGCAGAATCAGTCAATCGAACGAACGAGAAAATCAATTCGCAATTTAATGAATTTGGCGCCATCGGAAGCATGGATCCAAACTGGTGCAGAACTCGTGAAAAAATCTGTCGACGAAATAACCGTTGATGAAATTATTGTAGTAAAACCTGGTGACAGGATCCCGTTAGATGGTGAAATCCTGGAAGGTGAGTCAAGTGTGAATCAGGCGCCGATTACCGGTGAATCTATTCCTATTGATAAAGCAGCCGGAGATACAGTGTATGCTGGGACAATTAATGAAAGTGGTTCACTTGAGATCAAAGTTACTCATCTTGTTGAGGATACGACGATTGCCAAGATTATTCACTTAGTAGAAGAAGCACAGGAACAACGAGCTCCTACCCAGGCATTTATCGATAAATTTGCCAGCATTTACACACCGATCGTCTTTGCAGCAGCTTTAATTGTCATCATTTTCCCGCCATTAATTGGGATGGGCAGCTGGGGAGAATGGGTCTATAAAGGTCTCGCGCTGTTAGTTGTGGCATGTCCTTGTGCCCTGGTTATCTCCACACCTGTTGCGATCGTTTCTGCAATTGGAAATGCTGCGAAAAATGGTGTACTGATTAAAGGGGGTTCATTTTTAGAAAAAGCAGGTAAGATAAAAGCGATTGCGTTTGATAAAACCGGTACACTAACGGAAGGCAAACCGCAAGTAGCAGATATCAAGGCCTACACTACTTCAGAAGAAGAATTACTATCCATTGCCTTTACGCTGGAGGACTACTCGACACACCCAATCGGAAAAACGATTGTTCAGCGTGCAAAAGAAAAAGGGATTCAGGCTCAAACTGGTGACTTGTTTAAAAATATTGCTGGTAAAGGGGTTCAGGCAACAATAGCTGGACAGATCTATTATGCCGGAAATATTAAGCTTTTTGAAGAGTTGAAGGTTCCGTTGGATGATTGGAAGAAGGAATGGCTGGAGATGCAAAGCCAAGGAAAGACGATGGTCATTATTGGGACAAAATCAGAGATAATCGGTCATATTTCTGTTTCTGATTCAATCAGAAAAACAACGGTGGAAGCATTAGACGGATTAAAGCATGCAGGTATAGACCAGGTGGTTATGTTAACAGGTGATAATGAAGGCACTGCCAAAAGAATAGCGGATGAGGCAAATGTAAACCGCTATTTTGCTGAGTTATTGCCAGAAGATAAAGTGGATGCAATCAAACAGTTGCAGCAGGAAGGCTATAAAGTAGCGATGGTTGGTGACGGTATTAATGATGCTCCAGCTCTGGCAACATCAGATTTAGGAATTGCGATGGGGGGAGCTGGTACTGATACTGCAATGGAAACTGCTGATATTGTTTTAATGGCTGATAATCTGGAACAACTGCCACATACGATGAAATTAAGCAGAAAAGCCTTAGCGATAATAAAACAAAATATATGGTTCTCAATCATCATCAAACTTATTGCATTAGTTTTTATTTTTCCAGGTTGGCTGACACTATGGATGGCAGTATTAAGTGATACAGGTGCTGCAGTTCTTGTTATTTTAAATGCATTACGGCTTTTAAGAGTCAAGGGATAAAGGTGAAAAGCTGTTCATAATTATTTGGACAGCTTTTCTTTTGAAAAAAATACATAAGGGAATAAGCACATTTTATGAAAAATTCCACAAATATTTTCAAATATAAACTACTATCCCCATTGTACGACTCGATAAGTATATAGAGCTACACCAAATGAGATTGCCAGAGGAAGAATGGAGCTTTGAGAACCTAATACTAGCAGTGATAAGATCGCTAACCATCCGTAATACACTCACTTGATAAAATATGTCTAGAATATTTTGAGATTATATGATATAAAAAAGTTAAGCAATGAGCCATCAATCATCCAGAAAATTCACAGAGGTATTTAAATATATTATCTTTGGAGGAATTAAAAATGATCACAAAAGCTGTGGGAAATGAACTGGTTATGGAACGTGTTTTTGATGCACCAAAGGCTCTGTTATTTCAGGCATATTCTGATTCACAACATTTAAAGCATTGGTGGGGACCAAAAGGCTGGGACTTAACCAAATGTGAGATTGATTTCAGGAAAGATGGAATCTGGCATTATTGTATGAGATGTGTTGATGAGAGTCAGGGAGAGATGTTTGGATTCGAATCATGGGGAAAAGGCATTTATCAGGAGATTGTAGAAAATGAAAAGATTGTTTATATTGACTATTTTTCTGATGCGGAAGGTAATGAGAGTGATGAGATGCCTTCAACAAGTGGTTACTGTATTGCTCGAGGAGAACAATAGTAAGACTAAGCTAACCTCGCGCGCAATGTATGCTTCTCCAGAGGCGCTGAAAACCGTTTTGGATATGGGAGTGGAAGATGGAACAAAAGAAACATGGGATCGTTTAGAAGATTACCTTAACACGATAAAATAAAATTTTGCATAAATTCAAAAGCAATCTCTATGGGGGATTGCTTTTTTATTCTTTAAATGTACAATAATCACAGCGCCAACCGTCTGTAATACCCGAAACAAATAGGTTCTAGTAACACGGAAAAAGGAAGTGAGGGTTAAACAGACGCTAAGCATCCTGATAAGTTTCGCAAATAATCAATGGGCTACACACCTGACAATACAGATATTTTAGGGCTTTCATAAAAAAATTGTCTGAAAATATGGAACTTATGCCTGCTTTCTAACGTACAATTATTATACTGGTAAAAAGACAGGAGAATATAACTATGCAAAGAAATCAGTTCATTTTATATCTTATTGGAATATGCCTTTTTCTCATTATGTTCGGGGTAAGCACAGTATTTTCTAACCAATACCCTTTCATGATAGGTACAGGGATAATTGGATTAGTCGGCTTCTCCAGCTTGATTTTTACAACTATTTTGAATGGGAAAGGAAAGTCAGATTCTCCTGGGAGAGGCTAAACACCTAAATCTTTCACCATTTTCGAAATACTTTAAAAACGGGGGGAATGGAATGAGTAACAAGCTGTATTATATTGTAATTACTCCAATGATAATCATTGGGCTTCCCATAATATACTATTATCCCGGAAGCTATACCTATGTTTTGCTGGCATTGGTTACAGCAGCCACTTACTTTAGTGCGAAAGATACCAGGGAAAAGCTTAAGAAAGCAGAAGGGGAAGAGGAAATCAGGCAGGCGATTGTTCCCATGATTCTTATCGCCATAGTATTTATTCTGGCAATTGTTTCATTAGTCTTCTAAAAAAGTGTTGTTACATGCTTTTTAACGTTTTATTAATTAATTGATAAATCAGGTAAATCCCTAAGTACGAAGCTGTAATAAGGAAAAAAGGATTCAGGAAAAGTCCGTGAATATTTGTCATAAATACCGTGTTATTTTTGATAATCTGATAAATGTTGACAGAAGCCAGGTTTCCGAAGATTAAAAGCGATACAAGTGCTGCCAGATTGAAAACAAACGGCACCTTCTCCCACTTTTCTCCTGCCCAAAACATGATAGCAGGTAAAGCAATACTTCCGATAATAAGCAAATAACTCATAATATTCCTCCGTTTATTACTATGATCAGTCTAATAAAAGTTTACTGGAAAAAATTGGTGGATCAGGAAATCCTCACTGATCAAAATCTCACTTTTTCCGAAATACATATATCAATTTATATCCCTATTTGAATGTAATTAAACCTGTTAAAGTATAAGGGTTAAGATATGAACCAATAGTTTTGATAAGAGTCGAAAGGATGAATTCTAATGTACCTATTATTATGGATAGTTTTCGCAGGGATTGTTTTCTTTGCAACGATTCCGTTAGTTTCTAAGAAAAATAGAACAAGATGGAAGATTACACAAGCTATCATTACAACAGTATCGGTAATCCTTGCAATAATCATGATTGAATTTTTACATATAGTTCCATTGATCGGTATTGTATTCGTTGTCATTTTTAGTTTCCTCACAGATAGATCTACCTACACAAAAGTTGGACTGATCATAACAGGAGTTGTCGTCATCCTTATTGCTGCAGGAGCCTATTATGTATTCCACGATGATCCTGATTTTGTTCAAAATTATATAGACAATCACCCTGACCTTGCGTCCATCCATTTGACTGTAGATGGAGAAACAGTATTAAGCCAACAAGGTCAAGTAAAGCGGCCCCTCGCCAGTGTTGTAAAGACAATCATAGCAATAGAATATGCCAATCAGGCAGCAAAAGGTACGATCGATCCCGAGCAATCTGTACCATTAGCAGAACTGGATAAATTTTATTTAGAAAACACGGATGGTGGAGCGCACCCATCCTGGCTTGAGGAAATGAGAGCAGCAGGACATATTGTCAATGACAGTGTTCCTTTACATCAGGTTGCCAAGGGGATGATCCGTTACAGTTCCAACGCTAATACAGATTTTTTAATTGAAAAATTAGGTACTGAGTCGATTAATCTTGTAATTGAGCAATTAGAGTTAGAAAATCATGATCCCATCTATCCACTAGTATCTGCATTACTCGCATCTAATTATCTTAATGATCAACATGATGGGAATTATAGTAACTCAGAATTAGAGGAAATGCTCCGATCATTGTCGATGGACAAATACAGAGAACTAGTTTGGGAGATTCATGGCAAGTTGGAGCAAGGAGAAACTGATTTTTTCAGTCAGCCAGTTTCTGTTCCGATGGGCTTGCAGCAGGTTTGGTCTGATCGCTTACCAAATGCATCTGCAGAGGATTATGCGAAAGTAATGCAAGCCATTTCCAATAATACAGCAACTGTCCCAGGAGGAGAAGATATTCTCCGGGATGTGATGGAATGGCCAATGGAACTGCATGCTTCTAACCGGGAGAGATATGCTCATTTTGGTGCCAAGGGTGGTTCAACAGCATTTGTATTAAATCAAGCGCTTTATGTAGAAGATCACAACGGGAAAAAAATCGAGCTGATCATTTTTACAGAAGGTTTTAATTTTATTGAGCAAATTAAAATGAACAAGAATATGAATTCATTTATGAGTGAAGTAATTGATAGACATTTTTCAACTGATTGACAAAGTTAGCTAGGCATTGGAGCTGTTTTCAGGGAGTTAAATTAATGGTGGTTTATAAGGGGTATTTTTGATATTATATTGTATAAATGGAATATTGTACTAGTATAAGTTAAATTAGGTAAATGATCATTTATAAGGAGGTTCAAGATGAATAAACAGATTAAGCGATATTGGATCTTAATGGTGCCATATTGTGTAACCTTTGTTATTCTATTGTTCTATATTCCTAACAATCATACAGACCACTTTCCCCTTTTTGTCTTAATACCATTTTGGTCTATCTTACATAGTTGGAATTTCCTCGCAGAGAAGTTAAGTAATAAGGAAGAGTTGAAAAGTTAAATCAATCTAAAAAATGTCTTAACAGGAGGACTCCGTATGCAACTGCCTTATATTGTCAATAAAGTCTTAAATGAGTATCTTACTTTATTCCATCACCATTTCCCAAACACAATGGAAGGTTTCTACTTACACGGTTCCCTTGCGCTGGATGCCTATGTCGATAATGCAAGTGATATAGATTATATCATGATCACAAACCGTCCCCTTTCAGAAAAAGACGAAGCTGCATTATCAAACATCCATTCTACTATTACAGAAAAATACGAAAAGCCAGAATTGGATGGAGTATATATACAATGGAATGATTTAGGGAAACTCGACCAAAACAAAAATGATAAATATCTCTACTTTAATAGTGGAAAACTGCTTCATGGTGCCTACTTTAACTTTAATCCGATCACATGGTGGTTGATTAAAAACAAGGGCATAAACATTAGCGGAAAAGATATAAAAGCCTGTGCAATAAATATACAACAAGAGGAGTTAACTGCCTATGTCCTGGATAATATGAACACATATTGGGCAAGTTTAATTCAGAGGGCTGAGGACTCCCTCGATGAAATGGTTAAACTGCCGACAGAAAAAATTGATTTTCAAATTGAATGGACTGTTCTTGGCATCTTACGTCAGTACTATACACTGAATGAGCATGATATTATTTCTAAACTGGCTGCAGGTGAGTATGGTTTGCGGCATCTTCCAGCTGAGTGGCATCCGATTATTGAGGAAGCGATTAATATACGAAAAAGTGGTGTGAAAATCGGTTTTCGTTCAGAAAAGGAGCGGATTGAGCAGACGATAAGCTTCGCGAAATATTTAATGAAGAATTGTAATAGTTTAGTTGAGAAATAATCCATTATAGATTGTGTTAAAGAATCAAAACTACTGTGTGTCAGCAGGGTTTTGATGCTAAGAAAGCTTCATGGCGTCAAAACTCTCTTACATTAACAGAGTTATGATGCTAAGAAGGCCTCATAGCTTCAAAACTCCTTAGAGTCAACAGAGTTATGATGCTAAGACAGCCACATAGGCTCATAACTCCCGAACTTCAAGGAGGTTATAAAGTTATGGACACGTCCACAAATAAAACCAACTCCTGGAACTGAATCAAAAAAATGCAGTATCTTTTTATTCCTAGGTGGCCAATCCCAACGTTTTTTATTAAGGTGGTCTGTTATTAAAATGAGCCAATACTATGACTAAATCTCCATCCGCTCAACAAAACGAATCGGTTCATTTTCCATTTTGTGGAGGCAGTCTGCGATAATCTCAATTCCTTGCTGAATTTGTTCCTCTTCAACCTGTGAGATACACAAACGGATCATATTGCCTTTGCGAAATTCCGATAAAAACAGTCGATTCCCATCACTTACAGAAACCCCCCTGTGTTTCAGCATCGTGACTAATTGAGGAGCTTGAATTTTCTTGGGTAAATAAATAGAAAAATAAAAACCTGCAGCAGGCTCTGTAAACCGAACATTTGTAGGTAGACAGCGATTACATGCTATTCTCGCAATCTCCATCTTTCTTCGATATAATTCTTTTATTCTTTCCAAATGCCCATTAAACATCCTGCTTTTTAAGTAGATTTCCAATGCTCCTTGTGAGACCGTCGAACTGAAAAGATCGTTGCTGAATTTAAAACGCATAAATGTATTTTTCAATAACTCTGGTAAAACAACAGCTCCGATTCTTAAGCCAGGCAAGGTAATTTTGGAAAAACTCTTTACATAGATGACTTTTTCCTTCGAATCATAGGCATACATAGGGTCAGATTTGGCATTTAAATCAAGATCACTGAAAATATCATCTTCTACAATATAAACATCATATTTGTGCGCAAGTTCCACCATCTTCTTTTTTTGCGAATTTGTGTAAGTGTGACCAAGTGGATTATTCAGGGAAGGTACGGTGTAAAAGAATTTGATATCTTTATAGCGAAACATATACTCTAACTTCTCGAAATCTATGCCAGCCATCGTCCGTTCAATGCCGAATGTTTTGACATCATTTACTTTTAGTGATTCTATGACGCCAAAGTATGTCGGCTGTTCTATTAAAATGTTTGATTTCCCATTTGGAAAAGGCATGGATACCAGCAGGTTTATCACCTGTTGGGAACCTGATGTAATACATATTTTATCAGATGTAGTAAAAACTTGGCGGTCTTGCAAATGGTTTGTCAGTTCCATCCGTAATGAAGGTATACCTTGTGGATGGGAATAGGCAAAAAGCTCTCCTTTATGTAGATTGATTGCCTGATTTAAGCAATGCTGAAAATCTTCATAAGGCATTGCTGCTGGATCAGGCCCAGCTGAAAGAAAGTCAATGTGATCAATGTCTGATCCATTAACTAATGGATATCTGTCATTGACAACAAAATATCCACTTTTTGGTATTGAATAAATCAAGTGCTGTTTTTCCAGGTTTGTATATGCTTTAATGATTGTATTTTTACTACAAGCATGCTGTTCAGCGAGCTGCCTGATCGATGGCAACTTCGATCCGGATTTTAACTCACCACCAAGGATGCGCTGTTTAATTTCGTCATAAATCAAACTGTATTTTGTCTGTGTCATCCTAAATCTTCCTTTCTGTACCCATACAGATGCCTAAAATAAAGATTCCATTAGATAACTGTGATGACTATAATTCCATTATAACAAGTTTTCAGGAGGTTGATTAAATGGAATGGTACAGAGATGGATATACAATCAGTAATAATCAAGAAAGAATGGATACAGAAAGGATCTATGAGATGCTATCCCAAAGTTATTGGGCAAAAGAACGGTCAAAGGAAGTAATAATCCAAAGCATGAATCACTCGATTTGTTTTGCAGTGCTTGATGGAGAGAAACAAGTTGGCTTTGCCAGATTGATAACAGACAAAATTGTATTCTCATGGGTTTGTGATCTGATTATCCATCCAGATTATCGTGGGGAAGGGTTAGGCAAATGGCTTGTTAAGTGCATTATGGAGCACCCAGACAATCAAGTAAGAATGTTAGGTCTAGTAACAAAAGATGCTCATACCCTATATCAGAAATTTGGTTTTGCCAACAAAGAAATGATGCAGTGTAAAATCCAAAAACCTGCAAGCTGGCAAGAATGCTGAAAGACTTTTATTGTCTGTCCGAATTATATATACTAAAACTATAAACTGTGAGGAGGAAATGATCTTGCCAAAAGAAAAGTTATCACAAGAACAATTAGAAGAATTACTAACAACATTAAAAGTCCGTTTTGAAACAAACATGCATCGCCATGAAGACCTTGAGTGGGAGAAAGTCCAACATAAGCTTGAGGCAGAACCAGATAAATTATGGTCACTTAATGAAATGGAAATAACAGCTGGCGAGCCAGATGTTGTAGATTATGATCAAAGCAACGATGAATACATATTTTATGATTGTTCAGCAGAAAGTCCAAAAGGGCGCAGAAGTGTTTGTTATGATCGAGCAGCACTTGAGGCAAGAAAAAAACATAAGCCGGAAAACAGTGCAATGGATATGGCAGCTGAAATGGGCATTGAAATTTTAACAGAAGAACAATATCGCGCCTTGCAGGAACTTGAGAATTTTGACAAAAAAACATCAAGCTGGATTCAGACACCATCTGACATACGGGAACTCGGCGGAGCACTTTTCTGTGACTTTCGTTTTGGCCATGTTTTTGTCTACCACAATGGTGCGGATTCTTATTATGGTGCCAGAGGATTTCGCGGGTCGCTTAGAGTTTGATTGTTAGAAGGATTTGATTTTTTCATTCCATATTGTTTTCCCGAAGGTTTCACTGTAAAATATTCTAGTTAATATTACTCTTAAGGGATGATGGAATGAGAAAGACAGCACTTATTCTGCTGACTGTAGGAACAGTGATGACTTTACTAGTTTTTAACAATGTCATTGCAGAAAATAACAAGCATATATATGTATCAATAAACGGCAATGACCAAAATGATTGAACAAAAACAAAGCCGTTTCGCACACTAAAAAAAGCAGCATCTGAAGCAACTGCGGGAACTACTGTCTATATAAGAGAAGGCACATACAATGAAAAGTTGATTGTGGAACATAGCGGTACTGCAGCCAATCCAATTATTTTTCAGCCATATAAGGAAGAAAAAGCTGTTCTTAGCGGGACGGGCATTCAAGATGCTGAAGGAGATACCTCTCTTGTTTTGATTAATGGCAAAAATTATATAACAATAAGAGACCTTTATATAGAAGACCTGTCAACCGAATTAGCGGATGAAACAGTAGTGGGGATTTTCGTCACAGGCTCAAGCAGTTACATTACATTAGAAAATAACCATATTCAGCGCATTGCAACAAACCATCAGGAAGGCACTGCGCACGGGATCGCCATCTATGGAACAGAGCCGATGCATGAAATTAACATCTTGAATAATACTTTAGAGGATTTAAAACTAGGTTACAGTGAATCGCTTGTCTTAAATGGAAACATCGATGGATTTCTGGTGGAAGGGAATCTGGTTCGCCGTAATAACAATATCGGGATCGACCTGATCGGTTATGAAGGTATTGCCAATGACAAAAATGCGGATTATGTTCGCAATGGTGCAGTGAAAAATAATCAGGTGTATGAGATCTCCTCCTACGGCAATCTTGCTTACGGTGATGAGTACAGTGCCGGCGGAATATATGTAGATGGCGGCAAAAATATTATAATTGAGAACAATACGGTTCATAATAGTGATATAGGTATTGAAGCGACCTCTGAGCATGCAGGGAAATATGCAGAAAATATTTCCATTGTTAATAATACGATTTATAACAACCATTTTACAGGGATATCCATTGGCGGATATGATGAAGAACGTGGTGGCACGATAAATTCCACGATCGCCAACAATATTATTTATCGAAATGACACAGTAGGTTTAGATGGAGGACAATTGCTGCTGCAGCATGACACCATTGAAAATGTAATTGAGAAAAATATATTGACTGCATCAGACTCTCATATTTTTATTGCCAACTATTTTTCAACGAACCAAGACAACAGCTTAAGCAGAAATGTATTCCATCGAGAACAAGGGAAAGACGGGGTATGGGTTTGGAAAACGGAAACTTATGATTCTTTTCCTGAATTTAAAAAGGTTTCCAATAATAAGAGATCCAAATATATAGACCCAATGTTTGTGAATGAAAAAGCGTATGATTTCCGATTGAAAGAAAATTCAACTGCAAAGTTAATAGTGGAGTAGCATAAGAAAAGTTTTGCCAACAAGCTTGGTGAAACTTTTTTTACTAGCAGAGATATCAACTTGCATAACATCTTTTCCTATAAGTAATTTTCTGTACTATTTCACCAATTTCGGCACATAAAATAGAAAAAAGGGGTGAGAAAATGACTGTTCATGTTGTCCAATATGGAGAAACGCTATGGCAAATTTCCAATAATTACAGTGTTCCGATTTCTGCAATTGTCGAGGTGAATGGGTTGCTTTCATCAAGTGCTGTAATTCCAGGGCTCGCACTTTACATCCCAGACCCGGCAATTATTCAGAATAGACCTTACAGAGTGAAAGCAGGAGATACACTATGGCAGCTTGCCAATCGTTTTAACACAACAGTGAATGCCATTACAGCAGTTAATCCTGAGATAAACCCCAATCAATTATATCTTAACCAGGTACTCCAGATTCCAACACTTCTTAAGCCTCAAATAGAGACATTGGGTTTTCTGATCCCATACTCAACACAATCTGCTTTATCAGCTCTTCGGTCTTTAGCAGGCTCACTTACCTATGTGGCAATTGTTGCTTACTCTTTTACGACACAAGGCTATGCCTATGTTTTGTTAAATGATACAGAGGTCATTAGTGAAAGCAGTCGGTTAGGAGTAACCCCTCTATTAATGATTCGTAATTATACCTCGATTGGGTTTGATGCCGAATTAGCTGGGACTGTTTTTGCAAACCCCATTTACCGGAAAAATTTAATCGATAGTTTAATGCGGTTTGTGAATGAAAAAGGATATGGAGGTGTCTCGATTGATATTGAATTTATCCCTCCTGCACAAAGAAGAGAGTTTACAACATTTTTAAGTGAACTAAAAGCAGCACTTGGCCCACTGATTCTGCATGTCAATGTTCATGCCAAAACAGAAGATCTGCCAACAAACCGAATAGTAGGAGCCTACGATTATCAGGCAATTGGAGCGATCGCAGACAAGATCGCAGTTATGACAATGGATTATGGTTATCCAGGAGGACCACCAAATCCTGTGTCCCCATTATGGTGGATGTATCAAGTTGTCCGGTATGCAATAAGTCTGATTACTCCTCGGAAATTGCAGGTTGCTTTTCCTTTATACGGATATGACTGGAGAGTACGTGATAATTCCTCAACCGCTTTATCAGTTAATGGCGCCCAAAATCAGGCAATTGCTGCTAATACTGTCATTAACTTCGACCAGGCAGCAGCCTCACCATGGTATCAGTATCTATCAGGACAGGAAGAGCATATCGTGTGGTTTGAGGATATCAGAAGCTATCAGGAAAAATATTATTTAGTTGAACTTTACCAATTGTCAGGTGTAACATACTGGCAAATAAGCCTGCCAGCCCCTCAGAATTGGGCTTACTTAAATGATCGGTTTATTGTTTTATAAACCTGCAATTGTTTTTGAAAAGCTTTGTAAATCCAAAATATAAAAAAACAGAGTAACATACTTATAATAATTAATTCGTCTAATTTCTGGGTACGTGTAGCGAAAACACCTACTAACTCATAGGATATATTAATTAATTTTTAGATAGTAGGTGAAAAAAAGGTGAACCCAGAATTATGTGATTTATTAGAAAATGGAGGGGTTGTTTCTTGCTTTTTAGCTGACGAAAATGGTATCCCTCTTGACCCATTTGATCCCTCCTCAAACCTTTGTACTGAAGGAATACTGACACAAAGTAGAAAAGACGTTGACATTGTATTGCCTAATGGAGAAATAGCTGCACTCCAGAATATTAATATTCGCAAGGCTGGTTTTATTGTAGTTCAAGTAACAAATGGGATTGATACGTGTGTTTCTGAACCAATTCCTTTTTGTAAAGTAGAGAACGTGCTTTTATGTGCACCAGAAGGCACTGATATAAATTGCAGAATTACCGACTTTCGATGTTACGCTGTAGTCCACTGTCAAAATGGTTTCTATCAATCTGTTGAAATTTTCCTGGATATTTGCCAGGAGATTCAGTCAGTCACAGAAACAGTAATTGAAATTACAGGAAACTTCTGTTCCCCAAGAGAGCAGCTGATCCGTAATCGTTGCCCACTTCCAATCATGCCGCCTCAATGTGGGGAAGAGCAAGATCAAGTGGCAGATCAATTAGAGATAATAACAGAATGCGTGAAGGATAATGACTTGGTACAGCAAGAGATAATATGTGTGAATACTGAAAAAGTCTACGATTGGGTTGGCATCCAGTCCAAGCTTGAAATAAGAAGAAGTGCAGAGGATGCTCCTTTTATTTGTGATATTTGTACAATTGATTTATTTGTTTCTGCAGCAATTACTTGTGAAGGGACGATTAGCGGAACTGTTGAATGTGATGGAGAACCAGTAGAAGGAGCGACTGTTGTTCTAACCGCATCATCAGATATTGTTACTATCGTTCCAAACCCGGTAATTACAGATGCTTTTGGAAGCTTTGAAGCAACTGTAACCGTTCCAGAAGGCACAGATCCAACTGAAGTCATCATTACTGCAAGCAGTGTAGTCAATAACCAGGCTATTTCTAGCACAGCAGAAACAATTGTTAGTTGTCCTGAGGAGCCTTGTACCTTGGAATTATTCGCTGCTGGTCCTATTGAATGTAATGGCTTCATTTCTGGCAATATTACATGTGGAGATACGTCTATACCAGATGTTCCAGTTACACTTACTGCTGTTCCAGATATTATCGAATTCGATCCTAATCCTGCTATTACTGGGGAAGGCGGAAACTTCTTCTCAGGAATCACTGTTCCTGATGAAACACCATCGACACCTGTTGAAATTACAGCAACTGCAACGGTAGATGGTGAGGTTCTTTCAGATACCATTAGTGTTACAGTGTCCTGTGATCAAGCTTGTGTTTTAGTATTAGAGTCGGCAGCTGAAATCACGTGTGAAGGAGAGATTACGGGAACATTAACATGTGACGGAATACCTCAAGAAGGTGTTTTGATCAACTTCAGCAGTTTTCCTGATACGGGAACATTCGACCCTGATCCCGCAATAACGGAAGCTGACGGAACGTTTACGACGACTTTAACCATACCTGAAGGCACACCAGAAACAGCTATTTTTGTAACTGCTCAGGCAACTGTAGGTGATGAAACTGTAACAGATACAATCGGTATCCAAGTAGATTGCCCGGGAGAAGAATGTCCGTGTAAATTCCGGATAGGAATACAAGGTAACAGGGCTGAAGCAGAAGTTGATATCACAGCCAATGGTGTACCATCAACACTATCTGGTACTATTAATGTAACTGCAATTCAGTGTTTTACAGCTGCGCCAATGTGTAACCCTGCTGTAGATAACTTTAATGTTACCTTTGGAGATAATGGAAGCACAATAAACTTCACTCAAGGCCGAAGAATTGAAATCGAATGTATCGGTAACACTTTTGCAAGTGTTCGAGGAACTGCTAATGTATCAGGAAACGTTTTACCTGAAGGCGTTTATGAGGTAACCATAACATTAACAATTGGCCCGGATGATATTGGAACATGGACAGTTGATGCAACAGATACAGAAGGCAATACGTTTACTACAACATTTGAAGCAGAAATTTCACCACCGACCTTTATAGGAGAATGTGACGAAACACCTTAATTAATATATCGCTGAAAATTTACAGAAAACCAGTTTTCCTGATTTGAGGATAGCTGGTTTTTGTTTTCTTTTAATAAAATCGACTCTGAGGATATATTTTATCTACGGAGATATAAGACAAGTGTAGACTCTGCAAGTATTTAATAAAGAACATTTTCAGAAGATTATATCTCCATGGTCTGATAAAACCGACATAAACACAACATGAATAAAGTCGCTGGTAAATGTCCAATGGCGAATATAATTGCCATGAGAATAATGGCATCCTTTTTCGTTATTCGCGCCAGTAACCAGACAATCAGTGTCATACCAAATAATCGAAGCATCAATTCTTCTGTAATTCCCCCATAAAACATCGCCAGTAATCCTTGCCAACAAACACTAACAGTTGATTGGCCATCTGGAACTTCTATTAGAGGCGAAAAAACAAACAGATCAAGGAGAATAGTAATCAGGGAACCGATAAACGATAAGAGAATTCCTATTAGCATCCACTTTATCGAGATAGGGGGATTTCTTTTCATAAATCAGACCTTCCAATATTGGCACACTTAATCCTGTCAACTTTTGAAGTCGTACCCCTATTAATACCATAAAAAACAAAAAGACTGTCTGTATAATAGATTTGACAGCTCATTAATTATGTCATTTGGTAGGGAATAATCGCAACTATCCCAATACTCCCTAAAGCTATCAGAAGAAATACTAACTTTAATTTCCATTTTCTATTCATGTTAATCCTCCGTTCCTGTAATTCGCCAATAGATTAGTGAAATTATTACATGTTATTCTATATTTGCCTTATAATGTAATCATGAGAATTATTCGGGAGGAAAAAATATTGAATCATCATTTAACCACAAAACGATTACAACTACATAAAATATCTATAGCAGATGCACCAAAATTGTTTAGAATATGGTCTGATCCAGAAGTAACGCGATATATGAACATCACAAGATTCAACTCTGAAAAAGAAGCAGAGGATATGATTGCATTTTTGAATGAATTAGCAAAGCAAGAAAAAGCGATCAGATATTCTATTTTCCTGAAAGAATCAGATGAACTTATCGGTTCGTGTGGATTTAATTCTTTCGATAAAGAAAATAGCATAACTGAAATAGGTTATGACATTGCCAAAGAACATTGGGGCAATGGCTATGCACCTGAGGCTATTACTAGTTTGCTGGAGACTGCTTTTAATGTATTGGAGATCAATAGAGTAGAAGCGAAAGTAGAACCGGAAAATCTCCATTCTATCAAAGTATTAGAAAAATTAAACTTTACTTATGAAGGCAGGCTGAGACATGCAGAGAAATCGAAAGGTAGATTTGTTGATTTGAATGTATACTCTAGATTGAAATCGGACTAAACGAAAAAGAGGAAATTCAATTCCTAAAGGATCGGAGGAAATGATGAAGAACAATACGTTGACAGCTTACCATTTAGTTACAAAGCAAAAAATGACGCTTGGTCAGATTATTCACATCGATAAGAACCAACAAAACCAGTTATACCGTTTCTTTCTGGAAAAGGAACATTATAATTCTAATGGTGAAGATTTTATTCAAATCCTAAAGAACGGCTATACGAATAAAGGAATCTTTTTGGATAAGGAAAATAGTGAAGTAGCTTTGAAATATATGGATCAGACGATTCGCGCAATTAGAGAAGTGATTGTAGAAATGGTGAGACTTCAGGAATTTCCTCAATATCCGTCAAGACTCTCCTGTTTATTTGCTTCGAAAACCTATCAAGATGCTTTAAAATGGAAAGAACTATTTGATTCATATAATCGAAAGGTATTACAAATTGTTAAGCTTCAGGTGAAAGGCAGTTATTTTGAAGGTGATGCCAATCTATTGCCAAAGGAAGATGGTATTTCATTTGCTCAGAAGATGGAGCAGGCTAAAGAATATTGGAAAGGGAACAGGGAAAGTGGGTTGCTAGAGGTTTTAGTGAATGGTGAGATAAAAGTTATAGAGATTTTAGATAATGCGGATGAGTAATCTATCTCAATTTTTAATGGATTTCAGTTACACTTCAAAAAATAAAAGCATTTTAACCATCAACGTCACATGCAGGGAACCACGCTGTGAAGAATAAAAGCCGTTTAAATCTCAAATCCCCCTATAGGGAGCCATAATGTGAAGAATAAGAGCCGTTTAAACATCAAATCCCTGTACAGTTAGCCTGGGTGTGAAGAGTAAAAACTATCTAATCATCAAAACTACCCCAAACCCGCTCTCATGTGAAGATTAGGAGAATGGGAGGGTAGTATGTTCAAACTTTTCACCCTTTATCGGCGGTTCTTCCCTTCAATTGTAAGTAATGTCATTTGACTTTGATTAAATAAACGTATAGGCACAGTACTTGTTCCAAGTCCGCTGTCAATATACAAATGCTGATTTTCGGTTATTGAAAACAATCCTTTATCATACTCAGGAAACAAGCCCTGATCTGGTGCGATCATGGCTCCAACGAAAGGGATGCGAATCTGCCCGCCATGAGTATGGCCACTTAGGATTAAGTCAATATTGTCTGGATAATCTGTCTCCATCACATCTGGTGCATGGGATAGTAATATCGTATAATAACTGTCATTTAACCCTTCGGTCGCTAAATCCAGTTCATCATGTTCGGTTGATGGATCTGCCACTCCAGCTAGCTGCACATCAAACTCATGAGGCGTCTCAACTAATGTATTTTGATTATCTAGTATGTGTACATCTCGTTCTTTCAATCCATCCCAAAGCTGTTGTCTAAGCGGGTTTTCCCATTCATGATTACCAGTAACATAGTATGTATTCTCACACAATGCAACTAAGTCTTCTGCAAGCGTAAAAACATTATCAAATTTATCAGTAGTTCGACTAATCAAATCACCTGTAATTACAATAATATCAGGATTGATGTCAAAGACTTTTTCTATCAATTTATGGTCATATTCTTTATTGTGCACATCTGAAATTTGCAAGATGGTGAAAGATTGATTGTTTGCCAGTTTCTCTGTTTCTATATTCACTGTTTCCACTTTAAAAATATTAGTATCATAATATATTTTTCCAATACCTGTTATGGCGAACAATACAATTGCCATGACAATTATTTTCTTCCTCATCATTGTTCCCTCACTCATTTGTTTTCTTCTTATGCTACCATAAAATAGCATGATTGTATCAAAAAAAATTGTTCGCTAGAGGTGAAATATGAAGATAAATTATCTTGAATATGGCGATAAATCAGCTCCTGTCATCATATTTATTCATGGTGGCGGAGTGAGCGGCTGGATGTGGGATCAACAAGTTGCATATTTCAGCAGTTATCATTGTATAGTACCAGACTTGCCAGAACATGGACGAGCTGATAATAATGAGCCATTCTCGATCAGAACAAGTGCAGAAAACTTAATATCATTAATTAAGGAGAAAGCAAACGGGAAAAAAGTATATGTAATTGGATTTTCTTTAGGTGCTCAGGTACTGATTCAAATGTTAAGCATTAAACCTGATTTAGTGGAAGCTGCCATTATCAACAGCGCCTTAGTAAGACCGAACCGTGCGATGACTATGTGGATGACTCCTCTAATAAAATTGTCATATCCATTAATTAAATGGAGAAGCTTCTCCAAATTACAAGCGCGAACTTTATATATAAGTGATTCTTATTTCGAAAAATATTATAAGGAAAGCAGACAAATAAAACGGGAAACATTATTGCGCGTATTAATGGAAAATATGTCTTTTCCTATTCCAGATACCTTTTGCAAGGTCAGAGCCAGAATATTAATAACGGTAGGTCAAAAAGAAAATAACATGATGAAAAAGTCGGCAATTGATCTAGTGAAAGCAAATCCAAATTGTACTGGTATTGTTCTGGAAAACGCAGGGCATGGTGTTTCGCTTGCCAATCCCGTATTTTTCAACAATTTGGCAGAATCTTGGCTGGAAAAAAACTCCTTACCTGATGCAAAAGGACGTTTTAAGGAAATAATGCAATTATTCCATAAAAATATGGAACAAGCCGTTAGAAAGATGATGCACAATGGACAAAAGCCTAAACGACTACATTTTTACTCTTTTTGTTACATAATTAGGGCAAATGTACCTGTTTGTCCTTCACATAAATGCGCCTATCCTCATAAAATTAATTAAATAATACTACGAGGAGAGTAAATGTATGTCGAACCAGTGTATCGTATCATCTGTTGTATATGATTGGCTGACTTTTGATGAATGTATAAAAAAAACAAAATTAATTCCGGACGTAGCAAAAAAGTGTATTCTGGATGATTGTATCTGTATCAATTTCAATGTGAATTGTTTAAATAATGAACCTACCGTGATCTGGGAAGCTATTGGAATGGTAGTAAATACGGCGACTTTTTCTATTAAACATTGTGGTCCATGTGATAATCCTTATACTATACTGGTCAATGATGAAATTGTGGCATCTGTTACAAATGATTCAATCTATCAAACAGAAGTAACGAACTTGAGGAATATCTCAGTAATCCGGGAAGGGGAGTTTTACCACCTGACTAGCGCCATTAAAAAATCGGAATGTTACAAAAGCAAAATCACCTTCATCGTATGCAAGGTATCCTGATCCCACCACTGCCACTCCTGTTGCAACATAAATATCCTGCGAAGTGCCTTCTGGAACACTCCAGCCATAACATAATTGATCCATTACAAAGTCACATGATTCTTGATCATGTTTATCATAACAACATGAACAGAGATTTCCCATCTATCCTAATCCCCCCTTCCAGGAGTAAAAAAATTAAATGAACATAAGTTGCTTAGTGAGTCAGAAACATAACATTTTTCCAACTTTACAGCATTTTATGCATGTTTGAATATTATGTATGGACAAAATCTCTAAGATAATTAATTTTATTAATTTATAGGCAAAGCGGTGGAACAAAAATGGAAAGAGCAGATAATTACAGGATCATGCAGATTGCGGGGAAAAGAAAATGTCATTGATATAAATGATTGAATAAAGGGAAATAAAAATAATTACACTTTTTACCACAATTTGCTGGGATATAATGCTAAAATAATGAAAATGGAAGATGAATTAGAAAGGCAATAAATAGAGAAAGGGGGATTGTTTTGGCAAGTTTATTTTTTCTATTACCAATTCTCTCGATAATGATTGGATTAAACTTAGTTACACACGGACTTTGGGAGCTAAGGTTAGCTGAAAATAAAAATAAATATGGTAAATATATGTTTTCTGGTTTATTTCTTATTATCGTTCTGCCTGCATTGCTTTTTCTGATTGGGAATGTAATCAATAACTTTGTATAAAAAGTGGGGGACAGGTATGCTGGTTTTTACTGATCGAATGTTAAAAATTATGAGAGATTCAGAGCAACTTGCACAATCATCTGTTTCTCAAGTAGTAACGCCAGGGCATTTACTTTATGGTTGCCTTATCCAAAAGAGTGGGGCACTTGGTGAAATAAGATTGAAGTCATCAATAGAATTAGAAAAGTTAAGATCCACAGTAATTATGGCAGAACCTCATACAAAAACAACCTCTGATTATCTCAGTTGTTCTGTATCTAAAGAAGTACTTGCTGTTTTTGAAAAGGCAGCAAATTATATGAAAAACTACAATCAGATCCATTTGAACGAAGGTCACTTGTTAAAAGCACTAATAAATTCACATAAAGTCGACCATTTATTAACAGAAGAAAATAAGCAAATAATAATAAGACTGGCAACATCCTCAAGAGATATGATAACACACCTCGCCGCATACTCCTTTCCAGATATTACATCAAGATTTATAGACAAAGTCAGTAAGAAAGAAGAAACAGAGCTCATTCAGTTTATGGAAACTCACTTTTCTGGTTGGCTTGATACTATACAGTTTGCATTTCAACAAGCTGAACAAAATATATATATTGCCCGTAATGATGGTGGGAAAATCATTGGTTTTGCTGCATATGACACCTATCAGCATAAAAAAGGTTATTTTGGTCCAATGGGTGTTTTGCCAGATTGCCGGACAAAGGGAGTGGGGTATGCACTCTTACATTATTGTTTAAAGGACATGAAGGAGATCGGTTATGAATATGCGATTATTGGCGGAGCAGGCCCCCTTGAATTTTATGAAAAAGCTTGTCGTGCAGTAGTTATTCCATTAAACGAATAAATGGAGAAAGAGGATGGATAAGATATGCAGAAGGAAAAGTTAATTAGGAAATATGATAAGCAAGTAAAATTGTACGAAAAAAACCGTCATAATCCAACCCTTGCCAAATGGCGGAGAGAAATGTTGAAGGATTTGCATGGAAACGTACTGGAGGTTGGGATAGGAGCAGGGGCTAACTTAGCATATTATAATAAGCAGAATGTTCATGTTACAGGAGTAGACTTTAGTGTGGAGATGTTAAAAAGTGCAAAGAAGGCAGCTGATTATCACAATGTAAGTGCAGAGTTCTTACTAAAAGATGTAGACACATTGGATTTCGAGCCCGATTCCTTTGATTGTATTGTATCAACACTAACTCTGTGCAGTTATCAGGAACCAGTCCGGGTGTTAGGAAAATTTAACAAATGGTGCAAACAAGGCGGATCGATCCGACTGTTGGAACATGGACTTAGTTCCCATTCATTTCTATCGTTTTCTCAAAAGCTGATCGACCCATTATTTAAGAGAGTTTCTGGCTGCCATTGTGACAGAGATATCATCCAATTAGTTAATAAGACTGATATATCCATTGAACATATCGAAAGGTACTGGACTGATATGGTATATTTAGTTTGGGCGAAACCGTCCATTAAGTGAGCATAGTCGAGCTTTGCTGTTTGTTTGCTGAAATCTCCATTGAGCATAAGGCGTTATCGGAAATCTATACTTCCGCCAGTTACTTTTCGGTCATGAATAACGGTGAGCACCAGTATAACAACCGTTAATACAACATTCAATCCAAGTAAAAAACTACGATTCTTTTCCATATTTGTCCCTCCAGTTGTTAGATGCAAATAGTATGGCTTAATCGTCCTGAGTTTATGTCAATTACCAAAAGAAAATGTAGAAACTAAGATTAGAAAAAGGAGGAAGCATATTATGAAACAAACCGTTATCACACCAGTTAATTTTGCTGAGCAATTTTTCCAAAAGGATTTCAGATTGATTTATCACCAAACAGCAGGCCCATTTCAACAGTTAGTAACAGAGGAACAATTTATTGACATTGGAGAATCATTTAATGAGGAAGTGTCAGGTTACATTTTGGAAATACATACGAAGCTAGATAAAAATCTTACACATTATTTATGGCTGGATACCAACAGAAGCAAAGCTATCAGTGTTACTTTTGACAATGAACATACGATTCACTCCATTCAGCTGGCCCCTTTTCAAACACATCCAGAAACAGACAAGATATATACAAAGAATGAGTATATTATGCCAATTACAGATACATGGTTTGTTGTCTGGGGAGGAACCAATCAATTTATCAACTATCATTATGCCTACGAAGCCCAACGTTACGCCTATGACCTCGTGATTAAAATTGATGAACAATCATACCAGGGCAACCCAGGCAATGTGAAGAATTACCATGCTTTTGGAAAAGATCTCATCGCTCCAGCTGATGGACAAGTCATTATGGTTATAAATGATAAAAAAGATCATCAAATTGGGGACACAGATGAAAACCAGCCGGCAGGAAATTGTGTTGTCATTGCTCATGATAAGAATGAATATAGTATGATCGCACACATGAAACAAGGATCCATTATCGTGAACGAGGGAGATGTTGTTAAACAAGGACAAATGATTGGCAAGTGTGGGAATTCTGGTAATACGTCGGAACCACATATTCATTTCCAAGTAATGGATCATCCCAATTTCTTAGAAGGTAAGTCGATCCGTATCAGGTTTAATGATCACAGGGATCCGGTCCAGGGGGATTATGTGTCGCCAGTTCTGTAATTTGTACGAAAGTGATGATGGAAATCAAATACATTTTCTTATTTGATTTCCTGTATGCACTTAATATGGCTCAATGTGGACATGAACTTCATATACATCATGCATTTGTTTTAACTCAGTTTCGACCTCTGTCGAAATATCATGTGCTGTTTCAATATCCAAGTTGTTTTTTACCAGAACGACAATATCCACGACGGCATTATTTCCATAACTTCTTGCACGAAGATCTTTTACTCCTTTTACCCCTGTTACTTTTAAAACAGTTTCCTTATATTTGGTCAATTTATTGTCATCAAACCCGTCCGAAAGGTGATGGGTGGCTTCACGAAAAATATCCCAGGCAGTTTTACAAATAATAAATCCGACAATAAAAGCTGTGAGAGGATCCAGCCAGGACAGGTTAAACTGGGAGCCAATAATCCCTGCAGCAGCTCCAATACTTACATAAGCATCAGATAAGTTGTCTTTAGCTGCGGCCATAACCGCTTGACTTCTTATTTTTTCTGCCAGTTTTTTATTATACAAATAAACAAAATACATCACAAACGCACTAAAGACGCCAGTCCATGCAGCAATTAAATCAGGAGTTTCATGATTACCGATAAAAATGGAAGTTACTGCTTCATACAATACCTGGAGTCCAACAGTAACCATAATGAAGGATGCAATAAGGGACGCGATTGTTTCTGCTTTCCAATGGCCGTAGGGGTGGTCGCTGTCAGCGGGTTTTTGGGAGATCCTTAACCCAATTAATACGGCAATTGATGCGACGATATCGGTAGTGTTATTCCAGCCATCTGCCTGTAACGCTTCCGAACCTGTTATACTCCCAATCGTTAACTTCAGAGCTGCCAGGCAAATATAGGCAGTAATACTGAGAATTGCTCCTTTTTCTCCTAATTTCAGATTATCATATTTTTCTTTCTCCATTTCTTTTGCCTCCAGTTATAAAAATCATCATATATTATCCTAACAGATGGGGATTGAGTGGGTCTACAGCAATGTTTTTGCCTATTTCCTAAAAAATCTGGCGCTGGAAAGAAAGTTTCCCTCGTTTAAAAATAATAGAAAAAGCTAAAAATGCCAAAGTGGAATTAAAGTTTGATAACCCCACATGGAGGAAATAGTTTGATAGGAAGGGAAAGGTGATCAAAGATGGCAGAAGTCCGGACAAAAGCCAAAGATAATAATTCCTACCAACAGCAAAAAGAAGATTATGTGAACAATCGGATGAAACAGCATAATCAGTTTTACAAAAGTATTTATAAAGTGCTGTATACAATTAATGATTTTACGATTGGCGTATGGTTTTTTGCAGGTAGTATTTTATTCTACTTTGAATCCTTAAAAAAGCTAGGTGTGACACTCTTTGTAATTGGCAGTTTTCAATTTCTCATCAGACCTACGATTCGGTTAGTTCATGAAGTGAAAGCTAAAAAACATTATGGAAAAGAATATGATCAACAACAAGCCTGATTTAAGCAAAAAATCAGGTTTGTTTCTATTTTGAAACAAATCTGTCTTGTATTTCGTATAGGAAAAAAGACAAATTAGAAAAGAGAGGAAAGTGAAAATATGAAGCAATGGTGGGAGAGAAAAAAATCAAAAACAAGAAAAAGAAGGAAAAAGCAAGAGGACTATACAATAGGTGATTTTATACTTGATATCCTGGTATGGATACCTGAATTCATCATCTTTCCATTTCGAATACTATATTGGCTGTTCCGCGGGTTGGGAAGATGGATTGGTGACATATTTGATGCGATTTAGATACTCTGCTGAAAAAATATAGAATAGTCAGAATTTTACTTGAATTTCCACAATCTATCATATATACTTTTATTTAGAACAGGTGTTCGTACGGAGGGGAGTAAAAACAAATGAGACCACCATTAACGAAAAACATTTCCATACAGGATTTTCATTCCTTTTATTGGCTAAAAAAAGAGTTGCAGCAATTTTGCCGTGAATGTGGAATTAGTACTGCAGGTGCTAAATTGGAAATCGCTGCTCGAATAGTTCGGTTTATTGAAACAGGCGAAATACAAAAACCATTAAGAAGGAAAAAGACAAATAAACAATCTTGCAATGAGGAGCTTGGTTTACATACTGTTATTTCGGAAAATCACCGTTGCAGTCAGGAAGTAAGGGCATTCTTTAAATCTATTATTCCTAACTTTCATTTTTCTACCCATATTCAGACATATTTGAAACAAAATGCCGGCAAAACATATCAAGATGTGGTGGAGGAGTGGTTTGCAGAGGAACAGCGTAAAAAAGACCCTGCATATAAAAAAGAAATCGCTCCTCAATTTGAATACAACCAATTTATCAGAGATTTCTTTGCAGACCCTGAGAATAAAGGCAAAACCCGGGAAGAAGCAATCAAAGCCTGGAACATTGTGAAAAAACAACCGGGTTCTAACAAGTATGAGAGATAATAGACAACTGGTCCAGTCTAGCTTTTCTTAATAGCCCATGACTGACCGATCACACCAATAAAACCGCCAATGGCCAGGATGTAAGGAATGAAAGTTGGCATATCTTCAGGAATTCCAATTACTATATAACTTAGACCTATAATTGTTAATACACAATTTGATATAAGACCGATTAAAGCTCTTAGCCTTAAACTCATCATATCGCCTCCCATAAATTATAAAACAAAATTGTATAAAATATGCCAATTATCGTTCCATAAAATTCCTTCTACCCTATTATATCAATTCACAATATGTTAGTATAACTATATGAAAACTAAAAAGGGAGTAATCATGGCAAAACCGTTCGTAATAAGTATTTCCTCTGTTTCAGGCGGCGGAAAAACAACATTAACCAATTGGTTTGCCGAAGTGTTTCCAAATGCGACAGTGTTTTATTATGATGACTATGGATTTTCAGGAACGTCCAATTTTACCGAATGTTATATAATGGTGCGGAACCTGATCAGTGGGACCTTACCCCAATTGTTTCGGATGTAAACAAAACCGCTATGCAGAAATCGATTATGTCAGCTAGTGATTTAGTTTTAGATGGGTTACTGACTCCAGACGAATTGTCAGCCAATATAGTGGCAGAAATGGGGAAATAAAGTGAAAGAATTAGATTTTTATAATAAAGCAGGAAAAGAGATTGGATGGGATTTTAGTCAAATTCAAGTGACAATGAAAGGGGAAGCATGGAACTTCTATGAAGAAGTGACAAAACAATGTCGCGAAACAGATTCCTTATTAGATATCGGTACAGGCAGCGGGGAGAAAGTAATCAATTTAGCAGATAAATTCTATCTAATAGTCGGGATAGATCAATCCGCAAGTATGATTGAAAAAGCCCGTGAAAATCTAAAGAATGCTGAAGTGACGAATGTGAACTTTTTTCAAATGATTGCTGAAAATATAGACTTTCCTGAACGATCCTTTAGCTGTATTACCAGTCGCCATGCACCTTTTGAAGCAAATGAAGTTGTCAGGTTATTAACAGATGACGGGGTTTTCTATACACAACAAGTAAGTGAAGCAGATAAAATAAACTTGAAAGAATCGTTTGGATTAGCTGATGGTATATCAGAGACAGATGGGGAGCTCAAACAACGTTATTTAGCTGAATTGGAAAGCGCCGGTTTTACAAATATACAAGCATATGATTATAACGCTGTAGAGTATTATCAGCGTCCAGAGGATCTGCTTTTCTTATTATCTCATACACCTATAATACCGAACTTTGGCAATAATAAAAAAAACCTGGAAAAATTTAATGAATTCGTCCATCTGAATCAGACTGATCTGGGAATTCAAACAAATGAGAAACGATTCATGATCATTGCAAGGAAGTGAATAGTCTTGTTTTTACGTAATATTCAACTGCAAAGGGAGAAAGTTACCTCTTTTTCCACTTATCCTTTTTCCATTCCAGCTATACATCAATTAAATGGAATCGAATTAAACAAGCCTGTTACATTTTTTATTGGAGAAAATGGGACAGGAAAATCAACATTGCTTGAGGCTATAGCGGATAAATGTGATTTTAATACAGCTGGCGGGGGAAGAAATAACGTCTATGATGTGGATGCCTCAGAGTCTGCCTTAGGTGAATATATTCGCTTGGCGTGGTTACCAAAAGTGACAAATGGCTTTTTCTTAAGAGCAGAATCATTCTATCATTTTGCCACACACTTAGATCAAATAGAGACAGGAGCGTTGGAACCTTACCGTGCATATGGGGGCAAGTCCTTACACCATCAATCTCATGGCGAATCTTTCTTATCATTATTTCTAAACAGGTTTAATGGGGGAGCTATCTATCTTTTAGACGAGCCTGAAGCGGCTTTATCCCCAAACCGTCAGTTTACCTTTTTAAGGATATTGCATGATTTGACGAAAAAGGGAGACTGTCAGTTTATAATTGCTACACATTCACCGATTCTGTTAGGCTATCCAGATGCTACTATACTCTCGTTTGATAATGGAAAGATTGAGCAAGTGAAATATGAGGAAACTGATCATTATCGGGTGACCAAGTATTTTTTACAGCATCGGGAGAAGTTTTTGGAAGAGTTATTTGCAGAGGAGGAATAAGCGCTCATGTACATTTAATTTTTTAAAAACATTATAAAACCTCCTCTGCATCAGGAGGTTTTACTAGTCACCGGTCGCTTTTGAATTCGTCTATCCAGTTGTTATAGGAGTTCTTCTGCTCTGCATTTAGTTGCATTATTTTATTCTGTAAACGTTCCTTCGCCCAATTATAAATGGCGATATCATGCTGGTTGTTTTCCATAATTAGCTGAATTATATCTTCTGGAATTTCCTCAAGGTGTGGTCGTTTATCTGTATGATTAATATTTGGAATCTTGTTAATCTCCAGATTAAGCAGTTCCTTCAAAAAAAACATCGATTCAACATACATATCGGTTATACCAGCAAAGATAAAATATTTTTCCAGATTTTTAAGAGCTTTTTTCCTTTTGTTTGGTTTACCGCCAGTTAGATACCTTGTGGCAAGATTAACTGTACGGTAGTGGATATTGATAGATTTTTTATAAAGAGGATTGTATCTTTCTTTATACATATAAGAGACAAATTCATCTAATTCCATGTTTTTCACAATACTATGAAGCGGGTCAGCTTCATACCTTCTAATATAATAGTAAGTTGAGATAACACGATCAACAGGATCTCTTAGCATTGTAAAAAATGTGATCGGTTGTTTTGGTACTTCAAACATTCTGTTATGCCAAACAAGAAAAGTTTGTGGTTGACTTTGCAAAATCTTCCATAAGGTTTTACCACCACATTTCGGAATGTGCAACAAGCAAACATCTTTCCTTTTACCTGTCGAGTCTTGTTCAAACAAAATCAACAGGATCCCACCTCTCTGCATTAAAAGTCCTTTACTATATTAATGTTATGATTCGTTCTGCGTATTGCTTGTGCATTAGAACATACCATTTTACAAGAGGCGTTTTTTGTTTATAAGAAATGATAACCATAGCAATATTCTCATCGGCATGGTTAGCTAAATCCACACTGGAAGGAATAGGGGATGTAGTAGGATGTGTGTGATAGATGGCTTGTAAAAACTCTCCGCTTTTCTCTATTTCCTTTAAAGTTTGTTCAACAATTTTTTCACTGACAAAAAATTGTTTTTGGGATTTTCGTTCATTTTTTAATGGCCAAATGGTAATGACATGATTTTCTTTTCCTGAAAGAAGACCGCATGCTTCATAGGGAATGCATTCCATTCCGTGTTGGATCATTTCGTTGAAGATGCCTTTAGAAAACAATATCGGCCCTTCATTTAAAGTTTCATTCATTATTTTGTTTTCTTCCATAGTGATTTTGCAAATAACCAGGTCTTTCTCCAACCTGTTACTTTTTCCGGATCTGTCTCATCTGCTTGCATTTCAGGCTTCTTATCATTTTCTTGAAAGAAATGGGATTCCTGCTCTTGTTTCTGGTTGTTTTCGGTCAAAAGCTTAGCAGAACCTGGATCAATGAGAGGATCTTTACTTTCTGACATCCCATTATGTTCAAGCGGTTTTTCCTCTTTTCTTTCTTCCTGTTTAAGTGTTTCTGTATCTAAATTGTTATCTTGATGGGCAGAAACGGAAGCTGCTATATTTTTTTCATGGTTTTCTGTTGATTGTTCGCTGTTTGTTTCAATTGGTAAGGAATCTTCTTTTATTGGTTCTGTTACATTTGTTGAGAACGTATCAACATCTGAGTGTACTGTCTCTGGTTTGCTTTCAGTTGTAATATTGGATTGTTGGTATTGATCAGTTACTTCGGCTTCCTTATTTTCCTTCTTATCAGGAAAAGTCTTTGATGTTGTTTCTACATTTGTTAAATCA
Source organism: Gracilibacillus oryzae (assembly GCF_009498735.1). GTDB lineage: Bacteria > Bacillota > Bacilli > Bacillales > Amphibacillaceae > Gracilibacillus > Gracilibacillus oryzae. Next base: position 106,297 of record NZ_ML762430.1, read on the forward strand.
ACTAGCTCTTGTTCCTTAGTTTCCAGCTTAATTTGTTCTGTTATATTCTTGTTCGTTGCAGACGAAACTGTATTATTTGTTGTTTGCTCCAACCTAGTATCTTCTTTTTGAAGAGGAAGTTTTTGCTCATCAATATTGACTGTTCCTTGTTCTATATTTTTTTCTGGTACGATCTTCGTTCTCTTCTTTGGTCGGTTAATAATATTTTTTCCAGCTTCAAGACGAACGGTAGAAATTGTTTTTGGATCCTTTTCAATTACACTGCCTTGAAAGTAATTTTGACTGGATGGATTGGAAGGAATTGTATTTCTTGGACGAAAGGTGTTCAACTGTTGGTTTGGCGAATTCTTTTCTTTAATATTACTGAGCATTGTTTGTATTTGCCGGTATTCCGAATTGTACGGTTTCCTTTGCCGGTTTGGAGTGACCGTATTTTTCAGCTGACTTATTTCTTTTTTCTGTGAGCTCATTTCTTGTTTTACTTTTGTTAAATCCTGTGATGTTTTGGACATTATATGATCCACTTTTGACAACAGGTCCTGGATATGATTTGTGCGTACCTCTCCTTTAATTAAGGAAACATCTTCTTTCAGCTGATTAATTGAATGATTAAGGGAACGAAATTGAGTGGTCAATTTTTGTTCCTCTTGCTCTTTATGCTTAATTTTGTCTTGATAAGATTCTTCCATCTTTATCATTTCTCCTTTTAACTTTACGAGTTTATCGTTGAGAGCTGACATTTTGCTTGAACTATCTTTCTTCAACTCAATTTCAGTGACAGCCTCTTTATATCTTTGTAAATCATCCTTTAATTTCTTAATTTCTTCCTCATTATAAAGCCTATATTGGTACATAGTTATTCACCCTTTTTATCGTACATTAATATAATATTGGTGAAACATCAAATCGTGACAAATGTGCTATGTTTTTCGTCAATGACAAACATTTATCATTACAAGTCAAATGACATATCATATTTGCATTACTGTCAGTCATGGTTGTTGTTGCGCTAGTGAGAGAGCAACTTAGTAGTATGATATTCGCCCATCTTCACAAATATCATCATAATTCCGCTCTTCAACTAAAACATTTCGTTGCATGTTGTCATAGGCTATATGGACATTAATCTTATTTGGAGGTGTTTGCATAATGCAAGCAAAGAATTTAACAGGAGGGCAGGAACTTCTGTGTATTAATACAGAGAAGGTTTATGACTGGGTTTTAAATGAAGCAAATTTTGATTTGGCATTAAACAATCTAGACTTACCACTAAACCCAGTTACTGGTGCACAGTTGGAATGTCCTGATATTGATCTTGATTCAGTAACTTGTGCCGTTGATCCTGCTGAGGTTGATCCAATTGTTGTAACAGGACGAGAAGACCAAGTATTTGTTGTTGATGGTGCAGAGGTGACATTACAGGTAGTGAACATTCGCAAGAATTTTGACGTCACAATTTTTGTTAATTTAGTACCAGCACTTGGCGGTACGAGAGTAGTTGTAGGCAATGTTCCATTTACACGTTGTGAGCAAGTAATCTTGTGTGCACCAACTGGAACTGAAATCGATGTAACTTATACTGATTTAGATTGCTTCGTATGTACAGCAAGCTGTGATCCAGGTACAACCGAAGAACTTGATGAAATTGATGTGACTGTTACAGTACGTCTTTGCCAAAGCATCAAGTCAACGTACCCAGTAACATTAGAACTAATTGCTGACTTCTGTCAGCCGCGTGATCTTTTGGCATTCCCGCCATGCCCTGCACCAACAATGCCAGCACAATGCCCAGTGGTTTTCCCTGCTAATGCGGGTAATAATGATTAAACAGCCGACATAAAATAAAGAGAGGGAACATCCTCTCTTTATTTTTTTGATAAGTAAAGAAAGTATAAACGGAGATGTCTAGCTCCGAGCGCCAGAAACTAGGCGACTTCACGAATCGCCCTACGATAAGTCATCATCGATTCGCAAGCTCACCGTGATTCCTTTATCTCAGTTGATTCGCTCCAGTCGCTACGTTTCTAAGAGGGCGCTCTGCGCTTTTCTTATTTACATGAAACAAAGAAAGAGGTGGAGAAAGTGACACTTGAACGAAAGTTAACAGAATGGACAGAAATGCAGGCAACCTATTTTAAGAGAATAGAAGAGTTACTGGAAGGAATTGAAAAGCCGTTGCAGTTGATTCCTTATTTTACTTACACTACTCAGATTTCGCATGATTCCAACAGGGAAAACTACATACTTGGTACCTTCCATATTCAGAATATTGGTGACAAACCTGTTTCCAATCCGATGATTTGTATAAAGCTTACTCCAGCAGAATTATTTGATTTCTCGGGAAAATATATTTACCCAGATACAAAACAGCCAATGCAGTTAGCAAATGCGTGGGAACGAGTAAATGAAGCAACAAATAAAGAAGAGTACTGGTTAAGACCAAGCAAAAAAACAATGATGGAAGCTAATGAGACCATATCTTTTCCGAATTTTCAAGTAAGATGGACGGCAGACTCTGCTTATAATGGCTCCATTCAAGGTTTCGTTTATGGTGATGAAATAAAAGAGGGACTTCATGCCGTTAACCAGATCAATATAAATGGAACCATTGTGGAAAGGGAGGATTTTTATGAAGAGGAGTAATCTGGCGCACCAGTTAATAGGAAAATATTTAGCAGATTATGAGAATCAGTTGGAGAAGAGCAGCACGAACGATGGCGGCAGTTTTGTTTTTTTGGATAATCAGACATTACAAATGATCCTTGCCTATTTATTTACACAAGACGGGCAGGATAAAGCATATGATACCAGTTTGGCTGAGGCAAAAATAGATCAAATGATACTTGAACAAAAACAGCAATTGGAGCAAATAATACGGAAATTAGAAGAAAAGGTGTAAAAATGAAGAGAAATTGGCTTTACCTGCCGATTGAAGTGAAAGTTAGAGAGTGTGACGCAAAGTTATTGCTTGCGTATCATGCAATTCAACAAGGCTACAATGTAATTATTGGGGACCATCCCGTGTTAGAACAAGTATGTGGAAAATATCCTCAGGGTATCTTTTTTTCTAAAGGAGGCCCGCATGGTTTTCGTCAAAGGGTGATATCAAGTGCTCTGGAAAAGAAACATTCCGTTGTGGAGTTGGATGAAGAGGGATTAATTTTTCAAAAAAAGCTTTACTTGCAGGATCGGATGCAGAAGCAAACATTACATTTAGTTGAACAGGAATATTGCTGGGGACCTCATCAATACAATACCATTCTTAGCGCATATCCAGACTTAAAGGCAAAACTTCACATTACAGGTAATCCTCGTTTTGATTTGTTGACTCCGAAGTACAGGAAACTTTATGAAGCAGATAGACTAAAGCTTAAAGCTAAATATGGTGATTTTATCCTAATCAATACGAGATTCTCCCGATACAACACCCCAAAAGGCTTGAAAGAATCCATCCATTACCAGCATATTCAAAAGCTGTATGAGCATTTTTTAAAGATGATACAACATCTTGCAAGTCTGGTTCCAGATAAAAAGATTATTATTAGACCACATCCTGGTGAGAACTTTACCAGTTATCGAAAAGCTCTTCAACAATATACCAATATCCTTGTGGTACATGAAGGAAATATTATTCCATGGCTTTATGCAGCGGAGGCTGTTATTCATCATGGTTGTACATCGGGTATGGAAGCTTATTTATTGGGACGGCCGGTAATTTCCTATATCCCATTTGAGACAATGGAGCCAAGCCTGCCTAATCAGTTTGGACAAATTGCGAGAAATTCCGATGAAATAATCAGAAACTTAGAGAAATTCATTAACAAAGAAACCCTTCCACCTGTAACAGGAAAAATGGAGGATTATGTTCAATGGTCGCCTTCCCATGATTCCTGTCAGACGATTTTATCTTTATGTAATCAAATTTCTTTATCACTACCATTGGACAGATTTTCTAAAAAAGAAGGTAGTAAAATGATTGTAAGAACAAAAAAAAGAAAGAGAAATTTCTCTTTAACAAAAGACGAAATCGTTTCTTTTTTTCAAAAAATGAATCAAGTTAATGAAACAGAGATTTTATTTGAAGTCAAGCCTGTCGCTAATCATGTATTTCATCTGTCATGTTAGCCTTTTAAACAGCAGCCGCCACCACTTCGTTTTATTTTTGTCTTTTTTTTAATTCTAGAGGTAGTCAGTGAAACAGGGGTTGCAGCATTCGTGTTATGTTGGACTTTTTGAGTTATTTCTCTTGCTTTCAAAAAGATCAGCTCCTTCCAGATTTATCTTTTATCATTGCGCTAAGAATCAGTGTCAAGACTCTCACTGCAAAGTCTCCCTTTATTATATTGCACAGAAAGTTGATTGCATGGGCAATTACAGAAAAAAGGCTAGAATAACTTAGTGGTGTTTTGGCCTGGAATAGTATAATTTGGCCGCTTTGGAACGTATTGTCTCGAGTGGGAGGAAGACTGTTGTTTTAATTGATGAATCGCCTGATTTTGGGTTTGCATTTCTTTTTTAATTGTGTTAAATTCCTCGTCTATTTGTGTTAAAAATGGTTCAAGTTTGCTGATTATTTCCTTGGTATCCAGTGCATTTACTGTATCTCGAATAAGCTGAATTTCTGATCTGATCTCTTCAATGGACTGTTGCATTTGTTCAATTTGCTGATCCATGAACATGCTCCTTTCTAAATTCACATCTGCTTTATCACAGCGCCAACCGTCTGTAACCCCCCCTTAAGATTCAAGTAACACAAAGAAAGTAAGTGGGGGATAAACAGACGCTAAGCATCCTGATAAGTTTCGCTAATGATCAGTGGGGGATATAAAAACCCCCACTGATCAAAGTCTCCCTTTATATTATTACAATCGTCCAGAAATGTGAGAAATGATACGGGATGATTAACCAATTTTGGACTTTTTACATAGGCTGATTATGTAGAGAATTAGAATGGAGGTAATGAATTTGCATAAGTCCAAAATTTCCCCTGGCAATCAGGAGTTAATTTGTATTCAGACAGATAAAGTATATGACTGGATTGTTAATGAATCGAATTTTGATTTGAATTTAGCAGGCCTTGACTTGCCGATTAATCCGGCAACAGGAGTTCCATTAGAGTGTACAGATATTTCACCTGAATCAGTTACATGTGTCATTGAACCAGATGAAGTTCTTCCAGCTGAAGTTGCGAACAGGCAAGATCAAGTTTTTCAGGCAGATGGTGAAGACATCACTTTACAACTTGTGACAATACGCAAGAATTTCAGTATAACCTTATTTGTTGATTTAATCCCAACACTTGGTGGGGCAACAGTTGAGGTGGGAACAGTGCCTTTTACCAGATGTGAACAGGTTCTGCTTTGCGCACCTGAAGGAACGGACATTTCAGTGAGATACACAGATCTTAATTGCTTTGTATGTAATGTTACATGTGATTCGGGGACAACAACAGAGGCAGATGAATTAAGTGCTATGGTGTCAGTGAGACTTTGTCAAAGCATTCAATCGACATATGAAGTAATCATTGAAATTTTGGCTGATTTTTGCCAGCCAAGAGATGCAGAAATAGCCTTACCAACTTGTCCGAAGCCAGTTATGCCTGCACAATGTCCCGTGATCTTCCCGGCAAGCTGTGAAATAAGAAATGATAAAACTTCGGATTCAATAGAAAAAGAAAAATCAGGTTACCAAACAGAAAATCATACGATGGTTGATAAAACAGTCAATAACGATTTTATGGAAGGATCAGCTTTCCCGTTTGATTTCAACTTAGGAGAGGAGTAAAAATCCTCTCTCTTTTTTTCCAGAAAATCAAAAGGGGCGTAGGTTTTAGGCTGAGGTCGTTTACTTGTTTTCAGAAAATTAATATACATATACTGTACACCGCGTAAATCTGGTAAAGAGGAACTGTGCAGATATAATAGGAATGATTTTTACTAGGATGATCGGTACAAGCATTATAACTTATTACGAGAGGGGTAATCCATGAGTACTTTTTTGAAAAACTACTGGTCGCTTTATTATGACTTTATAAAAGATTTTGAATCATTAAAATATAATGGCTATTCACTTCCATATTTATGTCATTTACCGAGATATGTTTTGCATCAGAATAGACTATTGAATGAGTTAGAGGGCGCTGATTATAGCAAGAATATAAAAAGAAACATAAACGGTCCAAAGGAATTACAAGCATTATTCAATCAATTTGTCCAATCACATGAAAAGAAGCCATTAACTAAGAATCAAGGGAAGACTGTAATCAATATGGATAAATTGTTACGATTCTCTCCAGAAACTTTAAGTAAGTTTGATCCAGCAAAGACAGTCATTTTGTCTACGATGAGTAAGAAAAAGCGGAAAAAGCCAAAGATAGTGTCAAATAAAGCTACTGTTGAACCATTAAATGGTGTAATCGTAAACCAAGCAGGAGGAAAAAAGCCAAAACCAACTCAAAAAACTGCTTCTAATATTTTGCTACCTGTTTATCCATTAGATAAATACACGAGTGATGTAAAAAAACAGGTGAAAATAATACAACAACAAGCTACGAAAATGTTTGTAAAATACAATGATCATCACATATATAAAGACCAAAATTTTCAAATATGGTTTTTACAAGCTATTTCAGATGTTATCTCATGCATAGAAATGGTGAAAAAATTCTTACAGGAAGTGAAGGTTGCTTGTATCATTGTACCTTCCACCCACAATTATAAAAGCAGAATCTTGGCAGTTGTGGCATCTGAGGCAGGAATTCCTACGATTTGCATGCAGCATGGTATCGTGTCTAGTGAATTGGGATACATTCCGAAGATAGCAACAGTGGATGCAGTATATGGTAATTTTGAAAAGGATATGTTTAAAAAAATGGATGTGCCTAAAAATTCTGTGGAAATAATTGGTCATCCGAGATTTGATCAAGCATTTAAAAAAGTATCAATTAAGACGAAATTAGATACGGGAAAGAAAAAATCAATCTTGATCGCGTTAAGAGGTGCGCAAGATGATAAGTTGTGGAGACAATTCATCACAACAATTGCAAATAATAAACTAGATTTGAATGTGTTTATTAAGAATTATCCCAGTAAAGAACCACACCCATTAACAAAGGAGTTTCCCTTTGTTCATTCAACAAAAAAATTAGAAATTTATGAACTGTTTCCACAAGTTGATGCAGTGATAACTTACTCATCAACAGTTGGCATAGAAGCGATGCTCGCTGGTAAGCAGGTTTTTATCCTGCTTGAAGATTTCAGAGATTACTCTGGGTATTATGATAAATTAGGAAATTTAGTAGTGAAAAACCCAATAGAATTAGGCAACCTGGTTACAGATTATTTTAATAATACAGAAACAAGAAGATTAGCAGAAAATCAAAGAAAGAAGTTTTTAGATTATATCTATCCTGTTCAAACATCGTCCATTGATCGTTTGAATAATTTAATAAATCGATTAACAAAGTAAGGGTGTGTACTATGAATGTATATAAAACAAATTATTGGTCATTATATATGGACTTTATCAAGGATTTTGAAAGTTTAAAATACAGAGGATTTTCTTTATCACATATCATTCATTTTCGAGGCTTAATACGAAAAAACAAAGCAATTTGGCTTGACATGAAGAATGAATCCTTTGCGAAACGCTTGGTCAATAAAGGAATGGATTCAGAGGCAGTCCAACAGCATTTTAATCATTATATTAATACACACCGAAAACCTTCAAACACAAAGCCGGGTGGGAAAGTTGCAATACACTATGACACCATACTCCGCTTCCCCGAACATACCTACAAAGATCACTTTAGTGCGCAGAATGCTATGATTGTTGCTGCCGGTAATTATAACAAGAAAAAAACGAGTAAATCCCTTTATAAACTTCCGACAAGATATTTGAATGATTATGTTATTAATATTGGCAGTAGTGTGATAGAAGTGCAAAATCAAGCAAAACTGCTATTAGCGAAATATAATAGTCACCATTTATATAGTAGTAAACAGTTTCAAAGTCTGTTGCTCATAAAAATTGCAGAAGTGATTCATTGTATTGAGCAGGTACAGAAGTTTTTTGAGCAAGAAAAAATTTCTTGCGTTATTGTTTCCACTACACATAGCTATGTCAGCAGAATTATAGCATTAAGTGGTTATGAACGAGGTATTCCAACAATATGTATGCAACATGGAATTATTGGGAGTGAATTTGGTTATATACCTAAAATCGCAACAGTTGATGCGGTATATGGTAACTATGAAGTAGACTGGTACAGAAAGAGAGGTGCCATCAAAGGATCTGCTCAAGTAATTGGCCACCCTAGGTTTGATCAGGCAATTGTACCAATTTCTCAAACGAGAAAAGAAGTATTAAAAAAACTTGGAGTAAATCCGAAAAGAAAGACAATTATGATCATTTATCGATATCATTGAAGAGGAATTAGATATAAACATTCTTATAAAGGATTACCCAGGTGATGCTGCCCATCCGTTAACGAAAATGGTACCTAGTATCAGGTCTACACAATCATTAGATTTATATGAGATATTACCATTTGTTGATTGTGTAGTTTCCTATACGTCAACAGTAGTGTTAGAAGCAATGATAGCAGGAAAAGCAGTATTTGTTTTGGACAATGAAGACATGAGCTATACTGGCTATTTTGACAGTTTGGATTTTTTAGTGCAAAAAAATCCGGAAGATCTTGCAAAATTAGTCGTTCACTACTTTAAAGATCCAAAACAGAAATCTAGAGTTCAGAAAAAAATTGATGCGTTTTTAGCGGATGCCTATCCTAACAAGATCTCATCGTCTAAGAGATTAATTCAATGTATCCAAAGCCTGACTAAAGAGTGATCATGTAAGGAATCATCTCTTTAACTAGAGGCTCAGTCAAAAGTATATTGCTGAAACTTAGGGTACAAAAGATTTTACTCACCCAAAAATCCGAATGATAGTGGAATTCGTTTAAACCTTTTTTCGCAACTATCCTTTTCCTATATAAGTTACTTGCTGCACATAATAGGGATTATGTGCAGTAAGTAATAAAAGTTAATTTTGAAGTTATGAGAGTGCAATGACGCCGCTACGTCCGATTGCTTCGCTTTCCTTGGGGACGGCCTCAGCTCGCCCTGTTCCCACAGGAGTCTCCGCAATCGGACTGCGCTTGAATGAAACTCAACAATGTTTATAGGAAGTAGCAGTTGGATTGATATGAGCTAAACGATTCTTCTGTCACAACCATTGTAGAGCAATTCTAAAGCGTAGGCCGGCCACGCAGACTCCTGTGGGACAGCGAGAGGTGAAGATCCACTTTACAAAATGCTCTTCTTTGTAAAGTTAGCAGACCGCCGAGCCCACGGAAAGCGAAGTGGCCGGACGAAGCGACATCCTTGCACACTGTAGATTTCAAAAACTACTCTAAAAATGTTACTGCACATAATCCCTATTATGTGTCATTTATTTTTTAATACATTCGTCTTTTGGGTGGACATAATAGTTATGTTCCACCCTCTTTGTTCATTTGCAGAATGTTTTTCAACACCTCTCCGTCAAAATACTTCGTTTTCACCACAGGCATAAGGGAGGTCTGCTTCCTCTAAAAATATATACCACATTATCTGCCTTTCTCTTTCTTTCTGGAAATTTTTATTATTCATTTTTGAGCTGAGTTGTTTTCATTATGTCTTAGCTTCAATTTTATTTTTTAAAAAAAGGGGCAGCCGAATGTAGGCTGAGGTCGTTAACTGTTTTTCCTATATCTAATATACATATACAGTACAAATTGAAAATCTAGCAGGAAGAAAGAGGGAGCGACTGTGTATTTTGAAGGTAAAAGAATTTTAGTAATTGGTGGTACAGGAACAATCGGTACAAGTATTATCCAGCAATTGCTGAAAGAGAACCCTGAACTGATTCGAATATTCAGTCGGGATGAATATAAGCAGCATAAAGTAAAAGAAAGATTTCATAATAATCCTAAACTTCAATTGATGATTGGTGATGTTAGAGATTATGATCGCGTGTTGCAAGCAATGGAAAGTATCGACTATGTATTCCATGTAGCTGCAATGAAGCGTGTGGAAATGTGTGAAGGTAACCCTGTAGAAGCGGTAAAAACGAATATTCTGGGTACACATCATGTCATGAAAGCAGCAACAAATCAGCATGTGAAGAAGGTTGTTTTTACAAGTACAGACAAAGCCATTTCTCCGAATAATGCTTACGGTGCGACAAAACTGATAGCAGAAAGAATGATTGCAACGAATGATCCTGAACAGCGAACGGTTATTGCAAGTGTAAGATTTGGCAATGTAATGGGATCAAGAGGTTCCGTTATTCCAATTTTTAAAGAGCAGATTGAAACAAAACAGGAAATTACCGTTACCAATCTCCACATGACAAGGTTTATGATGACACTTCAGCAAGCGACCAATTTAACGATCCATGCTCTGAAAGAAGCAAAAGGCGGCGAAGTCTTTGTATTAAAAATGCCTGTTGTAAAATTAGGCGACTTAGCAAATTTGCTAATTAATGAAGTTTGTCAGAAGCAAGAAATAGATTCATCCACTATTCAAATGAAAGTTACTGGTTTACGACCTGGGGAGAAGATGTATGAGGAATTAATGACATTGGATGAATCGCAGTTCGCATGGGAATTACCGGATATGTATATTATTCCAAGCGATAAATCATCTGTCTACCCTGATGCTGTAAGAGCTGAGCAGACATCCTACAGTTCTTCCAAACAAAAAGCTGTCAGTTACAGTGAATTAAGAGAAATATTAGTACAATCACACTTAATTTAGAGGAAGTTGAGGAGGTAATATTGAATAATTTTCAAAAAAATTACTGGTCCATGTATTTAGATTTTATTCGAGACTTTGAAGCCTTGAGTTTTCAAGGATATTCTTTACCTTACCTTTGTCATTTGCCAAGTTATATTTTGCCAAATACTTCTTTGTTGCAAAATTTGAAACGAGCGGAGTACAGCAAAAATATAAAGAATGAGATCACCTCTCAGAAGCAGTTTCAGCAGGTGTTTAATCATTTTATTCAAAATCATACGAAAAAAACGGTAAAAAAAGCACAGGGAAAAGTTGTCATCCATATGGATAAATTACTGCGTTTTCCCACTTCGGTAATTATGGGTCATTTCGACCATAAGCGGACGATCCTCTTAACAAATGGTAAGTTATCAGGTAATAAAGCAATTCCGAACGCTAACTCAGTACGAGTGAATAAGAAAGCAAGAGCGGTACCGTTAACCAATACGATTAATGTCAAACAAGTAAAAGTAAAAAATAACCATCCTACTAATTATAAAGTGAAACAGAAAATGGTTACTTTGTCTCTTGAAAGTTATGAAAAAAATATTGAAGCGAACATCTCACTAGTTCAAAAAGAAGCAATAAAGCTCTTAAATAAGTATAAAGATCATCATTTATACGGTCATAACACTTTTAGGAAATGGTTACTGAACAACCTTAAAGTTGTCATGATCCAAATTGATGCGACTAGAAGATTTTTAAAGCATATTGCCGTATCCTGTGTGATCGTTTCTACAACTCATAGTTACATTAATCGAATTCTTGCAATAGTTGCAGCAAGTAAAGGAATACCGACAATATGTATGCAACATGGCATTATTGCAAGTGAGCTCGGCTATCTGCCAAAGATTGCTGCAATAGATGCAGTTTATGGCCAATATGAAAAAGACTGGTTTATCAATAATGGTGCCCCAAAAGGATCTGTTGAGGTTATCGGCCATCCGCGTTTTGACCAAATTTCTCAGCAATCCAACGTGCCGCAACGATTGTTTCAAAGTAAGTTAGGATTAGATCCGAAAAAGAAAACGGTAATGTTCGCAGTCAGAGGGCAGGAAGATGTGGATCAATGGCGCAAATTGATACAATTTCTCTCGCAAAAGTTAGATATAAACATTGTAATCAAGAATTATCCAAGCAGATCACCACATCAATTAACGAAAGAATTCCCGAATGTATATTCAACAATGCATTATCCATTATATGATATTTTTGCCAATGTAGATGCAGTGATAGCTTATCCATCAACAGTCGGCCTTGAGGCATTGATCAGCAAGAAACCTGTCTTCATTTTAGATAAAGATGCTAATGGAAATACCAACTATTATCAGGGATTGGATGATCTAATTCACAAAAACCCAAAAATTTTGGCACATCAGGTATATCGGTATTTTTCCAGCCCTGTTGATAAAAAGCGGATAGATGCGACACATCAGACTTTTCTAGATAATGCCTATGCAACTGAAAAACGCTCGATTGACCGATTGCTTAAACTTATTCAAAGGTTAACAAGGTAGGAAGGTGGATCTGATGAACCGGTACACACAGAATTATTGGACTATTTTTCTCCATTATGTAAAAGACTTCGAATCACTTCAATATAAAGGATATGCATTATCCTATCTAATCCACTTTCCCAGTTTAATCAGAAAGCATCAGACACTGTGGAGCCAACTTGATACGGTGCATTTGACAGAAAAGTCAGTTGATGCGAAAGACGTACAGGAAACATATAATCAATATCTTCAAACACTTCAACCGAAGAAAAGTGTAAAACAGAAGCAGGGAAAAGTTGCTATTATAGCTGATCGTTTAATTCGCCTTCCCAAAAAAATATTTACTGACCACTTTCCATCGCAGCAAACGATGGTGATAATCACAAGTAATTCAGACGACAAAAGCAAACTAGAACGAGACAATGCGGCCTTTTATGAGAATATCGGTATACCATTTCAATATTTATCTGACTATAAGCAATCTGTTAAAGGTCCAAGGAATCAATTGATGCTGCAATTAAGTAACCTCTTTGAGAAATATAAAAAGCATCCTATCTATCAGGATGAAATGTTTCAAAAAATGTTTCGTGTGAAATTAGATGCAACCATCCATTTAATTGAAATGGTGGAAAAGATGGCAGATTCCAAGTCTATCAGCTGTTTTGTCATTTCCAGTCCGAATCATTATGGTCGTGTTGTCGCATTTGTGGCAGCAAAGAAAGGGATACCAACTGTCTGTCTGCAGCATGGCATTATCGGGAATGAGTTTGGCTATATACCAAAAGTTGCAACAGTTGACGCTGTATACGGGCAGTTTGAAGTAGATTGGTATCTTAGAAAAGGCGCAATAAAGAGTTCTCTCGCTATAATCGGTCATCCCCGTTTTGACCTGGCATTCTCAAAACCAACCTATTCACGCACACACTTTTCCAAACTACTTGGTATTGATCGTAAGAAAAAAACAGTACTTCTGATTGTGCGAGAGGAGCGCCACCTCATCAAATGGCAACAGCTGGTAAACAAGATTAGCAAGCATGCAGATGTAAATATCATTCTGCGAGATTTTGAGAATAATCAAGCGCACTCTTTGTTAGCTAAATATCCCTTTATCCGTTCAACAAAATCACTTGAACTATATGATATTTTGCCAAATGTGGATGCTGTTGTTTCCTATGCATCTACTGTCGCACTTGAAGCAATGTTAGTCGGCAAACCAGTCTTCATCATGCATTCTCGATTGAAAAGCTATTCAGGATATTATGATTCTCTTGCCCCATTAGTGCAAAAAGATCCAGTTATTCTTGCAAAACAAGTCATTGCCTATTTTATAAATGAGAAATATAGACAACAGGCAGATAAAGTAAGGGAGAAGTTTTTATCCTATAGCTATCCAAATAAAGCTGCATCTGGTTTGAAATTGAAAAATCTAATTCTTCGTTTAGTCAAAGAATAAGAGTAAGGAGTAGGATAAATGAGTAAGAAGAAAAAATCGGTTAAGAAACTTCATGATTACTGGGTCGAAAATAGCTCACCAGAATCTTACCTTGTTCCTCAAGAAAGAAGTAAGTTCTTGCTGGAATATGTGAAAAAGTATATGCAGCCAAATGCCAAAATCATCGAGCTTGGTTGTAATGTTGGAAGGAACTTACATGAGTTATATCAAAATGACTATAAAAATTTAACAGGAATTGAGATAAGCAAGCAGGCTGTGGAAAAAATGGGAACAACTTTCCCGGATATGGCAAACGAGATTGAAGTGGTTCATACCCCCATAGAAGATTGGATCAAACAGGTGAATACCTATCAATATGATCTTGTGTTTACGATGGCGGTCCTTGAGCATATTCATCCTGACAGTGAATGGGTATTTGAGCATATAGCTCGGATAAGCAGAGAGTACATTCTGACAATTGAAGATGAGAACTCAACAAACTGGCGACTATTCCCGCGCAATTATAAGGAAATTTTTGAAAAATATGATTTTGAACAAATCGAAGAGGCAGACTGCAAAAAAGCAAATCTGGAAAAATATCGCCTTCGCATTTTTAAAAGAACAATACGTGCATTTCCATAATAAGCTATAAAAATAATATTTCCAAGAAAGGATGACAACATTGAACATTCTTGTTACAGGTGGCGCAGGTTTTATTGGAAGGTGGGTTGTCAAAAGGCTGTTAGAAGAAAACCATCTTGTCTGGGTATTAGATGATTTATCGAATGGGAGAAAAGAGAACTTAGCAGAATTGGAGAGTCATCCGAATTTTCAAGGTTTGACTGTTGGTGATATAAAAAACAGAAAGACTCTTGCCCAATTATTCGAAAACAATTTTGAAGTATGTTACCACTTAGGTGCAAGCATTAATGTTCAAGACAGTATTGATGAGCCCGAAACAACTTTTAACAACGATGTTATCGGTACTTTTTATGTGCTTGAGCAATGTCGCGAACATAAAGTGAAGATGGTGTTTATGAGCACATGCATGGTATATGAGCGCGCACAAAATGAGAGTGGCATCAGTGAGCTGAATCCGGTCAAACCAGCTTCTCCATATGCAGGTGCTAAACTGGCGGCAGAGAATATGGCCTTATCCTATTATTATGCTTATGATTTACCTGTCACCGTTATTCGTCCATTTAACACCTATGGACCATTCCAGAAAACTGGCGGAGAAGGTGGCGTTGTCGCTATTTTTATCAAAAACAAATTAGCTGGCAAGGACCTTTCCATTTATGGTGACGGAAAGCAAACAAGAGATTTGCTTTATGTAGAAGATTGTGCGCGGTTTGTAGTGGAAGCTGGCTTTTCCGATCAAGCGAATGGAGAAATCATTAATGCTGGCTTAGGAAAAGACATTTCCATTAATGATCTGGCAAAAATGATCGCCCAGGATGACAGCCGGATAAAGCATGTTGAGCATATTCATCCACAAAGTGAAATTCCGAAATTGTTATGTGATTACTCAAAAGCCAAGCAATTATTAAATTGGGAGCCGTCCTACAGTCTGGAAGCTGGAATTCTGGCAACCGAAAAGTGGATTGCTTCAACAAAATTAATTTAAGGAAGATTCATTATGCCTAAACGAACTGATTTTTTACCATATGGGAAACAATGGCTCGATGAGGAAGATAGAAGGAAAGTACTAGATGTGTTAAATAGTGACTGGCTTACAACAGGGCCAATGATACCGGAATTTGAACAAAAGGTCGCTGAATATGTCGGTGCCAATCATGCTGTTGCCTTTTCTAGCGGGACAGCGGCATTGCACGGTGCTTGTTTCGCTGCAGAGATTGGTAATGGAGATGAAGTGATAACAACACCAATGACGTTTGCTGC
>NZ_ML762430.1:121956-127374 GCF_009498735.1 Gracilibacillus oryzae
AATGCAGTATTATATCAAGGAGCTCGTCCAGTATTTGCTGATATTGATCCAGCCACTTATAACATTTCTGCCGAATCAATAGAAGAGAAAATAACAGATAAAACAAAGGCAATTATTGCGGTAGATTTTACTGGTCAGCCAGCAGACTATGATGCGATTCATGCACTTGCCAGAAAGCATCAGCTAACTGTTATCGCAGACGCCGCCCACGGCCTTGGTGCAACATACAAAGGAAAAAATGTCGGCACATTAGCAGATATGACAATGTTCAGTTTTCATCCTGTTAAACATATTACAACAGGAGAAGGTGGCATGATTACAACAGATGATCCCGTTTATTATCAAAAGCTGCTTGATTTCCGGTCCCATGGGATCACAAGAGACTCAGCAAGAATCGCACATTCCGATCAGCCATGGTATTATGAAATGCAATCACTTGGATTTAATTACAGAATGACTGACATTCAGGCAGCATTAGGCATTAGCCAACTGGAAAAGCTGGACCATTTTCTTAAAAAAAGAAGAACCTTTGCCAAAAAATATACCGATGCATTCCAGTCCACTCTCATCACACCTCCCTATCAACATCCTTATACTGGCTCCAGCTGGCATTTGTATGTAATCAAACTAGACCCATCGCTTGACCGGAAAGAAATATTCATTAAACTGCAAAAAGAAAATATTGGTGTCAATGTTCATTATATTCCTGTTTATTTTCATCCTTATTATCGTCAGCTGGGTTATGTGAGAGGTCTTTGCCCTGAAGCGGAAAGATTATATGACTCACTGATTACTCTTCCGCTGTTTCCGAAAATGACAGAAGCTGATGCAGATGATGTAATTAATGCAGTAACTGATGCGATTGGCGAGGTGTAAGGATGAAGACAGCAGCTATCATTCAAGCACGAATGGGATCAACAAGATTACCAGGCAAAGTCCTTCGTCAAGTATTAGGCAAACCGCTACTGTCTTATCAATTAGAAAGAATTCGTCAAGCTGAGAAAGTTGATGAAATCATTGTCGCCACAACTACAGAAGAGATAGATGATGAGATTGTTCATTTTTGCCAATCAGAAAATATCTTATGCTTTCGCGGTTCCGAGCAAGATGTACTTTCACGATATTATGAAGCTAGCAAACTGACAGATGCGAATGTTATCGTACGGTTAACTTCAGATTGCCCACTGATAGACCCAGAGGTAATTGATAAAGTGATCGGGGCTTACACTGAGTCATCTGATTATGTTTCCAATGTGATGCAAAGAACGTATCCGCGCGGAATGGATGTCGAAGTATTTTCCAAAGAATTATTAGGAAAAATCCATCAATATGCCAAAACGGAGAGCGATCGTGAACATGTGACAACATATGTACGTGATCAACCAGATCTTTTTCAAGTAGTTGATGTGCTCCATGATATAAATTACAGCAAGCTGCGACTTACCATTGATACAGCTGAGGATTTTCAGTTAGTGAAGAATATCATGGAAGCATTAAATCAAGTGAAGCCGCAGTTTCGGTTAGATGATATAATTTCAGTACTAAACGACCACCCAGAGTGGCTAAAAATCAACCAGCATATTGAACAGAAAAGGTGGAAATAATGCAAGTAATTATTCGAGCAGATGCGTCTTCGGAAATGGGCACTGGCCATGTAATGCGATGTCTTGTGTTGGGAAAAGACTTGGTGGAATTTGGGGCAGACGTAGCTTTTATTTGTCGCAAGCTCCCTGGAAATTTAATCGAAAAAATTGAAAATGACGGGTTTCCCGTATATGAAGTCAGTGATGACAGAGATGGAGCAGAATCGACAGCTATTCTTTCAACTTTTCCAATGGTGGATTGGTTGATTGTTGATCATTATGAGCTTGATAGAGTGTGGGAAGAGAAAGTAAAACATTTGGCTGGTCATTTATTGGTAATTGATGACTTAGCCGATCGTCCTCATCTTTGTGATGTATTAGTTGACCAGAATTATTTTCCCCATCAGGAAAAGCGTTATGAGTCACTTGTGTCAGAGCATACTGTCAAGCTGCTCGGGATCTGTTATCTCTTATTACGACATGAATTTCGGCAAACAGAAAGGAAGAGACAAGGCCCGGTAAAAAAAGTTTTGCTTTCGTTTGGCGGCAGTGATCCAACAAATGAAACAATGAAAGCACTCGAGGCCATTGCAGCAATACCTGAGATCGAAATTGATGTCATAATTGGTGCCGCTAACCCATATTATCAGGAATTGAAAGCATATTGTGAAAAGCAGCAGAACATTCAGATCCATTACCAAATCAATTATCTAGCAAGATTGATGAGTGAGGCAGATATTGCCATTGGTGCTGGTGGAACCACAACATGGGAACGCATTTATATGCTCCTGCCAACCTTGACAATTGAAACAGCTGCCAATCAGTCAGAAATTCTAGCACAGGTAGCGAAGGAAGGTCTTGTTTGCCATTTAGGAAAAAGTGAGCAAGTCACTTCTAAGCAGATAAGAGAGCAATTCTTATTAATGATCAGCCAGCCGCAGCTATTAGCAGCAATGAGCAAGAAAGCTGAAACTTTTAGAGAAAAAATCGACCCATTGGCTGTTGCGAGATTTATAATGAAAGGTGAATCATGATGGAATTACGTGAATTGACAGAAGAATATTTGCCAATTGTTTTACAGTGGCGCAACTCCGATCATGTCCGTTTCGTTATGTATAATCAAGATAAGATAAGCTGGGAAGAGCATCAGTCATGGTTTGAGCGTATATCCAATAACCCTGCTCATCGTGTTTTTTTATATTTTGCTGAACAGAAGCCGCTCGGGCTTGTGCAAATATCCGAGATTAATAAAAACCATAAGCGCTGTTATTGGGGATTTTACATTGGAGAAAAAGATGCACCAAAAGGATCGGGAACCAAAATGGGTCAGTTAGCTATTGACAAAATGTTTTCAGATTTACAGATGAATAAAATATGTGCAGAAGTAATGGAAACAAACAAAATTAGTCTGGCTTATCACAAAAAATTAGGCTTCGAGCGGGAGGGGCTGTTTAAGCAGCATATAAAAAATGGAGATAGCTACTTAAATGTAGTGACAATGGCCTTGCTGCGCGAAAACTGGAAGGGGTGAGGAAATCATGAAGATTGGAGATTTTTCTATCGGCAGAGACCATCCGCCATTTATTATTGCTGAGATGTCAGGCAATCACAATCAATCATTGGATAAAGCATTTCAAATTGTGGAAGCAGCAGCAAAAGCCGGAGCCCATGCTTTGAAAATTCAGACTTACAGGGCAGATACCATGACTTTGAATCAAATGAATCAGCAGTTCATGATAAGTGATCAGGAAAGCCTCTGGAAAGATCAATCATTATACCAATTATATGAAAAAGCACATACACCATGGGAATGGCATGAACCAATTTTTAATCGTTGTAAGGAACTAGGGATGATCGGATTCAGCTCGCCATTTGACGAAACAGCGGTCGATTTTCTGGAAACATTGAATGTTCCTTGCTATAAAATTGCCTCATTTGAGTGTACAGATTTACCGCTGATACGCAAGGTTGCTTCGTTAGGAAAGCCAATTATTATCTCAACAGGAATGTGCTCTGCTGCTGAAATTGATGAAACAGTACGAACCGCTAAAGAAGCAGGATGCAAAGATTTAGTCCTTTTAAAATGCACAAGTACCTATCCAGCAACACCAGAGAATACAAATATTCGAACAATTCCTAACATGCGGGAAATTTGGGACAGTGAAATAGGCCTGTCAGATCATACAATGGGAACAGGAGTAGCAGTGGCCAGTGTGGCATTAGGCGCAACAGTTGTTGAGAAGCATTTAACTTTATCCAGGGCAGAAGGCGGAGTCGATGCAGCTTTTTCACTCGAACCAGATGAGCTCGCATTGTTAGTAACAGAAACAGAGCGAGCATGGCAAGCATTAGGTAAGGTGCATTATGGAGCATCAGAAGCAGAAAAAAATTCAATGAAATACCGCCGCTCCTTATATGTTGCAAAAGATATGAAAAAAGGCGATGTGTTCACAAAGGATAATTTACGAGTAATCCGGCCAGGATATGGACTTCCGCCAAAGTATTATGACGTATTCTTAGGAAAAAAAGTAAATCAGGATATGGAAAGTGGAACTCCCATTAGCTGGGAACACATTTAAAGAGCTGGCGCAACGAGAGGTTGCATGCCGCTCTTCTTTTTTTAGCCAAGTCGCAAGATGGGAGCGGGAAGTCGCAAGAAAGAGCACGGAAGTCGCAAGAAGGAGCGCGGAAGTCGCAAGAAGGAGCACGGAAGTCGCAAGAAGGAGCGCGGAAGTCGCAAGAAGAAAGCAGGAAGTCGCAAGAAGAAAGCGGAAGTCGCAAGAAGGAGCACGGAAGTCGCAAGAAGAAAGCAGGAAGTCGCAAGAAGGAGCGCGGGAGTCGCAAGAAGGAGCGGAAGTCGCAAGAAGGAGCGCGGGAGTCGCAAGAAGAAAGCAGGAGGTCGCAAGAAGAAGCGAGGAAGTCGCAAGAAGGAGCGAGGAAGTCGCAAGAAGGAGCGGAAGTCGCAAGAAGGAGCACGGAAGTCGCAAGAAGAAAGCAGGAGGTCGCAAGAAGGAGCGGAAGTCGCAAGAAGGAGCACGGAAGTCGCAAGAAGGAGCGAGAAAGTCGCAAGAAGGAGCGCGGGAGTCGCAAGAAGAAAGCAGGAAGTCGCAAGAAGGAGCGGAAGTCGCAAGAAGGAGCACGGAAGTCGCAAGAAGGAGCGGGAGTGGCAAGAAGAAAGCAGGAAGTCGCAAAGAAGGAGCGAGGAAGTCGCAAGAAGGAGCACGGAAGTCGCAAGAAGGAGCGAGAAAGTCGCAAGAAGCAAAATGAACAAACATACTAAGCGAATTATTTTGACGGAGCGACAATTGAACAATTCTTTCATATGAGCGAATAACCCGAACATCAAGTTCGGGTTACAGTGCGGGAAAAATAGCTATGTCCCGGCCTCATTATAAATTATTGCTTATGATGATGTGGTTTGCGATCCCATTTCGGAATAAACCCATTTTCTTCGAGTTTATCTAATTTTGCTTCTAAGTGATCAATCATCTTTTTTGCTTTCTCTTCAGGAAGCACACCATATTCCACATACTTGTTAATGATAGCAACCTTTTGATTCATCATATCATTCTGCAGTTTTGCCATTTCCTGCTTTTGTTCATCTGTTAGTTTTACATTTTGATTTGTTTCTGCTGAAAATTCAGAAGCAAAGGCAAATGTCATAAATAATACTGCAGAAATAGTCATGATCCATTTTTTCATCACCTGTCACACTCCTATCTTTTTTATTAGAGTGTGCTACATGCAACTTTTTATTCGCCAATCTTTCTTTCCTCAACCTCGTTTTCTCTCACTGAATAAATATGTAATCAAAAACGTCCCACCAATCATCATT
>NZ_ML762430.1:127384-215134 GCF_009498735.1 Gracilibacillus oryzae
GAGAAAAGATTCATTGCTCTGTATTTCCCATCTCCATGTCAACATACTTAGACAAAAGAAAAATAA
Organism: Gracilibacillus oryzae; assembly: GCF_009498735.1. Taxonomy (GTDB): domain Bacteria; phylum Bacillota; class Bacilli; order Bacillales; family Amphibacillaceae; genus Gracilibacillus; species Gracilibacillus oryzae. Next base: position 127,451 of record NZ_ML762430.1, read on the forward strand.
AACCAAACAACCAACCATAAAAAATTGTCTCAAAATACTCATCCTTTCAAAATTTACATTTATAAAAATGCTAAATTATGGTACATTTGTTATAGATAAGGGGGAGAAAAACCGGAATTTCAACTTTGGTTTACAGACGCTAAGCATCCTGATAAGTTTCGCTTATGGTATGACAGGATTAAAAAACCGCCCTGATCACGACTCTTTTTATACCATTACTTATTCTTGAAGAGGTGCTCTGGCTCGCACAGTGGTCGGAAAAATAACGGAAGGTTTCAAAAAAAGTCCAAGGAATTGCGTTTCAATTTTTTATTATCTGAAGAACTTCATTCCTGTCTTAACATTATGTATTTAACAACATAATCACCACCAGTACTCATGTTGAATTTCCAGGTGCAGGGGTTATGAATGAAAGCGGCCCTCATCTAATCGCAGCTATTATTTTTATACAGTGTTTTAACATATCAATTACCATAATGGGCATTCGCTTTGCCTGATTTATTTTGAAAAGCTAGAGAGGGGATAAATTATGACATTTTCTTCAAAAATGAATGGATTAGGAACTGCATTAATATGTATATTAATAGCTTTGAACACGATTCGTGCTTCGGTCCATAATGGCACCATTATTTTTGTAGTATACTTCATTATTGTGATAATTCTGGGCATTTATCTAAATTATCGAGTTACGATTGATGAGCAGTTCATCCATTATACAGTTCTATTCGGCAACTTCACGATATATGCAAGAAAAATTTCTGCAGAACAAATAAAAGAAATAAAAGGTAAGCGTATTAATTGGTATCGAATGGGTGCTACTGTCAAAATGAAGCAAGGTGTGAATTACCGATTGAATGGATTTTCTCCAGAGAGTATTTTTTATTATCTGGAAGATTTCGCTGAGAAGAACAATGTAACATTGAATGGCTCTAAAGATTATCAGGTCTTAAGAAGAAGACAAGATAGACTAAATCGCCAAGAAATAAATAAAAGAAAATCAAATTAACAAAGTACATATTTGGGAAATGTAAGATTGAGAGATTCACTAAGAGGAAGTGATTAACTTGTTTAAAAGATTTTTAAAAAGTTATACAGCCTGGTCGTTTGTTGTTATTTTTATATGTGTATTATTAATAATATATGGCGCATATTCAGCAGATACGAATATCACAGAAACTGCCCCGCCCTATATCTTGTCACTGTTCAGTATGTTCGGTTTTATTCTAAGTATTCTTGCTTTAAATCGAGCGACAAAAAAATGGGAATTATTTCGGGCATGGTTAAGCCTCCTGTTATCAGTAACACTTGTCATTATATTAATCATATTCCTTCTCTTTTTATCAGTTGCAGAATCATTTGGATAATTGTGATTAATTCGCTATTTAACTGTAAAGATCGAGGTCATAATAAGAAATATTTTAACAAAATTTAATTGTTTTTGCAGGAAAAAGAAGACTTTTGGTGAATATAGTTTAAAAAGCTATTATTTTATTGGGCGTTCCTGCTGACTATTTATGGTGAACTCATATCATGATAATGTTTCTTTTCGTTAGCGATTTCATTTTCGTAATTGAAATAAGACCAGCAAAATAAGTAAGCGGGGGGCTCAAACGCTCACTGATCAAAGTACAGAATCTCGCACTGATAGCAAGAAAATATTTTATCAACAAACAAGGTAGTTTAGAGGTGATCATTTGGCAAAATGGCTGGGAATAACTGCAGGGTCTTTTAGTATCATTTTATGGATATATTTAAACAGCACCATATCTGAATTAGATAGTTTGATCCGGACACTCCTCACATTGCTTCTGCCGGCAAGTATGGCAATTTATGCATCTTTTACTGCAAAAAGAGTATTTCTCCTTATCTCATTTATATGGTCACTACCATTAAGCGGCTATCTTGTATTTACAGAAAGTATATTTTCCTTATTTGGTCTCACTTGCATATGCTATCTTGTTAGTTTTTTTCTCATGAAGAAAGGGGAGGAATAGATGGCTTTTCCTATCAGAGTTCGGGCAGGAGCATTGATTATTGAAAACAATTAAATTCTTCTGGTGGAGTTTCATGATCAAAATGGGCTGCATTACAACTTACCTGGTGGTGGTGTTGAGCAATTGGAAACCATTCATGATGCTGTAAAACGAGAAGCCAAGGAAGAAGCTGATGTAGAAGTAGAAGTAGGTGATCTTGCATTTGTCTATGAGTATGCGCCCCATCGTAATAACTATAAATATGGTGATATCCATTCTTTAAGTCTCTACTTTTCCTGTAAACGGCATCATGATACAAAAGCGCAATTACCTAAGAATCCTGATCCAAATCAGACAGGTATCAAATGGATCCCTCTAAAAGAGCTTGACACTATTGTGTTATACCCGAATATAAAGAAGGAGATTTTAAATTATTTACAAAAGCAGACGCATATAAAGCTGATCGAGGAAGAGCATTTGTTGTCTCAATAAGTAAAATGGATTTAAAATATTAGCAGAACTGACGATAAAAAAATCTTCCGTTCATTATACAGATAAACAACAGCAAATATGGTCCGAAAAATACACTGCAGAAATATTGTCTTCAACAAATGGCTTTTATTCCCGCATTTTAACCCAAAATCAATCCCCAATAGAAAAGCTGAAAAAAAGCATTTCCAAAATACAAATTCTTCTTCAGTCAGGCAGGCTTTAAGTCAGGGAAGCAGGTGATTTTATATGAAAAGAATAGTAAAAGTTTTAGCAGTCAGGAATGACGAAGTTTTACTAGTAAGACAGTGGCGACCCGCTCTTAACCAAACAACAGTTGAATTGCCTGGCGGGAAGACAGAACAAAATGAGCTCTCTTATGATACGGCAAAGCGGGAATTAAAAGAAGAGACGGGTGCAATCGCAGCTGAGTTTGTTGATTTAGGAATATACCAATATAAAAATCTGGAAGTTCAATTATTCTTCACCAATAAAATTACCGCAATGCAGCAGCAGTGTCTTGATGATGACGAGCAGATTACTGTGGAGTGGTATTCACTAGAAGAAGTGATGAAAAGGATATGGGAGTGGAATGACCTTAGAATAACCCTTGCTGTAAGTATTGCAGTGAATCGAAAATTACTGGGAGGTATTTTTAATGATTGTTGAATTAAAAAGGGAAGATTTTAAGCTGTGCAAAAACCTGCTAAACAGGCAGTCACATTTGGAACCGATTTCAGTTATCAATGGCACAAATCCTGGCAGAGTATTTGTTGATCATGAACAGAAACCTACCTCAGGAATTGTCTGGTTAGGTAATAATGATGGCTTTATCTTTATTGGTAATGCTCAAAATGATAAATTCAATCAAGCACTAAATCCATTTATCGATCAGTTTATTGTAGAAGAGGCGGGTAAAGTGAATTTACATTATATGGAGGCGATTGGTAATAAGCGAGCATGGAACGCAACATTAAAGCAGGTCTTTCATATGCGTGAGCACAGTAATTGGAACCAGAGGGTCTACACACTGAAAAACTATGAATATCTTGAGAAAAATGAACCAAATATTGATCCAGATTATAAAATAACGCAAATCAATAAAGATATTTTCAAAAGTCATATAGTGAATCTTGATTATCTCAAAGAGAAAATACTGGAATCATGGCAGTCTCTTGATGACTTTTGTGATAATGGGATTGGTTTTTGTATGATAGCAGATAAGGAAATTGCCAGTATGTGTTTTTCTAATTTTGTTGCGGGTAATGTGCACTGTATAGCAATTGAAACTTTAAAAAAATATGAAGGAAATAAGCTTGCACAAAAAGTTGCACATGCTTTTGTAAAAGAGTGTTTCAGGCAAAAGAAGCTTCCGTATTGGGACTGTATGGAAGAGAACGAGGCTTCCATTGCTGTTGCTGAGCGAGTGGGTTTTAAACCATATTTTCAGTACATCGGATTTGATATTTCTCTCTCTTCACAATAAGCACTTTCACTTCGTCTCTCTTTTAAGGTAAACAATCGGTTTGTTTATCATTGAAATTTACGGTCAGGAGGTGTTCCGGTGGACAGAATTATACAGCAATTTCATCAAGAAACAAAATTAGGTCGATATTTTCTCGTCCTTTTACTATCTTATCTAACATGTCGCAAGTTTGAAAAAATTGAACAAACACGTACCAAATTAAAAGAGGTATATCAAAGCAATGCAAATAAAATTTAGAAATGGTCATTAATTGATAATAAGAGGAGTGCGGGTTAAACAGTGGCAGTTCTTGGCCAACTCCCCACTTAATGTTCATCGGCCATTATCTTATTATGTCAACTTGTTTTCTCAATATGATTTTGTACTTGAAAATTTAGCTGAGCCAACTTTCCAGGAAAAAACCAACCCATACATATGATTGGATCGAAATTCCACCAGCATTGATTTTTAAATTTCGCAAACTAACCCGTTAAAGAGGATGTTCAAAATGTCACCAAATGATAAGCGGAACTCGGGACTCTCTTCGTTGGTTATCGAGTCCGCTTCTCGCGTATTCAAAGCCTCCGTTCTGCTTCTCCTCACTGCACCGCCTCGACTTTCTTGCTTCTAACATGCCGGCTTTATGAACACGTACATAAAGAACACTTCTTACCCCAAGGAAGTGTTTTTTTTCGATGAAGCGGCAGCGAACAGCCAGGTATATGCTGATTAAAACCATTATAAACTAAAAAAGATGCTAAAATGCCCATTTTTCGTTATTATTATAGTAGAGACATTTATCATAGCGCAAATCGTCTTTATAATCCTAAACGAAAAGATTCAAGGAACACGAAAAAAGTAAGTGAGGGATAAACAGACGCTAAGAATCATGATAAGTTTCACTATCCTGTGAGCGTAAAACCTCTACTGATAGAAGTCTCACGTTATAGGAGGAAACTGAATGTTTGAGGTTATACAAGAAGCGGACCAGTTTATACTGCTAGCTGCACTCATTCTGGTTATTAGTGTTGTTGTCACAAAATTCTCTAACCGATTAGGTGTACCATCACTTGTCCTTTTTATCTTACTTGGCATGCTTATTGGCAGTGATGGGCTTGGTTATATTTACTTTGATAGTGCCAAAATTGCTCAGCTAATTGGGATGGTGGCTTTAATAATCATTTTGTTTGAAGGTGGAATTCAAACAAAATGGGAGACTATTAAACCGGTAATGGCACCTGCTCTGACACTGGCAACCATTGGTGTGCTTATTACTTCAGGACTGGTTGGTCTAACTGCTAAGCTGCTTTTTGATATTTCATGGCTTGAAGCAATGCTGATTGGTTCTATTGTTGGATCAACGGATGCCGCAGCTGTTTTTGCAGTATTGAAGGGAAAGAATATTAAAGAAAACTTGCAATCTACACTGGAGGCCGAATCCGGAACGAACGATCCGATGGCTGTTTTCTTAACATTATCGATGATCCAGTTAATTACTTTAGATGATCTGTCAATAAGTGGACTTATCTTCAGCTTTTTCTGGCAAATGGGTGCTGGTTTAATTATCGGATTCCTCGTTGGGAAGTTAGCAACAATCTCCATTAATGGAATTAACCTCGATTCCAGTGGGCTTTATCCTTTATTTGCATTAGCCTTTGCATTTATCACGTACAGTACGGCAACACTTGTGAGCGCGAGCGGGTTTTTAGCTGTATATATTGCCGCAGTGGTTATTGGGAATTCGAATTTAACGTACAGGCATTCAATTCTTCGTTTTAACGAAGGATTTGGATGGATGGCACAGATTACGATGTTTATTCTGCTTGGATTGTTTGTTTTTCCGTCAACATTGTTCACCACTTCTGTTTTGTGGAATGGCCTGTTAATTTCCCTGGTGTTAATGTTTGTAGCAAGACCGATTGCTACATTTATTTCATTATATTTCTTCCGCTTTTCCATACGAGAGAATATCTTTTTATCATGGGCAGGGCTGAGAGGTGCAGTTCCGATCGTCTTAGCATTATTTCCCGTATTATTAGGGTTGGAAAACAGCCAATTATTTTTTAATGTCGTATTTTTTGTCGTATTACTTTCTGCTTTAGTACAGGGTTCCACTATAACGAAAGTAGCTGGCTATTTCAATTTACTAGGTCCTGAAAAAAGACAAGTCAATCATTCTCTTGAACTTGTGTCTTTGGGCAGATCGAACGTGGAAATGGTCGAATATGAAGTCACTCCATCGAGTAAGCTGATCGGCAAACAATTAAAAGACATTACCTTCCCTAACCGGGCTACAGTCAATGCGGTAATAATAAACGACCGCGTTGTAGCACCGTCAGGAGATACGGCGATAAACGTAGATGATGTATTATATATTCTTGTTCATAAAGGATCTGAACATCAACTAAAGCAAATGCTGAAATAGTACAATGGATTTATTTTACGAAAAAGGAGGGATTTCACCTTGTCAAAAGAAACGTCAAAAGATACAATTGCGGATATTGAAAGAGAATTGCGATACATTGCTAGAATAGTCAAACAAAAGGGACGGGAAATATTGCACAATTATCCGATTACCGCACCACAGTTTGTTGCAGTGCAATTTCTTTTAGAATATGGTGACTTAACATTAGGAGAGTTGTCACATAAAATTAACCTCGCATTTAGTACGACAACCGATTTAGTTGATCGAATGGAAAGAAATGATATAGTTGTACGAGTGAAAGATTCGAAAGATAGACGAGTTGTACGCATACATTTATTAGATAAGGGAAAAGAGATTATTAAAGAGGTTGTAGAAAAGCGGAGAGAGTATTTGGGGGAAGTATTAATGCATGTCAGTGATGACGACATCAGGGACTTATCTCGACTCTTGCATATTCTGCATTACGAAATGAGAGAGAACAAGAATTAAAGAGGCGATGAGATGAATCAACCGATTGGCGTAATTGATTCAGGGGTTGGCGGTTTGACAGTTGCAAGTGAACTGATGCGCCAACTGCCGAGAGAATCAATTATTTATTTAGGAGATACAGAAAGATGCCCCTATGGTCCAAGACCGAAGGATGAAGTAATTCAATACACTTTGGAAATGGTGCATTTTTTATTAGAGAAAAATATTAAAATGCTTGTTATCGCATGTAACACGGCGACTGCTTATACCTTGGATTTGTTAAAAGAAAAACTGGATATACCGGTAGTTGGCGTTATCCAGCCAGGTGCAAGAGCGGCTATCACCAATACGAGAACAGATAATATTGGTGTAATTGGAACAGAAGGAACGATCGCGAGTGAAGCCTATCCGGAATCCCTGAAACATATCAATGCAACTATTACTGTCCACGGTTTGGCCTGTCCAAGATTTGTTCCATTAGTGGAAAAAGGTGTGGTAACAGGGGAAGAAGCATATAGAGTTGTAGAGGAATCATTACAGCCATTAAAACAGTATGATAAAATGGACACCTTGATATTAGGCTGTACTCACTATCCAATGATCAAAAATCTCGTTCAGGAAGTAATGGGTTCCATGGTTTCCATTATTTCTTCTGGTGAAGAGACAGCAAGGGAAGTCAGTACCATTTTAGGTTTCAAAAAAAGGTTAGTTACTGCTGACAAAGCACCAGAGCATCAGTTTTACACAACAGGTGATCCAATAATCTTCGAACAAATAGCATCACGCTGGCTCGAGCAAAAAGTTGAAGCAGTGAACAAAATTCAATTAACCAAGGTCAAAAGCATGGAGAAATAATCTTCATGCTTATTTAATTTATTATTATTATCTCCAAGATGTCTATTCAAAATAAAAAGTTTTCCGTTTGTTCTATTTCTTCTGATAGCTCGTATACATAGTAGTACAAACCATCGTAGGAGGTATCGGTTATGAAAATCGATTTCACAAAAAAGATGACAGGAATACTTTTTGGAAGCATGTTATTACTGACAGGTTGTGGCGTTTTTCAAGGGGAACAGACCCTGGAGCAGTTAGATGCACCCCCAGAAGATAGTGCATTAACAGAAAATGCAGGTATTGATGAGGAAGAATTACCAACAACAGAAGGTGAAGATGAAAGTGAAGAAGGTGTAGAAGAAGGTGCAGAAGAAGATGGTACGAAGGATGGTTCCGAAGATGAGGGCACAAGCAGTACCTCAGAAACGGTATCGCGAGTTCTGTATCTCTTAGATGAAAATGGACTGGTAGTGCCACATGAAGTAGAATTACCAACACCAGCTTCTAAGGAAGTGGCAAAACAAGTTTTAGAATACTTAGTAAAAGATGGTCCAGTAACAGGTATGCTGCCAACAGGTTTCCAGGCAGTATTACCAGCAGGAACTGAGATTGTTGATTTGAACTTAGAACCAAGCGGTACATTAGTTGTAGATGTATCGGCAGAGTTTAAAACATATCAACCTGAACAAGAACAGCAAATTTTAGAGGCGATGACCTATACATTGACACAGTTTGAGAATGTTGATCGCATCAAGCTATGGATTGATGGTGTAGAACAAAATGAGATGCCTGTAAACGGTACACCTGTTTCTCAAGGTTACTCCAGAGAAAATGGGATTAATGTTCATCAATCAGATGCTGTTGATCTAATGGAAAGTGAAGCGACTACGCTTTACTTTCCAATGCAAAGTGAAGATGAGTCGATCTATTATGTTCCGATCACACAGCATATAGAGAAAGGTGCTAGTGAATATGAATCCATTGTCCAGGCATTATTAAATGGTCCAAGCTTAGAATTACCATTAGAAAATTACATCAATACTGGATCACAACTTGCACAGGCACCAGTAATCCAAGATGGTATTCTTTCCCTGACTTTTAATGAAAATATATTAACCAATAGTGAAAAAAGCATGATAGCAGATGAAGTAATGAGATCGCTTGTCATGACACTAACAGAACAAGAAGGAATTGAAGCAGTTAATGTGTCTGTTGAAAATCATGATCAAGTTGTCAATTAAAGTGGACAACCATATACTGAGCCTGTATCGAAGGAAATGTATGTACCAACTGACAGTATTTAAGTAACAAAAGCAAGTTTAAGCTAACACCCCAACCTGTTTGCGGTATGGGGTGATTTTTTTCTATGTATGAAACTTAAACAGTTATGCAAAATATGTTAAGATTAGATGGAATGTTAGGAGGAAGATTAATGCGAGAATCTGGGAGAGAAGTAAGTCAATTAAGAAACATTGAAATGGTAACAAACTTTACGAAACATGCAGAAGGATCTGTTTTAATTACAGTTGGTGATACAAAGGTAATTTGTAATGCAAGTGTTGAGGATAGAGTACCGCCATTTATGCGTGGTTCCGGGAAAGGGTGGATTACTGCAGAATATGCTATGCTGCCCCGAGCAACGGAAACGCGTAATATTCGAGAATCATCGAAAGGCAAGGTCTCCGGCCGCACAATGGAAATTCAGCGTCTGATCGGCCGTGCATTGCGAGCTGTCGTTGATTTAGATGCGATTGGTGAACGTACTGTCTGGATCGATTGTGATGTGATTCAGGCAGATGGAGGAACACGGACAGCATCTATTACTGGTGCTTTTGTAGCAATGGTATATGCCTTTGGGAAGCTTGTTGACAAGGGTGTGTTAAAGAAACTGCCGATTACGGATTATTTAGCCGCCATTTCTGTTGGTGTATTGCCAGACGGTACAGAAGTGCTTGATCTGGAATATGCAGAAGATGCCATTGCAGCTGTTGATATGAATGTTGTAATGACAGGAAAAGGCGAATTTGTAGAATTGCAGGGAACAGGTGAGGAAGCAACTTTCTCAAGACAGCAGTTGTTAAAGATGCTGGAACTTGCAGAAACTGGTTTAACGGAAATTGTAGAGAAACAAAAAGAAGCAATTGCCCCATATGCTGATAAATTAGAGATAAAATAGGGGGGAGTTTTAATGAAAGAGATCATTATTGCTACAAAGAATCGTGGCAAAGTAAAAGATTTTGACACACTATTCGCACCACTAAATATAAAAGTCACCTCCCTTCTGGACTTACCTGAAGAAATCGAAGACATTGAAGAAACAGGTACAACATTTGAAGAAAATGCGGCTATCAAAGCAGAAGCCATTTGTGAGAAATTCAGAGTTCCTGTGATTGCAGATGATTCCGGCTTGGTAGTAGATGCATTAAATGGAGCTCCCGGCGTATATTCGGCAAGGTATGCAGGTGAACAAAAGGATGATCAAGCGAATTTGCAAAAAGTGCTTAAAGGATTGGAAGATGTCGCTCAGGAAAAGCGAATCGCTCGATTTGTTTGTGTTTTAGCTGTTGCCAAGCCAGGAGAGGTGACAGTATTTAAACGCGGGGAATGCGAAGGAACGATTGGCAAGGAGCCAGCCGGAGAGTTTGGCTTTGGTTATGATCCGATTTTTTACCCGACAGGAAGTAAGCGTACGATGGCACAAATGACTCCAGAAGAAAAAAATCAAATCAGCCATCGCCGAAAAGCGTTAGATCAATTAATGAATTGGGTAAAAGAACAGTAGAAGGGAGCGTAGCCAAATGCCAAAAGTTTTGATTATGAGTGACAGCCACGGCTGGGAAAAAGAAGTAATTGAGATAAAAAATCGCCATCAAAACGAAGTGGATGCAATAATCCACTGTGGTGATTCAGAGTTACTACATACGAGTGAAGAATTAGCTGGCATGAGGGTTGTCAGGGGCAACATGGATATGGACGATAACTTACCGGAAGAAGCCGATTTTACTGTAGATCATTTGCATTTTTTTGTTGCCCATGGCCATATGCACCAAATCAAGTTCACTTTGCAGCCAATTTCCTACCGTGCTGATGAAGTGGGAGCGAATGTGATATGCTTTGGTCATTCCCATATTGCAGGTGCAGAAAAAGCAGAGAATAAGTTATTTATAAATCCCGGCAGTATTCGTTTGCCAAGATCCCAACATCCAGGATCTTATGCAATTTTAACAGCAAATCAGGATTTATCGGAAGTTGCTGTTGACTTCTACACAAAAGAAGGGCAGGAAATCAGTGCTCTTGCTTACAGGACCTCATTAAAAACACAGTAGGTAAATTACCTGCTGTGTTTTATAATTCTCACAGCGCTGATTATTTATATGTTATTGGTTTCCCTTCAAAAGAAACAATTTGTGCGATTCGGATATGGACAGCTCTATCTTCTGAAATATTTATTTGGATATGATCAACAGCAATCCCAGTTAATATACCTTCGACTTTGTCCATGATTGTAGTTACAGTAATTGGCTGGTTTTTATGGCGGCTCAGATGATCGACAAAAACGGGATCAATAAAAGTGACATATTGATTTGGCTGAGGCACTAAAGGGATGGGATATATCTCCGCAGCCTGCGGGGATACTTGGTTGATATAACCAGGCTGAACAATTGGATTCAGAGGCGCATACTGTTTTTCGGCTGGTGGAAATTTACCATTCATATTATGATGCTCCTTCCATTAAACTGCTTATATATACATTTTTATGATGGAAGTTTCTTTCTATGCTTACCTGTTTTTGTTTAGTTGGTAGTTGTTCAACAGCTGTTGGAATGAATAGAAGCCTATTCTATTCACTTCATCCTATTTAACAGCTGAAATGGTAAACTCCCATGGTATATTTTCGTTGTTCCAGCCTCTGTGTTCCTCGAACTTTTTTAAGAGAAATCCAGCTGATATTACAGCATTTATTATGTCACTGAGTGTATGTAATCTGATAGAAACAGGGGGAAAATCAGCACGCTCATTCTCGCGAAAATATTGTTTATAAGCAATGTCTGCATTTTGTAATTCTTCATTAAAGTAATTTGGTAAAACTTCATATTTTACTTCATCATAACGCTCGTTAACTAAGCACCTTCTTAAAGGATGGAAATCACTTAATATCATTTCCCCATCTTCCTTCAGAAGTGTATGGAGGATGGATATCAACTTCTGCAGATCCTCAAAGTAATGTAATATTCCTCCTTCCAGAAAAAGCATATCAAAGGAATTTCCGTATTTATATAAGTCTATATCATAAATATCTGTAACGATATAATCAATAGTGATATTAGCATTGTGAGCAAGTTCCACAGCATATCTTTTATTCTGTTCTGAAATATCGAATACAGTTACATTTGCACCTAGTAATGCTAGTGGAACTGCTTTTCTGCCATTGGAACCACACAGGTTGGCAATTCTCATTCCTGTAATGTTCTCAAAATACTTTTTGTGTTTTTTTAAATGGGCAGCAGGGTTTTCCAAGATTTGTTTAGCTTTGGTTTCCGGTGTCCCATCTCGTCTGTTCCAAAATTCATATGCCCTGTACTCCCATGCTTTCTTATTTTGTTTACTTTGCTTATTCATCTATTAATACCTCCATTAAAAGTAAGATTGTAATGCATGGAAGTTATTGAATTAACTGAAGCGTGTCTCTTAGGCAGCTTTTTATTCACCACCTCCACCGCCGCCATCTCCGTCACCTACACCACCGCCAACATTTCGTACGGGGCCCAGGAAAATACCAAGCAATACCACATAGAACCCTCCAACAACGATAATAGATACTAAATTTGCTGTTGTCTGGCTCTCCACTAAACCGCTATCTATAAGGAAATTGGAAAATTTATCAAACAACCAGAAAAATGCAATTAAAATGAATTCCATAATTTTGGAGGCAATAGCTTCTAAATATATCCATGATTCTTCCATTGCTTATTCTCTCCTTGTAAAAATAATAATGATACAAGTCCATCAAAAGTGTTAAAAGCGTAGCTACCCATTATTAGCCTTAATGAAATGTTATCATCCAATAATAAAACTCTTTCTAAATATTAACATAATTGCGGGTGGGAGGAAATGGACGGAAAACAAGATTGGCAGCAGTTAATGCAATAGGTGCTGCACCTGATCAAAATGCGGATTCAGACTATTTTAAGCCTAAGGATTGGAACAGCCGCAACAAGATTGTTCGACATGGCATTTAATAAAAGAGCAGGGTCAATAAACGATGCTGCGTGAAAGTGTAATAAGTAAAAAAAGGAGGATGGATCGTGGTAAGAATATATATTGATCCAGGACATGGAGGCACAGATCCAGGTGCAGTGGCTAACGGTTTGCAAGAAAAAGATGTAACGTTAGCTATATCGTTAAAAATCAGAGACTTACTTCAACAGTATCAAGCTGTACAAATACGTTTATCTCGCTCGATGGATAGAACGTTAACTTTAAATCAACGTACCCATGATGCCAATGTATGGGGAGCTGATTATTTAATATCTGTTCATCTTAATGCAGGTGGAGGAACAGGATATGAGGATTTTATATATGATCTATTATCTGATTCGTCTAGTACAGCCCAAAAACAGGACGTCATGCATGAAGAAATCATCAAGAAATCGAACATGAATGACCGTGGTAAGAAAAAAGCCAATTTTCATATGTTGCGAGAATCAAACATGTCAGCGATTTTAACAGAAAATGGTTTTATCGATGACCCTAATAATGCAGCTAGATTAAAAACAGATGTATTCCTGGAAGATATTGCTCAAGGCCATGTGAATGGTTTGGTAAGGATTTTTCACCTGCAGAAAGCAAATACAACACCAGAAGGAGGAATAGGTGTGAGTGAAGGCGGCGAGATTACAAAAACAAATTGATGACCTTAATAGATTGTGGGAACAGAAGCTGGATAAACCTAATAATCCAAATATACCAAGTGATTGGGCTGCAGATGTATGGAAAGAACAAGTGATGCAAGGTTATTTTGATAACACTAACCCGAAAATGCCACTAACGAGGGAACAAGCTGCTGAGATTTTAGACAGATTTGCTGATAAGATTAGGGAATATGAAGTGAATCCACTCAAAAAGCGTCTGGAAGAGGCAGAGAAGCAATTGGCAGAATTGTCTAACAAAATAAGTTAAGTATTCTGGGCAAGTTCTGATTAGTGAATAAAAAATCGCTCAAGGAAATACTAAGAATCAAAGGAGCGATTATGATGAAAAATATATTTGATATGTTTAACAGTATTTCCGAAAATCAATTTAAAGTGAATGAACACTGCGAAAAGTGTGATGGTACAGGTTTGGACAGTTCATTTGGCTTGTGTGAAGAATGCATGAATCATTACAATGAGAAAAATTCTTATTAGGGTGAAAATAAAAAGAACCTTGAAATGATGATCATTTCAAGGTTCTTAGGTACGTCCCAGGAGCGATTCGAACGCCCGACCTACAGATTAGAAGTCTGTTGCTCTATCCAGCTGAGCTACTGGGACATGGAGCGGGTGAAGAGAATCGAACTCTCGACATCAGCTTGGAAGGCTGAGGTTTTACCACTAAACTACACCCGCGTGTGTTTTATGTAATTTTTTAACGGACAAGTAATATTATATAAACTATTGTTAAGAAAGTCAACAGAAAATCATAAAAAATTTAAAATTTATTTTGAATTGCTTTTTTCGCTATTTTCTTTCCGTTTATAATAGCTGTCTCTAATTATGAAAAAGACCGCTAGCGCTATAATCAAGATCATAAGTACCAAGGTAAATCCATTAGTATTGTTCTGGTATATTCCTATTGAAAAACCAGCTAAAAGAACGAAAAGATAAGTTAGTTTGGAAAGCCTCATGAGAATCCCCCATTATTTGATCTGTTTATTATATCACAAGCAGATCATTTTACGTAATATAAAAAACCTTCGATCTATTAAAAGTTATGATATAATTCCATTTCGTTAGTCTATACAGAGAAAATAAAATACAGGGGGAAGATTTTTTTGAAAGGATCATTAAAAGCACGGTTATTTCTATTATTCCTTTTGTTAACTGTGGTTCCATCAATTGTTATTTGTTCGATAATCATGGCAAAAACAAATGAAAGCTTTAGCGATATTATGTCAGATAATCAGCAAAAGACAAAACAAATGATAGAGCAGCAACTGGAAACAAAAATGAATGAGTTATTGGAGTTAACAAATATTTATGCTGACAATGAGCAGCTAGTAGAAGCATTTGCTGAAAAAAACCGCAGTAATCTGGACCAGTTAGTCAGACCAATTTTTGAAAGGGTCCAAATCGAACATGACTTGGACGTATTTGAATTAGGTTCAGAAGATGGATCAGTTTTTTACAGAGGTCACAATCCTGAAAAATTTGGTGACGATAAAAGTGGTAAACAAGCGATCCAGGCTGCATTAAACCAGCAGGCAGTGGTTGGTTTTGAATCAGGAAATAGCGGAATAACGATACGAGCGTTCGTACCAGTTATCTCGAACAATCAAGTGATTGGAACATTACAGACAGGCTTGCAAACAGAAGCTGTAAATTCAATTGCTATATCATTAGAAGGGGTACATATAAAAAGATTAAATGAAAAAGGTGAAGTCATCACGGCGTCTGCCTCTGCAGAAAATGAAATTGTCAGCACCGAGGATCAGAAGAATATTTCTCGGGCATTTAACCAGGAAAATGTGATTAGTAAAAATGATGATAAATGGAAGTATTATTTACCACTTTTCGATCCTACGAATACAGATGTCGTTAGTGTGATTGAAATTTCAGAAGATGTCAGCTTTATTCAAGCTATTAATAACGATATATTGCAGAGCATTCTTTGGATTGGTCTCATAATGATCATGATTATTGGGATTGCCGCATGGCTTATCAGTGATAGTTTTACTAAGCCGATTAAGCAAGTGACTGCAATGATGCAAAGTATAACAGAAGGAAAATTAACAAATCAATGGACAGGCAGGAAGAGAACAGATGAAATTGGTGTGCTTATTAACGGGATGCTCCATACACAAGAAAGTTTACGAGTGATGATTGAGAAAGTTCAGCACTTGTCACATTTTGTCATAAATGAAACGGTCAAATTAAACGAGACATTTACGGAAATTGATCATAGCAGTGAGCAAATCGCCACAACGATGGACCAAATCGCAACCGGAACTCAAGTGCAGGCAGAAACCACAGCCGAAATTTCCGGCAAGATGGATCAGTTTACAAGTAAGGTAAAACAAGCCAATAAAAGTGGAGAATCTCTGTATCAATCTACAGAAAAACTTAAAAATATTACTGATAATGGAAATGATCTGATGCAGCAATCAATTACGCATATCAAACAAACGAATGAAAATATAAAGGAAAGTGTTTCAAAAGTAAAGGGATTAGAAAATCAAACAAAGGAAATTTCTATTATCATTCAAGTGATTCAAGGTATTGCGGAAAAAACAAATCTTTTGGCATTAAATGCTGCTATTGAGGCAGCAAGAGCAGGTGAAGAAGGAAGAGGTTTTGCGGTAGTAGCGGATGAAGTTAGAACATTATCCGAACAAGTTTCGCATTCGATTGTCGAAATTACGACCATTTTGGAAAATTTGCAATTCGAATCATCCAGTGTCGCGATGTCATTATCAGAAGGCTATGAAAAGCTGATGCAAGGTACTGATACAATAGGAGACACAGGAATAGCATTCGAACATATCCAGCATGCTGCAGTTTCAATGGTGGATCGGATTGAAACCATTTCTGATAGTCTGAGCCATATTGCGGACACAAGCAGTGAAATCTCCAGCTCCATTGGGAATGTTGCAGCAATCTCGGAACAATCAGCTGCAGGCATTGAAGAAACATCTGCCACTGCTTCCCAATCCAGTCACTCCATTCATGCTATTATGCCTATGCTCAACAGATTGGAAAATTTATCGAAAGAATTAGAAGCAATAGTGAAGAGATATCAGGTTTAAATTTAAAAGAGGAAGGGACGAATGAATTGCCCACCCTAATCCGAGCAATGATTGATCAGATTATTTGTTTTTCTGAAAATCGGACCTTTCATCCTCTATTTAATTTTAGCTTCCTACTTTGGAAGAGAGACTTTCAAGTGGAGTTGATGTTCATACCCAAAACTTAACTTAAATGATGATGTATTAACAGGATGACATTCGTTCCACTTATTAGTTTAGGAAACCCTTATAAGCTGGGGAAAATGCGAGACTCCTGTAGGAACAGCGCGAGCTGAAGATCCACTTGTTAAAGCGGGTTTCTTTAACAAGTTAGCTGAAGCCGTGCCTACGGAAAGCGAGTATTTTCCCCAGCGGTGTGCTATCAGTATCTAAATTAGTACATTAGTGAATGACACTTGAGTATTTTTTGTTCGGTTTTTAAATTAACTAGTTGTTATGTCCCTGTCCTCATTATTTTTTCAAAAAAGGATTATAAGAGTGAGATTAGGGTATAGAAATATAGTTTTGACTCAAGATAAAACTTCCACTGTTAATGGACTTGAGTCTTTTTACTATTAAATCTATAATAGTAATAATAAGATAAAATAAGGTAGGTGAAATAATGCAAGAAGAAAAAGAAAAGGTTATTATTTTTCCAAAATGGAAAAATAACTTAGAACATGAAGCCAAAAAAGCTATGGAGGGGCGTGACTTTCAAACAGCTTTTTCCTATTTTCAGAAACTGACGGAAAATGGTGTCGAGTCTCCAGAAGTATTAACAGGTAAATTAATTTGTATGATGGAGCTGAACATGGAGGAAGAAGCAGAAGAGTTATGTGAACAGCTCATCGCCAAGAAAGACAACCATTATTATTCTTACATACATATTTATGCGACATTACTTTTTCAAGCAAGTAAATACAATCAAGTCATGTACTTAATAGAAGATGTATTAGAAGAACAAGTCCCCTCACAAGTTAGTGGTCAATTACATCAAATGTATCAGCTCAGCAAGGAATTGCAGCAGCAAGTGGATATACAGACAAAACAGGAAGTGCTTCAGAAATTGACAGAAGCAATCAAAGAAAAGAATGACCGTCAGCAATGGTATATGGTGAAGCGGTTGCTGTATCTTGGAAGCCAAGAAGATATCTCTTTGTTAAAAGAAATGCTCGTCAATCGTGAAATTCATCCTGTTGTAAAGACGGCTATCCTGGAGTATTATATTGATAACAACTTAAATGGCAGGATACATATTGAAAAGTTTCATTTAGAGGAAGCGATCGATCTACATAATGCAGAAGTTATTCCTGAGAAATTTTTATCAGGTATTTATAAAAATCTGGAACACTTACAACAAAATGACCCGACAAGTTTTCAGATGATCCAGTTTATCTTACAAAGGTTCGCCTATGTCTACACACCCTTTTTACCCCAGGAAGATAATTATTCATTATTTGCCGAGACATTAGAATATTATGTTAGTCAAAGCTATCAATTCGAGGTTGATGAGGTTCATCATTTAACAAAAATAAAAGATCAATACATAAAGATGATCGGTGTGTCAGAAACATTGTATGGTTCCATTCTGGAAGTGTAAAAGTGGCTGTTGCTTGCCAATTGACTTGGGGCAAGCAGCACGCTTTATATAACTAAGCCTTTTTTCTTCGCATCTTGATCCAGTGAAGATCCGATCGCTATACCAACCCCAATTCCAATTGGTATTCCTAAGGCAATGTTATCAAATATAGATAAACCAAAGACAACACCAAGGCTTGTTCCAATTGCCATAAAGGTTCCCATATAATAACCGCTTGGTACACATTTATGTCTTTTCATTAAATGAGACTTCGCATTGGAAATGGTTTGCTGAAAATCTCTTACTTCCTCATCAGTTGGATCAATTTGCATAATTTTCAGTTGATTTTCAATATCTTCTAAGAATCTCTTGCATTCCTCACATTCTGTTTGAAACTGTTCTAATTTATCAATAATATTTTTTGTTTTATCAGAATTAATGCTGTCATTTAAAGCTTCCAATAAATGGTTAAGATGACTCATATCTATCCCCTCCGCTGTATTCTTACTTATTTATACGTATTAACAAACGTATTGGTTTCATCAATTACATTCCCGTAAATAACAAGAGGAGGTTTGAAATGGATCGAATCAGTGTGATACGTGAATCTGAAAAGCAATATCATGATTACTGTTACCAACAACATCAATTGTTTGAAGAAGGTTCATGGTTGCATAAGCCTGTGAAAACAGTGTTAGAATTACTCCCGCTTCTCGCACAGAAAAATAAGCCTGCTGTACTGGACTTGGGAGCAGGCGTTGGACGCAATAGTATTCCGCTTGCCAAGCAGTTAGGCAGTAGGGTTGTTTGTGTGGATTTATTAGACAGTGCTTTAGAAGGATTGAAAAACTATAGCAGAAAATACAAAGTTGAACACCTTATCGAACCGGTAAAAGCAGATTTAGATAATTACTTCATTACACCAAATCAATATGATCTGATTATAGCCATATCAAGTATAGAGCACACCAGCTCTGAAGCGAACTTTGATCAGCTGCTGAAAAGCATGATAAAAGGGACGAAATGTGGTGGCATGCATTGTCTTGTTGTCAATTCAGATATAGTTGAGTACGATATCGATTCTGAGGTAGAATTAGAACCAATGATGGAATTGAATTTCAGTGCAGAATATCTTCTGGATAAGTTCGATCATTTCTATCAAGGATGGCTTGTGCGAAAGAAAGACATAAAGCAGTTAGAATTCGAAATTGCCAGAGACAATAGAAAGATATTGTTAAGAACAAAGGCAATTACATATGTTGTCACAAACGCTAATTAAGTGAGGTCTTAATTTATTCAAAACTGTAAGAAGGAGTGAAGAAGATGACAACCGTTTGTTTTGTAAGACATGGAGAAACAGATTGGAATGCAGCAAAAAGAATCCAGGGTGTTACAGATATTCCCTTAAACGAAAAGGGAAAACGTCAGGCAAGAGAGTGCCGGGATTATTTACAAAGTGAAAATTGGGATGTTCTGATTTCAAGCCCGCTGCAAAGAGCCAAAAAAACGGCTGAAATTATTAATGAAGTATTACAATTACCATTATATGTGATGGATGATTTTATTGAACGTTCATTTGGTGATGCAGAAGGAATGACGGTGGCAGAAAGAGAAGAGAAATTTCCTGACGGGAATTATCCCAACCATGAAACGAAAGAAGCGTTGGAAGAGAGAGTTCATAAAGGAATGGCTAAACTGCTGGAAAATCACCCGGAGAAGCGAATACTGCTTGTGGCTCATGGTGCGGTTATTAATACTATTTTATCCATCTATTCTAACGGGGAGATCGGTTCTGGTAAGACATTATTAATGAATGCATGCCTTAACAATTTAGAATATGCCGAAGAACAATGGAAGATTCACAACTATAATGTAATTGACCATCTAACCGAAGGAAAAAAACGGGAACATGCAGAAAAATAATGAAGGAAGCGAAGGGTGCTTTTTTCCCTTCGCTCATTTGTTTTTATAAATTCTCGGCAGATAAAACCGTATGTTCTAATAATGTAGCAATTGTCACTGGGCCGACTCCTCCCGGGACTGGAGTAATAGCGCTGGCAATACCATAACATGATTTATAGTCAACATCACCAATATTCCCTTTATTATAACCAGCATCAAGAACGATTACACCTTTCTTCAGCCAATCCCCTTGAATGAATTCAGGTCTTCCAACAGCTCCGATAACAATATCGCCCATCTTCAATATCTCTGCTAAATTTTCTGTTTTTGAATGACATGTCGTTACAGTTGCATCTTCATTAAGTAATAGAGCAGATACAGGCTTCCCTAATATTGGGCTTCTTCCAACTACGACAGCGTGTTTTCCTTTGATTGGTATATTGTAATAATTTAAAATTTTTATAATGGCAGAAGGAGTGCATGAAGGGAAGTGTCCGATACCAAATGCTGTTTGTCCATAACCGCTGCTTGTCACACCATCTACATCTTTTTCTGTGTTTATTGCTTCAAATGCTTGTCGTTCGTTTATATGCTCTGGGACAGGGTGCTGAAGTAAAATACCGTGAATAGAAGGGTCAGCATTTAATCGCTCAATAGAGTTAATAAGCTCATTAGTGGTTAGTTCTATGGGCAAGTGGACACGGACAGACTTTATACCTATCTCTTCACATGCCTTTCCTTTCATTCTGACATAAGTTTCAGACGCTGGATTATCACCAACAAGAATTGTAGCAAGGCATGGGACGACATCTCTTTGCTTTAATAACTTCACACGACTCTTGAGATTTGCTTTCATTTCATTCGAAACAACAGTACCATCTAATATGATCGGCTTCATATAATCCCTCCTGAAAATATAAAAAAGAGATAAGAACGTAAATGTTCTTATCTCTGCCCAGACGACCCGACTTTAGAAAATATAGCTCCCTTGTGGTTGATTCCACAAATGTCGTCAGTTGCTATATCCTGGTTATTTAATCTCATATTAACACAACTAATTTACGTGTCAACCCAAATATTGGATGAAAAATATAGAATAAAATGTATATTATTTACACAACATCTGCTGAACTGTTATAATTACTTGCTTTTTCTTTCCCTATATAGTAAATTCCATGTAGTAATCAAATAAAATAAATCACAATCGCACCTGCATTATAATTATTGAATGCATCCACATTTATGTTATAATAAGATGGTTGCAATTTGCGTTCGGACTAGTACAAAGTGTTTATTGAATGAACGTCAAATATACAGATTTATTTATGTTGGAGGGAATTAAGAATGACAGCAAAATGGGAGAAACAAGAAGGTAATGTCGGCGTACTTACAGTTGAAGTAGACGCAGACAAATTTGATAAAGCACTAGATCAAGCTTTTAAGAAAGTGGTAAAACAAGTACAGGTACCTGGCTTCCGTAAAGGGAAAATGCCTCGTGGTATGTTTGAAAAACGCTTTGGTGTAGAATCACTTTATCAGGATGCAGTAGATATTATTCTGCCGTCAGAATATACAAATGCAATTGATGAAACTGGTATTGAACCAGTAGATCAGCCAGAAGTAGATATCGAACAAATCGAAAAAGGCAAAAACCTTATCTTCACTGCTAAAGTTACGGTTAAACCTGAAGTTAAACTAGGTGAATATAAAGGCCTGGAAGTGGAAGCTGAAAACACGGAAGTTACAGATGAAGATGTGGAAAATGAACTAAAACAACTGCAAGAACGCCAGGCGGAGCTAGTTGTCAAAGAAGAAGGCGAAGTAGAAAACGGTGATACTGCTGTTATCGATTTCGAAGGATTCGTTGATGATGTGGCATTCGAAGGTGGTAAAGGTGAAAACCACTCATTAGAAATTGGTTCAGGTTCTTTCATTCCAGGTTTTGAAGAACAATTAGTTGGTAAAAAAGCAGGAGAAGAATTAGACGTAAAAGTCACTTTCCCTGAAGAATACCATGCAGAGGATCTTTCTGGAAAAGAAGCAACATTTAAAGTGAAAATCCATGAAATTAAAGCAAAAGAATTACCGGAATTAGATGATGAATTTGCTAAAGATGTGGATGATGAAGTAGAATCTTTAGATGAGTTAAAAGAGAAAACGAAGAAACGTCTGCAGGAGCAAAAAGAAACAGAAGCAGATAACAATAAGCGTGAATCATTAATTCAGCAAGCTTCAGATAACGCTGAAGTTGACATTCCAGAAGCAATGGTACAATCTGAATTAGATCGTATGCTTCAGGAATTTGAACAAAGATTGCAAATGCAAGGTATGACGCTTGAAATGTACTTCCAATTCTCAGGTCAAGATGAAAATGCGTTAAAAGAGCAAATGAAAGAAGATGCTGGTAAACGTGTGAAAACAAACTTGACGTTAGAAGCAATTGCGAATGCAGAAAATGTAGAAGTTACAGATGAAGATGTCGAAAAAGAATTAGAATCAATGGCTTCTATGTATAAAATGGAACTAGATCAAATTAAGCAGGCACTTGGTGGAAATACTGCAGGCTTAAAAGATGATCTTAAGTTCAGAAAAGCAATTGATGTCCTTGTAGATAACAGCAAAACAAAATAAATCCACAATGAGAAAACAAGGTGCAATTATGTGCCTTGTTTTCTCTCACATTAACCTTTATTACATATACTAATCAAAATCATGACAGCGAAATTTTTGCGTTTTGAAATAGATTCGCCATATAATACATATACTACATATTATATTTACCTGTTTTATCTGAACTCAGGATCGAACCATTTGTGTTTTACATAAAAGGTTGGTAAGCTATAAAAACATAACAATCTGCTCTTAAAGGTTTTTGCTTTTGTATTTTGTTACAATTTGGTATGATTGGCTAAAGATAAGGAAATGCCACCATATCGAGAAATAATGATATTTTTGAACAAGGGGTGAATGGCATGTATAAGTTTAATGAGGAAAAAGGTCAATTAAAGTGTTCATTCTGTGGAAAAAGTCAAGACCAGGTCCGGAAATTAGTAGCAGGACCAGGCGTTTATATATGTGATGAATGTATCGAATTATGTACGGAAATTGTGGAAGAGGAACTTGGTACAGATGAAGAAGTAGAGTACAAAGATATTCCAAAGCCACAGGAAATCTGTGATATATTAGATGACTATGTAATCGGACAAGATAAGGCAAAGAAAAATCTGGCTGTTGCTGTATACAACCACTACAAACGAATTAACACACCGAAAGCGAAAGATGAAGTCGAATTATCCAAAAGTAATATTGCCATGATCGGGCCTACTGGTAGTGGGAAAACATTACTTGCACAAACATTGGCACGTATTTTGAATGTTCCATTTGCCATTGCTGATGCGACTTCTTTAACAGAAGCGGGTTATGTCGGTGAAGATGTAGAAAACATTTTATTAAAATTAATCCAGGCAGCTGACTATGATGTAGAAAAAGCAGAAAAGGGCATTATCTACATTGATGAGATTGACAAAGTTGCACGGAAGTCCGAGAATCCTTCCATTACACGTGATGTATCAGGTGAAGGGGTTCAGCAGGCGCTATTGAAAATTTTGGAAGGTACGGTAGCAAGTGTGCCTCCACAAGGTGGACGTAAGCATCCACATCAGGAATTCATTCAAATCGATACAACCAATATCCTGTTTATTTGTGGTGGAGCGTTTGATGGAATTGAACAAATTATTAAACGCCGACTTGGTAAGAAAGTGATTGGTTTCGGATCTGAATCTGATAATCAGGAATTAGATAAAGCAACACTATTATCGAAAGTGCTGCCAGAAGATTTATTACGCTTTGGCTTAATTCCAGAATTTATCGGTCGTCTTCCTGTAATCGGAAGCTTAGAGCCACTTGATGAGTCTGCATTGATTCAGATTTTAACAAAACCGAAAAATGCCTTAGTAAAACAATATAATAAATTGTTTGATATGGATAATGTGGAACTGGAATTTGAAGAAGAAGCATGGAGAGAAATTGCGAAAAAAGCAATCGAACGTAAGACAGGAGCGCGTGGTTTACGTTCAATCCTTGAAGGCCTTATGTTAGATGTAATGTTTGAACTTCCGTCTCGTGACGATATTCAAAAATGTATCGTGACGAAAGAAACAGTTATTAACGAAAATGGCCGGCCAAAATTAGTTCATCATGATGGTACAGTCCTTGAAGAAGGAAAGCAAACGCCAAGAGAAAGTGCATAATGATAAGAAATCAGGAATCCCTTGTGTACAACAAGGGATTCTTTTATACTATATTTCAAAAGCATGTGTTGAATATGGGAATTTGGTAAATATATAAATAAAGAAGCAATTTTTTAACCAAACATACTTAACGATTTACAAAAAACAGTATTTTCTTTAAACTTATTTAAAAAGCGATACAAATTTCCCACGAAATACGGAATTTTTGATTAGGATGAACTGTGCGCCTATTATTTTCTAATGGATGAAATATAGGATAAAATATGCATAGAATGGAACTGCTAGGAATATTGTTGGAGGTGCCAAATGACAGAAACAAACTTTATACATATACCTTTACTGCCACTGAGAGGTTTAATTGTCTTCCCTGGAATGGTGATTCATTTAGATGTTGGCCGGGAGAAGTCCATCCAGTCATTGGAGAAGGCGATGATGAATGATCAACAAATCTTCTTGGCAGCACAAAAAGAAAGTGCCATTGATGAACCAGATGTAAAGGATATCCATCATTTAGGGACAATTGCAAAAGTAAATCAAATGTTGAAATTGCCTAATGGTACGATGCGAGTATTAGTGGAAGGTATACAGCGTGCACAGATTAAAAAGTTTATCAATAAGAAAAAACAATTTTTTGTAGAGATTGAGCGGCTGGAAGATGAGCATGATGACCTGCAAGAAGAAGAAGCACTTATGCGGACATTACTTGCTCAATTTGAGAATTATTCACGTATTTCAAAAAAAGTAACAAAAGAAACATTAGCAAGTGTTATTGATATAGAGGATCCATCTCGCTTTTCTGATGTTATAGCTTCCCATGTGACACTGAAGATGTCTGATAAACAAAGTGTGTTGGAAACCGTTAATGTAAATGACCGATTGAATAAATTACTGGATATCCTTTCTAATGAAAAAGAAGTTTTGGAATTAGAACGAAAAATCGGGCAGCGTGTAAAGAAGTCAATGGAAGATACCCAAAAAGAATATTATTTAAGGGAACAAATGAAAGCAATCCAGAAAGAACTTGGAGACAAGGATGGCAGAACAGGTGAAATTGCTGAATTGAAGCAGCAATTAGTAGAAAAGGATTTACCTGAGCGGATTCAAGAAGTTGCATTGAAAGAATTAAGCCGTTATGAGCGAGTGCCGCAAAGTTCTGCGGAAAGTTCGGTTATTCGAAATTATCTTGACTGGATAATTGCACTGCCATGGAAGGAAGAAACAGAAGACAACCTGAATGTGCAGCATGCGGAAAAGGTTTTGAATGAAGACCATTATGGGTTAGAAAAGGTAAAAGAGCGTGTATTGGAATATTTAGCTGTTCAGCAGTTAACCAAATCGTTAAAAGGGCCTATTCTCTGTTTAGCAGGACCACCAGGTGTTGGGAAAACTTCATTAGCAAGATCAATTGCACGATCCATAAACCGTAACTTTGTCCGAATTTCACTCGGTGGTGTAAGAGATGAGGCTGAGATAAGAGGACACAGACGGACATATGTCGGTGCAATGCCTGGTCGGATTATGCAAGGGATGAAGAAAGCAAAAACAACTAACCCTGTCTTTTTATTAGATGAAATAGATAAAATGTCCAATGACTTCCGTGGTGATCCATCTGCAGCGATGTTAGAAGTGCTGGACCCTGAGCAGAACAATACATTCAGTGATCATTATTTAGAAGAAACATATGATTTATCTAATGTTATGTTTATTGCAACTGCCAATAACTTAGCAACAGTGCCGAGGCCGTTACTTGACCGAATGGAAATTATAAATATAGCTGGATATACAGAACACGAAAAAATGCATATTGCAAAAGAACACCTTTTACCAAAACAAATGAAAGAAAACGGTTTGAAAAAGGGTAACCTTCAAGTCCGTGATGAAGCATTATTAAAGTTAATCCGTTTATATACAAGAGAAGCGGGAGTGCGTGGACTGGAACGCCAATTAGCTTCTGTATGCAGGAAGGCTGCCAAAATTATTGTTTCACAAGAGAAGCAGCGTGTCGTTGTGACAGAAAAACAACTGGAAACAATATTAGGAAAACCAAAATTCCGCTATGGACTGATGGAAGAAGAAAATCAGGTTGGTGCAGCGACTGGATTAGCTTACACGTCAGCTGGCGGAGATATCTTATCTATTGAGGTAAGCCTGGCAAAAGGGAAAGGTAAGTTAACCTTGACTGGTAAACTTGGAGATGTAATGAAAGAATCTGCTCAAGCAGCATTCAGTTATATTCGCTCACGTGCAGACGAACTGAAAATCGATCCGAATTTCAATGAAAATTATGATATTCATATCCATGTTCCAGAAGGTGCAACACCAAAAGATGGTCCTTCTGCAGGAATAACAATGGCGACAGCATTAGTATCTGCACTAACTGGACGACCTGTTCGCAAAGAAGTTGGCATGACAGGAGAAATAACGTTAAGAGGCAGGGTATTGCCAATCGGCGGGTTAAAAGAAAAGTCACTAAGTGCCCATAGAGCAGGTATTACAACTATTATTATCCCGGCAGATAATGAAAAAGACCTTGAGGATATACCAGATACTGTTCGAGAGCAATTAACATTCATTCCAGTAGACCATTTAGACAAAGTGTTACAATATGCATTACTGGAGGGAAAAAATGAAGGTAAATAAAGCAGAGATAGTCATCAGTGCTGTCTCACAAAAACAATATCCAAACGACCAGTTACCGGAAATTGCGTTAGCTGGTCGTTCCAATGTAGGAAAATCATCGTTTATTAACAAACTAATCAACCGAAAAAACCTGGCAAGAACTTCTTCTAAACCTGGAAAGACCCAAACACTTAATTTTTATTTAATTAATGAGCTTTTTTATTTTGTCGACGTACCAGGTTATGGTTATGCGAAAGTATCGAAGAAGGAACGGGAAAAATGGGGAAAAATGATGGAAGAATATTTTTCTACAAGGGAAAATCTTAAGGTTACAGCACTTATAGTTGATATTAGACATAAACCATCGGAAGATGATGTAATGATGTATAATTTTCTTAAACATTATGAGTTACCTGTATTGGTCATCGCAACAAAGTTAGACAAAATTCCGAAGAACAAAAAAGGGACACATATCAAAAGAGTGATCGATACGTTAGAGATGGATCCTGATGATACATTAATTCCTTTCTCGTCTGAAACAAGTGAAGGAAAAGAAGATGTCTGGCATTTTATTGATCAAATAGTGAAATAATAAAAACCTGGCCGCAGCTTTTGCGGGCAGGTTTTTTTAATTAATCTGAGTGCCTTTATAATGTACTTGGATTAATTATTTCCGTTTTATTAATAAATAAGCTCCTAATCCAATCAAAACGACTGGCCAGAATTTTTCGATCCAGCTCATCAGCTCATGAATCCATACAAACCAGCCTGGCTGATTATCAACAAACATGGCAAATATGGAAATAGCCAGTAAAACAATTCCAGGAATGATGCCTTGTTTTGTTTTTGCAAAGCGAAGTAAGAAAGCAATGGAAATAATGAGTGTGTACATGCCCCAGTGATCAATCCAGAAAGAATAGTGATTTAAGCCATGAAAATGGATACCGAGCCCCAGTAAGACAACACCAGGAAAAATGCTCTTCTCTTCTTTACCAGAAAAAGAATTGATTAAAAATGCGGCACCAATTAATATTAATAAGGTAGGCCAAGAATAGAAATCAGTCAGTATCGGGAGCTGTAATTCACGCAGCAAAAAAAAGAGCCCGATACCTATAAGTAAATAGGCCAACAAACTGTTTTTTTTCATCCTGTATCTCCTCTAGATTAAAATAATTATTATGTTATATTGATTACTTGAATAAATAATGGGAATATGATAAAGTAACTATGTTATAAAAGAAATAAAGATAATTCTTCATTATTTTAACACAACTTTAGAACGACTGTTCATAAAATGATCACGATTTAACAAAGAAAACATGTTATAATATAGATACAAAGCGTGTTAGGCTTTTGTTTTTGGGGGTAGATATTGTGCATATCATAACAGCAGGGATAAATTATAGAACAGCGCCTGTTGAAGTGAGGGAAATGCTAGCTTTCCGTGAGGATACACTTGTAGAAGCAATGACAGAGTTGCAAGGCCGTAAAAGCGTTTTAGAAAATGTCATTCTTTCTACATGTAATCGTACAGAAATCTATGCAGTAGTTGATCAGCTTCATACAGGTCGTTATTTTTTAAAACAGTTTTTAGCAGATTGGTTTGGAATAGAGAAAGATGTGTTCGTACCACATTTAATTATTTATGAAAATGAAGCAGCTGTCGAGCATTTATTTCGAGTTAGTTGTGGCTTAGAGTCCATGATTATGGGTGAGACTCAGATATTGGGCCAAGTGAAAACGGCTTTTTTCGAAGCCCAATCAACTGGTGTTACTGGTACCATCTTAAACGAATTGTTTAAGCAAGCGATTACGATCGGAAAAAGAAGCCAAAGAGAAACAGATATAAATGAAAATGCTGTATCGGTAAGTTATGCTGCAGTAGAACTAGCCAGGAAAATCTTTGCAAATCTAAATGATAAGCATGTTGCCATCATTGGAGCAGGAAAAATGGGCGAATTAGCTGCAAAAAACTTGTTCGGATCTGGTGTTAATCAAGTAACAGTCGTAAACAGAACAATGGAAAAAGCTGTTCAGTTAGCAGCACAATTTAATGGTGTTGCGAAATCGACAGAAGAACTTGATGAAACATTAATCCATGCAGATATTGTGATAAGTTCAACCGGATCAGATAATTTCATTATTACAAAAGAAAAATATAAGCAAATTGAAAAGAAACGAAAAGGCAGACCATTGTTCTTAGTGGATATTGCGGTACCTCGAGATCTTGATCCAGGTTTGGCTGACCTGGATAATGTGTTCTTATACGATATTGATGACCTGCAAACAGTTGTTGATGCAAATCTGGAAGCTAGAAAAGAAGCAGCTGAAGAGATAGAAATCTGGATTGAAGCAGAGATCGTTTCATTTAACACATGGTTACAAACGTTAGGGGTTGTTCCAATAATTACTGCCTTAAGAGAACAGGCACTTTCCATTCAACAAGATACAATGAAAAGTATTGAGCGCAAAATGCCTAACTTAACAGAACGTGAACGAAAAGTACTCAATAAACACACGAAAAGTATTGTCAACCAGATGTTGAAACAGCCGATCCTGCAAGCAAAAGAATTGGCAGGCCAAAAAGATGCAGATGAGGCTCTAACGTTATTTAAAAAGATTTTTGATTTAGAAGATAAAGTGGAGAACAGTACAGATAAAATTGTTTCTTTTGAGAAATCAAATGAAAAAGCTTATCGTAAATTACAAAATGTTTCTACACGATAAAAGGATGATTCCTTTATGGTTCTGGAAAGATTGCTTCATGAGAGCATGCTCCTTTTGTATGCTGTAAGTGTTATTTTTTACTTTATAGATTTTCTATTTCACAACCGGAAAGCGAACAAAATCGCTTTCTGGTTCCTTGCTATGGTTTGGGTTCTTCAAACCATTTTTTTATTAATCGAAATTGTGGAGACATCTTCTTTACCAATACAGACATTTAATGACGGGTTATATACCTATGCCTGGATTGTTGTGACACTTTCATTAATGATTCACCGCTTTTTTAAACTGGAATTTTTCATGTTTTTTATGAGTGTTTTTGGATTTTTAGTGATGTTAATCCATTCACTTCATTCAGTAAAATTGACCGATTCTGCTCAGATTCCCAGAATGCTGAATGAATTGCTGTATGCTCATATTGTACTGGCTTTGGTTTCCTATGGGCTTTTTACAATCTCTTTTGTGCTTGCCTGTTTGTATTTTACCCAATATAAATTTTTGAAAGCGAAAAAAGGGTATAAATGGTTAAGGAGATTTCAGGATCTGGAAGGTTTGGAGAGAAGAGCATTCCACTTAATTGTTTTGGCTGAACCTACCTTATTGCTGTCGATTATATTAGGAGTGGTATGGGCATATATGACAAACGCCACCTTCTATTGGGGTGACAGTAAAACGGTCGGTTCCATTCTTGTTTTTATTATCTATGCAATGTATTTATACAATCGAACTCGAGGAAACTATAGAGGGAAACCAATTTTGTTATTAAATGTCATTGCATTTTGTTTCTTGCTAGTTAATTTTTTCTTATTTAATACATTGTCAAATTTCCATCTTTAGACACAGAAAGGGGCAAATATTGTGCGTAAAATTGTTGTAGGCTCTAGACGCAGTAATTTAGCTTTAACTCAGTCAGAGTGGGTGATTGAGCAGCTAAAGAAACATACAGGGGATAAATATTCATTCGAAATAAAGAAAATAGTGACAAAGGGTGATCAAATTCTCAATGTGACCTTGTCCAAGGTTGGCGGGAAAGGTCTGTTTGTAAAAGAAATAGAACAAGCAATGTATGAGAAGGAGATCGACTTTGCTGTGCATAGTATGAAAGATATGCCTGCAGTCATGCCAGATGGACTTATTATAGGTTCTATTCCCGTTCGTGAAGATCACCGTGATGCTTTTATTTCCAAGGATCACATCAAGTTAGCTGATTTACCAAGCGGTGCTGTTGTAGGAACAAGCAGCCTTCGTCGCGGTTCACAGATCCTGGCGGAACGACCTGATCTAGAAATTCAATGGATTCGTGGAAATATTGAAACACGTCTTAGAAAATTAAAAGAAGAGAATTATGATGCGATTATTCTAGCAGCTGCCGGAATGAAGCGGATGGGCTGGAGTGAAGACATTATCACACAATATTTAGAACCCGATATTTGTGTTCCTGCTGTAGGTCAAGGTGCACTCGCAATTGAATGCAGAGAAGATGATCATGAGTTAATCGAGCTTCTGCAGAAAATCAATCATCATTATACGGAACGTACGGTAACAGCGGAAAGAACTTTTTTACATCTGCTAAACGGTGGATGCCAAGTACCTATTGGCGGATATGCTTATTTAGAGGAAGATGAGATTGTGTTAACTGCTCTGGTGGCGAGTGGGGACGGCAAAACAGTTCTTAAAGAAATCGTGCGTGGAACAGATCCTGTTACAGTTGGCCGAGAAGCCGCGGAGAAAATGCAGGCTAAAGGAGCTCAAGAGTTAGTCGATAAAGCTCGTGAAGAGAATGAACAAGAATGATTGAACCGTTAAAAGGCCAGCGAATCCTGATTACAAGGGAAATACAACAGGCAAAACCGCTGGCAAAGCTTGTAGAGTTTTATGGCGGAACTGCCTGTATCGCTCCACTTCTCCGGTTTGAGCCAATCATAACAAATGATACAAATGATAAATTAAACCAACTGCAGGACAATTCCAAATGGCTTTTTTTCACAAGCAGCAATACGGTACGATTATTTGAAAACTACAGGGAAAAACTTGAAATTACCATCAACCTGAAAATCGCTTCCGTTGGGGAAAAAACTTCGCTTGCATTGAGAAACTATGGTTACTCTGTTGATTTTGAACCAACTGTTTACAGCGGGACCGCAATGGCGAAAGAATTTATTGCGGAATATGGCAAGGATCAGCAAGTAACCATCGTTTGCGGCGAAAGTGCCAGAGAGGAAATTCCGCAAATTTTATCAGAAAATAGTGTTTCTTTTGATAAATTAGTCATTTATCGTACAATAGAAAATGGAAAGTCAAAAGACATTTTGCATAATCATTTGGTGAAAGGTGTGGATGCCTGTTTATTTACAAGCCCATCTACTGTAAAAGCATTTGTTCATTTTTCCGGAATGGACCTGCTCAGAAAAGTGAAGGCTGGTACAGTTTGTGTGGCGATTGGGAAAACAACGGCCGATGCATTAAAAAAAGAACAATTTGCCCATGTGATTTATCCAGAAAAATACACAACAGAAGCAATGGTTGCTGCATTGATTGACTATAAAAAGGACGGTGAAGAAGATGACAGAGTTTAAGCGTCATCGAAGATTAAGAAACTCCGCTGGAATGCGTGCAATTGTGCGGGAGACAGAATTAAAAACAGCTGATTTAGTTTATCCGTTGTTTGTCGTTGAAGGAGATCATATTAAGAATGAAGTAAGCTCAATGCCAGGAGTTTACCAAATTTCATTAGATTACTTAGAGGAAGAAATAGACGAGTTGCTCAAGCTTGGTATTCCGTCTGTTCTCTTATTTGGTATCCCAGAAGAAAAAGATGAAGCAGGTTCGGGTGCATATGACCCAGAAGGAATTGTTCAAAAAGCAATACGCCAAATCAAACAGAAAACATCTGAATTGTTAGTAATTGCAGATACTTGTCTTTGTGAATACACTTCGCACGGCCACTGTGGTTTAATACATAATGGCGATGTGGACAATGATGCGTCATTACCACTTCATGTAAAAACGGCGGTAACACAAGCAGAGGCTGGTGCTGATATTATTGCGCCATCCAATATGATGGACGGCTTTGTTGCTGAAATTCGCCAGGGGTTGGATGAAGCAGGTTTTGCGCATATTCCTGTTATGTCTTATGCCGTAAAATATGCTTCAGCATTCTATGGCCCATTCCGTGATGCGGCGGACAGTACGCCACAATTTGGTGACAGAAAAACATACCAGATGGATCCTGCCAACCGATTAGAAGCAATGCGTGAAGCACAGTCAGATATCGAAGAAGGGGCTGATTTTCTGATTGTAAAACCAGCACTTTCCTATATGGACATCATTCGTGATGTGAAAAACAATCACCCTGTCCCTGTTGTTGCTTACAATGTCAGTGGAGAATATTCCATGGTAAAAGCAGCAAGTTTAAATGGCTGGATTGATGAAAGAGCCATCGTATTGGAAAAATTAACTAGTATGAAACGCGCTGGTGCAGATATTATTATCACATATTTTGCAAAAGATGCAGCGAAATGGCTGCAAGAAAATTAAGAGGAGGGAACATGAGGAATGGTAGCTAATCAAAAGTCAATTGATGCCTTTAAAGAATCAGTGAACTTACTGCCAGGTGGGGTTAATTCACCAGTCCGTGCTTTTAAATCGGTGGGGATGAATCCAATCTACATGGATCATGGCAAAGGTTCGAAGATATATGATATTGATGGAAATGAGTATATTGATTATGTCTTAAGCTGGGGTCCATTAATTTTAGGACATGCAGATGATCGAGTAGTAACAAAGCTGAAAGAAGTAGCGGAGAAAGGGACGAGCTTTGGAGCCCCCACGTTGCTGGAAAATGAATTAGCCCAACTTGTAATTGATCGTGTACCTTCCATTGAAATGGTCCGCATGGTGAACTCTGGAACAGAAGCCACGATGAGTGCACTAAGATTGGCGCGGGGCTATACAGGACGTAACAAAATTTTAAAATTTGAAGGGAATTACCATGGTCATGGTGACTCCTTATTAATCAAAGCAGGCTCTGGTGTGGCAACACTTGGTTTGCCTGACAGTCCCGGTGTACCAGAAAGTGTTGCCCGTCACACAATTACCGTTCCCTATAATGATATCGAAAGTGTACGATATGCATTTCGTGAATTTGGTGAAGATATTGCTGCCATTATTGTGGAACCTGTATCAGGGAATATGGGTGTTGTTCCGCCACAAGAAGGTTTTCTGCAGCAATTGCGTGAAATTACGAGCGAAAATGGTTCTTTGCTGATCTTTGATGAAGTAATGACAGGTTTTCGCGTTGGATATCATTGTGCTCAGGGACACTTCGAAGTAACACCTGACCTGACTTGTTTAGGAAAAGTAATCGGTGGTGGTCTTCCAGTAGGTGCATATGGCGGAAAACGGGAAATTATGGAGCGAATTGCCCCTGTCGGCGATATTTATCAAGCAGGTACTCTATCGGGAAATCCGCTTGCGATGACAGCAGGTTTAGAGACATTAAAAGCAATGACGATAGAGGCTTACGAGTCGATCAGCCAAAAAGTAGACCGATTAGTAGAAGGCTATAGAGATGCGGCAGATAAACATGGGATCTCTTTACAAATTAACCGTGCGGGTTCCATGGTGGGAGTATTCTTTGCTGATACAGATGTAGTGAACTACGAAACGGCTTCTTCCTCTAATGTGGAGCGATTTGCATTATATTACCGAACAATGATTGAAGAAGGTGTCTTCCTGCCGCCATCCCAGTTTGAAGGATTATTCTTATCAACTGCACATACAGATGAAGATATCGAGAAAACGATTCAGGCAGCTGACAATTCATTTGCAAAAATAGCAGAAAAATAATTCACAGCTTGTTGATCTTGAAAAAGGTCGGCAAGCTTTTTTTGTTATTGGTAAGCTGTGTTCTAACCTCCTGACTGTTATTGATTTTCCGTTTTTCATTGAAAAATTGAAACTAAATGACCAGGC
Organism: Gracilibacillus oryzae; assembly: GCF_009498735.1. Taxonomy (GTDB): domain Bacteria; phylum Bacillota; class Bacilli; order Bacillales; family Amphibacillaceae; genus Gracilibacillus; species Gracilibacillus oryzae. The sequence goes on from NZ_ML762430.1 coordinate 162,136, forward strand.
TGTGGCTGCTTGGCTTTTTTTATACATATTCCCTACCTTTGCCTCATATATTTTAAAGAATGCTAGTTCGTTTGAACATAATGGAAGGGGGAACTATGTTGCAAGATGCTTACACTTTTACATTAAATGAAAACATAGCGTTTGATCATGACTATCCTATTAAGGAAATGCTGGGAATTGGTCTGGAACCTGTTCTTTCCATACAGGAGATGGGAGAAACATTATCCATCAGAGGAGTTATGGAATTAAAAGGGGAGTATATTATAAGTGAGGAAAGAGGTGGAGAGGAAGTAATCAATGGCCAGGATGTCGAGCGAATAGAAATGATGTCAGATGACCTGTGTGAATTTTTTCATAAATTCGTCATGGATATCTCTATTCCAATGGAGCGTGTTAACGAGGTAAATTCCGTTGTTGTAGATGTGGATCATTTTGATTATTCGATTGAGTCTGACCGCTGTTTATCAATTGAGGCGGTGTTGGCGATCAAAGGGTTAAGCCAAAATACAAGTGAAATAATTACAGCAGCAGAAGAAGAGCAGTTGCCACGATTCGAAACGGAAGAAAAAATTGACGAACCATTAATAGAGGAAGAAAGTTTTCAATTTGTAGTAAATGAAGAGCAGCAGCCTGAACCTGTCAATCAGGAAATTAATAATAATGTAACTCCATTATCAAATGAATTCAAGCAGGACAATGAACCAGCATTTGAGGAGCTACGAGAAGTATCAGATGATCAATCAGTAAGTGAAGAAATAGCAGAACAGACAGCAGAACAAGAAGCTGTAGAGGAAATAGAAGAAGTTGAGGAAGAAGTGAAGGAAGAGCGTTTACGTGTGCAAGCAAGAGCAGAAACGGAAGACACATCGTACTTATTAAATATTTTTGCAGAAGAAGAAGATACGGCATATACAAGACTTAAACTGTATATTGTCCAGCCGACAGACCAAATGACTTCCATTGCAGAAAAATATAATGTAACACCAAGACAGATTATGCGAACAAATCAGTTGGAAGACGAAGATTTGTCATCAGGTCAATTAATTTATATTCCGGTTACATCTGAGGAATAAATTTACAATCCCTTACTCAGGGATTTTTTTCTTTCTGATAATCGAATGAATGACAATATGGAGGAAACTTTCAGAAAAATGCCAAAAACAGGAGGTTCCGTATGGAATGGAAGGATATATTTGATACATACCGAATCCAGCCAAATTATATTGAACAGGTTTCTGAGAAAGTATATAAATTGAATACCAATTCACAAAATTACTGTCTTAAATTTACTTCTCTGACAGAAGATCAAATAGGTTACTGGAATGCGGTATACCGATATATTACTGAAAGGCAGGTATATGGTTTTGTTCCCGTAATATTAACCAAAGATAATCATCCATTATACTTAATGGATAGTCATGTAATGGTTATGTCCCCATGGGTAGATAACTTTCGTCATGATCGTCCTGCTGATGAATGGATTAATTTCTTTCACGGTCTAGGGAAATTGCACGGTTCCACTCTAGATCATACACCTGTCAGCTATACAGAAAATCAAATTTCAGAAATTCAGCAATTTTTCCGAAATGATAAAACTAGAAAGAAGGAAGAGTTACTTCAATATATCCGTTATTTTGAATCCAAACGGTATATGTCGCCATTTGAACTGCAAGCATGCATGCATTACCGAGATTTAGAATGGATGATGGAAGTTACTGAAAAATGGCAATCAGTCTATTTGGAATTATTAAAAGAAAAACAGAGCAGAAAAGCAGTATTGTGTCATGGTAATCTAGCTCCATCTCATTATACTTTATTACAAGATAATATTTACTTCTTCAATTGGGAATATGCCCGTATTGATTCCCCATCAAGTGATCTTGTCGTATATTTAAACAATTTATTTACCTATCATGATTGTGATATGAACAAAGTGTCAGATGGATTATCCATTTACTTTCAATATGTCCGTTTTCAAGATGATGATATATGTGAACTAATGTTTGATTTATTTAATTTAGAATCTTACTTTTCTTTACTAAATGAACATGTCAGCAATTCAAGTAAGGAAGAAATTCGCCAATCAATACAGCTTGAGAAAAGATATCGTCAGTTAGTATTTGCTAATCAGCTAGAACAGACACTATACGCTAAACTTCAAATGAATCAACAAGAATATTAGAACCATTCTAATTGGAAAGCGATAAAGATACCAATTAATATGCCAAGTAAAATAACATCGAATGTGGTAGGAATAAAGATGGTTCGGACACTTTGAAATATAACGATAGGCAAGGTGGATCTTTCACAGACAATGATACATTCTCGTGCCCATGGTGGTAAACGATAGCGATAATATCGACTCATCAAATCACCTCATTAAGTAATAGGTTAGGTAATATATGTTATGAGATAAGACCATGATTAGTGCAGAATAATTAGTTTTTGTAACAAAAAAGTAAAAAAAGTCCATGGAAAAGCAGGAAAATATAAAGAAATGTAGAAATTAAATATAGATGACAAAATATAGTAGACAATTTTCGCTTTTTTGGAGGTGTTTTGGCGATAATTCTATGTCTGGTTTTTTAAGGAGAGGCTATGCAGAAGTAGTTCTAGGCATAACAAGATTATTAATTATAACTAGAGAGAGAATATACAGTGTTCATTATAATTTCAGACAAATGGCAAACCTATTGTAAAGTAGGGACGCAAAGTTACAGATCCGGTATGCAGACGGATGGCTGAACTGCCTGGAATACAAACTACATGTATTTTAGGGAGGAATAAACAAATGGGAGAAGTTTTACAACTGGATTATGAATGGATCTACTTGCTATTGGAAGCAAAAGAAGCTGGCCTTACAGTAGACGAAGTAAAAGAATTTATAGAAAAAGAAAAATTAAAGGTACAGGAAATCGTCTAGCTGTACTTCTTATATATATTAATCGTTAAAAATCACTCCGTTTCGTTTTGGTCAATCTATTTGATTAGTGCGAATGGAGTGTTTTTATCTGATCATTGCAGGGTATATCTATAGAAGGCTTGATTGGAAGTTTTGCCATATAATTGTTATACTGAATAGAAAGCTTACATATTGACAACTAAAATGGCAGAAACTATTATCGAATTTCTATGAAATAATCTTAATCTTATGAAAGAAAGGATGACTGATTTTGACAACTAATATTCCGCGTATTGTTGTCCTTGGAGCAGGATATGCAGGTATGATGACAACCAAACGGTTAACACAGCAGTTTGCTCCTGAGGAAGCTGAAATAACACTTGTCAACAAACATAATTACCATTACCAGACAACTTGGTTACACGAAGTTGCTGCTGGGACGATCGATGTCAATCGTTCCCGTATTATGATTTCTGATGTAATAAATACAAGACGAGTAAACTTTGTACAGGATATGGTAAAGAAGATTCATCCTGACAAAAAACAGGTAGAGTTAGAGAGCGGCACGCTGGATTATGATTACTTAGTTATCGGTTTAGGATTTGAGAAAGCAACCTTTGGAATTCCGGGAATGGACGAGCATGCATTTTCGATTCAGACAGTAGATAAGAGCCGAATGATCCGTGATCATATAGAATATCAATTTTCCCGGTATAAAACAGAGGAAAATCCTTCTGATGATATGCTGACAATTATAGTAGGCGGCGCCGGATTTACAGGAATTGAATTTGTTGGAGAACTGGCAGAACGCATACCAGTGCTTTGTAAAAAATATGATATTCCACGTAACCGTGTAAAAATCATTAACATCGAGGCAGCGCCTTCCATCTTGCCAGGGTTCGATCAGGAACTGTTAGAGTATGCAAAAGATTCATTATCAAGAAGAGGGATCGATTTCCTTACGTCCACGATGATCAAAGAAGTGAAGAAAGATGCGGTTATCGTTGGAGATGAAAAAGAAGAAATTAAATGTGGCACGTTTGTCTGGACAGGTGGCGTGCAGGCAAACAGAATAGTTGGCGAATCTGGTTTTGAGTTAACAAAAGGCAAAGTAAATGTTGATCAGACATTAAGGGCTCCTGGTTATGAGGATGTATTTGTGCTTGGTGACTGTGCATGGGTAATGAATAAAGATACAGAAACACCTTATCCACCAACAGCACAAATCGCGATTCAGGAAGCGGATGTCTGTGCACATAATATTCGAACATTAATATTTGGCGGCACATTACAGGAATTCTTCTTCGATAATAAAGGGACTGTTGCATCATTAGGCGGCGGTGAAGCAATGGGGACTATTTTTGATGGCCATCAATTGTATGGTTTACAAGCAAAAATGATGAAACATGTTATTGATGACAGGTATCTATTTATGCTAGGCGGACCAGCACTAGTGTTGAAGAAAGGTAAATTCCGCCCATTTTAATCACGGCGCCAACCGTCTGTCATACTCCTCTCTCAAGGTTCAAGTAACACGAAGAAAAGTAAGTGGGGGATAAAGAGACGCTAAGCATCCTGATAAGTTTCGCTAATGATCAGTGTGGGTACAAAAAAACATTGATCAAAGTCTCACTTTATAAGGGGGTTTTTTGATGAAGAACACATTGTTTTACACATTAGTAACTGCAGCTGCAACAATTGCATATGTACTTATATCAAGAAAGTTAGAAGATAAGCGGGATTTTCGCTAAGTACTTTTAGGGCAGATACATTTATCGTATCTGCTTTTTGTATTATACCGAGAATATTGCTGTATAATAATCTTAGTAAGGAGGCAGACAATGTTTACATTCTCTAATGTACAATACAAGGATATCTTAAAGATAGAAAAATTAACGTTTCAGGACAAGCAGATTATTTGTCTGTTCGGTGAAAGTGGCAGTGGAAAATCTACATTATTAAAAATGTTAAATGGAATGTTAACACAAGATAGTGGCAAGATTTTTTATAAAGAACGATTAATAGATGATTATGACCCGGTAGAGTTACGAAAAAAAGTAGTGATGCTCGGACAAGATCCTGTTATGTTTCAAGGTACAGTGCGCGAGAACCTTCTGTTTGGTTTAAAGTTTACCGGAAAAAGCGAAGCAGATGATAGCAAACTGAAAGAGTTATTAAAAGACCTGCGTTTAGAAAAGAACTTAGAAGATGATGCAGATCAATTATCTGGCGGGGAGAAACAGCGTGTTGCATTTGGCAGGGTGTTGTTAATGGAGGCAGCAGAGGTATATTTATTAGATGAACCAACCTCTGCTCTTGACGAAGAAACGGAAACAAAAGTGATGAGTGTATTTACCCAACATATCAAAAGGGAAGGAAAATCAGCTATTTTTGTTACCCATTCGAAAGAAGTGGCAGAAAAATATGCAGATCAAATCATCTATATGAATGAAGTACTTGCCAATGAGGAGATATCGGAATGAATAATATGTTAGATATTACTTTGTTGCAGCTTATCTCAGCATATATTTTTATTATCATACTCCTTGCAATAGTAAGGTGGCGCAAAATTCCGCGTGAAAAAGAAATAATTATCGCAACACTCAGAATGACCATTCAATTGGTTCTCGTAGGCTATTTGTTAGTGTACATATTCGAGAATGAGAACTGGATTTATTCTGTACTTGTTATCACCGTAATGGAAACTTTCGCTGTCTATAATATTTTTAAACGAACCAAAAAAGAAATGAATGCAGATTTGAAAAAAATTATTGCTGTTGCCATGGTTTCTGGTACACTGGCTGCTTTTCTGTATTTTAATTTTATTGTTGTCCAATTTTCACCATGGTATGATCCGCGCTATTTTATCCCGATTGCAGGAATGTTGATCGGAAATTCGATGACAGGTATTACACTTGGTGTCAGTGCTTTGATCGAAGGCTTCTCTTCAAGAAAAAAAGAGGTAGAAGCTGCTTTAATGCTTGGTGCCACCCCTAATCAGGCATCACAGGGAATTGTCAATCATGCATTTGATTCAGCAATACTGCCTACTATAAACAGTATGGTCGGGATGGGGATCGTTTTCTTACCTGGTATGATGACAGGGGTTATTTTGTCAGGAGCAGGTCCGCTTGATGCGATTAAATATCAAATTGCGATCATGTTAGGGATAACAGGGAGTGTTTCTCTATCAGTCATTATCTTCCTTTATTATGGGTACAAAACATTTTTCAACAAAAGGGCACAATTAAAACTATAATTTTTCTTGACGTTTCCCTATGTTTTTGGATAAAATAACATATAATCAAATGGCAAGATGCAATGACGAGGAAGAGTACTGCACACTTATCGTAAGAGAAGAGAACCCGAGGCTGAAAGGTTTTCCCGAAAAAGATGCAGGAAGGTAGCCTTTGAAGCAGCTTTACTGAATACGAAAAAGTAGGTAAAGCCGGTTGAACCGTTATCTCATCAATGAGTGTATAAGTAGCAGTACTTATAAACAAAGGTGGTACCACGGAAATCCAATCCTTTTCGTCCTTTACAACAGTAAGGGCGGGAAGGATTTTTTTGTTTAGGATCATTTGCTCCAGCTACTATGTTGTTAGCAAATTATTTTATCACTTTGATTGGAGTGGAGTACAGTCGACTCCAGCGGGGAAAGCATCGGCTGAAGGGATGTCCGCGGAAAGCGACTGTCTGGAACGGAAATCAACATTGCTTGAGCGCTTAATATTTTTAATTATTTCCTAAAGGAGGAATTTAGATATGTCAGAACAACATGAAGTAAATTTACCACCCAAATATGACCCGACAGCAGTTGAGAAAGGCCGTTATGATTATTGGGTAAATGGAAAGTTTTTTGAGGCAGAAAGAAATCCGGACAAAGAGCCATTTACCATTGTGATCCCGCCGCCAAACGTAACAGGAAAGCTTCACATCGGCCATGCATGGGATACGACACTGCAAGACATTGTAACAAGAATTAAGAGAATGCAAGGTTATGACGTACTGTACTTACCTGGTATGGATCATGCGGGAATTGCGACACAGGCAAAAGTCGAGGAAAAACTCCGTGAACAAGGCATCAGCCGTTATGACTTGGGCCGCGAGAAATTTTTAGAAAAAGCATGGGACTGGAAGGAAGAGTATGCCGGATTTATCCGTGAACAATGGGCGAAGATGGGTCTTGGCCTCGACTATTCGCGGGAACGGTTTACGTTAGATGAAGGCTTATCAGAAGCGGTAAAAGAAGTTTTCGTAAAATTATATGAGAAAGGGCTTATTTACCGTGGGGAGTATATTATTAACTGGGACCCTGCAACAAAAACAGCACTTTCAGACATTGAAGTAATCTATCAAGATGTTCAAGGCCATTTTTACCATATGAGATATCCACTCGCTGACGGAAGTGGACATATTGAAATTGCTACAACACGTCCAGAAACAATGCTTGGAGATACAGCTGTAGCTGTTCACCCGGAAGATGAGCGTTACAAGCATCTAATCGGTAAAAAAGTCAAATTGCCAATTGTAGGCCGTGAGATCGAAATTGTAGCAGACGATTATGTTGATATGGAATTTGGTTCAGGTGCCGTGAAAATTACCCCAGCACATGATCCGAATGACTTTGAAATTGGAAACCGCCACAATTTAGAGCGTGTGCTTGTGATGAATGAAGATGGCACAATGAATGAAAATGCTGGCAAATATCAAGGATTAGACCGATTTGAATGCCGTAAACAGATTGTGAAGGATTTACAGGCAGAAGGAATTTTGTTTGAAATTGAAGACCACATGCACTCTGTGGGTCACTCTGAGCGAAGCGGGGCAGTTGTAGAACCATACTTATCCACTCAATGGTTTGTCAAAATGCAGCCACTTGCAGATAATGCAGTTGCAATGCAAAATGGCTCAGATGAGGAAAAAGTCCACTTTGTACCAGACCGTTTTGAGAAAACGTATTTACGCTGGATGGAAAACATCCGTGATTGGTGTATTTCCCGTCAATTATGGTGGGGTCACAGAATTCCAGCATGGTATCACAAAGAAACTGGTGAGGTATATGTAGGAAAAGAAGCACCAGAAGATGCGGAAAACTGGGAGCAAGATACAGATGTCCTTGATACATGGTTCTCGTCTGCATTGTGGCCATTTTCTACATTAAATTGGCCTGATACAGAAGATGAAGATTTTAAACACTTCTTCCCAACAAATGCACTCGTAACAGGCTATGATATTATCTTTTTCTGGGTAGCTCGGATGATTTTCCAATCAAAAGAATTTAATGGTGAACGACCATTTAAAGATGTGTTAATTCACGGACTTGTTCGTGATGCGGAAGGCCGCAAAATGAGTAAATCACTTGGTAATGGGGTAGACCCAATGGAAGTAATCGAGAAATACGGAGCTGACTCGTTACGTTATTTTCTTTCCACAGGTTCAAGCCCAGGCCAGGATTTACGTTTTCAATGGGAAAAAGTCGAATCAACCTGGAACTTTGTCAATAAAATCTGGAATGCTTCACGCTTTGCTTTAATGAACATGAATGGCTTAAAGTATGAGGAAATTGATTTAACTGGCAAAAAATCTGTGGCTGATCACTGGATCTTAACCCGTCTTAATGAAACAATTGAGCAAGTGACTCGTAATGTAGATAAATACGATTTTGGTGAAGCTGGACGTTACTTGTACAATTTCATCTGGGATGATTTCTGTGACTGGTATATTGAAATGGCCAAACTTCCATTATATGGAGAAGACGAAGCAGCAAAACTAACAACACGATCTGTTTTGGCTTATGTTCTAGATAATACAATGCGTATGCTTCATCCGTTTATGCCATTTGTGACAGAGGAAATCTGGCAACAGCTTCCACACGAAGGAGAATCCATTGTGCTGGCAAGCTGGCCAACCGTAAACCAGGAATTATCGAATAAAGATGCATCTCAAGTGATGCAGCAATTAGTAGCAATTATCCGCTCTGTTCGTAATATACGTGCAGAAGTAGATACACCATTATCAAAAGAGATTCCAATCATGATTCAGGCAAGTGATGAAAACGGAAAAGCTCAATTAGAAGAAAACCGCGAATATATCGATCGTTTCTGTAACCCAAGTGAGCTGACAATTGATACAAACATTCAGGCACCAGGAAAAGCCATGTCAGCAGTTGTGACAGGTGCAGAGATCTTTTTACCACTTGAAGGGCTGATAGACATTGACAAAGAACTGGCAAGACTGGAAGCAGAAGTAGAGAAATTAAACAAAGAAGTAGAGCGTGTTGATAAAAAATTATCGAATGAAGGTTTTGTGAAAAAAGCACCCGAGCAAGTAGTGGAAGCTGAAAAAGCAAAGCAGCAGGACTATATCGATAAACGTGAAAAAGTCCAGGCACGTATTGCCGAATTAAAAGGCTAAAACACGATCATAAACAGGAGCAGAACTCTTAATAGAGCTGTTCCTGTTTTTTTGGTATTTCGCCTATGTTAAAATATAATTGATAACTTTTTTATAGAATAAAATTACAAATGGTGTATTATATAAATAGAAATCCACGTGATTCACGCGGTTTTCTGGAACTCTATAATTGCGTGATGATGTGATCCAAAATCGGCTCTGCAACATTTACACCAGTGTGTTTAAGAATATTGGCAACATGAGCATTTGTATTTACCTCACAAATGATCGGTTCTCCATTTTTTCCAATTAATAAGTCGACACCACAATAAGTGGCACCAACAGCCTTGGCAGCCGCAACTGCTAACTCTTTTTCTGCCGGAGAAGCGTGATATCCCTCTACTTTGCTGCCTAGATAAACATTTGCCCGAAAGTCAATGTCGGAGCTTCGTTTTAATCCTGCTACAACTTTATCTCCAACAACGAAAATCCGTATATCCCTGCCATAACTAGAATCAACGAATTCCTGCAATACAAAAGGTTTATCATAAATTGCTTTAATCCTGGCAATATATTCTTCTTCGTTATGAATAAGATAGACTTGCTCTCCGAATGATCCATAGCCTTCCTTCATAATAAAAGGGTAAGAAAATTCTTTTGCCAATGTTAAGAAAGACTCCAATTCTATTGTCGTTGTATTGGAAAAGATTTTTGGAGCTATCACTGTTTTTGGAATATTTACGTTTTTTTTGGCTAAATGTTGATACATTAGTACTTTATTATCACATATTTCGATACTTTGAGCATTGTTGTATACAGGAATATCAAGTAACTCTAATTGACGAGCAAGAGCGATATCTTTATCATGGAAGATAACAAATGAAGGTAGCTCCCATCCTTCGGCATGTTTAAGATAAACCCCATTTTTTGTTGCTTGATAACACAAATGATTATTTGCTACTACATTAATTTCTATATTTTTCTCGCTTCCTGTTTTTTTTATTTGTTTAGGAAACTGGAGAAAGGCCTCTGCTGCCAGATGACCATTGTAAATAACCCAACCGTTCAAAATGATCGCTCCTTTTTTTATTAGGAAAGTAAACTTATAGCACTGAACTATTTTCTAAATTGTATCACACAATGATAATGCAAAAATTTAAATAAAGAAAGTGTGAAGAAAGTGAATACATTCGATGAAGTGGAAGCCTTCTTTGCCTCAAGAAGGAAGTTAGGCATTAAACAGGGATTAGAGAGACTGGATTATCTGTTGGAAAAGACCAATCATCCCGAAATGCAATTAAAGGCAGTTCACCTGGCTGGGACCAACGGAAAAGGGTCCACTCTTACTTATATGAAAGAAGTACTGATAGAAAGCGGCTATAAAGTTGGGTCATTTGTTTCCCCAGGGCTGCCAACAATCCGGGACCATATGATGATTAATCATCAGACAATATCAGAGGAGGAATTTATCGCTGTTTTAAATGATCTTCTGCCATTGATAGTAGAAATGGACCAGATGGATAAGGCACCATCTGAATATGAAATATTGATGGTGATGACTTTTTTATATTTTTCCGGACAGACAGACATTGTATTAATTGAGACATGTATGGGTGGGAAAGAGGATGTGACAAACCGAATAAAGCCTATGATAACGATCATTACAACCGTTGATTATGATCATATGGGCTTTTTAGGAAGCAGTCTTGCGGAGATTGCGGTACATAAAGCAGGCATTATAAAAAAACAGGTACCCGTAGTGGTTGGCGACCTTCCGCAAGAGGCGCTGGAAGTTGTTTTGCAAAAAGCAAACTCAGTAAATGCACCAGTCTATCAGTATAAAAAAGATTATCTTGTGAAGGATTGGCAATGGAAAGCAAAGACCCAGCAGTTTACATTTGTACATCACAAAGAGATTCCCGTTGAGATTTCTATGTTAGGATCTCACCAGGCAGACAATGCTGCAAATGCGTTGATGGCAATGCAATTATTAATAGACGATGGATGGGCCATTGAACAGCATGCATTACAAAAAGGAATGAAACAGGCTAAGATACATAACCGCCTGGAAATGATCAGGGAAGAACCGGCCATTTTGATTGATGGTGCTCATAACACTTCCAGTATAAAGAAATTAACAGATACGATACAAACATATTGGAAAGACAAGCGAATCTTTATCCTGTTTAGTGCATTTAAAGATAAAGAAATAGCGAAAATGACAGAATTGCTTAGCCGAAATTGTGACAGGTTAGTTGTGACTACCTTTGACCATCCGCGAGCATTATCAGCAGATAATATAGCAGATAGTTTTGAATTCTATTCCAATTACAAAGATGCTTTAAAAGAAATAACAGAACGGATGAGACAAGATGATTGCCTGATAATCACAGGGTCCCTGCATTTTGTGGAAGAAGTAAAAAAACATATTCAAAATTAACAGCATTTATTGAAAGGAGGTGATTTTTGTTGCAGTTATATCAATTCAGATATAAATAAGTAATATCCCCTCGACGTGCTAATTGATTTATCCCTTTATTTTCCCTATTTTTCACTGCTTATATAGTGAACCTATCATACATTCGCTGCTTGTTTGAATCTATCAGATACTATGGCGAAATGTATTGATCTTAATCCCTCCTTTCTGACAAAAAAGTCAATTATCCTAAGCCCGCTTCTTTATGATTTTAAAGATCGTGCCATTATTTATCAGTTCCTAGCGAAAGTTTTTATTCCCTGTATGACAAAACTCGTCTTACATCTTATTTAGAATATGATAGGGTAATAGAAAAGAACTGAAATGAGGGATCCGTGTGAAAAACAATAACAGTAGAATTTCTGTTCAGATCAATAAGCAGAAGGAAGAGCGGGGGAAAGATCCAATCGAACAACTGCTGCAAAAAGAGAAGAAGCCACCTTTTGAGGATAACTCTCCTCCTGTTTACCAGCCAATTCACAAAAAGACTAAATCGAATTTTTGGACAACCTATCGTTCCTTTATTTATTCTGCCTTAACTGCCATTATCATTGGTACCTTTTTAGGGTTTCTTATGTTAAAGATCTTTGTTGATATGGACCCTGAGGAAGTTAGTTTTAACAGCAACAATCAGCAGGTATCCAGCACGGTAACAGCATCAGCAGATGGGGAAAAGGATGAGCAAACAAATGAAGCCACTGCCACTGCTTTTAAAAGCAATGCTCATCAAGCGTACGTTGTGCAGGCTGGTGTTTTCAGTGCAGAGTCTGCTGCAACTCAGCTGCAGAATGAGTTAAAGGCATCCAATCTGCCTGCAGTCATTTGGGAAAGAGATAATCAATTTCATTTGTTTATCTCTGTTCATTCTACGAGCGATGCATCTAAAAATCATCTCCAATCTATCTCAACAGATATGGAGATGTATGGCGGAAAGGCATGGACCACCGTACCGGTAGAAGTAAGTGTATCAGAAAGTGAGAAGACGTGGTTAGCATCCTTTGACAAACTTCTTCCAGGCTTGTTCGAAAGTAAAGATATCAGTGCTTTAAAACAATGGATCGGCCAAAAGCCTGCTAATATCACACCAGCTTTAGCATCATTTGTGGAGAAAGCAGAACAGATTAGTAAGAATGAACAGCTGGATAATCAATCTAAGCTGGAGTTATGGTACCAATATTCCCAATTAGCAGACAAGTAGAATTTTTTCTTGTACCCTGAAGACTTTGAATGAAATCAAGGGGATTATGTTTTAATTCTTATATGTGGCTTCTTCATAAGCTTTGTAGAATAGACAGATGCAAGAATATGAAGGAGGAATTTTATGGAAACAACAGAAATGGTAAGGATGAAAGAAGTACCGAAACGTGACAGGCCGCGGGAAAGATTAGTGGAGTTTGGCCCCAATCACTTATCAAACCAGGAATTGCTGGCAATATTATTTGGTACGGGCAACAGACAGGAAAATGTCTATCAACTGGCAGAGCGTGTGCTAAGGCACTTTGAAGGATTAGGCCAGTTGAGAGAGGTTACAATTGAAGAGTTAACAGGTCTAAAAGGAATCGGTCAGGCAAAAGGCGTTATTTTATTAGCAGCTATCGAACTTGGCAAACGTATCCATATGTATCAAGAGAAAGACCGCTATATTATCAGAAGCCCTGATGATGGAGCAAATTTTTTAATGGAAGAAATGTGTCAGCTGAAACAGGAGCATTTTGTCGTGATTTTCCTCAATACTAAGAATCAAGTGATTCATCGCCAGACGATTTTTATTGGCAGCCTGAATGCATCCATTGTCCATCCGCGTGAGGTATTCAGAGAAGCTGTCAAAAGATCTGCAGCCTCTATTATTTGTGCACATAATCACCCCTCAGGCGACCCCTCTCCATCACAGGAAGACATCCATGTAACAAAACGCTTAGTAGAAAGCGGCAAAGTAATCGGGATAGATTTGCTTGATCATCTGATTATCGGTGACCATCGATTTATATCATTAAAAGAAAAAGGGTACTTGTGACACTATCTATTTTGTGAAAAATTAAGTATAATTAGGTTACAAGCTTAAAACAGACGCCTTTTACAAGATTTTGCTTGTATAAAGGCGTTTGTTATTGAAATGATAAAGAAAGATCCAGTAGGCATCAGATATCCATAATAATCCATTCTACTCGCATGGAATGTACATTTTTGCTTATACTAGGATACATATACCATTAATCCTTACATATAAAAAAGGTAAATTCTTGATTCAATGACGATTAAAGCATAAAATTAAGCTTGACTGAACATTAATAAATTAGCTTGAGAGGAAGAAATAGATTGGCATTTTTAAATTTTTCACAAGACTTGGGGATAGATCTGGGAACTGCGAATACACTCGTTTTTATAAAAGGCAAAGGTGTTGTTGTAAGAGAACCTTCTGTTGTAGCGATTAATAAAGCAACAGGAGATATTGAGGCTGTAGGTAGTGATGCGAAAATGATGATTGGGCGTACTCCGGGAAATATTGCGGTAATCCGTCCAATGAAAGATGGCGTCATTGCCGATTATGATACAACTGCTGCAATGATGAAATATTATATAAAATTAGCACAGAAAAACCGTTCTTCGTTTGCAAAAAAACCGAATGTAATGGTGTGTGTTCCATCAGGTATAACAATGGTGGAAGAGAGAGCGGTAATTGACGCAACAAAACAGGCTGGAGCAAAGGATGCTTTTCCGATTGCAGAACCATTTGCAGCTGCTATTGGAGCAGGATTGCCAGTATGGGAGCCGACCGGCAGCATGATTGTTGATATTGGTGGGGGAACAACAGAAGTTGCTGTCATCTCATTAGGCGGTATTGTGACAAGTAAGTCTATCCGTACAGCTGGTGATGATATGGATGATGCCATTATTCAATATGTAAAACGTAAATATAACCTGATGATTGGAGAAAGATCTGCAGAATCGATTAAAATGGATATAGGTTCAGCAAAAGTACCTGCACAGGTAGATGAAATGGATATTAGAGGAAGAGATTTATTAACAGGTTTACCAAAAACCATTACTATCACATCAGAAGAAATTGCATATGCATTAAAAGATACAGTGGACGCCATTGTCGAATCGGTCAAAAATACACTGGAATTAACTCCACCGGAACTGTCTGCTGATGTAATGGACAGAGGAATTGTATTATCAGGTGGCGGTGCATTGTTAAAAGGGCTTGACGAGGTAATCAGTGATGAAACGAAGATGCCTACATTTGTTGCGGAGGAGCCATTGGATTGTGTGGCAATCGGAACAGGAAAGTCACTTGAATATATTGAACAGTTCCGCTCCCAATCTAAAAACTCTAATCACCGATTTACAGATTAAGCAGGTGTTACCATGTTTTTATTCAAGAAAAAGCATATGTTTATTTTTCTTATCGTTCTCATGATTCTAGTGGGAATTATAGGATTCTAATTGAGTAAGCGAAGTAACCTGACATTAGTGGAAGACTTCGTCCATGACAGTGTTGGCTGGTTACAGCAGATCGTAAATGAGCCGATTCATTTTACGACAACATTCTTTTCCAATATTAATGAAATTAAAAATGTCTACTCAGAGAACCAGAAACTGAAGTCACAACTGGAAGAGATTCGTCAAGTAGAATATGCAAACCAGGAGTTAACGAAAGAGATTGAAGAATTAGAATCCATTTTAGGAAAAACGGAAACTGACTTTTTGCAGAACTTCAATGAAATTCAGGCATCTGTTGTAGCAAGAAGCAAGGATCAGTGGTTTAAACAAATTACGATTAATAAAGGAACCCAAGATGGAGTCGAGCCGAACATGGCAGTGATTTCAGGGGAAGGAATGATTGGGAAAGTCCAAACAAGCTCCCCATTTACTTCTACTGTATTGTTATTAAATGGATTTGACCGTTCCAATCGAATATCTGTTAATGTCGATGCAGAAGAGACCCAGACAGATATGTCCGGTTTTATCGTTGGTTATGATGAAGAAACTAATTTACTCTTATTGGAATTAAACGAAAACAATGACAGTTTAAAGGCAGGACAACTCGTCTTTTCATCAGGACTTGGCGGTGTTTTTCCGAAAGGGTTGGAAATTGGCAAAGTGACGGAGGTAACCGAAGGCCGTTATTCTTTAACGAAAGTCGCCTATGTGGAACCTTCCGCGAACTTTGAGTCTCTTCATCATGTTATTGTTATTGATCGCGGGATGATTACAACAGAAGAAGCTGAAACATTGGCAGAAGAAGCTCGTCTGGCGGAAGAGGCACGAAAAGCAGAAGAAGAACAGCAAAATGCCGAGAACACGGAAGAGGCTGATGAGTCATGAGCAGGACTATCCCTTTTCTATTGGCATTTATCTGCTTATTTCTTATCATGCTGGAAGGTACTTTAGCTAATGTATTGACAGATATTTCATTTCTGCCTTCAGACTGGCAAGTTACTTCTCATTTTCTATTAATCTTTGTTATCTTTATAACAATCTTTTTTGATCAGCGAAATACGTATTACAGCTTTCTATTTGCCGTACTGTTCGGGCTTTTTATCGACATATTATATACACCTGTTATCGGCATCTACTTGTTTGTATATGCCGTAGCAATATACATTGTCCGCAACTTGATGAAATGGCTGCATGCCAATTTTTATGTTACGGTATTAATGATGATACTGGGAGTTTTTACAGCAGACATCTTAGCGTATTTTCTATATAATATAATACAAATTCACAATATGGGATGGAATGATTATTTCTTTCACCGGTTATTACCAACAACAGGATGGAATGTGGGAATCGGGATTGTTTTTTACCCACTGATATACAAACTATTACGAAAATGGCAATATATTAAGTTCGAGCAGAAGGATTGAGTACACACCAAGAAGTAATTAAGGGGTTGAAGTATGGTGGCAGGTAATCGTTGTATCACTATAAAAGGAACGCGCGATGGCTTAACACTTTTTATGGATGATACATGTGCATTCAATGATCTATTAAAATGAATTATATTGCCGAAAATGAACAGCCGATCCGAATACGAGTGGAGCTGGGAAATCGATACATATCGACTCAACAAGAAGAGAAATTAAAGGAAATGTTTGCTAATCAACAGAATTTCATTGTTGATCATATTATTTCGAATGTGATTCTAAAACAAACTGCACTAGATTGGAAAGATGATACAGCGATTAAGCTCTATAATAAAATCATACGATCAGGTCAAGTGCTTAACGTAATTGGCGATTTACTGCTGATTGGTGATGTCAATCCTGGCGGAAAAGTCGTCGCAACAGGAAATATATATATATTGGGTCATCTCAGAGGTGTTGCTCATGCTGGCAGTGATGGCAATAAGTCTTCTGTCATTGCTGCATCTTATATGAGCCCGACTCAGCTGAGAATAAGCGATATAATTAGCCGTTCTCCTGATGAGAATGCTGGAGGGATGATGGAATGCGGATTTATTGATCCCTCCAGTGATCAGATTATCATGGATCGTATAAGTCATTTGGCAAGAACACGTTCTGATTTGAGTGTTTTTGAGAGGAGGATTATTAATGGGTGAAGCGATTGTTATCACGTCAGGAAAAGGTGGAGTAGGTAAAACGACAACCACCGCGAATTTAGGTACATCTTTAGCATTATTAGAAAAGAAGGTTTGTTTAATAGATACAGATATTGGTTTACGCAATTTAGATGTGGTACTAGGTTTAGAGAATCGAATTATTTATGATATTATTGATGTGGTGGAAGAACGTTGTAAAGCATCCCAAGCCATGATTAAGGATAAGCGTTTTGATTGTTTATATCTGTTACCTGCTGCCCAAACGAATGATAAGTCTGCTTTAACACCAGAAGGAATGATTGAGATTATTTCTGAGTTGAAATCAGATTTTGATTATATATTAATAGATTGTCCAGCTGGTATTGAACAAGGATTCAAGAATGCTGTTGCTGGGGCTGATAAAGCTTTAGTTGTAACAACACCGGAGAAATCCAGTGTGCGAGATGCTGATCGGATTATTGGTCTTTTAGAACAGGAAGATATCGAACCACCGAATCTGATTATTAATCGTATAAGAAATCATATGATGAAAAGTGGCGATATGTTAGACATTGACGAAATTATGCAGATCTTGTCAATTGATCTAATTGGAATTGTAGCAGATGATGATGAGGTAATTAAAGCAACCAATCATGGTGAGCCAATTGCTTTCCAGCCAAATACAAAAGCATCCATTGCTTACCGTAATATTGCAAGAAGAATCCTCGGCGAATCTGTCCCATTGCAAAATCTTGATCAAAAAGTAACCTTTATTGATAAATTAAAGAAAGTCTTTGGGAAAAATTAATTGATAAATAACATTTAATATTGAGCAGTACAAACTATAACCATGGTTTGTGCTGCTTTTTTTATAAGTAAAGAAAGTATATAATCCGCGGTTTCAAGGCATTTGTTATCAAAATAGTCCTATTGAATTGAAGTGTAGATGGAAACCACCGCTACGGCTGCCCGCTTCCCTTTCCGTGGGGTTTTCCCTTCAGCTAACTTTTCCAAGCAAAAACCGCATGAAAAAGTGGATCTTCAGGTAAAACGATTCCCACAGGAGTTGAAGCGGTCGGCCTCCGCTATAAAGTTGGTCGACACTTTTTGTGACAGCTAACTTTCCGAGCATCTTTATCGGTGGAATAAAATCGACATGTCAGTGAGTACATTCATTGTAGCGCATTATTTATGCGTAGGTGTCCACTTCGACTCCTGTGGGATCAGCGTGTTCTGAAGATCCACTTTTGTAAAGCGATCTTCTTTACAAAAGTTAGCTGAAGACACGCCCCACGGAAAGCGAAGTGGGCAAGCCGGAGCGGGTGTTACGCCTATTACCCATGTCAAAATAATACTTTCTATTATTTTTGTCAATGGATAGGACCGAGTGGGGTTTCCCGATTTTTCTTATACAAAGAAAAAAGGTATGTATCATATCATATTCACAAACTGCTTGTCATAAACTAAATACAAATTGGATAAAGGGTTGTGAGGAGATATGAAGAAAAATGACTTATCATCAATTCGGAACAATATCAATCGCCGTAAACAAGAGAAGAGGAAAATAACGACGAACTACCAGAAAAGTTCTGCCGATTTTTCGAAAAGAGTAAACATTGAGGATGAAGAGAGACATGGATTTTATCCTTCCATCCCTAGTAGTTACAACGGGAACTCAAATAATCCTCCATTAATTTTCCGGACATTTTTGTTGAGAAGCATCATTGCCGCATTCCTTTTCTTCTTTTGTGCTATTTCGATCACATCGGAAGCGAAATGGCTTGAGAAACCAAAAGAATGGACAAGCTATGCACTGCAGGAAGAGTTTCCTTTTGCTTCGGTAAATGCATGGTATCAAGCCAAATTTGGTGCACCATTTGCATTGGAAACGAACGTATCAGAAGGAGAGCAGCTTGCGGCCTTACCTGTTTTTGGGCAAATTGATCAATCTTTTCAGGATAATGGACAAGGTATTATGATTACAGCAGATGAAGAAACAGAAGTAGTTGCCGTTAATACAGGAACCGTTTTGTTTGCTGGCAATGACCAGAAGACAGGGAAGACGGTTATTATTCAACATGCAGATCAGAGCAAAACAATTTATGGCTACTTATCCAATATCGAAGTGCATTCCTATCAATCTGTCAGAGCCAATCAGGTAATCGGCTCCTATCAGCCGACGGAAACAAATCAGGCGATTTATTTTGCTGTAGAGAAAAACCAGCAATACATTGATCCGATTCAGGTGATTCAGGTTAATGAACAGCCATAAAATCTTGCCGCCTATTCATGTTCATCCAATTGTATTCTTTTTCATAACTGTAGCTGTATTGACGGGGATGCTTGTTGATCTTGTTATCATATTTTTTATCGTATTCGTTCATGAAATGGGTCACTATTATTTTGCCCGGAAATTCAATTGGAAAGTAAAACGGATCTATTTGTGGATATTTGGGGGAGTAATGGAAACAGAAGATGATGCGAGGAGATCATGGAAAGAAGAATGGATCGTAACAATTGCTGGACCCATGCAGCATTTGTTTTTATTCTTCTTTTTTTATTTACTTGCAGCAAGTGGTTTGGTTCCTGATTCTACTATTAATATCGCAATGCAGTATAATACGTTTATCCTGCTGGGAAATTTATTACCAATCCTGCCTTTAGATGGGGGGCGGATGTTGCAGCTTGTCTGTGACGACCTGTTTCCGTTTCAGACAGCTGTTTCCTTAGCCATTCTTCTGTCATGTGTATCAATTGTGACAGTTCTATTCATTGCATTTTTTATTGGTCATCTATCCTTAAGTTTAGGGTTGCTTTTTGTTTTTTTATTTTGGGAAAATCGTTTAGAATGGAAGCGAAGGCATTATAAGTGGTGGAAATTTATCCTTTACCGCAAAAGTGATGCGAAAATATATAAGAAAAAGTCTGTTCTGCATGTAGAACGAGAGCGGCGGCTTGTCGATATCTTTCAACAATTTTACCGCAATCGCTACAATGTCATTCGGATAAATGATGTTCCAATCTGTTTATCAGAAGCTGATTGTATTCACGCTTTTTTATCCAATAAGCTTCATCATTTGACCATTGGCGATATTGCAGATACTAAAGAAGAGGTAAACTATGTGTAAGTTATTATTTCAAACAAGACTAACAGAAAAAATAGGGATCTATCAAGCAGAGAATCAGGTCAGAGATATTCAGTTAGATCGCGATACCAACCATGCCCGCGTTGGATCAATTTTTTTAGGCAAGGTCAGGAATATCGATCGATCAATTGAGGCTGCTTTTATTGAAATAGAGAAAGATATTGTTGGATTTTTACCTAAAAGTGAATATCCGTTTAAAGATAAGTTCGGTTCTGCTTTAACAGACGGTGCTTCTGTAATCGTCCAGGTGATCAAAGAGGCATATCAGGATAAAGGGCCGCGACTTACTGCGAATATTACATTCCCGGGCGCTAGCATGGTTTATTTGCCATATAGCGCATTTCTTGCATGTTCCAAAAAACTCTCCGAACAACAACGTGAGAAAATGGAAGGGTTACTCAAACCTCTCTTGGAAGATCAAGAAGGACTTATCATCCGAACGCAAAGTGTTGATCTGGCAGATGAGGTTATCATTAGTCAATTAGAGCAACTGAGAAAACAGTTTGCAACACTAGTGCACAACGCGAAATCAAAGAAAGCTCCATTTCCATTACTCACAACAAGCCAAGTGCCTGATCAGATGATTAACCAATATCAGAGCAAGAAGCTGACTGAGATCATTTTTGATCAAATGGAAGTGATGAGGCAAATGCAGCAGAAATACCCGGATCTTGCAGAGGTCATGAGCTATAGTCAGATGCCTGTGCCGGATAATCAGAAAACAGTTGATCAATTATTAGAGGAAGCTGTCCATCCCACTGTACGAACAAAAGAGGGGATCGCTATAACAATTGAACAAACAGAAGGCTTAACCGTAATAGATGTGGACAGCAGCCAGTTTCAAAGCAGGCAAAATAAACGGATTACATTGTATCAAATCAATCAGAAAGCAGTCCGGCCAATAGCAGCCGAAATTCAGAAACGCAACTTGTCAGGGATTATTTTAATCGATTTTTTGAAAATGAAAAAAAAGGAAGAACACCAGCATATCCTGCAGTTATTGCGTAAAGAGTTGTTAAAAGATCCTATCAGAACAGAAGTATATGGATTCACAAAGCTAGGATTGGTTGAAATGACAAGAAAAAGAGAACATGTCGGCTTGTTGCAGCTAATGACAGAGAGAGCAACAACAGCCAGTGCTGAGAGAACGATGGAATCCTATGCTTATCAGTTCGAAAGAGAACTAGACAGATGGAACCATACAAAAACAGAAGCCATCATTGTTGCATGTTCACAAGAATTCGATAAGTTATTGCAAGAAAAAGTTTACCCTAATGTCAGGGAGCAGGTAACATTGGATGTTTACAAAATGATCGATCACAGCATTTCCAACTACCAGATTGTCAGGAGCGGGAGTTGGGAATTAATCCATGAATATATGGAACAGCATTCTGCACTTGTTATTGACAAAGTCCTATAAAATATGGTATGATCGATTCGTTGTTTATGTAGCACCCGTTGCTGCTGCAACCGCGCAGAACAGGTTATGAAAGCTTTGAATAAGCTTGCCTGTATGGCGAGTCTGAGTATTAGAGGAGGTGCATATTGTGTACGCGATTATTGAAACTGGTGGAAAACAAGTGAAAGTAGAAGAAGGTCAAGTGATCTACGTAGAGAAGCTAGCTGCTGAAGCTGGTGAATCAGTAACATTTGACAAAGTACTTATAGTTGGTGGAGATGAGGCTAAGTTCGGTGCTCCATACGTAGACGGAGCTACTGTTACTGCGAAAGTAGAAAAACAAGGCCGTCAGAAAAAAATCACTGTATTCAAGTACAAGCCAAAGAAAAACTATTCACGCAAACAAGGTCACCGTCAGCCATACACGAAACTGACGATTGAAAAAATCAATGCATAAGGGTTTCTCTTATGATTGAAGTGACTATTGAGCGTAAACAAAGTGCAATAAAATCCTTTACCGTTACAGGGCATGCAGGAAGTGGTCCATACGGGCATGATTTAGTTTGTGCTGCAGTATCCGCTGTTTCCTTCGGTGCTGTAAATGCGGTATTACAATTATGTGAAATTGATCTATCCATTGATCAGGCCGGTGATGAAGGTGGCTTTCTGAAAATTGCTCTTCCTGATGATAACGAGGATGAAAAAGCATCCATTCTGTTAGAAGGAATGGTGGTTTCCTTACAAACCATTGAGCGGGATTATGGTCAGTTTATATCAATCACTGATGCTATGAAATAAGGAGGTGCAACGATATGTTACGTCTAGATTTACAATTCTTCGCGTCTAAAAAGGGTGTAGGTAGTACAAAAAACGGTCGTGACTCTGAGTCCAAACGTTTAGGTGCTAAACGTGCAGACGGTCAGTTCGTTTCTGGTGGTTCTATCCTTTACCGTCAACGCGGAACGAAAATTTACCCAGGTGAAAACGTAGGTCGTGGTGGAGATGACACACTATATGCTAAAACAGATGGTGTTGTTAAATTCGAACGCTACGGACGCGATCGCAAAAAAGTAAGTGTATATCCTGCATAAGGATTGAGAAAAGCTCTAACCTGCATAGGTTAGAGCTTTTTTTGATGGCTCTACATATATAAGGGAAAGCGGGTAATTGTAATGAAAGAACAGTTAACTGCTAAAAGTGCTTTACGTGTATGAACGTTTTGAAGAATAAAAGCAGTTTAATCATCAAAAGAGCCAGCTTATATGTGAGATATGTAGAATAATAACAGAGTAATCATCACAAAAGCTAACTGCCTGCATGAGATTTGATAAAAAAAAGTAACCCGTCAGTCATGACAAGGAATAAATCCCTATCTACCTCTCCACTTATCGCATTTCCACAGTAACTATGCTATAATTTTCTTATTATGCTTTTGAGGTGAGTGCGGCTATGCAAGAAAAAGAAGTGATTGAATTATTACGTCATTACCGTCATGATAATTTGAATGATTTGCAACTTGTCATGGGATACTTACAATTAGGGAAACAAGAAAAAGCTCAAGCGAAAATCAATGAGATTATTGCAAAAGCAAATAATGAAAGACAGTTAGACCGGTTACAGCTCCCGGAGACGATGCTATGGCTTTATAAGAAAAACTGGTTCTCGGAGAATCTTTCATTAGAATACAGGATCGAAATAAGTGACGAGACAGCTTCCTTTTCTGATAACAGTCTAAAGCAAAAGTTAGAGAAGATTTTTGCTGAACTAGCTGACTTTCAACAGGAATTTCAGTATTATCATGCGATATTGTTATTTGGTAAACAGTTGCAATTAACCATTGAAGGGGAATGGCGAGATCAGGAAGCATTATTAAAACAATTAGAAAAGCATCAATTTCTAGATATCATTCAAATGAATGAAGACAAGCAATTACAAATAAAATGGACAGAATAAATGAAGTAGGTGATTCGAATGTTTGTCGATCAGGTCAAAGTTTATGTAAAAGCAGGAGATGGGGGCAATGGAAGTGTTGCCTTTCGTCGTGAAATATATGTGCCAATGGGCGGACCAGCAGGCGGAGATGGTGGTAACGGTGGAGACATCATTTTCGAAGTTGATGAAGGTTTAAACACATTGATGGATTTTCGTTATCAAAGGCATTTTAAAGCAAAACGCGGGGAAAGTGGCATGGGAAAAGGCATGCACGGGAAAAATGCAGAGCCTTTAGTACTTGCTGTTCCTCCAGGTACAACCGTAAAAGATGTAAATACTGAAGAAGTTCTCGCTGATCTGGTGGAACATAAGCAAAGAGCCGTTATCGCAAAAGGTGGTCGCGGCGGTCGCGGGAATATCCGATTTGCGACAGCTAGGAACCCTGCACCTGAAATTGCAGAAAATGGTGAGCCGGGTGTCGAAAGAGATATCCAGATTGAATTAAAATTAATTGCTGACGTAGGATTAGTTGGTTTTCCGAGTGTAGGGAAATCTACTTTGTTGTCCGTAGTAAGTGCGGCAAGACCGAAAATTGCCGATTATCATTTTACGACATTATCACCTAACTTAGGAGTAGTAGATACACAGGATCAGCGAAGCTTTGTCCTTGCTGACTTGCCTGGTTTAATTGAAGGAGCGCATGAAGGTGTCGGTTTAGGGCATCAATTCCTGCGTCACGTGGAGAGAACACGTGTTGTTCTTCACGTATTAGATATGGCGGGAACAGAGGGACGCGACCCTTATGATGATTTCATTACAATTAATAAAGAGCTGGAACAATATGATCCAAGCATTTTGGAGCGGCCGCAAATTATTGCCGCAAATAAAATGGATTTACCAGAGGCAGAAGAGCAATTAGCCTTTTTTAAAGAACAGCTGGAAGAAGATTATCCAATATATCCAATCTCTACCGTTACAAGAGAAGGGATTCGTGATTTATTGTTTGCTGTTGCAAATAAATTAGATGAAATTCCGAAAAATTATAAGCCTATTGAAGAAAAAGAAGATCGTGTTGTCTACCGCTTTGAAAAACAAGAGAAAGCCTTTAAGATCACAAGAGATCCGGATGGTGCTTTTGTCTTGTCAGGTGAACAAATAGAAAAATTACTGAAAATGACTGATCTGACTCGAGACGAATCGATCCAGCGATTTTCACGTCAATTACGTGGGATGGGTGTTGACCAGGCATTACGTGAACGAGGAGCAGAGAATGGTGACACGGTAAGATTACTTGATTTTGAATTCGAGTTTATGGAATAATTTTGATAAGCTCAAATAGGTAAAGGGGAATAAATGAATGCCCGGAGAGAATGAAAAGTTCTACTTGGTACGAGAGGATTTCTTGCCAGACGGAATGAAAAAAACAATCGAGGCAAAAAAATTGTTAGAAAGAAAAAAAGTTGACTCCATTCATGAAGCAACCAAGACAGTGGGCCTTTCACGCAGTGTTTTTTATAAATACCGTGATGCAGTGTTCCCTTTTCAACATATGGTAAAAGAACAAATGCTTACATTATTTTTTCATCTTGAAGACCAGACTGGTGCCTTGTCCCACTTGCTGTCAATGGTGGCAAGTGCTGGGTGCAACATTTTAACCATCCACCAGACAATTCCCATTCAAGGGAAAGCGAATGTCACACTTTCATTAAATACGTCAGGAATGACCAAAGAGATCGATGACTTGATTCATCAGTTAAAGCAGGTTTCTTATGTCAATCAAGTAGAAATATTAAGTTCAGGCGTGTCTTAGAGGGAGATTTTGATCAGTGGAGTTTTGGCTTGGACTGATCATGTAGCGAAACTTATCAGGATGCTTCGCGTCTGTTTATCCTTTTCTTGGAAATGACAGGCGTTTAGCACTGTGATAAATAGGGGGAGCAAATTTCATGTCAGAAACAATAGGATACTTAGGGCCTAAAGGTACATTTACTAAAATTGCAGTAGATTCTATGTTTAATGGAGAAGTGAAAAAAGGTTTTACGAATATTCCGGAATGTATTGATGCCGTTAGAAATGAAGAGATAGATTATGCTGTCGTTCCTTTGGAGAATACAATTGAAGGAACTGTTAATATTACATTAGACTATTTAATTCAGGCAGAAAATGTGAAAATTGTCAGTGAGGTGATTGTTCCGATTCGTCAGCATCTGATGGTGCATTCGGACAATGCAGAGGAACCTTTAGATCAATTGGATGTGATTTATTCCCATCCTCATGCAATTGCCCAGTGCC
The DNA here is from genome assembly GCF_009498735.1 of Gracilibacillus oryzae. Classification (GTDB taxonomy): domain Bacteria; phylum Bacillota; class Bacilli; order Bacillales; family Amphibacillaceae; genus Gracilibacillus; species Gracilibacillus oryzae. Next base: position 188,224 of record NZ_ML762430.1, read on the forward strand.
ATGCTTTTCTGCGTAATCAATTGCCGAATGTAAAAGCTCAATCGATGACATCAACTGCAGCAGCAGCAGAATATGTCAGCAAGCATCCAGAAGAAAAGGTTGCGGCGATTGCGAACCATTTAGCAGCAAAAGAGTATGATTTACCTATTGTCAAAAAAGATATCCATGATTTTGATAACAATCATACAAGATTTGTTGTCCTGCATAAAGAAGATACAGCTCTAACCTCCAATAAACTAGAGGAAAAAGGCTATAAAACAACGATTACGGTCTCATTACCATCAGACCGTCCTGGTGCCTTGCATCAAGTACTTTCCGCATTTGCCTGGCGTAATCTCAATTTATCCAAAATCGAATCACGTCCGATGAAGACTGGTTTAGGCAATTATTATTTCTTAATTGATATTGAGCAGAAATTAGATGAGGTCCTGATTCCAAATGCTATCGCGGAGATGGAGTCATTGGGGTGCTCTGTTGATATATTAGGCAGCTATCCATATTATTTGCATAGCGGCAATGGGGTGACGCTTGCGGTATAAACTCGCAAGCGTTATTTTCTTATAAGGAAAGAAAGTATAAACGGAGATGTCTAGCTCCAAGCGCCTGCCCCTCGAGGTCTTAAGCGATCCTGCTATGTGGCAAAGATCGCCACGTCGCAGTTTCGCTTAAGCTTGTCGGGGCAGAACAGGCGCTTTTCGCTTTTCTTATTTAACAAGAAACCCTTTCTGCTGCAATGCCTCATAAGCTTTGTCCAGTTTCCATTCCTGGTCTGCTGTAATCGTATGGTTATGGACACCATCGGTTAACTGGAGTAAGTAGGGAGCATTATTTTGTTCAATTCTTGCCACAAATGAATCGACTTCGGCACGATTGCTAACCATGATCGATGCTTTTAAATCGCCATAGATTGGATGTTCAATCATGACATCTTTCACCATCGCCCCATTATCCACGATTGCATATAATTCCTCTTTTGTTTCCTCACCTGTATGACGGCAAGCGATAACCTTCTCAAACGGCTGATCGGTTTGTTTTTGCATATAGATGTAGCCATTGCTTGTTGCGATAATTGGGTGGTTTTGTGCTTTCAATAGCGTAATATCCTGCACAATCACTTGACGGCTCACATTAGCTTTTTCCGCTAATTCACCACCAGTCAGCGGCTTATCTGCTTCCTGCAGCCACCCTCTGATTGCCTCTCTTCTTTCATTGCCTATGAGTTTCTTTGTCATAAAACACTCTGCTCCTCCTTTATCCTGCTAAAGATTTTTGCTGATATATCAATCACCTGGTCGATGTCATTAAATGTTGTTAAATGACTAAATGAAAAACGGATATAACGATTTCCATCTTCCTTGTTATGTAACAGTGGCATGATAGCTCGCGGGATTTGCTGCTGCCCAAGACTGCATGCACTTCCGCTTGAAATCGCAATACCATAACGATTATATTCTAATAAAATATAATCCCCTTGTGTAGTCGCTGTCAAACAGCCAACAATACTTGGGCAGCTAATGTTATTTTCTGCAACAGGAATAAGCGGTAGCTGATGGACAGCCAATTGCTCAATAAAGTATTTTTTTATATTCTGCAGATGACTTAGGTGTTCTGCTAAATGTTTGTGCATATAGTCAGCAGCAAAGGCGAATGCCGTTGCACTTGCCACATCTACTGTTCCTGGACGAATGCCTTTTTCATTGTTCATCTTAACAGGGTTCTCAATAAGTACTACTCTCGGGTGGAAGTAGACTGCTCCCACTCCTTTTGGTCCAAAGATTTTGTGACTGGATATTGTAATAGCATCAACAGCAATGTTTGCTAGATCAATCTTTATTTTACCAAATGATTGAACACAATCGCTATGAAAATATATCCCCTGTTTTCTTAAAAAAAGACCGATTTGTTCAATTGGCTGGATTACCCCTGTTTCACCATTCACATGCTGAATCGAAACAAGACAGGTGTCTGGTCTGATATTGGCTGCTAAATCTTCCAAACTTATTAGTCCTTGTTTGTCTCCAGTTAGAAATGTAACCTCAACATCTCCGGTTTTATGTAAGTTCTTCAAATGATAATAAACAGAGCTGTGTTCCATCATTGTAGAAATGACATGTTTTTTTCCTGTACAACACCTTAGCAGTGTGTCAATTGCCAGTCTGTTTCCTTCTGTTCCTCCACTTGTGTAATAAATATGATTACTTGCCGTCTGTAATGTGGTTGCTAACATCTCTCGCCCATTTTCTAAAACACTGGCAGCATTTGAGCCAATATCATGTAAACTGCTGGCATTGCCATAGTGCTTTCTGGATATTTCCATATAAACAGATAAAGCGTCTTCCATTATTGGGGTAGTCGCTGCATAATCGCAATAAATCATGGGAACACTCCTTCTTTAAAAAATACTTGCATTTACACATATTATATGTAAATATATGTGTAAAGACAACTGTAAAGTTAGGTGAGAATATGCGAAAACCAAAAGTGCTGATTATTGGGGCAGGAATTGCTGCTCATATAGTTGCCAGCAAGCTTTTTGCCACAATGGATGTTGTAATGATTACAAAGAAAAGTGTTCATGCGAACAACTCGGTGAAGGCACAAGGGGGAGTTGCAGCAGCTATCGCACCAGATGACTGTTGGTATTATCATTACCAGGACACATTAACAGCCGGAGGAAATTATAATGAAAAAAAAGCAGTCCAATTTTTAACAAAAGAAGGAATTGTGCAAATGCTTCAGCTTATCAGTCAGCTCCCAGTAGATAAAAATTTCCAGGGAAATATTGATTTTGGAAGAGAAGGGGCCCACAAACTTCGTAGAATCATCCATCTTGGTGGTGATCAAACCGGAAAATTGCTAATGCACTATTACCAGCATATAGTAAGGGGAAAAGTGGAAATTATAGAAAATCATACAGCAGTGGATTGTCTGATGGAAGACAACAAATGTATCGGTATGGTCACGATTGATGAGGCAGATTCTCTTCATTATCATTATGCTGACCATATTATTTTAGCAACAGGCGGGTGTGGGGCATTATATCAAGCAACCTCAAACGATCCGACCGTGACAGGGGATGGCATCGCTATTGCCTATCGAGCAGGTGCTGTTGTGAAAGATATGGAATTTGTTCAGTTCCATCCAACCATGATTAAAGGTGGAAAGGGATTGATTTCCGAAGCAGTCAGAGGCGAAGGAGCGGTTCTTGTTGATTCCCAATTAAGACCAATCATGAAAGACTACCATCCTGATCAAGACCTTGCACCAAGAGACATTGTGGCAAGAGCGATTTTTGCAGAAGAACAGAAAGGAAACACGATATTCTTGCAAATGAACCAGTTGGCTCACTTTAAAAAAAGGTTTCCTCAAGTTACCGAACTATGTGAAATGTCACACATAAACTTGGAGAATGGACTGATACCAGTCACACCATGTGCTCATTTCCTGATGGGCGGCATAAAAGTCAATTTAGATGGTGAATCAACTATTCCTAACTTATATGCTGTGGGGGAGGCTGCCTGTACTGGTGTTCATGGTGCCAACCGGTTAGCAAGTAATTCTTTGTTAGAAGCAATCGTATTTGGTGATCGACTCGCGAAAAGCTTAAAGAATCAGAAAAATTTAAGGTCTTTACCTGCTAACTTCAGTCAACCAGCTGACGCAACATGTGAAGAAGTATTTCCTGCAATCAGTGAATTAAAAATGAATATGACAAAATATGCAGGAATTGTCCGGTCAGAAGACCAATTAACTAAGATGAAGCTTTGGCTGGAACAATATAAATCAGATCTGCCACTGACGAAAATGACAAGACAACAAGTGGAAATCTGCCATATGTTATGGACAGCTTACTTAATAACAACTTCGGCACTTAAAAGGAAATCAAGCATTGGTGCGCATTATCGCAAAGACAGCTTACATAACCCATTAATGACACCAATTGAAAGGCAAAAGTATGTAAAAGAGGAGGTTTTGTCATGAATAGATGGGTATTACGAAAACAATTAGAAGCCTTTTTTCAAGAAGATATCGGTGATGGAGATAAAACAACCGAATATTTAATGAAGGAAGATAAAGTCATAGAAGGATTTTTTATTGCAAAAGAGGATGGAGTGTTTGCAGGCGAACAGGTCATATTAGACGGATATCTTCCCCTTGATCCAGCTGTTGATGTGCAGGTGTTGAAACAGGATGGAGATATGATACATAAAGGAGACAAGATTGCAGTTGTCAGAGGGAGTACCAGAGCATTACTGACAGGTGAACGAGTTGTCTTAAATATCGTGCAGCGGATGAGTGGCATTGCCACAATGACGATGAAAGCTGTGAAGAAATTAGACAATAGCAGCATCAGAGTTTGTGACACAAGAAAGACAACGCCTGGGTTGAGGATGCTCGAGAAACATGCAGTAACTTGCGGCGGGGGCTTTAATCACCGCAATGGTTTGTATGATGCGATCATGATAAAAGATAATCATATCACTGCCATGGGTTCTGTAACAAATGCTGTGGAACAGGTCCGGAAAAAAGCAGGTCATATGCTTAAAATTGAGGTAGAAGTGGAGAATGAAACACAATTAGATGAAGCAGTTCAAGCAAGTGCAGATGTCATTATGCTGGATAACCAGAAGCCTGAACAAATCAGACAGTGGACAGGTAAAATTCCTGATCACATTCTCACAGAGGCTTCTGGAAATATTACAGTTGAAAACATAGCCGAATACCGCGATACAGGTGTTGACTGTATCTCACTCGGCTTTATTACACATTCTGCACCAGCACTTGATATAAGTTTTCGGTTATTGGGGGAATCAAATTGAGTATTTCACAACTATTACAGACAAATCAATCGATGCTGCCAGAGAAATATAAGCAGTTAACAGATCAAGAAATGACAGCAAGAATTAGAGAAATTAAGCGACAGTTTGGTGATGCCTTATTTATCCCGGGCCATCATTATCAGAAAGATGAAGTAATTCAATTCGCTGATGCAACTGGTGACTCTTTGCAGCTGGCACAAGTTTCTGCAAAACAAAAGGCCAGCACGATTATTTTTTGCGGTGTTCACTTTATGGCAGAAACAGCAGATATACTTTCAGCAGATGATCAGCAAGTTATTTTACCAGATTTAAGAGCAGGCTGCTCGATGGCAGATATGGCCAATGATCAGCAAACAGATGCAGCATGGCAGGAATTGCAAAACATTTTTGCTGATACGATAATACCGTTGACTTATGTGAATTCAACGGCTTCCATTAAAGCTTTTGTTGGCCGTAATGGCGGGGCAACAGTTACCTCTTCCAATTCGAAGAAAATGGTAGGATGGGCATTAGAGCAAAAACAACGCTTATTGTTTCTTCCGGATCAGCATCTCGGCAGGAACACTGCTTTTGATTTAGGTATACCTTTAGATCAAATGGCAGTCTGGGATCCAATCAAACGCAAGTTAGAATATGATGGTGATTATCAGCGAATCAAAGTGATCTTATGGAAAGGGCAGTGCTCGGTCCACGAGAATTTCACAGTAAAGAATATCGAACAAATTCGTGAAAACCATCCCCAAATGCAGATTATCGTTCATCCGGAATGCCGTCACGAGGTTGTTCAGAAGTCTGATAAAGCAGGGTCAACGAAATATATTATTGAAACAATTGAAAAAGCAGAAAGTGGCACTGAATGGGCAATAGGTACAGAAATGAATTTGGTTAACAGGATTCGCAAAGTTCATCCTGACAAAAAAATCATTTCTCTAAATCCCTACATGTGTCCCTGTCTAACAATGAACCGAATTGATTTGCCTCATTTATTATGGGTAATGGAGGAACTGGAGCAGGGAACGGTCTGTAATGAAATCAAAGTCGAAAAAACGATCGCGAACGATGCAAAAATGGCGCTTGATCGAATGCTGCAATTATCTTAGTGTTCAGATGAAGGTATCTCGTTAAGTAAATTATACGAGATATCTTTTCTTTTTTATTCAACATTTTAGGCTTTATGCATATGTTGATAAAGAAGACGGAACAGGTGCCTAGATACTTATGGAATGGAAAGGAGTAAGTACATTGAAAATTCACGTTGTGCAGGAAAATGAAACACTATGGACGATTGCGCAAAAGTATGGGGTGGATTTCGAACAATTAATTGCTGTAAATCAACAAATATCCGATCCAGATATGATCATGCCTGGTATGAAAATAAAGATTCCTTCGACAAGTAATAAACAAGACCAAGCCCCAAGCAAGAAACAACAGACAATACCAAAACAAGATAAGCAAGAAGTAGTACCAGTTGAACCGACACCGCCAAAGAACCAGATCGTTCCTGAAATTAAAGAGGATGAAGATAAAAAGTGGGAACCATTAAAAAAGGAGCTGCCTTCATTGCCTATTAACTTTAACAAGCAACAGCCACCAAAGAAAGAACAGCCAATGCAGCCAGTAATGCCACAGCAGGAACCAAGCCAGGATTTAAAATGGCTGCAGTTCACTTCCAACATGAATAACTTTGAAACAAATATTCAGCCAGTACAGCCAAAAGAAGAGAAATACCATCAAAAGCCAGAATCTCATAAGCCACAGCAGGAAATGCCAAAGCCTCATTATCCAATGCAAATGCCGCAAGTTCAGCCAGCTCAAATGCAGGCACCATGTTATTCACAAGAAGGGATTCCATTTGGCGGCGGGCACATGCAGCCAATGCATCATATGAATCCTATGGGAGGATACCCATTCCCTGATAATTTCCAGCCAGACGTAATGGGTGCAAGTCATCAGCAAATGCCAATGTCGAATCAAGCGCCATTTCCTATGCCGCAGTCTAACATGATGCCACAACAACAGCCAATGCCACAAGCTGGTTTTATGCCACAGCAACAGTCAATGCCACAGAATGGTTTTATGCCACAGCAAGAAATGCCAGCTGACTTTATGGCCCAACAGCAGCCAATGCCACAAAATAATGATGCCGCCACAGGGAATGAACCAGCAAGAACAGCCATGGGGTCAACAGATGCCGCAACAGCCGATGATGAACCCGCAACAACTAAACGTACCACAACCTGGAATGTCCGGCTATCCAATGGTTCCATTGGCACCGCAAGGTTTCGGGCAGACACCTTATGGGATGCAGCAGCCAAACATGTATCAGCCAATGCAAGGTCCAGGAATGATGTCGCCATATGGACACCATAAACAAGATGATTGCGGTTGTGGTGGAAGAGAATAAATAAACACAACAAGACGATTCATTCGAGTCGTCTATTTTTTTGCCGTTAGTAAAGTATAAAATTTCTGCAAGGAAGTGTTGAACGACGTAGTAGTAATTTTGATGTTCAAAGTATAAGTAAAACTGACACATTCGCTTTCATGACGAGTTTTTCGAATCTGTCTGTTAGCTGTTCTTCATTAAATCTCCGCCATTTTTCAACCAAACAAGATTATGTTAAACTAATAGGATAGCTACACAGTTCTAAAGAGGTGATAAAAATGGCAGGACATTCGAAATGGAAGAATATTCAACGCAGAAAAAATGCACAAGATGCAAAGCGTGGAAAAATTTTCATGAAACATGCAAAAGATATCTATCTTGCAGCAAAACAGGGTGGCGGTGACCCTGATATGAATCCTTCCCTGAGACTTGCGGTAGATAAAGCGAAATCTGATAATATGCCAAATGATAATATTGAGCGTGCGATAAAGAAAGCAACAGGTAATCTTGATGGGGCAAATTATGAAGAGTTAACATACGAAGGCTACGGCCCGGATGGGATTGCAGTTATGGTAGAAGTATTAACAGACAACAAAAACCGTACGGCGTCAGATGTTCGTCACGCTTTCAGCAAAAATGGCGGCAACCTTGGTGAAAACGGATGTGTTGCCTTTATGTTTAATCGCAGGGGATATTTAGTGATTGAGCAGTCATCAACAGATGCTGATGAAGATACCATCATGCTTGAAGCACTTGAAGCAGGAGCGGAAGAAGTGGAAACGGTAGACGGAGCTTATGAGATTTATACAGATCCTGATGACTTCCAGACAGTAAAAACGGCAATGGAGGAGAATGGTTTTACATTTGCGCAGACAGAAGTTACCATGATCCCTGAAACGCTCTCTACTGTTGATCAAAGTTCAGCTGAGAAGATGGTCAAACTTGTCGGCATGTTAGAAGACATGGAAGATGTCCAGGAAGTGTATCATAATCTGGATGCAGATGAAGAAATTATGAATCAGTTATAAGAACAAAGGCGCAAGCGCCCGATTAGAGACGTAGCGAGTGGAGCGAATCAACTGAGATAAAGGAATCACGGTAAGCTTGCGAACCGATGATGACTTTCACCCAAGGGCACGACGACAGGATACCTAGTATCGACGTTGGCCACAGGATGTGACCGTTTCTGTCAGCAAACATCATCTAGCCAAAATTTATACTTTCTTTACTTACGTTGAAAAAACTGCCTTTTCTCGATAAAGGCAGTTTTTTTGATTAACTTTCATAGTTTTGGAAATGCTAATAGTAACCTAGTTTTGAATGGAGGATTATGATGCATAAACTTTGGTTACTATTAAACGGACTAGTAGTAGTTATTTGTTGCTTATATTTCCTTAACCTTAATGATTCGTCTATGGAAGCGAAGCAGGATAAAGAAGTTGCAGATGTGATGAGTTATGAACCTTTAACTATTGATGTGATGCTGGAAAAAGAATATATTGATGGACAAATAGATGTAACAAAAGTGAAAGAAACCATTACTTCAATGGAAGATTTCTGGGCTTATTATGAAGACTGGCAATTGATGGAGCAAAAACAAGGGTTTATAAGGTTCCGCAAAGAAGTAAACGATATTTCACCATATGTGAAAACGTATGGCTACTTCGGTATCAGGGATGGTATATTAACCATTTTCGAAGGTGTTCCCGTTAATGAAGCTGTAATTAATTCTTTTTTTCACATTGACACAAAAGAATTAGAAAGCCATTTGCTCAAAGACTTGATGAATGGGATAAAAATAGACACAAAAGAGGATTATGAAAGAGTGTTAGAAACTTATCGCAACTATCATCAATCAGAAGCTGTTAGCAGTTGAAGGTGATATAGTGTTGGAAAGAGGCTGATTTACATGCTTCTTTCTTTTTTTGTTCTGAGGATGTTCAAAAAACCACCAAATAATAAGCGGCGAATCTCTTCGTTGGTTTGCGAGTCCGCTTCTCACGTATTCAACCCATACGTTCCGATGCTCCTCACTGCACCGCCTTGACCTTCTTGCTTCTAATTTGCCGGTTTTTTGAACGCACTTAAAAAACTATTGCACTTTCCGGTTTTGGTGTTATACTGTATATATCAATATACACAATATAACACTAAGGGAGAGGTTTCAATCATGTTGGAAATTATTTGGGCATATGTATTGGTTTTTATTTTGGCAGCAATACCATTATTTGAGGCAGTTTACATTACACCAATCGCAATAGTTGCTGGTTTATCAGCCATACCAGTTTTTGTATTAGCCGTATTGGGAAATTTACTCACCGTTTATCCTATTATCTTTTTTATTGAAAAAATCAGAGAGTGGAGAAAGAAAAGAGGCAAGGGTGATGGAAAGCGTTCAGTAAGGGCGAAAGAAGTTTGGAATAAGTATGGATTACCAGGCCTTTCACTATTTGGTCCGTTTATTATCGGCAGTCATTTGACCGCATTCTTAAGTCTGCTGTTTGGCGGCCAAAAGAAACGTGTTTTTGTTTGGATGACAATCAGTATTACTGGCTGGAGTTTCGTATTAGGAATCCTTGCTTACTTTGGAGTAGACTGGTTAAATATTGAAAATGACTTTATTGAGCAGATTTTTAATGATGCACAGTGATGGGAGATGAGTACCGAATGTGGAAGGAGCCATGGAGCATAGTCAAAAATGAATTAAGACTTTTATGGAAGCCATATGTTGGGACAGTTCTTGCAACAATGTTGTTGGGCTTTCTTGCTTCAATTGCGTTAGATCAGCTCACCGGTTACTTGGCAGGTCAATCTGGAGCATACAATACTGTTTCAGCAGATATTATCTTTATTCTCTTAACACCATGCTTAACAACGATCTTTATTTCCAGTCCTTATCTAAGTTTCCGGACGATAAAAGAAGATCCATTTGGCAAGAGAATGGCATTGTACCGAATCTTGCCAATCTCTACTAAAGTACTGGTAAGAAGCCGGATGTTCATCATGCTGTTTACCTTAATTACATTATCAATCGTCTTCTACACGACATTAGCCATAGTCTTGTCTGATGCTTTTTATCAGGTCGTTTCATTGCCGTTGTATATCCAATTTGCTTTATTCTGGTTTGGGTTTTCGCTGGCATTTGGCAGTGTCTTTGTTTTTATTGAATATGGTACAAATGGGAAGATGCTCTATATATTTTCCTTTCTGTACGGCATAAGTATTTTTGCGTTTATTGTTCTTTTTAACCTTATCAACAAGAGCAGTTTTGTTTTATTAATTTTGGAAAACATGCAGCAGTACAGCTTGATACTGCTTCTTATTATTTGGGCATTAGGTATAATCAGTTACAACGTGTGGGAAATGTTATTAAGAAAAAGACTGAATAAGAGAGATTATTTGTAATGGAGGGAATCACTGATGAAGCTCCCGATTACAGTTTCAGAAAGCAGCAGAGAACCCATATATTATCAAATTGAAACACAATTAAAAAGCCTCGTAATAAGCGGGCAACTTACTACAGGTGCTTTATTACCCTCCATCCGGGCATTATCAAGTGAGCTTTCGTGCAGTGTGATCACAACAAGACGGGCCTATCAGAATTTGGAAAATGATGGGTTTATTGAAACAGTTCAAGGAAAAGGAACATTTGTAAAGGATGTTGGACAGCAGGTGAAAACAGAAACGAAAGAATCAGTTGCCTTTACTTATATCGATAAGCTGTTAAAAGACTTACAAATGCTTGGATTTTCAGATATGGAAATCGATAATATGTTAGATAAGGCTTTGACGAAATGGAAAGGAGGAAAGCATCATGAATGATTATTTATTAGAGGCAGAGCAATTGACAAGGTCCTTTCGGTTTTTCCAGTTCGGTCCGGTTAATCTAGAGGTAGAGGCAGGTACTGTCAATGCTTTAGTTGGAAATAATGGCTCAGGTAAAAGTACGCTTTTTCATCTGCTTCTGCAATTATTGAGACCTGATCGTGGTACGGTCCGGTTTTTTGGGCAAAATATCGCGGATGACAGCAGCAAAGTAAAGGAAAAAATCGGCTATACAGGCAGCAGTTTATACGAGGTGTACGGAAAGTTGACGATTAAACAGCTGGCCCTGCTTGTAAGTGAATGGTATCCTGCATGGGATGAAGATAAATAAAATGCTTTCATTGATAAATATCGAATTAATGAAAAAGAAAAGTACTTTAATTGCTCCACAGGTACAAAAAAGAAAGTTGAATTTATTTTTATGATGGCATATACACCGCAATTATTATTATTGGATGAACCTTTTTCAGGGGTTGACCTTATTTCCAAACAGAAAATGCAGGCAGATTTATTAGATTTTATGGAGAATCCTGGTCATGCTATTATTATATCTACCCATCAACAAGAAGAAATAAGCACACTGGCTGATCATATCTGGATAATGGATCGGGGAAAGATAGTTGCAAAAACGGAGAAAGATATCCTGAGCCAAAAATGGATGCGCATGTGGGTGGAGAAGCTGCCAGAGGAGATAAAGCACCATCCTTATGTTGTAGACTTTTCCGAAACAGCATCCACGATTGTAACAAATAACTTTGAGGAACTTGAAGAGGTATTACAGCAATATCATGTCAAAACAACTCACCATCACCGACTGGAATTGAATGAGATACTTGCATATCTACTGGAGAAAGGGAAGTAACATTATCCTTTCTTTTTTTATTTTTAATAATACAAACTTGGTTTGTACAAGCTGATAAAGCTAGTGTATGATAGACTTTATACGGTAGCTTGAAAACTGACAGATACTTGAATCAGCGAGCAGAATAGGCTATGATAGATACGAACATATGATTGATTATATAAGGTGGAATATCATGATTGCATATATAAGAGGAAAAGTTGCAGAAATTACGGATCAGGCTGTACTCGTGGAAGCTAATGGGATCGGCTATGAACTAATCTGTCCGAATCCATTCCGGTTTCAAGCAAAACTCGGACAGGTTGAGAAGATCTATACATATCATCATGTAAGAGAAGATGCTCAAATTCTATATGGTTTTGAAAAGGTCGATGAGAAAACGTTATTTTCCAAGATCCTGAATGTATCAGGCATTGGACCTAAAGGGGCATTAGCCGTATTAGCCTCCACAACGGTCCAGGACTTTGTGATGGCAATTGAACAGGAAAATGAAAAATTTTTAACAGGTTTTCCTGGTGTAGGGAAAAAGACCGCCCGGCAAATGATTCTCGATCTCAAAGGAAAACTGCCATTTGATTATACACTGGAAGAATGGCCGGCAACAGATGTGCAGGCAGATACCAACGATATCGCATTAGAAGAAGCGATGGAGGCACTCAAGGCTTTAGGCTATTCTGATAAAGAAGTGAATCAGATTAAGCCGAAATTGAAACAGGAAAAACAGCAAGAGGCAGATGGATATATTCGTAAAGGTCTGGCTTTAATGATGAAATAAGGTAAGAAAGGAGCTAGCTTGATGGAAGAACGGATCATATCTGGAGAACTACAGGAACAAGATAATTTAGAAGAGCTGAGCCTGAGGCCGCAGCTTCTTAAACAATATATTGGTCAGCATAAGGCGAAAGAGAATCTGGCTATTTTTATTGAAGCAGCGAAAATGCGGAATGAAGCATTAGACCATGTTTTATTGTATGGCCCGCCAGGACTTGGGAAAACTACAATGGCACAGATTATCGCAAATGAGATGGGTGTTCAGTTTAAGTCAACCTCAGGACCAGCTATCGAGCGGTCTGGTGATTTAGCAGCAATATTATCTTCATTGGAAGTTGGCGATGTTTTGTTTATTGATGAAATTCATCGTTTGCCAAGGGCGGTTGAGGAAATATTATATCCAGCAATGGAAGATTTTTGTTTAGATATTGTAATCGGTTCAGGCCCCAGTGCCAGATCTGTCCAATTAGATTTGCCGCCATTTACATTAGTTGGTGCAACAACGCGCGCCGGGCTTCTGACAGCACCACTTCGAGACAGGTTCGGTGTATTAAGCAGACTGGAATTTTACGAAATCATTGATTTATGCGCGATTGTGGAAAGGACAGCAGAAATATTTGAAACGAATATTGATAAGCAGGCTGCACTGGAAATTGCCCGCAGGTCGAGAGGAACGCCAAGGATTGCGAACAGATTGTTGAAAAGAGTACGGGATATTTCCCAAGTAAAAGGGGAAACCGAAATCTCTTTACCAACAACACAGCAGGCGTTACAGATGCTGCAAGTAGATGATGCAGGTCTTGATCAGATTGACCATAAATTGTTACTTGCAATGATCGAGAGCTTTAAAGGAGGGCCTGTTGGACTGGATACACTTGCTGCCTCAATTGGGGAAGAGTCACAGACAATAGAGGATGTTTATGAGCCATTCCTTTTGCAACAAGGTTTTATCCAGCGGACCCCAAGAGGGAGAATGGTCACAGCAAAAGCATATAACCACTTTCAAATGGAGGTGCCTGAGACTTGACGGACTTTGGCAAAATCTTTATTGTAATAGGGGTTGTATTTATTATTATTGGTTTAATTTGGAGTTTTATTGGTAAATTGCCAGGAGATATCAGTTTCCAAAAAGGTAATTTCACCTTCCATTTTCCAATAATGACTTCAATCGTTGTGAGTATTATTTTAACACTTATTTTCTACGTGATAGGACGGTTTAAGTAATGAGAATTGAAGATTTTGATTTTGACTTACCTGAAGAGCTGATTGCTCAAACCCCATTAAAAGATCGGACAAGTTCCAGGTTAATGGTATTAAATAAAGAAAAGCGGACAATTGAGAATCATCATTTCTATGAAGTGACTGATTTTCTTGAAGCTGGGGATTGTCTTGTTTTAAATGATACAAAAGTGCTCCCGGCAAGGCTTTATGGCATGAAAGCTGATACGGGCGGCAAGGTGGAAGTGTTATTATTAACCCAAATTGAAAATGATGATTGGGAAGTGTTAGTAAAGCCTGCCAAACGAATTAAAATTGGCACAGTGATCAGTTTTGGTGATGGCAAACTTACGGCAACATGTGTGGAATCAAAAGAGCATGGCGGCCGAGTGTTGCGCTTCAGTTATGCAGGTATTTTTTATGAAGTGCTGGATCAGCTTGGTGAAATGCCGTTGCCTCCATATATAAAGGAACAATTGGATGAGAAGGACCGCTATCAGACGGTTTATGCAAAAGAGCAGGGTTCTGCTGCTGCACCGACAGCAGGTCTTCATTTTACTGAGGAATTGCTGGAGAAAATTAAGCAAAAAGGTGTGGAAATTGCCTTTATTACTCTTCATGTCGGGTTAGGAACCTTTCGTCCGGTTAGTGTAGAGGATGTGGAGTCACACGAAATGCATGCAGAATTCTACCAGATGACTGCAGAAACGGCCAACCAGTTAAATGCTGTAAAGGAACGTGGCGGCCGGATTATCTCGGTAGGGACTACATCGACAAGAACACTGGAAACAATTGCACGTGACACTGGCGGAACGTTTGAAGAAAGAAATGGCTGGACTGATATTTTTATTTATCCGCCATATCAGTTTCAAGCAATTGACGGATTGATAACCAATTTTCATTTGCCGAAATCAACGTTAATTATGTTAGTCAGTGCCTTAGCAGATCGTGATTTTATACTAGAAGCATACAACAAAGCGGTGGAGGAACGTTACCGGTTCTTTAGTTTCGGTGATGCCATGCTTATATTGTAAGGAAGGACAAGGAATATGACAGCAATAACATATGAACATATTAAAACATGTAAGCAAACAGGAGCAAGACTAGGGAAAGTTCATACACCGCACGGTTCATTTGATACACCTGCTTTTATGCCTGTAGGAACTCTTGCTACAGTAAAAACAATGAGTCCGGAAGAATTAAAAGAGATGGGTGCGAATATGATTTTATCAAACACCTATCACTTATGGCTTCGTCCTGGACATGATATTGTCAAAGAAGCTGGCGGTTTGCACAAATTTATGAATTGGGATGGTGCGATCCTGACTGATTCTGGCGGTTTCCAGGTTTTCAGTTTAAGTGATTTGCGTAAAATCGAAGAAGAAGGTGTTCATTTTCGTAATCATTTAAGTGGGGAGAAATTATTTTTGTCACCTGAAAAAGCAATGCAAATCCAAAATGCTTTAGGTGCTGATATCATGATGGCATTTGACGAATGTCCACCATATCCTGCTGAATTTGATTATATGAAGAAATCAGTTGAACGGACCAGCCGTTGGGCTGAGCGCTGTCTGGAAGCACATGAGCGTAAAGGGGACCAGGGGTTATTTGGTATTGTGCAAGGTGGAGAATATGAAGAACTGCGCCGGTTAAGTGCAAATGATTTAACATCACTGGATTTCCCGGGATATGCAGTTGGCGGGCTTTCCGTTGGTGAGCCGAAAGATGTGATGAACCGTGTCTTAGAGTTTACGACACCACTTTTGCCGTCAGACAAACCAAGATATCTGATGGGAGTAGGTTCACCGGATTCTTTAATTGATGGTGCGATTCGCGGGATTGATATGTTTGATTGTGTTCTGCCAACAAGAATTGCCCGCAATGGAACGTGTATGACATCAGAAGGACGTTTAGTTGTGCGAAATGCCAAATATGCCCGTGATTTTTCACCATTAGATCCTAACTGTGATTGCCATGTTTGTAAAAATTATACACGTGCGTACATCCGTCACCTTGTAAAAGCAAATGAAACGTTCGGTTTCAGGCTTACGACTTATCATAATCTATATTTTCTGTTAAAATTAATGGAACAAGTTCGTGAAGCGATTATGCAAGACCGACTTGGAGATTTCAGGGATGAATTCTTTGAAAAATATGGTTTCAATAAACCTAATGCAAAGAACTTCTAACTAGTAAAGGGGGGAATACAAAATGGAAATGTTAGTATCACTTGCACCATTACTGCTTATGGTAGTAATCTTCTATTTTCTTTTAATCAGACCACAACAGAAGAAACAGAAGCAGGTACGTCAAATGCAGTCAGAACTGAAAAAGGGCGATAAGATTGTAACAATCGGTGGTTTTCATGGAACTGTCCACGCAATAGACGAAGATAGAATTGTTTTAATTACAGAAGGTGGCACAAAGGTTACATATGATCGATCAGCTGTCCGTGAAGTAACAGAGCAACTCTAAAAGAATAAAACTAGAAAACACGCAGACGCTTGGATAAGCAGCTGCGTGTTTTTTTGTTCCTTCTAGTTAACGGAAGCTTCTTTTTCTCCACCGGATAAATTGACTCCGATAATCGCACCAATCATTGCCAAAAGTAAATATGCTGCATGATGGACAAACTGGACAACAGTAAATCCGGCATCAAGCCCTAAATAACGGTAAAAGAAAACGAAAATAGTAAAAAACAGACTGGTGATTGCGCCAACAAAAATTCCTTTATGTTTGGCTTTTAAACCTGCAACCAAACCGCCAATAAATAAAGCAAGAAAACTGATCAACAGTGTCGCCATTTCCAGTGTGGATTCACCTAATGAAGTAAAGCGCATAAGTAATGCCAGTACAACACTTGAAATGAACATGATACCGATAATACCAATCCAGCCAAATAGAATACTAACCGCTGTTTTCATTTCTCCCTTCTCCCTTCAAGAAAAACTTCTCTATATGTATTTATGCATGTCCCTCGAATTTAGAAGACTGCTTTTTTGAATAGTTATCTTATCGATGAATATAGATGATAGTATAGCTTGTCAACATTACATGGATTGTGGAGAGGTGAGGTATTTGGCAGTAACAGTGGCAATTACTATTTTTATTGTAAGTTATATTTTTATTATGACCGAAAAGATAAATCGTGCTCTTGTAGCTTTGGCTGGAGGATTATTATTACTGTTAACAGATATTTATGAATGGGAAACAGCGATCACAGAGTATGTTGACTGGAGTACAGTAGCATTGCTCTTTGCTATGATGGTTTTAGTCTCTATCACAAAGAAAACAGGTGTATTCTCCTATATCGCCATTTTATTAGCCAAAGCAGTAAAAGGAAAGCCGATCCCTTTATTAGTTGGTATTGCGGTCCTGACAGCATTTGGTTCCGCTTTGTTAGATAATGTCACGACAGTGTTATTGTTTGTTCCAGTGATCTTAACATTAACAGAATTATTAAAGTTACCTGCCTTTCCCTATTTAATTACGATTATTATCAGTTCAAATATTGGCGGAACGGCAACCCTTATCGGGGACCCGCCAAATATTATGATTGGCCAAGCTGTTCCTCATTTGACTTTTGTCTCTTTTTTAGTGCATACAGCACCTATTGCTATGATTATTTTTGTTCTTTCTATTACTATATTAACATTTATCTTTCGAAAGCATTTAAAAACAATTGATCAGGAAAATATAAAGACATTGATGAGAATGAAAGAAGGCCATTATTTAAATAAAACACCACTGCTATACCAGTCATTAGCCATTTTAGCTTTAACGATTACGGGCTTCATTTTGCATCCTGTGCTTCATATTGATTTGACGATCATTGCTCTTTGTGGTGCCATTCTGCTGATGCTGATAAGTGAAAAGGAAACAGATACAGAGAAAGTGTTTGAACAAGTGGAATGGGTGACATTGTTTTTCTTTATCGGACTTTTTATGCTTGTTGGCGGTCTTGAAGAAGTTGGTGTCATTGATGAATTGGCAAAGTCAATCATGTGGCTGACAGAAGGAGATATGATGTACACTGCATTACTATTGCTTTGGACATCAGGTTTATTCTCAGGTGTAATTGACAACATTCCTTTTGTAGCTGCAATGATACCTGTGATTCAGGAATTTCAATCATATGGAATGGGTAACCTTGATCCTTTATGGTGGTCCCTTGCTTTAGGTGCTTGTTTAGGTGGAAATGCCACATTAATCGGGGCTTCTGCCAATGTTGTTGTCGCAGGTTTAGCAGAAGCACAAGGGGAACGTATTCCTTTTGTCAAATACATGCTGTATGGTTTGCCAATTGTATTGCTGTCTCTTGTCATCACTACTGTTTATGTGTATATCCGCTATTTACTGCCATACCAGCAATCACTGTAGAATAAGCGGATAAAATCTGGATAAGCTAAACACATCATCATGTCGAGGATGTGACTGAATGCCCTTTGAAGATATTATCATGCTAATTTTACGTACATTGTTCTATTATTTTGCTGTTGTCGTTATTTTCCGCCTGATGGGAAAACGGGAAATAGGCGAACTCAGTTTATTAGATATTGTTGTCTTTATTATGATTGCAGAGCTTGCTGTCATAACGATAGAAGATCTTGAAACATTTTTCGGATATGGTTTAATACCAATGGCTCTACTGATGATTATTCAGAGATTCACGGCTTGGCTTTCATTAAAAAGCCCGTTATTTCGTTCATGGTTTGATGGGAAACCAGCTATTATCATTTCCCAGGGAAAAATAGATGAATACCAGATGAAGAAGAACCGGTTTAATTTTGATGATTTAATGCAGCAATTGCGTGAAAATGGCACAGAAAGCTTGAATGAAGTGGAATATGCTATCTTAGAACCATCAGGGAGCTTATCGATTATTGAAAAGGGTAAACAGGGGAGCAGATTGTCTGGGAATAAAATAAATGGACTCGTACTTCCTTTAATCGTTGATGGCAATGTACAACTTCATGCCCTCGAACAATTACAGAAAGACCGGCTATGGTTGAAAGAGCAGATAGAAAGCAGGGGCTTTCAGCATTTTAAGGAAGTATCCTTCTGTTCACTCAATCATAAAAATGAATGGTATATTGACAGAAAAAATGAAATAACCAATTAATAAACGCCTGGAGTTGCAGATCCAAGCGTTTTTTGATTTTCTTATAGGTGCACCATTCTTACTCTATAAGTCATCTGTTTGATAAAACGAAAAGCCACGTCAATTCGCAGGTGCTATTTTCTTCGTAACTGTTTCAACTCGTCTTTGCTAATAAACTTCAACGAGAATAAGAACAGAATGTAACACAGTAAGAGAACAATCAGGATAATGATAAACTGGATAATATGGTCCATTTGGAAGGAAAATAGACGAATCAGGAGCCATCCTAACCAGAAAGTCAGGCCAACAAGTGTGATCATTTTAAAGATCATGAGATAAGGTATAACAAATTTGATATGGCGGAACAATGTAACAAGGTGAAAGATTGTCCCAAGCATCACTCCTGCACACATCGCAATCGCTGCTCCATAAATCCCGAATTGCGGATTGGTTGTCAGACTGATCAATACAACAAATTTAATTACGGTTGCGACAATATTATTCCACATTGCCTGTTTCGCAAGGTCTAATGCCTGCAGTGCAGCATTTAGCGGGAACTGAATATACATAAACAAGAAGCATGGGGCCATAATTTTTAAGAAAAGACTGGCATTGGTTGTCCCATACATATACATTAAAATAGCATCAGCAAATAATGTTAAGATAACGGTAGCAATGGCACCAGAAGCAAACGACAGGCGGACAGCCTGATGAATTCGATAATGAATTAATTTCTTGTGGCTTCTTGCTTCCGCCTCACTAATATTTGGAACAAGCGCAACAGCAAGGGAATGGGTGATAAATGTTGGCAAAAAAAGTAACGGGATGGCATAGCCAGTTAGTGCACCATACATTTTGGTTGCCACAACCGTTTGAAAACCCGCGATAGCAAGACTTTGCGTAACAAGAATTGGCTCAAGAAAATTAGCAACAGAGCTTACCATTCTGCTTGCTGTGCTTGGCAAGGCAATCGACATCAGCTGATTCAATGTATTTCTGCCTGTGCGGATATATTGAAAGGCATTCTTTCTTAACTTAATCCTTTTCTTAATTTGGAACATATGCAGCATATAGAACAGAGAAACGGCTTCTCCGATAATAACAGCAATCATCGCAGCGGCTGCAGCATATTCCAGTCCGTATGGTGCAAAGATCTGGACAAGGATAATAATAAAGGCAATTCGGACAATTTGCTCAATTACCTGGGCAAAGCTCTGCGGTTTCATGTTTTGTCTGCCCTGGAAATAACCTCTGATAACAGCTGCTACTGCACTGATAGGGATGATAGGGATAATGGCGAGCATTGGATAGTAAACACGGCTGTCTGTAAGAAGGTTTGTCGCAATATAGGGAATGATCAGATACATAAGAACAGATGAAACCAGACTGAGACTTATGGTGATGCTGAGTGATATGATAAGAATCTGTTTAATTTTATTGGTATCACCTTTTGCATCTGCTTCGGCGACACGTTTAGAAATTGCTATAGGCAGACCGATTTGGGAAATCGTGTACATTAAAAACAATGTCGGCAGAGCCATATTGTACAAACCGATACCTTCTTCGCCCATTACTCTTGCCACAACAATGCGGTTGATAAACCCGAGAAATCTTGTAATCATGCCTGCTATAATAAGGATAATGGTTCCTTTTAAAAAATTTTGTTTGGTCACATTACCAGACCTACCTTCTCAAATGGAAATTTTTCATATACAATGAAGTATATGCATGGACAGGAGACAAGCATGACCAAATAAAAAAATAAATAAAAGGAAACAACATTATGGAGTGGAGGAAATCCAATGTGTGAAAAAAGACTAGTTTCGGCATGGAAATCAGAGTTAGCAGATGTGATCGACAGTAAAGTACACGAATTCAGATTATTAGATTATTCCAAAGCAACTGCTGATAATATCTGGCAATGTCTTGTTCAGAAGGTGTGGAAAGGGGATCCGGAAAAAAGGCTGTCTGAAGTAGTACAGGATATTCTGCATTTACATTCCAATACATATATGAGTTATCTGACACAACAGTCATTTCAGGATACAAGTTTACAGGAATCTATTGAAGCTTTGTTCGGAAAAGAGTAAAATAAATGATGTTGTTGTTTTGTTTAAATTAGGGAGGCTTTACAAATGGTTAAAAGAAGTAGAATCGTTGCTTTTTTTCTAATTGTGTTAATATTAGGGGCAACGATAGGTACGACATTTACAAATGTAACAAATAAAATAAACTTAGGCTTGGATTTGCAAGGTGGTTTTGAGGTACTTTATGAAGTCGAACCATTAGATGAAGACCAAGAAGTGACAACAGAAGTGCTGGAATCCACTGTCCAAATCCTAACAGAAAGGGTCAATACATTAGGAGTTAGTGAACCTAGCTTTAATATTGAAGAACCTAATCGAATCAGGGTTCAGCTCGCAGGTGTTACGGATCAGGATGAAGCAAGAGACCTCCTGGCAACATCAGCGTCCTTATCATTTCGTGATGTAAATGACAAAGAATACTTAAATGGTAGTGACATTAAAGAAGGCAGTGCAAGACAAAGCTTTGATCCGAATACAAATGAGCCGATCGTAACAGTGGAATTCAAAAATGCTGATTTGTTTGGTGATGTGACAGAAGAACTGTTGAATTCCGAAGTGGAAGATAGAATTGTTATTTGGATGGATTATGAAGAAGGCGATTCTTATCAAGAGGAAATTCAAAAGGCAGATCCGAAATTTGTTTCAGCACCTGGCTTTGATCGAGTATTGAGAACGACCGATATTCAGATTACTGGTAATTTTACTGTAGAATCTGCCGATAGACTCGCAGATATTTTAAATGCAGGTTCCTTACCTGTGAATTTAGAGGAAGAGTACTCAACATCTGTAGGGGCGCAATTTGGCCAACAGGCGTTAGAGAAAACAGTATTTGCAAGTATATTAGGTGTATTGCTGATTTTCGTTTACATGATTTTTTATTACCGATTCCCTGGTATTATTGCAACAATCACATTAAGTATCTATATTTATCTGGTGCTGTTAGTATTCCAGTTAATGAATGGTGTGCTCACATTGCCTGGTATTGCCGCCTTAGTGCTCGGTGTTGGTATGGCAGTCGATGCCAATATCATCACATATGAACGGATTAAAGAAGAGCTGAAGGAAGGCAAGTCGGTCAAAGCTGCCTTTAAAGCAGGTAATCAGCATTCCCTGTCCACAATTTTTGATGCCAATATCACAACATTAATTGCGGCGGGTGTATTATTTATTTTTGGTACAAGTTCTGTCAAAGGGTTTGCGACATTGTTGATTGTCAGTATCGTCCTGAGCTTTGTGACAGCTGTATTTGGTTCCCGCCTGTTCCTGAGCTTCTGGGTGAACAGTAATTTCTTAAACAAACGACCAGGCTGGCTTGGTGTAAAGAAAGATCAAATTGTTGATATCAACAGTAAGGAAGAAGTCGAGCCGACAGTATTTGGCCGTCAGTTTGATTTTGTCAAGCACCGTAAGAAATTTTTCGGTTTATCGATTATTTTAGTAATTCTCGGTGTGATTTCTTTAGCTGCTTTCCGATTGAATGTGGGGATTGATTTTACGGAAGGTTCACGTGTGGAAGTGTTGGCAGACCAATCCTTAACGGTGGAACAAATCGAATCAGATTATGAGGAATTAGGATTAAGTCCAAGTGCACCTGTTGTATTATCTGGTGATAATAACAATATTGCTGTTTCCAGATTCGATACGGAACTTACACAAGATAAAGTAGCAGAAGTCAGACAATTCTTTGAGGAAAAATACGGTAGTGCGCCAACAGTTAACACGGTATCACCGGTAATTGGACAAGAGTTAGCAAAGAATGCAGTTTTAGCTGTACTGTATGCTTCTATTGGGATTATTATCTATGTAACAATCCGATTTGAATTTTATTCAGCATTAACTGCTATTTTAGCATTATTGCACGATGCCTTTTTCATTATTGCGTTCTTCAGTATTACAAGGCTGGAATTCGACATTACGATCAGTGCAGCAATCTTAACGATTGTGGGTTATTCCATCAATGATACGATTGTTACGTTTGACCGGATCAGGGAGAATCTGAAGAAGAAGAAAAAAGTCAAATCATTTGCAGAGCTTGCTTCCATTGTGAATCATAGTTTAATGCAAACACTGGCACGAAGCATTAATACAGTACTTACGGTTATTTTTGCTGCTGTTATGCTGTTAGTCTTCGGTGCATCGTCCATTACTAACTTCTCGTTCGCTCTAGTAATTGGTTTATTTGCAGGTACGTACTCATCTCTATTCATCGCAGCCCAACTATGGCTTGTATGGAGAGGAAAATCGATTCAGGATAAACCAATTGTCCATAAAGAGAAAAAAATAAATGACGGTCCACAAGTATAAATACAGGAGCAAGTGAGGAACAATCCAGTTCCCCGCTTGCTTTTTTTCTTGGACAAAAGCTGAAACCGTGCCCCCTGAAAATTAACATAGTCAGAGAGTGTACGAATATATGTATAACTTCCAAAAGATTCCTTCAGTGGAAGTCAATAAAAATACTGTTTTACGATGAGAGGAAAAGGGAACGATAGTTAAAAAAGAGGTGATAGTGTTGAGAGGTCAGACATATATAATTTTAGCTGTCGTATTTGCTGTCGTTATTGCAATATTTGCTGTCATTAATGTCGACCCAGTTGAAGTGAATTATTTATTCGGTACTGGAGAGGCTCCTTTAATTCTGGTCATTTTATTTTCTGTTTTAATGGGTGCTGTTATTACAGCAGCTGTCGGAATTTTTCGATTAATAAGACTTCAACGGGAACTTCGTATGCTGAAAGAAGAGAATAATGCACTGAAAGCAGAGGATTCTCACATTATTGATATGGATTCACAGGAAAAGGAACATGAAGCAGATACAGTGGAAATCATCGAAAATGATGAAACAAAATCATAATTCTGTTTGCTACCCTTGGCACACTTTTGTATAATAAGTGAGTCAGGGGTGAATTTATGTTAGCCAGTCAATCAAATTGGATTTTCACATATAAGAATCAGCATGCAGATACAGAACAATTAGAGGATATGTCACTATCCCCCGTCGTCAAGCAGTTATTAGCCCAAAGAGGGTGGAAAACGAAAGAAGAAGTGGAAGCTTTTCTTCATCCATCATTGGAACAATTACATGATCCGAAACTTTTCCATAACATTGACATTGCGGCAAAGCGAATTGAGCAAGCGATTAACGATGGAGAAAGCATACTTGTTTATGGAGATTATGACGCCGATGGGGTCACATCCACAACCTTGATGGTTGAAGCATTAAGAGAAAAAGGAGCAATGTGTGACTATTATATTCCGAACCGGTTTACAGAAGGTTATGGACCGAACGAAGAAGCGTTCAGAGAAGCTCACAGGCAAGGATTTCAATTAATTATCACAGTCGATAATGGAATTGCAGGAATAGAAGAGGTAAAGGTGGCCAATGATTTAGGAATAGATGTGATTATTACAGATCACCATGAAGTGCAAGAGGAATTACCAGATGCCCTTGCCATTATTCATCCAAAATGTGCGGATCAATATCCTTTTAAAGAGTTGGCAGGTGTTGGAGTTGCTTTTCAATTTGCAACATATCTGCTAGGCTATTTTCCTAAACAATTTCTTGACCTTGTTGTAATTGGGACAATTGCTGATCTTGTGCCACTGCATGGCGAAAACAGAGTATTGGTCCATCACGGCTTAAAAGCAATCTCAAATACGGACAGAATCGGCATAAAAGCACTAAAAAAACAATGCGCCATTGACCGAAACGTTACAGAAGAGGATATCGGCTTTCGTATTGGACCAAGGTTGAATGCTGTTGGCAGATTACAAGATGCGAATATGGCAGTTGATTTATTATTGACAAATGATCCGGAAGAAGCAGAGGAATTAGCTGGATATGTGCAGGATTTAAACAAAGAAAGGCAAAAAATTGTTGCAGATATTGCAGAAGAAGCAATTAGTCAATTAGAACAAGCGGGCGATCTGGACAACCAGCATGTGTTAGTTGTTGCACAGGAAGGCTGGAATCAGGGTGTGCTCGGGATTGTTGCATCAAAACTTGTGCAAACATATTACAGGCCGGCGATTGTACTGACAATTGATCCTGAAACACAACGTGCCAAAGGATCTGCAAGAAGTATCGCTGGCTTCGATTTGTTTACGAACTGTATGAAACATAAGGATTTGTTTACCCATTTTGGTGGACACGCTCAGGCGGCAGGAATGACCTTGCCTTCAGATAATGTTTCTATATTACGTGATGAATTGGACGACATAGCAAAACAGGAACTGACAGAAGCAGATTTCAAACCGCAGCTTACGGTTGATGCTTCCATTGATTTAAAAGATATTGATCTTGATGTATTGCAGACATTGAATCAATTAGCACCCTTTGGTATGGGAAATCCCAAACCATTATTCCATGTGAATGCAATGCCTGTGGATATCAGGCAAATTGGTGCAACTAAAAATCATTTGAAGATCAAATTTGATCAAGATGGGTCGCAAATCGATTCAGTAGGATTTGGCTTAGGTGATTTGTATACAAAGCTTTCAAAAGATACAAAACTGGAAGCTGTGGTAGAATTACAGGAGAACGAATGGAATGGCATTCGAAAACCACAATTGTTTTTGAAAGATTTAGCCATTACCGAATGGCAGTTATTTGATTTGCGCGGCTCGAAACAATGGCAAAATCAATGGGATCCGTCAATTTCAAATCAGTATGCACTCTCTTTTCAAAACAAGACAGATGTACCTGTTGATAGTTTATCTCCAGAGCAGTTTAGTGAGTTGGATCAAACAGTTGAAGCTCTTTTTCTCGTAGATCTGCCAGATTCATTAGAAGAGTTGAGCAATGTATTAAAAGGAAAGCAAATTAACCGTATTTATGCGTGTTTTCAATTAACGGACAGCTACTTTTTTCAAAAAGTGCCAACACGAGACGAATTCAAGTGGCTATATCAATTAATATTGAAAAGAAAATATTTTGATTACAAAACAGACGCCCCGAAACTGGCTGAATATAAAGGCTGGAAGCTGGAAAAGATTAAGTTCATGTTTCAGGTTTTCCATGAATTGGATTTTCTGACAAGAGAAGGTGCGAGGATTGTGCCAACAAATAATCCTGTGAAGAAAGATTTAACAGAATCGCCATTATATCAAAAAATGGACAAACAAATGATAGTAGAAGAAACACTGTATTATTCTACTTACAAACAATTAAAAGAATGGATAAAAGAGCAATTAACATGTGCTTCAGAACCTGAGGAGGAAATGGTTTATGGATTTTAAAAAGTATATTACTGTTGTAGAGGATTGGCCAAAAGAGGGTGTAAGATTTAAGGATATTACCACATTGATGGATAACGGTCCTGCATATAAAGCAGCAGTAGATGAAATTGTGGAATATGCAAAAGGAAAAGAAATTGACATCGTCGTTGGTCCTGAAGCACGTGGATTCATTGTCGGCTGTCCTGTTTCCTATGCCCTGGAAATCGGTTTTGCACCTGTCCGCAAAGAAGGAAAATTACCACGGGAAGTAATCAAAGTGGATTATGGCTTAGAGTACGGAAAAGATATTTTAACGATTCACAAAGATGCGATTAAACCAGGTCAGCGTGTTTTAATTACAGATGACCTTTTAGCAACAGGCGGGACAATTGATGCAACGATTCAATTAGTGGAACAGCTGGGCGGAATTGTTGTGGGCTGTGCTTTCTTAGTTGAACTGACTTATTTGAACGGCCGTGATAAGCTAGATGGTTACGATGTGTTAACTTTGATGGAGTATTAATAAAAGCAGAAAAGATAGAAGAGTCCGGGACATAACTAATAATGTTAACCCAAAATACGAACGATACTATAATCAAGAGATGAACGCACATACTAAGCGCA